>CAZTUB010000006.1:0-337363 GCA_964615905.1 uncultured Clostridia bacterium
GGATAAGCAAGCGTTACCGGCAGCATTCGCGTGCCCGACCCGGCGGCCGCAATTACACCCGTTTCAACTTTCATTCAAAGCTCTCCAGATGGATTAACAAGCTCGTCCTGTTTAGAACTTATCACGCGCGGCTCGACGCTCACAACCACCGCTTCAACCCTGCGGGCGTTTTGAAGTCTTCATCATCACAACGGCGTCTGTCTTCTCGTTGTAATACCCTGCGATCTGCTCGAAGGCGAAGTAGCCGTGCAGTTCATAAAAGCCTCTTGCGCCAGTGTCGTCGATTGGGGTTTCGAGATAGACCGCCTTCGCGCCGAGCCGCCATAACCAATCTTCGACCTCTGCAAGCAACAGGCTCCCGATCTGCTGTCGCTGTCGGTGCGGCGCTACGTCAATGGTGATGATGTGCCCGATCTCAGGAGGCTCGAACTCTGCGATGACAAAACCGACTATCTCATCTTTGTCTTCGGCCACAAGCGAGCGACAGGTTGCCGACCGCAGGTAGTATTGAAGCTCAAGGTGCGAGTAGGCGATCTCTCTTGAAAAAGCCTCGTGCTCGATCTGGTAGAGCCGGTCGAAGTCTTCCGGCCTGTATTTGCGCACAGTGACGGGACCGGCTGAGCCGTGGCCTGAACTGATCTTCTTATCAACCATCACTCGCCGCTTTTGATTTAGTAGAGAGCCTTGTACGCTCCGCCGTCTACTTGAAGCACAGCGCCCGTGACGTAGCTTGCGCGCTCTGAGCATAAGAATGCCACGACCGCCGCGAACTCTATCGGGTCGCCTAGCCTCTTTGCGGGCACGGCGGCGGCCCATCGAGCGTAGACTACTTCTTCTGAAACGCCTTCGCTCTGAGCGGTGAGCGCCGCCAGGTTCTTTAACCTTTCCGTCAGGTGGTATCCGGGGCAGACAGTGTTTACCGTTATACCGTCGCCGGCTACCTGGTTGGCGAGGCTCTTCATGAAACCGAGCACACCTGCGCGGGCCGTGTTTGAAAGGATAAGATTATCGACGGGCTGTTTTGCGGCAATCGAGGTAATGGCCACGACCCTGCCCCAGCCTTGCTCGCGCATGTGCGGGATCGCTTCCCGGCAAAGATTAATCGTGCTGATTAGATTAAGCTCGACCGCTTGCCTGTAATCGTCGGCAGAGAAGTCCGAAAAAAAACCTGCGGGTGGCCCGCCCGCGTTTGCAACGAGTACATCGATTCGCCCGAACATCTCTTTTGTTTCAGCGAAGACCGACGCGATCTGACCCGCGTGCGTCACGTCGCCCGGTGCGACAACAACCTCAGCCCCGGTTGCGCTTCCAATTTCGTCCGCGGCCCGTCGCAACGCCTCCTCACTTCGCGAGTTGATTACGACATTCGCGCCCTCCGCCGCAAGCTCAAGCGCCGTGGCCTTGCCGAGGCCGCTTGAAGCCGCCGTCACGATTGCTGTCTTTCCCTTTAACCCGAAATCCATACAGATAAGATAGCCGAAGCGCGGGAAAATGTTTAGATCAAGAGTTCAGGGTGAGACTCTTAAATCTGAGGCTTGCCGCGAAGGTAATCGTCTTTCCCTTCGACCCAGTCGCTTCTTGTTGGCGCGAAGACATCAAGCGCGTCCGTGTCTTCTATCGCCTCTGCGCTGTGGGGTGTGTTGGCAGGAATCTGTAGAGTCTCGCCGGCGCGGACTATGACCTCGCGGTCATGAATTATGAACTTGAGCGCGCCGCTGAGGATCGTAGACATCTGCTCGTTGTGGTGACTATGAGACGCGACAACGCACCCTTTCTTTAGAAAGAACCGGGCAACGGTCATCTTCTCGCCTGAGATAAACCGCCGCGTCAGCAGAGGCGTAATCTCTTCTTCAGCTATCTCGTCCCACCTGTGTAATTGCATGTTTTGCTTCCTCTTCAAGACCTAGCAAGAGCCTGTGCACGCGCAAGTCGTCCGTTAGCTCAGGATGGAAAGTCGCCACGATCACATTGCCTTCGCGCACTAGCACAGGCTCGCCGTTCATCGTGGCGAGCACTTCGACCCTGGGGCCAACGCGTGTTATCCGTGGCGCTCGGATAAAGACCGATTCGAGCGGCCCGCCCTCAATCGTTGTATCCGACATGCCGATAAAGCTGTCGACCTGTCTTCCATAACCGTTCCGCTCAACGTCTATGTCGATCAAGCCTAGCGACGTTTGTGCCGGGTTATGTACATGACGCGCAAGCAGTATCGCTCCGGCGCATGTCCCAAGTACTGGTTTGCCGCTCTCTGCGAATTGCTTGATCGGCTCAACCATCGCTTCTTCGGAAAGCAGCTTGACCATGGTTGTGCTCTCGCCGCCGGGGATTATCAAGCCGTCCACATCTTCAAGGTCACGAGCGGCGCGAACCTCAATCGCACCGATCCCAGCCTGTTTTATCATGCGAGCGTGCGCGGCGAAATCGCCTTGTATCGCAAGTACGCCTATCTTCATCCCGTTCGCCCTTACCACCCGCGATTTTGAAGCAAGTCTGCCTCGGCCATCTTTGAAACATCGAGCCCGCGCATCGCTTCTCCAAGCTCCTGGCTCGCCTCAAGCACCGCTTTCGCGTCATTAAAGTGAGTTGTGGCTTTGACTATCGCTCTGGCTCTCGAAGCCGGGTCGCTCGATTTGAAAATGCCTGATCCGACAAAGACCGATTCCGCGCCCAACTGCATGCAGAGAGCGGCGTCGGCAGGAGTCGCGATGCCTCCGGCTGCGAAGTTGGGAACGGGCAGGCGACCGTTGCGCGCCACCATCCTGACAATCTCGTAAGGCGCGCCAAGTCTTTTCGATTCCGACATCAGCTCTTCGTCGCCGAGAATTGTCAGTCGTTTTATGTCCTGCGTGATCTGCCTCAGGTGACGGACCGCCTCGACTATGTTGCCTGATCCCGCTTCGCCCTTCGTGCGAATCATGGCCGCGCCCTCGCCTATTCGGCGCAACGCTTCACCAAGGTCGCGAGCGCCGCAAACAAACGGCACCTTGAATTTGTGTTTGTCTACGTGGTGAGCCTCGTCGGCAGGCGTAAGCACTTCGCTCTCGTCGATAAAATCGACTCCCATAGCTTCAAGCACCTGGGCCTCTACGAAATGGCCGATACGCACTTTGGCCATCACAGGTATCGTCACGGTCTGCATGATCTCGCGAATTTTCTTTGGCGAGGCCATTCGCGCGACTCCGCCCTCGGCGCGAATGTCGGAAGGCACGCGCTCAAGAGCCATTACCGCAACCGCTCCGGCCTCTTCGGCTATGCGCGCCTGCGCGGCATCTGTTACATCCATGATCACGCCGCCCTTTAACATCTCGGCGAGACCGGTCTTTAAGCGAATCGTATTGTCGGTCATGTCTTCACCTCTTGATGACTCGCCCAAGTCGTTTGATCCCTTCCTCGATTAGATTGGGCGTCTGGTTTGAGAAGTTCAAACGGATAAAATTTGACTTTGCGTCTGCGGCAAAGAAAGGAGCGCCGGGAACGAACGCAACCTGTTCTTCAAGCGCCCGCTTGAGCAGCTCTTCACCGTCAATCGTGCCGGGCAACTCGACCCACAGGAACAACCCGCCTTCGGGCCTCGTGGGACGCGCATCAGAAGGGAAGTAGCTCGCAATCGCATCAATCATCGTCCGGCAGCGCTCGCCGTAAACTTCGGTCAGCGTTGCAATGTGTGAATCATACTCAAAGCCTTCGAGCAACCTTGCCGCCGCCCGCTGCTGAATCGTGCTTGTGTGGAGGTCTGCCGCCTGCTTGGCTACCACGAGGCTGTGTATGATCTCTTCATTGCCGGTAGCCCAGCCGATCCTTATGCCTGGACTCAGCGTCTTTGAGAACGTGCTGATATGGATGACAACGCCTTTGTCGTCTAACGCGGCGAGCGAAGGGAGACGCTCGCCCGCGAACCGCAACTCGCTGTAGGGGTCGTCTTCGAGAATCGGGACCCTATATCTTTGCGCAAGCTCGACTAGCCGTCGTCTCCGTTCAAATGAGAGGCTTGTTCCCTTTGGGTTATGAAAATCCGTCACGATGTAGATCAGCTTCGCCTCGCCTCGCACAAGCGCTTGCTCAACCTCATCGACTCGCATCCCTTCGTCGTCGCTACCGACTGCTATGAAGGAGGCTTCGTATCCGCCGAATGCCTGAAGCGCTGCGAGGTAGCAAGGATTTTCGACAATAACCGCGTCGCCCGGATCGAGGAGCACCTTTGCTACAAGATCAATCCCCTGTTGGGACCCGCTCGTGATCACCACACGGTCGGCATCTGCCTGCACGCCGCGACCGCTCATCCTCGCGGCTATCCACTCCCTGAGTGGCCGCCAACCTTCGGTTGTGCTGTACTGCAAAGCGGCGGGGCCGTCGTTTGCAAAGACCTCCGCATGAGCCTTCGCAATCTCTTGGACGGGGAAGAGTTCCGGTGCTGGCAGCCCGCCGGCGAACGAGATTATTTCGGGTCTTTCAGTGACCTTTAAAATCTCGCGCACCGCAGAGACGCTCATTCGTGACGCCCTTTTCGCAAACCGGAAGACCGGCGCGCCGGCTATCGCGGTCGCTTCGGGGGGCGTCCGGCCGCTAAGGCCAATAGCTTCCTTGGAGATCAGGGGGGCTTGAGTCATTGTTTCAAATCCTTTCGCGGGCGCAGGTCAGCGAGAGTTTCTCGAAGCCCTGCTGCCCTTCGTGGGCTTAACGTGTGTGCCTTCCTTGACCGTCGACATTACGATGGTCGTGTTGGTGCGCGTCACTCCGGGGATCGTTCGCAGGTGTTCAGAGATCAGCCGGTCGAGGCTTTCTGTGTTTTCGGTAATCACCTTCAGTAAATATGAATCCTGTCCGGTCACGTGATGACATTCAAGCACGTCCGGGATGGCCTGAATTTTCTTTGAGAACGCCGCGTTGTACTTTGGGTGCTCAATGGCGACTCCGATAAAAGCGACAATATCTTTTCCCAGATGGCGACCGTCGACCCGCGCAAAATATCCTGTGATGATGCGGTCCTGTTCGAGCTTCCGCAGTCGCTCGGCAACCGCAGGCTGCGACATCCCAACCGCCGTGGCCAGCTCCGATTGTGTGGCCCGCGCGTTCTCCTGGAGCAGGTCGAGCAACTTATAATCTATTGGATCAAGTCTCATATTCTTAAATTTTCTCCAGAATAAGTCTCCGATGCTTATAATATCTTTGCGTGGCCCGGCAGTCAAACAAATTATTGAGGAAAACCGGCGGCCCGGTTGACACAGCCTGAATCCTGCCGCAAGCTCTTGGTTGGCGTTTGAACAGGAGGGATGAAGATGGCTACTTGGAAGCTTAATATCGAATATGAAGGGACGCGTTATTTCGGCTGGCAGGAACAGAAGAACGCGAGGACCGTTGCGGGTGAGATAAGAGCCGCCGCCGCGAAATTCTTGGGCGCGCCCGTGGAGCTGATCGGCGCGGGAAGAACAGACGCTGGCGTACACGCGCTCGATCAGGTGGCACGCCTGCGGTCCGAGAGGAGAGCGCCGAAAGCAGAGTTGATGCGCGGGTTAAACGACGCGCTGCCGGCCGACATAAACATCCTCGCCGTTAAGGAGATGCCCGCCGGGTTCGACCCCCGCCGCGACGCGCTTCAACGCCATTATATCTATCAAATCTCTACACGGCGCATGGCCTTCGCCAAGAAGTTTGTCTGGTGGGTCCGCGACCCGCTCGACGCGGAGCGCATGCAGACGGCGGCGGCGAGCCTTCTGGGGAAACACGATTTCGCACGGTTTGCAGAGAGCCGCGAGGATGATAAATCGACGGTTGTTCGTGTCGATCGCGCGGAGCTTGTCGTCGAAGGCGATCTGATCCTCTTTCGTATCGCTGCCCCGAGGTTTTTATGGAAGATGGTCAGACGGGTCGTGGGCACTCTGGTGGAGGTCGGGCGGGGCGCAATCACGCCGGAATACTTTCACGGCCTGATCACAGGGGGAGCCGGTAGTTTTGGGAGCGAGCAGTTTTCGATAGCGGCGCACACGGCCCCTCCGTCGGGGCTCTTTCTGGAAAGGGTGTTCTATTCCCGGATGGAAGAAGCAGGGCCGCTCATCCCTGCGCTGATACGGGCCTAGCCAGTTAGCTTACTCGGTCGGCGTTTCGATCACGGCCCGTCTCGACTTGTACCGGTGACGGCCGATCTCGATCAACGCCGGAAGGATCGAGATAAATATTATCGCAAGGATAACAAGCGAGAAGTTCTCTTTGACTATTGGTATATTGCCGAACAGGTAGCCTGCGAACAGGCATATGGCGACCCAGACGATTCCGCCCACAACGTTATAGGTGATGAATTTCCAGTAAGTCATGCTGCCGACGCCCGCGACGAACGGCGCGAATGTGCGTATGATCGGGATGAACCTTGCGATGATGATGGTCTTACCGCCGTATTTCTCGTAGAACTCGTGCGTCCGTTCGAGGTGCTTCTTGTTTAGGAAACGCACGTTCTCCCTGTAGAAAACCTTCGGCCCGAAGTAATGACCTATCCAGTAGTTGACCGTATCCCCGATGATAGCCGCGATTGTCAGCAGAATGAAAAGCAGCCAGACGTTAAGCGAGCCGTCGGCCGAGAAGGCGCCGGCCGCAAAAAGCAGCGAATCGCCGGGGAGGAACGGCGTCACGACCAGCCCTGTTTCGCAGAAGATTACCAGGAAAAGTATTGCGTAGGTCCAGGTTCCATAGACCGCCGCCAGCGCCTTCAGTTTTTCATCCAGGTGTAGGACCCAATCGAGCAGGTCGCCGATAAATTCCATAACTCTCCGATCAAGCGTGTCAGGAAGGCCAGCCGTGGCGACCGATCAGCTTCACGAAGACGCAGCCTCCGTGATCTTCACGAATGACGCCCGTCTCTTTCTTAATAACACGAACAAGAGTTTGCTGTTCGGTGTCGCCGACAGGGATTACCAGTCGGCCGCCTAAAGCGAGCTGCGCGACGAGCGGTTCCGGGATCTCAGGGCTTCCCGCAGCTACCAGAATAGCGTCATACGGTGCGTGCTCGCTCCACCCAATCGTTCCGTCAAATACCTTCACAGTAGCGTTATAGCAGCCGATGCGCCTTATATTTGCCTGCGCGGTCCTTGCGAGATCGGCTATCCGCTCGATTGCAAAGACGCGCCCGGCCACAAATGAGAGTACTGCCGTCTGGTAGCCGCTGCCCGCGCCGATTTCAAGCACAGTCGATTCCTTGTCAACTTCCAGAAGCTCAGTCATGCGAGCGACCATGTAGGGCTGAGAGATCGTCTGCATCTCTCCAATCGGCAGAGCGTGATCGCCGTAGGCTTTCGCCGCAAGCGCCTCCGGCACAAACAGGTGGCGAGGGATCTCTTCCATCGCCGTGAGGACTTTTTCGTCGCGTATCCCGCGACTGCGCAAAAGCTCGGCCATCCGAGCCCTTTGAGAGTGGTACGGGTCCCAATTTCGATTATCAGGAGGGGAGTGGTTCGGTCTCATTTCGATTGCGCTTCCAGCGACAGGTCCCAATCCCTGGCAATGATCTCGTCAAGCACCTTGTAATCGGTCATATCATTTCTTAGCGGCGTTATCGAGACAAGCCCCTGCCGCACCGCCTCATAATCGGTCCCTGCTTCCTCATTCCAGGTCAGAGATTCCTCGCCGATCCAGTAGTATTTCCGCTGTCGCGGGTCTGTCCCTTCGATGATGGTCGGCTTGATAATCTTTGTGCCCTGGCGAGTGATTCTCACGCCGAGTACAGGACCGGGCGGCACGTTCACGTTGAGCAGGGTGCCGCGAGGCAGCCCGTTTCCCAGGACGCGCTCGGCAAGCTGTGCCGCCAGTTGAGCAGCCGGTCCAAAGTCAAAATCGACCCTTTTGACCAGGCTCATCGCTATGCCGGGCAGCCCGTATATCGACGCTTCGAGCGCACCGGCGACGGTTCCCGAATATGAAACATCGTCGCCCAGGTTTCCGCCCTTGTTGATGCCTGATACGACAAGGTCTGGCAGAGAGTCCTTGAGAATATGGCTCATCGCGAGCGTGACACAATCGGTTGGCGTTCCGTCAATCGAGTAATGCCGCTCGTCGAGCTGTTCGATGCGCAACGGCCGCGTCAGTGTGAGCGAGTGCGAAGCCGCGCTCATCTCAAAGGCAGGGGCGACGACTATCACCTCGCCGACCGCCTCAAGCGCCTCGGCCAGGGCGATAATGCCAGCCGAATGAATCCCGTCGTCATTAGTTACTAAAATTTTAGGCATAAAAAAGAAAGCCCCGGATTGAGATTCATTCGACAAGGCCAGGAACCCGATTCACGCCTGTGAATCTTTACGCCGCGCGTAGTTTCAAGGGGCCTTGATCCTATGACCTCTGATCCCGGGTTGAGAAATAATCGGGACGACTGGATTCGAACCAGCGACCTCTTCCACCCCAAGGAAGCGCGCTACCAGGCTGCGCCACGTCCCGATAAATTGATTGGCTTGATTGCGTTAGCGAATCAACTGTTGATGCTAGCATCCGACCTGAGCGTTGTCAACAAATCCTCAAGTTCGCGTCTGAGCACCTGAATTGCAAGCCTCGCTTGCGGCGTCATCTCCTGGGTTGCTGGCGGAATGCTCTGGCCGGTCGCAGCCGGTTCGGGCGAAGCCTTACTCGAAAGGGCGTGTGTGGTATCGGCCTCTGCGGGAGGCGCGGGGGGTGCCTGGGCCGGTCTGCCGGTTTGCGACTGGACCGGTTCCGAATCGGTTTGCGGCGCGGGGTCTTCGGCCTGGGCGGTTTCGCGGGCAGGCAGCTTGACTCTCGACGCCCCGCCGCGAGTCTCTTCTATCAGCTTCTTTTTCGCGCCTGCAATGGTGAACTTCTCTTCATAAAGCAGGTCGCGAATACGCATGACCATCTCTACGTCTTTGCGGCGATAGACGCGCTGGCCCGCGCGGTTCTTTTGCGGGGCGAGCATCGGAAACTCCGTCTCCCAATAGCGAAGCACGTGTGGCTGCACGCGGATCAGCTCGCAAACCTCTCCGATCCTGAAGAAAAGCTTTTCCGGGATTCTTGATCTGACTTCCATAAGCCACTCGCCGCCAGCTGTGACCTGCGCGAGCTTCAGACTGTGCGTATCGAACGCGACGGCCTGAAAACAAGCGCCCGGTGGCCCGCCAGCTCAATCTCTTCGCCTGTTATTGGGTTTCGTCCGCGCCTGGGCTTGCGTTCTACAATCTCAAGCGTGCCGAAACCGACTATGCGTACGCTCTCGCCTTCGCTCAAACGCTGCTTCATGAGATCAAAAACCAGCTCAACTAACTGTAACGCTTCTTTGTACGTCAGGTCCCCGTGATGCTCGTAGACCGTCCGCGCGAGATCGGCTTTGGTCATACTAGAGCTCGCCTCTTGCTCGCAGTGCGAAGCGCGCGGCTGAGCATCCACGAAAATCCCTCGCGGCTTCATTTAGCGCAAACCCGGTACATAACCCGCTCGCGCCTGCCCTATGTTATGCGTTTAACTGACTGGTGTCAATAAATTAAAGAAGCGTCATCCGATAACGGCGGCGGCCTTTGGCCTTTTCCGGCTCGCCGCCCGGCCGCGCTCGAAAAGGGCCGAAACGTGGAAGAGATCGCGAAACCAGCGGGCCTTTCGGTCGGCCGACCAAATCTCCAGATCGCACTCTAAATCCGAGATCACGTGAAAGGTGACCGCCGCTCCCACTACAGAGCATTTGACGGCGTCGACCACCTGGCCGTGCGAGCGGTCCAGCCCGTCGGCCACCTGTAAGATCGCCGCGAGCTTTAAAGCTATGGCGCGGCTTTGTCGGTCGAGCCCCAAGAAGTCTTCGTGTTCGTACCGCATGCGCGAACCGGCCTGCTTCTTCGGCAGCGTCCCCCTGTGATACCTCACGACGGTCGCAAGCACTGCAATCTCGCTGGCGGTGAACCCCGGCATCTCAGAGTTCTTTATCAGGTAAAGGCTGTGTTTATGATGATTGTTCGGCGCTATGTGAAACCCGATGTCGTGCAGGAGCGCGGCATACTGGAGCAGCTTTCTTTCCTGGTCGCCAAGCCTGTGCAGGTCTTGCGTGTCGTCGAAAATTCCTGTCGCAAGCCTTGCGACGTGATGTGAGTGGCCCTCGTCGTATTCATAACGCCTGGCGACGGAGAGGACCGAGCGGGCGCGCACATCGAGCGAAGCGTCGGCCTTTGCGGTCAGAAGCGGCGTATGGGTCTCGCTCTCGCCCGTCGACCACGCGCGCGTGCGCAGAACCTTGTGGCCGTTCGATTCTGCCGCGCGCTTTTGCAAGTAATCAAGCACGACGCCTTCCCTGAGCGACCAGTCGCAGCTGGTGATCTCCGTGGCCCCAAGCTCGGAAAGGATCGTCTCAAGCAGCAACGCACCGGCATTGATGATGTCGGCGCGACCCTTTTCAAGGCCAGGAATGCGGCTGCGCTCTTTAGCTTTCATGCGGGTCAGTCGCCGCGTCATTCGCTTGATCTGTGTAAGCTTGACGGTATGGCTGAACGGCTCGAACCCGGCGGGCTCGTCGATCCCTGACGCGCTTTCGGCATGAACTACCGCATCGACCATGTTCTGAATCGTCCCCGACGTGCCGATCACAAAGTCGAAACCGACGGACTTGATCTGAGCGACGGTGCGGGTAAGGTTCGACCTGATATAGGTGACGAGCCGCTCGCGTTCTTCGTCCGAAAGCGGATCGGTTGTGATGAACTTCTCCATAAGCCTGACGGCTCCGAGCCTCACAGATTGCAGTAACTCAGGCTCGCCGCCGCCGGTTATGATGAACTCTGTCGATCCGCCGCCAATATCAATAATCAGAGCCCGCCTGTCGTTAAAGTCCGTGACCTCCGAAACCGCGACGGCGATCAAACGCGCCTCCTCGACTCCAGGCAGCAGCTCCACATCCAGGCCCACCTCTTTTCGCACGCGGTCTACGAATTCCTGGGCGTTGTACGACTCGCGAACCGCGGCCGTGGCGGTGGTGATTATGAGATCGACCCGGTTAGCCTCGGCCATCTTCTTGTACCGCCGAAGTGTGGTGATGGCGCGGTCAATGGTCGATTTTGACAGCCTGTGCGCGCGCAAGGTGCCGGAAGCCAGCCGCGCCATCTCTTTTTCGCGGTCGATGATCTCAAGGTGCTGGCCGGCTTTGGCGCGTACTATGACCAGGTGAATGGAATTCGAACCGATATCTATTGCAGCTAACTTCATATGCTAATCACCAGATTTGATACTGTTCTACGACACAGAGCTTTGTAAAGGCGCTAACTCTAATTCCAAGGGAACAAATAAGTCAACAGAGGCGCGCTCAAGCGACACAGGCAGGTTTATCCTGCTGGCAGTAGAATCAACCTTCCCGAACCCACGCCGGTCGCTGGTGGTAAATCATCTTCGTTCGATATACCGCTCGACCGTAACAACGAGAACATTCAACCGCGCGTCGGTCTCTTTGCCCGCTTGAGCGAGGGCACTCAGGCGGCCGTCCGTCCTTTTACCTGCTTCGGCAAGCTCGCGCAGGCTGGCCTCAGTTTTCTTTCTCTCCACGGCAAGCTCACGCAGGGTGCCCTCGGTTTTCTTTCTTTCTACGGCGAGCTCGCGCAGACTGGCTTTTGTCTTCTTTCCCTCTTCTACAAGTATAGCGAGATGGTCATCGTGACGCTCGACTACGCTGGTCAGGCTTATCAGAGCGTCAGTCAGGACGCTCTGGCGCTGTTTCAACTCCTCCATCTCGGAATCGAACTTCGCCTGCCACTCCAGAAAAAACTCCATCCTCCGCTCGAAATTATCGCTGCTCATTGATTGGCCTTTTGATGGTAATTGCCTGGGTAATCAAATTATACGCAATGTCATACCAGATTCAAAGTTTGTGTCTGCTTCTCCTGGTCATCCGTCGAGGTGGAACAGGTCGTGTAGTAATTTCACCGCCCGCTTGGCGTCGCGGTTGCTGATTGCGCAACTGATCCGAATTTCTGAGGTTGAGATCATCTTGATATTGATCCCTGCGCGGCCAAGCGCCGTGAACATACGCGCCGCCACATCCGGCTTGTCCATCAGTGCCGTTCCCACAATGCTGACTTTTGCCACGTCCTCGTCGGCCAGCACCCCTTCAGCGCCGATTCGCGCTACGACCTCTTCGAGCAAAGCCCGCGCGGTGAGGAAATCATCTCGCTTCACGACAAAAGTTATATCGTTGACCGAGCCGCCTTCGTGAAAGGCTTGAATTATCATATCGACGCTGACCTTGTGGTCTGCGAGCGCGCCGAAAACTTCGCCCGCCGTGCCCGGCTTGTCCGGCACTTTCAAGATTGCGAGCCTCGCCTGGTCTTTATCTACGATGACTCCGCTGACCGGCCTGGAAATCTCCATCTCATCAGCTCCTACAAGGATTGTGCCTTCGTTTTCGGGATCGAATGTTGACCTCACGCGCAAGGGAAGTCGATACTTGCGTGCAAGCTCGACAGCCCTGGGGTGAAGCACCTGCGCGCCTACTCGCGCCATCTCAAGCATCTCTTCATAGGAAATCTTATCGAGCAGCCGCGCGTCGTCAACAAGGTTAGGGTCGGCTGTGTAGACGCCGCTCACGTCTGTGTAAATATCGCAGGCGCGCGCGCCGAGTGCGGCGGCCAGCGCAACGGCGGTTGTGTCGGACCCGCCGCGCCCTAGCGTAGTCATATCCCCTTCGGCTGTGGTCCCCTGAAATCCGGCCGCTACAACTATGGTCCCGTTCTCAAGATGGCGCATTATTCGTTCGGTTCTTATCTCGACAATCCGCGCCATTGAGTGGACATTTTCGGTGATGATGCCAAGCTGCGCGCCCGCTAGCGAAACGGCGCGGACCCCAAGCTCGTTCAAGGCCATCGAGACAAGCGCAATCGAGATCTGCTCGCCGCAGGCCAGCAGCGCGTCAACCTCTCTCCTATCGGGAGAGCTGCTCGTCTGGCGAGCGAGCTTTAGCAGGTAGTCCGTCGTATCGCCCATCGCCGAGACTACGACGACGACCGGTTCGGTCTTTGCGGCGCGGGCCACTATGGTTGCGACATTCTTTATGCGAGCGACGCTTTTGACCGATGTCCCGCCAAATTTTTGAACGATCATGATCCTTGCTTGATCTTTACTGTTACTCGAAAACGCGCAGCGCGACTCCGATCTTTCTCGTGGTGGCCTGCGCTTCGATCTCTTTAAGAGCGCGGGCGACGTTGCGCTCGCTCGCGCGATGCGTCAGCAGTATTATTGTCGCCGTTCCTTCTTCGGTCACGCCGCGCTGCACGAGACTATGAAGGCTCACCTGATGCCCTCCGAGCGCGTGGCCGATGTAGCCGATTACGCCCGGCGTATCTTCCGTCTCGATGCGAATATAAAACGCGCTCTCGCCGTCATCGACAGAACAGAGCGGCGATTCGTGCGAGTCAATCGTGGGTTGGAAGTACGGGGCAAAATCCGGCAGCCTGAGCGCGCTCGCGAGGTTGATTATGTCGCCTACGACTGCGCTCGCCGTCGGCATCTGTCCCGCGCCCTGGCCCACGAGCATGACCTCGCCGACCGCGCTGCCGCTTATGAAGATCGCGTTGTTTGCGCCCTCGACCGAGCTGAGCAGGTGGTGGCTCGGCACAAGCATCGGGTGCGCGCGCACGTCGAGACAGCCGTTGCCGCGCCTCGCCAGCCCTATCATCTTTATGTTGAAGCCGAACTCGCGCGCAGTCTTTATGTCGAGATCGGTGATTGAACTTATGCCCTGGCGGTAAACCGAATCCGCTTCGACGAAGCGGCCAAAGGCGAGAGACGCGAGGATCGTTATCTTGTAAGCCACGTCGAAGCCTTCGACATCGTTTGTAGGATCGGCCTCCGCAAACCCTAGCCGCTGAGCCTCCTTGAGCGCATCCTCGAAGCTCTCGCCTCGCTCGGCCATCGCCGTCAGGATAAAGTTCGTCGTGCCGTTCAGTATGCCCGCGACTTTTGAGATTTCATTTGCCTGAAGCCCGCGCTGTAGCGTCGAGATCAAAGGGATGCCGCCGCCGACCGCCGCCTCAAAAAGCACGGTTACGTTGTTCCGATTCGCCAGCTCGAAAATCTCCGCTCCGTGTCGCGCGATCAACTCTTTGTTAGCTGTGACGATGTGTTTGCCGCGCTCGACCGCGCCCTTTATCAATTCGTATATCGGACTAATTCCGCCCGCGACCTCTATGATGATCTCTACTTCCGGGTCGTTGACCACGTCGAATGGCTGGTCGGTGACCTTGATTGAAGCGAGGTCAACCTGTCGAGGTTTGTTCACGTCGCGGACCGCGATCCATTTCACCTTGAACCTTGGATCGCTCGCGAGCAGCTTGACGACCCCCGTGCCGACGGTCCCAAGCCCCAGAATCCCAACCGTTATCCTCGCCATATGACTCTTCCTCTTTTGCGATACGCCAGAGTAGCCGACCAGGATCGAGTAACGCAACACCTATGCGCCTTCGATCTGTGGCCTTCTTTGACAACCACGTCGGGCGAGCCTAGAATGGTCGTTCATAAAAGATAAGCGATGCGAATCTCGAAGGTATACACAAAAACGGGCGACAAGGGCGAAACATCGCTCGTCGGCGGCAAGCGCGTCAGCAAGGCGAGCGCCCGCGTTTCTGCTTACGGCGATGTCGATGAGCTGAATTCGCTGATCGGCGTCGTCCGCTCAAAGCTGTCTGACCGCGAGGTGGACGAAGTGCTTCGCCTCATCCAAAACGACCTGTTCACGGTCGGCGCGGACCTCGCAAGCCCGCTCGACGTTGAAGTGCCACGCATTGACGAGCGGTTTATCGAGACGCTTGAAAAGTATTCTGACAGCTTTCTGGGCGAGCTTGAGCCGTTGCGAGAATTCATCCTGCCGGGAGGGTGCGAGCCCGGCTCGCTGCTTCACCTGGCGCGGACCGTTGCGCGGCGAGCAGAGCGGCTGGTAGTCGCTTTAGGCGAAGTCGAGGAGTTGAACCGGGTCACTATAGTTTATCTCAACCGTCTGTCGGACCTGCTCTTTATCCTCGCGAGAGTTGTCAATCATCGCGCAGGGGTGCCGGAAGAGTTTACGGATTTCAGCAAGAGGAGGTGAGCACGGAAGCCTTCGCGCTTCTGCCACCTGTTTATGGATTGGTTTAAGAAAAAAGATAAGCCGAAGCGTCAGGACCCCAAAGAAGAGAGGACCGTAAAGACCGAAGGGTTATGGGTCAAGTGCCCCGGCTGCGAGCAGATGCTTTTCAAGCGCGAGGTCGACGAAAACCTTAGCGTCTGCCCCAAGTGCGGCCATCACAGAAGGATCAACGCTACGGACAGGCTCAAGCTCCTGTTTGATGATGAGAAGTGGGTGGAGCTTGACCCGAATCTTGTGTCGAGTGACCCGCTGGAGTTTACCGACACGAAAACCTACAGCAAGCGGCTCGAAGAGATGCGCAAGAGCACAGGGCTGCTCGACGCGTTGATAACGGGTGAGGGAACAATCGGCAGCTACCCTGTGATAATCTCCGCAATGGAGCTTGCATTCGTCGGCGGGTCGTTAGGGGCGGTCGTCGGGGAGAAGATCACGCGAGCAATCGAGCGAGCCATCCAGAAGCGCTGCCCGCTTATAGTTATCTCGGCTTCGGGCGGTGCGCGCATGCAGGAGGGCGCGATCTCGCTTATGCAGATGGCGAAAATTTCGGCCGCGCTCGCGCGGATGGATGAAGCGGGCCTGCCTTACGTCTCTGTTCTCACGGACCCGACGACGGGCGGCGTCACCGCGAGTTTTGCGATGCTCGGCGACCTTATAATCGCTGAGCCGGGCGCGTTGATAGGCTTCGCCGGTCCGCGCGTCATCGAGCAGACAATTCGCCAGAAGTTGCCCGAAGGATTTCAGCGGTCAGAGTTCCTATTGACCCACGGGATGCTGGACGCAGTGGTCGAGCGAAAAGAGATGAAGGAGTTCATCATCAACTCTCTCAGTTTCATGAACGCAAACGGAACCGGGCGCTGAGCCGGGCCTGTCACCGACAGCCACCGAGAATGGATTACAAGGAAGCGATCAGATACCTTTATGGGCTTGGCCACGAAGTGCTCGCGGCGAAGTACGGCCTGGAAAGCATCACCCACCTGCTCGAAAGGCTCGGCAACCCGCACCAATCATTCAATTCTGTTATCGTCGCGGGGACGAACGGCAAAGGCTCGACCGCCGCGATGATAGACGCAATCGCAAGGCTCGCCGGGCATAAGACGGGTCTGTACACGTCGCCTCACCTGGTTCGGATCGAAGAGCGCATACGCGAAAGCGGACAGATGATCTCGGAAGCCGATTTTGCCAAGCACGCGGCCGAGGTGC
The DNA here is from genome assembly GCA_964615905.1 of uncultured Clostridia bacterium. Lineage (GTDB taxonomy): Bacteria > Acidobacteriota > Blastocatellia > UBA7656 > UBA7656 > DATLMR01. Next base: position 16,271 of record CAZTUB010000006.1, read on the forward strand.
GGACCGCCGCCGAGTTGCTTGTCGTCGAAGGCCAGTTAGAAAGCGTGCCCACGTTTTTCGAGCAGGTGACCGCTATCGCTATGTGTTACTTCCGAGAGCGCGGAGTGAAGCTCGCAGTGCTCGAAGTAGGGCTTGGCGGGCGGCTCGACGCGACAAATGTAGTGGACCCTATCGTCTCGGTCGTAACCGCAATCGCCTTCGACCACCAGTCTATCCTTGGGACGGAGATCAGGCAGATTGCCTCGGAAAAGGCGGCCGTCATCAAACACGGCGCGCGGGCGGTTATCGGCCGACAGCAGTTTGAAGCGGCCACAGACGTTTTGATGAACCGGTGTCTCGAAACGCGTGTCTTGCCCGTCTTCGTAAACTCCCCCGAACAGGTCGCCGTCAACGACCACGGCAGGCTGACCTTTGATTATGAGTCTGCTGCCTCTACATACAGCCACATAATGCTCGGCCTTCGCGGGCGACACCAGGCTGAAAACGCTGCGGCGGCGATTGAGGCGGCCGAGCTTATTTCGCAATGCGGCTTTCGCATCCCTCGCGAATCGATCATCCGGGGGCTGAGGGAAGTCAGGTGGGCCGGGCGTCTTGAGCTTATCGACGAGCGGCCCGCGATGTTGCTTGACGGCGCGCATAATCCATCGGGCGCGCGCACGCTGAGGGCTTACCTCGACGAGTTCTGGACGGGCCCTGTTACGCTTGTCTTCGGGGCTATGGGCGACAAGGACATAAACGGCATGGCGTCGGAGTTATTCGACGTGGCTCGCACAATCATACTGACTCGCGTTCGGGATTCGCGCGCCGCGACAAACGCCAGCATGGGCAAGTCCGCGCTCGGCTCGACTCGCAATGTGATCTTTACAGAGACCGTGCGGCAGGCGATCTCGTGGGCCAGAAGCGTGACGCCGCCTGACGGGTTGATCTGTGTGGCCGGATCGTTGTATCTGGTGGGCGAGGTCAAACGCTTGATCGAAGACGAAGACCAGCAGCCCGTGGTTTGAATGTCTGAGTGCATTGCCGGGTTAAAATCGAATGGCTTACGAAATGATCGACAGAGAGAATATCTACAAAGGGAAGATACTCGATTTATCGCTAACGCGGTTTAAGACTCCGGCCGGAGGCGAGGCCAGGATAGAGATCGTCCATCACAACGGCGGCGCAGCCGCGCTCCCAGTCTTTGAAGACGGGACTATCGCGCTTGTTCGCCAGTGGCGGTATGCGGTCGGCAGATACTTGATTGAGATCGCTGCCGGTCGCATCGAGACAGGCGATACGCCTGAGGCTACCGCAGCCCGCGAGCTTGAAGAGGAGCTTGGATACCGCGCAGGAAGATTAGAGAAGCTCGCGGCCTTCTTCGTCGCGCCAGGGTATTGCGAGGAGATGATACACGTCTACCTGGCCACGGACCTTGTCGAGACGAGCCAGAATTTTGATGATGACGAAGACATTGAGATTATCCGCCTGACACTTGACGAGGCGGTTGAAAAGATCGAGTCGGGCGAGATAGAGGACTCGAAGACGATAATCGCGTTGTTGAAATATATGAAGAAAGTGACAAGTGACGAGTGACAAGTGACAAGTCAGAGGGGAGTGCCACGCTGCGCCTCTTCTTTCTTGTCACTTGTCACTCGTCACTTGTCACTCACAAAGGCTGTGAGCAAGATTAAGAAGATTCTTATTTATCTCTGGGCTCCTTTCGCGAACCTGTTGTGGTATGTCAACACGGTCGTGATGGCTACGCTATCTCTGTTGCTCTCGCCTTTCGATAAGAGCGGGGCGATGCAACACTGGTGCGCGCGGTGGTGGTGCAGGTTTATCGCCTGGACGATTGGCGCGAGGATCAGCGTATCGGGTATCGAAAATATCAGCGCGGATCAAAACTATGTCTACATGGCAAACCATTCGAGCCTGATCGATATTCCGGCGCTGTTCGCCTACTTGCCTTACCAGTTCCGAATCATGGCCAAGAAAGAACTATTCTACGTTCCTTTCATGGGGTGGCACCTGTGGACGGCGGGGAACTTTCCGGTTGATCGAACCGACGCGCGCAAGACCGCGCGCAGCCTGCGAGGTGTGATCGAAGGCGTTCGCGCGGGCAAATCGCTCGCGGTCTTCCCGGAGGGGTCGCGCTCTCCAGATGGCAGGCTGCTCGACTTCAAACCGGGCGCGTTCAAGATAGCTTTGCGAGCGGGAGTGCCGATAGTCCCGGTAACGATTCGAGGCACACACGACCTTCTTCCAAAAGGCTCGCTCGCGCCTCGTCCGGGCAAGGTCAGGGTAGTGATTGGAAAACCAATCGAGACGAGGACTTTCACAGAGAAGGGCGTGGCGCAGTTGATGGAGGCTACCCGCGCGGCAATTGAAGCGAGCCTCGATCCTTCGCTGAGACGCGAGCCGGAGCCTGTCACCTTGACCGCTCAATCGACGCGTAGCTAAACTGCTCTCAATCAAGCAGGCAATCATTTCCAGGTGAAAGGTAGTTAATGTCAGAACAAATCGAAAACTATCAAGCGCTGCCTCTGCCCGAAGCCGTTCCGTCCGAGCCAGTACCTGGCGAGCCAGTACCTGGCGACCCCGACCGACCGGCCTGGGGGCCGCTCGCGGGCATTGGGGCCTGGCTTGTCAGCGTGGCCGCCATAATCGTCTTTCCGCTCATCGCGCTTGTCGGCTATCTCGCCTACTTTATCTCTACCGGCGGGCAGCTACAGGGAGAGGCGCTCAGGCTTTTGTTGGAAAGCCCCGGGATGATCCTTGTGCTGATTCTTGCAACGATCCCTGCGCACCTTTTCACGGCGGCCGTCTGCTGGTTCATAGTCAGACAGACCGCGCGCCGCCCGCTTTGGGAGAGCCTCGGCCTGCGTTGGCAAGGCCGGTCGGTGTTATACAAGGTTCTATACATCTTCCTTACGATAGCCGGCGTGCTGGTCATGATGCAGCTTGTCAGCCTTGTCGTACCGGCGGGGCGCGAAACCGATTTCGACAGGATATTGAAAGTCTCGGAAGCGGTCCGAATTTCTGTGGCCATAATGGCGGTTTTGAGCGCGCCGGTTGTAGAAGAGCTTGTTTATCGCGGCCTGCTTTACTCCGGCCTCAGAAAAGCGATGAACGCGACTTCGGCGGTCATTATCGTGACGTTATTGTTTGCAGGCGTCCACTTTCTTCAGTACTGGGGCGCGTGGCGGTCACTGGTCGGGATCACTCTCTTGAGCTTGATACTCACGATAATCCGCGCGCACACGAAATCGCTGATGCCTCCGATTATCGTCCATTTCATCTTTAATTTTATCGGCGCGACCGAGATCATCATAAAAGGCGGCTCGCAATAAGCGGCTGGGATTTGCGCTGACCGCCGCTGTAATCACAACTGCCACAGGTGGCGTGTAGGGAAGTAATCGGGCGAGCGGTCGGGGTGGCGCTCGTGAAATGCGAGATAACGCGCTCGCCACTTTTGATAACGCGTATCGGAAGAGGCTATCTTTGTGTGCGGGATCTCCTGCAAAAGCCGCTCGACCCTCCAGACGTTTCGCTCGGAAAATCGCCAGTCATAACCGCCAAGCACGTTCAGGTCCGCCACGCCGTAGCCTGTGATCCTGCCCGTCTTGTCGATGTATGGGTCGAAGTATGTCATCACAAGATCGCGGACCGATCTGAAGACAGGCTTTCTCCCGTGAAGCCCGATGTCGCGTGATCGCGCAACCGAGCCGTACCTGCCTTCCTTCTTGTAGAGAAACAGAACGTGGTCGAGCAGGTCCTGGGATTCGATGCTGACAAGCAAAGGCGGATAGCCGTGTTGCTCGAGGACGGTCGCGGCCACGAGTGCGGCCTCAAGGCAATGCGCGCGGTTATTTTTCAAGACCCCGCGAAATGAAAAGCATGTCGGGCCATCGGGCTCGCGATTATACGGAAGCCGCGTTAGAAACCTCTGAACTCTCGCAGGCGTCGTGAGAGTCTGCACCAGCCGCCATTCTTTGCTTGTGAAATCTGACCTCGAAATCTCCATATCGCGGTTGTCTTACCTCTGCATTCTGTAGATGACGGCCTCGGCACCTTTAACGGGTATCGGCAGCGAGGCTACCTTTAAAAACTTGGACGGGCTTGCGGCGATGGATTGCTCTACGACGCGCTCGACAGGCGCGACCCACTCTGCGCTCTCAAGACCTGTGCGGACCAGGAGATAATCGCAGCCCTCAAGCCTATCGAGCGCGCGTTCGACTACTATATACTCGACATCGATCAAGGGAAGTCCCGCGCGGCCCTGTGACAGCAGGCGGGAATAGAGCCCCAGGCTCGAAGGGTTCAGATGCGGCAAGTTGACCACGACTCCCAGCCGTGGCCGCCGCAGTGGTGATGAGCTTGTCAAAGGCGACACAGTCTCTTCCGGTACCGGCTTTCTCAAAGCGGGAGGCTCTGGGTCAGCATAGCGGCTTTGCGAATCGTTATAGACGGACATGACGATTTCAGGGACGCTCCAATCTTCAGACAGCGGGCGATGGTCGAACCCGTAATAGTTTCTTGCAAAGACCATCCAACGAAACCGTGGCGTGTCCCAGTAATACCCCGCTCCGTCGCGAGGCCACTGAGCGTTAAAGAAGCTCACGCCCGCCCAGATCGCAGTTGCGATTATCAAAAGCAGCCTCACATATCTCAACGAAGTCGAAAACCTGCTTTTATAAAACTCTCTAATCCAGCAGACAGAAAGCAGCGCGGCGGCGGGTAACACGGGTACTGTGTACCGCACGTCTTTGTTAGCTATAAAGGTGAATGCAATAATGCCTCCGACAAGCCACAGGTAAAGCATTACGCTTTCGCGTCTCAAACGGATGAGCGAGTAGACCAGCCCGATCACGAGAAGGATCGCAAACGGGACTTGCATCTGGTGGCTGAGCAGAGCGTGAACGTAAAACGCGTTCGACATGAAAGAGAACAACGGGGCCTCATTTTCATTAGCCGCTGCTTCGCGGTTTACGCGGTAGATGGCGATTACGTCTGACAGGTGCGGGCCGTACCAGATTGCCGCTACGCACATTGCGACCAGCCCTGCCAGCAGGAGGTTGGCAAACGCTTGCTTGCTGCGCGCCCGGAGCGCATTAAAGACGACGTAGATCGCGGGCAGGATGAAAAAAAAGACGAATGTCTGTTTGACAAGGAGCCCAAGTCCCGCCGCCAGTCCAAAAATCAAGGCGTTTCGTCTTGAAGTAAAATCGCCTGCTCTTATCAACAGCGCAAACCCGACGGTAACGGCCGCCGTGAGCGGGTAATCCAAAAAGGCATCGTGAAGGAGCCACGCGCTAAAGTGATAGCTTGTGGCCAGCAGCGCCGCGAGCACAGGCAGGGCCACCGCTTGGACGTGCGAGGCTTCACTTGAAGCGTCGAGAAAGAGCCTCCGCGCTATCCACGCCACTGCGTAGAGAATCACCGCGAGCGACAGCAGATTTACACCGATGCCGGTCACGCGCGATGCGTCGAACAGCAAGAAGATTACGGCAGTGACGAGGTGAACAAGTGGCGCGTAATACCTCTCCTCCTGAAAAAAGAGCCGTGCAAATCCGGCCATGTCAAGGTGCGCGAGAGGCCGGTAATAATCGAACCCTGCGCTGATATGATCGGCCGGGTCCCACGGGGGCGGAGTCTTGTCCTGGATTGTCCAGAGTATAGTTGACGACGCAAAGACCAGAAAAACTATCGCCAGCAGCGCGATGTCGAGACGACGTTTGAGAGATTGTCGGATCACGTTTGCGAAGATTATCGGGAAAGGGTTTGAATCGGTCAAGGCAGCCTGCTCGACCGCGCTCGGCGTCGTATAAAATCAGGCCACGATTCGCCCCATAATTTGCCCTATAAAAAGACGCGAGTCGATCTCGCCCGCTCAACACACTTTCTTATCACCTTCCTGAGCACCCAAACGAGTCTGAACAGCGTGCTCCAGGCTCTCAGGCTGGTGGCACGGCGGTTGCCCTTTCAAATAGTTGGAGGTTAGGAAAATGATAGGACTAATAACACCAATTCTTCTTATGGTCGCAGTATTAATCGTGGCGTTCGGGATTAGTTTTTTCTGCCTTGAGGTTGCTCTCAAGATGATCGGCAAAGGACTGAGCGGGGTTGCTGAGGCGGTTCCCGCGACAAGCGCGCGAGCAGTTGATAGACCCGTAACCGGGAGCCTACGAACTGCGCGAAGGACCACTTCGCCTTTGAGAGCGGCGACTGTTCGATAGTCGCCGCCTCTTTGCGCACCGTGACGGCTATCTCATTTCAATACCGTGGTCAGGAAAAGAGTACGAAAGCCGTTCACGAGATCGACGGCCTCTCCGACGCAATCACGTTGAGACACGCGCCGCTGCTGTCAATAGACCACGTTTTCGGGCCAAATCATCGGTTCTTTCGACCTCGCCATCAACTCTTCTACCAATCCACCTATAAACAACACGCTGGCATAAGTCTTGCACCTTGCTTTGCCGGAAGAACGGAAGCTGACAGGGGGAAATCATGCGGCGTGTTTTATCAGTCATAATAATTATCGCTTTCAGCGCAGGCGCGTGGCCCGGCGCACTGGCCGGTAACAGCTACTCGCTGGTCGAAACGGTCCAACCGCGAGTGGCGCACCTCAAGTTCAAGAGCGAAGACCTTCTCGCCCTTGCGCAAAGAGAGGTTGTGGTCCGCAGCCTGGCGACCAAGAACGACAAATCGCTCGCGGGGTTAGGCGCTGTCGTTGCAGACGCCGCGCCGACCGATTTCGTCGAATCGTTTCGCACGCTCGATATATTCCGAAACCAAGGCTCGACCATCGCAATCGGCGTATTTGGCACGACGCCAACTCTGGCCGACCTCGACAAGCTCACAATCGAAGACAAAGAGACATACTCGCTCTCGCGAGCAAAGGTAGGGAACTCTGACGTCAAGCTGACGGAAGCCGAGATTGCGAGCATACGCGCTGTGATGGGGAAGGCAACTCGCCTCACGCCGCAGCTGCGGAGCGCAGTCGCCACGCAGTTCAAAAAAGCCCTGGTCGCGCGCGTCACCGAATATCTCAAATCGGGGCTCGCAGGGCTGGGCGCTTACAATGACAAAGACGAAGGCGTGCCCGCGAACGAAGCCTTCTTAAAGCTCTCTAATGAGCAGGCGCAAACGTCCGGCCATTGTGCGGACCTGTACCAGGTGCTCGACAAATTCCCTCAGCAGTCGGGAAGCCAAACCGAGTCGATAATCTACTGGGCCAAGCAGCGATTCGGCGATATGAAGCCGGTTATCAACATAGTCCATATGATGATCCACAAGGACGAGGACAAAGTTTATATAGCCTCGAAACAGCTCTACTCCAGCCATTACACCGAAGCAGGGCTGAGCGTCGGAGAGTTGATCCCGGTCAAAGATGATCGTGGGCAGGTTAAGACGATCTTTGCGTTCTCGTTGAGACTTCAAGTAGACATGCTCGGCGGGGCATTAGGGTTTATGAAGAAGCGCATGGCTCAGCCTCGACTGCTCTCATCAATCAAGGATAGCCTCTCGCATCTTCGAACAAACATGGAAGCACGGGCAAGAGGAGCGAATAGCGTAGGGGCCGGATACTGAAAACCGGCTCCGTCGCCCCGGTAGATTACTCTCCCGTCTTACGAATCGCGTCTTCAAGCGCCGCTGTGGTTATGGCGAAATGCGAAGCGTTCCAGATTTCCCGCCCGTCACGGATCAAAATCGCCTGGGGCGTTTCGTGCTGGACCTGCAACCTCTGCGCGACTTCATTCGATACAGGCCGCGCAGTCTGCACAGTAATAATCTTATAGCTCACGTTCGGATCGGCGGCGTTCAAGTGCGACTTGAATTCCCGGAGCGCGCGGGCGCTGATCGGACACGTTGTGCTGTGCTTGAAGAGCAGCACCGGCCTCTCTTTCGACTCGGATAGAGCCTGGTCAAGCTCCGATACGTTCTTCAATTCCTTTAGATTCGATGACATAAATCCCTTCCTCCCTACCCTAAGATAATGTTTTACAATCCCCGTCACCGGTTTGCAAGCAAGGCGGACCGGCTAACTGATAGAACCGCCCGCCCAGGACCCTGACGATCTTAGTCATGCACGTCTCCCTCCACGGCTAGGGCCCATCTGGCTTCGCAGGCGCAGCAGGCGTACAATTATCTTGCAGGGCAGGCCACGCGACTGCCTTCAGCAAACATCAAACACTCCGGGACCGGTGCAGGTGGGGCGTCGTGTAGACGCTTGCGAGCTTGGCAGTCCCGACTGCACACCGCAGCACGACCATAACCCCGTGAGTTTTGATGAACGGAGCACTGACATGAGGCCCAGAGTCAAAAGCCCTCTCCTCGCGATGCTGTTGATGATTGCGACAGTATTGACTTCATTTCCCCCGGTTTTCGCGGGGGCGAGTAATCCCTTACAGCAGCAATCGTCGGGAACCTCGCGCCCGAAACGCGGGAAAAACGGCGACACTACGAGAAAAACTGCCGAGGATAAGTCTCCGCAATCGAACCCGGCTACCCAGCCGCGCAAGAGTGAGCCCGTGACCGATACCGGCGCTCCCGAAGATTCTGAGGCTGGCCCCGAGATTAAAGACTCGCAACCACCTCAGGGCTCCGCGTCAGACACACGGGTCCGTTCGCAGCAGCGCCCGGAGCCGCCGCCTTTTGACCGCCCTCCCATAGGTTCTTCGCCCGGTTCGGCTTCCCCATCGCGTGACCGTGAATCGCAGGCTCCTGCTCGCACGACCCAGCCGCGCAGAGACGAACAGGAACCGCAGCAGACTCCAACCGATGACGGAACCAGGAGGCGGCCAACCTTGCAGCGCGACCCGGACGCTCAAAGAGAGCCAGTCCAGCAAAAGCGCAAGCCTGTCCTGCGCCGTTCGACCGACCCGGAGAAAGGCCCCGGCGATGAGTCCGGAACAATCTCAAAAGCTGAGCCTGCCGATACGAATGCCAGCACAGATGACGAGACGATAAAACTCGACGCCACGCTTGTGAACATACCCGTGCTCGTTAGCGACCGTTCGGGGCGGTACATATCGCAGCTTTCAGAGCGCGATTTTGTCCTTTACGAGGACGGCGTGCAGCAAGAGGTGGCCTTCTTCGGCAGCGAAGAGGTCCCGTTCAATGTCGCGCTCGTCCTGGATATGAGCCCCAGTGTTGCCGGGAGCGTCGAAGACATCCACGATGCGGCTATTGCATTCGTCCGCCAGCTTAGATCGCAAGACCGAGTGATGGTCGTATCTTTTGACAGGGACGTTCAATACCTTACAGACTTCACAAATGATCGGGGCCGTTTGGAATCCGCGATCAGGAGCACGCAAACCGGCTCAGGAACCAGCGTCTACGATGCCGTTTATCAAACGGTAACTCGTCGGCTCAAGAACATAGAAGGGCGCAAAGCCCTCATCCTCTTCTCGGACGGCGAAGACACGTCAAGCAAGTCGAGCTATGACGAGGCGGTCAATATCGTCTCTGAGTCGGATGTCCTCGTCTACGGGCTTCGCTATCCCGGCAACGGCGGAAGCGTCCGCGTGGACCCCTGGCCGCGCAGAAGAAACCCAATACCAAACATCCAGCTCCCGTTCCCCTGGCCGTGGCCACGCAGGCGAAGAGGCAACTTTTCCGGTTCAAATCTCACGAGCAAGGCTGTGGCTTCTTCAGCCGCGCAGACCTGGGGCCGCAGGGGCGATTTCATGACCGATATAACGAATGCCGGCGGCGGTCCTGTCTATGACGCGGAGAAGATCAGCGACATGAAAGGCCTCGCTTTTCGCATCGCCGACGAGCTGCGCCACGTTTACGTTGTGAGTTATTACCCGTCGAACTCCCTGACCAACGGGGGGTATCGCGAAATTCGTATCAGGGTCAAAGACCGCGACGGTCTGGCCGTGCGCCACCGCAAAGGTTACAACGCACGCGAAATGCACGGGACCACTTAAGGCTTCTTGCCAAAGGCGGCTCTGAATCCTCGCCCGGATCAGAGCCGCCTTGCAAACCGACCGCCCCAACCCTTACAAAATGCTTGCCGATTCGCCCGCTGTTCCTGTAAATCATTGAAATATAAAAGCTTACCCAAATGGGGAATCGAAAATTTGTTTGACTCTAATCCGCGCCTGTAAGAGAATCTAGGGAGCGTTGAGTGGTTGTCGCGACCGGGCGAAACGGCCTCGTCGCGATGTGATCAAATCTCCCGATTGAGCAGCCGGAGGCAGATCATGCGAAGTTTAGCTCCCTCCAGTAAGCCGAGCGCCGAGCGAAGGCAATACTGGTTCATCGTTTTCCTGGCAATCGTTTTCTCAGTTCTCTCGCCCGTCATAACCAGATTCGCAGCCGAAGCTCGCAGCAGCTCGATGCGTGTCGAGAAGTTTTCGGTCAAGCCTGACGCGCAGGTGAGGATCGACAATCCAAGGGGCTCGGTTCGTGTAGAGGTCTGGAACGAGCTGGCCGTGCGAGTTGTGGCAGAAAAGACGAGCGGTACGCTCAGACCGTCTGAGCTTGTGCTGATGAGCGCGCAGAACACCGTCTATGTCGAGTGCAAGCAGTCCAGCCAACTCGGCGTCATAAACTTGCAGGTCTTCGTGCCGCGCCGCTCTCACCTTCAAGTGACAGGGGGCGTCGGGGCTGTCGAAGTAGACGGGCCGCTTGCAGGCGCAGTCGTTGAAACGAGTTCGGGCCGCATCGACTACCGCATACCAGATTCAGCAGATGCGCAGATTGTTATGCATTCGGCAAGAGGCACAGTGCGGTCGGGAGTTGCGCTGGCAGTTTCCGAGCGCACGGGCGCGCGCAGTCTTCAGGGGCGGTTGGGCGGAGGCCGTGCGCCTGTGATACTCAACAGCCAGAGCGGGAATATAACGCTTTCGAGGTCGACAAGAACGGCGTTGCTCGCTTCGATGGGCGACCCGGCGGCGATGACAACCACCGATGATACCGGCAGGGACCGCGCCGGTTCGACCCGGACGGGGCAGGCCCGCGATACTCAACAGCCGGTTTATAGACGGCCTGACGCTCAACCAACCGATGCTACTCCGCAAACAGGCGACGGCGAATATGACGACCCGTTTGGCGACAAGGCCGCGCAACAACGCAGCTCAAGCCCTGCTCAGCGACGACCCGTCTACCCGCAAGCGAATCCATCCGGCGGCTATGTCGATTTTGGCGGCGGGACTAAGAACTCCGATTCTTCGGCCACCTACAGCAGCGGCCCGCTCACGCGGCCCAGAGAAGAGAAGATCGAGAGCGCTGACAACATGGGCATGCGCGTAAGGATCATCCCGGCGGATCAGCCGCTTGGCACATCACGCGGCGCAGGCGATAGCATATTCAATCCCGCAGACGATGCCGATGCCCGGCCCGGTCAGCCCGCGACCGGCGGAGCGCGACCAAACACGCGGTCTCCCAACCAGTCTTCGCATGACCCGTTCGGCAACCGCCCCTCGACGCCGCTGCCCGACCTGGACGAGCCTGACCGGGATTCGAGTCCGGCTTCGACGCGCGGCAACGCGCCTGTGTTGCGGCGAAGCCAGGGTTCAGAGCCGGCTAATGCAGGCGGGCCTGCCGGTGCCACCACGGAGACGGGCGAGTCGAATGAAGAGATGCTGACTCTGAACTCGTCTCTGATAAACCTCAACGTCAGCGTCTCGAACCGTTCGGGCGCGGCGTTACAGAGCCTGAAAAAGGAAGATTTTGAAGTCACCGAAAACGGCGCGCGGCAAGACCTGGAGTTTTTCAAGTCAACCAACGAGCCGTTCAACCTCGTCCTCGTGCTGGACCTGTCCGGCTCGATTCAGGATAAGCTCGACGTTGTGAAATCGGCGGCCCTGCGTTTTATGGACGTGATCGGGCCTCAGGACAAAGTAGCCGTGCTGGTCTTCACGGACGAAATAAAGGTCATCTCTTCGCTAAGCTCGGACCGTGACACTGTACGCAAGCGAATCAAGACGATTGAAAAGACGGCCGGGGCCACGAAATTTTATGAAGCCATGTGGTTCGCGCTGGCCGACACGCTTCGCGGCACGAAGGGCCAGCGAAACGCAATCGTAGTGATGACGGACGGTGTGGACAGCTCGCTCGACCGCTACGACCCGCTTCCGTCACGGGTGAGTTTTGAAAGACTGGCCCGCAAGCTTGAAGAGTCGGATGTGCTCGTCTTTCCTGTCTACCTCGATACAGAGTTTGATGAAGTATTCCGTGGCCGAAGCTCCTCGGAAGCTTACGCGGTCGCAAGGCAACAACTGGAAAGCCTGGCGGAGCTGACAGGCGGGCAGATGTTCAAAGCCGAACGGGCGAGCGACCTGTCAGGCGTGTATAAACAGGTCGCGGGCGCGCTGCGAACCGTTTACAGCCTCGGTTACTACTCGACGAAACCCGAGCGCGACGGCACCTTCAGGCGTGTTCGTGTGGCCGTCAACAAACCCGATGCGGCTGTAAAAACACGCAAAGGGTATTACGCGAAGTAAACGAGTTTTGGAGCGCCGCGGACGGTCGCGGCGCTCCATACCCGCACAAACCTCTATCCTCCTGGTCGGTCATTTACCGTTAAAATCAAACCGTGGCTCGCGCTGGCACTCGCACGACCTTGACGCGAGTTATTTGTCGCGTATAATGAACGGTTTAACCAGGGTGCGCTCCCTCGGACACGCCGTAATGAAAGACTTCCGCATACTTTTAAAGAATGTCAGACCATACGCGGGTCTATTCACCATCGCCTTCATTCTGATGGCGATGGTTGGCCTGTTTGAAGCAGGTCGCACGGCGCTGCTCAAATCGACAATCGACCTGCTCTCGAAAAGCTCGGCCACGGCCACAGAATCGAGCGCTGCCTCGTCAGGCAATGCGGCAGACCCTTCCTTCACATCGCCCTCTGAACTTGCATCGCGGATCGATGTGTTGACATATCTTCCGTCGGGCACAAATGCGTTGCCGATTATCGCCGGTCTGCTTGTCCTGTTCACGATGATTCGAGGCGGCTCCGAGTACGTGTCGAACATACTCATGTGGAAGATTGGCGTCGGCGCGGTGGTCAATCTAAGGCAGCGGCTTTACGAACACATATTGCAGCAGTCGAATGACTTCTTCACAGACCACCCGACAAACACCCTGACCACACACATCATCAGCGACGCTGAGAAGGTCCAGCACTCAGTATCTACGCTCCTCGCGGACCTGTTGCGCGAAGGGCTGACGTTTCTCGCGCTCTTTGCGCTTGTGATCATGCTCAACTGGCGGCTCACGCTCGCAATCCTGTTTGTCGGGCCGCTTGTTTACTTGTTAACTGTCAGGTTCGGACGGAAGCTCCGCCGGTTCGCTCACAGGACGCAGGTAGGGACCGAGGAAGTTCTCGACATCGCTCAAGAGACAATATCGGGCCACCGCATAGTGAAAGCGTTCGGGATGGAGAATTTCGAGAGGGGCCGTTTCCATTCGGCCCTCGTCCATCTGGCGGGGACGCAGGAGCGCGCGGCGCGCGTCATCTATCTTTCGTCTCCGATACTTGAGCTTGTCGGGGTGATGATTGCCGCCTGCTTCTTGCTCTACGCGCAGCAAGTCATCGCGGCCGGGGCGATGTCGATTGGGACCTTCGCGGCTTATATTGTCGCGATGCTTCAGATGTACGACCCGCTTCGCAGGCTCTCGCGGATACAGAACTACTTTCAACAGTCGTTCGCGGCAATCGCTAGAATCTATAGCCTGCTCGACACGCATACGGAGAAGGCCGACAGGGCGGGCGCGATAAAGCTTGAGCCGCTTAAAGACAAGATCGAATTTCGCAACGTATACTTTGGGTTTAGAGACTCGCACGAGCCGACGCTTAAGGATGTAACCTTAACCGTGCGGCGCGGCGAGGTGGTCGCGCTCGTAGGGCTTTCAGGCGCGGGCAAGACGACGCTCACAAACTTGCTTCTAAGGTTTTACGACCCGACTTCGGGCGAGATTCTGATAGACGGGACAGACATCCGAGCGGCCCAGCTCGCAAGCCTGCGCGCCCAGCTTGCACTCGTGACACAGGATGTGATCCTGTTTAACGATACGGTCATCAACAACATCGCGTACGGTCGCCCGGAATTTGACCGCAACCGCATCGAAGCCGCTTCGCGTGCGGCCTACGCGCACGACTTTATAATGGAACGCGGCGGCTATGACACGCTGATTGGCGAGCGGGGTGTGAAGCTTTCGGGCGGCGAGCGGCAGCGGCTTGCCATCGCGCGCGCGCTGTTGAAAGACGCGCCCATCCTTATCCTGGACGAGGCGACTTCTGCGCTCGATACGCAGTCTGAAAGGCTTGTCCAAAGGGCGCTGTCGAACCTTATGCGCGGGCGCACGACCATAGTGATTGCGCACCGGCTGACGACGATTCACAGCGCTGATAAAATAGTTGTGCTGGATCGCGGCCGTGTGGTCGATACGGGCACGCACGCGGAGTTGATGGCGCGCGGCGGGACATACCGCGACCTTTACGAGTTGCAGTTCGCCGACGACGTTTTGACCGAAGACGCGGTGGCACTGGCAAAAGAGGATTGAGAATAACCTTATGATAAAAAGCATGACCGGGTTTGGGCAGGGGAGCGCCGAGGGCGATAGCTTCAAAGTGCGTATCGATGTGCGGTCTGTGAACAACCGCTTTCTCGACATTCACCTTCGCATGCCGCAGGAGCTGGCGAGCCTTGAGATAACCATCAAGAAACAGATTCAAGGCGCGCTGAGGCGCGGGAGGGTCGACGTTACCGTCTCTGTCGATCAAATGAAGCACGCGACTTTCGAGATCAACCGCCCGCTCGTTTCCGGCTACCTCGACGCCCTGAACCATCTGAAATCCGACTTCGGGCTTGAAGGGAACCTGTCGCTCGAGCTGGTGGCGAAGCTTCCGGGCGCGCTTCAAATTTCGCAAACCGCCGGTTCTCTTGATGAGGCGCTCGTCGCAGGGATAGTCGAAGCCATATCGCATTCGCTGATCGCGCTCTCGGAGATGCGCATAGTCGAGGGACAGGGGCTCGCCGCCGAGATCAACTCGCGTCTCGATACGATAGAAAAGCAGCTTCCCGATATAGAGCGAGAGGCCGAGCGGTTGCCCGGCATCTATCGAGAGAAATTGAACCGGAGGCTACAGGAGCTTGTCAGCGGCGGCCAGGTTGACGAAGTGCGGCTGGCGCAGGAGGCGGTGATGCTTGCAGACCGAAGCGACATAAGCGAGGAAGTGGCCCGGTTGAAGAGTCACATCTCGCAGATGCGCGACGTCGTAAAATTGGAAGACGAAGTCGGCAAGCGGCTCGATTTCCTGCTTCAAGAGATGAATCGAGAAGCTAACACGATACTTTCAAAGTCGAGCGACCTTGCCATCAGCGACGCCGCAATCGTTATAAAGACCGAAGTGGAAAAGCTCAGGGAGCAAGTGCAAAATGTCGAGTGAGGGGAACCCCTCAAATCTGGATGTGAGCCCGCACGACAGGGGGAACTTGATTGTCGTGTCCGCGCCTTCGGGCGCAGGAAAATCGACCCTGGTCGAGCGCGCCGTGCGGATGCTCGACGGTATGAAGTATTCGATCTCGTACACGACTCGCGGATCGCGTGGGCGAGAGCGAGACGGGGAAGATTACTTTTTTGTCACCCCCGAAGAGTTTCTCGCGATGCGCGACCGGGGCGAGTTTCTGGAATCGGCCGAGGTGCACGGCTTTCTTTACGGCACGCACAAAGGGGCAGTCAACCGGATGCTCGACGAAGGAAATGATGTCATACTTGATATAGACGTGCAGGGGGCCGAACAGATTCGCAGCCAGATGCCTGAAGCGGTGACGGTCTTTATTCTCCCTCCGTCGCGGGAAGTGCTCGAATCGAGGTTGCGGTTGAGAAATCTAAACGCGCCCGCAGACCTCGAACGCAGAATGCGCAATGCTGCCGAAGAGGTCCGGCGGTTTGAACGGTTCAATTACGTGATTGTTAATGACGACCTTGAGCGCGCATCCAATATGCTACAAGGGATTATTACAGCCGAGCGCCAGCGTTCTGACCGGCAACGCAGAATAGCACGGTCTATCATATCTACTTTTGGAGGTGAATCTATTCATGCCTGATACAGAAAAAGATGAGAGCTGGGTTACTACTATCGACAGCAAATACCGCCTGGTTCTGCTCGCGGCAAAACGGAGCAAGCAGATTCAAAAGGGGGCCAAGCCCCGCGTTCAAAGCCAGTCGAAAAAACCGACCAGGGTCGCGCTGGAAGAGGTGCAGAAGGGGCTTATCAGCTATCAAGAGATAATAAAAGAGGTAAAGGAGTAGAAGGCTCGCAGGAGCAATAGGGGCCCGAAAGGATGAAAGTCGCATTAGGTGTCACGGGTTGCATCGCCGCATACAAAGCGGTCGAGGTGATGCGCGGTTTACAGAAACTGGGCGTCACCGTCCAGGTCGTCATGACCTCGCACGCAGCGCAGTTTGTCGGGCCTCTGACATTTCAGTCCATTTCCGGCCTGCCCGTGGTGACAGAGATGTTTGCCCCGACAGATGACCCGGAGATAAAGCACATACAGATAGCCCAGTCGGTCGATCTGCTGCTCGTGGCCCCGGCTACGGCTAACTCTCTATCCAAATTTGCAAACGGCGTTGCCGATGACTTCCTGTCGACTCTTTATATTTCGACCACTGCGCCCGTGCTCGTCGCGCCAGCCATGAACGTGGAGATGTGGGCACACCCCGCGACTCAAGATAACGTGGAGAAGCTGAAGCGGCGCGGCGTCCATTTCATCGACCCCGGCGAGGGCTATTTAGCGTGCAAGACCGTGGGCGCTGGCCGCCTGGCCGAGCCGGTTGAGATCGTCCAGCGGGCCTGGGAGCTGTTGAACCGAGATCAAGGCGGCGGCTCTTTTTCACAAATCAACACGTCTTCACCGATTCCGCAGGATTTTTCCGGCGAGCGAGTCTTGATTACAGCCGGCCCCACATACGAAGCGATAGACCCTGTTCGCGGGATTACCAACCGGTCATCTGGCAAGATGGGCTACGCCATTGCCGAAGCGGCGCTGGCACGCGGAGCAGAGGTCACGCTGATTAGCGGGCCCGTCTCGATTGCCGCCCCCGCGGGCGCGCGAGTGATCAGCGTGCGCTCGGCTGCCGAGATGTATGCAGCCGTCATGTCCAACCTCGACCAGTCGAGCGTTGTCGTCATGTCTGCGGCGGTTTCCGATTACAGGCCGGTCCAGGTGGCCGAACAGAAGATAAAGAAGAAAGGCGAAGCGCTCACTCTTGAGCTTGAGCAGACAGAAGATATACTCGCCGCTGTCGGTCGGCAAAAAGGGTGCCGCGTCATCATCGGCTTTGCGGCTGAGACGGAGAACGTCCTGTCGAATGCGCGCAGAAAGCTGGCTGAGAAAGGCGCTGACCTGATCGTTGCAAACGACGTTTCAGCAATCGACTCAGGCTTTGACGTGGACACAAACCGTGTCACATTGGTGGGCCATAACGGGTGGAACGATTTGCCCCTGCTGTCAAAGCGGCAGGTAGCCGACGAAGTGCTGAGCGCGGCGCTTGCCCGAAGACAGACCCCTGCTTCCGTAGAAGACTGAATGCTTCATTAGAGATTGGGTTTTGTTTCCTGCTGAAATCTTCGGCTAGAGCCGGGACATCTGATCCCGCCCGTGACGCGCGCTCGTGGGGCTAGCCATTGCGGGTTTCCTGCCCCACAGTGGCCGCGAGCGCGGTCCTAGTTCAATTTCCGTAGCTCGGCAAGCGCCAGGTTGTCTTGCGCCTTACGCGCTTTGAATTCGTCTACCCAGGACCGCGTCGTCATTGTCCATTGAGCAGCCGACGCAATCCGAGCGGGCTTGTTATTCGATTCACTCTGCTGATTTCTTTTTATCAACTTCACCGTCATCTTAAACCACCTCACAGGATTTTTACTACGAAAGAGACTAGAGCAAACCCGATGCCAAATCCGGGATCGCAGCAAAAGGGCCTGTCTATCACATTTCTTTCAAGAGTGTGCGAGAAAATAATACGCATTTCGTGTGACAGTGTACGTTTACGGTAGGCTTCAGGTCCGGCTGGAGAAATTATTCGAGAAAGTTAGTTGGCTGCGCAGCCGTTTCCGAATCAAAGACTTGATTCCACAGCCTGCGCAATATACCATAACGCGAGGGAGTCATCTTGAAGATAGCCCGGTGAGATGGCCTCGTATGCGATGGAGTTTTCTGATCTAAACTTGCCGTAGCCAGTGCCCGGGTCGCGGCAACACCTCCGGAAAATGCGGCATCTCACCGGTGAACGATGACTTAATGGGCGCAAGGCTTTCGCGCTGTTCTCTGAAGATGAAAGCGCCCGTCAGGTTCCTATCCAGGCACGCGTAGAGAATCCCTGTGATGTGCGGCGTGTGTAAGGTGAAGCCGGAAGCCGGTCTTGGAAAAGTCGCGGGGATTGAGAAGCCATGTTCCGTTCAAGCGAGCTATTCAGATTCCTAGGGCAGTTGAGATTGACAGACCTCGTCGACTTTATGATGGTCTGGGCAATCATCTACGGATTGCTGAAGCTGGTTCGCGGGACGAGGGCAGTCCAGATGGCGGTCGGGCTGCTCGGCGTCGGCGTGCTCTACTGGGCCTCGGTCTTCTTCGGGCTGGAGACGCTCCAGTTCGTCATGCGCAACACGCTGCTCTACTTCGGCTTCGCTATCCTGGTGATATTCGCGCCGGAGATCAGGTCGGCGTTGATGCGAATGGGCTCGAACCTCAGAAGCCCTTTGCGATTCGGGCGCTCAACGCAGGGGCAGGAAGCCTATGACGAGATAGTTCTCGCCGCGATGACTCTCTCATCGCGCAGGATAGGCGCGCTGATAGTGCTCGAACGAAACGTCGGGCTCCAAAACTATATCGACACAGGCGTCACGCTGAACGCGAACCTCTCCTACGACCTGCTTGTGACGGTGTTCGACACGCACACGCCGCTTCACGACGGGGCCGTGATCATCCGCAACTACAAGATCGCGGCGGCTAGCTGCTTTCTGCCGCTGACCCTTAACCCGAAGCTCTCGAAAGAACTTGGCACGCGCCACCGCGCAGCCATCGGCGTGACCGAAGACACGGACGCGGTCGCCGTTATAGTCAGTGAAGAGACAGGCATTGTATCTTTTGTGCAGAACGGCGAGATAACGCGGTATTTGAATAGCTCGAAGCTGCGAACGATGATCCGCGAGGCGCTCGAAGCGCCGCGCCGTCTGCGCGAAGTCGTCGTGCCTCAACGAAGGGGGAGGAGCCGCGCGATTGTTACCGGTTCGGAAGCGTCAAAAAATCAGGTGAGCGAGACGTTTATCAAATGAATTATGCGCTGGACCGATTGTTGAGTTCTCTCAGTCTGTTGAAGGACTATGCCAAAGACTACGTCCTTGAGAACACCGGTCTAAAAGTGCTTGCGCTGCTCATCACGGCGGTGCTGTGGCTGTCGGTAGCCTCGCGGCCCGTCCGCCAGATCACTGTCCATAGCGTCCCAATCGAGTTTCGAGGCCTGGGCGAAGACCTCGAACCGATTGTCCCTGAAGATACGCCTGTCTTCGTCCGCGTAAACCTGCGCGGTCCGCGCGACGTGCTCGACACGATAAGGGCAAGCGAGCTGACGGCAGTCGCAGACCTGTCGGGAGTCGAGGCAGGCGTTCGCGTTATCCGTCTGACGCTTGACCGGACGCGCCTTCCCGCAAGCGTCGAAGAGCGCGGCATCGAACCCGGCACAATAAGAGTGACGCTCGAACCGTTGATCGAGCGCGAAGTGCCTATCGAGCCGAGGTGGGAGGGGTCGCCACCGCAGGGGTATGAAATTTATAGCTCGACTATAAACCCGTCTACCGTGCGGATAGTCGGCGCGGCCAGCGCCGTGAGCGGCGTAGCGCGCGTCTCCACCGAAACGATCAACCTCTCAGGCCGCACAGAGCCTTTCAGCACAGAGGTGAGCGTCGATCCGGGGCTATCGAATGTTCATATCAAGGAAGAACATAACCGCAAAGTCATGCTTACGGTTGTGATAGGCGAGGTTCGCAAAGAACGCGTGCTTGAGCGCCTTCCCGTCGTCATCATCGGAGCACCGGATTCGGCCCAGCCGGTCCCTCGTTTCGTCAACGTGACGCTTTACGGGTCGAGTTCCGCGATTGATACAATAGCGCCTTCAGACCTTCTTGTATCTGTCGAATACAGAAGCGAAAGCTCCGGCGGGCCGATCAAGCCAAATGTAAACATTCTGAACGATTTCTCAAATCGTTTATCAGTAACAAACATCACGCCGGAAGCCGTGAGGATCAAATAGCTGGCCGGGTAGTTTCCAGCTTGACGATAACCTTTCAGCGCTTAGACTAAGTGCGTGGGCGCGGAGACGGGCAGGCGCGCGGGTTTCTTTCATCTCAAAACACAGATTGGAGAATAAATGCCTGAGGGTGAAAGCAAGCAATTATTCGGGACCGACGGAATAAGAGGGGTGGCGGGCGAATACCCCCTGGACGAGCCGACTGTAAAACGGATAGGCCGGGCGATCACGATGAATCTTACGGGTGAATTCAATCACAGGCCGTCAATCGTAATCGGGCGAGACACGCGCGAGTCGGGTGAGCAGATCGAGCGATGGCTGGCCGAAGGCGCGCGGGCAGCCGGGGCGCTCGTGGAGTCGGCTGGTGTAATCACGACGCCGGGGGTCGCTTTTGTCACACGGTCAACCCCGTTCGACGCGGGGCTTGTAATCTCGGCTTCGCACAACCCTTACCGCGATAACGGCATAAAGGTCTTTTCGCAAACCGGAAAGAAGCTCGCCGACGACGTGGAGCGGAAGATCGAATCTGACATCGCCGTTATGGGCCAGCCCGGTCTTGATACCAGATCAGGCGTCCGTAACCAGATTGCCGCGGACCAGGACTGCTCCTTGAGCGAGGTCCGGTTCAAGAGATCATACGTCGATTACCTTGTCTCGAACGTGGCGCAGGGGCTCAGCCTCGAACAGATGCGTATCGCTATAGACTGCGCCAACGGTGCGGCGTCAGAGATCGCGCCCGAAGTCCTCAAGCACCTTGGGGGCGAGCTTAAAGTCCTTTCGGCAGCGCCGAACGGGAAGAATATCAACGAAGATTGCGGCTCGCTTCACACTCATCATCTTCAAAAGACTGTGGTCGACGGCGGATTCGATTTAGGCATAGCTTTTGACGGCGACGCCGACCGCGCGCTCTTCGTTGACGGCAACGGCCAGCTCATCGACGGTGATTATACGCTGTTGATCCTCGCCGATTACCTGAAGCATCACGGGTTGTTGACCGGCGACCTCGTCGTCGCCACCGTCATGAGCAACATAGGGCTTGAGATCGCGCTTCGAGAACGAAGCATAACACTCGTTCGAGCGCAGGTCGGGGACCGGTACGTGCTTGAGGAGCTTATAGCGCGAGACGCAAAGCTGGGCGGCGAGCAGTCGGGCCACATAATCTTCCCGAACATCTCGCTCGCAGGCGACGGGATCATCACCGCCATCGAGATGCTCAAGGCCATAAAGGAGTCCGGCCATACGCTGGCCGAGCTGGCAGCGCAGATGACAAGGTTCCCGCAGGTGCTTGTAAACGTCCGCGTGTCGAGCAAGCCCCCGATGGACTCGATCCCGGAGGTCAGGTCTGAGATCGAGCGGCTTGAGGAAGAGATGCAAGGGCGGGGACGATTGCTCGTTCGATATTCGGGTACGGAAAACTTGGCTCGCGTTATGATCGAGGGCGAAAACCAGACGGTGATTCAAGAACAGGCAGACCGTCTCGCCGGTGTCATAAAGCGCGCCGTTGGCTGAGCCCGGTCTTAAATGCGGCGGTTGCAACGGTGAAGAAAACGCACTAAGATCAACCTGACCACTCTCATCGTCCTGTCTGGAGGTTCAGTATGAAAAAGAGCGGAATCGCGCTATCGCTGTGCATGATTTTATTGAGTGCTTCTATGCCTGTCTACTCGCAGGCGGCCCGGCAGGCTACTATCGAGCCGGAGACAAAAGCGAGAATTGTCCTTCAATCTCACCTAAACTCGAAACTGAACGAAGTGGGCGACACGATTACTGCGGTCCTGTATGAGCCCGTGTATGTAAACGGCCTGCTGGTCCTGCCGCGAGGGACGGAGTTCCACGGCCGAGTCGCTGCGGTCAAGCCTGCCGGAAGAGGGCAGAAAAGCGGCGAGATGACGATAATATTCGAGCAGATCGCGATGGCGTGGGGGCAGGAGCCCGTTTCAGTTCAGATCACATCGATTGACGACTGGGACAAGAACGAGAAGCTCAAGGCCGATGAGGAAGGCGATGTCAAAGGCGGGAAGCGCGGCAGCAAAACAGCGGAGAACGTACAAAGAGGCGGTACAATTGGAGGAGCGGGCGCGGCTGCGACTGTGCTTATCGGAGCGGGCGCAGGAGCGGGACCGGGCGTTCTTGTAGCAGGCGGTGTCGGCATAGCGGCCGGCATGCTAGGCGGCCTGCTTTTGACGAAGGGCGGCGAAGTCCGTGTTACGCCCGGCGCGATCTTCAGGATCAAGTTTGTCAAACCGCTGACGCTTCCTGTCATCGCGCAGCCGGGCTATGGCCCGAGGCCGATCCAGCAGGAAGAGCCTAAAGTGGAGACGCCCAAAGAAGAGACGCCGCCACCGCCGTATTATCTATAGCCCGGTAGTGGCTGGAACGGAGCGCATACATGTGGGAGCGTACAAAACGGTTGATTAATTCTTACCTTGATGACTTCATCGAACGGGCGAGTCGGCCCGATAGGGAAGTGCGCGAGATTACGCGGGGCGAGATCGCGCGGTTGAACGAGCTTGAGGTCCAGGCTCGCGCCGCGGCCAAGATGCTCGAAAAAGAGCTTGCAGAGGTAGAGTTAAAGATCTCAGGCGTTGCCGAGCGCGAGCGGCTTATGCGCGAGAGCGGCTCGGCGGCCGCGTCCGGCGCATCAAACGACCTGATAGCTCTGGCCGCGCACCGCGACCTGCTCATCCAGCAGATTCGCGAGGCGAACGCGTCCGCTATGCGCGCCCGCGATCTGCGTGAGACCAGAAAGCAGAGCGGCGAAGACCTGGCAAACGAGACTTACCTCACTTCGATGCGCGAAAATATTGCAGGTCTTCAATCGCCATTCAGCACCACAGACCCTGCGGCGACAATCGATGAGATGCGCTCGCGGATCAACCGCTCGGGCTACTCGTCTACGGATAGCCGTGTTGCTGAAGCAGAGCGCGAACTTGAAGCCGCGCGCGCGCGGTCTAAAGTCGACGAGTTGTTGGCGCAGTACAAAGATGTCGTAAGCACGGGCGGTCTTGACGAGCGACAATCCGCGCCACCCTCTGCGGCTGATGCCCAACCGATAGATGCCGGCCGAGTCGATGAGACGAAAGAGTCTGAGGAGCAAAAGACGCTTGGGCGCACCGAAGGGCCGATCCGCCCGATTGATTAGCCGGTTTTACACTCGGTAGCTGAGAAAAGAGGCGGGCAACCCCGCCTCTTTTCTTTTGAGAATTGAGATTTAGAAGAATCAGGGCCGCGCCGATTCGAGAAACGCTTTCAGCTTGCGCGACCGCGACGGGTGACGGAGCTTGCGCAACGCCTTTGCTTCGATCTGGCGTATGCGCTCGCGCGTGACGGCAAAGTGCTGGCCTACTTCTTCGAGCGTGTGCTCGCTCCCGTTCGGCCCAAGCCCGAAACGCATCTTTATCACTTTCTCTTCGCGCGGCGTGAGCGACTTCAGGACTTCGTCGGTTATCTCGCGCAGGTTTGAAGTGATAACGGCGTCGGCAGGGTTCAGGATGGTCTTGTCCTCTATGAAGTCGCCCAGGTGCGAGTCTTCTTCTTCGCCGATAGGGGTCTCAAGCGAGATCGGCTCCTGCGCGATCTTCAAGACCTTTCGGACCTTCGAAACCGGGATGTCCATCTTCCTGGCTATCTCTTCCGAACTCGGCTCGCGTCCCAGTTCTTGCACAAGCGCACGCGACGTGCGAATCAGCTTGTTTATCGTCTCGATCATATGAACAGGGATTCTGATGGTGCGCGCCTGATCAGCGATGGCTCTCGTTATGGCCTGGCGAATCCACCACGTCGCGTACGTAGAGAACTTGTACCCGCGCCGCCACTCGAACTTATCGACCGCTTTCATCAAGCCGATGTTGCCTTCCTGGATCAAGTCCAGAAACTGCAAGCCGCGATTCGTGTACTTTTTGGCAATCGAGACGACCAGCCGCAAGTTGGCCTCGATCAACTCTTGCTTTGCAGCGTTCGCCTCTTCTTCCCCAGTGATGATCGCGCCTAGCGAACGCTCAAGCTCCAGAACGCCTATGTGCCAGCACTCCTCGAACTCCGCGAGCTTCTTTTCGGCATCGCGGAGGTTGCGTTTAAGCTCCCGCTCGTCCTCGTTCCATTTCTTGCGCTCAAGCGCGCGGCGAGCCTTCTCAATCGCGGCCTTGGCTTCGCGTGCTTCGTCGACGCAGTTGCGGACTATGCCCGTCAGCCGGTCATTTTGCTGGAGGGTCAGATCCAGCGCGCGCGCCTGCCTGCTCAACTCCACCCGCGAGATTGCAAGCCTCCGGCGAAGACGCGCCATCTTGGGCGATTTCTTTGGCTCTTCGCGCAGGCGTTCGTAAAGCTTGAGAGTCTTCGTGTAGTTCTTCTTCAGCTCGACAAGCGATTCGAGCGTGGTGTTGAGGTACTCTTCGATTCGATCCTCGATCAGGGTGCCTTCCTGCTCTGTGAAAGTGACGACCTCGCGAATGTGCAGCTCGCCTCTCCTGAGCCGCTCGCCTATGTCGACAAGCTCTTCTATGCAGACCGGCGACCGCGAGATAGCCTTCAACGCTCGCATGCGCCCGCGTTCGATGCGGCGGGCGATTGACACTTCGCCCTCGCGCGTCAGCAGCGGTACAATCGCCATCTCTCTCAAGTATAGCCTGACGGGGTCGTTTGTCTTGTCGAGGGTGCCGGGCGTGAGGTCCATGTCCAGCTCTTCGTCGAGCGCCTCTTCGATCTTCACATCAGACCCCGCGACCGTCGTCGAGACTACCTCTATGAACTTCTCATCCGAGTCCGAGATGGAAATGCCTTCCGCGCCGAGCACGTCAAAGATCGCTTCTATCTCGTCGGCTGAGTTCATATCGGCCGGCAATAGCCGATTGATGTCGTCGTAAGTCAGGTACTCCTTCTCTTTTCCTACTTCGAGAAGTTTCTCTACTTCGTCTTGATATTTCTCGTTGATCTCAACCAATGTCGGCTCTCCCGGGGCTCTTGAATTCCATGCAGACCTGCTGGCTAATGTGAATTCGTACCCTCATTGAATGAATCTGTCAAGTTGCCTGCCATACATTTATGCGACAGGCGGTTTAAGAAACGACGCACCGAACAAAAAAGTAAAGTTTGCCTTAAACAGCAAAGCGTTCAATCCGGCAACTCAGCCATTCACCCCGCTGCTAGCGCCAGCTTTCTTCTTTGAATATCGGTCTTCTCCTGATACAGGCGCAGGACAAGCTCGTCGTTTCGCGCCTGCTCAGCCTGTCCAAGCTCGATCTGGATCGCATCGAGCCGTTTATCGAGCTGCTTGCATTTGAGCGATGCCAAAGCATCGGTCGCCCTCTTGAACAGCGTGTTGAAATCGGTCTCGCCTGCCCAGTTGAGATCGCTCATCAACAGTTCAGGGATGATAGCGCGCTCCTCCTCGTTTTCAACCTTCTCGGAAAGGTTCGTAAACTCAGGCTCTACCCCTTCGCGCTCAAGTGCAATGACGGCCGCAAAAATCCCCGCCGTCGAAAGCTCCGAATAATCGTCCTCGTGGAGGTTTGCGACCACTGCGCGACGCACATCGGAATTGGCGAGTATGAGCTCAAGAAGCTTCCGTTCCGCCTGCGTCACTTCCTTGAGCGCGCGCAACCGTTTCTGGTCGAGGTTTGTCTTCCCGCTTGTTGCAGTGCGCTTGATCTCTTCGCGGATCCCACGGCTATCAACCTTCAATCGATTAGCGATCTGGTCGGCATAATCCATCCGCTCAAACTTGTCGCGCATCCTGGCAAGGTGCGGCAAGATGGCGTTGATGGCGTCGACCTTCCCGGCCGGTTTTGAAATATCGTGCGCCGCCACCGCCGTGTCGACGATATATTCGATGTATGGCTGGGTGCTCTTAAACAGCGCGCGAAACTTATCCGCTCCGTGAGCGCGGACAAATTCGTCCGGGTCTTCGTCTGTCGGCATCCGCAGAATATTTACTTTGAACCCTTCGGCCAACAACATCTCGATTGAGCGCATGGTTGCCATCTGGCCCGCGGCGTCGGGGTCAAAGTTAACCACGATCTTTGGCTTATCCATGTAGCGGCGCAGCAGACGGACCTGGCTGTCGGTCAAAGCGGTCCCTAGACTCGCTACAATATTATGGACGCCTTCTTGAAACGGGATAATGCAGTCGAGATAGCCCTCGACAAGGATGACGTAGCCAAGCTGGCGAATCTCATTCTTTGCAAAGACCAGCCCGAAAAGGTTACGCCCCTTAGTGTAGACTGCCGTTTCGGGCGAGTTGAGGTACTTCGGCTCGCCTTCGCCCATGACGCGCCCCCCGAAAGCGATGATGCGCCCCTGCGAATCTTCGATTGGGAACATTACGCGACCGCGAAACCTGTCGTAGAAGCCGCCCTGGTCTTTTAGAACCACAAGCCCGCTGCTCGAAAGCTCATCGGTCGTCGCGCCTTTTTCCTTTAAGTAATTCGTCAGCGCGTCCCAGCTGTCAGGCGCATAGCCGATCTTGAATTGCTTGCGAGTCTCGTCGCTGATCCCGCGCGAGCGTATATAATCGCGGGCCTCAGCGCCTGAGGGCTCATCGACCAGATGATGTTCAAAAAACTCCGAAGCCCATTCGTTGAGCCTTAATACGATCTCGCGCTCGCGCTCTTGCTTCTTATAATCTTCGGTCTCTTCGACCACGGGGATCGCAATACCGCTCTTATCGGCAACTATGCGAACGGCCTCCGGGTATGAGCAGCCCTCGATCTGTATGATGAAGCTAAATATGTCGCCGCTAACGCCACACCCGAAGCATTTGAAAAGCCCCTTGCCCTGGTGGACGTAGAACGAAGGCGTCTTCTCGGAATGAAAAGGACACCTGGCAACATAGTTCGCGCCGCGCTTCTTCAGCATGACGTAGTCGGAGACTACGCGAACGATGTCCGCCTGATTCTTCACATCATCTGAAAATCCACGCGGAAAACGCATTAACCTATCCTATAGTGATCGGACATTGAAGGGGGGTCACAACCCACCAGGAGCAATGAATTTGTAACAGCATTCTTAAAATCTGGCAAGGATTATGTAGGGCCTGCGTGAGAGATTTTTTACCGCGCTAAATTAGCTGAAGTCATTTGCGCAGTTCGACAATCGTCGCGCCTGCGCCGCCCTGGTTTGCGGGCGCAAGCTGAAACTTATGGACGTGCGGGTGGCCTGTCAATAGCTCTGAGATCGCGCGGCGGAGCGCCCCTTTCCCGTGGCCGTGTACGATGCGAACGCTGTCAACGCCGGACATGAAAGCTTCGTCCAGAAACTTGTCGACGCGGTCGGTCGCTTCGTCAACCCCGCTGCCGATGATGTTCAACTCGGACGCAAAATCTTCCGAGACACTGACCGCCGCGCTCACCCCGCGAGGAAGCGCTGCGGCGCGTTTCGACTGGGGCGGCGCAGCCGATTTCAGAAGCTGTAGCTCGTTGCGCCTTGCCCTGAACCTGAGCGAGCCGACAAGCACCGTGTATGTGCTGTCGCTGATCGATTCTACAATGCCTTCGCGGTTGAGCGATTTTATGAGCACGTTGTCGCGCTCGCGAATCTCGGCCGTCTGCTCATCGAAAAGGGTTGCCTCTTCATTTTTTTCAGGGGGCGCAACGGTTGGTGCCGCAACCCCGGCGGGCGGCGCAATCGTAGGAGTTTCAGTGGCCTGCTTCCTCACGCGAACGGCTGCCGACTTGCGCAACTGGGCCGCGCGAGCTTCGGCATCTTTCTTGAGTTTCGCCTCCGCGACCTTATCTTTGAGCGAGCTGATCAAGCGCTCGCTTTCGGCGTTGAACTCCCTTATCGTCATAGCGAGCTGGTTTTCAAAGTCCCTGCGCCGGTCTGATTCGCGCTTTTGAAACTCTATGTCCATAGTCGCATACCGCTCTGCGGTCGCGGCGCGTTCTTCTTCAAGGGCCGCGCGGAGCGATTCCTGCTCGTCAAGCACTAGCTTGAGCTGTTTCAAGTACTGGCTGGCCTGTTGGTGTGCGGGATCGAGCAGCGTCTTTGCTTCTTCGATGACGGAAAGCGGCACATCCATACGCCGAGCTATCTCGATGCCCGATGACGCGCCCGCCACGCCTACAAGCAGCCTGTATGTCGGGCGGAGCGTCCGCTCGTCAAACTCGACCGAAGCGTTCAAGACGCCGGCTGTCTCTGATGCCCACATCTTCAGCGGATTGTAATGCGTGGTGGCAATCGTCGTAGCCCCCGCGCGTTTGAAATAATCGACAACCGCAACGCCGAGCGCCGCGCCTTCGTCGGGGTCTGTGCCAGTGCCAACTTCGTCAATCAATATGATCGCGCGCGGCGTGACCGTCGAAGCCATCTCTGCAATGTTGCGCATGTGAGCAGTAAAGGTCGAGAGGTTAGCTGCGATTGATTGCTGGTCGCCAATGTCTGCGAGCACCTGCTCGTATACTGGCATCTCGGCCTCTTTTGCCGGAACGTGTAACCCCATCTGGGCTATCAGCGCGAGCAGCCCGACAGTCTTGACCACGACCGTCTTGCCACCGGCATTCGGGCCGCTGATGACCATAGTCTGGTGCTCGTCATCCATCTCAAGCGAGATGGGCACAACCTTGCCGCCTTGCTGTTTCAACGTGTGCTCAAGCAGCGGGTGGCGAGCGTCAACTAGCTTGAGTAGTCGCCCGACAGTCATGCGCGGCCGCGTGGAGTTGAACTCGATTGAGAAACGGGCTTTGGCCTGCGCAAAATCGACCTCGCTTATAGCTTCGATCACGGTAAGGATGGCGGGAAGGTTTGCGCGGAGCGTCTCCGTAATCTGAATCAGTATCTGGGCTATCTCTATCTCTTCTTCTTCGCGAAGCCGCACAAGCTCATTGTTCTGGTCGATGATACCAAGAGGCTCGACAAAGGTTGTCTGGCCGCTCGATGAGAGTCCATGCATGACGCCGGGAACCTGGCCGCGCGAATCTGTGCGAACGGGGATGACGAATCGCCCGTTTCTGATCGTGACTATCTCGTCTTGGATCGCGCTCGATGCGCGCTCGTTCATCAACGATTCCAGGTTGCGATAAATCCGCGTGCGCCGCTCGTTGATCTCTCGCCGTATGCGTCGAAGCGCAGGGCTCGCATTGTCGTCGATCTCGCCGTTCGGCAGAATCTTTCCACGGATCGAGTTGAGCACACGGCGCAGGTCAGGTATCCGCGTAGTTATGGCCGATAGCTGCGGGTACCGCGCCCTCGTTTCCGCGTCCGCAAATTGAGACCTCAAATCTGTGCCGACCACGATCAGGCTTTGCAGCGCGAGCACTTGTAGAGGCTCAAGCGCCGTGCCTTCGATGTGAAGCTCGGCAAGAGAATCGGACGGGTCAACCAGGTCTCCAAGCCCAAAACTGCCGCCTGTCCGCAGATAGTTCTCGCACTCGGTCGTGCGATCAAGCTCTAGATTTATATGATCGCGGTCGGTATACGGCAGCAGCGCCAGCGCGCGCTTGCGACCGAGCGGAGATTGCACGTGCCGCGCGAGCAGGTTGATGAGGCTGTCCAGCTCAAGAGTTTTAAAGGTACGTTCGTCCATGGTGAATCGCTTCTACTCAAACCCAAAAAGGAATCTTACGATTTGGAGAACTCTATGGTCAAATCCGGCTTTATAACTGCTTGTAGATCAGGGATAATATCGGCTAAAGAATGAAGTTGATTACAGGCCCGTCCAACTCAGGAAAAACAGAGCGCGTTTTGTTGCGAGTAGTTGAGGCTCTCGGCGAACGCAAGGGGAAGGTCTACCTGATAACACCTTCGGCCGGGGCTTCAGAAGTGATGGCCGACCGCCTGCGGCACCTGACGGGCGGCGAGCTTCTCTCGCCCGCAAGCCATGAAATCACTACCTTCCCGAAATTTTGCGCCTTGATCTGCTCGCGGCCCTGGCTGACCGTTATCGAGCGCGACAGGCTTTTGAGAGCGGTTGTGAACGGTCTGAACGAGCAGGGCCGTCTGCGCTACTTCTCAGAAACGGCGCAATTCCCCGGCTTTATTTCAAGCACAACCGCCTTTATCGACGAGTTGTGGAAAAGCGGAAGTGACCCGGCTTCGTTCAGCGCAATCGCCGCACACCGAGACGACAAGTCTAGGGATTTAGCGGTTATCTTTTCTGAGTATGCTGACAGGCTAAAGCATCTGGGTGTGACGGATGCGGAAGGTCTGTGCGCGCTTGCGTTCGACGCCATCGAATTACAAAGCGGGGAGAGCATTCGCCAGCCTATTTCGCTCGTCGCAGCAGACGGGTTCGATTTCTATACGGCTGCGCAAGTAAAGCTCCTTAGTCGTCTCGCGCGACACGGCATCGAGACGCTTGCCACACTCACTTTTGAAGAGAACCGCCCTGTTCACCTATGGCAAGAGCGAACGCGCGAGCGTTTCAACGAAGCCGCTGCTGAGATAGTCGAAAGCACTGCGCGCCCCGTGACTTCTCTCGACCGGGCGGCTTCGCGCTTCCTTCAGGATGATGCGGAGGGCGAATCCTGTTCGCACATACTTCAGCAAACGCAAAACCGGATCACTGTCTTGTCCGCGCCCGACCGCGAGCGAGAAGTCCGCGCGGTGGCGAAAGAGATCAAAAGGCTTATCGTAAGCGAAGGCATTGCTCCTCGAAAGATCACAATTGTTTGTAGGACGCTTTCGCTTTATGAGAGCACGCTTGAAAGAGTTTTCAACGAGTACGCGATAGGGCTGAGGATTGACTGCGCGCTGCCTCTTGGCGAAAACCCTATGGTCATTTCGCTCGCAGGGTTGCTTAAACAGGCTGCGGACAATTTTCCGCGCAGGGCAGTTCTCGATGGCCTGAGGTCGCCTTACTTCGACCTTTCCGGTCTAGGTATCGACTCGGATTTTGTCGACCTTCTCGACACCATTTCAATCGACGAAAACGTCACTCGCGGGCGCGATCAGTGGTTAAAGGCCGTCGCTGCGGCGGCCCATGACCCAAAGCCGAGGACACGCGAGTGCGACGAGCCAACCGCCTCAAGCGAATCGAAGGAAGCGCGGAGGGCGCGTTATATCGCTATTGAAGAGAAACTCGGCGCGTTGTTTGACCTGCTTACCCCCCGGCGAACAGGCTCCTTGAAAGACCACGCGGGCTTTGTCAGGTCTTTGCTTGAAAGGCTCCAGGTTGAAAAATCGCTCATGCAAGGACCGTTTTCAAACCGCGACCAGAAAGCGTTCGAGGCGCTTCGCCAGACTCTGGAAGCGATAACGCGCAGTGGTCCGGCGACTGCCGCGCGCGCGCAAGAGCTCATCTCGTGGTCAAGTTTTTCAGCCGAGCTTGATGGCGCTTTGCAGTCTGTGTCTTACGAGCGACCCTGCCCGGATTCCAATTCGGTATTGGCGCAGGAGGTCCACGACCTGCGCCCAAGACGTTACAATGCGGTCTTCGTGCTTGGTTTGATCGAAGGAGAGTTCCCCGCCAGGAGCGTCGAGAGCGCACCGTACACTCGCGCAGAGCTTGCGGCGTTGCGACATGCCGGGATCGATTTTACCGAGTCGATTGCTGATCCCGGCGCGGACCTCGCGCAGTTTCACAAGGCGATAACTCGGACCTCAGACCGCCTCTACTTGAGCTATGCCCGGACAGATATTGCAGGCGGCGAGTTGCTGAAGTCTTACCTGATTGACGAAATAAAGGTAGTCGCGCCTGTTACCGAAACCCGAATCGGCGGCGCAGGTCAGAGCTTGCCCGGCCCATCTCAGGCAGACTTTGCTTCGCTTCAGGAACTGGCCCTGTCGACTGCGCGGGCCTTACGAGGCAGTTCATCGACAAAAAACTTTATCGAGGGCGCGCGGCTGCTCGATTCGACTTTGCCGAGCTGGAGAGCAACCGTGCGAGCTGTCGAGATTGAAACCGCGAGGCTTGCCCGAAGGAGCACCGGTAGGTTCGCAGGTGTCATAGCCGACGGCTATCTGGCAGGGGAGGTAAAGAGACAGCTTGGAATCACGCATCTATGGAGCGCAAGCCAGATAAACGACTACGGAATCTGCCCGTTTCGTTTCTTTGCGAGGAACGTGCTGAAACTTTACCCTTCGGATGAGCCTGTCACAGGGTTTGTCGCAAGCAGGCTCGGCACGGCTTATCACAGGATTCTTGAACGCGTCTATGAGAATTTCCAGAGCAGGCAGTTTCCCATGACAGCCGATGCTTTTGCGGAGATTCGGGCCGAGGTGAAACGGATCAGCGAAAAGGTCTTGGAATCCATGCTGGAGAAGGGCGAGATTCGCAAGGGGATGTTGTGGGATTTTGAGAAAGCCGACATCCAGAATCGTGTTGCGGAACTGGTCTTCAAAGAGCTGGAGTGGGCGGGCGGCCAGAGCGCCGGGCTATCAAGCTTCGAGGTCAGTTTTGGCACACACGATGAGCCGCCGCTTGTAATCAATTGTGAAGATGGGGAGGTGCGGATTTGTGGCGTGATTGACCGCATTGATGAAGGCGCAGACGGATGCGTCGTCATCGACTACAAAACCGGGCGCACACCCATAAAGCACTCGGATGCGATTGAAGGGCGCAACCTACAACTGCCGATCTACATGATGGCTGCTAGCCGCGTCGTCAAAAAAGGGAGCAGCGTCAGGGCCGGGTATTACCTCCACATCAACAGCCGAAAGAAGGGCTCGGAGTTTCCAGGCAAGGATGAAGCAGCGCATTCGGTTGAAGGCATAATCGCGCACGCGGAAAATCACATCCGGCAATACGTAGGAAGCGCGCGACGGGGTGAGTTTCCGGTCAGGCCCAACGGCGGCAAATGCCCGCCATACTGCGAATTCGACGGCCTGTGTCGCGTCCACGCCGAAGGCTCTGCGGAAAAAAGGTGACGGGGTTAAAAAGATGACCGAGGCCAGGAGGGCCGAAACCACTAGCGACCAGGTCGAAGTGCGAAGGGTCACGACCGCGCGCGACCGCCGCAGGTTTCTCGAATTTCCCTACACGCTTTATCGAGGCCACCCGCACTGGGTTCCCCAACTCAGGATTGCGCAAAAAGACATACTCAATACAAAGAAGCACCCTTTTTATAAGACCTCTGACGCAGAGAAATTTCTGGCTTACCGGGGAGGGCGTGTCGTAGGGCGCGTGATGGCGATATTGAATCACGCGCACAATGATTACCATGACGAGCGCGCGGGGTTCTTTGGTTTCTTTGAGGTTGAGAATGACGCTCAAGCAGCTACAAAGCTCATCGGCGCGGCAAGCGATTGGCTGAAGTCGCGAGGCGCGAGCCTGCTGCGGGGGCCAGTCAACCCGTCTACGAACTACGAGTGCGGACTGCTCGTCGAAGGTTTCGATCTCGACCCGGCTGTGATGATGCCCTACAACCCGGCCTATTACCGGGACCTGCTCGAACAGTGCGGGCTCAGGAAGGCGGTCGACCTTTACGCTTACTCCGTCAGCGTCGATTCATACAGCATCGCCGGGAAGCTGAAGCGAGTTTCCGACCGGCTGAAGAAAAAAGACGGCATACGAGTGAGGCCCGTGAACCTGAAGGATTTCAAGAATGAAGTCGAGATCGTTCGCCGCGTCTATAACAACGCGTGGAGCCGGAACTGGGGGTTCGTGCCGGTAACGGATGAAGAGTTTGAGCATCTGGGCAAGGACCTGAAACAGATTGTCGACCCAAGGGTTGTCTTGATTGCGGAAAGAACGGCCGAAGGCGCTGCGAAGCCTGAGCCGATAGGCTTCTTTCTGGCCGTCCCGGACATAAACCGCGCGCTCAAGAAGGCAGGCGGGCGGTTGCTTCCGCTCGGACTGTTGAAGCTGTTATGGTATTCTCGAAAAATTGATACGATACGCATCATCACAATGGGGATTATCAAAGAGTACCAGAGCCTGGGCGCGGCCTCGGTCTTTTACGACGAGATTTATCGAGCCGCGCCCGCAAGCGGGTTCCCGAAAGGCGAGATGAGCTGGGTGCTTGAGAACAACGAGTTGATGGTTAGAGCCGCTCAGTTACTGGGAGGAGTGCGCACAAAGACGTACAGGATTTTTGAAATGCAAATTTGAGGTGGTATCATTGATCTTGCCCCACCATCGGAGGTCTTGCTCGGATGCGAACGCGAATATCTCTCTTGATCCTGCTG
Source organism: uncultured Clostridia bacterium (assembly GCA_964615905.1). Taxonomy (GTDB): domain Bacteria; phylum Acidobacteriota; class Blastocatellia; order UBA7656; family UBA7656; genus DATLMR01. The sequence goes on from CAZTUB010000006.1 coordinate 50,570, forward strand.
CTGATCCTGGGCGGAACTGGTTACTACATTTACAAGTACGGGCTGACTCGGCCCGCCTGGATGCAATCGCTCTTCGGATCATCTTCGGACGCGGCGACCACTACGAAGGTCAAGACATCGCTCAGCTTCTCGAAACGGCTTTCGGGTTTTGACATAGGCGTTAACACATCAAACGGGATAGTCACGCTGACCGGCCAGGTCCCGTCCGAAGACCTCAAATCGTTCGCGGCCGAGATTGCCCGCGACACCGAAGGCGTGAGCGAGGTGCAAAACGAGATCGCTGTGAATCAATCTGCGCAGCCTTCCGGCGAGAGCATAAAGGTTGAAGACCTTGAGATTCGCGCGGCGATCCTCGAATCACTAGCGCGAAGCCCTGAGCTTGGCGGCAAGAATATAGATGTGAAAGTTGAAAATCGAACCGTAAGACTTTCCGGCACTGTCGACACGCCCGCTCAAAAGAACGGGGCAGAGCAGACAGCGCGAGCAGTCTCAGGCGTCGCAGGGATAACGAACGATCTCGCGGTTGCCAACCCGCAAGCCGGGACCGAGCCGCCCGCCGTCGCTACCCAATCACCGGACCCGACGATGGACCTCGCGCGACGGGTTGAATTCGAGTTATTCACGACCAGAGCATTCGATATTTCTCAGATGACGATTCGCGAGGAGGGCGGGACGGTGACTCTTGGCGGTAGAGCGCGTTCACTCGCTGAAAAACTGCTGGCCGAGCGAGTGGCTCAGAGCACGCCCGGCGTCAGGAAGGTCGTAAACGAGTTGCAAGTGACAGGGGGGAGTAAACAGTGACAAGTGACAAGTGACAAGATGGGGGGAACCAACCAGGGTCCGGCCCGGTCTTTCGTGTCACTAGTCACTTGTCACTTGTCACCTTCAAATGGTGCAGCAAGCTGACACAATACGAAGATGGCACCGCTTTGAAGTTGGCGCGACGCGTATATTCCAGCGGGTCAGGCTTCCTGAGAACCAGAAATATTTCGTCCTGACTATCACCATCGCCGTAGCCTGCGGTCTGGTGGCGGTCACTTACCATCTTCTCATAAAATTCCTCACGTCCGTCCTGATCGAACGGGCGATCTCGCTTCAAGGGTCTTCGCGGATATTCTGGATGATGGCGATCCCTATCGGCGGAGGGCTGGCCGCGGGCTTGTTGATCCATTATTTCTTCCCGCAGGCGCGCGGCAGCGGAATCCCGCAGGTCAAGATCGCTTTCACAATGGATTACGGCCACATACCAATGAAGGTGGCCGCGGGCAAGGCAGTTATCTCCGCGCTCTGCGTCGGTTCGGGCGCGAGCCTCGGTCGCGAAGGCCCGACGGTGCAGATTTGCGCGGCGCTGTCGAACCTGATCTCGCGTCTATTCTCGATCCCTCGCCGCAAGCAGCAGAACCAGTTGCCGGTCGGAGCGGCGGCGGCTATCGCGGCGGCATTCAACACTCCAATCGCGGCTGTCACGTTCGCGCTTGAAGAGATCATAGGCGACTTGAATCAGAAGCTCGCCGCGTCGATAGTGATCGCGGCCGTCATCGCTTCGACAATCGAGCGTGCGCTGCTCGGCGCGCACCCTCTGTTCACGGGGGCGAATATATACGCGCTCAATCACCCGATAGAGCTGCTCGCTTATGCGCTGCTCGGAGTGGCCGCAGGTGTCGTCGGAGTCGTCTTTTCGAAGCTGATACTGTGGCTGCGGATGGCATTCCGCGACCGGTTGACCGTTCGTTCCTGGGCCAAGCCCGCGATAGGCGGCGCGATAATCGGCTTGATAGGACTGTGGCAGCCGCACGCGCTCGGCATAGGGTACGAGTTTTTGGGAACCGTGCTCCAGGGGCAGGACAACCTCGCGCTAAAGGCGGTGCTCGCCTTGATGCTCGCAAAGGTGCTGGCGTCGGCATTCAGCTACGGCTCAGGCATGTCAGGAGGAGTGCTTGGGCCTTCGATGTTTGTCGGGTGCATGCTCGGAGCGGCGGCCTGGCACGTCGTGGTGAGGATCGACCCTTCGGCTCAGATTGCGCAGGGGGCATTTGCCCTTGTCGGTATGGGCGCGCTTTTTGCCGCAGTCATACGTGTCCCCATAACGTCAATCCTGTTGATTTTCGAGATGACATACAATTACGAGATCATCCTGCCGCTGATGATCGCCAACGCAATCGCTTATGCGGTCGCGTCAAAGATGACGCCGTTTTCAATCTACGAAGCGTTCCTGTTTCAAGACGGCATTCACCTGCCGCACGGGCCAAAGACCGACGCGCTTACTCGTATCACCGCCGCATCTGTGATGACAAGGGAGGTGGTCACGTTGACCGAAGACATAACCGTCGCCGAAGCGCTCGACGTCGTAGGGCAGCTTGAGTTCAACGGCTACCCAGTGCTTCGAGACGGTCGGCTGGTCGGGTTGATTACGACCGGCGATCTAAGACGGCTTGAAGCCGAAGGGCGAATGGATGAGATGATTGAAAATGTGATGACGAGGAAACTCGTCCACGCTCACCCCGACCAGACGCTCGATACTGTTGTGTTGAAACTGGCGCAGCGAGAGTTGTCGCAGCTTCCGGTCGTGTCGCGGGCAAGCGATACGCACCTGCTCGGCATTGTGACGCTCAGAGATATCGCTCGCGCCCAGGCGCGTCTCGCCGCTACGCAATACTCGCTTGGACCTGATGACACCATCCGCCCCGCGAGCGCGCCTTGACCAGCCGGTTCTTAGCACTTCGGCAGCCCGCTCGATAAGCCGCCCGTGATGAATAGCGCAAGCAACCCCCCGATCAATGCTATGAAGCCGGAAATCATAAGCGTAAGCACAAGCAACCAGACCGGCGCGCCACGACGGTGTAGCAGGATGGGTAGCCCGACCAGGGAGGATAATAAAGATATGTACTCGATGGGGAAGTCTATCGGAAAATTGGGCGTTTCCGCACGAATTATGATCATTAGTACAAGGTGGAAGAATGCAATGGCGGGCGGCCCCAGCAGTCCTAGCAGCAAAAGCAGTGCAGGGTGCCACCTCCTCAGTTCAAAAGTTGCCTGACTCACTTTTCAATTCTCCTCGATGAAAGCTCGCTCCTCTTCACCTCAAGCAACAGGAGATCGGCGATAGCGTCGGCAAGCCGGTTTCGGCATTCCACAGGGTTGCTGCCTTCGACAAGCAGTTCGGGTAGGTCTGGGACCGAACCCCTGTACGACAACCCGTCTTTTGAAATTTCGATCACGGAACGTTCGAGGAAAAACTCGACCAGCATGCGAAGCCTTTTGGCAAAGAGTAGATTAACTGAGAGGGCAGGATTGAATCTGATTCTGAGTCGCCGCGATTATACCATCGACGGTTTACTTCTTGAATAGATTTTCAAAAGCCGTGCGGGAGTCGTCGCCCGAACCGGGTTTTTGACCCGACCGGGCGAGGTTCTTGTTCGGTATAAAGAAATCGCAGAAGTTTGCCTTCTCGCGGTCCGAGACCCATTCGGATTGCGGCTCGCGACACCTGTTGTGGGCTGACACATCATAGTTCAAACAGTTCAGGCAGCTATGAACGTCTTCGCCGCATTGGCCGCACGAGTCAGTCCTTGAAATGTACCCTTCAATCTTGATCTCGCTCTTACAGTGATGACAGATCATAATCGGCCTCCCTTCAGGCTCCCTTATCTTGGGCCCTGGACATCGATTCGACGGCTGCGCTCAGTCGCTGGTTGGTAGCTTCAAGCTCGCGCCTGTAATCTTCCAACTGCCGTTGACGGCTTACTTCTTCGGTCACGTCTTCAAATATCGAGACGGCCCCGGTCTTTTGCCCGCGCTCATTATAGATCGGCGCGGCGTTAAAGCGGAGCATCATGTTTTTGCCGTCGCGCTTGTGCGCGCACACGAGCATCTTTGTCAGCGTCTCGCCGTTCTTCAGAGCGCGTGTGAGAGGGAAGTCGGCGAGGTTATAGGGGTCGCATTCAGGATCGCTCAGCTTGAGCTTCGATAAAAGCTCTTCGATCTTGCCGCCGATAACGTCATCGAGATCGACGCCGAGAATTTCGAGACCCCGCCCGTTTACGACGCTTATAGTCTCGTCCGCATCGGCGATAATCAGGCCCGTTACCATCTGCGATAAAACGCTCGCCAGCTCGTCGGCGCGGCTAGACTCCATCGCTATCGCGCGTTTCAGCCTCGTGAGCGAGCGGACGCGGACAAGCAACTCGCCGGTTTGATGCGGCTTGGCTATAAAATCGTCCGCGCCAGATTCCAGCCCCTTTTCCCAATCGATCTGGCCTTCGGCGGCGAGGATCAGCGGGACAAAGGGGAGCTTTGCCGTCTTCTTTATCCGCGCGGCGAAATCATAGCCGGATTTTTCGGGCAGCTCGATGTCGCAGATAATCAGGTCCGGTAGATCGTCCTCGATCAGGGCCAGCGCCTGTTCGACGTTGCGCGCTATGGTAGTCCTGTAGCCGTGCGCCTTCAGCTCCGCAGCCGTCTCAGCCGCCTCTTTCTCGTCTTCGTTGACGATGAGAACCTGTTCGTTGTGAATTCTGAGAACCTTTTCTTGGCGGCGACGCGTCTGCTCGGTTAACTCAAGGTCGCCGGTTACGATCTCGTCGCGGCCACCTTCGCCTTGCCGCTCCGCGAGCACCTGTTCAATCGTGTGCTCAAGCAGCTCGTCGTCAATCGGCTTGGTGATAAAGCCGTCGCACCCGGCTTCCCAGGCCCGCTCTCTGTCGCCGCGCATCGCGTGAGCAGTCAGCGCGATAACAGGGATCTCTCTGGTCGCATCCGCCGACTTAATCTCGTGCGTCGCTTCCCAGCCCGACATGATTGGAAGGCTCATGTCCATCAGTATCAGGTCGGGCATCTGCTCCTGGGCCAGCCTGACCGCTTCCTGGCCGTCGCCCGCTTCAATTATCTCGTGCCCGCGATTGGCGAGCAGCAGCGCCAGTATCTTGCGAATGTCTGGGTAATCATCGACTAAAAGTATCTTTGCCATAATTTGTTTGCGAACTGATCAAGAGCCGCCGAGCGGCCAGATGATCGGGACGAATATCATCGCCACAACGAATATTATTAGAGTCAACACAGCGCCTACCTTGAAGAAGTCAAGGAACTTGTAGCGCCCCGGCCCGTAGACCAGCACGCACGAAGGCTCAAGCGGCGTCAGGTAGGAGCAGCTTGCCGCGACCGCTATCATCATCGCAAACGAGCGCGGGTTCAAACCCATCGTCGTCGCCGTCTGGATAGCCACGGGCAACAGCACGAGCGCAGCCGCCTGGTTCGACATCGGTTGTGTCAGCAGCACGGTCAGGATAAAGAATGAGCCGAGCACTGCTATACCTCCGTACCCGCCTACATACCCGACTATCTTGCCGGCGAGGAAGCTGGCCGCGCCTGACGTCTCCATTGCCGTGCCCAGCGCAATCATCGCGCCTATCAGAATGATTATGCGCCACTCGACGGCTTGAAACGCTTCCTCAGGCGTGATTGTGCGAGCTAGAAACATCAGCAGCGAGCCGATGACCATAGCCGATGCGAAGGGCATCAGCTTGAACGTGCCGATGGCTATCGCAAAGGCGAAGATCGCAATGGCGTACTTCGCCCTGGGCGACCGGGGCCTGAGCGCCGAAATGTCGCTGAGCAGCGTAAGCTGGCCGTCTGCCATCAGCCTCTGAATCCGCTCGCGACTCCCTTGCAGCAACAGTACGTCGCCGAACCTCAGAGGTATGCGGCTCAGTTTTGATCTGAGCGTCACGCCGCGCCGGTTGATCGCAAGCACCGTCAGTCCGAACCGTTCGCGGAAGCGGGCCTCTTTGAGCGAGCGGCCACGGAGGTCGGAGCCCGACAGCACCATCGCTTCGACAAGCATCGCGCCTTCGTCTTCAAACTTTATGTCGTCGAGCTCCACGTCAGCTTTGATCTCAAGCCCGGCCGTGTCCTTTATCCGGATGATGTCTTCGACGCGCCCTTCGACCAGAAGAATGTCACCTTCGCGTATGATCTCCTGGGGGCGCGGCGAAACTACCTGGTCCTTGTTCCTGATGATGCCTATTGTAATCAGATCGAGGTCGCTGCCGAGATTGCTCTCCGAAATCGACTTGCCGGTGAGCGGGGAATTGGGAAGCACAACCAGCTCGGTCATGTAATCGCGGAGGCTGTACTCCTCCTCTATGGTCTCGTCGGCGCGTTCGGGCAGCAGCTTCATCCCGATTGTGAACATGTATGCAAGCCCGACGACTGTAATAATCACGCCGACAGGAGCAAGCTCGAACATCCCCATCGGCGCCATGTCGTACTTTGGAAGCAGGCCGCTTATGACGATGTTTGTCGAGGTCGATATGAGAGTGACGCTGCTTGAAAGAATCGAAGCGAACGCGAGCGGCATCAAGAGCTTGGACGGCGACATCTTCGCGCGCCGGGCGAGCCCGATGGTCGCGGGCAGAAACACGGCCGTCGCCGCGGTGTTGCTGATAAAAGCCGAGGCGACCGACACGGTCGTCATTATCATCACAGCCAGGAAGTATGGATTGTCGCCGCCGTACCTGTGAAATACCCTGCCCATAGACTCGACCACGCCAGTCTTTATCAGCGCTGAGGTCATCACAAACAGACCCGCGATCATTACAACTGTGTCACTCCCGAACCCCGCGAATGCGTTGCTTGAGTCGACAAGCCCCGTGATTAGAAGGATCGAAAGCAGGATTAGCGCGGTTATTTCAAGCGGGATGAACTCAAGGGAGAACAGGACTATGGCCACGACAACCAGAATTAGAATGAGCGCAACCTGCACATATCCCCCTTTTGAAAATAGAAATCTTTCCGACTCGACCGCATGAAACTTAAGCTCATACTCGCTCTACGAGCAGCGCCATCCCCATCCCGCCTGATATGCAGAGGGTCGCGAGGCCGAGCCTCGCTTTTCGTCTTTCCATCTCGTGCAAGAGCGTCGTCATTATGCGAGCGCCCGTGCAGCCGATTGGGTGGCCAAGCGCGATAGCGCCGCCGTTGACGTTTAACCGATCAGGGTCAAATTTCAACTCGCGGTCGCAGGCGATCACCTGTGCTGCGAACGCTTCATTCAACTCAACAAGGTCTATCTGGTCAAGCACAAGGTTTCGCCGCTCCAGCAATTTTCTGATCGCCGGGACCGGGCCTATCCCCATCACCCTGGGGTCAACGCCCGCTACCTCGTAATCGACGAGCCTCGCCTGAGGCTGGATCGAGTGCGCTGCGGCAAACTCGCCGGAGACCACAAGCATGGCCGAAGCGCCGTCGGTTATACCAGACGAGTTGCCGGCCGTGATCGTCCCTGTAGCCGAGAATACGGGCGCGAGCTTGCGCATTCCCTCGATGGTCGATCCCGCGCGCGAGTGCTCGTCGGTAGAAAATAGCACCTCGTTACCTTTTCGGTCCTTGATCGGGAGCGGAAGCACTTCGGCGCGGAACCTGCCTTCCGAGGTTGCGGCCTCGGCCCGTTGCTGCGACCTCAGCGCAAACTCGTCCTGCTCGTCCCTGGAAATTTCGTACTGGGCCGCGAGCGTTTCGGCGGTTTCACCCATAACCTGGCCTGAGAGCGGGTCGAGAAAGCCGTCGCGGTACATGCCGTCAACAAGCGCGACGTTGCCCATCTTCAACCCCCACCGCGTGCCTTCGGCGAGATAAGGGACGCGGCTCATCGATTCCGTGCCGCCCGCCACTATCGATTCTGCGCGCCCGAGCATGATCTCTTGAGCCGCAAGCAGAATCGCCTTCAACCCGGACCCGCAGGCCTTGTTGACTGTGTATGCAGGGACCGATTCCGGGACCCCAGCTCGATACGAGATTTGCCGCGCGACATTGGGGCCGCCGCCCGCCTGACGAGCGTTGCCGATTATGACTTCATCTATCAGCGAACTTGCGACGCCCACTCGCTTAAGACTCTCTTCGACCACGGGGGCCGCCAGATCGGCCGCGCTCCAATCCTTGAGCGTGCCGCCGAACCGCCCGATGGGCGTGCGCACAGACGCCGCCAGATAAACTTCTTTCATCTCTAAATCCTCAGCTCTTCTTTATCACTCTACAAGATTACTGTACGAGCAGCCGCGCGCGGTCAACCTTGTCCCCGGCCCGCTTCCATATCCCGGCTACGAGCTTATCGACAAGGAAACGGTCCTGGCTCGCCGCAGACTGGCGCAGATCGGGATACATCTCAAGTGCGTCGCCCACCACGGGCGAGTCATTCTCTGCGACGAGGCCAGTGCCCGTGCGGCTGAACTTAAAAGTCCAGATCGTTCGCGCCCAGGTGAAGTCTGTCAGGGCTGCCGACAGCAGAGAGACGAGCCGCGTTTCCGTCGCGTTCTCGCTTGCGCTATGGCGGGATACGAACCTTTCGGTCTGCCGTCGCAATTCGGTCAACTGGCCCCCGTATTCGAGGTAATCTGTCCCTGTCCTTGTCTTACTCGTAATCGATTGAAACAGGTTGAGCACATCTTGCGCATCCTTTACGAAGTTAGGCTGCGGCGGTTGAGAAGCGTTTCGCTGTCCCTGCGCCGCCGTCGATCCGAATGAGATCGAGGCGAGGGTGTCGAGCGCGTGAACCGACTCAAGGTTATCGGCCCTGAGCTTTACGCTGTACGCCGTAAGATCGAGCAAGGTGCCTGTGATGCGATCATCGTTTTTTGTGACGACCGTCACGGTCGTTCCGATTATCCGCGCGCCCACAGGCTTTGGCGCTTCGCGCACGGCCGGGCGGCGTACGGGCGGCTTCTTCCGTCTTTGCGCCTCAGCCGATTGAGCTGTCAGAAGCGTCAAGATTATCAGCGATGCGATCTTTTTCATCCCTTTATCATCCGTTACTGAAAGTTTTGGTTCGTTGCGTCTCTCGCGACTGAGCATCCGTTTCTGCATAGACGCCTTCGGCGGCAGATTCGGGCACGGGGATGCTTGTGCGCGAGCTGTGCAGTGCTTCTTCGGCAGCCTGATCTATCTCGCCCGTCACGCGCTCTTCGATTGCTTGAAGGATAGTGCCGTTACGTTCGCGAAGCTTTTCGGTCCTGCGAACCCTGCGCCCTGTCTCAAGGTCGAGCGTGCTTTCGATCAAGTAAGTTTCAAACAGGCCGATGGGGTCGCGCTTGCCCCACTGTGCAAACAGGCTCGCGTCAAAGGTCGCTCGCGCTTCCCGCTCGTCGTGCGTGGCGTGGCCGCCCATCCTAAAGGTCTCGGCAATAAGCAGGTAAGGGCCGTTGCCTTCGCGGCAACCGTCGGCAGCGTTCTTTACCGTCGCATACGCGTCAAGAACGTTATTGCCGTCGAAGGAGCCGCCCTCGACCCCATAAGCAGACGGCCAGTCTTCGAATGACGAGCGATGGTGCTGGTCTAGCCTCGTTCCGAGCGCGACCTGATTGTTCTGGATTATGACGATTAGGGGTAGACGCTGGACGGCGGCAAAGTTCATCGCTTCGTGAAACACGCCCGCCTTTGTCGAGCCGTCGCCGATCCAGGTGAGCGCGACTCTCGGCTCGCGCCGCGTCTTAAAGCTGAGCGCCACCCCGGCCGCCACGGCCAGTATGTCGCCGACATGACTTATCGGTGCAAGCACGCCTTGAGCGAAATCGCCTATGTGCAAATCGCGGCCGCGCGTGGGCGAGTCGGCTGTGCCGAGGTAACCGCGAAACATGTCTGCAAGCGTCATGCCCATCTCGTGGCACGCGCCCGCGTTGCGTATCATAGGGGCGACGAAATCCCGCGACGTGTCGTCCACGCGCCCTGTCCGATCAAGCGCGTGGACGGGGCCGATGGTCGCGGCCTCTTCGCCTGTGCCGAGCCACGCTTTTGAGATGACGCCCTGCTTGACCCATCGTTTCAACGAGATGTCGTGGAGCCTGTTCTTTAACAGTCCTTCGTAGAGCGCGAGCAACTGCGCGGGGTCAAGCGCGCGAACAGCGGCGCGTTTTTGCGGGTTCTGTTCAATCGCGTCGATGAAATCCTGGATAATCGCCGGGTCGGGTTTCCAGTCGAGGTACTCCGGCGGATCGAATGCAGGGTAACGAATCATCTTTTATTAACTCTAGGCCTCTCTTTTTTTCACTTCTATCGCGCTGGCTGCGCCAAACAGTAATTATACACGATAGAGTCGCGCAGTCATGCCACGGTAAAAGCGGCAGGAAAAAATTTCCACATTCGCCATTTCCGGGCGGAAAAAAGTTCATACCACTTTTTCGACTTTTTTGAATAATGAAAAAAAACGCCGGGACCGGGCGGAACGGCATTTGCCTGTGAAACCGACCGAAGGCCAATCGATCTCGGTATAGGGTCTGTATCGCGGCACTCCCTTCGGGCCGGGTACAAGTTTAGAGAGCGAAAAGCCTTGCTATTTGAGCATTGTCAGATGCCGGTGGCTTTTAAGGGAATCCCGTCGCCTGATCCGTTGAATAGGCGGGTGGAATGCGTTCCATATTCTGTTACCAATCTGACCATATTCGTGCGCGCAGTCATTCATTATGACTGTGTGCGCTCGTTTCACCGATAAAGGCACACCAGGAGCGATCCTGGGTCGCAAAGCCAAGGCCTCTAGCGAGGATGTCTGGCTACCGAAGTGAGATGAGAACCCGTCCTGACGGCCCATCTCACTAAACCACAAATAAGAGGTCCCCAAAGGGTTGGCATCGATCCACACAAGATGCCTCGCTCCCGACTATGTGGCTTAGGACGTCGTCATCTCATCGGCCAGTTACGCAGTAAGCGACCTGCTCAGTAGGTCGCGTGGCCGATCCGGTAGGCGATGCGAATGGGGTTAGTGATGGTAACTAAAAAGACTCTCGTTGTGTTCTTTGCATTTCTGTTCACGATATTCGCAAGCGCGGCAGCTTCTGTGGCCAACGCCAAAACGATATATGTATCGCGCTCCGGCAACAACAACAACCCTGGCACTGAAAGCCAGCCGGTCGCCACGCCCAACAAGGCCGTCGAGATCGCAAGCGACGGCGATACGATCTACCTCAGAGCTGGCACCTACACAATAACCCAGCGAATATGGATCGGAAGAGACGGCATCACGCTCTCTTCGTATCCCGGCGAACGGGCGGTGATCGAAGGCGGGACATCCGACAGCTCGACAAATCCCCAGAGCCTTATCATTATCGTTTCCAACAACTGCACGGTCCAGGACCTTGAGCTAAAAGGCGGGGTCTACTACGGGGTGAAGATCGACCTCGACGGCAATTCTTCAACGACCGGCAATACCATACGCCGCTGCTACATCCACCACACAGGCCGCGACGCGGTCAAGACCTTGAACGCCGACAACCTCCTGATCGAAGATAATGAGATCGGAAACACGGGCCTGCGCGAAAGCAACGCCGAAGGGATTGATTCTATCGGGAGCGTAGGCGTCACGATCCGGCGCAATTACGTCCACGATACCGCCTCGTCGGGCATCTACCTGAAAGGCGGAGCGCGCAACGGCCTGATCGAGCGTTGCCGCGTGGTAAACGCGGGCAACTCCGGCATCCTGTTCGGTCAGGATACGGACCCGGAGTACATGCGCGACGGCACTCCTTTTGAAGCGCTCAACTGCGTCGGACGCAACAACATCGTCATCAACACCGTAGGTGCGGGGCTGGGCACGTACGCGGGGAACAACATACAGTTTTTGAACAATACTGTGATCGACGCCGCGAAGGTGAACCACGCGAGCCTTTATATCGTCACGAACAACAGCGACCAGGGTTCGCGCCAGGTAACGTTCAAGAACAACCTCGTGGTCCAGTTCAGCAGCCGGCCTATGTTTCACATACTCAATTCCGACGTGCCGGTTGCCGATTCGAACCTCTATTACAGGCCGTCGGGCGGAACCTACAAGTTCTCGCGCGAAACGTCCGACACGTTCAACTCGTGGCAGAGCTTTGCAGACTGGCAGTCCGGGCTCGGCTTAGACCGTAACTCGTTTGTTTCAGACCCGCAGCTCGACGCCGCGAGCCTCTACAAGCCGTCAAGCTCAAGCCCTGTTGTAGACCGTGGCGAAGCCCTGGGCAACGTCTCGACGGACTACTCAGGCGCGAGCCGCCCGCAAGGCAGGTCTCACGACATAGGCGCGCACGAGAGGGGAGGCACCGCGCCCGCCCCGCCGCCGACGAACCTGCCGCCTCGCGTCACCGTGACGGCCTCGGCAACGAACGGTCTTGCACCGCTTCCGGTAGCCTTCACCTCTGTCGCGTCCGATCCGGACGGGGCTGTTGCATCGTATAGCTGGGCTTTCGGAGACGGCGGCACTTCGACACAGGCTTCGCCTTCTTACACGTACCAGGCGGCAGGAAGCTACACCGCGCGCGTGACCGTGACCGATAACCGTGGCGCGACCGCAAGCGCGACCGTGCTTGTAAACGTCACGACGCCTAGCTCTAACAGGCCGCCGCAGGTCAGAGTCTCTGCTTCGACCACAGTCGGAACCGCCCCTGTGAACGTCAGGTTCACAACGACTGCTTCCGACCCTGACGGTCAGGTAGTCTCCTATCGCTGGGAGTTTGGCGACGGCGGCACGTCGAGCCTTCAATCGCCGTCATACACATTCCAAAGAGGCGGCAGCTTTACGGCCAAGGTGACTGTCAGAGACAATGCGGGTGCTACCTCGACGGCCGGGGTGGTTATCAATGTCTCGGATGGGAAGGGCAACACGACGCGTAACATCGTCTGGAAGAATGTCGTCAATGCGCGTGTGTCAGGCAATACCATCACCAAGACCTCCGATGTCAGGTGGGGCAACTCCGGCGCAAGCTCAAGCGAGACGATCCAATCGGGCGACGGGTTCTTCCAGTTCACGGCCCTTGAGACGGAGAGCGAGCGCATGGTCGGCCTGAGCAGCAGCGACCCGGACCAGCATTACAAGAGCATCACTTACGCGATTCATCTCAATACCGGTCGAGCCTTTTTCGTTTACGAGAGGGGGCTGCGCATCGGTTATTTCGGCGACTTCAACACCAACGACACCTTCAAGGTCGCCGTCGAGTCGGGCAAGGTCAAATACTACAGAAACGGCAAGGTCTTCTACACAAGTGCCGTAAGCCCGACATACCCGCTGATGGCCGACTCGGCTTTGATGGGCACTGCGGCCACGGTCGCGAACGCAATCATTGGCGGCAGCGCAATCTCAGGCACATCCGCAGGCGCGGCTCCTGTCGTCAAAGTGCTCGCGCCCAACTCAGGCGAGGCGATCAAGGGCAACTCGAAGTTCGATATAACCTGGGATGTCCTGGGCACAGACATCTGGAGGCAGGATATACACTACTCGCTCGACGGCGGGGAGACCTGGCAGGAACTGGCATCAATGCTTCCAGGCTCAACCGCTAGCTATAGCTGGACAGTGCCGAACACCAAGTCCTCGAAGGCGCGAATCCGTGTCGTCTCTTACGGAGCGGGCGAGTTGAACGCACAGGACGACTGCGACCAGAACTTCATTATCAAGAAGGTAAAGGTCAAACGTAAGAAGAATGCGCAGGTTTCAGAGTAATACCTGGGAGGAGAAACAAAAAGGGAGGCGCATGAGCCAATCATGCGCCTCCCGCTGCTTTATCCGAGAGAAGATTAAGCAAGTAGGAGCATAAAGAAAGAGATTACGACAGGTTAAGAGTTCTTCGCGCTTCGCATGCGTCTCTCGTGCACTTCGAAGGCCAGCTTCAAAATTGCGTTATAAGTGAATTCCTGGTCCATCGGCAAGGCAACCTCCCTCGCGGCGTCGCCCAGGCTTCTTACGAGATCGGGTTGATCCAGAAGCCGTTTGATCACTTCTCTCAGCTTTTCTGTATCGCCGAAGGGGGTCAACAACCCGGTCTTTTCGTGTTCGATGTAATGGGGCGCGTCGAGCGTGTCCGTGACGACGACAGCTTTTCCGAGCGCCATGGCGTTAAGGAATGATTGCTGCCCGCTTGTTCGTATGTCATCCATCCTGAGCGGAAAGACAACCGCGTAAGCTCCGGCCATAAGCTCGCGAAATTCGGCTGGCGTTACGGCCTTGACCGTGACGTTCTCAGGTATCCGCAGCGTCTGAGGCAGCGGAACACGAGTCGCAATCACCACACGCATCTTTAATCCGTCGACCGCCGCGATCAATCTCTCGTAATCGCGCATCGAATCGCCGCCGCTAAATATGTAGTCGCCGCACGCCGGAGGGCTGAAGTTGAAGCCTGTGAGTGTGTGATGAAAAGGTTGAAAAAACATCTTCTCGCGGGGGATGCCAAAATTCCGTTCGTAACGGTCGATCACCGTGGGGGCCCAGACAATAAGCCTGTCAACGGGCCTGAGCGCTGCCTTGATGTATTTGACCTTCGCAGGGGAGAGCATTCTAGTCTTTGGCCGAGTCAGCAGGGGTTCGGTCCTGATGATAGTCGGTCTCCCGTTTCCCGCCGTGTTCAACAGCCCGTAGATGGAGCCTGAGAGGTTGTGCGTGTTTGTCAAAATCAGTATGTCGTTCTTCGTGATCGACTTTTGGGCGACCATCGCGTTTCGAAACGCATTCACCGGTCGAGACCTTCCTTCGCCTTCATCGACAAAGGGCAATACGGTGGCCACACGCTGCCAGGTAGGGCTCTGGTCGATAACTTGGTTGGTGTAGATCCTGGGCTCCATCGGCAACCTCCAATTAAAGCAAATTGAAAATGGCTGGATTATTCCAAATCGCGGCGCGAGCCGGTTTCGATAATTGACCGCGCTCGCGTAAAGATCGAATCGAACATGGGCTCCGTGAGCCTGCCGGTGAAGGTGTTCTGCTGGCTTGGGTGGAACGAGGCAATAAGCGTTATCGAACCGGTCAACGGGTGCTCGACGCCGTGGCCAAACCGAGGCTTTCTGCTCTTACCGCCGGGCGCAGTCGATGATCCAAGCGCCTTAAACGCTGCCAGGACGGCGTCAAACGCTATGCCTCCGAGCGCGACGACGACTTTAACCGTGTCGAGCGATTCGATCTCTGTGAGCAGGTAAGGGCGGCAATTGCTTACCTCGTCTGGAAGCGGCTTGTTATCCGGCGGGGCGCAATGGATTACGGCTGTGATATAGCAATCTTTCAGCCTCAGCCCGTCTCCGCGATGTATAGAGGTCGGCTGGTTTGCAAACCCCGCCTTAAAAAGAGCGCGGTAGAGCCAGTCGCCGCTTCTGTCGCCCGTAAATACGCGACCGGTGCGGTTGCCGCCGTGCGCCGCCGGGGCAAGGCCGACGATAAGCAGTTGTGCCTCTGCGTCTCCGAAACTCGGCACGGGTCGGCCCCAGTAGACCTCGTCCTGGTATCGCCGGACCTTCTCTCTGGCCACCCTCGTCCGCCATTCGACAAGGCGCGGGCACCGCTCACAATTGATAACCAGTTGCTGTAACGCATCAAGCCGCTCCGATTTTTCAGTCATAGACAAACCAAGATAGCAGAGCCCTAAAATCTATGGAAAGCCGTGGAAAGCCATACAAGGCGACGAAAAGCGAGAGATAGACCGGCTGCCGGGTCGAGTCTTATTTCCACGCTTTGACCTGAATGCAATCTGGCAGGTAGGATTGCTTCCGAGTCGATTAATCGAGCCGGAGGTCGTTTTTGCCGACAGTCACCCTGAGTGAATCGCCGTCTATACCGGGAGCGAGTCCCGTGCCTATCCACTACCGCGAGTTTGGCGAGGGGCCGCCTCTGGTATACCTGCACGGCGGTTGGGGCTATGAAGCGTACCCGTTCGACAGGCAGATCGAGGTGTTTCAAGATAGCCACAGAATCCTGATCCCCGACAGGACAGGCTACGGAAAATCGCTGAAGATCGCAGACTTTCCGGTGGACTTTCACCGCCGCGCGGCCGAAGAGACGAGGTTGTTCCTCGACGCCCTTGAAATTGAGAAGGCCGTACTCTGGGGGCACAGCGACGGGTCCGTGATCGCGGCAATGATGGCGATTGAATGGCCGGACAGGGTTTCAGGTGTCATTCTCGAAGCGTTTCATTACTACCGCGTAAAACCCGGCTCGCAGGATTTCTTCAACTCGATGGTAATAAATCCGCACCTGCTTGGCGACAAAATATCTGGGGTCCTGATCGCTGACCACGGCGGCGAGCACTGGCAGCAGGTCATAAAAAACAACGGGCTCGGGTGGCAGAAGATCGCGACGACAAGCTCTCACCCGCTTGAAGACCTCTACCAGGGCAAGCTTTCGAGGCTCGCCGTCCCGACGCTTTTTCTACACGGGGCGTTGGACCCAAGGACAGAGCCCGGCGAGATGGATGCCGTCAGGCGCGAACTACCCCAGGCCCTCTTTCACATGATCGACGAGGGGCGGCACAGCCCGCACAGCGAGATCGTTGCCGGGCCTGAGACGGTTAGCGCCGCCGCCGCCTTTCTGAATCAAATTCGCTCAAGCTGAACAAGCGTGTTGTAGTCGGGTATGCCGCACTCTTCGTCCGTCACGCCGCGCTTGAGCAATACGTTGCCTTCCGGCCAGTGAACCTGTACGTTGCCCGGCGCAATCGGCGCGATACGACACCTGCCTTCGATCCGCCCTGTCGAGCTTTTGACTGCAACCGGGTCGCCGTCCGAAAGCGATAATCTACCGGCATCCTCTTCGCTGATAAGAACGTCCTCGCGTCGCGCGCCTGTCAGCGGGTCACGCGCTTTGTGGACCATGCTGTTGAACTGTTTACCGCGCCGGGTCGATAGTCTTAACATTCCTTCCTGAGACTCAGAACCGATCTTGATGACAGAGAACGTCGCTCGACCGTCAGGAGTAGGAAAACTGGCCTCGGAGCCTTTGCCGGAAACGACCTTTTCGCAGAGCCGCTCGCCGCCCCACTGGACCTGGTCGCCTTGTTTTCTAAGATGCTGAATCCCGTCGTATGCAGGGACTGCCCGCGCTATCTCGTCTCTGATGGCTGCGGCGTCGTCAAAGTGGATCAAGTGCGCAAGCTCTGGCCTTGCGCGTTCTGCGATCATCAAAGGTATCTCCCATTCCGGCATCGCCTCGCCGATCCGCCTGCCTGGAATCTCAGGGCTGAAGAGTATGCGGCGTTCGGTCGAGGTTTCGGTCCCGCCGCCTCGCTGCTCGTACCTTGTCTGCGCAGGGAGCAGCAGGACAGCCTCCTGCGGCTCGACCAGCATCTGCGGCGACAGCACTATGTCCTGGTGAACGCGGAAAGGGATTCGCTCGATTGCTTCGCGCACGTAATCCGGGTCGGGGAGCGTTTCTAGAAAGTTGCCGCCGATCTGATAAAAGAGGTCTATCTTCCCCTCGTGCGCGGCGTCGATCATCTCAACGGCGTTCAGCCCCGGCTCGCCGCTTACGTTAAAACCATAAAGCTCGGTCATGGCCTGCGCGCTCTCTTCGTTCACAGCGAGGCCGCCCGGAAAGCTGTTCGGGACCGCGCCGACTTCGGCTCCACCCTGAACGCCGGAATGGCCTCTGATCGGCATAAGCCCGCACTTCTCGCGCCCAATAAAGCCGCGCGCGAGCGCGAGGTCGATGATCGCGCGGACGTTCGAGACGCCCTCCCTGTGCTGCGTGATACCCATCGACCATACGAATACCGCACTACGAGCTTTGCCGACCAGCCGCGCGAACTTCAGCATCTCCTCACGAAGGCTCCCCGACTGTGCCTCAAGCGATTCCCACGAGAGATTCGCGAGCGCACCTCGCAACTCCTCAAACCCGGTAGTGTGCTCAGCAATGAACTCGTCGTCAATCCAGCCCTGCTCGATCAGGTGCTTGATGACCCCAGCGATAAAAGCCCTGTCGCCGCCCGTATCGACCTGAAAGAATTCGTCGGCGATCTTTGTGCCGAACAACGCGCTTTCTAGCACGGACGGGACCCAGTACCGTTCGAGCCCCGGCTCGCGGTAAGGGTTTATCACCACTACCCGTGTGCCTTGCTTCTTCGCGTGGTAGATATACTTTGTCGTAACCGGCTGATTGTTTGGAGTGTTGCTGCCGAAAAAGACCAGGAGGTCTGTGCCTATCCAGTCCTTATACGAGCAGGTCGATGCGGCGACTCCGATTGACCGCTTCATGGCCACGGTCGAAGGCGCGTGGCAGATGCGCGATGAGTTATCGACGTTGTTCGAGCCAAGAAACCTCGCCGCCTTCTGCGCGGCGTAATAGGTTTCGTTCGTAAGCCCACGTGAAGTCATGAAGAAAGCCAGGTTTTGCGGGCTCGTCTTGTTGATCCTACCGGCAATCAGGTCGAGGGCCTTGTCCCAGGTTATGCGAGAGAAGCCTCTGTCGCCGCGACGCCGGATCATCGGGTAAGCGAGCCGCCCTAGCTCTCTAAGCTCTGAAGCCGTTCTGTGCGTCAGCGGTTCAACGTCTTCAAGCGCATCGTCGGCGATGGCGGGCGCGGTGTTGAGCCTCATCAACTCCAGGCGAACCATGCACAGATGAACGCCGTCCATTGTGAAGTCGCGGACGCCTGTCGTCCCAAGCGCGCAGCCGTCGCACACTCCACGGGTCAGGATTCGCCAGGCAAACGGCAACTGGTCCCGGTTCTGCCAGGCCACGCGAGCCATCTCCAGGTAGTGATTCGGCTTGACCTGATTCAAGCCGTTAGGCACAAGGCTCACCCAGCTTTTCCTATCCCACTTTGCTCTCGCCACAAAAACTCCTTATTCTTGAAGTGCAGAGTATATGTCATAAGATTCCAGGCGGAAAATCAAGCCGGATTATTGCCGTGCTGATACAATCAACCATATGATTCTCGTTATAGATAATTACGACTCGTTCACTTACAACATCGTGCAGTACCTGGGCGAGCTTGGCGAAACAGTGGAAGTCTACCGCCACGACGCCGTCACGGTTGACGAGATAAAGCGGCTTGAGCCTGAGCGCATAGTGATCTCGCCGGGGCCGGGCGTCCCGGAAAAGGCAGGGATAACGCTTGATGCGATTCAACAGATGGCCGGGACCGTTCCAATACTTGGCGTGTGCCTCGGTCATCAAGCCATAGGGCAGGCGTTCGGCGGGCGAGTCATCCGCGCGCCTCAGTTGATGCACGGAAAGACCTCGGAGATTTGCCACGATTCGTCAACGATCTTTAAGGGGTTGCCCTACAGGTTCAACGCCACACGTTACCACTCGCTAATCGTCGAGAAGGAGAGCCTGCCAGGCGTGCTTGAAATTTCGGCCACAACACCCGAAGGGGTCATCATGGGATTGCGCCACAGGAAGTTCAAAATCGAAGGCGTGCAGTTTCACCCTGAAAGCGTTATGACCGACAACGGTAGAAAGATTTTCGAGAATTTTGTAAACCTTTAACCTGTCTGGAGACTTTTGATGAGACCCGCAGGCGTTCTTCAAACGGGCGGCATACTCGACAAGATCGTGGAGGCCAGGACCAGGAGCGTAGAGGCCGCAAAGCGAGCGCGGCCCCTTGCAAGCTTGCGGCGCGGGATAAAACGTCAAGCTCCGACCTTCTTTGACTCGATCACCGGTGTCGAGCGAACAAATATCATCGCCGAGGTTAAGCACCGGTCGCCATCGAAGGGCGTTATCAGGGAAGATTTCAACCCCGTGGCGATTGCCAGAAGTTATGAGAATGCCGGCGCGGCTGCAATCTCAGTCCTTACCGAAGAGGAGTTCTTCGGAGGCTCGCTCGATTATCTCCGCACAGTCCGCGAAGCCGTCAGCTTGCCGTTGCTCAGAAAAGATTTCCTGATAGACGAGTACCAGGTATACGAAGCCGCCGACGCGGGGGCCGATGCTGTGCTTTTGATCGTCGCTATTCTGGACGACAACCTGCTCAAACAATTGCTTGAGTTGTCGAAAGAGCTGAAGCTCGACGCGCTGGTCGAGGTGCACGATTATAACGAATTGGAACGCGCATCGCGTGCTGGCGCAAAGTTAATCGGCGTCAATAACCGCGATCTAAAAACCTTTGCGGTCGAGCTTGACACTTCGCTGCGGCTCGCCCAAAAAGCCCCGGATGGAGCATTGCTTGTAAGCGAGAGCGGCATAAAGACATGCGACGACATCAAGCGGCTGAGCGCGGCCGGGTTCTCTGCCTTTTTGATCGGCGAGCAGTTTATGCGCGCAGACGATCCTGGCCAGACTCTAGCGGCCTTGATGAAAGGGTGAGATGGCGCAGGCTGTTGTCAAAGTCAAGATATGCGGTATCCGCACGCTTGAAGAGGCGATGACCGCCGTCGATGCGGGCGCGGACTACCTGGGCTTTAACTTCTGGCCCCGTAGCCGAAGATTCGTGAGCGTCGAAGCGGCAAGCAGGATAATTGACAAGCTGCCGCCTTTCGTCTCGTCAATCGGTGTCTTCGTGAATGAGTCGCCGGGCCGCATCCTTGAGACGGCAGAGCAGACAGGGCTCAGCGCTGTCCAGTTACACGGCGACGAGACGCCTCAGTTTTGCGCGGGGCTGGAAGGCATATCGGTTATCAAGGCACTGAGAATCTCAGACGGTTTTGACCCGGCTACTATCAAAGAGTTTCGCGTCGATTCCGTGCTGCTCGATTCGCAGGTGAAAGGAAGCTACGGCGGCACCGGGCAAAGGTTTGACTGGCAGCTTGCAATCGAGGCAAAGCGCTACGCCCGCGTGTTTCTTGCAGGAGGGATCACGATTGAAAATGTCGGGGAAGCGATACTGTCTGTGCGGCCAGCTTGCATAGACGTTTGCAGCGGGGTCGAGTCAGAGCCTGGGCGGAAGGACCTTGTGAAGCTGCGGGACTTCTTGCGAGAGGCCGCCCGCGCAAACATGAAACTGCGCGAAGATGAGGAGCGAAACTGATGCCGAGCAGGGAACGTAGCGGGGTCAAACGGCTGCCCGATGACAGCGGCCATTTCGGTGAATACGGGGGCCGGTTTGTGCCTGAGACTTTGATGCACCCGCTTGAAGAGTTAACAGCAGCCTACGAGGCCGCCAAAACTGATCGTGCGTTCGTGTCTGAGCTTGAAGGGATGTTAAAGAGTTACGTCGGGCGACCGACCCCGCTATTTTTTGCCGAACGGCTTACTGCCCATCTCGGCGGCGCGAGAATCTACCTTAAACGCGAAGACTTGTGTCACACAGGCGCGCATAAGATCAACAACGCGATTGGACAGGCATTGCTCGCGCAGAGAATGGGCAAGAGTCGCATCATCGCGGAGACAGGAGCGGGTCAGCACGGTGTGGCAAGCGCCACCGTCTGCGCCCTGCTTGGTCTGAAATGTCTCGTCTACATGGGAACCGAAGACATGCGGCGGCAGGCGCTGAACGTCTTTCGCATGCGGCTGCTCGGCGCGGAAGTAATCGGCGTCGATTCCGGCAGCCGCACCTTGAAAGACGCAATCAACGAAGCTCTGAGGGATTGGGTGACAAACGTCGAAGACACATATTACCTGCTCGGCTCTGTGATGGGGCCGCACCCGTACCCTGCGATGGTCCGCGACTTTCAAAGCGTCATCGGTCGAGAGGCTCGCGCGCAGGCACTCGATTGCGAGGGCAGACTGCCCGACCTCTTGATCGCCTGCGTGGGCGGTGGGAGCAACTCGATAGGGCTGTTCTACGAATTCCTCGAAGACGAAGGGGTCAGGCTCACAGGCGTAGAGGCAGGGGGACGCGGTGCGGAACTAGGCCAGCACGCCGCTCGCTTTAGCGGCGGAAGCCCCGGCGTCTTGCAAGGGACTCGCAGTTACGTCTTGCAGGACAATGACGGCCAGATTTCGACTACGCACTCTATCTCGGCGGGCCTCGATTATTCAGCCGTCGGACCAGAGCACGCATACCTGCACGACACGGGCCGCATCGCCTACACATCGGTGACGGATCAAGAGGCGCTCGACGCCTTTTATCTGCTAGCCCGGCTCGAAGGTATAATCCCCGCGCTCGAAAGCTCGCACGCGGTTGCCGAAGCTATAAAGACTGCGCCGCAGATGACCAAAGACCAGATTATCATTGTGAATCTGTCGGGGAGGGGCGATAAAGACGTTCACACGGTTGCGGAGGCCGTGAATCGTGAACCGTAAACCGTGACAAGCCGGAGGAGAGTAAACAGTGACAAGTGACAAGTGACAAGAAAGAGAAAGGCAGCCGCGCTGCTCCTCTTATTTCTTGTCACGGTTTACGGTTTACGGTTCACGCTTACAAGCTATGAGTCGAATAGAATCGAAGTTCCGCGAGATTGCAGCCGACGGCAAAAAGGGGTTCATTCCCTACATCACCGCGGGTGACCCGGACCTTGATACGACCGTCCAGATAATCTTCGAGCTTGAAAAAAGCGGCGCTGACATCATAGAGCTTGGCGTCCCTTTTTCCGACCCCATGGCGGACGGGCCTACGATCCAGCGAGCTTCGGAGCGTGCGTTAAAGAACCGTGTCGGCGTGCGTGACTGCCTCGATCTGGTTCGCGCGGTGCGGTGCGAGAGCGAAATACCGATTGTCCTCTTTAGCTACCTGAACCCGCTGCTCTCGCTTGGCGCTGGCGGGTTGGGCACAGCGCTGCGAGACGCAGGAGTTGACGGGGTTCTCGCAACTGACATGGTCCCGGAAGAGGCTGAGCCATATCTTCGTCCGCTTGATGAAGTGGGTATCGACATGATCTTTCTGGTCGCGCCTACAAGCACCGACGAGCGGATCAAGCTGATCGCACAGGCGAGTCGCGGGTTTATTTATGCGGTTTCCCGAACCGGCGTGACCGGGGTCAGACAGAGCCTTTCAACATCGGCCGCGCTGCTCGTGTCGAGAGTGCGCCGCTTCTCTGATTTGCCGGTAGCGGTCGGCTTCGGCATCTCAACCCCGGAGCATGTGCAGGAGGTCTGGCGGCACGCCGATGCCGCGGTCGTCGGCAGCCGCATCGTAGCCGAGATTGAAGCCGCACGAGCCGAGCCCGACCTTGCCGCCCGCGTGGGAAGGTTGACGAGATGGCTCTTATCGAAAGAAGAGATAGGCGGATGAAGATCATCGACCTTACATCGAATGATACCGATTGGATCGAGCAGGCTGCACTCCTTCTGGTCGAAGGCTTCAAGGAACATTGGCCCGAAGCCTGGCCGAGTGTCGAGGCCGCTGCGAGCGAAGTGAGAGAGTCTTTTCTTGAAGACCGTATAAGCAGGGTCGCGGTTGACGATGACGGCAGGGTAATTGGCTGGATCGGGGGGCAGCCGCGCTACGGCGGAAACGTGTGGGAGCTGCACCCGCTCGTGGTCAGCTCTGCCGCGCGCAGCAGAGGCGTGGGGAGAGCGCTTGTCAAAGACCTTGAAAAGCTGGTTCGAGCAAGGGGGGCATTGACGCTCTTTCTCGGCACGGATGACGAAGACAACATGACTTCGCTTGGAGGCAAAGACCTCTACGCCGATCCCTGGGAGCAGATCAGAACCATTCGCAACTTGCGGCGTCACCCTTTCGAGTTCTACTTGAAGCTTGGATTTGTGATTGTCGGCGTCGTGCCTGACGCGAACGGGCCGGGCAAGCCCGACATCTACATGGCCAAGCGTTTGACGAGCCGATAGCTTCGCGATCTGTTTGCCCGCGAGCCCGGTGGTGGCTAAACTAGAGAGCTTTGACAGCCACCGGAGGCGAGCTTGGATATAGACGACTGGCGAGACGAGATCGACGCGATAGACGAGCAACTGGTCGATCTATTGAACCGCCGATCACAATGCGCAATCGAAATCGGGCGGATAAAACGCAAGCTCGACCTGCCCGTCTATTCGCCTGCCCGCGAGACCGAAGTGATCAACCACGTAGTAAAGACCAGTCGCGGCCCGCTCGACGCGGGGGCCGTCCGCAGGCTGTTTGAGAGGATAATCGACGAATCGCGAAGGATCGAGCGCATTACGGTTGAAAAAGAGGAGTCGCCGCAAGCCAAAACCGGAAGGCGAAAGAGAGCCGCCGCGCCCGGCATGAAGCCGAGGGCCGTGCGAAAGCGCCGTTCGTAGGGGATCAAATGGTCATAGTGATGGAAGAGAGCGCGACCGAGGATCAGGTCTCGCGCGTCATAGAGAAAGTGATCGACCTCGGCTTTGATGTCTATCGCATCACCGGCATGCGGCTGACGCTCCTCGGCGCGGTCGGTGAACGTAACTTTGATCTTCGCGAGATCGAAGTGCTTGAAGGGGTACACCAGGTCCTCAGGGTAAGCACGCCGTACAAACTCGCCAGCCGGACTCATAACCCGGAAGGAACCCGCGTTTCGATCAAAGACTTTGTGATCGGCGGCAAGGAGACAATCGTCCTTGCTGCTTTCTCTAAGGTCGAATCCGCAAGCCAGATAAGAGAGATTCAAGAAGCGAGCCTGCCCGGCGGAGCGGGAAGATTGATCGTGGCGGCGGCTTCGGCGGGAACACAACTTCTCAGAGACTTGAGGAAGGTAGCCGACAGCACGGATACGCTAGTCGCCTTCGAGGTTACCAACTCCGGTCAGGTCGAGCACGCGTCACGCTTTGCCGACCTCTTCTATATACCGTATCAAGCCGCGCAAAACCGCGCGTTACTCCTAGAGGCGGCTGCGGTTCGCCAGCCAGTAATTCTTGAGCGCCCGCCTTCGGCCACAATTGAAGAGACGCTTATCGCTGTTGACTATCTCCTTGAGAAGGGCAATGCGCAGGTCATAATCTGCGAGCGTGGGATTCGGAGCGCCGAGCCGTTCTCAAACTCCGCGTTCGATATAACTTCGATTCCGATTCTGAAAAGGCTGACACATCTGCCTGTGATCGCAAGTCCGGGTCTGGCAACCGGACGCAAAGACCTGGTCGCCCCGGTTGCTCTCGCTTCTGTCGCGGCAGGCGTTGACGGACTTTTGATCGACGTGACCGTCGAGGGCCAGAACCTCCGGCCCTCAGCACGCGCGATACCTCTGGCCGAATTTAACGATCTCTACAAAAGACTGCAAAAGGTTGCGTCTGTCAGCCGCGTGGCCGTAATTACAGAATGAAACGCGGCGCTTCTCAATTATATAGAGACGAAAGAGGAGGTAAGCTGGTATTATTCAGTAAGGCCTCTACAAGCGGTTAGAAAAGGGATAAGGGCAAGAATAAAGATGGCGACTTATGTAATTGGTGATGTACACGGGCGGCCGAAGCTGATTGAGCAACTCCTTAGAGATGTACCGTGGAATTATAAAGAAGACAAGATAATCTTTCTGGGCGATTTGATTGACCGTGGAGAAGACGCGCCCGGAGTGATGGACCTCGTGATGGGCCTAGTCGACGCAAACCCGAACGTGGTCGTGTTGAGGGGCAATCACGAGCAGATGCTGCTCGACTGCCTGGATTACGGCGACCTCCAATGGCTGATCCCTGAAAACGGCGGGCTGGCTACTCTCGCGGGCTACGGGCTTGACCTCTCCCAGTTGCAGGATGTCTGCGACATCTCTATTCCAGAAGAACACATAGAGTTTTTGCGAAGCCTCCCTTATTACCACGAAGACGAGCAGGCGATATACGTCCACGCGGGGCTGATACCGGGCGAGCACCCAAGCGAGACCGACCCGGACGTGCTGCTGTGGACACGCGACCCCGATTTTCACAGAGGCTATCACGGCAAGCTCTGCTTCTTTGGCCATACGCCGACTCACTACTTGCCGAGAGAGGGGCGACAGAGAAGGTTTGGGATATACGTCCACGGCCACTGTGTCGGCATAGACACGAGCGGCGAGAAGGAAAGCCCGCTCTCTTGTATTCAGGTGGAGAACTTTACGCTTTATCAAGCCTACCCGACGGGGATCACTGAAGTCGAGCGGCTCAAATCTCTGAGGCCGTCAAGATCGCGCGCGTCTATCTCTATATAAGATCGGCTGGCTGATCCGCCCGACTGGTCATCGTCTATAACCCCGATTATGCGAAACGTATCGTTGACTGGTTTCGTCCTCTGTCTGATATTCGCAACGGCGTGCAAGCAAAAACTGCTCGACGAGCGATTTTATGACGACAGGGTTGGGAACTGGACCGCGCTCACGGACCCCGACACTCTTGAAACCCCGCCGGTTTGGCAAGTTGAAAAAGACGGATGGCTTCACCAGAGAAGCAACACCTGGGGCCGCCCCGGCGATTTTCTCGGACGATGGTACGGGACTTTTTTTGTCGCGGGAGAAGCAGGCTGGAGCGATTACAGGCTCTCTCTCAAGGCGAAGCCAGGCGACGACGACGGCTTCGGGGTCGTCTTTCGTTTCAACGATCATGAGAGGTTCTACCGCCTCCTCTTCATACAGGATGGGCTCAACGGCGGGCCATTGACCAGATTGGACAAGCGAAGCGGCGCGGACTACACTGAACTCTGGTCAGCGCCGCGAGGCTATCGGCTTCATGAAGAGCTGTTCATCGAGGTCGAAGTCGCCGGCGACATGATCCGCGCGAGCGTCAACGGCACAAGGCTATTCGAGGTGCGAGACGGCTCTTATCAAAGAGGAAAAGTCGGGCTGTTTTGCTATGCGCAAAACGGCCAGGCATTTGACGACGTGACGGTGGTAGCCGAATAGCCGCCACGCGATTAAGCGAATAGATGGCAGGAGGGATAGGATGTCTAAGGCAGTAATCCTGGGCGCGGCGAGAACCGCGATTGGCGCATTTGGCGGCTCGCTCAAGGACGTGCCGGTCCGAGAGCTTGGGCGTGTTGTTATCGAAGCGGCCCTCGACCGCGCGGGGGTAGACCGCGCGGATATCGATGAAGTCATCATGGGCAACGTGCTTCAAGCGGGCGTTGGGATGAACGCGGCGCGCCAGTCCGCGATTGCCGCAGGAATACCCGACAGCGTCTCGTCGTTTACGGTCAATAAAGTCTGCGGGTCTGGTTTGAAAGCCGTCAGCCTCGCGGCCCAGGCAATAATCGCAGGCGACGCCGATCTGGTAGTCGCGGGGGGAATGGAGTCGATGAGCCGCGCTCCTTTCATCTTGAAGGAGGCACGCTGGGGTTACCGTATGGGGAACGGCGAGCTTGTCGATACGCTGCTAAGCGAAGGGCTGACCTGCGCGATGGGCTCGTGTCACATGGGCGTGACGGCTGAGAACGTGGCAGCGCAGCTCAAGATAAGCCGGGAGGCGCAAGACGAATTCGCGGCTGAAAGCCAGCGGCGGGCGGCCGACGCCATAGCCGGGGGGCGGTTTGCCGACGAGATAGTCCCTGTGATGTTGCCACAGAGAAAGGGCGAGCCAATCGCTTTCCAAGTTGACGAGCATCCTCGCGCGGGTACGACCATCGAGGCGTTATCAAAGCTCAAGCCCGCTTTTCAAAAAGAGGCGGGGACGGTGACAGCAGGCAACGCCTCAGGAATCAACGACGGCGCGGCTGCCCTTGTCATAGCCAGCCACGAGCGCGCAAGGCTTATGGAGCTTTCGCCCATGGCCACGATAGTCGCTTATTCTTCGGCAGGGGTCGACCCAAAATTGATGGGGCTCGGGCCCGTTCCCGCCATTGAGAAGGCGCTTGAAAAGGCGGACCTGAGATTAAACGACATTGACCTTTTCGAGTTGAACGAAGCGTTCGCTGCGCAGAGTCTCGGCGTCTTATCAAAGCTCGGCATCGACGGCGACCGCGTAAACGTAAACGGCGGGGCAATCGCGCTCGGCCACCCGATAGGGGCGAGCGGCGCACGCGTGCTCGTGACGCTCCTTTACGAAATGGCCCGTCGCGACGCGCGGCGCGGGCTTGCCGCGCTCTGCATCGGCGGCGGGCAGGGCGTTGCGATGATCGTCGAAAGATAGAAAGCGCCCGAACGATTGTTTGCCTCTTAATCACCACTCGCGTATGACGGCAGAAAGTTTCAAAGCTTGTTTGCTCGCATTTGTCTTCATGACCTCAAGCGCGGCCTCAAGCGCGCAGGTCAACCGGCGCGCGCCTCGCGCCGAAGAGCTTTTTAAACGATCAATTCAGATGCAAATAGACGGGCGGCTGGACGAAGCCGTCTCGTCGGTCACGGAGGCCTTAGGGGTTGAGCCGGGCTGGGCCGAGCTACACCTCCAACTCGGACGTGTACACCTCGCGCGGTTTCGCAAGTCGCGGGAAACCGCATCACTCGACACCGCCCTAAAGGCATTCGCAAGAGCGGCAGAGCTTGACCCGTCGCTTTCACGCGCGTACACGGAAGCGTGGCGCGCGAGACTTTCCCGGCCCGATTTCGAAGCCGAGGTGGCAATAGTCCGGTCTGAGATCGGCATTTTGCTCGCGAAAAGCATGCGAGATAAGAGCCTGCGCGAACCGGCGCTGAAGTCTGCCATCGAAGGCTACGCGCTGATCGGGGATGAAGAAGCGAAGGCGAGAGTTGAACAGGAGGTCGTAACTGAGTTTCCCGAAGCGCCCGAAGCCAGGAAGGTCTTGCTCGCACGCGCGTTCGCCGAGAAGGATGCGGGCGCGCGGGCTTCGTTACTCGAAGCCTTTATTGCGCGGTACCCCGGCTCAGCAGACTGGGCGCTTTACTCAAACCTCTTTCGAGGGAAGGCCGCGCGCGGCGACGACGAGAAACTCTTGAAGATCGGCGAGCGTTGGATCGAGTCAGGGCGCGACGATCTATACCAGTTTGTCGAGGCTTCATCGAGCGTTGCGATTGCGCTGGCTGAGCGAAAGATTGAGCTTGAGCGAGCGCAGGCCATCGCCGATGCCTCTTCAAAACTTGTCGAGGCGCTCACTCCCCAATCCCCGCTTCTCGAAAAGATCGAGCCTTCAAACAGGCCGAACCTGCTCTCTTTCGTAAATGAGCTGGCCCGGACGGCCAGAGGGTTCGTCTTGCTCCGCCGAGGCAAGACGGAAGACGCTCGCCAGCCGCTGGAGACCGCCTTGAAGCAGGTCATAAAAGAGGTTGAAAAAAACGGCTTCATCCTCTGGAAAGACATGAACCTCAGAGAGATCGGCGTCAGACCGCGCGTACTATGGCTTGCTGAGCTTTACGAAGCTATCGGAGAGTACGACCGCGCCGCAAGGTACCTGCTTGCGGGATACTGTGATGACGAGCGCGCTAACAGGTTTATCGTTGAGCGGCTCCCGGCGGTTTATGAGAGAGCCGGTTCAGCCAGGTCAAAGGCAGAAACGGACATAGAACAGGCGAGACGGCGGTTTCAATCAGTGGCCGCGAGTTCGCGCCCGTCGAAGGAGCGAGCGCGGGAAGCCGCTCTTGCGAATCCTCTTGAAATAATCGCGCCCGATTTTGAAGTCACGACTCTTGATCGTAAAAAAGTTAAGTTGAGCGAGATGAAGGGTAAAGTGGTCGTCTTGAATTTCTGGGCGACGTGGTGCGGCCCGTGCGTGGCCGAGTTGCCACATTTTCAGGAAGCGGCGGGCCGTTACGCGTCCTCAGGCGAAGCGGTCTTTCTGGCGGTTAGCCTTGATGAAAACCGCGCGCTAGTCCAGCCGTTCTTAAAAAGGCTTGGCCTGACGATCACGACCGCTTTCGGGTCTCAGCTTTCCGAGCCGTTTAATATCACCGGCATCCCGGCGACCTTGATAATCGACAGGGCGGGCGTGATACGCTTCCGAGACACGGGCTTTGGCGGCGCGGGTGAAACCTACATCGAGCGTATCGTCTGGAGAGTCGATGATCTGCTCAAGTCAACTGCGACAGGGGGAGATGATGAGTGAAGGCAGGGAGGAATCAGGGATGAAAGGGATGGGGATTCATCCCGGCTCACCGGTTTTGATCACATTGCACAGCCCGCGCGAAAAGTTATGGGGCGTGCTTGGTGAGATAGCCAGCGCGGGAATCTACTTGCGCGGAATTGATTTGAACACCTTTGACGACTGGACGCAGATGATCGTCCGGGGCGAGAGGAACATCGGCTTGAATTACACATTCTTGCCGATGTGGCGCGTCGAGCGAATTTCACTCGACGAGTCCGTGGACGACATACCCTCGCTTGCCGACACGTTCTTTTCGCGCGTCGGCATGACTATTGAAGAGTACCTCGGCTGATAGCTGGCGAGTTACTGCTCTTGCAGGTGCTGGAAAATCTCAGGCGAGAGCTTGGCCGATAAGATCGCCCTATTGATTATGATCTCCTGGGCGAACTTGCCATCCTGGTTCATCACACGCCGCGAAGGGACGAGCGTATTTTGCACAACGCGGACCGGCGTGTAGAAATAAGAGATTCTGTACTTGGTCGGCGCTTGAGACTCGGCAAGCTTCAGCTCGTACTCTGCGTGGATAACCCTGTAAGTCTTTGCGCTGATCCAATACCTTGTCTTGTCACCTTCGGGCGTTGTCAGGTCGACCACGTTTGTTGCGACTCCGACGACCGTCTCAGGGCCGACAAGCTCTATCTTTGACCCGTCCTCTCTGTACCTGAGCAACGTCGAGTAGTCGTGTGTGAGTTGGGCGCGGAACGCTGCTTCGGCGTCAGGGCCGGGTGTCACATACTGGTTGTTTTGCGCAGACCAGACCGACGCGCCGTTGAACGCGATGACGTAGTTTATCTGTCCTGCTCCCTGTCTTTGTACCGCTTCGGGCGGCGTCAGGTTGAGGTCGATCCTTAGCAGGTCCTTGGACGATTTTTCGCCGCGTATCGACCGCAGGTTATATGTGCCGGTCAGGTCGCCTTGAGCGCTCGCCAGCCGGATTGTCCCCTCTTCTTGAATCGCGTTGCGGACGGTCTGCAATTGCTGCCGCCCACCGTATGCGATTATAGCTATCTCGACGACAGACTCGACCGGGCTGAGCTTTACAACGCCAGGCTTGGCGGCCTGCTGGTTCTTTCGGTTCTGCTCAAGCTCTTGCTCGGTAGGAACTTTCCCCTCGTCTTTCTTTTTTGGGTCTTGCTTGCTCGGCTCCTGCGCAGCCGGTTGCTGGTCTGATGAGAAAGCGGCGGGAGCAAAGATTATCGCGGCTGTCGCGAGTCCGGCTATCAACAGACGCGCGCAAAGAGCGCTGGAAATCCTGGCCAATCGAGTTAACAAAGCGGACATTCCTCCAAAATTTTCTTAAGAGTTGTGCAGGGCCAACCCACACGGATTAATGATTTGAACCAGAGAAGGATTGTAGCATAGCCTTGAAGGTTGGCGCACGCGGATCGAATCCGCCATATCACCAGGGCGCGAGGTTCGCCGTAAACCCGGCCCTGATTACCTTGCCGGGTCCGTCTGTGCCGAGACTTGTACAGACGACGGTGCCGCGCCAATCCGATTCCGTCGCTCCGTTCAGATCGACGCCAATCGTAAAAGTCAGCAATCCGCTTGCGCCTTGCCTGTGGGCAAATGCGATTGTCTGATTGCGGACAAGCCCGCTTGCCGAACGGGTCATCACAACAAGTTTCTCCCAGTAGAACGACCGGCCGGCGGGATCGTGGAGCGTAAAGGTCAGGTCGTAGCGATAACCTGACGAGGTTCGGCGGCTACGGACGCGGATTAGATTCGCGTTGACCCGGCGATCAACAGCCTGAACGATCTGCGGCTGT
This sequence comes from uncultured Clostridia bacterium, assembly GCA_964615905.1. Classification (GTDB taxonomy): domain Bacteria; phylum Acidobacteriota; class Blastocatellia; order UBA7656; family UBA7656; genus DATLMR01. Next base: position 81,813 of record CAZTUB010000006.1, read on the forward strand.
GCCTGACTGTTGGAAGCCGTGACCTGTCTCGGACGCGTCTGTTCAATAGGACGTTCTACGGGGACGGGTCTTGGCTGGCTCTTCGTGACCGGTTCTCTCTGCCGTTGCGGCCTTGTTATCGAGAAAGGCTGTATAAATTGCGGCCTCTCCTCGACAGGTTGATCGGGAAGCTCAGACTCGACCGGCTCGGAATAATCAACGGCCGTTTGTGGAGTCGCGACGAATAAAGACGGCTTCTCCTCGGTCACACCTGCCGGTTGACCAGACTCCACCGCCTGTCTCGCCGCTTCACGCGAGCCTATGCCCACGGCGTAGATTGCGGCTATCGTAATCAGAGCAAGTGCAACCAGCAAAACCAGGTTGATCCTGTTGACGTATGATCGCGCCGGGGCGGGGCCAGCGTCGTCGGCTGAAACGGAACTAAAAAGGTCATGCGATGACCGGAACGCAGCAGGCGCGGTCTCTTCCGCTTCAAGCGGGGTCGTGATGCGCGACTCGGTCGCGGGCTTTACCAATTTTGGGAACTCAGCTTCTTGAATCGAAGGCTGCGGCTCGACCGGCTGTGCGGGCGCTTCGTTTCTCTCAAGAGCCATTGTGCCGATAGGGGCGGTCGCGGTCGCGGTCACGGCCATCTTTTGCGCGCTCAACCTTGCTCCGTCAACCGGGCACTGGTTGAACGTGAGCGGGTACTCGCCCGCGCACGCGGGGCAATGGAGCACGCGCGGACCCGGTTCCTCTGCCGGTCCGTCTTTCGCCGGACTGTCCTGGTCGAGCGCAGGCATAGATTCGATTGGCAGGACCTGTGCGGAGCGCGAGCCCGTCCCTACAGTATTGATAAGCGTAGCGCCGTCTTCGGGGCAGAATAGATACTGGTTTTCGTATTCAAACCCGCAAAGCGAACAGGTCTTCATGCCTTCCTCCGCATTGTGCGTTTAGATCGAGCCGATTAAACAAAAGGAACTTACTTCAACAAGATGCGTTTGCCCTTGCGAAGAGTTGCCCGGAAAACAGTGGTCAGCAGTCGGTCGCCGGTGGTTTCTTCAGATAAATAGATAATGCGATCAGTGAAACCTTTCGATCTAGAAAGGATCGGCTCACCACCGGCGACTGGCTCCTGACCACTGTTTTATTGCAGTTCTGTTGATTCCTCGGTTATTCTTAAAACGATGCGTGTACAGGTGAATTTATCAAGAAGGCCGTTTTCAAATCACAGGCCTTTTTATCTTGGGGTCCTCGTCCTCTTTTTTATAAGCCTGTGGCTCCTGCTTTCGACTGCCGCTACGAAGAGCGAAGCGACGGCGCGGGCTGACGAACTGACCGCCCGTGTCAGGAACCAGGAAGCGCGAGTTGAAGAGGCTCGCAGGTTGCAGGCTGAGCGGAAGGTGGAGACGCCCCAGGTCGTCATAAGCGAACCCGACGCGATTCAGCTTGCAAACGCGCGCCAGTTGATCGCCCGTAAGGCGTTCAAGTGGAACAGGCTTATTGGCGACATCGAAGGCTACGTGCCGAACGACACCCGCATCCTGAGCATAGAAGTGAAAGACATTGTTGCGCGCGGGTCGCTCGCCGCAAGCGTGCAGATAAAAGCGGCGGGGAGAAACAGCGGCCAGATGACCGAGATGATGGAGAAGCTGGAGAAGTCGGGCGGGCTCTTTTCGGTTGTGCAGGCCAACCAGGAAGCCACTGACGATAGCGGGCTGATACCGTTTACGCTCAACCTGAATTACAACGCCCAGAGAGGTGGTTTATGAGCAGCCAGGTTCGAGAGCGTTTATCGCGTGTTGATACTCGCCAGCGAAGCCTCGCAAGCCGAACGTTCGGCCTGAGCCCCATAGAGCTGGTCGTCGGTGCGCTCGCGGTACTTTTCTTTGTGATGGTGTTGGTGTTTTATTTCACCTCCGTCAAGCCGGAGCAGGAGCGGTTAAAGGCGCTCGAAGCGGAGGTTGCAAAACAAGAGGACCTGTTGATTCAAAGCGTCAAGCCCCTCTCGTCCGAAAACACGACTTCGACCGACACTTCTCAGGATGCCTTAAGCAGTCTCGAATCGTTTCGCGGGCAACATCTGAAGCCAATTGCGCAAGGGCGTATAGACCTGATAAAAGAGATCAACGCGCTCGCCAAAAAGTCTAATGTTCAATTGACGAGCGGCATCGAGATGATTGCAGAAAAGGGCCAGGCCGATGAGCCTGAAAAAGAGGGCTCGCGCGCCAAGTCTGTAGAGCAACTGCCTTCCGCCTTCCCAAGGATCGCCGTACATTTTGAGGTCGCGGGTCAATACGCCAGTCTCAGGTCTTTTATAAATCAGCTTGAGAGCAGCAGAAATTTCCTTGTCATCGACGCTGTCAACCTGACGAGCCTTGAGGACGAAGGGTCGAAAAGCGGCCAGGGTGGGCTAAAATTATCGCTCGATCTGTCAGCCTATTTTCAACCTTAGATGAGCAGTCGTATGGCAAAAACAGCATCAGACAAAAATAAGAAGATTATCTTGGCAGTCCTGTTTGTGGCCGCCGTGGCCCTTGGAGTTTACAACCTCTTTTTTTCCGGGCCGCCGCCGCGCCCCAGGCTGAAGGCGGACAACTCTGCGAATCAAAACTCGTCTTCGAGGCAGCAAACTCCGTCTGCGCCGACCGCCCCGCGAGCGGGAACTTCGATCCAGCAACGCGAGCTCGATTATCTGAATATGCTTGCGGATCGCGCGCCGCTCGACCTTGCGGTCCTTGCATCGAGTCCCGGAAGCCCAGCCGTCGGCGGGCGCGGGAACATATTCGCTTTTTACGTAAAACCGCCTGAACCGCCGCCGCCGCCGCCGCCGCCGCCGCCTATCACGTTGCAGATGGTTCAGCCGCCGAACGCGGTCGCCGGCACTCCGAAAAAAGTCACCTTAACGGTCGTGGGCCAGAGCTACCCGCCCGACGCCGTCATCATTTTGGAGGGCAGGGAAAGGCCCACGACGCGCCTGAACAACACTGCGCTCTCGACGGAGATAGCGGCAAACGAATACTCATCGCCACGGAACATGAACATAGAGGTGAAGTCAAAGAGCGACCCTGTAAAGTTTTACTCGAACTCCATCCCGTTTATCGTTCAGCCTTCGCCCGAACCGCCCTTCAAGTATATCGGGCGAATAGGCGAGCAAGGCTTATTCGAGATGAGCGGAACCAAAGAGATCATGCGCAAGAAGCGCGGCGACACTTTGCAGGGCGTCTGGCGCATCGAAGCTATTACGGATGCGGCCACCGAAGTGATACACGCTCAGTTCGAGATAAAGAAGCGCGTGCCCATGCAGGATAAAGGTCGATAGCATTATGCAGCCAGTATTGCCGTCAACTACGGATCCACAACTGACTCGTCAAGGCGAGCAAGGCTGGGCGCTGCTCGGACTCTTACTCTTTCTTGCCATTCTGGGGATCATTCTTTCTTCGTCGGTCGTCCCGAATATCCAGTTCCAGGTCAAGCGCGATAAGGAAGCGGAGTTGATCTATCGCGGCCAGCAGATGGCCGAGGCGCTTGGGCGTTACTACAACCGTGGCCGACTCGGCCCGGTTACGATCTCGATGCAGAGCCCTTTACCGTACGGCAATCTGGTCGAGCTAAAAAAACTGCTGGAACCGGTCAGGATCAACTCGACAGAGCTGAAGTTTGTCAGGGCCTCGGCGATGATCGACCCGCTCGCCAATGAAGAGTGGGAGCCCATAAGACTTTACGACCCGCGAATCAGGGTGGCGTTGCAGGCTTACTCGGCTTATAACAACTCTCCGATTCCACCGGCATTGCAAGCACTGGCGGGTCCGCGCGCTCCGACGATTTCCGTTTTTGGGCCGACCCGACAGCCTGGACAGCCTGCGCAACCGGGCCAGCCGGGACAAGCGGGCCAGCCGGGACAAACGGGCACTGGGTCGCGCGATGAAGATGAAGACGACGAAGATGAGGATGACGAAGACGAAGATGAAGACGAGGAAGACGAGGATGATGAAGACGAAAATCCTTCGTCAACCACCGACTCGACAACTCCAGACCCGTTCGCGCCACTGTTTGAGAACGGGCGCAGCAACGCGCCCATCGTAGCGGTTGCGCCCAGAGTCAGAGGCCAATCGATCAGGGCCTTTAATGGTCTGGACCAGTATAAAGACTGGATATTCTTTTATGTCCCGCCAATAAGGGAGCAAGTCCCTCGGAATCAGCCCAACCCCGGAGGCCGCCCCGCCCGCCCGCGCAATTAATTGGCTAGTCGGCAGCAGGCGGGTTATGGCTTCCTCCCCCCGGCTGAGGCACAAGCAGGCTCACAATTAGACCGACGATAAGCACCACGAAAGGTCCGATTGCGTTGTAGTAGAGCCAGGAGATGTTTGTTGCCCAGCTGACATAAGCGACGACCGCCATGCCCATAATCACGCCCGCGAATGCCCCGTGGCCGTTGGCACGCTTCACGAAGAAGCCGAGCACAAAGACGCCGAGTATAGGGCCGTAAAAATGCGACCCCACGGTGTTGACCGTCTCGATCAACGAAGTTGACAACCGGCCCGTGTAAATTGCAACCATTGTTGCGAACGCGCCCCAGAGCAGCGTCGTAATTCTGCTGGCACGAAGGTAATGGCTCTCCGAGGCTACCTTCTTAAAGTACCGCTTATAAAAATCGACCATCGAGGCGCTCGAAAGCGCAGCGATCTCCGCTGAGATCGTCGACATCGCCGCAGCGAAGATGACAGAGATCATCAGCCCCAATATCCCTATCGGAACATAATTGAGCAGGAAGTTTGGGAAGACGTAATTCACGTCGCCGCCTGTGCCTGTCTGGGCCTTGAGTAAAGCAGCTACGTCCTTTCTTGTAGAGTTGAGCGCCGTGTCGCGCGTCTTATATTCGGCAAGGAGCCTTTCGGCTTCCGGGGTATTTCCAGCTTTTCGGGCTTCGAGCATGCTAAGGCTTATCGCCTTTCGTTCTTCGAAGGCAGTGTTGAACGCTTCCTGCTTCTTCAGAAACTCGTCATAGGCGGGAGTGCCTTCGATCTTTCGAATCTCCGTCGGGTTAAAGAAGACGGGCGGGCGCTCGAACTGGTAAAAGATCAGAAGGAATACGCCCGTCGCAAGAATCAAAAACTGCATGGGGACCTTCAGTACTGCCGTCATAACAAGCGACAGCCGACTCTCCTTCAGCGACCGCGCGGTGATGTATCGCTGCACCTGGCTCTGGTCGCAGCCGAAGTAGGAGAGCATAAGGAAGAACCCGCCGAACAGCCCCGATAAAAGTGTGTAGCGGTTGTTGAGGTCAAGCGACGTATCTATCGCGTTCCAGTGGTTTGTCACCCCGCCTAGGTAGACCGCGTCGGAGACGCTTACGTTATCCGGGAGCTGCCAGACAACCAAGTACAGCCCTACGAAGACGCCCAGGAACATCAAAAGCATCTGCATCGTGTCTGTCCAGACCACAGCCCTCACGCCGCCAAAAGCCGTGTAGGCGAGAGTGGTCGCGCCCATCAACAATACCGTCGCGTCTTCGTTCCAGCCGAGTATCGCCGAGAGCACGACCGAGGGGGCGTAGATCACTATGCCGACCGCCATAGCGCGCGAGCATTGGAAGAGGAAACTAGTCAGCGCGCGCGTCTTTGTGTCGAACCGCCTTTCGAGATACTCGTAAGCGGTGTAGACCCTCGCTCTGTAGAAGAACGGGACGAAGGTGACGCATAAAATGACGACCACGAACGGGAGCGGCAGGTAGACCTGGATAAACCGCATACCGTCATTGAATGCCTGTCCGGTCGTGCCGACAAAGGTTATGGCGCTTGCCTGCGTGGCCATAACCGAAAGCCCGGCTGCCCACCAGGGTATGCTTCGATCACCAAGGTAGTATGCGTCGATGTCATCGCCCTTGCGGCTTTTCCAGACCCCCAGGAACATCGTGAGGGCGAGGTAAACAAAGAAGATCAGCCAATCTAAATTTCGCATCAGGGTTGGTTGAGTGTCTTCGTGAAGATGTAAAGAAGGACGATCTGAAGCAGACCGTATATGATGATGAAGGTGTAAAGCCCTTTCCAACTGTGCCAGAAATCTATCTTCTCTTCGGCCTTGTCGGGTTTATCATCCATGTCAATCTTCCAGTCACATCAATGCTTGATCAGATATTGCCAACCAACGGGTCTGGCCATTTTATTGTCGCCAAACGGGGAAGTCAATTCCGATAGCCCACGCGGCTCGCACAAGCTCGCCGCTTTGATAAAACCTGCGTTCAAAGCTAAGCTACTGGAAGCGCACAAAATTTCATTCGTAATCATTATTCAGGAGGCACAGGTGAGTAGTAGTCGTCTTTATCATTCTCTCTCAATCGCGCTCGCAATTGTCTTAACATCCGGCCAGCTCGCCGCGTCAACCGTGGCAACAGTAGCGCGCACCGGCTTTGAGAATCGCAAGGTGGCGCTCGACCAGGGCGCGGCGGGGCTGGGCCAGGCAATCGAGAAACTCGGCGTGATAGGCAGCGTCCTGCACACCGGCGCGCACCCGGACGACGAAGACAGCGCGCTGCTGGCATACCTTGCGCGGGGCCGACAGGCGCGAACGGCTTACCTCTCGCTTACGCGCGGCGACGGCGGGCAGAACCTGATTGGGCCTGAGCTATACGACGCGCTCGGCGTCATCCGAACAGAAGAGATGATGGCCGCCCGCCGCCTGGACGGCGCGGAACAGTTCTTCACACGCGCTTATGACTTTGGGTTCAGCAAAAAACGCGAAGAAGCACTTTCGCGCTGGGACCGCTCGGTCGTGCTCGGCGATATAGTTCGCGTGATTCGCACATTTCGCCCGCTTGTCATTGTCTCTGCCTGGCGCGGGACACCCGAAGACGGCCACGGCCACCACCAGGCCGCGGGATTCCTAACTGCCGAGGCTTTCAAGGCCGCTGCCGATGCTTCGCAATTCCCTGAGCAGATAGCCGAAGGGTTGAGACCCTGGCAGGCTAAAAAACTTTACGTGCGCGTGTCGGGCCGAAGGCAGCAAGGCCGGGAACCCGAACCCTACACCCTGATGATAAACACGGGCGAATTTGACCCTTTGCTTGGGCGCAGCTATTACGAGATCGCTATGGAAGGGCGAAGCCAGCACCGGTCACAAGACCAGGGCGCGCTTGAAAATCGCGGCCCGCAATACTCATACCTGAGACTCGTGGAGAGTTCTGTAGGACGGCCCGAAAAGGAGAAAGATATTTTTGAGAACATTGACGCCAGCCTGCCTGGAATCGCCAGGTTCGCCGGAGCGCATGAAAACGAGCTGAAGCCGCAACTGGAAGATATCCAAAAAGCAGCCTCGGAGGCGCGTGAGAAGTTTAACCCGTTTGCGCTCGCGGCCGTCTCTGACATAATCGCAGGCGGGTTGAAGAAGATCAGGGCTCTCCGCGCAGAGCTAGGCCGTATGAAGCTCTCCGAAGTCGAGTATTACGAGACGGATCGTCTGTTGAAAGCGAAGGAGAGCGATTTCTCAGCCGCCCTGGCGAAATCGAACGGGCTTGTCATCGATTGCATTGCCGACGATGAAGCTGTAACGCCGGGACAAACATTCGACGTCAAGGTTACATCATACGCCGACCGGAATAGCTCTCACATCGCATCGAATCTCGTAGGGCGAAAAGGCTGGACGATCACCCGCGAGAAAGATGAGAGCAAGACAATCGACGGCCGTGTCGTTGTCGAGGCCAATTTTAAAGTTACTGTCCCGGCGGACGCAGAGATTACAGGGCCTTACTGGCTCAAGCACGAACGCAACGGCGATCTGTTCGTACCCGGACCGGGTGGGTCAGGCATAGAGCCACAGTCCGCGCCCGTATTAATAGCCGAGGTCGAATTTCAAATGGAAGGTGAAAGGGTGACTGCCCGCGAAGCCGCGAAGTACAGGTACGCGGACAAGGCGCTGGGCGAGATCAGGCGCGATGTCAAAGTCGCTCCCGCCGTCTCGATCTCGATACAGCCACGAAACCTTCTGTTCCCTGTATCGACAACGCCGCAGGAGCGCGAGGTCACAGTCTCTTTGACAAACAACATAAGAGGGCCTGTCAGCGGGACTGTGGGGTTGGAGGGGCTCGAAAACTGGAAGGCATCGCCTGAGGCTGTGAAGTTCCAATTAGAGCGCGAAGGCGAGCGCGCCGCATTTCAATTCAAGGTGCGTGTCGCTTCTTCGACCGGCGAAGAGTCGCGCGATATTTACGCATACGCTCGCGCGGCAGGGCATGAGTACCGCGAAGGCTATCAGACGGTGGCCTATCCTCACATCGAGCCCCGGTTGCTTTATCACACCGCGAAGGCCGCCTCCAAGGTGATCGATGTGAAGGTCGCGCCGGGGTTGAAGGTAGGCTACATCGAAGGCGCAGGAGACGACTTCGCGAATGCACTCACGCGCATGAACGTCGACGTGAAGACGATTGACGGTCGCGAGCTAGCGCAGGGCGATCTCAGCCGGTATGACGTTATCGTCACAGGGATTCGCGTTTATGAGATGAGGCCCGATGTGATTGCCAACAACAACCGCTTGCTCGATTATGTGAAGAACGGCGGCACGCTGATCGTTCAGTACAACAAAAATGAGTTCGCCGACAAGAACCTTGCCCCTTTCCCTGTGAAGATGAACCGCTCGCCTGATCGCGTCACGGATGAGCGCGCAGAGGTGACGCTGCTTGACGCATCGCACCCGCTCTTCAACTTTCCAAACAAGATTACGCCGAAGGATTTCGAAGGATGGATACAGGAGCGCGGGGCGTATTTTCTAGCCGAGTGGGACAAGCAGTTTAAGCCGCTCATGGCAAGCAACGATGCGGGAGAGCAGCCGAAAGCGGGCGGCGCACTAATCGCCCGATACGGGAAGGGAACTTATATCTACACCGCGTATGCCTGGTTCAGGCAGTTGCCGGAAGGACACAGGGGCGCTTACAGGCTGATCGCAAACATGGTCAGCCTTCCCAAAGCAAAACAGCCCGCGCGCGGGCGGGCGGCGCGGGCCGGTTTACAGACCAGGAATTGATTTTGGGTTGAGGGGCAACGACACCCGCCGATCCAATGTCGAGTTTTATAGCTGTCAGGGCTGCCCGGTCGAGGCCTTCACTGCCGACCTGAGCACGTTCTCTGCTTCGAGCACGGCCGCGTCCCGGCGTTCTCTCAGGTCTTTTATCGACAGCGCAACCTCTTCGTTCGGGATAACGCCTGCCCCTTCGAGCTTGCGCCCCTTTGGCGAGATATACCCCAGCTCGCTTATGGCAAGCTCGCCCCCGCCCTTAACCTTCCTGAACTTTGCGATGCCGAGCAGACAGCCGCAGCTCTGCCGGCCGATCACCACCGCGCGGCTGTTCTCTTGCAGCACGCCCGCGAACATCTCAGAGCCGCTGCCCGAACCTTCGTTCATCAAAATGGCGACATTACCACGGTAAACTCTGTCGTCGTCCGAGCTTGAGTAGAGCTCGATCATCCTGCCCGACCGCATGTGGAACCGCCCGAACGGGACGCGGTTAGTGAAGAAATAGCTCGCGATCTTTAATACCTGGTTGACCTCGCCGCCGGGGTTTCCGCGAAGGTCGATTATGATGCCGGGCGCATCGGCCAGCTGCTTGAGCGCGTTTTTGAACTCCTTGTGGATCGGCGATTTCCAGAGCGTGAGCTTGATGTAGCCGTAGCCGGACGCAAGCCTGCGCGAGATGACGCGCGGCGTGTCAGAGACTACGCGGCGGGTCAACCTGACCTCGAATTCCGAGCCGTCCGCGCGTCTGAGTCCGAGAGTAAAGCTTGTCCCTTCCTCGCCGTCGATGATCCGGTGATAGAGCCTCAGCCGGTTGGCGCGGTCAGACGAAGAGTTGCTGATCGTCTTCAGCGCTTCGCGAATCACCTGGTCAACCGGCCTCCCGTCGATGGTGCGGACGATCATACCGGGCTCGACGCCTGCGGTCGCCGCCTCCGAGTCCGGGTTGATGCCAAGAATGACCGGCTGGCCTTCGACTTCAAAGATCGAAACGCCCGCGCTGACCGCCTGGAGCCGCTCGCGTTCGCGCCGTTCGCGGGGAGAGTGAAACCGCGTGTGCGCATCTCGCAACTCGCCTACCATCTGCTTGACGAGCCTGTAAAATTCTTCGTCGCTCGCGGTCCTCTCGACCAGCGGGCGGTAACGCTCGCGAGACGCTCTCCAGTTCACGCCGTTAAACGACGGGTCATAATAATGCTCGTCGATCTCTTCCCAGACCTCTTCAAAGACTTCGAGCCGGTCCTTTTGCGATAGCGACTCGGCGGTGGTCTTGAGCGTCTGTCGGGCTGCCGCAGTCCCGCTCGCGCCGCTGCCAGCAGAGGCACTCAGGACCGCCCATTGCGGCATCAAGATCAGAACTGGAAGCGCGAACAGTAATCCGCGAACGTAGCGGTTGATATAATTCCTTATCAAGTTTATTACTCCCTGCGAAATCCCCGAGGTACGCAATAAACTATAACAAACCCTCCGGCACATTTTCCATCATTGACTTGCCGTGAGTCTGGTTGGTAACTTTTTTAGTTACTCACAGGCTGGAATGTCTTAATGAAAGGACCACAAGATGCTTTCTCCGTTCAAGAATGAGCCCTTCACAGATTTTTCTAATGAGCGCAACGCCGCGTTGATGCGAGAGGCGATTTCGAATGTCGAATCTCAACTTGGCCGCGAGTACCCGCTCATAATCGGCGGCAAGCGATTTACCACTGGCGATATGCTCGTCTCGCCCAACCCGTCGAACCACGCGGAAGCGGTCGGCCTTGTCCATAAGGCGAGCGTCGATCTGGCGGACAAGGCGCTTGAGGCCGCCACCGAAGCCTTCAAGGAGTGGAAAAAGGTCGCGCCCGAAGTCCGCGCCCGGTACCTGCTTAAAGTAGCGGCCATCATGAGAGAGCGCAAAGCTGAGCTTGCCGCCTGGATGGTTCTGGAGGTCGGTAAGTCGTGGGCGGAAGCCGACGGCGATGTGGCCGAGGCAATCGACTTCGCCGAGTTCTACGCGCGCGAGATGATTAGGTATAGCCGCGAGCAGCCGCTCACACCGCTTGCGGGTGAGCAGAACGAGCTTTTCTACATCCCGCTTGGCGTAGGCGTGGTGATACCGCCCTGGAATTTCCCTCTGGCGATCATGGCCGGCATGACGCTTGCCGCAGTCGTTACGGGCAACACGGTCGTGCTGAAGCCTTCGAGCGACAGCCCTGTCATCGCCGCGAAATTTATCGAGATACTCGAAGAGGCATCGCTTCCAGCGGGCGTTGTGAACTTCATCCCAGGCAGCGGCGGGCGCATCGGCGATTATATCGTGGGCAATGCTCGAACCCGGTTCATCGCCTTCACAGGGTCGAAAGAGGTCGGGCTTCACATCAACGAGCTTGCGTCTAAGACCGCCGAAGGCCAGTTGTGGATAAAGCGGGTGGTGGCAGAGATGGGCGGCAAAGACACGATCATCATCGACGAGACGGCGGACCTTGACCGCGCGGTCGAAGACTCTGTCATCTCTGCCTTCGGGTTTTCAGGGCAGAAGTGCTCGGCCTGCTCGCGGCTTGTCATCGTCGATGAGGTCTATGACAAGGTTATGGACCGCGTCGTGAGCCGGACGGAAGAAATAAAGGTCGGCCCCGTAAAAGACCAGCGAAACTGGATGGGGCCGGTTTCGAGCAAGAGCGCGTACGAATCTATACTCAACTATATCGAGATAGGCGGCGGCGAGGGCAAGACGCTCACGGGCGGCGGGCGGCTTGACGATCACGAGGGCGGCTGGTTTATCAAGCCCACGGTGGTCGGGGGAGTCGATCCGCAGGCGCGTATCTCGCAGGAGGAGATATTCGGGCCGGTGCTTGCGACTTTTAGAGCAAAGGATTACGACCAGGCGCTTGAGATCGCCAACAACACACAGTTCGGTTTGACGGGGGCCGTCTTCTCGCGCGACCGCGGGCGGCTTGAGCAGGCGCGGCACGATTTTCACGTCGGCAACCTCTACCTGAACCGCAAGTGCACGGGCGCGCTTGTCGATGTTCACCCGTTCGGCGGGTTCAATATGTCCGGGACCGATTCGAAAGCGGGCGGCAGGGATTACCTCATGCTCTTTATGCAGGCGAAGTCGGTCGCTGAACGGCTATAGCAAACTGGGGGATAAAGATGACTGACAAAGTTGAGAAGTCGGACGCCGAGTGGCGCGAGCAGTTGACGCCGGAACAATACGAAGTGACGCGGCTAAAGGGAACTGAGCGGCCCTTCACCGGCAAGTATTACACGAACAAAGAGAGCGGCACATATCTTTGCGTCTGTTGCGGAAACGAGCTTTTCAGCTCCGATACGAAGTATGAATCGGGGAGCGGCTGGCCGAGTTTCTGGGAGCCTGTTTCTGGGACGGCCGTCGAAGAGGAGACTGACATCTCTTACGGCATGCGGCGCACAGAGGTGCAGTGCAGTAACTGCGGCGCGCATCTCGGCCACGTCTTTGAAGACGGGCCTAGACCAACCAACCTCCGTTATTGTATAAATTCCGCGGCCTTGAATTTTGTAAAGAAAGATTGATAGCTTGAGCCCAGTGGCAAGTCCTTCTTGCCACTGGGCGAGCAAAAGCCCGAAGCGACTTCCCTCCAGCCCTGAATCGAGGTAGCAATGAAGCTTTATCTAGCCCTGTGCCTGGTGATGCTTGTAACCGTGCTCGGCGCGGCGCAACAGCCCGCCGCTCCTGCGCCTCCACAAACGCAGCCAAAGGCTGGCGCGCCCTCGGACGGGACCGCGAGCGCGAAGTCGCAGCGCGGGCGGCCTCTAACAGGCCGCATTGTCGATGAAGGGGGCGGGCCTGTAGAGGATGCGCTTGTTGTAGCGTCGCCCGCCGGGTTGATGAACTCGCCTTCCCGCACGATGACCGCGCGAATCCGCCCTGTCAGCACAGACGAACAGGGAAGGTTCGAGATAAGCGACATGCAGGCAGGGCCTCATACGCTGCTAGTTCTCGCTCCTGGTTTCGTCGTCGCGCCCGGCAGCCTCGACGAAGAGGGGCGGCAGAAATATTTCCGAGCTGGCGATACGGTTAACATCAGGATGATTCGCGGCGGCGTAATCACCGGTACGGTTACGAGCGCGCTCGGCGAGCCGATGGTCGGCGTGCGTGTGCGCTACACACGACTGCGCGACACGAACGGGAAACCGGCCAGCGGCAACAGCCTCGATTTCCAGCAGGATTGGCAAACCGACGACCGTGGCGTTTATCGAATCTACGGAGTGCAACCGGGTACTTATCTAGTGTCGGCAGGCGGCAAAGGGTTTCTCCCGTTCGCAACCGCCGCGTATGATGATGATGCTCCGACATACTACCCAAGCTCGCCAAGGGCTACGGCGACCGAGGTCAACGTGCTTGGCGGCGTCGAAACCAGCGGCATTGACATCAAGTATCGCGATTACCGAGGCCACGCCGTCACCGGGACTGTTTCAGGGGCAGCTCAAATGAACGCGATGGGCGGGAATTTCCTGAGCCTTTTGCTCGTCGATGCGGCAAGCTTCAGTCTCGTCTCGACCCGCGTCGCCACTTTAGCGAACGGCGCGGGAACATTCGCGTTTGACAGCGTGCCCGACGGCGATTTTATTGTGGTCGCCATGCACGGGGTTGGGATTTCTGAGTCGGCATCGTTAGCCGCCCGGCGCGTTACCGTGAAGGGAGCAGACCTCTCCGGTATAGACTTGAAGCTCATGCCGTTCGGGTCTGTCGCGGGCCAGGTGACGCTTGAGCCGCTTTCGCAAGCAGACGCAAGGACCGTCTGTCAGGCAATTCGTAAGACCTCGCTCGATAATCTGGTTGTGATTGCGCGGTCGGATAGGGAGTCAAAGAGCGATACGAGGCTGCCGAGCCTTTTCGGTCTGTTCACACCCTATTCGCTCGACAGCGCCCCCGGCGCGAAGGGCGAATTCGTCATACGCTTTCTTGAAGCGGGTCGGTTCAGGCTGGAGCCCCGCTTCCCGACTGAAGACTGGTACGCTCGCTCGGTCACTATTCCGGGCGACACACCCGCGAGCAAGCCCGTTGACCTCGCAAGAGGCGGGTTCCTGCTCAAACCGGGCGACAACCTCAAGGGCGTTTCGCTTGTCCTGGCCGAAGGCGCAGCCGGGCTGCGCGGGCGTGTCGTTCCTGCCACAGAGGGCGGCAGGCTTCCCGACAACCTGCGTGTCTATCTCGTCCCTGCCGAGCCGGATCAGGGGGAGAATCCTTTGCGGTTCGCGGAAGCGCCCGCACAGGCCGACGGCACTTTCGAGCTTACAAATCTCGCCCCCGGCAGGTACGGGCTCGTCGTGCGACATGTTACGGACCAGGAGAATCGAGAGAGAGAGCCGCGCCCGCTCGCCTGGGACCCGGACGGCAGGGCCGGGCTCAGAATGGAGAGCGAGGCTCTCAAGAACTTTGTCGAGCTGACGATTTGCAAGCGGGTGACCGATTATAAATTGCGGTACAGCGATGTGGCCGCAAAGCCTGCGCCGAAGCATTAGCGTAAGGAGTAGTCTTATGTTCTCTCCGTCAAAGACCGTTCTGGCAACGATCCTCTTTCTCCTCCTGCCCGCAAGCGCAACCCTCGCCGCGCAGGAGCCGAATGAAGCAAGGCAGGCGACCGCATCCATATCGGGTCGCGTCACCGTAGGCGGGAAGCCTGTTCAAGGAGTCATCCTGACGGCCGAGCCTGTCGAAAGCGGCGAACAGAATGTACTCCAGCGGATGATGGAGAAGCGCCAACTTTTAAAGGCGGCGACGGATGTAGAGGGCCGCTACCGCATCGAGGGGTTGCAGCCGGGGCGGTACTCGATCAGCCCATACTCGCCCGCCCTTGTGGTTAAGGATGCAAGGACAGCCGGGGCGATCAAGGAGATGGTCAACGTCACAGACGGCGAAGCTGTCGAGAAGATCGACTTTACGCTCGCGCGCGGCGGCGTGATAACGGGGCGCGTGGTGAATGCCGAAGGCAGGCCAGTGATTGGCGAGCTTGTCACGGCAACCATAACCGGTGAACCGACCCCGGCCGCGCCTAACCCTATGTTCGCAGGGACCCCTTTCGGCGGCCCGAACTTTAAGACCGACGACCGGGGCATCTATAGAATTTACGGCCTGCCGCCCGGTCGCTACATTGTCGGCACAGGGCAATCGGCCGAGACCGGCGGCGGCTTTCAACTCAAGACAAGGGTTTACAAGCAGACCTTCCACCCCGGCGTTACGGAAAAGGATAAGGCGAACGCTGTAGAGCTTGGACAGGGGGAAGAGGCCACGGGCATCGACATAAAGATCGGCTTGCCGACCGGTACATTTAAGGCAAGCGGTCGTGTGATCGACGCGGCTACGGGAAAACCAATCCCGAACTTTGTGGCGACGTATAGCATGCTCGACGACAACCAGCAATATGTAGGCATGAACGGCCTCGGCGCGGTGACGAACGCGAGAGGCGAGTTCAAGCTTGAGAACCTTGCCGCCGGAAAATACACGGCCTACGCATTCCTTGACGAAGAGAGCGACCTCTACAGCGACCTCGCAAACTTTGAGATCACGAATGGCGACGTGACAGGGATCGTCATAAAAGTAAATCGCGGTTCATCGCTTAGCGGGGTTGTCGTAGTCGAAGGAACGGCCGACCCGGCCGTCTTATCAAACGTCTCGCAGCTTCAACTCGGGGTGTGGATGATCGAGCCGACCCTATCGGCCCCCAATATATCGAATGCGCAAATTGGCGCGGACGGCTCGTTCTTACTGCGCGGGCTTCAACCCGGAAAGGCTCAGATCTACCTGAACAAGTTCTTTTCAACGTCGAAGCTGGCTGTCGCGCGCGTCGAGCGAGCGGGGCTGCCTGTTCAGGGCGGGATACAGATCGGCGCGGGCGAGCAGATAAGAGACGTCCGCGTAATCCTGGTCTATGCCACGGGCGTCGTTCGCGGCCACGTAAAGCTTGCGGGGGATCAGATACCTGACGACGTGCGGCTGACGGTCGAGGTGCGAAGCGGCGCGGGCCAAGAGCTGAAGCGGTCGGTTGCAGAGGTCGATAACAACGGCCGTTTCGCTATCGATGACCTGCTTCCGGGTGAGTATGAGCTTCTCGTCAGGCGGCACCCGGACGATAGGAGCGGAGACGGCGACGAGCCGCTTCTCAGGCAAGTCCTTAGCGTCAGGAGCGACGAGCCGGTTGAAGTCGCGCTGACAATCACCTTTTCGGAGAAGGGAAAGACGAAAAAGCCGTAGCGGGATTTTCCGCTGTACTGGCCATCGTCGTCACGGGTTGACCTGGATTTGTGACCCCGGCTATCTTTATTCATATGCTTAAAACAGTCTTAGCGTCTTTTATAATCCTGACTATTACTCTGCCTGCATTCGGGCAGCAGCCCGCCTCGAAGCAGGCTGCGACCGAGAAGGGGTTTATCGATCCGGCCAATCTGAACGTGAATATAACTCCCGATGAGCGAACGATCATCGTGATGGCGGCAATCAACATGGCAGGGTTTGATGTGGAGCCTTCGGGCGAGAAACTGTCACCCGCGCGCGAAGAGCTTCGACGCGACCTCGCCTCGCTCGATCCGAGGCTTAAAGAGAAGCTCACGGCCTACTACAAATCGCACAGGAGGCCGAACGTAGACGAAATCTCGGATGCGGCCAGGTATGCCGCGTTAAGCATGTTGATGACGCCGCCTCCGGGCTTTTCCATATACGAGCGCGGCGAAAACATCGCCCCTCCTGACCTGCGGGCGCTTTTCGATTTTCAACCGCTCATCCAGGAGTTCTATATCAAGAGCAACATAAAGGCGCTCGTGCCAAAGTACAAAGCGGTCGCCGCAGAGTACGCCGTGCGGTACAGGCAGCCTGTCGGTCAGGTAGTCTACGAGACGCTCAACTATTTTCACGCGCAGCCTGAAACCGTGATCCACATGAAGCCGCTTGTCGTCGAGAAGGCGGACAAGTCTGGAAGAAACAAGACCCCCAAGCAATCAGTCGTCGCGCGCACTCGCGCACGCAATGTTTATATAATCCCCGACCCGCTCGCCGCGCTCGATACAAGCGTAGTTCGCGGCGACATCCTGAACCAGAAGGAAGAGTTCTTGCTCAGGCGCGTCGGCGACGATTACATCGTGATTGTCGGGCCGTCCAGGACTCCGAACATTTTCGGCATCCGACAGGCGTTGATACGCTTTATCATCGACCCGATTGTGGAGCGCCGTCTGAGAGCGGCTTTGGAGTTCAAAGACCCGATCCTCAACCTTGTGAATACCGTTCCAACGGCGTCTGCTCAGTTTCGAGCGAGCGTATACCTTGTGTTGCGCGAGTCGCTGGCCGAGGCAGCTGAAGCCCGTATGCGCAGGCTGAACGGCGCGGGCCCGCTCGGCGCTTACGGCGACGACGACGCCGTGTTCGATCTTTCTCAGGCCTACCTGAAAGGAGCCGTGCTCTCATTCCATTTCTATGAGGCGTTGAAGGGGCTCGAACAGGTCGGCATCAACATTGAAGATATCTTCGACCAGACGGTCGCCACAACGAAGTTCGAGCGCGAAGCCCAGAGGCCGAAGGAGTTCGAGCCGGTCGTTGCGCGGGTCGCTGCCAGCCGCAAGGCAGGCCCTGCGCAGCCTGTATCGGCAGAGCCGGCGGCGGGCTCGATTGCCGGAAAGATCCTGCTGTCGGATGACCTGATCCGCCAGCGAAAATTCGGCGAAGCTCGCGTAGTGCTTGAGGAGATCGTCGCGGCGCATCCTGATAATGCGCGCGCCGTTTACGGCCTCGCCCAGGTCGTCAACCAGACTCCGAGCAAGATCGAGCTTGACCCGAACGCAGACGAAAACGACAAGATTCAGGCCCAGCACGACCGTCTCGAAGAAGCGCTCAACCTTTACAACAAAGCCATAGGCCTTGCTTCGAAAGAGAACGAGCGCTGGCTTATCCAGTGGAGCCACGTCTTGATCGGTCGAATACTCGATTTTCAGGAGTTCCGCGCTGACGCCATCGCCCATTACGAGAAGGCTATTGCGCTCGGAGATGTCCCGAACGGCGCGCTGAGGGAAGCACTTGAAGGGAAGCAGCGCCCTTACGGGCAGAAGTAAACAGAGGTTGACCGCATAAACTCTTGACTCGCCCCTGAACGGGGGGTATTATCGTCCGCGAATAGAGCTGGATAACAGCCGGATAATCCCTGCCCTTTAACTTATTTCCTCACAGATAATGGCTATTATAAAAGAGGGGAAAATTTATGTCTGTTAGTTTTCAAGAGAATGTGACGAGCACGATTCAGGTTACGGCCGGCGAACGACTCGTCCTGCGAGTTCGTGCGCAAGACCCTGCCGGTATAAGCAAGATTGTCGTTCACTGCTACCAGTTCAGCATGGCGCATTCAAACAGGATAAAGCTCGCCTGCGGGGAGATGATTGTGCCGTCGGAGGAGGGCCGCTCGCGAAGCGTCTTTGAAGTGGCGGTCGAGATACCCGACAACGCCGCGCTCGGCAAGTGGGGAGTCAAGCTCGTCGAGTTCACAAACGGGCGCGGGTACAAGACCTCTTTTTACAGGGGGCACGGAAAATTTGACAATCTATCTTTCGATGTCGTCGCGCCTCCGAGCAAGGAAGACGAGCTGCTTATGTTCAACGGCGTCGAGATCGCTTCGCAAGACCGTTGCGCCTGAGACGTAGCGTCTGAGCCACGCCAAACATTCGGAGCGCGGCGCTCGACCGCGCTCCATATCCCGTTATTCAACCCTACCTCAGCTTGAACCTGTCTTGTGCAGCGCGAGGAGCAGCTCGTAAGCGGCGCGGACAGGCACTCCGAAATTCGACCCGCCAAAGCTCTGGTTGCCGTCGACCGTGGTCAGAATGGCCGAGTTGATGGCTATGACGTTTCCGTCGCGGTCGATCATAGGGCTTCCAGACCCGCCCTCAGTCGTCTGCGCGCTGTGGACTATGCGCGCCGGCAACGCGTCCGTGATATTGCCGGTCGTCGTCAGCGGTCTGATGAGCCCCCGCACGGCAAGCCCTGCGGCGACGTCTTCGGCCGACTGCCCGTGACGCTTGAGAATCTCGCGCTGCTCGCTCTCGTCGATCCTCTGTAGCAGGCCGTCGACTCCTGTCGGAAAGCCGAGCAGGACTACCGGCTCGCCAATGATCGAGCGCGGGTCGTCCGTGCTCAGCGGGAGCACGGGCAGCGCCGCGTCACCTTGATCAAAGCTGCAAAGCGACACGTCGTAGCGGTCGGATGAGCGCAGCTCTTTTATCGCGAAGGGTGTCTGGATCGAAGGGAAGAAGGCCTGGAGAAGCTCAAGCTGCGGCTTGAAGCCGCCGCCCTGTTCCATGACAATCTGCGCGACCTGGTTTCCTTCCCACGGCTTTACGACGTGCTTGTTCGTTACGATGATGCCTTTCTCGACCAGAAACCCTGTCCCTGTGTAAGAGAACTGGACTGGAGGACCGGCCCCGTCTACGGACGCCTGGATGTCACCGTTTCTGTCTACGATCTCTGCGTTGGCGTCATCCATCGTCTCGTAACGAAGCACGCGGCCCGTGCCCCGCTCGACAAAGCTGTAACTGCCGACGACAAGGCAGACGCCGGGGCTCAATCGTTCCGAGATTCGTTGAGTAAAGAGCTTCGTCTGTTCGCTCACGTCGCGAAGCCTGTTGATCTCTTCCTGTTGTTTTCGGATGATCTCCTGGTCCTGCTGGCGCGTGGCTTGTTCGGAGGCCGATTGCGCGCGAATGCGCTCGATCTCGCTCGTCGTGCGATGCAGTATCAGGAAGTTGAAAAAGACGACGCCGAGAACGGCGATGACCAGCAGCGTGAAGACGATCAGGCTGATCCATTTCGCCTTGCGCGGTATCTCAGCCCAGAGGCTCGCCGAAAGCTCTTTGACAAAGAGCGTAGCCGTCAGGGGATGTACTGGCTGACCGGCGACGGGCTGGTCGATCTCGCGGCTCGCGCGGCGAACGACCTGTGTCGAGCCGAAATTTTCAGGCATCACCTGAAAGAGGACACTCGCGCTCGAAAGGCCGTGACCGAACTGCAATGTATCCCCGTCGCGAAGCGCGTGTCCGGCAACAGGGCTGTCCGCCTCAAGCTCCTCGCCGTTGATCTTGAGCTGCACGTTTGCCAGCACGTCTCTGGGGACAAGGTGGAACGTGCCGTCCTCGCCGTAAACGTCAGCGAGCACGCCGTCAGGAAGCGCGCCGCCTTCTTCAGGCACGAGCTTTAAATCGCTTGCGTCTGAAGTCCCGATGCTGACAGGGTTTTGCGTGTAAATTCTTGTCTTACCTTTCTCGCTTCCCGAAAGGTAGACAAACATCAACCGGTTCATCCGATTCCCACTTTTAGCCGTCGTGAAGAAGCTTCGCCTTAGGGCCTGCTCTCCGCTGGCCTGCTAGTACTGCTTGCCAGATTTAGCTGCGTTTCAATGAAACACTACAGCCTAAACTGCCCGCGCACAAGTGTTCTTAGTTGCCGCAAACACGGCAAGGTTGCTTTGGCCTCGAAGACCGCCTAACGGGTGGATAAGAATTGGCAAATGCGTTTGGCCCTGTGATAGGATTTCGGCGATGTTAAGAGTATTTTGCGCTCTCCGTTTTACAACCTTTCCAGTAAAAGCTGCCGTAAGAGCTGCCATAATTCTGTTCGCGATCTCGGCGGCGGCGCTGCCGGGCTCCGCCTTTCAAGACGAGAAGAAGGACGACAAGAAGAGAAGCGAGCCTTACACGATCAAGCGAATCACTCAAGGGTTTGGCCTATATCAAATCGGACCGGTCTCGCCCGACCGCATGTTCATACTGTTGCTTGGGCAGAAGCCCGACCGCGCGCCGAACCTGTACTTGATGGACCTAAAGACACTGGCCATCAGACCCCCTCTCACAGACATGAAACTCGGCGTTGCGACTCCTTGCTGGTCGCCCGACTCGATGATGGTCGCTTTTGCAGGGTACGGCGAAACCGCTTCGTTCTCCGATCTCTACACGCTCGACCTTCGCACGGCGCGTCTCAAGCAGATCACATCGAATAACTTTACGGACAAAGAGCCGGTCTTTTCGCCCGACGGCAAGCGGGTCTTTTTCGCGACAGACGAAAGCCCCCTGCCGGACGCCGCCTTTGGCATACTGCATATCGCGTCGGTGGCCGTGGCAGGCGGCAAGTCGGAATACTTTACCGAGGATGAGGTGTCGACTACGCTGCCGGGCCTGGCACCCGACGGAAAGAGTTTGCTGCTGGTCAAGGTCAACGATGCGAGCGGGCGCCATTCGCTCTGGCAATACGGGCTAGACGGCAAGCCAGAGCGTAATCTAACAGGGCAACAGTTCGCGCGGATCATGAGCTACGCTTCAAGCGCGCAGGGAAACCTTGTGGTGATCTGGGGACAGGAGGAGAGCGAGCGGCAAGACGACGTTTACATCCTCGATCTGAAAACGGGCGAGACGCGCGTGCTTCCGAATATCGACTCGCCCAAGAGCAGGCCCGCCATCTCTCCTAACGGGCAGCGCGTGGCGTTCGTATCGCTTACAGAGGCGGGCTCGCACATCTTCTCGTTCGACAGGCAGACGGCGAGGATCGAGCAGTTGACTGTAAAAGGCGGCAATTCGCACTCGCCGGTTTTTATAACCGACGATCAAATCATGTTCGGCTCGGATAGAGACCGGGACCCGGAAGTATTTATCGTAGACCTCGCCGCGCCGCGAGGCGACGCGAAGAAGAAAGACTGAGCTAGCGCTTATCGACCGTGATCGAGTCAGCGAGCCTGGGGTATTCATTCAACAACGAGGGCGGCCCCGCGACCTTCTCGCCTGCGAGCCGCGACTTGATTTCAAGCGCGTTGACGATCCCTTTGCCTCGAAAATGGTTGTTCGTTACCACATAAGTTTCGCCCGCGCTCTTTGCTACCTTCTTGACGTTTTCAACCCACGGTTCAAGCTCGTCGAGCGAATAGAGGTAATCGTACCGCTCTGCTGGCGAAGCCTTCTCGCTAAACCAGTTCTCATAGTTTCGCCCGTGCAGGCGAACATAACCGACCCTTGAGGTCGCGCGTGCCGACGGCTTTATCGACCGCGCAAAAAGCGGCTGGTCGATGTTACAGAAGCCGACATCCCGGTCCTCAAGAGACTCGTATCCCTCGGACGTATTCCACGAAGCGTGCCTAAGCTCTACGACTCGCGGGTAATCCTTGAACCTGTCGAGCAATCCCGAAAGCTGGTCGCGCCCCTCGTCCGTGTTCTTAAACGACCAGGGGAATTGCAGAAGTATCGCGCCCAGCTTGCCCGCTTGAGCCAGCGGGTCGACGCCGTTTCTATACGCGCGCTCATCGTACTCGGTCGCCTTGCCTCGCTCGTGCGTGAACCGTTGATAGAGCTTTGCCGTAAACTTGAAGTTTGGATTATGGGCGACGCGCCGGACCCAGGAATTGGTCATCTTTGGGGTCGGCGGGCGGTAGAAGCTGCTGTTGATCTCAATCGTGTCGAAAAAATTTGCGATGTAAGCAAGTTGATCGAACCTGGAGTTGGCGTCTTCGGGATAAACTATCCCTTTCCAATCGTCGTAGGACCACCCGGCGGGACCGACTCTGACTACGTGGCTCATGGAATTATTCTAAGCATAGCGGCGCGGATTGGCCAGCGTCCCGCGCCTGTTGGCTAAGGCGTTTTGGCGCGAAGCTCTTTCGCTCTCTGGTACTCCTTGTTGGCCTCGTCTCGCTGGCCGTGGCTGTAAAGCGCGTGGCCGAGTTTCGTCCTGAGCGATTCATCTGCGGGTTCGAGCGCGACCGCTTTCCTGTAAGCTTCGACGGCCTTCTCCCACATCTCGCGGGTGAAGTATTCGTCCCCAAGCGCCGTAAAAGTCGAAGCATTTTTGTTGTCGAGCGTTGCCGCGCGTTCAAATGATTCAACCGCGCCTTCGGTTCTTTGCTGTCGGTAGAGAAGGCCGAGGTTGTAATAAGGGATGCCCCAATCGGGCCGTAGCTCAGATGCGCGCTTGAACGCACGTTCGGCGCGAAAGGTATCGAGCTTGCCCTGGTAGATAAGCCCCATGGCGTTTTCCATCGCTGCTGTACGCTGGCCTTGAATCTGTGTAAGCGCTCGTTCCGCTTCGTCGTAAAACTGTAACGCTATGAGAGCCTGCGCCGCGCCCACTTTCTCAAGAACGGCAAGCTCGGCCTCCGCCGGAAGAATCGACCGTGCGCGTGTAATCATCTGGCCTGCGCGTTTGAAGTCGTTTACCTTGTCTGCGATGTTGTCGGCCCTGACATCCCCTTCGATTATCGCGCGGCCTGAGTTGCTGAGGGCAGATGCGAGTTGCGGCTTCAACCTTGCCAACTCGCCCGCAGCGGTTTGGTCTGATTGAAGCTTTTGGAAAAGCTCCCACGCATTACCGGCCTGAGGCTCGACAAGATTCCCCGCCGCGATTGCTGCCTCCATCTGGAGGAGCAACGGCGAAGGGGCTGGCCCGGCGCTGGCCGGCAGGTTCGAATTGAGAGCTACAGTAGACCTTGTAGAAGACTCGCCAGTCACTGCGACGGTTTCCGGCGGAGAGGCGGGCCTTCTCGGCGGCGGGGGCGCAGCTCTTACCGGCTCTGCTAACGGCTCCGGGCTGGCAGATTTATTCGTCGCGGGGGCCGTGGCAACCGGCGCTGAAACGGCAGGTGCGGCTTCAGGAGTCCTGACGGGCGAATCAGGCGGAGCCGTCCTGTTCGACGGTGGCAAGTCGGGTTGCGCTCTTGCCACAGCCGGTTGCTCTTCGACTTTTCTGTCGGCTGAGCGTTGTGTGTCTATGCCGGGAGGCTGCGGCTTTTCAGCTTCAGCCTTTTTCGTCCCCCCTGTTTGAGCAACACTTTCAGGCCGCTCTATCTTGCTCGCGGTCGCATTCGCTTCCTTCCTTTGATTCGCTTCCGGCGCTGGTTTTGGCTCTACCGTGTCCGCCTTCGCTATCGCAGCTCGTGCAATTACAAACTGCGAGATAGCCGATTCGGTCATGAAAGGATGCTGCTTGTTCGAAGTGTCCGAGGTCACTTTTGAAGATAGATAGTGGAACGCTTCATCAAGCGTTACGAGGCCGTCGTTATTCGTATCGCCCGCGTTTGCGAAGGCATCTACAAGGTGTTTCGCAAAGACGCCGTGGCCGCCCCACGCATTTCCTTCGCGAGAGAACTCGCCCGCGCCGTTTGCGAGCACAGCTGTGACGCCCTGTCTCGAAGCGGCGAGCCTCTTTATCTCATCGACATAAGCGGTCGATGCGTCGGGCGAATCCTGAAATAGGTCGCGCCTGATCGAGTCGGCAAAAAAGAGGACGCGGCCAGCGCGAAGCCTGTCGGTCAATACGTGCTTCAGATCATTCAGCGAGACGGCGGTCGCGTAAGGGTCGGCCGAATCCGAGTCCGACCCCATCAGGTAGCCCTGCTTGAAACCAGGCTCGACCAGCCCGTGCCCGGAATAGAATATGTATACAGTGTCGCGCTCGCCTGCCGACCGGGCGAGCCACGTGCCGATAGCTGTCTTAATCGCGCTAGCCGTGGCCGACGGGCCAGTGAGCAGGCGTATATTCGCGGGATCGACGCCCGCTCTCTTTATGGCTTCAGCGAACTGAACGGCATCGCGGTCGGCAAACTGCAACTGCTGGCCGCCGGGCAGCTTCCCGTATTTGGAGACGCCGATGACGACGGCCAGGGTCTTCGAGCCTGAGTCTGTTTGCGATTGCGCAAAGATACGAGGGGAGCAGGCAATCAGGAGACAGAATGCTGCGAGAATTGATTTCGAGTACTTCAACTTCATCTTGTATTCTTGGGCGGGTAGCAGATGATAAAGGGCGCGACCGGCTGGTGCTGCGTAGCTGGCTGCGCCCTCTCAATTATGACTCTGTCAGAGCCTATGCCCCGCCTGTATTGGCCCCGGGCGCGGCGCTCTTGAAGCTTGCCAGCGCGGTTCGCTCGTCATCGAACGATTCAAAGACCGTGAGCAGCTTTGTTATCATAAGCAGCTCTTGAATCTTTTTGGTCAGGTTGAGGAGCTTCAGCTCGCCGCCGTTGTTGCTCGTCGTTGTGTATGAGCTGACAAGCTCGCCTATGCCTGAGCTGTCAACATAAGAGACGTCGCCGAGGTTCAGGAGTATCTGCTTCTTCCCGTTGTCGAGCAGCCTCTTGACGGCCTCGCGGACCTGTACGCTGCCTTCGCCGATAGTTATCTTGCCCGAAAGGTCCAGGACGGTCACATCGCCTACCGAGCGTTCCTTGATATTAAGCTGAGCCATCTTAACTTCTCCTTTTTTGAATCGCTAATTTTGCTTTGCGGATGAATTAGTATATTTCGTCAGGCGCACGACGCTCCCGCCTTCGGGATGAGCCAGGTACTCAACCTCATCCATAAAAGTTCGCATGTAAAAGATGCCCCGGCCGCTTGGGTTGAGCAGGTTTTCAGGGTCGAGCGGATCGGGCAACGACGACGGGTCGAACCCTTCGCCCCGGTCCCTTATAAAGACCGTCATCGAATCCGGCTCTATATCAAACTTCACATCGACCTGTTTGTCGTCCGCGCCTTTGTTACCGTGAGTTATGGCGTTGATGACCGCTTCGTGAATGGCCAGCTCGATCCAGCTCGCGTCGTCTTCTCCGAAGCCAAGCTTGGTTGTCACACTTCGTGTGACTGAACCGACTATATCAACAAATTCCAGCTTGCTGTCGATTGAAAGCTCGATGGTTTCAGTCATCGGCACGCGGGAAGCCTTTCCTCTTTACCTTGTCGTCCTTGATCAGTTACTCAATCTCAAATGCATGGTAGTCACAAGGCGCGTCATTGTGTAACATGCGCGAAGTTGCGATGTCAAGATCAACAGGATTAATCAGAGTTAGAGGGCGCGGCCCCGTGAACGGGCGGCTCCAGATGCCCGGCGACAAATCGATTTCGCATAGAGTCGCGATGCTCGCATCTGTTGCGACAGGCCAATCCGTGATCGAAGGCTACGCCTCAAGCGCCGATTGCCTCGCGACTCTCGATTGCCTCGAACGAGTCGGTGTCAGGCTAGTGCGCGACGGCCCGGTTCTCACGATTACTGGAAACGGGCTCAGAGGGCTTGGACCCGCGGGGCACGTAGCATCGCTAGACGCAAAGAACTCTGGCTCCACGATCAGGATGCTTGCGGGCTTGCTCGCGGGCCAGCGATTCACGTCCGTAGTCGACGGCGACCCAAGCCTGAGGCGACGACCAATGCGGCGAATAATCGAGCCGCTCGGCTTGATGGGCTGCCGTATCGACGCCGTGGAAGGGAGGTTCGCGCCGCTCAAGATAACCGGCTCTCGGCTCTCGGCTATAAGTTACCGGAGCCCCATTGCCAGCGCCCAGGTGAAAAGCTCTGTTCTGTTCGCGGGTCTGTTTGCCGACGAAAAGACTACGTTCATAGAACCGGCTCGGTCGAGAAATCACAGCGAGTTGATGCTGAGAGAGATGCGAGCTTCGATCTCCTGGCGCGATAAAGATGGCGCGAGTGTTGTCGAAATCAGAGGCGGAAACGAGCTGACGCCGATCAGTTATCGTGTACCCGGCGACATCTCGTCGGCCGCCTTTTTCATAGCCGCCGGGTCGATAGTACCGGGCTCAAGCTTGATTCTCGCGGGTGTGGGGCTTAACCCGACTCGCACCGCTTTTATAGATGTGCTGAAGAAACTCGGCGCGGACATTAGGACAGAAAACGAGAGGGTTGAACACGGCGAAGCCGTCGGCGATGTGGTCGTTTGTCACAGTCCGCTCGCCGCCAAAGGCGGCTCAATGGAACTGCGCGGCCCGCTCATTCCAAATGTGATTGACGAGCTTCCGATTCTCGCCGTCGTCGCCACACAGACAGAAGGGAGTCTTGTTGTGCGCGAAGCGCGAGAGCTAAGGGTAAAGGAAAGCGACCGCGTGCGGACGGTCGTTGAGGCAATCAGGTCGCTCGGCGGGCGTATCGAAGAGTATGAAGACGGGTTTGCGATCACCGGGCCGCAAAAGCTTTCGGGCGGTCGGGTTGATTCGCGAGGCGACCACCGGATAGCGATGGCGTTTTCGATAGCCGGGCTTGTATCCGGCGGCGTGACAGAGATTGTAAACGCCGACGCAGCGGATGTTTCGTTTCCAGAGTTCTACGACCTGTTAGCCGCCGTCACGCCGGAAGGTACTCTGTCTGAAGAATGAAAGTCGAAAACTGAACGACAACTCGCCGCTGTTTCTGGTCGGGTTTATGGGCGCGGGGAAAAGCACTGTCGGGCCGTTAATCGCCCGGCGGCTCGGCTACGATTTCATCGACCTCGACCTTATGATCGAATCGCGCACAGGCAAATCGATCAGCGAGATTTTTGCCGACTCAGGCGAAGACGAGTTCAGAAGGCTGGAAGCCGTGGCGCTCGAATCCTGTCGCCGCATCGAGCGCACGGTGATAGCTCTCGGCGGCGGGGCTTTTACCGTCGACCGCAATCGTCAGGTCATTCAGGAGATTGGAAAGGCCGTCTGGCTCGACTGCCCGCTCAAGACTTGCCTCGAAAGAGTCTCCGGTGACCGTTCGCGCCCTTTGCTTTCTGACGATGATGAGGTCGAATCGCTTTATAGACGACGGCGCATCCATTATGCGAAAGCCGACTTCGTAATCGACACGGGACCGCTCAGCCCTGAAGAAGCGGCCGACCAGATCATATCGCTACTCCGCGCGCTTTAGGTCGGCTCGCGGTTCGACCATAAGCGTCTTGAACGAGGAGAGGCGAACAAGACCGGGTTTCGAGCGTGGAGGTTTCGAGATAAATTTCCGGTGTGTGTAATGCACCCCGACTTTCGACTCGCGTTTTGCAGTCGAGTAAAAGGCCGCAAGCTCAGCCGCTTCAATTATCGTCCTGTGCGGGACCGTCTCGCGTCCGGCGTTTCTGATTATCACGTGCGAGCCCGGGTAGTCGGCCGCGTGTAGCCAGACGTCTTGCGGTCGGGCCACGCGGAACGTAAGCAGGTCGTTGTCCCTGTCGTTTCGCCCCACGACTATCTCGAAACCGTCGGTTGAGATAAATTTGCGCCCGATCTGTTTTTCATCTCTTCGAGGTTTTTTCCTGACTGCCAGGCCCGGTGCGCCAGTTGTAGGACGCATCCCGAGGAGGGATTCGGCCTGCGTGCGAATCTCGGCCAGCCGCTCAGCGGTCGGTCCGGATTCGAGCCGGGTGAGCAACTCTTTAAGCGGGGGGAGAGTCTGCGCAATCTCGGCCTCGCGCTCCCTTATTGCCGAAAGCGCTCGCTGCGCCTTTTGATAACGGCTGAAATAACCGGCTGCCGCCTGTTGCAGCGACTGGTTCTCACTTATCTCAATCTCGATCTGTTCCTGGTCGTCGTCGTAATAATCGGTCACGACCGCGCGCGTCCCGTTGATCTTGGCGGTGGCGAGGTTTGCTAGCAGCAGATCGCCAAGCTGTTTCAGCCGCTCAGGGTTTGCGAACCTCTCGCGGTCAGAGCTGATCGCTTTGCTGATTGCTTCGCGCTTGCGGACCTCATCGACGAGCAGCTTTCTTAGAGAGCTGAACCGGCTCTGAAACGCAATGCTTCGCTCTCTAGCGTCGTAGAACCGGCCGGACGCTTCCGATAGAGATGCAAACTCGGTCTTTATGAAAGACCTCGCCTTTGCCAGCTCGAAGTGAGAAAGCAATAGGTCGGTTTTTAGATTCGCCGTAACCTGGCCGAACTCCGCGAGCGGCAGTCGAGAATAGACGAGCCCCACAGGCTTGCTCAACGTAAGATCATCGAGCAGGGAATTGAATGCGGTCGCGGCGTCTGACGATTCAGAGCGCGCCAGAAATTCTTCCTTTAACGCCGGGGCAAAGACCGAATCAGCGCCGAAAAAATTCTCAAGTATATCTTCACGCGTGGTATTTTCTTCGACCCCTGACACGATAATAGCCCCGGCGTCATTATTGCGTTGAGGATACTGGTCTCCGACCTCAAGCTGACCGCGCTCGGCAAAGAGCGCTTCGATTCGTCCGTGCGGGTCGACCAGGTATGCGTTGGTCGTTCGCCCTGTCAGCGCGATAATCAAATAGGCACGAATCCTCGCGCCGCCCGCATCAAAGCGCTCAAACTCCATCTCTATTCTACGGTCGCCTTGCGGCTTCACGATCTTTAAGAGCTTAGCGCCGGTCAGCCGCTTTCTCATCGAGAGCAGGAAAGGGTGTGCGGACGGTTGTTCCTGAGCGAGGGCCTTGTCCAGAGGCTGTGTCAGGTAGAGCGCAGGACTTTGCGGATTGATCGAGGCGAGCAGAAGCCTCCCGTCCGGCAGACGAAAATCGAGCAGAAGCGATGTCGCGTTTATTGAAACCCTGGCAACAGAACGCCCGATGAGCTCAGGCGAAAACTCGGCAACAATCGCGGAGAGGAAGAAATTCTCCATGCCGTTATATTAGCAGTGGTCGGCGGTCAGCTATAAGTTTTCAGTCGGCACACGCCCCATCAAAAATCCCTGACGACCATCGTGCCTGACAAGATGTCTTGCAACCCTCTATGCTTGCGGTTGAACACTGCCATGAGCAGGCCGACCATGACAGGCGCGGTGGCGATCAGGCAACCAACCGCTCTCAGAAATCCGCGATTAGCCGTTGGCTGCTCGAAGGTCTGGAAATCGACCACGCGCGTGTTTGTTACCATCATCCCGAACGTCCTGCCCGCAAGCCAGTGCGTGACGGCGAAATATAAGAACGAGACCAGAAGGATTATCACTCCGCCCGCGAACATGTTCTTTTGAGTCGAGACGGTGGCATCCATCAAATTGGCGATGGCTAGAAACGGCGCACAGCTCAAGGCCACCACGACCAGGTCGACGACCCAGATAACCGCGTGCATGAAAAGCGTCGGGCTCTCGTTTTTGGAAAACTCCGCACTCAACGCCTTATCGACTTTCTTGATCTCAGCCGCGAGATAGTCGAGCGGTTCAATCTCGTCTATTGGGCCGGAAAAATCGCGCTCACACGGCACTTCCGCAATCTTCTCGACCGGGACGGCAGTGCGCGGGCGCGGGATGCTCTCGACCTTTGGCTGTGGCGTGACCTGCGCGGCGGCAGGTACGACCGACGGCACGACCGACGGCGACGGTGACGGCGCGGCCGCTTTTACCTGGGCGTGCTCTTCTCGATAGACCGCTGGCGAGGGGATCGGGTCGGGCCTTGTATCCGGTCTTGTATCCGGCCTCGGGTCGGGCCTTGTGGCTGTGTCGGAATCCGGTTCGAGCGCTCTGGCCGTCGCCTCTCTATCAAGAGTGAGCGTAGTTTTCGGCGTGTGCTGAACCGGCCGGGCCGGCTCGATCTTGGGAAGCGCTGCACGGCTTGCGTTCTCGCTCGCGCGTCGCGCCCGCGACAACGCCGCCTCGACAATTGTGTTGCTCCCCTTCCGCGATTGAGCGGGCGGGCGATTGTCTTCAACAGGCAGCACTCGGGGTCGCGGCGCCGTGTCGGCGGTTTCAATGTCCCTGTCGGCCGGGTCATCGCCAAAGCGGTCCGGTGGCTGTAGCTCATTGGCGGATGGAGCAGATGCTTCATCCTGACTGCGCTTCGCCCTGGCTGCGCGGACACGCTCATTAAGCTCGACCCGCCATGCCGGAAGCTGTGCCTGGCTCGTTTCGGTTTCGACCGTCGTGCGAGGTTTCCTCGGAAACTCTATCAAGCGAGATTGTGAAGACTTTTGGACTCTTTTGGGCGACAACTGTCCGCATCTCGTGCAGCGAGTAATAGTACTCGGGTAATCATGCCCGCAACCCTGACATTTCATTCTTGAAGCACCTCGAATGTAAAGGGGCATCCTGGCTGTTCGGGCGGGATAGTAACAAACTTTTTACAAACAGGTCAACCTAAATGTTGGGCTTGAAATGGATTTCCCCACAAGATGTGGGTCGGAGCGCGGGAAAAAAGTTGAGCCCGGCTGAAACCGGGCTCGGAAGGTCCAATATGCTTTCGGTTCGGGTAAAGAATTACTCCTTCGGGGCAGCTTTCTTTGTCGATCCCGCGGGTGCGGTTGCAGGCTCAGCCTCTGCGGCCGAGTTGGCGAGCGGGAGCCCAAGCGCCTTGCGAACCTCTGTCTCGATCCTCGCGGCAATCTCCTTATCGGAGCGAATAAGGTTCTTGACGTTCTCGCGTCCCTGCCCGAGGCGTTCGCCCTGGAAGCTGAACCACGCGCCGCTCTTATCGACTATCTGCCGGTTGACGGCCAGGTCGAGCAGGTCGCCTTCCTTCGAGATGCCCTCGCCGTACATGATGTCAAATTCGGCCTCCTTGAACGGAGGGGCCACTTTGTTTTTGACTACCTTAACCTTTGTGCGATTGCCCGTGACCTGGTCCCCGTCTTTGATGGAGCTTGTGCGGCGAATCTCAAGTCTCAAAGAGGAGTAAAATTTCAAGGCGCGGCCCCCCGTAGTCGTCTCAGGGTTGCCGAACATCACGCCGATCTTCTCTCGAATCTGGTTGATAAATATCAAACAGGTATTCGAGCGAGCCACGACCGCTGTCAGCTTTCTGAGCGCCTGTGACATAAGCCGCGCGTGAAGACCGGGAAGAGAATCTCCCATGTCGCCGTCAAGCTCTGCCCTCGGAACGAGCGCCGCAACAGAGTCAATCACGAGCACATCGACGCCGCCGGACCTCACGAGGGCTTCACAGATTTCAAGCGCCTGCTCACCCGAATCCGGCTGCGAGATAAAAAGATCATTAACCTTGACGCCAAGCTTGTCCGCGTAGACCGCGTCCATAGCGTGCTCGGCGTCGATATATGCCGCCACACCGCCCGCCTTCTGGGCTTCGGCGACAATATGAAGGGCAAGCGTGGTCTTTCCGCTCGACTCAGGCCCGTATATCTCTACGACCCTGCCGCGCGGGACGCCGCCGACCCCTATCGCAGCGTCGAGGCTCAAGCAGGTAGTCGAGATCGCCGGTATATCTACTACCTTCTTTTCGCCCAGCCGCATGATTGAGCCTTTGCCGAACTGCTTCTCAATCCCCGCAATCGCCAGGTCGATAGCGCGGTTCCGCTCAGTACGTTCGTCTGCCATGTTTGGTGTCCTGCTTCCTTTCTTTTTAGCTGTATTTTGAAGCAAGATTATACCACACGACGGCACCTTATCCTAAGCCTATATTGCCTGTGGAAAGAACCATTTATGACCGAATCGAACGGGCCGCGAAAAAGAAAATGGGCACCGGCTACTGCCGGTGCCCTTGGCCCCTCAGGTTGTAATTGGCAAGCATTGTTGGGTGGGTAATGCTTTTAATGTCTATCTCCTTTTGCAAGCCCTGTACCAGATGGACGTTCTATCATCGCGCAACAAAAAAACGGGCTATCTCGACAGGTTCTCCAGTGCGGCGGGAGAGACGTTCGGGAGTGTGGGACATTGTTGCTTCTTATATTTAAAGTTCTTGAGACAATAATCCCTCAACCCCCGGTTATCAAAACAACCCGCTTGCGTGACGGCTCATCAAAGGATGAGCCGACGAGCGCCGCCTGAACCGGCCGCGACTGGATGAATCTTAATAAGACATTCATAACGTATTGAAATCAGCATCCGAGGGTGAAAGAGCCGAGCTCGGCGAGCCGCGTGGCATTTACGCGGCGATTTTGCTTGCAGATAGCTTTCAGGCCGGTTTTCGGGCCGGGCAACCCGATGGCATACAGGTTGCACAAATGGCTTGTGAAGGTTCGCAGGGGGGCTGGAATCAGCCGTTTGAAAGTCGCGGATAGGCGGTCAGAGGTCGCGAGAAAGTTCTTGAAACAAACCGTCACACGCTGCGTTGAAGGGGGTATTCGTTGCGCGGCATTCAGTGGTAGCCGCAACGAGTGAGATTTCTAAGGATGAGAAAAGTCAAGATAGACTTTGTAGCAAAAAGGGTGGAATAAAATGGCAAAGAACATAACGAAAATGACAAAAAACACACAGACGCGAAATCAGACGGCGAAGCCGAGCCTGACTGCGCTCGACCCCAATGACTTGAAGAGCGTAGTCCGCGACGGTCTGGTTTCTATGACGATGACGGACAGGGAAGATTTCATACAGGCTCTCGAAACGGAGATGCGGCGAGCGAATCTGAACATGAGAGCCTACTTGATCCCGCTTGGCATACCGGCGCGGAGCCCTGAAGATTTGACCCCGACCGAGGTGGGACACCTTCTGCGGTTCCTGAAGATCAACGTGGCGCAGGCTATGCCCGCAGTGGAGCGGACACTGTCTCGTTATAACGTCTTCGCGGAGATGACAGGACAGCCCGGGGACAAGATGGCTGCATAATTCCTCTCCAGATGGTCTTATGAATTATCACAAGCCCGCAGGAACTGACTTGAGTTCCTGCGGGCTTTCGCCTTTTTAGATCGACTGCCCCGCGTATCAAAGCCTTTCAAAACTCGTCGCAAGTGCTGTAAAATTCCGGCTGTTGATTGGGCAACGCCGGTTCGGATCAAATTAGCTGGATTCTTAATGAAAAGAGATTTTTCCGCGATAACCTTCCTGCTTTTGGCCTCGCAGCTGACAATCTCGGTGGGCGCTCAAACCACCCGGCCATTGATAAAAGAGAAGAACGAGGCGGTTGACCAGAGGGTTCTCCGCGCTCGCGAGTTGCGCGCGGCAGCAGAATCCCGCGACCCGGCGGCGTTACAAAAGATCAAGCGCGCGCTTTCGGATGAAAGCTGGTTTGTGCGCGGCGAGGCTGCGAAAGCATTAGGCCGCGCTGGCGATAAGACCGACGCCCCGGCCCTTTTACCCTTGTTGGAAGACCAGAGCTGGTTCGTTCGAGCCAACGTCTTGTGGTCGCTTGCGCAGCTAGGCGACGAATCTGTGACGGCCTCGGTTTCAAGCGGTCTGGCATCAGAAGACCCGTATGCGCGGGCGCGCGCCGCCTGGCTCATAGGGCAGCTCAAAACTATTTCGGCAACGAGAGGTTTGATTCGCGCGCTCGATGATAAAGAAGAGATCGTCAGGCGAAGCGCCGCGCTCGCGCTCGGAGAGCTAAAGGCGGAGAGCGCCGCCGACGCGCTCATCAAGCTTCTCGATGACGAAGACCCGACGGTCCGCAGGTCTGCGGCAGTAAGCCTTGGAAAAGTCGGCGATAAACGGGCCGAACAGGCTATCAGAAAAGCCCTGGCCGCGGACGAAGCAAACTCGTGGGAATATGCCTCGGCGCTCTACAGGCTTGGTGACAGGAGCGGGTTTTCGGCCGTGACTTCCGCGCTCTCAAGCGAATATTTTGACGTTCGGCTTTCGGCGCTCGAAACCCTTCTGGATTTCACAGACGCGCGGGCGGTGGCCGCGTTCGCCCCGCTTGCGAGGGGTTCCGCAAACGGCATTGACCCTGTCGAGTCGCTTCAACTCAGGATGAGGCTTGCCGACGGGTTGTCGAAGTTTGAAGGTGAAGAGGCGACACGGCTCTTGCTCGATATGCTCGACGACCCGGAGCCTGCCGTCCGCGCAAAAGTGGTTGGCACACTCGCATCGCGCAATAAGCTCCAGATGGACACGGCGGGTTCATCCAACGCGATGGCCGCCGTCCTTGCGATGCTCAAGAGGGAGAAATCGCCGCTTGTTCTCTCCGCCGTAAACGATGCGGTCGCCGGGTTTGATCGCGACAGGGCTGCCGACTTACTGCTTTCGTCCGAAGGCGCGGACGGGAAGCTGAGCCAGTACACTGTCAAGGCGCTCGCCTCCTTAAACATCACACGCGAAAGCCTCGTCCAGACGCTCTCGACAGGCAATACGGCCGAACGCTCTCGCGCCGCCGAAAGGCTGGGCAAGCTTGGCGACCCTAACGCGGTCGATGCGCTCGTCCTGGCGCTTGCAGGGGCGAAAGAGCTTGAGGTGCGCATAAAGTCGGCCGAAGCCCTGGGCGTGCTAAAAGACCGCCGAGCGGTCGAGCCGCTTATTCAGGCGAGCACCGCTTCGGAAAAAGCTTTGAAGCGGGTGGTGGTCGCGTCACTCGGCTCAATCGCGGACCCGGCAGCCGCTGACGCGCTCTTTGAGGCGGCAAGAGATGACGACGCGATGGTTCGCGACGCGGCCGTCAAATCGCTCGGGTCGATGGGCATCTCTGTAGATAGATTATCGGGTGACCTCAACAACCCGAACTGGCAGGTGCGAACCGCCGCCGTATCGACACTCGGTCGCCTTGGCGATAAAGGGGCCGTTCCGCTCGTTATCTCAACGCTAAAAGACTCGGACGCGAGGGTGAGGGCCGAGTCCGCTCGAACTCTCGGAGCCTTTGCAGACGCGCGAGGGCTCGACCCGTTGGTATCCGCGTTGAGCGATCAGAGCGCAGAGGTCAGGATTCAAGCGACGACCGCGCTGGGCAGGATAAAGAACCCCAGGGCAATACCTCAACTCACTTCGCTTCTCAATGACCGGGACCAGCGTGTAAGCCTTGCCGCCGCCGAGTCGCTTGCGCGGATGCAGGACCCGCGCGCAACACAGGTTCTGACCAGCTCGCTTGCCAGCGAAGACTGGCGCGTGCGAGCGCGCTCCGCGCAGGTGCTTGCCCGCGTGGCTTCCGAAGGCGCTGCCGATCAGGTGATTGGCCCGCTCGCCGCCGCGATTCGAGACAAAGACCCGGTCGTTCGATACTACTCCGCCGAAGCGTTGCTCGCGCTTGGGTCGCGAGCCGTCGGGCCTCTTGTCGAGTTGCTGAGGTCGAACCGCGATGTCGACAGAGACAGAGCGGCGCGTGTTCTGTGGCGAATTGGCTCGCCTTCGGTTGATCCGTTGATCGGGGTGGTCGCGGATAAGAGTGTGATCCCTGAGACGCGCGCTGCCGCCGCCTATGTTCTCGGCATGATCGGCGACGCGAAGGCGATAAAGCCGTTGATCTCGCTCTTGCGAGACGAGCGGTATTTTGTCCGGCAGGAGGCCGCGCACGCCCTCGGCAAGATCGGCGAGCCGGCAGTTGACCAGATTATCGAGATGACAACGTCGTCGGTCCCTGGAACGCGAGAGTCGGCAATAGAGGCCCTTGGCGGAGTCGCCTCGCCAAGGGCAATAGACAAGGTTATCGAAGCTCTGGCCGACGCCAGTACGGGAGTGCGAGCCGCTGCCGTCAAAGCGCTCGGCGAGAGTCGCAGCGAGCGCGGAGTGCCGCCGCTGCTTGCGATCCTTCGTGATGAGACGAGCACAAGCCGAGAGCTTGCGCGGGCGTCGCTCGGAAGAATCGGCGAGCCAGCAGTGCAGGGGCTGCTCACGGCGCTCAGGGACCCGAAGCCTATGGTCAGGAAGATGGCCGCAGAGGCACTGGGAGAGATCGGTTCCCCCAGGGCCGTCGCCGCGCTGATCGAGCTTGTCAGGACTGACGCGTCAGGCGCGCGCGGCGAGGCAATTCAGGCGCTGGGGCTGATCGGCGACCCTTCGGCTATCGACGTGATCGTGTCGAGCCTGCGAAACGGGTCGGTCATCGTGAGAAAGAGAGCGGTTGCCGCGCTGGCAAGGTTTCGCGACAAGCGAGCATTCGATGCATTGAACGCGGCTATTTCAGACCAGAGCGAAGAGGTGCGCGGGCAGGCTGTTATCGGGTTGGGCGAGATCGGCGATCTTGCGGCCATCGCTTCGCTTGAGCGGTTGGCCGATAACGACCCAAGCTCGGAGGTCCGCGAATCGGCCGTAAAAGCCATTCAAGCCATCCGTGCGCAGGAGCGGTCAAAGGCCGCGAGGCAACAGGCTCAAAAGACCGTGACCCGCCCCTGAGCTTTTCGCGTAGAGCGATTGGTTGCGCCTTCGAGCCAGCCTGTTTTAATCTGTCGACTGGGTCGATTTATAAAGGGCAGACCTCTTTAGAAATGATAAAGCAAAAACTCGCTCTCCTTCTGGTACTTGGTTCGGTCTCGGTTGCTTCTGCGTGCAACGGCGCGTCGCCGCAACTGAGTGGCAATAATTCCGGTCAACCGCCCGCCTCATCAACAGGCAATTCGAACCTCTCGGCTACAACTCCGTCTCCGAGCCCGGCAACTGTCCTGGAAGCGCTTCCGGGCACATACACTTTGAGCGAAGTCCACGACAAAGGCATTGTGACGATCATCTCTGCGGAAAACCGTACCGAGTTTAACTTTTTCAAAGACGGGAGATACACGCGCGTGTCGATGATAGGCGGCAGGACAGACCATACGGACGGGGGCAAGTTCAGAATCGACGGCCAGGACCAGCTCATATTGTCGATAGAGATATCGAACAAGAGCATACAGATGCCCGCCAGGGAGAAGCGCCACAAGTTTGCGCTGTCGCCCGACGCGAGCGAGATGCGTTTGACGGCAGCCGACGGCAAAGTAGCAGTCTTTAAAAAGACAAGAAGCGCAAGCTGACCGGCTGTCGCGATGCGGAACCTCTCACGATATGCCTTGCTGGCGCTCCTGCTTCTGAACGCAAGTCTAACCCTCTCCTGCCGGTCGGGCGAAGAAGCGGGACGGGAAGAGGGTAGCCCGACGGGCGGACCGGCTTTGACCGAGGCGGGTGAAAACTCAGGCGAGACGCTTTCGGGCGTCTTCAAGGTAACCGCTTTCAAAGACGAATACTCGCGTGGAGAACGGCCCGAACGCGCGATAACCCGTATCAGTTTTGAGCCCGACGGGCGGTTCACATTGCATGGGTTCGTCGCGGGTAACGTAGAGGTCGAAGAGGCCGGTTCTTACCTGATCGACCGTGAACAGCGGCTTAACCTCTACGTAGAGAAGATAAACGGCGACGGGCTGGATGCGGCTCGAAACGAGCAGTTCAAGATTATAGAAAAGACAGGGCAGCGGGTCAGATTGAAGGCAGGAGCTGCGATAGAAATCGTTCTAGAGAAGAGCCCGTGAAAAGTTTAGCGCAGACTTTACACCTCAATTTTAGATTTGGACTTTTCGGCATGCCGATCATCGGTTATCATAGCCAATAGCCGTGACGAACCAGAGCTGGGTAGGACGTATGGAGCGGCATCCGGTAACTCGGCAGTAAAGCACTTATGGAGAATTAATAATGCGCGCCTATGATAGTATAAAGGCGGAGCGAGGGCGCGAGGTCACGCTGGAAACGCCCGATTTTCTTGAGCAGGCCCGTCAGTTACTCTCCCGCAAGATACCGGTTGAGATGCGCATGAGCGGCGGCAGCATGCGCCCGGCTATCGAAGACGGCGACATAATCACCATCGAGCCGCTGACGGACGAGCCGATCAGGGCCGGTGACGTTGTCCTCTACCAGACGAGGCACGACACGGCTGTGATCCACAGGATCGTGCGGATCGAGAGGTCGCATTCCGAACGGTGCGTTGTAACTCGCGCTGATGCCTCGTCTCAAAATGACTTGCCCTTCCCAATACACCGCGTGATCGGGCAGGTGAAGCTGGTCGAACGCGCCGGCGAGCGCATAAAGATGGTCAGCCCCAAGAGCAAGCTGAGCTCGAAGCTGCTGGCCTTCGTCAACCGGCTGAGGTTCTGGTCAAACAATCAAGCTTAATTCGCCCCAATCCTCGACGTAGCCAGCAAAGCTATAAGAACCAGACCGAGTATGACCCGGTACGCGACGAATATAAATGTCGTGTGCCTCTGCAAAAACCTCAGCAAGAAAGCAATTGCCAGATACCCTGAGACGGCCGACACAAGGGTTGCGACCACGATGTTGACCCAATCCGTGTGAACAGAGTTTAAGGCCTTGGGAAGCTCAAGCAACCCGCTCGCCGCTATGGCTGGGATCGATAGCAGGAAAGAGAACCGCGCAGCGGTCTCGCGCGTGAGCCCCGAAAAAAGCCCGCCTGTGATAGTAGTGCCGGAGCGCGACGAGCCTGGGACCAACGCAAAGACTTGCGCAATGCCGACGGCAAACGCGTCTCTTAAACGCAGATCATCCATGCCGCGCCGCTTTGGACTGACAAATTCGGCGATGGTCAAAACGACGGCTAGCCCGATCAGGCTGGCGGATATGACCCACAGATTTTTTGTAAGGTTTCCTTCGATAATATCTTTAAACGCGAGGCCCACGATTGCTATTGGCAGCGTCCCGATTATGACAAGCCAGCCGAGCTTTGCCTGCTGGCGAGACTGCTCGTCCGGCTGGCGGCGTGTGAGCAAAGCGTAGTTGGTAGTAAAAAAACCGCGAGTGATCGACACAATGTCGGCCCAAAAATAGATGATGACAGAAATAAGGGTACCGAGCTGAATCACCGCGATGAAGGCCGTCCACTCATCGGGTCTTTCAGGGTTGACGAGTCCGAATAACTTTCCGGTGAGCGTCAGGTGGGCGGTGCTGCTTATGGGTAAGAACTCTGTCAGACCTTGAACGAGGCCGAGCAGGATGGCGTGCCAGATGGTCATCTAATAACGGGTCCCCTTGCTTGAAAGATACGCGGGCGTGATACTACAAAGGCGGCCTGTGCCTGTCAACGAGATTCAGGTAGGAGCGAAGTAGGGATGAAAGAGACTGCCGGATACGGCTTGAGAGTTTTCCTGCAATACTGGGTGCTCATAGCACTGTTATGCGGGTTTAATATCTACAATTACATGAAGAAAGGGAGCCTGTTATCGTTGACCGTGGCGATTCTGTGCGGTGTAGTCTTTATCGGATGGGTCTCGTTTTATCTTTTTTACGTGCGAGGAAAAGAATAGCCGGAGGCCAAGTTGACAGGTTTGAGACCTATTGTTTAATATCACAACTTGGCTTTGGCAATATTAAGTCAACCGTAGTGGCCAGGTAGCTCAGCTGGTAGAGCAGCGGACTGAAAATCCGCGTGTCGGCGGTTCGATTCCGTCCCTGGCCATCCAAAATCAACAAGTTAGGGGTGGCCCGGTGGCCACCCCTTCATCGTTTTATCCCATTTTCTCCCAAAGCCTGCCCCGTCTTATATCTAATATTTTTGGCGTTCTGCCTAGCGAACAATTTTCTTTACTTTCAATGTGCCCCTACATACAATCGTGGCGGCTATTCCACGGGCCACACGAAGTCCGGGTCGCCAAGACAGCAACCAAGATAGAGAGACGGGATCAATCAGGCGCAAGAGCTGCGTCAGGCTCTGTTCTTACTCCACCAGAGAATCGTAAACGCAGCCAGGATTATCAAACCCGAACCCAGGTCAAGAGGATAAGGCTCAAGCGACACTTCACCCGCGGGTGTGGCGGCGCTCTGTTGAGTAGGCGAAACGACGAGACCTTGCCCTCCGCCGGGCAGTTCTCCCGGCCCGCAGACACAGCCAGGGCCGCCGCATTCACAAGGCAGATTCCCAGGTACCGTTTGCCCAGCCATCGCTCCGGTGCTCGGACCAGACGATGGATTAAGCGAACCTAAGCAGGGAAGGAAAAGCATGAACGCGACTGCAACCACAAACAGAATTCTCTTCATTGGTCATTCCTCCAGTAGCGGTTATATCTCTCACACAAGTTTAAGAGAGCTGTCTATTTTGACGGCTGCCATGCGGATCGCGGCCGCGGCGGGCCGGTCAAGGGATATGATCCACTGCTACGACGCTGCAATTGAGATGGCCCGACAGGCCCACCTATCACGCCAGTACGATGAAGTTAAGCGAGTGGGCGACCTTCTACAGTCGAACGCCATGCCTCAGGGGTATGAGCAGACTGTAAATTATATACAAGGGCTCAGCATTTCAAGGAAAGGGAAGGGATCTATAGAAGAGACAAACGCGGTCTTTGCGAAGGCCGCCGACGATGCGCCCCCTGCCTACAGAGCCAGGGCGATCATGGCGCTTGCAGCAAATGCTTGCTGTGCGGGCAATTTTAAGGAAGGTCTTTATCTATTGCTGGAATCTTTGCGGGGAGCGAGGTCTGTAGCATGCTCCGACCCTGTCGTAATATTTCAGTCCCTACAGCTTTTATGCTTTCTGCGATCTGTGGATGGGAATTACAAAGCGGCTCTTGAGACTCTGACGATGATGCAGGCTCTCCTTCCTGCTATCGCAGCCAAGTACCCACAGCTGCATTTTGAGTATTTGAATGCTCTGGCCGACGTTCAAAGTAGGATCGGAGATCACTCGGCAGCATTGCAGGTCATTAGGCGAGCACTCTCATCATCCGCAACTATTTACATGCCAGAACTATTCGAGACGTACAACGAGATTCTTGACAGGATGAACCCTTCTTCGGAATCTATATTGTTGGATCCTGGTCAACTTGTGCTCCGCCACCCGGAGAACGTGATATATCTGCCCCAACGGGGAGAATCGGCGCGTATGCCTGCGTTCAAAAAACCTGGCACCGTTCTATCATACGATGGGTGGGGGTCTTCGCGCCCGCCAACGACAAAGGAGCCCTCCACTCCCAGCGAGGCTGAACTTAAGCTGGGTAACGATAAGTCAAAGCTCATCTGCAAGATTATTGACAAGCCACAAGAGCTCATCGACAAACTTACCGACCTGGTCGACGCCTGGGAGAGGGATCACGCGCAACCCCTGGATCAGGGCCTGTAGAGGATGGCGAGGCCGCCTAGCTCCAGAGCGAGGGGGCTAGGCGGCAGCCATCGTGCGCGCGCCGCCAGGCGGAGACCCCTTCCCCCCGGCTGGCGCTTGCTCGCACACCATCAGTCCTGTCAATTGACCAGGACCTCGTTGTTACTCTTCCTCCGGCGGACTCTCATCCGTCGCGCCAGTTCCCGTTTGCGAGGCCTCTGCGTCGATCCCCTTCTGTTCCGCGATGTAATCTTCGATCAACCTCGCCTGCTCGTCGTTAATCTCGACGCCCACACCCCGGCATATGTCAGGGATGCTCTTACCAGTGCGGGTCCGCTCGATCTCAAGCAGATGGGCAAGCGCCGGCGCGAGCTCTTCCGCGATGCTTGCACCTTGAATGCCTGAGAGCGGCGCGAGCGCGGAAATCAAGGCCGCGATCTGTGTTATGTCGAATCCTGCGATGTTAAATCCTCTGCTCAATTGGCACCTCCTTTTTGGAGCAGCCTCGCCAGAGGGCCGATGACCTCGTCGAGTTGCCTCAAGAGATTGTCGACGGTCCCTTTCATGCGAGCGTCTTTAATCTCTATAAGAGAGGCTGCGGAAAGGTTCTTTGCGGAGTTCACTGCCTCGCTCAGCAGCCGCGGGATGCTGGCACGCTCTTCCGGCGGCAGCTCGGCAAAGACCAGAACCTTATCGTTGAGTTCTTCGAGTAGAGTGAGCGTCTTCTGTGATGCGACGGTGATCGGGCGCGCTTGTCTGGCCGTGATCAGCTTGTCGCGGAACGCCCCGCGCTTGGCAGCGTTGATCGAGCGGACGACTGCGACTCCGCGTTCGGTCTGCGTAGCAATCACGCGCAGCGTCTCGTCCGTGATCACCATAGCCCCGGACGTCGGCTCTCCGCCCGGTGACGGGTCGGCGGGCTGTGTAGAAGGGGGCGGGCCGGTAGGCTGTGTGGCCACCGACTTCTTGCAGGCCAAAGGCCCGAAGAAGAGAAGGGTACTTAAAAGCAGGATCGTAATTGTTCTTTTGATTCTCATTTGATAGGTCACTCCTTTCGATACTATTCCAGAAATGAACGGACCGCCGCTCAACCGTTTCGGTAGGGTTCTTTCTTGAAGGGCCTGATTAAAGTCTCATGCACACCGACCGCCACCAGCAGCTGGCCCGCGACCGTGACGGCAAACGATAAGACCAGGTCGGTCCATTGCGAGTCGGGGAGCTGCCCGCTGAATGCCTGTATCGCAGCGAGCAAGAGCGAGAGAATTAGCGCGAATACTTTGGGGTGGCTGTTTACCCATGCATTCTGCTTCGCCCAGTGCACGATCAGAGTTATGGCGGGCCCTGCCAGCCCGGCCCAAGGGCTGAGGATCGGCGGCAATGCAGGCGCGGGCTCCGCAGGCGCCGGATCCTGCGCAAGGACCACGGGAGCCAGGTAAAAGGTCAGCGACAAGAGCGCACACAGCAGCGTGAACGCATAGATACGTTTCTGCCTAAACATAGTTACTCCTTTTGTGAATTGGGAATGATGCTCTGCTGTGGTGTGACAGAGCGTGGATGAGTACGAACTATCTTTTTAGGATCTGCAGCGCTCGCTCATAATATTCTTCTCGCTCCGCGAGCCCGTTATACCCGCCGTTGATCCGTTTGGTAATGTCCCGAAACGCCCTCTTATCAGCGAGCGGATTCAGACCCTTTTCTACGGCCCAGATCCACGCTGCGGCACGGAAACCGTATTCTGGGAGTAACAACAGATCCGGATCCGCTACAAGATCGATCTTCAAGGCCTTGCCGCATTTTTGGTACATGTCCTTGCCGGTAGTTTGTAGAGGGCAACGGCCGCGGAATTTCCAACCATCACCGCTCGCCTCGGCCCCGTTCCCCATTCGGTTGGCATAGACGTAATTCGCGATCTTCTCAGGCTGACGCTGATATGCCGTGGCCCGTTCCCTGTTGAAGCGCGTCGGCCAGGTCCTCATCAAGCCATCGGCCGAATAATTGAGGTTCTCGCTCCATACTTGAAGCTCTTTAGACTCGTGCGCGAGCTGAGCGAGGTAAGCGGAAGCGCGCAACCTCCCTATGATTTCGAACTCTCCCATCGACG
Source organism: uncultured Clostridia bacterium (assembly GCA_964615905.1). Taxonomy (GTDB): domain Bacteria; phylum Acidobacteriota; class Blastocatellia; order UBA7656; family UBA7656; genus DATLMR01. Next base: position 125,214 of record CAZTUB010000006.1, read on the forward strand.
CGTTGAGATAAGGGAGGTAAGTAATCCGCTTCTCTGAAGCGAGATTAGACATGACTGCGCGGAGTTGAGCATCTGTGATTAGCGCCCCCGGTTGAGATGGTGGCTGCAAAACAGGTTCGGTAAAGCCATGGCCCTTGGCTTTCGCTATTGTTCGGGGACCGACTACCCCATCAGCGTCGAGGCCTTCGTTCGATTGAAAAGCCTGCGTCGCTCGGTGTGTCATCTCGTCGAACGCACCCGTGGCCATACCCACTAACAAAAACCCTCTACCGACCAAGAATTCCTGCCAGGCTTTCGTGGCAGCGCCGGATGTTCCTAATTTTAAGAGTGGCATGATAATAGATTCCTTCCTAATAAACCTGTAACTCGGAGATCTTGATGAAGTAGGAACGGGGGAGCCTTCGCTGAGGCTCCCTTCTTCCCTTGAGGGCTACTTCCCTCGACTGCCCGGATTCCGCGGGGTCTTGCCTGGACCGGCGCTGAGATGCCTGCGATGATTGCCGATGCGGGGGTCCGCATCAACGGTCGAATCCAACTTTTCTCTTGTCACTCCGGGGTACGTGTAAAGATACTTACCATCCGTCGCGTAAAGAGTATCATTGGTCCGGTCGTGGAAAAGACGAGCTCCGGTCAGCTCCTCGACTTCCGGTTCGGACGTTGGTTGCTGCTGATTCGCTGGGGTCTTCGGTGGGTTCTTGGTCATAACAAAGTCCTTTCGTGATTGGATTGCCAATATTAAGGGCCAGCGTGGCCCTTCGATCACAGGCGAGTGTTAGGTCTCGACGATCACCGTCTGTAGGCCTAAGAAATTCCCAGACGGGGCGATGCCGATGATATAAACGTCCTTCATCGGCTCATCCTCTTCGCCGACTATGAAGACGTATGGGTCCTGAAGGTGATAGTTGATAAACCTGACCAGCTCGCGATAACGCTCGACTTGGCGCCTGTCTTCATCCTCGTGCCAAGGCTCGTCTTCAACGACCGTGAGAAGGTAATCAGTGAAGTTATGCCTCACGACGAGTGTGTCAGGATCGTGATTGGTGTAGCTCGCAAGCTCAGCATGACGAAACCACCCTTCACCGGTTCGCTTCATCCAGAAGGGTTCCCAAGGCGAATCCGTCTCGCTCCGGTAGGTCAGCCCGCTTGTCGCCTCCTTTAGCCCGTCCAACAGCTGCGTGTCGTCGATGAGCTCGGCGAGCAGTTTCTTATCAACGGGGGTGTTTGCTGCTGCGGCAGTGGCAGCCGCGCGCTCGCGAAGCACAAGGATCGGCATCGCTAGGGCAGCAAGCACCACAGCCAGGACTGCCATCTTTGCAACTCTTGTCAGCATCTTCATTAGCCCTCCAATTGATCTAAGCAGGATTATTGCCCACGGGACTGAATGCGCAGTCCCGTGGGCGCGCCGAGCCTCGATAGAAAGGCAGGAACTCTCTATCGCTGGCGCAGGCTGGCATCAATACGTGTGATTTAGTGTTAGCTGTCTGATCCCTGTGGGGTCAGTTGGGCCGCTAAAGACTCGAGCCGCTTTTGCATGTACCGCCGGCAGTCTTCAGGCTCCAGGTGATGAATAACGCTCGTGTCAGGCTCCGGAGGCTCGCCGCTGTCGAGATAGCAGGCCACGTATCCCCGCAGCTCCGAGACGGGGTAGCTTTCCGGCAGATCGTCGAGATCCTCTGCCAGAAGCGGCGGGCACTGCTCGAACGGGATTTTGACGGCGAGCTCAACGTCGTCATCAAGCGCGATCTTCGTCATGCGCTTGCCGCCGAAGATGAACGCCCCGATCTCGCGGCCCTTGATGGTGCAGTTGATCCCTACCATGTCGATTGTCCCTTCTGTCGGCCTTATCGGAAAATGCGCTTGCGGCCGGTCGGAGTCAGAGTTAAGGGTATGACCGGAACGTCGAAAAGCACGCCGCGCTGCTTGCACTCCCGGTTGCTGCAACATACCGCGCGGTCAGTTGTCTTTACGTCGATCCCGTGACCGCACGCGGGGCAAGAGATGTACCCGGCGAGCCAGAGGCCCGATTTACGCTTCAGACCCCTGGTCGTCTTTAGGGGTTCTGTCTCCGGTCCGAGGTCGGGCATCTGTTCAAGCATGTCTTCGCGGATCATTCTAATAGTCCTTTCGCGCGGTCTAAACATCACCCGCGTAGCAGTAATCGAAATACGGCTTTTCGCCGCGCTCTTTGATCTCGTGGACCAGGCCGCTTGAGATAGTGTCGAGATGGCCGCGCGTGGGCGCATGTTCCGGGTCAAGTTGCGGCAACCCGGCGCGGCAATGCTTACACTGCTCTTTCCTTTTTTCCTCTCGATACTCGGCTATGATCTGTGCACGCGTGGCCGGGTCGATTGCTTTATTCTCGGAGTCTTCCAGTACTTCGCTCATGATTATTCCCTCTCGGTTGGTGCTGCCCGCGCTCGCAGAGCTGGCATTTCTCGCCCGGCTTCGGCTTGATGACGTAGCAGCGGCACTCGCACGCGCAGAATATGAGCGGCGCGTCTCTGACCGGTTGCGGCCCTACCGGCAGGATTATCAAATCCCTCAGAGGCTCACTCATCCTCTATGCCCGCCTTCTTCCTGAGCCGGGCCAGGCTATCCTTACACTCGGTAAGTAGCCGCTGGTCCACTTCGTGCTGGCTCGTGATGTGGAGATGCTGCTTTAATAACTCGTAATACTCCTTTTGCCAGGTTTCTTTTTCTGACTCTGCCTTATCCCGGTCTTCACGCAGTTCCTTGCGAATCTGCGTGCCGTCGTCCAATTGCTTGACGCTGCGTGTCTTTATCCAGTCCACGATCTGAGCTGCAGCCGAACTCGCCAGAAGCGTCCCCGCTACCGTTATGATCACTTTCCAGGTATCGCTGTCCATCACCCATCCCAGCCTCTACGATCTTCGCGTAACTTCTGAGGGAGCTGATTGCGAAAAATGCATATAGCCACCACACTGCGGACCGCCACTCGACCTGCAGGTAGGCCAGCGTGATAAATACCCATAGCGCGAAGTTCAACATGGTCATCGTGCGCCGCCATGTCGTGACGCTGCCGGGAGGCAAGCGGTCCGTGATGAAGGCGAACTCCGGCGCGTCGAAATACATCCCCGCAAAGTGCAGTATCCCGATCAAGAGCGCGGCGACACCCCAGACCCATTCGCTGCCGTTCGTCATGTGGGGCAAGAGCCTGTGCGCGGGCATGTGCGACAGTGCATTCCAGAAAGGACTTGCGACCCACGCGCCCCACAAGATGGCAAGCCCTGCCGTCTGCACCTCGGCGTAGCTCACGTCGTACGTCTTGACCACCGCCCAGAACCGGCGAGCCAGCAACCGCGACAGCCCGGAGCGGGCCTGCTCTTTTATCCTGTCCATCCCCCATCACCCCGCGATAATCTCTACGGTGAATATCTTCTGCTCCGAGTCCCTGCGGACCTGTAACCGATGTGGGCCAGGCTTCCTGAGCTTTCGCAGTTCGGTCTCCGCGCTGTAAGGCTTCCCGTCGATCCTTAGAATGGCGTCGCCCGTCTGAAGGCCAGCGCGCCTCATCTCTGCGCTGGGTGAGCCTATGATCGCGGCTGTCTGATAGGTGAATTCATTTGCGCGAAGCTCGGCTCTGCGCTCAAGAACGGGCTCATGGGGCGGGTCATCATCGCCGCCGCCTACCGTCCCTCGGTTACACGTTACGCACTCGTCGCCCTGCTTCACGCAGCCCGACCCTGGATTATTAACGCTCCTGCAGTTGTTCAATTCGTCACACATTCGATAGTAGTTGACGCCTGCTCCGCATGGATTCCAGCTCATAATGCTCCTTAATTATACGGCGGCGGCCGCTCCCCGGCTTCAAGGGGTAGACTCTGGGCCCGGGGCCTGAGCGGGGGCGGCTTCACGCCCTGGAGGTACTGGCGCATTCTTGCGCCGGCTTTCGACCTGCGCGCCCGCTCTTCGAGGTCGGCTTGTTCGGCCTGCTGTTGGTTCCACTCGTTAAGCAGCAATCCTTCTTTTACGTCGAGAATATATTTTTGATTGCTCTCGATGTTGGTGACCCTGTTTTCTAACCGCGTGCGCTCCTTCGCTTCGTCGATTGTGTAGTTCCAAACCTTGGCAACCATCGCAACCATGCCGACCACGACAGATAGAGTGCCGATGATCACCGCGACGGTCTGAATCCACTTGTGCCAATCGCGTGCGGTTTGCTCCCGATCCTCCCGCGCGGGCCGGTCTTGAGGGACATTTCTTTTTGGACCCATCGCGCCCTCCAGATAATCGAAGAGGCGGGCTGGTAGATAGTAAGCGGCCGGATGCTTGTTGACGGTGATATTCATTTAATGGTTCTATTGCGCCTGTCTGCGTCGCGTTGGCCCAAACAACGTGGCGTGGACGGGCGCTCGGTTCTGGCCGTGAGGCTGGGGCCGGGCGTCTCCCGTTTTAGTGTATTGCTAGATACATAACAAAAGAGTGCTTAAAAAGGGGGATGGTTACCCATCCCCGCGTTCTCACACAGAGAACCCCCGTTTTGCGTGGCGTCAAGATTGGTTGGTTTTCGAAGAAAAGTGACGAATACGACGCCGCTTTTTGATCTAGTATTTCATTTCAAGCCTCCTTCCTGAGGGTGCCAAGCCTCACAGATACGGCGTCTTACTCAAGAATGTTTGCAGACTCCTGATAGGATCGCGCTCAAGGTTTATTATTGCTCTGGCTCGCGGCGGGTGGCGCCGGCGCAGGCGAGACAGGGAGGGGATATATGTGCTTCAGGTCCTCAGTCAACGCCCATTTCGACGGCGGCTTCCCGCGGTCGCCGATGATCCTGTTCCTGAGCGCATCGAACTGGATTTTTAAGGCCTGTTTGTAATTGCGGGCCGACCGTAGCTCCGCCTCGGCCCGCTCGACTCCTATCTGTGCGACGCCTATGTCCTCAGCAGCCTGCTGGAGTTCGGCCTGCTCCTTGTCATCCAAAAGAATCGCCTCCGGGGGGATCCTCTTCTGCTGCGGCCGCTGCTCTGCTTGAGTATTGTGAACAGGGAAGGGAGCCGCTGAAAGTGTCAGAATCACTAAAGCTATGGTCGTGATTACGAGCTTTTTCCGCATAATAAACCTTTCAAAATGTTACGTGATAAGTGGGGAGTAGCGAGTGAATTTCACCCGCTCTGTAGGGTGCTGATCGCGAGCTCCTAGTTTGACTGATGACGGCCGGGCGCTTGCGCTTCCCGCTAGGGGTCCCGCCTGAGTAGGTTACCGTGATACGCATGTGGTCCACGCGCGCCACGGTATTCTCGTCCTCGTTCGGGTCGGTGCAAATGACGGCGAGTGCAACGCCGAAGTCGGAGGCGTTTATGTTGCTCGCCGACCACGTCTCGCCCCAGAGATCAGACGCCCCCCCGTAGCTCGCGTAAGCATCAGCAGTCGGCCAGTTGGTTGCGGTGTCTGCCTTATCGGTCGAGCCAATTGTTCCGCCCTTGACTATGCGAACCCTATGGTCTTTGACGGTCGCCGTGTTGTTGACCCTGACCCGCTCGATCTCTACCAGGATGCCTTCGATAGTCGCGCCGTCGGGGATGGCGAAGCCGAAGTTTGAAGCGAAGAGGTAATTACTGATATGACCGTTCAGGAGGGTTTGGGTCTGTGCTTTCGCATCGTTGCTGGTGAAGATCGCATCGGTAGCAGACCATGATTTTGTTCCGACCGCCGCGTCATTCGCGCCGGTCCCCGGAGAGTTGGGGCCAGATGAATCAGCCGACACGCCGCCCAACACGAATAGCAGGATGGCGGTCAGGACGAGCAGCGTGTTACGGAAGTGATTTCTCATTATGATGCCCTTCTTCACTGAGCGCGGCGCAGCGTCAACTCAAGCCCGATAAGCCGCGCGGTCCCGCTCATCGTATCCCCCGCCTGAGACAGTCGCCTCGCTATCTTTATATGTAACACTTCGCCCGCCGCGCAGTCCGTCATGGTTATCCCAGTTATGGTCGCGTCGTTAAGGAAATTGGCCGACGCCTTGGCTGTATCAGTCACGTCGTTGTAAGAGTTGAAGCTGGGGTCGTTGGCCTCGTCGTCTGCGGCGCATGCGGTCGCGATACCCCATACAACATCGCCGGTCGTCGGAGAGCCGAACCACTTAAACGCCACGTCTACGCTCCCGGACCAGTCTGCCGGGAGCCGGATCGAGCGCTGCGCGGTCACGTCAGTCGCTCCATCGGCGAAGTCTAAAACCCCTTGCAGCACAGACGAGCCGGTGACTGCCGCGGGCGCCGGCGCGTTCGAGGCTGGTAGATCAAAATCGGGGAATGCGGTCTGCCCGCTCATGCTCGCCGCATCCAGCCACACCTTGCTCGATGCTGTAAGAGTGTTGCCCGTCCCTTCCGCGTCGAAGCCTTTGCCCGTGAGCGTCTGGCTCGCATCGGTCGTTACGATGGTCGAGTTGGCATCGGGCAGCGCGTAGCTGCGGGCCGCGGTAGGCCCGGTGATGGTTATGATCTGCGGGATGATCGGGATTCTCGTATCAGCATTCGGCCAGTGGACATGGCGGTCGGCTGTCATCAATTGGAGGTTGTGGCGCTGGTGCTGGCTCCGGTCGCCGTCGAAAATGACAGGCCCTACTCCGTCGGCATAGAATATCTCGTTGAGATTCCCGCTCGTGTTGTTATAGAACCCGATAAGCCCCGCGACGTATACGTTCTGCCACCGCTTCGACTCGCTCCCGAGGTCAATCGAGTTGTCGGTTCCGGGCAGGAGAGACGAGCTGACCGCCACCGCCGCCACGTTCGACAGCGCAGTATTCGCGCCGCCCGAGCCGCCGCCGAGGGAGATGACCCCTCCGTTGATCTGTGCTCGCAACTGATTACTGATCGTCTCATACCACACGTCGCCGTCGGCGCGCGACGTGGGATCGCCCGCGAACGATCCCACGTTCAGGCCGGGCTGGTCCACGCCGGGGTTGAAGGTGATTCGAAGGTTGTCGGCGAAGGTGATCCCGGCGGTCAATTCGAGCGCGCGAAGCTTCAAATCGCGGAAGCTTCCGGGCGTCCCGTTATTTATCTCCATAACCCCGGCAGCGTTGCGACCGGCCGCAAGGTCGATTGTCCCGGAGAATGCGTCTCCATCCGTCCAGGCCAGAATAGAGTTATTCCTGCCTGCGAACTCGCCCCCGCTCCTGCTTGTCCACCTGGTGGTAAATCCATTCGACAGGCTGATCGTGTCTGCGGCAATCATAAAATTGCCGTACATTGTTTCGTCCCTTCTCGTTACCTTCAGCCTGCTAGTGCCGGCGAGCGCGGCAGGCATCATCTCGATGTACGCATCATCCGACGCGTTCGCGTAGCTGTGGAACCATCGGGCCTTCTGCGCGTTCGCGTTATCCCGCTGCTCGATGATGTTAGTGCCTTGCTTGAGAAGCGATCCCGCGAGCCCGCTGCCGTCATTGTATTGAAGGTCGCCTGCCGCCCCGCCGGGAACCGTGCTCGCATTCAAAGTAGTCCCGGAGATCGACAGCCCCGTACCAACCTGGAGGAAGCCGACCCCGCCCGCGCTCTCGTCATGGAAGAAGATACGATCCGCGCCGGGAGCCGAGAGGTCTGCAATCTGTTGTAGCCGCGCGTTCTGCGCCTGGACGTTCGTGCCGATGACGACGCCGAGCGTCGACCGCGCGCCGGGCGCATCGGTCGCAGCGACTATAGACCGACCGAAGGCAGGAAAATCTGTGACCGCTGCCGCCCCCGCCCCGGTGAAGTAAGGCAGCTTGTTAGCTGCCGACGTAAGCCCCGCAAGCGCGTCCAGTTCATCATCTGCGTCCTGCTTGGCATCGAGCGCGGTCTGGGTGGCGGTCGAGATTGGTTTCGCGGCATCGCTCGTGTTATCGACATTCGACAGCCCGACGTCCGCTTTGACCAGAGCCAGGTCGACTTTGACCTGCGCCGGCGTCCTATTGACCCATGCCCCTGCTTTGCGCTGGAGCAGGTCGTCGTTCGAAGGCGCGAGCCCCGCGATCACGCCGAGGTCCATATCAGAGTCTTGCTTGGCGTTTAAGGCAGCCTGCAGCCCCGTAGTATCGCCTATGACGTGATTGTGTGCTGAAGGCGTGAAGCTGCTCGGCACGTCTGTCAGGTCATTGTAGCTGCCGCTGAACGCGTCCTCGATGTCGAGCTTGAGATCAAGTGCCGCCTGCTGGGCTGTCGAGACCGGCTTGTTGAGGTCTGCGGTGTTGTCTACGTTCGCGAGCCCGACGTCACTCTTCGTCAGGGCCAAATCTGTCTTTAGCTGCGCCGGAGTCCTGACGGCCCAGGCCCCTGACTTCCGCTGGATCACGACGTCGTTCGCGGGGGCGAAGCTCGCAATTGTCTGAAGATCGATATCCGCATCTTGTTTCAAATTGAGAGCGCTCTGCACTGCCGTCGATACGGGCTTGTCGGTGTCCGAAGTATTATCGACGTTCGACAGACCCACGTCGCCTTTGGCCAGCGCGAGCGCGGCCTTCAGCTGCGCCATCGACTGATTGAGCCAGGCCCCGCCTACTCGCTGAATCACATCGCCGTTAGCCGGTGACAGTCCTCCGATTGCAGCGAGGTCAGGGTCGCTGTTCTGCTTGGCATCGAGGGCTTCCTGTAGAGCTTCGCTGTCTTCGACGTCGCCGGTAATATCCTCCCAGAGTATGGGCCCGCCGCCGCCCGCAAGCGACTGGTTGACCCAGAATCCGTTCTGGTACACGAGGCCCTGACCGTTAGCAGGGTTCGTGATGGTCACATCCTTTACGCGGTCGAGCGTGTGATCGAGCCATTGACTCGACCCCGCGCCCGTGCCGAGCAGTATCTGATCTACCGCCGAAACAGAGGCCACCTTGCCGACCTTCTTCTGGGTCTCGATCAAGCCCCGCGCCAGGACGTTGTGCTGATCGGCGTCGATGCGGAGCTCAACCAGCACGCCCGCGGCGTGCGTGAGCGCCGGCGTTCCGCTATGTCCGCGGCTGACACCGGTGAGGGTGGTCGCCGTCTTGCCAGTAAAAGTGAACCGCTCCCTGCCATCTATCCAGCCTGAGCCGCACGCGGGAAAGCGCTCGGTCGATTGAACAGTGAGCGTCGTCGTGTTGCTCGCGACACCTATTCGTAAGATCGTCCTGGCGTTATCGGTAACCGGGTAGAGCGTGCAAGGCGTGTCAATCGCCGCCGGGTACTGATTCCCTCCCGGGGCTTGTGCCTGGGCGATGGCTGAGCATAGGAAGAGAACGCAGAACGCTATTAGAAAGTTAATTCTGTTCATGATTTCCTCAGTTTTGTGTCGAATCGAGAAAGCTGAATTAAGGTTGTTGCTCGCCGCCTCCACCGCCACCGCCGCCTGGAGGCGGGTCGACCTCGAATATCTCGCCGTCTTCGCCCTTGGGCCCTGCAGGTCCTTGCGGCCCTCTCGGACCTTGCGCACCGCTCGGCCCGACAGGACCTTGAGGCGATGCACCGGCCGGCCCTTCTTCTCCTTCTTCTCCCTGGGGGCCTGTGTTACCTGCGGGACCTCGGGGGCCGGTAGCGCCTTGTGCGCCCTGGCGGCCACGGTCGCCCTGAAGCGAGAGCTGCCAGTCGGATCGCTGGCCTGTGCCAGTGCCTACGGCATCGACGTTGATCGTGATGTTCCCGTTGGCGTAGTTAGTGACCAGCCCTTCCATCCAATGGGTTGAAGGATTCGCGGCTGACGAGAGGCGCGCGCGGAGCATCGTGTTGAAAGCAAGGCCAGCTCCAACCCCGTTGAAGGTCTTTGCTCCAAGCCCGATAGTAACCGCCGAATTGGATGTGGACTTGAACCCAGCTCCTGGCTGTCCTGGTGCGCCTGCCGCTCCTGGCGCGCCTGCCGCTCCTGCTATACCTTGTACCCCTTGTGGGCCTTGCGCTCCCTGTGGCCCTTGCGCTCCCTGTGGCCCTTGCGGCCCGGCTGGCCCCACCGGCCCCTGCTGACCTGCGGGACCGACCGGGCCTTGCTCTCCGACCGGCCCCTGGAGACCGGCGGGTCCTTGCGGCCCCGCGACGCCCTGAATGCCTGCCGCGCCAGCCGCACCCTGCGGGCCTACCGCGCCTGTCGGCCCTTTGGGTCCCACCTCTCCCTCCGCCGGGCCTTGCGGCCCCTGCGGGCCGGGTTCGCCTTCAGGTCCCTTGATCAACCCTCTGTCGATCATCCTGCCGGCTTTCGCCAGCAGCTGATTGATGTAGAGGACGTTGGCGTTGACCTTCAGCCGCCGAGTCTCGTATGGGTCACCGGGTAAGATTCTTTGAATTCCCATGTCGTCTCTTTACGGGCAGATCGCGTCATCACCCGGAGGTCCCTGTGGCCCCTGCGGACCAACGGGGCCAGCCGGACCAACCGGTCCCTGCGGTCCGGCCGGTCCCTGAGCGCCAGCCGGTCCCTGTGGTCCCTGTGGCCCTTGCGCCCCCTGTGGTCCCTCAGGCCCTTCTGCTCCTTCTGGCCCCTGCGGCCCTTGAGCGCCACGTTCTCCGGCGAGGTTGATGTTCCAATCAGCGCGCGATCCAGCCCCCGCGAATTCGCCCGCCGTGACGACGAATGAGAAATTATTATTTGCGTTGTTGTTGTAGACGGTGACGACGCCTTCCATCCAGTGAGTGTTGGGAGTCGCGTTACTCGCAACACGCACGCGGGTTCCGGGGACATAAGCCAACCCCAGAGGTATGGTGCAAGTCTTTGTTCCGGTCCCGATTGGCAGAGACGTTGTGGAAGTGGTCTTATACCCCGGCGCGTTCGCCCCCGGCGCGCCAGCTGCCCCGGCTGGACCTTGCGCGCCTGCTGCACCCGCAACTCCTTGCGCGCCTTGTGCTCCTTGCGGACCGGCTGGTCCCTGTGGACCGGCTGGCCCCTGCGGTCCGGCTGGCCCAGGCTCACCGCCTGCTTCGCCCTGTGGCCCCTGCGGCCCGGCTGGCCCTTGGGGTCCTTGCGGTCCTTGCGGTCCGACAGCTCCTTGCGGTCCTTGCGGTCCGACAGGTCCCGGCGGTCCCGGGTCGCCTTGCTCCCCGGCTGGCCCCTGTGGGCCGCCAGCGGGACCGGGTGGCCCCTGCGGCCCCTGCGGGCCTTGCGGACCGGCGGCGTTCGCGATCAGCGATAGAGCACGCGCTTCCAGCAGCTCAAAATTCGCGTTGATCTTCTCGCGCGCGACGTCGCCTTGATCTTCTTCAAGCAGCAGCTGTAATGGCATTGGATTGAACTCGAAATCGGAGAGGTGTCAGGTACTAAGTGCCGGGTACTGAGTATCAAGCATGGAGCTCGACGATGTACGACTCACCATCGACCGCAAGGCCGTCGACGATGATCGGCTGATTGAATATGATCACGCCCGCCGCCTCGCCCGCGGCGTGCGGGTCGTTCAGGTCTTTGACGTTGCTATTCGCTTCTTTCAGCCACGCTTTCATATAATGCGGCGTGCGCGACAGGTCGTTGCCGATGGCGGGAGTCGCCCCAGCCACTCGTGTCGCCCTGTATTTACGAACGATGTTCCTCTTGTTCACGTAATCGAAGGCCGTCGGAGCGCCCGTGCCATTCGGCGTGATCTTCATGAGGATTGCCTTGTTCGGCGTGGACTCCTGGGCCGTCGCCTCAATGGTGATCACGCCGTCGCGGTCGATGTAGAGGTAGCGAACCCCGGCCGTGACTATGTTGAAGCGGATAACCGTCTCGACGAGCCCCGGCCCGCCTTCCTGCTCGAAGAGCTCGTTTATCCTGCTTATGCAAGGCCGCACGCCCGGCGTCCCGATCAGCGTCACGTAGATGATGGGCTGAGGGTTGTTCGTCGAACTCTGCACGGTGGTCGGCGTGTCGCGCGGAATCTCCTGCTTGGTAACCCCGCCGTCGAAGCTATAGAAAACCTTCACGCTGCCCGCCGGTATATGCCCGACGAGGTTCGTGACGACCTTGCCGACTTCCCACGGAAGCTGGATGCTGTCGATCCTGAACGTGGCCTGGGTCGCGCCAGGGCCCAGCGTGAGCGCGAGCTGGCCGTCGCACAGCGTCTCGGTAACGCCGCCGGCTTCAAAGGCCCAGATGTCTTTGTATTCGATCGCGCTCAGGGGTTGACCGCCGCCGATGAAATAGCCGGAGCCTTTCGGGAGCCCGCCGACGAGAAGCGACGCGGTCGACGGCGAGAAGCGCGGGGGCAGCGCCGAGTTCTGTACCTTGCGCCACTCGGGGTTGCTGCCTGGCAGCAGTTCCCAATCGAGCGCGGTCCCGGCCGCCGAGCCAATGAGTTGCGGCCTGCCGTTTATGTTCGCGAGCACGTAATGGGTGCCGTATTCGGGCTGGGCGATGTTGAGCCGGGTGAAGGTCCGTGTCGGGTAATCGAGGATCGTCGTCGTCTTCGGCTGCCGCACTCCGTCGCCATCCTGGATGACCGCCTTCCCGTTCTCGTAAAGGCATAGTGTATGGTTAAAGCCGTTAAGAGCGCCGCCTGGGTCCTGTCCGGTCATGTTAAGGAGCTCGAAGGAATTCGAGTTGACGTGATAGGCGAAATAGCGCCACTGGGTCCCGTCGTTTTGCAGCGCGACGATGACCACGCCTTCCTGAATGAGATCGCCTATGATGACCGGCGAGAACGTGTCCGTCGCGTCGTCGGGCTGGCCTGGTGCGCCGGGTATGAGTATCGTCAGCCCTGCGGGGTCCGCGGCATTCACCAGGAACCATTTGAGCTGGGTGCCGTTCGCGACGAGCGCCGCGATCAGGATCTTCCCGTTGCCGCAGGTCACGGAGAATTTGATCGCCGTGTTGGGGACTGCCCCGGAGAACGCGCGGGTCTGAAGCGTGTCCGACAGCGTGTCGTAGCTCTGCCATGACGGACCGCCGCCCATCCCGAAGATCTCGATATACTGCCCGTCACGCGCGCCGCTGCGGCGACCGCCCGAGTTATAGCCGAGCGTCGCGGACAGCACCGCGTTCTTCTTCACCCAGGTCCCGCCGCCGTCGCTCTCGATGTTATTGATCACGGCGAGCGACAGTGGGATCGAGTTACCCACGGACTGCGTCGCCTGCTGCGCGTGCTTGTTGACCTGGCGGGCGTTGATTACCACTCCATTCTCGACAGTCGCAGGAAACGAACCCGGCTGAATCTTCCGGCTGCTCGACCCGAAGAAGCTGACTTCGCTCCCGAGCGGTATATCGACCGCCGGGACTCCATCGACCACGCCGACAGAACCCAGCTTGCCTGCCTGTTCCGCGTAGCGCGCAACACCTTTTCTCACCGTCTCAGGGAAGAAGATCGGGTCGAAGGTCTGAGTGTCGTCGCGGGCGATCAGGACGTTGAGCACGTCCTGGACCGTGTCGCCGACCATCTTCGCGGGCTCGTCGACCGGGATCTCGTTCGCGCGGTGGACATGCTTCGTGTCCTTCACCGTGTGAACGTCGTCATAAAGCGCGTCGAAGGCCTTGTTCAATGATTCGAGGTCGCGGAAGTTATACCTGTCGTCAAAGACCAGGTCATCGCTCAACGCTATCGCGGCTGCCGGGACGCCGACCCGGTAAAGCGGCGTGCCGTCTGCGGGGCACTCAGGCGCTACAGGTGCCTCGGAAGGCTGACCCGTAAGCACCAGTATCTCGATGCGGTTCTGCTTCTCGGTGTGGATGTCGATGTTGCCGGTCTGGGAATTCGGGTCCGCCGGGTCCACGATGGCGAAGCGCGTCTCGAGGGCGCCGTCGGCGTCTTCAAAGAGCTTGGCGTAGATGAGATCTACGCGCGGCTGCTCTTCGTCGGGGTCGGCCAGCTCTATCAGCTGCGGCGTGGGGTCGAAGTGCTCGAAATGCACGCCCGCCCCGCTGTAGACGCGCAGCGGCTTGTAGACATTGAGCGTTAGACCGCCCGCCAGCTGGTACTCGCCGCCGTACACGGCATATTGGGCGGCGGGCTCGCGGATGAAGTCGTCGGCTATCGCCTCGTCGCCGGCCTTGGCCGCGAGTCCGACGCGCTCCAGGTCGGTTTCTTTGATCTCAGGAAAAGCCTCTGGGCTGACGGGAGGGTCGCCTTGAGCGGGCAGGCTCCCTTTCGGGGTTCGGAAGATTTTATTCATAGGAATCGCCTGTAGAGACTAAGGGAATGTGACCTCATCATCGTCGCCGATGATCTGGACGTTCTGAGGCTTGACGTTATTGACGCGCCATTCAACGAGAAACTTAACGCCTGCGGCTCTCGACCACCGGATCAGAGCCATAACAAAGTCTTTGGTGATGATCTGAGGCGTGGTGTAAGCCCACGTCCCGCCCCAGAAGTTACCGACGGTCACGCGCTGCGGCTTGATCAGCGCCTCATAACCCTGGACGATCACCCTGACGTTGAGCGGGTGGCGACTTCCGCGCGAGCCGTAGAAGCCGCCGACGAAGGGCGGCCTGTCATAGACCTCGTTAAAGATTCCGAACTCGCTGAGTATTCCCTGAACGCCGCGCAGCGCATAACGCCGGATGTAATGGACCGCGAGGTTCTTCAACAGCCTGCGGGAACGGGCTATAGGATAGCCTTCTGGAATGAGCACCCAGCCGAAGAACTCTTTGATGATCCAGAATAAGAATTCTTCAGGCGTCGTTTCCGGAATGAAGAAGGTGTCGAACCTGTTCAGCAAGTAATCCGTGTCCGCCAGTTCCTCGGCGAGTAAGGTAATCAACCGCTCCAGAAGATCGAGGTTATCCGGGGTCTTGTGCTCAGGTGGTATGGCGTTGAGGCAGCGCGCGCGCCACTCTTCCCGCAGGTCGTCGCCTGCCGCGCCCCCGTAGATGCCCTGGCCATAGATGGCTTCGAATTGTGCGCTCATCAGCTAGCCCAGTTGACGATCTCTGTGAGAGCAGGTATCTCGGATATAGCCAGAGGCACATCCTGGTTGAGTATAGAAACCGAGCCGTCAGCGTCCTTGACGTGCAGGTTTATGTGGAACCGCCCCGCGCTGTTCTTCACGGATATTTGATCAGTGCCGGCAGCCTCGACCGCGCCCACTATATCCGACAGTTTTATGTACCGCGTCTCTACGGTCCCGAACTTGAAACGCAGCGGGTCATAGCGGAAGAGGATGTTCTTCTTCGCTTGTTCTATGAGCTCATTTGCGCCTTGTCCCGTCTCGACCTCGAAATCTATCTCTATCGCGAACTCTCTGTAGACGGGCGCTCGCGCAACCACGTCAATTCCTGCGACGTGTCGCTGACTGATGACGGCCGAGGCTTGTTGCAGGATCTCAGTAGTAGGGGACAGGCCGTCTTCGCCCTGTATGGCCAGAAGCAAGTAGCCCGGCCCGGCATAAGCAAAGTCGCCTCGATAGAATTCGAAGGCGACGACGCGCCCCAGACCCCGGAGGATGTAAAAAAGGATGTGCTTGATGTAATCCTCGGCGCTGCCCAGATGCTCGCCTACCATCATCATCTCGCGCGCGCGGATGATAGCCTGCTCGACCGTCTCCGCGTTACGCCCGCCCGCGAGAAAGGTTGTATTCGTGATCTCCCGGATGCCGCCGATTGCGCTCTGCGAGAACCCGATCACGCCGGGGTTTATCCGCCCGATGAAGCCGGCCGTCAGCGACGTTGCGCCGACTTCTCCGACCTCGACACCCGCGTCCAGCGTCAGGTCCTCGTCGGTCGTTACCCTGATCTGGCCTGTGCGGTTTGCTATGACTGTCCCGCCTGGGATGACGACAGGCTGAGCGATGAAATTACTATGTTTCGTGAAACGGAGAGTAGTGGTCGCCGCAGTCTCGGGTATCATCTCCGTGTTCAGCAGCCGGAGGAATGCCACCCGGTTCTTATTCGGGACCTGGTTCATCTTGAACAGCATCTGCGTTGGCAGTCTCAGCAGCTCGGTGAGCAGCACGTATTGAGGCTCGCCCGGGCGGAGCGACGTTATCTTCGGCAGGAGGCTGGGACGCGAATCGCCCCCCGCAGCGAGCAGCGCGCGCAAATCCCGGAAGACCTGCTCACCGAATTCCGCGTCTTCGGGCGTGAGGTTTTCCCCGACGAGCCGCTGCAAGCCCTGAGCTATGCGCTCACGCTCTTTCCGGTCATCGAGTATGGGGTCAGGTATGAGTACGCCGGTATTCATCAGTTATGCTTCGTGATGGTTGGGCCCAGGGGAGCCTTGCGCACCGAGAGGGCCTTCTGACCCTTGAACCCCTATTATGTGGCCAGTATTCGCATCCAGTGGGCCCCGTGAGGTATTGACAAATCCATTACCAAAATAATCAACTTGTACGAGTGGAATGACCCCCTCCTGTTCAAAGCATGCGGCAGCTATGTAGCGATCACCCGGTATTCTCATCACAAGCGTCCCTACTTCTGGAGTCGCGGGCAGGCACTTCCATTCTTCGTTGCGCGACCTGGCTTGAAAGCGGACGGCCGGATCAAGCCATCTGATCTCCTTATGCCGGGCCCCGCCGTCACCGGAGCCGGTGATTACTTTAATCCTGCCGCTATGGTCCGGGGCGACTTCTATTACCTCGGCTATGGTCACGTAGTTATTAGGCACCCACTTCTCTGGAGTAGGCTTCACCTTGATCGCCGCCGCGCGATGTTGTCCACTGCGCGGCGGCGGCGTTAGTTTGATGAGTCCGAGCAACGGAGCAACAAAGGGTAGCTTGAGAAAGGACCTGCGCGAAATCTTCATTTCGGCTCCTTAAGCGGCTTTCAACACGCGGAATCGGCCGTCCATAGTACGCTCGTTTATCTGCCCGATGACGACGTAGATGACCTGAATCGGCAGCACCCCGTTATCGAGCAACGAAGTCCCTGCGCGGACAATTAGGCGGTCGTGATAAATCCTGTCTTCTGCGGCGATGATCGCCCGCTTGATATGAGCGGAGATCGCCGGCGCGTGGGATACGGGGCGAAACGGGAGGCTCACGATGCCGAACCAGGGCTCCATCCGGTGACTCCGGAGCAGTGCCGAGATGATGGACCTCAGGTGATGCTCGACCGCGACTTCCTGCGAAACGACTGCAAAGCCCCCTGCTCCGTCATAAGAGAGAGGGAATGCGAAGCTGGTCCCGAGCGGGTCAAAGCTTGATCCGTTCATTAAAGCATTCCTTCGATTTCAGCGCGCGCCGCTGCTTTCTGGCCTTCTATGTCGGCAATAGGTGCATAAGATTGCCTCAGCAGCTCAAGCAGGCTCTTTACACCTGATAAGGCCTCTTTAACCTGATCGAGTTGTGCGCTGACCGCTTCACGAAGCGCCTGAACTTCACCCACGAGCGCCGCGAACTCGGTATTCACATCCTCCGCGAGACAATCGCCTTCGCCGGGGTCCGTGGCGGCAACGTTGCGCGCTGTGATCGCAGGGATTCCGCCGGATGATATCTGCTCAATCGCAGCATCGGTTGTTTGAATTTGGGCATCGAGGTCGGCAAGGAATTGATCGTAAGCGTTGATACTCGCAGTTAACCCTTCTTCGGCGTCAACGATCCGCCCCTGGTATTCGCTCCCGGCAGTTGTAAGGGCCTCGGCCGCGGCCTGGGTCCTGGCAGCCGCATCAGCAACGATCCCTCCGCAGTTTTCAGCTACCGCTGCGAGTTGCGCGCGCAGGCCATCTTCGAGTTCTTGGAGCTTGGCAGCGTCTAGATCAGGCATTGTAGTGATTGCCCATTCATCTGGCGCTGGAGCGCGAGATCTTCTAAAGCTCGGTCCAGTATATGATCGAGCTCGCGGTCTGCCTGGGTTTTCAACTCACCTAATGAGAGCGTCGCCTTTGCGAACTGAACCAGACGCTCGCCCTGGTCAATATAGTTGTTGGCGAGGGCCACCGCCTCTTCGATGATCGTGATCAAGAAATTGACCGTGGCCACCACCTGCGCGATGAATTGGATGACCTCAGCCAGGTCTTTGACAAATTTCGCGGGACGCACCATGTCAGGAAGCTGACCGTCGATGTAGATCGTCGTGGTCTCGACCACCCAGCGCTTCGCCTGTGCCGCGTGCTCGAGTAACTCGTGCGGGTTGACGTCCGCGAGTGAGTTGCGCAGCGCCATGCCCGCGGATTGCGGCGTGCAATTATTCCAGCCGAAGTCGATGAATTGAGGCAGCTTGTTGAGTACAGGATTCCTATGCTGGGCCAGTATGTTACTGGGCAGTATATTATCCATCAGCCGCCGGACCTGGGGCTTGAAATAGATTCGATCAGCCATCGTCAGTACCTAAAGCTCACTCATTAAAATCGTCTACCTTGCCGATGCCGGGGTCTTTGCGTATCGGGCCGCCCGGCCGCATCGTCTCGATCATTAACTTCTCGGCCGCTTCGCGCTCGTCGGGCCTGAGCCATTGGTTTATGTCGAGCTTTGCCCCGACCATTCTGAGTACTGCGATCACGATCAACCCGAAATAAATGCAGACGATCTTATACGTGCCGCGGACTTCGACTGTGTAAGAGCCGTCGATCTTGAGGTGGGCGTTCCCCGGAATATGTTGATAGTAGTTGCCCTCAACGTCGACGCCTTCCTCATAGCCCGAAGGGTCGGCCCAGCGCCAAGCCCAGTCTATGTCTTTTTCGGGATCGCCTTTATCAAGCCCGGGGGCCTCGGTATCTCCGTCGCCGTACATCGGCTGCCCGAAGTAATAAGTATCGTGTGGATCTCCGCCCAGCAGGAGCAGGCAAACTTCGCTGCCGATTTCCGGGACCGGCTTGTCCCACCCGAACCTCCGCCCGCGCTTCGCGCTCGTGGGGCCCGCGAAATCCGTGATCCCGTGTATCCAGTCAGAGACAATCGGCTCGCCTTCACCTTCTTCTTCCTCTTCGCCGAAATAAAACTGGACCTTTATGCGGCGCTGGTTATCAGGGTCGTTGATCTCAACCACCCTCCCCATGCAGAAGCTCGCGAGTCGCGCCCTTTGCCTGAGCCTTTCGGCGGGATTAACCTGGCGGTCGACAAAAGTCTTAAATGGCGGCGTTCCATAAATGCTCATTGTGGCGGTTTCCAGGCTTGCACCCTGGTCTGCGAAGGGCCTTTGCCGATTGAATGCTGAACGCTGGCATTCTGCCACGCGCCGTCGTTTTGCGGACCATAATCTACGAGGACGGTTTGCTCTACGTTGAGCAGCTGGGGCTCGAGACGCATCACAAAATCGCCCTTATCGCCTTCTACCTCTCCGAGGCGCTTAGCGATGTTCCGGACGAAGATGCGGTTGCGTGGCTGCCTGTAAGGGTTCGCTTTACGCTTCGCCACAGAAGGAGGAACGGTCTCCAGGTACCTGCTGCCGTCATTGACGCCGATTCTGGTTTCATACTTTCCGCGCTTACCGGGCTTCGCCTCGTTCGTGTGAACCTTCCTCCGCGAGGATCGCTCGTCTCTCCGCTGCTCCTGCCTCGCGCTGAACTCCAGCCCGTTCTCATCGCCGCGACGAAACACGAATTGGGGATCGCCTTCCTTGCTCTTCCGTATCTCGATCAGGCCCCGTTGTGTGGTGTTTATTATGAATCCGTAGGTCGTCAGGTAATGCTTGAACTGCTGCCAGTTCGTCCGCACATCGTTTATGCCCTGGACGGTCCAGGATAATATTTGTGTGAGGGCCGGGTCGCCGGCCGCGTCACCGATATACTTGATTTGAAGGCCATACTCGGCCGCGAGCTGACGGAGCAGCTGATCCATGGTGATGTTGGTGCGGGCCCTTTTCTTCCCCTCCTTCTTCATACGGAAACTGTCATGCACGCCGATCAGCGTCGTGACACTCGGGTGCAAGCTGGCTTCCTTCGCCTGGAGGATCCCTTCGAACACCTTGTAGAGCGTGTGGCCTTCCCAACCCATCCAGACGTCGTACGGCTCATTATGAGAGATCAAAGGGTTCGGGATGCTGTTATAGATCGGGAGCGGCGCATCAGCCACAACATCCTTATCCCAGACAACGAGGTGAGCCATGCTCGACAGTTGATCGCCATGATTTACGCTTATCGAAATGGGAGCGCCGGGCCTCGCCCCCGCATCCTGATCAGTAAAGTTGAAGACGTAACCCGCGACTATTACGCGCGCCACAGCCACAAGCCTGTCATTCACCATTAGCGGTTAAACTCAGGTACCGGAGGATCAGGTATGATTATCAGCTTGCCGGCAAAATCCTGGTCAAGTCTGAAGGGGTCTTCGATGCCGTTAGCCTCAAGAATGCGGCGCCAGCCGTCAGGGTCATAGCTCTGATTACTGTAGACATAGTTCGCGATGCCCACAGGGTCCTCGTTCTCAGTGACGAAATGCACCTTGTTCGGTCGCCGCTCTCCCGGGGGCAGCGGGTCGGTCATCTGACCGTATATCGTGAGGTCTGCCACAGTTCGGGCCATTAGAAGAATTCCTCGTCCTCAATCGTGATCTGCGCGCCGACGATCTGCAGCGGCCCGCCGCCACGGTTCAGCCGTCTCACGCTGCCCCGCCAGTTCAATATCTTTCCGATGAAGTTGGTCTCGCCCTGGATATACATCACGATATGCGCGCGGTTCTTACCCGGCACGCGCGCGCGCAGCACTTCGAGCATGTCTATCTGCGGCTGAATTGATCTGCTGTCATCGCCGTCGGAATAAGCGTCGAAATGCGCAGTGATCGTTCTGACCAGAGGATTAGTCGTCTGATATTCTGACGGCTGATGGCTGGCGTAGATGACGCCGGGCTTCACCCAGACCGTTGTACCGTCGAGGTCGAAGTCGCTAGGCTCGATCAGGAATTCGAGCGACTGGCCGGTGTCGAGGCTCACGAGGCTCGCCTGGACGAACCCCATGTCCTGGATCGGGGCGCTTAGCTCAGGAGCAAAGATCGGCTCGATCTGAGTCGTGGGCTGACGCACCGGATTGCCATTTTTGTCCCGCTTGGGTCGTGCTGACATCGCGTCAAATCCCGTTCAGATTATTCATAAATTATTCGTCTGATCGTGTAGAATATAAGAAAGGAGTCGTCGAACAATGTCTGACTACATTCCTTATATCCCTCCGAATTGGCGCGATCTTCAACGCCAGGAAGCAAAGGCGCTGGAGTCTGCCGAGATCGACCGCGCGGCCGAGCTTCAAGAAAAACGCCGGCCTATTCTTACCGCGCTGCGAGTCTTGGGCTATGTGCTCGGTGTCCTATTCCTGATCGTCCTCCTGATTACGGGACTCGCAATACTGGGTAAGGCCTCGCGGTCGCGGTGATCCAACCCTGCATCTAGGTTGCATTTCTGGCCCTCGTTGCTAAAATCCTTCCTCATATGGTTCAGGCCAGTCGAGCTAAGCGAAATCGGACGATAGCCTTAGCGATTACTCTGCTTGTAACCCTTGCAGTCGTAGCCGCAGGGATGTTCCTCGAAGCAGGTCAGTTCTTTCTCACGATGCTCGGCATCCTTTCGATACTGGGGGGCGCGGGAGCGCTTTACCTCCTTTACTCGCTCATTAAAGCAGCTCTCGACCGAAAGACATGATACCCGGCTAATCCGCTGCGAGTTGGTCAACGATCATCCGCTCAACACTCTGCAATATCTCCTCCCCAGCAGCTCGGAACCCAGCCTGCGCTTGGTGTCTGATGATCACTCCGTCTGCTGCGCTTACGTTACCGTGAATTGCTAAGTTGATCGGAGCGCTGAGGGAGATTGGCCCCATTGATCGGCTGAACATTTTCTTGGTTTCTCTGAAGCTGCTCACCCACTCCGGCCCATTCTCGCCTGCCAGTATACGAGTTGGACTTAACACCATTCCCCCCGTAGCTTTCTTCTCTGGCGGGGGTTCAGGCTGTCCACCAGCGGCGCTGTTAATTACCCCGGTCGCCCTCACGACGGCACTAGCATGGCTTTGGAGAGTGTCAGCGTCATACCCTAAAGCTTCGACTTGTAGCCGCCTTGCTGCGATCTCTGCATCATATTGTGCTTTGAGTTCCGGATAAGCCTGGCCGAGGATTTGTTGGAACTTTCCGAATAGATCAGCTTCGCCACCCGCTTCTAATGCTGACTTGGCATTTCTTAATGTCGCAATGAATTCCCCCAAAGAACTGATGTTGTAAGATCGGAAGATGTTCTCAACTACTCCAGCACCTGCTTGCTGAATGACTGATTTATCAGTGCGGTCACCTACCGACATTCCTGCTTGAGCACTCAACATTTCACGAGTTCGTGCTTTTCCTGCGCCTTGGTAGGTCCCCAAATACCCGGATTGTGCGGCACGAAGGGCAAGGATTGTGTCGGCCGGGCGATCCCCGATGCCTAGCCAGTTACCCAGAAAGCCCATATCACGCCTTCCGTGCTGCAACTTCATCTCTGCAACGTGATCTTGCCCGCGTTGTGCCTCTTTCCTCCTTCGTTCTTCTTCGATGATCGCGATCTGCTCTTCTTTGGTTTTCCCCGAAATATCAACGGTCAGTCCTTCTGTATACGATTCTGCTGTTCGTCGGCCCGCGTCCTTAGCAGCCTCATCAAGTTCTTTATTCTTCAGGTGAGAGGTTATCACCTGCTCAAGGCCAAAGAGTGCGACACCTATCGCGAACCCGGCTCCGAGACTCGTACCGATGCCAACCCCTGCCGAGCGTGCCCCGGCCTGGGCTACTGGGGCGTTCTTTCTGAAAAGGTTGTCCCATTGGGTTCTGGGGTCGAGATCAAGAGGTGGCGCAACCAGCGGCGACTTGCCACGACTAAACATGCCGGTGATGCCGCTCAGTTTCATTACCATCATCGTCTGTGCCATTGCACTCAAGCCTTTAGCGCCCAGCAGCATATAGCCAGCGAATTTGGCGGCCTCCGGATTCATCGCAAAATAATCCGACGCCGCTTTAATTGCGGGCTGCCAGGACTTCGCGAGTGATCCAAGGGCCGTTGTATAAACATTGCCTAATCCGGCTTGAAAGTTCTCTTGCGCTGCTTTCAATTCCTCGATCCTGCCAGCTATGCTGTCGAGGGACTGGCTGTATCCTTCGTTTATAGCCTTTGCTTGGTCTACAAGATCGGCGTTCTTCTTGATCTGATCCCTCATTACGATCATCTTCGCAATGAGATTTGAAGCCGTGCGATTTCCCACGAGGTTGGCTATTTCCTTCGTGACCGCATTTATATCATCGGGGTTAATCCCTTTCTTATCTTTCAGGGTATTTGCTAATGTGTCCGCGAATAAAAGCGGGTCTTTCTGGAGTAAATCACCGATAGGTACAGCACCGGGTTGCGCTTTGGTTATCAAGCCTGCCTTGCTGTATTGTACCTTTTTCCGGTCAACTAGCCCCAATTTATCAAGGTTTCTTAGCTTCGAGACTTCCATACTCCCGCCAACGAATTGACGGAAGGCGGACATTAGCGCGGTTCCAGTCTGCGGCCCTCCCATTTCTTCAACCATGAATGCGAGGTTCTTAAGTCCTTGGGGCGTAAGGCCCATCATAGACATGCCACCACGTCCGGCAAGAGGGAGGAGCGTCTGGCCGGTAATTCGACCGCCGGTCGATGCGGTCATCTTCGCGATTATGTTGAAGTATTCCTCTGCGCGCTTTTTATCTTCGTCGGTATAAGCCCGCTTGCCATCAGAACCATGAGCGCCAGTGGCACGCATGACGCCCGTTTGTTCCATGAATTTGAAAGCTCCTAGAATTTGCCTGTCAATGTCCTCGGCAGAGAACTTCTCGCCAAAGAGAGCTTTCGTATTGAACTTGTATTTACTGGCTATGGGTAGAAACTCAAGAGCCTCCTTTACATCACCGAGCGAACTGTAAAGGTCAATGAAGCTTTCTGTCGTGTCCTTCAGCGTGAGGCCGCGTAGAGATGCGACCGTCTGTTGTATCCCTTTAAGGGCGGTCGCATGATCTTCCGGTTTCAGATTTATCATCTGCAGCTTCTGTTGGACTGACAGAAGCCTCATGCTGGCATCGGTATATTTATGGATGCTTTGAGCTTGCCGCGCCCAAATACCACTGGTATCTACAAACAGAGAATCGATTCGGCTATATCCAGCGTGAAGCTTGCTGAGAGCGGTTTCCTGACGCCGCCAAGCAAGCTCACTTTGCCTTGCAGAATCATGAAGCCTCTTACCTGTCCGGGATGCCGCGTCAGATATGCGCCCAAAACCGGCAACTATGCTTTCAACGCCTTTAAACTGACCGTCGATGATGTAGCGGCTGTTCTTATTTGCCATGATGTGTGGCCGTTATTAGCAGCCAACTTGGATTATCAAAAAGAAAGCGAGAACCGGAACTATGAAGATTAACAGCACCACCAGAAACGATGATCGGCTTGTCGCTGTTTCTCTATCAACTTTTGATCCGGCAGAATAATAGTTTACACCGACAATGACCAACACGAGATAGGCGAGCACAACAAGAAGTTGCCAATCCATTGCTGGATTAAGTACACGGCCGAGACGCGCTTGTCAATGAGGATTCAAGAAGAAATCCCGCAGTGTAGTGGCGTTCTTTCCTTTCCCGATCTTTTCTTCGAGTGCCGAGAGGAGAATGGACAAGTATTGCGGCGAAATACTCTCCACGTATTCCGGCCATTCGGGCCAGGGTATTCCTAAAGACCGAGCAAGCAACAGGTCCGTAACAGTGTCAGCTACAGCCTGTGATCGCGTAGACCGTTTAGGCTCGTGCCTGGGCTGCTCCGAGCGTCGAGTGGAACTCGAAGTTGCACGCCGGGCAGGTGGCGTTGGGGGAATCTCGAAAGGTGGCATGCAGCGAGTACATCGCCTCCTGCAACCGCTCTATATCCGGCTCATACATCTGCTTGATCATATGATCGGTGACCTGATCGCGCCCGACGAACGGTCCGAGTTGATAAATCCCCCAGCGGAATCTCTGAGCGCCGCGCGCCTCAGCATCGGTGATGGCGTTACACACAAGATGATCGCCGTGCGTGAGCAGAGCTATTACTGCCGTCTTGATGTGGATATCCTGACCCTGGTAGGGGTATTTGAAACCGGGGTTCAGGTCGATCTCGGCTTTAAGAGGGTCGTTCTCCTGAGGCTTAAACATGTGATGGTGGCTCCTAAACAAAATTGCAAGGCGACGGGTTCAGCCGCCCTGCTCTAAAGTCCGTGCAACGACACGGACCAGCGCAATGACTCGTTAAATCCAGTCTTCGGGCTGGCCGACGACGACGACGCGCGCCTCTCCGTGTCGCATCGTGTCGCCGTCGGGCCCTTTTACCGACTGGAAGACGAAATTCGGCATTGTGGCTTGGTCCACTATGTTCTCGTCGTCGTCGTAAGATCGCAGCTCTAACGCGCGCGCCGAACCCGGCCGCCTCTTATGATCTTCAAAGAGGTTGCGGACGTAATCGGCGAAGGCTTTGCTCTTCTCGATGATGATTTCGAACGTGACCGGGCTTACGATCTTCGCCGGGTCGTGGATGAACTTCACCCTGTTCGAGCCGTCGCCTTTGATCACGGGGATTGGGTCTGACATACGCTTGATCTCGATATTACTGACGACTTCAATCGTGCCGTCCATCCCCCCCATACGTGCTATGACGTTTCTAGTTGTCTGGAATTCATTGGCCAAGGGTCACCTCCTTCTTAGAGCACCGTGTTCGGCGCAAGATCGATAGCGTTGACGTTCAGCTCGCCAGTCGTGGGGTTATAGCCGAGCGACATCCGAAGCAGCTTGACGGTGATGATCTCGGCAATGGCGGACGGCGCGAAGTAGACGTTCACCGGCAGGATGCCGTTTTCGAGCGCGAGCGGCGTTGCTTTGACCTCGACGAGGAAAGCTTGCTTGGGGTCAGCCCCGAAAAGAACACCGTCGCGCCACAGCTCGTAGCAGGCTTGCTCGCAGGTTGCACGCACGGATGCGGCAAGTCCTTTGTCGCGGCCGTCGATCACGCCAAAGACGTAGAGCCGGAGCACGCGCTTGAGGGTCGTCGCCAACACGGCGGAGATGATCGGGACGTGGAGGAATTTGAACCTGACGTCTGTGCTTAAGGTCCGGGCCCCCCACTGCACTCGGCCCTGGCCTGAGGTGCGAAAGTCGCGTGCCAGGTTGATCCCGCGGCGGTTGAAGTCGGCCTGGGCCCGGTCATCAACCCAGTCAAGCTCCATCTTGATGCAGTCGCGGTAGTTGTAATCGATGCCCGCGCCGACGTTTGCCAGAGAATTACGCCGGGCATGCGAGCGGCTGATCATCGCGAGGCGGGCACCGATACGTGGGAACCAGACCGGGGCGTTATTCTGCGTCGGGTCCGGCTGCTGCATCCATCCGGCCTCGTAGATGGCGAAGCCGAAGGGCGACGCCCACTGATTGCGTTCGGTCTTGATTTGCTCGGCGGTAAGCCCGAAGGTCGAGTGGAGCCCCGCCACGCGCCAGTGGCGCTCGGCCATCGTGATGAGGGCGTTGCCTACGGTCTGCTGCGCGAAACCCGGAGCAGTGAGGAAGCCGAGCGGCAGCCGGTTCTCATCCCAGTCGAAGCTGTAGATGCCGGTCTTCAGCGCCTCGTTACCTACGATCTCTGCCGCGGTGACCGCAGCGCCATTCGCCCCGCCCGCGAACTGTATGGGGGCAACAGTCGTGATCGGGTTCTGCGTCTTGTCGGGCCAGGTGAGTATCGCGAGGTTCGATTGATTCGTCACATATTGCTCGATCTGCGCTGCCTGCGAGAAGTCCACATCCTCATAAGACTCGGCGAATAGCCCTTCATCGTAGATCGTCAGAATTCGGGTGTCCGCGTCATAAGTTGCCGACAAGCCCAATGCGGGAGGACCCGCCACGCCGTTATAGTCAGCCCCCGAACCTTTCGACTTCAGGACTATCACGGCATCCCCGCCGTCGTCATCGAGATCGGCAGTGGCTTGCGTTGCGCCTGCCCCTACAGCGCGCGTGAAGCGTATGCTCCCGATGCCGCCATGATTGAACCACTGGCGTACTGTCGCGGCAGCCGGGGAGCCTGGACCGCCTTTATATATCGCCTGAAAGTCCTCGTAGCTGTTGATCTCTTCAGGCAGAAGATCTTTGTTCGCCACAGGACCGCGAAGCGCGGGGCCGACCACATAAAGCGTCTCGAACGTGGTGAACTCGGCCGGCGCTGGCCCCGCCTTGTCCAGATCGACATAGACGCCGGGCGTGTTGTACGGGGTCAGGTGACATATGGGACGCGCGGAGAACATGGCGTGGGCGAGCCCTGAGAGCCCTTCCGACCAGTCAGGTACGGCGTCATAATCACGCATGAAGTCAGGGATACCGTTCTTAAGCATTGGGATCTTCTCCTTCATCGACCTCTCGCTGCTGGCTGAGGTCCAGAACCTGCTCGGTTCGGGTTAGGCGCTCCACATCCAAGGGATAGAGGAATGCTTCAGCTGTGGGGGGAAACGCGCTCCCCATCGGCTCTATCGTGTGAATGGTGGATGAGGTATTACGATAAAGCTTAGTGATGATTCTCGCTTTTTCGCCTTGAGTGTTGGCGGTGGTGGCAGTTTCAACGCTCGTTAAATCCTTTACCTCGGGCTTCCCGCCTGCGGGCGCCTTAGGTAATTCTTTAGAGTCCGGAATCTTCGCTGACATAGGTTGGCCCTCCGTTACAATTCTTCGACTCGGAACGTCTTCATCAACTTTGAGCCCTCGGTTTCAGGCAGAACGTCAATCGTCTGCCTCCAGAGGCCGAAATCGACGCCGAGGATTGCAGGGTTATCTTCGGGTTTGAGGTTCGCGGGTTGTTTGTACCGAACCTCGAATTCGCAAAGCGCGCGGAGGTGAGCAGACTTTAATATCTCGACCTTCTCCCCTGTCTGTATCCGCATGCGGTTGGTGATGGCGGTCGCTATCACACTGATGCCGGTCAGATTCTCGGCTTTGAATCTTCGCAGCCGATAATCCAGTCTGCGGCCGAGCTGCAGGAGCTGGATATTTTGAGACTCGAAGGCTTCTTTGTTCGTGGTGGCTATTCCCGCCTGGCATCGCGCAACGTAACGCTTGAACCCGGTCGGAGCGTCGCTTTCGACCTCGATACGCGCGGGCCAGAGCAATGCCTTCATTTCCTGGACCGTCCGCAAGTCACGGTCAGCCCAGTCAGCGAGCTCAAATTCTTGCTGCAAGCTCTGGAGTAACCCCCGCGCCGCAACGAACTCAGTAACAGGCTGGAAAGTTATTGCGTCGGTGCCATCGCCTTGATCTTGCAGGGCTTCAATCAAGGGCTTAGTCAGGCCGTCGCTATTGACTGCCGCGCGGAGCTCGGCATCCGTCATAGCAGCTGGGGCCGTGATGGTTATATGTCCGTCTGCTACATTAATATTCAGCGCGGGTCCTTGAATCAGAGCGAGGGTCAGCATCTCGCCGATACTCCCGGCGGGCAAAGCATCAAAACGCAGTCCGCCAACAGACACGGAAGCGATTCCGTAAAGGATATGGTCTAAGAGGACAATCATCGCAACTTACCCCGTCAACCCACCGCCAGCAGAGCCTGTGAGCTCGGCTCCAGCGAGCGCGCTTTGAAAGGCTCGATCAACTGCGACGCCTATATTCTGGTCGATATAATCCCGCGCCTCATCCCAGTAGTGGTGACCTTTTGTCCCGGGATGCTCGACTCTCCGCGTGAAGATGAGCTCGCCGGTCTTGCTTTGAAACGCGAGCACGCCTTTCGGGTCTTTCGGCTCGATGATGTGGGGGTCGGTATCCTCGTCGAATAGCGGCCAGATAGGGTTCTCGGTCCATAGGCGGGCCGAATGTGTTGATACCTTAGCGAGGTCAAGCCTTACAGTCTCGTAGAGGCGTTCCGAATGCCTGTCGTTGCGGTTCCGTGGCACACGACCCCTTACAATCTCGCGGGCCTCCATGAATGTGCCGTTGATCGCCTTCTTGATGTTGCGGTTCAAGAGGGCGGCGAGATTCCGTGGGACGATGGGCTTATCATCGAGCTTGTAATCTATGTCCATTTGGCGTGGGGGCGGGCTTATACATCTTGGACGAGCTTGATTGTCCACTCGTCAGGGCGCGACCACTGAATCTGAGCGAGCATAGGTGCCGCTTGTAGGCTATACCGGGGGAATAGGTTATCTCGGACCGCTTCCGGTGTAACTTCGTCGCCACTCCGAGCTATAACGAAATAGTCAGGCGGACTCGCAGGGTTGATAAAGTTGTAAGGTATTTCGGAGACTTTGAACCTGGCGAGAACTGCGATCTCGGCTCCTCCTGCCTCTCCTAAGGTTACTGAGTCAATCTGATCATCTTCGATAAAAGGAATTGGCAACACTTTGACTACTGATAGGGGCGCGACGGCTTGACCACTCAAACTGTTGAAGCTTGAGCTCAGCTTGACGATATATAACACACGTTCTGGTTGGTGTATCTCTCTGACCAGCAGCTTGCGCCTGATCTCGACGGTGCGAGGCGTGACGGGCGCGATGACTTCGAAGACGCGGTTGCCCTTCGTCGTGCACGTCATCCGGTCCTTGGCCACAATAGAAACCCCGAGTTCGCTGTCGACGCTGACTTCGATCACACCCAGGGGGAGATTCTTCAAGTAAGAAGGGGCGATGTTCCTGAACTCGCTGCGCCCGGCTCCCGGTGGCACGAGCTTGCCGGGTAGTGCTCCGAGCGCTGCGTAGGCGGCACCCTGGACCCTGCTCACCGCGAAAGAGTCTTTATGCAGGCCCTCGGCCGCGCGCGATAATATTACCCGGTGCTGATTGGTGAACCACGACATCAGCAGGTCCTCTTCGGAACGCAGACCACTTTCATGCCGACGGAGCCCCCCCTGGTCCGTGACTTCTTACGAGGCAATTCGGACAGCAGGTCCTCAAGCAACGTCCTCGACTGCTTGTAGAGATAAGACACATCGACACTCACGTCGTCGGCCTTGATCGTTCCCCCGACGCGCGAGTAGCGGCTGACGAGCCCCCTCGCGAGCGCTATCGCCGCCTTCAGCACGGTACCCTCTACTGCGAGCACCGCCGTTATCTCTTCGTCCTGGAAGAGCGGGTCCGCCTCGACCGTATCGGCGATCTTGAGGCGGACCTTGTCTTTATCAGTGGGAAGAGTTGGGTCGTAGGACCATGTCATAATTGGCCTTCAGGGCAGGGGATCGGCCGAGAACTCAGGTTACTCCTTCGGCGCCCGGATCGCCGTGATCGCCGCTCGGATCTTGGTGATGGTCGGGCCGTTGATGCCCTTGATGGCGTCGAGCTCTTCGTCCGACAGCCCTTCAATGTCCGCGACCGTCGCGAAGCCCTCATCGTTGAGTTCCTTCTTCGCCGGGAAATCATCGGGCAGCAGGTCCTCATCGTTCTCGCCGCTCTTGTCGTCCTGATTCTTAACGACCTGGCCGTCAGGGCCGACCTTGCCCTCGCCGCCCTGGGGCTGCTGGGAGCCTGCTGGGGCTACAGGCGCTTCCGTGCCTCCGGCGTCGAGCCTCGCGAGCTCCGCCTCTATCTCGTCTCTGCGCGCGATCAGCGTCTGGCGATATTCCTCCGAGCGCTGCGCGTCGCCCTTGGCGAGCTCGGACTCCGGCGGGAGGTCTCCTACTTTGCTTATGACGCGTCCCTCTACCATCACCGACCCGCCGCCCGCGATGACCTTCTCCATCTGCTTTCTTGAAAGCTTGTCAGCCATTTGAACTCTCCTCCTCACTCTTAAATGAGCGGCCCGCGGCGGGCCGCCCTCAATAATCACGCTTCGCAAATCGGCTTGCTACGAACGACTTACTCCCACACGGTCAGTACAGCGGTGGCCTCGGGAACGTGCTTGCGGGGGAACCCGCGCGCCACTCCCCAGGCAGTTACGTCGGGCGGGTTGAGGTCAGGCCTGCCGGTGTAATAGCCGATGGGCCCGTACTGCTGTCCGCCCAGGCCTTCGGGCGCTATACCAGTGAGACTCGCGACGACGCTTTCGGTCACGATGCCGTTGGCGAAGTCCATGACCATGCCATTGTTATCGTCATCTGTGTTCGAGAGCAGAACCCTGTTTACGGGCATCACGCGGCGGCGGATCTTGTTCCTGCCCCTGCGCTCGAAGTACGTCGCGTCTTCGATCTCGACTGTCATCCCCAGGAGCTCGCCCAGGTAGTTCTGCATCAGCACCTGATTGCCGGTGTTGACTGCGCTCGCGCCGACCGCCGTCCGGTAGAGTGCAGTTGCGAGGTTCTTGAACTCGGTCGTCTTGACGATGTACATGAAGGCCGTGAGCGACATCGTTATCCGGTTATAGATCTGGCCGTACGTGTCCTGCGCGTGGGTCTTGAGCGCCAGGATGTCGGAGATCGGCGTAGACGACGTGCTGGTCCAGGGGGTAACGACGGTAACCTTGAGGTCTGCCGGCATACCCCAAGTGCCGTTGAGCTTGATGCCGAGCCGGTCGTACGTGATCTCGTCGAGATGCATCGCGCAGATCAGTGCGTTCATCCTCTGGCGCACGCCCTGCACGAGGGAGTCGGCCTGGCGGTTCTCGAAATTCTCCATCGCGTTATCTTCGGCCGGGAGGCTCGCGCGCGAGTCCATTTCGAGCATCTTGTTGAGCATCGCCTGGGAAATGCGCGCGCCGACCTTGAGGTTCGGGATCGCGGTGGCGACGAGCTCGATCTTGCCCGCCTCATACGTGGCGGCTTCCTGGTCGTCGGCAATTATGTCCGCCGCGTAAATCTGGCCCGTGTAGCGCCCGACGATCTCGTCGTCGAACGCGGGAACGATTTCCGTCCGGGCCAGGAAGCGGAGCGGGCGCGACAGGGCAAGCTTGGACTCTAAGGTCTGTACGACCTTAGAGAGCTTGGCTGAGTTGAGAAACCTTTTTCCTTGAAGCATCTTTATCTCCTATGCAATATGCAAAAAGGGGCTGGGCTTCATGCGTGATCCTCCCGCCCGCTTATCGGTGTTTTTGAATGGGGCCTGATCTGGATGCCGAACAAGGGCCTATCTGTAAACCGCTGCCAGATAGGCCCCCGACCTTAATCCTGTGCGTAAGAGAGGCGAGGCATCGCGGCCTCGATGGCGGCGAGCGCCGGCTGGTTATTGGTCCCCGCGAGCAGCAGGTCCTTCCAGACCTTGCCGCCTTCGAGCGCCGGCGGGTGGTCCGAATGCAGGTCGCTCTCCTTGACCGTCTCGTTGATCAAGAAGCAGCTGCCGCGCGTGAGCGTCTGCCGCCCGTCGTTAGCAGTCAGATCGGCCGGGCCGAACTTGCCGCCCGATGCCACGCCCTGGGTGGTAGTGGCTATCGTGACAGTGATCGCGCCCGCGGATTCGAGGTCCGTGTCATCGACCGTCACCGTCCCCACGTTCCCCAGACGAGCCGAGAAGCTTATCGTGTAGACGAAGCCCGCCTTGCCCACCGTCACGCGCCCGACGAGCTCAAGCGAGAGCGCCTCAAGCGCCGCCTGGACGGCCGCAGCCGATACGTTCCAGGCGAGTCCTGCGGCCGTCCCGTATCCGGGTACGGTGAGATCGAACGTGCCGCCGTTCGGGTCGTCGCCGCCCGAAAGGTCGACCGTCTGGATCTCGGCCTTCGTGACCTTCGCGATGCACAAACCGCATTGGGCGTATTTCTCGCCCGCCTTGATGACGATGCCGTCTTCGAGGACGAGGTCATCGCCTTCGTGTGCGGCGAACAGGCTCCAGTCGAGCGTCACGCCGGCGGTCTTCATCTCGGGCTTGCCGTCAGCGCTGAGCTGAAATGAATTCCCGACCTGGCCCAGCACCTGCCTTCCATAACTGTTTCCCATGACTTTTTCTCCTTCGAACAAAGATATGCGCGAGCGTCGAGCTCGGGCAGGAATGGGGCCTTAGTTGACGGCCCGCGAACCGGGGCCGGTGGAAACTTGCTGGCGTCCGTCCTGGTTGCGGCCCTCCGCGTACTTCTCGGCGGAGGCGACTGCCTTGGCCAGCGGGTCGTTGGCCGCCGTGTCCTGGAGGAGGATCGCGCCTTTCGGGACTTCACCCTTCAGCAGTTCTTCGGTAAGTACATGCGCGGGCCTCGCGGCCTGCGCGGCCTTGATCGTCTCCACGCGCGACTTGCCCTCTGTGACAGGGTTCATCTCGTCATCGAGCGCGGCGCGGTAATACTCATCTTCCTTCGGCTGCTGTTCTCCCGGCAGGAGACGCCCGGCGAGGATCTCGCTCTGAGCGAAAGCCGAGGCCTCGGCCTTGAACTGTTTCTTCTTGGCCTCGAGCGCCTCAGTCCGCAGCCGGGTCACTTCCTCAGAGCCTGTCTGGGTGGAAGCGGCAGGCGGCGTGGCCGGCAGCTTCGCTGCCTCAGTGCTTGCGGCGGCTTCTTTCTTGTCGTCTCCGGCGGGCTCTCCGACGCCCAGAGCCTCGGCAGCTTCCTTCTTCTCCTCGGCGGTCAGCCCGCCGAACATTTTTGCTAAGACATCCTTCATGCTCATGTCATCCCCTCCGATTGTCGCCACGGCGGGCGGGTTAGAGTCTGCGGCCCGCGTTGCAGAGCCGGGCTGCGTTTCCTCGGAACTGTCATTGCCTGCGAGCTCCGCAACAACCTGCTCGAAGCTGCCTATCCTGTCGGCGAGCCCCTGGGCTACGGCCGTCGCGCCTATGATCACAGCGCCCGCCCCGTAGTCACCGAGAACTTTTTCCCGTGTCACGCCGCGGTTGCGCGCGACGGCGCTCACAAAGACTTCGCCGAGCGCGTCTACGACTTCCTGAATCTGCGGGCTCTGTTTGGGGTCCGAGGGATCAGGGTTCTTCTTGGGCGAGACACTCGATATGAAATGGATCTCCTTGATCCCAAGCATCGCGTCGGCGGCGGTCGTGTCGAGCGCGGCCATGATCACGCCGATGCTTCCGAGCATCGCCGTCTGGTCGCAGACGATCTCGTCACAGGCGCTCGCTATGAAGTAGGCGGCCGACGTGCCCCTGTGAGAGACGTAGGCGGTGATGGGCTTCTTGCCGCGCGCGGCAAAGATTTGATCCGAGAACTCGCTGATCCCGTTCACTTCGCCGCCGGGGCTGTCGATTGCCAGGACTATCGCCTTCACCTCGTCGTTGTCGACCAGGAGCTTGAAATCCTTCGACAGCCGCTCGACCGACGTCGCCCCGCTTATGTCGCTGAATAGGTCCGCATACCGGAAGATGGGGCCCGTGATCGTCAGCACCCCGACGCCGTTCGAGCGGACCGTGGCCCAGCGAGCGCCCTCCACTCGCGTACCTTGCACGGCCTGGACCGCCTGGATCTCCTCGTTATGCTTGCGAATGGCACGGGCGGCTTTGAGGTCGACGGCCTGGCGTGAAGCAATGCCGAGAATGTCTTTTAACATCGCCTCGGTGATTGCCCAGGGGATTGACGCTGCGAATTGAAATGCTTTCATCCTATGCCGGTCCTTTTAGATTCAGAGGATCAACAGGGATAAGGAAGCCGAACTCCTCTTCGGTCTTTAATCCTTCCCCTGATGGATGGGGGTCATGAACCATCTTGCCTTTGTATCCGACAACCGAGTGGCGACAGCCACGCGGCCCTTCACCGCTTATCACGTGGTAGCCCGCGAATTCGAAGAGATGCTCAGCGCGCATGTCTCCGGGAATGGCGACGTCGAGGTAAAACAGGCCCCGAGACTTGAGGTAGAGGTTTGTGGCAGCCCGCCAGTCTTCTTCTGCGCAAAAGTTTGGAAGCTCATCCGGATGAATCTCTAGGATGCACCCGACAGCAGTCGAGAAGCAGTTACCGAACTCCTCCCCATGCTTTTCCCCTCTGCCGAGTTTAGTTTGGTGAAATGTCTTCATAACGGGCGCGAACTCTTACGTCACGCTGCCGCGCTCAAACGAACACTGACGAACCGGTCGCGCGCCGCCGGGCCCACGTAGCCGCCGGCCGCGCGTGCCTTCTTCGGCTTATCGCCCTGGCCTTGCTTGCCCTGGTCGTTTCCCTCTTCGTCATCTGACGCGTCTGACCTGCGCGCCACAGAAATCCTTCTCGGCCGCTCCTCGCCTTCTTCCGGCGGCGCGATGCCGATTGACGTCGTCAGCGCGTCCCATTGCGAGTCGGTGAGATAAGGCGCGAGCTTCGCTGCGGCCGACGCGTCGACCGCCCAGTCATGACGCTCAGAATCGCCGAGCGATACCGTCGGAAGAAGCTCTTCGGCAGCCGCATCGCCGAAGTTGTACCTGACGAGGGGCCTGAGTATGTCGCGTCGGATCATGTCTGCGACGACACCCTTCAGCCACCAGACGAGCATTTCGAGGACCGACATCTTCTGGACGCCTTCGGCCTTGGTGCCGTGCTCGCTTTCGCGTGTGGCCTGGGTCTGGAGGAGGATCCCGCGCGTAATCTCGTTGCCGAAAAGCTTGAGCGCCTCTCTGAACGCTTCGCCTTCGCCGGGGACTTCAATTGGCTGGATTACGGTCCCGTGCTTGACGATCAGGTACGTCCCGCCGCGGAACCGCTCCAACTGATTACCCAGTACGTCTGTCGCGGAGATAGTCTTGGGTGTGACGCCGTCGTCTTCAAAGAGAGGCTCGCCTTGATCGTCGAATTCCTCTTCATCGTCGGCCCCTGCCGGAAGGACCGCGATCAGGCTCGCGAGCGCGTACTGGCATAGGAACTTGAAGTACTCGGGCAGAGTCAGCTGCTTGAGATTCCAGCTGTTGACGGCCGGGAGCAGGGAAGAAGTACCCCGCGGATCCTCATCCCTCGAGCGCAGAGTGAGGACCGCAAACTTCTCGCGGGGGAGAATCGGCCCGATTCCGTTCACGGCAGCGGCAGCCGCTGCGTCCTGACGGTTGACTATCCGGTGGCTGGCGAATCCCAACACGTTCATAAATTCGTCGACCACGAACTGGACCGACCTCCGGGGCTTCACCTTGATCGAGCTGAAGACCAGCTTATAGCGGTCTTTCCCAGCCGTCGCCATCTGGTAATTCTTCTCCGCGACTTTGTGCCCGAAAGCGAGCGCGCCCTCGAGCATGTCTTCCAGGACCTGGCGGAAGGGCCGCTGCAGATTGCAAAGCGAGCGCTCGCAGAGCTCGGCTATGTCGACCGCTTTTCCGAACTGCTTGTCTTTGGCGTTGACTGCGGGCCCAAGCTGGATGCCGTCGGCCAAGGTCGAGTTTATTAGGAACCATACGCCGGCAGAGACATCCGGGTCCCGCAGCATGCACTCGTACGTGTCGGGGCCGTACTGCCGCGCGACGTCGTCGAAGGTCTGCGGCAGAGTGCGCGAAGTATTGGCGGAGTAAATCGAACCGCCGGCTACGTACTCCTTGCGCATGTCTGCGGACGGCCGCGCAGGCTTCTTGCGAGAGCTTTTGATCTGTTCAGCTGGTAAGGCCAAGGGTCTCTAGTTGTCCTCTGGTATAGGTATGATTAAGCATACCCATGATTAATCATACCTACCGGCTAAGCTATGCGCTGGCCAGGGAGCTGTGGCCGTTTTCCGCCCGCGCGCGCTACGACCGACTTGACGGTTCGCTTAAACATCACGCCGTAGCGGAAGCCGTCATACGGGTCGTCGCCGCCATTCCCCTCTTCATCCACGTCTACCTTGAGAACGTCTTCGGGCCTGTGGGGGTCGTGCTGGAGAGAAGGGAGGCATTCGATCAGCTTGACGCACGTGTTGAAGATCTTCAGCCTCGGCTCAATAGGCTCGATTCCTTTGGCCGGATCGCCCGCATCGCCGAGGAGGGTGAGGATCGTGCTCGCGCCGTCGATGCGATCCGTGTTCGTGCGGTCGAACACAATGCCATACTTCTTGTACTGGTCTGCGATAGTCTTGCCTTCTTCGTCACCCTTGTTCGCGAAAACGTCGTCCCCCGCGGGGAACCCTTTCAGCCGCT
The DNA here is from genome assembly GCA_964615905.1 of uncultured Clostridia bacterium. Classification (GTDB taxonomy): domain Bacteria; phylum Acidobacteriota; class Blastocatellia; order UBA7656; family UBA7656; genus DATLMR01. Next base: position 161,791 of record CAZTUB010000006.1, read on the forward strand.
TGAGCGAGAAGCCCTGGCGGGCGAGCATCGACTTGATTCGGACCGAATGCGTCGCAGGCAGCATCTTCGCTCCATAATGCTCGGCCACGACGATGATCTCGCCGTCGAATTCGGTGAAGAGATAGGCGACCGTCGGGTGGGTGAAGCCGTAATCGAGTGAAGACCAGCCCGGCCAATGGCGGGGTATTTCAAACGGCTCGCAGACGATCCTGTCGTATTGCCAGTTGGTGAAAAACTGCCCGGCCGCGATGTCCCAATCCCCGAAGCGATAGGCCCGCAGCTTCCAGCCCGTGTTCTCCTCGAGCTTCTTGGTGTACCCCTTGTCGACGAACACATTGTCGTCGACCGTGCCGAAGACGAACCGCGTGTCTCCTTCGTCGCCCCTGCGCGCGGGAACTATGAAAAGCTCCTTGTACCAGGCGTGGCCCACACCGCCGGGGTTCGTCGAGGAGTAGATCCTCGGCCGCCAGTTGTCCTTCGACGTGCGGTTGCTGTCCCTGAGCGTGCGGTATTTCGAGAGGGTCAGCGTCGTGGCCTCTTCGATGACGATCAGGTCATACTCGATGCCGAGGTACTGATCGATGTCGCCCTCGGTCCTAAAATGACCGAGGATTATCCGGGAGCCGTTTGGGAAGCTGACCATCCCCGACGAGCGGTTAATGTTGTGCTCGACGTATCGGAGCACCACCCGACGCAGATCTTCGAACTGCTCGCGCGCGTTCTTCACTATTTTGCGGAGGAACAGTACCTTGAGCCCGGGCACGCGCTGGCAGTCGTCGAGCGCCGCCTGTGCGAACAGCGCGTGGCTTTTGCCGGGGCCGCGCGCGCCGCCGAAGCCCACCTGAGTCGGCCCGTCTTCCAGGTCACACGAGCGCGCAGCCGCATGAAACTGTAGCTGCTTGGGCTGCGCTATGTAGCCCGCGGAGAGGAAGCGCTGGACGGCTTCACGGGGAACCCCCGCGTCGGCCGCCACCCGCGCGAAGCGCAGCGCGCTCTCACTTACCTTCGGTTGGATCGCCGCCATAGACTTTGTCGAGGGCGATGGTGACGGAAGGAGGGATGAGAGCAGTATCGTTAGGACCAGTGAGCACACGTTTATTGGTGAAAGCCCCGCCGACTTCCTCCGCGGCCTGCTTGGCTGCGTCTTTCGCCAGGACAAGGTTTCCGATTTCTTCTGCATGGTCTGCGATGCGCTGGAGGAGCTCGAGCCGGTAGGTCTGGTGCTGTATGCCGACTTTGTATTGCCCCTCAAGGTATTCCTTCCGAGTCTTATCAAAAAGCTCCTGCCACTCTTTCGATATTCGCTTCTTACCGCCCCGCTCGGGGTTATAAAAGAGGACCTGCTGGCGAGATACGTCGATCCCGAATTCTGCTTTTACGTCCCTGACGATTAAAGAGGTCTTCCTGAATCGTGCATGTGATTGAACTATAAAAGCTTGCTGGTCTTTATCGAGGGCTGCCACAAGGTCCTAGATCCCCATTTTTGTAAAAGCACTGGTAAAGCAAAGGCGCTCAGAGGTTGGTCTCAACTTCATCGAGTATTACTCTCAAAGGTAATACTCTGAAATCTATTACTATCAGGCCGCGAGGCGCACGCACGTGCCGCAAACGCCGAGAGCTTCGGCCTCGCCGATAAGCGGTTTCTTTCTTGCCGCCTCCACGAATTTCCGAGTGTCACCCGCGCCGGCCCCGGCCCCGTAGCGCACGATCACGCCCAGGTGCTCTTCGACGTCGTGGCCTTTGATCGCGAAGACCGGTCGGCCGTCGGACTGCCTGAACCACGGCAAACCGTCTTTCAAAGCCTGCGCGCAGTGGTAGAGCTCGTGCTCGACGCTCGCGCACCAGGTCACGTTGTTTACCCGCGCGGCGTAGAAGGCTGAGAACGTGATCACGAAATCAGGGACCGCCCCGAACCACTGCCGCATCTGCCAGTTCCACCGGGCCTTCTGCCAGCTGCTCAGCATTGACGGCGGCTTGGGAATCTCAGCGGTCCCCACAACCATCTTCATCTGTCGGGAGTTCGGGGCGTTGGTCCAGAGCCAGCCGATACGGGCCTGGTTGAGATGGAAATGATCCTCGTTATGGAGCTTGCCGCTTTCTTCTATGAATGTCCGCCGCGCCCAATCGCCGAGCTTCTGCAACTGGGCATAATCGATCTCTTCTCGCAAGTTCTGACGCGCCTGCTCGTCAAGTAGATGCGCGACGGTCGCGTCGCTCAGGTTGAAGCTTTCCTTGAGGCCCTGGGCGAAGATGCTGCGGGATCCGAGCAGCGCGAGCCTCACGCAGGCGTGCTTGAACTGCGGGTCCGGATGAGTCGCGAGATACTGCCGTGCGCGGCTGATGTCGCTAAATCTGTTTTTCATCTGTAAACGGTTTACAGATAGCTGCGGGGTATCGCGGGGAAGGACTCGAACCATCGACTTCCGACCGTAGTCTTCAAACCACAGGCGGCGCTCTACCCCTGAGCTACTCGCGATACTCCGCAGCCTTCAGATGCGTGGACGTCGGTACTCCTTGACCCGGTGCTCGAAGGGCTTAGCCAGCCCCCTGAGCGCCTCGACCGTGTAGACTTCGACGACCTGCCCCCACCGGACGTTCTTCCGCCTGATGTAGGAGCGTGCCGCCTCCGCAGAAGTCGAAGCGCGGGGCTCCGGCTCCGGCAGCCCGCCGCTCCCCTTCAGCTTGCAATGGTAAGGGACGAAGCTCGCGAAGATCGAGCCCGGCTCTAAGACCGCCGCCATCCGCCCGTCACCCCCAGACCTGGATATGTTCCATCACGACGGCCGTCATCTGGCGCCCGCTCCCCCCGATCCACGTGTAATAGGAGAGCTCGACGGGTATGGCCGAGATCTCGAACCAGTCCCTCACGCCGAGGATCGGACGGGTCGCGCGGTTCGGCCAGACTAGCGGGGCGCGCGGCATCACGTCCTCGTAAGGCCTGACCGTGATCCGCCGCAGGAGGCTCTCGCGCTCGGCCTCGCGCTCCATCCTATTGAACTCCGCGACTTCCTGGCTCACGAGCGTGCGGCCCGCGCGGCCCTCGTAGGAATTCGAGCGTGTCGGCGTCTCAAACCGCCCGCGAGCTAAACTGCTTCGATTTCTAGACATTTGAAATTTGAGTAGGCTTCGCCCCTGTTAAAACCGGTCGCCCTCAACCAACCACGGCCGCTGGCCGCTGGGAGTGCTCAAGTAGTGAATACAAGGGGCTGTATCCGTCTGGAAGCTAACATACCACCAGGCGGGTAAAGAAGGATTTCCGACGGCGGGCCAAAAAAAGCCGGACAATGGGTGACATTGAGTGACATCGGGTGACATTTACGGTGATGAGTGACAAGAGTGACTTGTCACTCTTGTCACTCATCACTGGCAGCTGCCGGCTTTGAGCACCTTGTCGGCCGCCGCGAAAATCTTCTGCGCCGATTTTTCGGGGATGACGTCAGCCTTCAGCCAGTTCTGTATGTAGCCGCGACAGTAGTCCCCGCCCGGCAGGCCGAGAGAATCGAGCAGGACCAGGGCCACGGACTCAGCCTCGACCTCACGCAGGTTTCGCGGGGTGAGCTCTGTGTCACTGAAGACGTCCTCCAGCGTGTGGCCAAGCACTATGTGCGCGAGCTCGTGAAACAATGTCTTGTGAGGCAACGCGGCCACCGGTGAGACCGCGAACGTCCGCGCGCGCGCGTAGCCCTGGCAGTTGCCGTCGGTGTGTGTGAACGGCTCTTCCATCACGTCGAGCGCCGAGAATGAGATGAGCGTCATCCAATACGCCTACTTGGCCGAGCACGGCATTCTCCTCACCGGAGATGCCGGTCGTGAAGCTTTAACGGAGGCTGCGGATTATGCTGAGAGACAGGGATTGACATTACCTGGGATTGATCGATTTCAGGTCCCGCACCATGGTTCGAGGAGGAACGTGTCGACCCAGGTCCTCGACCGCTGGCTCGGCGAACGTCTTGACTCGCCGCTTCTTGAAGGTGAGTACAAATTCATTGCGATGATAAGTTCGGCCAAAGAGGACAAGGATCATCCACGGAGGGCTGTTGTCAGAGCATTAATCCACCGTGGAGCCCATGTGCTCGCGACTGAAGGAGCAAATCTCCGCGTGTCACGCAATGCACCGGAGCGGGGGTGGCAAACCGCTATTCCTCTGGAATACCCCGAAGACCAGGAGGATTAGACGCCTTTGGTGACGACTGAAAAGAGCACGCAATGAGGAAAGGCGATTGGGACGACTATGGCGCAATGACAGGCCCCTTAATGGCCACAATCGTGCTTCTAATTTTAGCCTTTGCCCCAGTTCTTGATTCAAGACTATGGCATAATTTCAAGGAGATGCTGGGTGTAATAACCCCAGTAGCCGCCGCCCTGATCGCATATTTTGCATTTAAGATCGCAAAAGAGCAGACTAAATTCGCCGACAATCAGGTCAGGATAGCTCGGTTTGAGAAAAGGTATGCGATTTATGAGGCGGTGCTCTATTTTCTCATGGATTGCTTAGGACCCGGCGTCGATGTAGCTAAAGTTGGACGGTTTAGTATGGAGACTAAAGGAGCGAGATTTCTATTCGACCAGGACATCGCTGATTATATCGAATTGCTCCGCAAAAAAGGGATCAATATGGTCAACATCCTCTCCGAAGCGAAAAGGCTAAATGAGTTCAATTCGAGGAGCGGTCCTGATTCCACGCCCCCTGAACGAGCCCGACAGACATTAGAGGTTGATCAACGCCGCAGAGAATTGTTCGACTGGTTTAATACTCAAGCTGAAAATCTTAACGACATCTTTTTCAAATATCTGGTCATCGAACGACCGGAAAGCTAATCACTCAAACCATCTAATCCCATCTGGACTATTGTCGAATCGGCTGGAACAAAACATTAAGCACCCGGGACTAACCATCCCCGTAAAGCCAGGAGCATCTCCTAAACTACTTACCCGCGCGCGTCCCTTCGTGTTGCACTAGCGGCTCACGGAGTCAATACCTTGGCTTCTAATTCTTGCTTCCCCGATATGCTCTGCAGGCCTTGTGAAAGGCGCTCATCTGATCATGGGAGATCTCGACCCTACCGGGCCCGATATACTCGCATTCGAGCCTGGGCTTGTCCGGCGTGTCCGGGTTTAGCCAGCGCCTTATTGTCCGAGGACTCACGCTGAGGAAGCGAGCCCACCAGGCGACACCGTGGCTACTCTTGCAGCTCCCCGAGCAGGCCGCAGAAACCGGTCTGTGATCTGGCTTGTTCAGATTGTTGCTCAGTTGGTTGACCATAGGTATTGCGCTCAACGCTCCCCTCCTGTAGGTGAACCTTTCATTGCTGTATCTGTGGCTGTCGTATAACAGTCACTCAAGAGATGATCGCCTTTGGCGAGGCATTCGCCTGGAAAACAGCACCCGGCAGGCGCCTCGTAGTAATCTTCAGGCATTATAGAATCGACGACTTCTGTATCTTCGGGTTCAAGCTCGATATGTCCGTCCTCGTGTAATATCAACGTTCCTTCCTCGCTCTCAACTGGTCTAATGCCTGGGCGCGCTCCTCGCCTCTAGCTCGGCTGCCAGCATCATTTTGGTGATTACCATCCCATGGCCTGCCTCGTCGCCTTGATGACCCTGCGCTGCGACTATGGCCATTCGTGCTCGAAGCCGCTTGATCCACTCTGCCCCAAATTTGTTGTAGGCCTTCAGGCTCTTGCAATCGACCCTCTTATGTCCGGGCTCGCACCCGTGGACGTGATGCCAGCACCATCCGCAAACGAGCAAACCACAGTGATAGCACCGAACCCGCCGGCAGGATTCATCTCCGCAATCTTTGTCTTCGCATTCAGCCATAAGCTCGCCTTCAGGTACAGACCGCGTCGCCCGTTCGCCCGGCTCCTAGATCACACAACCGCGAAGCTACTTTCAGCTCAGGCCAATCTCTCACCAGGTCCGGCGCCTCCTCCTCCCGCTCGCCGACCTGCACCCATATTCCGAATGCAAGTAGCGCCATGACCGCCGCAGCGGTGATCGGCTTGCTTGACCAGCTCGGAACGGTGAAGCTCTCTTTGCCGAAGGGTTCCAGCCAAAGAGGTAGTCGCTGGCTGTGTTCTTCAGCTTCTTTCATAACGCGCATGCGTTCTTCTCTTGCCATCGCGCGGAGGCGAGGCAGCATTGCCACGCCGTGCCAGAAAATAGCGGTATGCCATTGATCGTTTAGAAGCCTTTCGCTCATTTGCTCACAACCCCGCCTCTGGTCGATGGGCAGGTATCTGGTTGGCCCTCCGCCAGAACATCTTTTCATCGGCTCGCATTAACATCAGATGAGCTATCACGTCGTCAGTCGGACACATCGCCCCGGCCCATGTTTCCGCGTAATAGGCTATAGGGTGCAGGCAGAGCGTGCAGAGGATCTTCATGGCGTCGCCGTCCGTGTCTGGTCTCAACGCGACCGTCGGTTTCAGTCGCCGAAAGAGATAACTGACGCCGCTGCGCTTGCTAGTCTCAGGGAACATTCCGGTCAGCACGTACATCTTGAATATGTGTGGCGCAAGCAGCTCGCTCAGCTTGTCCATCGCCGTAGCCTCAGATTCAAGCGACCAGGCGACCGAGCAACCCATAGTCGAGAAATCCTGGAGCAAGTGGTGGATGCCGCGGATCAGGCCCCATTTGCGCTCGCCGTCAGGCTCCTTCCACATGACGACGTCGCAGCGTTTGGCGTGGGAGTACCAGGTGTTTATGATTTCGCAGTCAGCAGTGTCATCCGCGGGCAGACTCTTCGCGTCGATCTCCGCGTATGTCTTATAAGCTGGATGGGTCTTTTCGACGACGAGCCTCTCTCCAGGGATAGGCACAGGGAGGCCGCACCACTCGCGGCCGTGCAGCGCCACCGCTGAGAGCCCATCACGTACACGGCTGAATCTATCCCCCGGCGCTCCTGGCGACCCCGACGGCATTTGCCCGCTCCATGCTGATGCGCCGGCGCGTAGTCTTGCGCTTCGCCTTCTGGACCGCGATTTCTGGCCTTTCGATCCGCTCTTCTTGTTCCCCATCCTCAGCTCCCGTTGTTTCGACCATCGGGTCGTAATCCGCGATAATGTACTCTCCAACGTTCTCGTCGAAGTCGACGGCGCGTTGGAAGGCCCCGTCGACTTCGATCAGCACCGCATAGCCGCGGCGCATCATGTCGGTGATAACTCGTTTGGCGCGGATCGCCTCGGCCGCGCTCGCCTTGTCAAAGCTGATCCGAATGTCTCCGCCGCCTACGTTCAAAACACTCAATGTTCCCACGCTTTTTGCTCCTTCCTTAAGGCCTATCCACCGCCTGCCTTTGATAAATCGATTACATCCTGGGCGAATCGGATGATCCTCTCCGCGCTCAAATGCTTGCCGTCCCATTCGCCCGTATAGTCGGAGCCGGCGTACCGCTCCGCCGAATGAAAAGAGACCTGGCCGCCGGGCAGATCGACATAGAGAACCCAACTTTTGACCCTCCCGCCGCCTGAAGGCAGGGGATTCTCTTTAGCTATCGGAGGATGGTTCGTGGCATTTGCACTGACAATCAAACCACCGCTTTGGGTTTTCACCCATATTGCGCCATATATGTGGACAAGAATCATGTTTCTCTGTTCGACAATTATGACTGAAAGCCTGCGTAGCATAGTCTTCGCCTTCAGGTTCTTTGAATTGAGCGAGATAGATTTCATGTGCTTCTTTGGTCGCTTGTCCAGCAGTAGGAAAGCAGATATTCGGGCAAAGCTCATGGGTGTAGAAAAACTCGCCTGTTCTGTGCCTCGCCCTGTGGCCTTGCCGAAACGAAGACATCAGTTCCGCACGCTGGTCATGTGTATATTTATGGAAATTCCGCGTAGCTGGAAACAACTTGCGAAACTGCTGATAGTCAAGCGGGCCTCCAAACAACGCGGGAGACAAAGCTGTAGTTTCAGTGGACATAGTTCGTTACGCCTTTCTTTGATTCTCAACATACTTCTTGATTGCATCCAGAGGCGCACCGCCAACGGTTACAACGAAGTAGCTAGGACTCCAAAGGTGTCCACCCCACAAGCGATTCTTGAGCGTCGGAAACTCTTGAAACAATCTGCGAGCGGTTACACCCTTGAGACTATTAACCAGCTTAGAAATCTGTTGGTCAGGCTTCATCCTTACAACAATGTGTACGTGGTCAACTTCGTTCTCAGTAGCAAGCAACTCAACATTCGCCTTTTCGCACAACTCTTTAAGTATCTCAGTCAGTCTATCGCCAATGGTTCTAGTAATAACCGAACGGCGATACTTAACACACCAAACGATATGGAACTGCAATTGGTGAACCGAATGGCTACTGGATTGAAGGTCATATTTCATACGTTCAAGTATACTACAACCAATTTAGTTTTCAAGCGAAATATCCTCAATTCTCAAGTGTTTTTGAAGTATTTCGTATTATCAACCAACATCCTTTTCGCGGGGATTAACCCCGCTCAAGGATACCAAATTCCTCCCCGGCCTAAAGGCACGGGGTCTCCTTTGGTAAAAGCACGATGAAAGGCCTGCGTGTCGTCGCGGCCCCAGCCAAACTTAATGCCGAGAGGGGCGGCATGCTCTTCGAGCGCCTGGCAGAGCTGCTTGAGCGACCAATTCTTGCGGTCGTACGCGTTATCCTTGTGCGCGCGCCGCCTGTAGCCCTTTGCGCGGGCAGAGCACTTCTGGGCGCGAAAGAGGTTCATAGCCACGAAACCGAGCGGCCCGCGCGTCTCGAGGTCGGCGTAGAACTTCTTTGTCGCGGCCCCATCGGAACCCTTGTATATCTGATAAGCGATCATCTTTACCCCGGCTCGTCGCCTGCACATACTGCACTCGCGAGCACCGCCGCGATCTTCTTGTCTGCGCCGCCGCGCGCGCTGAGCTCTGTCAACACTCGTGCGATGTCGCCGGGGTTGATCGGCTCAAGTCGCCCGTCTTCTGCGCCAGGCTTTCTATTATCTGTCAGGTCTTGGAACCCGCACTCCCGCAGGATCTGGCAGAACTCCCAGGGTTGGATGTCTGCGTTGTCGAAGTCGGCGAGCCGGTCTAGAACGTCCTTGAAATGCGCAAGCGCGCTGAATGCATCGTCGTAAAGATGGAGCCGCGGTGTGGGTCTTTCATCGCTTACGAGCGGGGACCATTCGACGTAAATCTCTCCGGTTGTCCCGCCTTCAGGGTGGTAAAACCCGAAGGTCACCTGGTCGACTAAACCCTCTTTGGAAAGGCACGCCAGCCCGTACCAGGCCCTCGACAACTGTCTGTAACCTCTTATGCACCCACTGTGATCTCTCATAGCTCCTCCATCATCCCAACCGCGGTTATCTGTGACTGTGACACCACAGCCCGCCGTCCCAAAGCCGCCCGCCGTCATACGCCACACTCCATCCCCGCTCTTTGCTCAAGCCGAGATCCTTGTTGAACGTGCGTCGCGCCGCCTTGGCATCTGGGTAAAAGAAGATCTCCGGGATTTCAAGCCGTGGGTCCACCCGCGCGGCTGCCGGCTTGCCCCCTATTAAGCCCAGGCAAAGCATGGCGGTTAGATCACCTTTCACGAGTATCACCACGCGCTGCTCGAGCTGCTCGGAAGCCTGCGTCTCTGCGGCTGGTTCGACCAGGTCCTCTGTCATAGAATTTATTTCCTTATCCTGAAACACCCGCGGGGCTGGAATTGCCGACTGGTGACGCGCGCGGTCCTGTCCTTCATGTGGGTCCGGGCCCGGCGCCCATCCTCTATCGCCTGGTTAATGCCGCGGTCGTATTCATCTCGCCCGCGCTGCTCTGCGCGCAGTTCCCGCTCCATCTCACGGTATTTCCGGTCAGCCTCATCCTCGTGTCGCTCAGCTCTGTACATCGCAGACTCCTAGCCAGGTCTCATCTGAAGGGAGAGGGGCGATCCCGTTGTACTCCTTGCCGTCCAGGAGTCGGCCGCTAAGCTTCTTGCCGACTTTGAACAGCTCGTCGCCGTCGATTACTACCGGTCTCTTCAGCACACGCGCCGGCAGGCCCTCCAGAGATCTCCCCGCGAGCTTCAGCTGATCCCTCGATATGAAGGCCCCATTCTGCTTGTGGAAGTAGGCGATGCCGTGGGCGTGACACCAGTCCCTGGTCTGCCGGAACCACTGCGGATCGTACGGCCGAGCGCTCGGCCCGGACTCGCCGCCGGTGATGATCTGGTTGACGAACTCCCAGCCGGTCCAATCGACGGGGCCGAGCGCGGGCTCATAGCTCACGAACTTCGACACGGCATCGATCTTCTTGAAATGCTCGCGCCTCTCGTCGGCTGTTTTCTGGTCGCCGACCGAGACCCCGAATTTGATGTTTCGGGGCGGGAGCAGCTCGCAGTCCTCGCCGAACTGATCGACCGCCTCCGCTTTGACCTGCCTGAAATACTCGACCGCCTCTTCGGGCCGCTTAGTGAGGACCATGATCGTGTGCTGCCGCATGCGGCTGAACCAGTGGAAGACTCTGTCCCGCTGCCACGGGGTGATCCTCTCGTGGAATAGATCAGTCATGTCGCAGGGGAATATCGTTACCGGCTCCTCCATCTTTGCAAGCTGCTCAAGCTCCCTGGTGTCGAGCTCGAACCTGACCTTCGAGAGGTTCGCGGCCGTGTATTTCAAGCCGACGCCGAACCGCAGGTTATAGCTCTCCGCGTAGCAGTTGAGGCACTCTGCGGAGACCTTAGTGCAGAAATGGCCGCGCTTGCCCGTCTCTATGTTTACCGCCTTGATCGGGTTGACGCTGTAGCCGTCGGTGAAGCTCCCGTCCTCGGCGTAGGTACTCACCCATTCGATTGTCGTCTTAGGCATAGTTGGTCCTCGTGATCGTAGCCAGGGGGATCTTCAGGTATCGCGGGTGGATCGAAGTCTTCACCGTTTCACACCGGAAGCAGATCTTGATCCCCCAGGTCCCGTCTTTTGCGATGTCGATGCATCGCCATGTTTGATCGTGCCGCTGTTTCATCAATGGCCTCTCTCGAGGAAGCTCGCGGGCTTCCTGATCACCCGCGCTACTTCGTCGGGGGTCGCATAGATAGACTTGGTGCTGCCGGCCGCGATGTTGACTTCGCACGCGAAGCGTTTCAGGTCTTTGGTGATAAGGAGCCGCGTGATGAAATCCGCAGCCTCGGCCGCGATCCGGGCGTTGATGTTGAGGGACTGGAGATTCGCAGCGGCCATTTCCGCGCAGCTCATGTTGCCGTATGCGAGCTCCTCCGGCTGCGGCTCAAGCAGACCAGGCGATTGCTGGGCCGGGCTCGGCAGCGCCAGGCATTGTTTCCTTTCGGTGAACGCGCCGCGCAGCTGGTCGAACTCGAAAGCGGTGCCGAGCAGCACTCGCCCGGTGTCTCTCAAGTTGCCGCAGTCGAGCCACCAGAAGGGAGGTTGAGATCCAGGGCCTGAAGCTTCAGGGTTGTGCTTTAGAGTCTCTGCAATTGTTCGCCGCGCCGCAGCGTTATCAACGCAGCCCACGAGCACGGTCAGGTCCGTGCCGATCAGCAGGCTCTCGTCGAACTCCCCGACGTAAGAGGAGACGTTTAGACCCCAGGCCTGCCCGTAGCGCCGCGCGAGCGCCTCTGCCTTCGGGACGCCGATTTCAGCGTGGCAGAAGAGCTGGCGGCCGAGATTCACTTCCTCGACCGTGTCAGGGTCTACTATGGTCAGGTGGACGCCCTTGTCTGAACGGTAGAGTACGCTCATCAGCCTGCCGATATGCATCGCCATGTATGCGCCGATGCCGCCGCCGCCGATCAGAACTATCTGCGCCACCTTGAAATCCGGCGGGGTGACGACCGCAGCGTTCAGATAGCCCATGTCGAGCGCGGGCATCAGCTCTGGCCTCGCGACGCGCTGTTGGGGCCTATTGAATTTCTTATTTTTCTTGCCCATTTTCTCTTAACCTTTCTAAATTCTCCGGCGCAAAAGATCGTTCTGATCAAGCGATACGAACTTGCGACTTCGGATCAAAGGGAACTTGTATGCGCTTTTGATGTAATGCCCGACAGTTGCCGCTAAATTAGCTATGTTGAGATTTCCCAAGAGCACATCTAGAGCAATTTCCTGGCAGACGTCGGCGCGAATGGCTTCAGGGAGGCTCCGGGGAACCAGATTATTGATAGCGATTAGTAACTCCGCGCCCTCATCTTGAGGATTGAAGCCGGTGCTGTAAGGGTAGAACAAGCTGACTGGCTCGACGGATCGCGCATACAGACCGTTCTGCTCTTTCCATCCTCGCTTGTATGCGGCGATATTCTCTCGATACTGCTCTCTGTATGCTCTCATATAATCTATTCGCTCGGGTTTTGAGCCTGATCGCGCGGCATATTCCTTCAGTCTTTCAGGGTTCCGCTTTCGCCACTTGACACTGGATTCACGGCGCTGCTCCTTGTGAGTCTGGTAGTAGGCTCTAGCACGAGCGCGCGCCGCCTCCGCGCACCTATTGCAGTTCCATTTGGTCACCACTTGAGGATCGCCACAAGAAAAGCATTGATTGTTAAGTATTCTCTCTTGCTGAATTGCCGTGTAAGCCATAACAGGCCCTTTCCTTATCCTATGCTCTCATCGTCCCTTCATTGCTGCTGCTATCCCATTCGCTTTCGATCTATCGAGCCCAAAGAGGTATAGATCGATTAATTGTCGATCACTAGTAGTCCTTTGCAAATCAGCAATAATCTCCTCTCTTGTTGCCATTTCTCCACCGTAGGGAAACTGCTCACCGAAGTAGTCAGCTACCGTGTAGCGTCTTAATGGAGAAGCAATTTGTTTTCGGGCTTTCATTTTGGCCTCCTCACACAGTCAGCAAGTCCTTCAGGTAGTTCGAAAAACTCGGTCGCGGGGTACTCGAAGAAGTGGCCGAACAGCCCGACGCGCGCGCGTATGCGCGGCTCCGTAAAGAGTGTCCCGATCACGGCGTAGACCCTGAACCCCTGTGACTCGTCTTCGTTATCCTCCGCAGAGAACTCAGCTCGCATCGAGTGGTGGCTGTGGAGCTCGATCACTGCCCTCTCGGTGGAAGAACCCGCGCCCGTCACCGTCGGCTTCACGCGCTCCGCCGAGGCCTCCTGCTCAGGCATTTCGACGTGCCAGCCTTTCGCGCATCTCAGATGGTCTCGACACCCGGGCACGTCCCCGAAGCTCAGGTGAAATAAAGCCTCACGCGGCCCGTTCACGCAGACGCTCGTCGAGACGGTGAGCATGATTTCAACGAGCTCGACCGGCATCCGTGGGTAACCCCACTGCGCATAAGAGGCGACGGGCATCAGACCTCTGATGGGCTGCAGGTTAAAGGAGACCGGCATGCATACTTCGAGGCCTGGTCGACGGCCGCGCGCGTAGGTCCCGTTGCTCCCGACCACATAGTCGAGCAGCTGGGATTCGTCCACCGCCGGGATCTGGCCACCGGGCAGAACGAAGTGATAGTCAGTTAGCCTCAGGTCCATTTATAAATACTCTCTATCTTTCGAGAAATCGTATGGGTCGGATGGCTTCGGCGCGACGCCATCACCAAGATGCGCGAGGTAACGAACCCAGTTTGAAACGAAGATCAATGGATTAATCAATTTCAAAACTCTCTGCAGTCTCATACCGCTAGCTCCAGATAGTTCGTCCCGCAACGCTCGCACATCGCGCGCTTCCTGTTAGGGAAAAACAAAACACGGTCGCTGTACGAGATGATCGTCTCGCACTCCTTATGGAGGCATTTCCGGTTGATGATCTCTCGCGCCGTCGTGGTCCAGAAGGAGCGCTCTCGCTTGACAAGCGGCGGGAAACCCGCGTAGACCCTGTGATCAGGGCAATAGTCTTCGTCGGGCTCCCTGTGGGCTCGGCAGGCCTTGCAGAGCCGCCGGTTACACATCCTGTAACCGGTCCCGGCGCAGTCGTGACAAGGGCGCGACCCGCGCGTCTTCTTACCTTTGCATTTCGGGCAAGGGCCACCCGTCGGGTAATCGCACTGGGCAACAGACCAGTCCTGGTTGCAGAATTCGCACCGGCGCCGGCGCGCGCCCCGGCCGAAGCAAGCCATCCCCGTAGACACCTGGCCAGAAGGACCGGTGATCCGAACCGGCGTGCAGCCGACCGGCGCGTCCTTGCCCCATTCAAGTGTGTAGCCTTCGAGCCCGAGTTCTTTCTGGTCTTCCTCACGCTTCACTGCCTCCTGCCGCTCAGCCTCAGCCCGCTCACGTCGCACCCTTTCAAGTAATGGCTCATCGGCTCCCATTACCCCGGCATCTCCCCTGACTCAAAGAAGTCTCTGATCACGCGGTCGAGCGTGACACCGCTTTCGACCTGCCGCACCAGGTCCTGGACGGGGTATTGCGCGTAATCACCGGCTCGCGCCAATCCCTTGAGAAGCTCACGGACGTCGTCAGAGTGGCTCTTCGACTTCGCGTTGGCTGCGTGGTTGTTAAAGGTGCTCGTCTGGAATATCTGCCACGATTTCAGAATCGATCTCGCCGAAGCCACGGGCGGCTTGAGCTCGCCCCAGCAGATCGCCGCGTCTTGCATCACGTTTGGCAGCGGTGCGCGGTAGAGCTCATCGGAGGGGTTGAGCCTTTCGGACCTCACAGCCCAGGCCCAGTACTTCGTCGCTATGCCGAAGATGACCATGCCTGGGAGGGGAGCGGTCACACGTTCAAGAGTCTCGTCCACGCCTGGCGTTCCCGTCGTGAGTTCGAGCTGGTGTCTCCCCGGCGGGATGAACGCCACGGCCCAGTCGCCCATCCTCCCTGTGCCCCAGCGGACGACTTCCGGCGCGAGCCAGCCCGAATCTATAGGGATCCCTGTCGCGGCCTCCCTCACAGCCTCCCACGAGATCAGACGCTCCATAACCGTGCCGTTGAGGCTGACCATCCTAAAGAGGCACTGCCCGTCCCTGAATTCGAGGTACGGATTCGTGGTTGCGTCCTGTGTCGGAGTCATCAGAGCTTCGTTCATCAGTATCCTCGCAATAGGTTTCTCTGCGTTTCTTTCCAGAGGCCCGGCCCGCCGCTCGGGGAGAGCGACGGGGACGACGCGCCACAAGCCTCCAGAGAATGAGCGCGTCGCTTACAGGCAGGGCGGAGTAGGCTACTTCTCCCTGCCCGACCGGGCCACTCGTTTGCCGACTCACTCAGAGCGGCAAGCTTGGTAAGAGGCGGAGGCGTCACTGTTTTTCCTCCTCTTGAGCTATAGGCACACCTGTCGCGCTGGCTATAGCCTCACGCCTGCTGATTCGTGCATCGTCAGCCATCTTGAAGGCCGTTTCGCAGCCGAGCTCGGGGCAAGTGGCATCTTGGCACTCTTCACAGTTTGCCCAGTGTTCTTCAGCAGCCTCCTGCAAAATGTTCGCAGCTAGAAGATCAGGGGCGAACTGGATAAGGATGCCGTTGGCTCGAATTTCGTCAGGGCCACTCATCCCACCCGCTGAATCAAGAAGCGCGATGCAATCGCCCTCAGAATTCACTATGTCGCCTTCAGGGATAAGACTGTGCTTTCCTTTACGACGGCTCCACGGCCCCGGTGTATGTTTGAGTGCTGTTTCGCTCATATCAAAGTCCTTGCCTCTCCATCATTGCCGCCGTGTTCCAGATCTCTACGACGCGGCCGATCCGCGCCGTCGGGTCTTCCAGGAGCCAGCGTTCGAGCTCGAGCACGCGCGTATTTATCCGGTCGGCCTGCTGGCGCGCTACGCACAGCCGCGCGACGTTTTCCGGCGTCCAGTCGAGGTACATGCTCATTCCCGGCGGGATGTCGAGCCAGGGGTTGTTTGTCTTATAGCTGAGCATGTTGAAGACCATCGGCATCATCCTGAGCGGCGACTCTTCGACAGCACAGGCGTAAACGAACAGAGTCCAGCCGACGGCCTCGAGGGGCGGGGCGGGCTCGCGCAGGATGTTGAGCGCTTTCCACCTGCCGGGAGCCTGGCCGCTCAGCACCAGGCCAAGCTTGAATACGGTCTGCAGCGTTTGAAACGGACAGCAGCCTTCTATCCAGTCATGCTGTTGTGTGCCCGTGAGCGGTATGCCAGGCCAGAAGAACAGGGGCTCCTCGTCGAGCATGCTGACGTCGATGGGGAAGAGCCGCGCGTTGACCAGGCGGAAGAATTCATGCTCACGCTGGGTTGAGAACGGCGGCGACTGAGTCGCACGGTGCTCGATCCTGAAGATTTCCCGGTAGAGATCTTCGAGCGCAAGGGCGAGCTCGACGCGCTCTTTGTAGGCCGCGCGGCCAACCGTCCTCGACATCGTCAGGAATTCGGCGGCGCCGAGCGGCGTACGCACCCGCATGCGCGAGACCAGATAGGTCGTCGCCTTCTTGAGGCTCAGGTCCTCGCGGTTCGCTAGCAGCACCGCCGCCGTGTCTCTTGTTTGAATGCTGGCTGTCATCTGTCGCGTCTCTTCCACTTGTCCAGGGCCTGCTGCGCGTCCTGGCGAGACCGGTAAAAGGCCGCTCCCGCCTTGTCACTGACGGGCCGGCGCCTCGCGATTGTCTCAAGGGTTCTCCGCATCTCGACCGCGAGATTTGAAACCGGCTGGCCGTCGATCAAGGCAGCCTGGTGAAGCATTATTTCCGCGAGCTCTCTGGCTTGATTTGGACTGAAGACGATATGCCCGGTCATGTCTCGGGGCAGATTCATAACGATTTCGCCCTGGTCGTTCGGGCCGATCAGCAAGTTGCCTTCAACTTTGTCTTCCATATTCACACTCCATACTCTGTTGGCTGCCTAAAACCCCGGCGGGACATCCGTCGACGAGGCGGGGATGCAGTGCCCAAGCGCCTGCATCGCCTTGAGAACAGCGCGCCCCTCTCGCTCGCCTTCGGCGATCACCCGTTCTAGTACGCCAGACCGTGCGACGCGCCCGAAGGCTTCCGGATCGCCCGTGGCCTCAGCCTGCATGATCTCTGTGGCGACCCTGATCGCGGGGTTAATATGCTCGGGAGCTTCGGAAAGATCCCGGATGAACTGCGCGATCTCCCTGCGTGGGACGCCCCCCTTTCCGGTGGAATGGGGCGAGACGCTGACTCTCGTCTGCCCGTCAGAGGCCTTCTCGCCGAGTATCCTGATGTCAGCCTTTTCAAGGGCAGGGAAGCCATTGGCCACGAGGACCTGTGCTATTGCCTCGTGACCGGCGTTCACTACGTCGTCGGGGAGAGTGACCTGCTTGCCTTCAATTTCGACTATTGCCATTGCTGTTTCCTGTTTAACCTTTCGTCTTTTTGCGCGAGCCCGGTTTGCTCGGACTCGTCGACTTTGAAGCCGCTTTGTTGGAGCCGGCTTTGCCCGACGGAGATTTCGCGGCGGCCGTCCGCGGCTTGGGTTTTGCCTGAGGGGAGCTAGATTTCTTGGCAGCTGATTTGACCGCGGGTTTCTTCGCAACTGGCTTTGCAGAAGTACTATTCTTCTTCGGCCGCTTTTCCGCCCCTCGCTTGTCACTGGCGTCGAACTGCTCGGCGATCATTTCGATCACGCGGTTACTCGTGTGGCGGACTTTCGACGAATCGACCATGTCCACGCGCGTCTTCGAGAGGTCGTCCCCGACTCTTACGCCTACGCTGACTTTCCCCTTGAGAGCAGGGATGTAAGTGTACGTGACCGAGAGCACGCGACCATTCAACATCGCCTCTATCTCTGCTGCTGAATCCTTAACGGCGGGCGGGTTTGCCTGGGCCGTGGACTGGGGGCTTCGGTCACTTTCCCCGGCTTCGGATTCTGAGTGCGGCGCGACGGCTTCACCCGCCTTCCCGTCTGCCTCTGCCTTGTCATCTTTAGTGGCAACCCCTTCCAGGGTCTGGCCGATGCGCGCGCGCTCAGCAGCGATCAGCACGCTGTCTGTCGAGGCCGTGACCTTGACGCCATCGCAAGTGTGCGGCATCGCCTTGCCGTCTTGGACGAGCTCGATGCGCGCCTCCCAGGGCCCATTGATCAGAAGCTCGCCATGGGAGCAGAATGAATAGCTGAGATCGGACTCATCGGCCTCGGCTGCCGGACGCGTGCCGCCTATGTTTCCGGTATTGATCGAATACTGAGAGTCGCCCCGCCTCACCCGCCGAGACGACTCCATCTGTAAACCGCTGCCAGATAGCTCGCGCCTGACCTCCCCGACGAACGTGTGGCTCACGCCGCACTGTTTGGCGATCACCCTGTCGCTCCACTGCGACCACTCAGGGTCCTTAAGCAGCGTCTCTACGGCCCGCCGCTTGTCGGCGTTCGAGCGCGGCAGGCCGTGGTCAGCGTTCGCGCCCACGGAGTAGAGGATCGCATCGCGCTGTGACCCGCTGCGCACGTCGAATTCCAGGTCCTCGAAGCCTGCGCGCGACGCGGCCGCGACGCGGTGGAATCCGTCTGCAAGCCAGTAATGTATCCCGTCGAAGAATGCGACGGGTGGGGGTAGAGGCCTGCCCTCGCGGTAGAGCTCGGCGTAATTGCTGACCACTTCATCAGCGAGCTCAGCGCGCGGCTGGGTCCCGCCGTCGGTCCTGACAATAGCCAGAGGCAGCACGATCACACCCGGATCGTCCATAGTGATAGCGGGAGGCGGGGCGAGCGCCGGGTGCTCATTCACTTTCCTGCTAAGGCCTTCCCCATCGGTGGTAGCCCGCGGCTCCTCTGAGTTTGCGCCTCTTCTCTCCAGCTCATCGCCTATCTGATCGAGGATTTCGGATGCGGGTGCCTCAAGCCTGTAGTAATCTTGGGCCGCGAGCAGGTCTTCAAGAGAGGTCGCGCGCAGCCTCCTGATCGAGAAGTCTTCAAGGTTCGTAATCAGCCAGTTGGTCCCTTCAGCCGGACCCTCTGCAGCATCGCTCTCTCCATCGTCACTCTCCGCCTGCGCGGCCACGGCCAGCGCCGCATCACTCGGCCCGCCGGCGACATCCGCGAGCAAGGCAGGGGCTTGACTGTGAGGAGGCTCGGTATTCCCCTGAGTTTCGTTGTGCTGGATTTCCGCGTCATCCGTAGGGGCTTCCTCGGCCGGCTCCTGGCCATGTGGGTCAGTCTCGGCGGGCTCAGTTGGAAGGGCCTCGCTCGATGCGGCCGCACCCGGAGGCAGAGGTATGGAAAAGATTTCGCGAACCTTATCCACGAGCGCCGTGCCCCGCAGCGTGGGGTTCCCTATAGCGTAAGAGTTGTACCAGAACTGCAGCGCCGGTTTTACCTTTATGCAGCAGATGCCGTACTGGCTGTCCGTGCGCCCGTTGGGACCGACTTGAAATGTGAGAATACTCCTTATCCCCTCGTCGGTCGCCCCGCTCTCAGCAAGCTCAAGCCAGGAGTCAAGATGCGTTTTCGTTGGCGAGAGAACGGATTTCAATGCCAGCTCGAGACTCGCTTGCTGGCCGCCTCTCCGGTCCGGCGCCGTTTCGATGTTTTCACTCATGATTTACTCCTCAGTATAGTTATTGGGTGACTTCAATCGTCCGCCTGAATTCGACGAAGGCCGAAACGAGGCCTCGTCCCTGCTTGATCTTCGCCAAGTTATCCCGGAGCCACGGCCGCTCGAACGTCTGCTTCAGGCTTTCAAGGGCGCCCGCGCGGCGGTCGAGTTCGCCAAGCAAGTCCACCGCGTCGGCAAGCGAAATACCTTCGGCGATGCTCGCTATCGATTCGATGACCTGTGCGATGCGTTCAAAATTTCGAGGGGTCTCGACGGCCGTCGTGCCGGCCGCGGTCCTGATCGCAAGAGAAGGAGCCTTCTCCTGTGCCAGCTGCGAGTTCGTCTCTCTCTCCTCGCGCTGTGTCACCTGCCGCCGCTTGCTCGGCCTCGCCTGTCCTTTGTTCGGTTGGCGGGAAGGCCGCGCGTCGGCCTCCTTCGCCGCCTGTTTTCTCGACGCCCCCCAGGGCTTTCTTCCCAAATGGCCGCAGTGGGTCTTCCTCCCGGAGACCAGCAGATACCTGTTGACCCTCCCGCCGCCTAAAGGCAGGGGATTCATTTGGTTAATAGCCATGCCAAGCCAACTCGCAGATGTATCTGCTATAGAGACTGTTATGGTCACGTTCAAGATCGTTTTTGGTTTGATAGTCGGTTTCGGCTTCCATCGCTTTCTCAAGCTGGTCAAGGACTGGACCGAACTCCATTTCTATTTCTTCACGAGTGCGCTCAAAGTTGCACATATCGCCTCGCTTCGTCGGTTGGGGTTTGGCAAACAGGGCCGCATTCGATTTCTCCATCTGGCTCATTTAGTCCGATGTTAGGGGGTAACTCATCTAAGAATATGCGTACACTATTCAGCCGAACAAGTTTAACTCCGAGCCTTCTGCTTTGTTTTGCACGTAACTCGAAAACATCGGGGAAGTGGATTCTGACTTTGTTCCAATATCCCGGCGATGTCGCCTTAACACAACCTTTGCAGTTATTATGATCGAAACCGATTACATACATTTCGGGCTGCTTAATGCCAGCTTCTCTAATTATGCGATGGCAGTCTGCTTTCGTTATCCCTTTATCTGCCAAAATCCACTCGACATTCAGGTCGGGATTATTTTGCTCAAAATCCGCAATTCTTTTTTGCTCGTCTGCTGTATAGCCAAAGACGTGAATATCTGCTACATCTTGATATTTCAGTCGCGGCAGTTTCTTCATTTCGGTTGTGCATCTTGCTCCGTGCGGGCCTGCCATATAGCCGGTACGCTCAAAAACATCGTCTATACTTTCGTACAACTCCGATTTAATAATTACAACCTTTCTACCGACCCATTTGCTAACATCGGCCAAGAATCGTGGGTTGTCCTCATGCTCACTGTTCAAGGTGTTGCAGTAGACTATTACCGCTCTATCGCCGTACTTCTCGACAGCCAACTTTGCAGCTACAGCAGAAGCCGCGCCGCAAGAGAACCAAACAAGAGCGCGGCCAACCCAAAGCGCATACTGCTTGGCTTGTCTCATTTACTTCACCCTCTGGCTTTCAACGTACTTCTTAATCGCATCCAAAGGCGCACCGCCTACGGTTACGACAAAATAACTAGGACTCCAAAGATGTCCACCCCAGAGGCGATTCTTGAGCGTTGGAAACTCTTGAAACAATCTGCGAGCGGATACGCCTTTGAGACTATTAACCAGCTTAGAAATCTGTTGGTCTGGCTTCATCCTTACAACAATGTGTACGTGGTCAACTTCATTCTCAGTAGCCATCACCTCAACGCCCTGCTTTTCGCAGAGCTCTTTAAGTATCTCGGTGAGTCTATCGCCAATTGTTCTAGTAATAACCGAGCGGCGATACTTAACACACCAAACAATATGGAACTGCAATTGGTGAACCGAATGGCTGCTGGATTGAAGGTTGTATTTCATAGGCTCAAGTATACCACAACCAATTCAGTAAACAAGCGAAATATCCTCAATTCTCAAGTGTTTTTGAAGTATTTCGCATTAGCAACCAACATCCTTTTCGCGGGGATTAACCCCGCTCAAGGATACCAAATTCCTCCCCGGCCTAAAGGCGCGGGGTCTCCTTTGGTAAAAGCACGATGAAAGTAGTGGTCGTCCCGCAACTGCACCGAACCGCTATCAGGCGTTCCCCGTGCGGCGTTCGCTCCCCGGTCCAACCGAGCACCGTGAGCTCGCCGAACACGCGGTCGGTGAGGTCCATCTTCGTGATATTTGATTCAGCTGCGCTGGCAGCTTCCGGCCTCTTGCTCGACGCGGCCTTGGCCCTGGTTTCGGTAAGTGATTCCATTTCGCTCTCTCCCGTCTGACCCTCTCGGAGTGGGGTCTCGCTTGTTAATGCCTCGCAGGTCTCTGTTCCCCACGGGGCGGGTTGAACGCACGCTGACTTCTGGTCGAAGCGCGCTATTTCCGCCGGCGTTGCTTTCCTCCGGGTGACGACGAACCCGTCTCTCACTCGGACGTGATGCATGGACTTCGTCTTCTGGTCGTATTGCCACCGGTAGTCCGTGATGTACTGGCCGAGGTCCGGGGGCTCCGGGCTCGTGGATTGCGCCGGCTCAGAACTGTTTATGATCCCTTGTTTCAAGCTAGCTTCCCCCCACGCCGCTTTTTAATCGATTCTCGGTAATCGGGGCCCGCTATCGTCACGAGCCTGCACATCTCGTGGAGCCGCGACCGGAGCCGGGGCCCGATCCTCTCGGTGAGCGTCTCGCCCGACACCCGCCCGGTCCGCGAGTCGAGATAGTTGCTCGTGAATATCGTTATCTTCCTGTCGTTGTACCGCCTGTTGATGACGTAGGTCATAGTCTCGGCCGCCCATTCGGTGGGCTTCGCCGCGCCGAGCTCGTCGAGCAGCAGGACTTCGACTTCGAAGATCGGCGCAAGGACCGAAAGCTCCGAAGAGAGAGTGACCGGGTTATAGGAATCCTGTATTTCCTTAAGCAGGTCAGTCGAGTCGTAGAAGACGCCGGGCACGCCGCGCGCGATAAGCGACCTGAGTGCCGAGACGGCGAGATGAGTTTTTCCAACGCCCGGATCCCCCAAAAAGAGCAGTCCGCAGTCGACGTCAGGGTACTGGCTGACGAAAGCCTGCGCGTTCGAAAGCGCCCTCTCGAGTGAAGGCGTATCCGCGACGAAGGTTGAAAACGTCGCGGCTTCAAAGCGCCTCGGTATTCGGGCCTCGTCAAGGAGCCGAGCGCGGCGCGCCGCTTCGACACACTCGCACGGTCGCACGCCGCGCTCAGTCCGCTCGAAGCCGCTCCCGTAGCAAGCAGGGCAAGGGTCTTTTCGAAAATCGGTTTCGCGTCTCGCTGCCATAAGCTTCACCCCAATTCGACCCCGATGTCGTCGAGCTCGTAGCGCTTCGATTGGAATTCATCGAGCGACATGCCGGGGAGCTCGCTGATCCATCGCTCGATCACCGAAAGCCGCGTGGGCTCGTCGACGTGCGGCAGATACCCTTTGAGCGCGGCGACGTAGTGCTCGCGCCAGCCGCATTGAGGGGCGGGCCCCGCAGGCGCAGGCGCCCGCCCGTTCTTCCTGGCCCTCTGGGTATTGCCGGACTTCCACTGCTCGAAGCGCGGCCAGTCGTCCACGACCTGACTTAGCGTAGGGTTCGGGTCCTTCATCCCGCGCGTCTTGAACCAGACCAGATAGAGATCGAGCTCGCGGCAGATCTCAGCTTCGGCGAGCGGCCTGAGCATCAGCACGACTTTCTGCGTATAGCGCTCGAGCGCGAGCAGCCGTTGCTCGGTGCAGGATTCGATGTTGATGCAACAGATCCTGGCGAGGGTCTGCATAACAATCGGGTAACCTTCCGGCGCTGCGAGCGCTTCGCCCGGCAGCGACAGAGGCTCATGCGAATGGCCGGCTTGCGCGCGTGCGTCACTCTCTCTCTCTCTCTTATTAATAAAGTCTTCCTTTATAGGGGGTGTGGGGGATTTACCCTGAATGTCGCCTTTCGCTGCCTCAAATGTCGCCTTTGGACCCCCTAAAGGCGACATGTACGTCGCCTTTTCGCCTTCATCGAAAGGCGTCACAGGCGTCACCTTTTCGCCCGAAATGTCACCTTTCACAACCCGAAATGTCGCCTTTCCTGCCTCGGTAAAAGGTGACGTAGATGTCGCCTTTTCGGATTCTGCAGAAGCTTCACCGTCGTCAGCAAAAGGCGTCATAGATGTCGCCTTTGCCGCTCGATGTTTTGCCACGATCTGCCCGGCGAGTTCCGAAGCGGCAGCCGGCTCATAGCCGAGGCGTTTTGCGAGGGTCTCACTGATAGCCTGAGCACCGAGGCCGCTCGTCACCACGTATCGCGAAAAGTTACCCTGGCCGCGGCCGGGCTTGAAGAAGAGGTCGCCGCCCCGCTCGCACGCGCGCACGTTGCGCTCGACCTGCCTCTTCGATTGTCTTGCATCGCTCGCTATCAATTCGTCCCCCGGAAAGGCATACCCGTCGTCGTCGGCGTATTCCGCGATGACGACGAGGACCTGAAGGGCCCCTCGCGTCTGATTGGAATGTTTTCTGACTCTTTCCACGACCGGGCTTCTCACTGAACACCGCCAGGTTAAATGTCTTCGAAATTCGAGACGCGCTGTCTTGCTATGTGCCCCGCTAGCTTCTTCCTGGCCCAGTGACGGCTCATGTATAACGGCGGCGGCGGCGGGAAGAGGACCGCCCAGACTCGCGCCTTGATCCGCATAAGGACGCGCCGTCTGAATTCCGCGCGGCGCTCGCGCCTGGCGGTGGCCTCCTGGGATCGCTTGCGGCTGTCGAGTAACCTGGCGAGCCTCTGTCGCGGGTCGTCCGCAGTTTCGAATTCGTCGTTTGCTACGATCATTGGGGTCTCCTCTTGTTTCAAGATTCGCGTCGCCAGGGTCAGGTCGCCCTCATCAGGCCGGCCGCGCGAGGTACTCACGAGAACCTATTTCACGCGCGGCGTCTTCGATCAGCTTCCTCATCCCCCTGATCACGAGTGACGCCTCTATCTCCGTCAGCGCGTACCTGTGTCCGACGCCCGCCGTGCCCCGCAGGTATATGCGCAACGCGCTGTGGTCGGGCCAGACTCCGAGCCTGATAAGGTCCTGCATGAGACTGTCAATCTCGGTGAACTGCTCCTGCGTCAGCTTATCGCCTGTGAGGTCGAGCACCGCCCTCGGCCCCGTCGCGCTGTCGTCGTCGCTGAATGGGTACTGCTCCATTTCCGAATCGACCTCCTCGTCCATTTCGAGAAACTGGCCGCAAAACAGGTGCTCCGTGTACCACTCCTGCAGCTTCATAACCCTCAACATCCAGAGCACCGCGCGCCGCGTGCGAAATCCCTCGCCGGGTATCCCTTGACTCCTAGCTGCAACGCGTAAGCTCGTGGCCGCGTCCGCGAAGCAGTAAGGCGAACGGTAGGCTTTGTACTCTGCGCCGCAAGCGCAGGACTCCTTGTCCACCCACGGCCCCGGCGCGAGCGGCTCCGCGATCCACGCGTTGACCCCGCCGCCCCGCTTCCAGTTGCAGGACCTGCATCGGGAATCGCGTTACGCGATTCCCGATGCTCCGCATTTCTTGCAGCTCTTCTTTACCGCCATTTTTCAACAGACACTCCCTACGCCAAAGGCTCCCGATTCCGGCAATCTTTAGCTGGACGCCTAGTCCATGACGTCGCGCGCTTCTTCGGCAAAATGATCGAACTCTCTCACGGCCCCGATCCCCTTCTCGCCCGGGGGAATAGCGACCGCGTTGTGCTCTTCGTGAACTACCTCGGTCCCGGACGGGGTGCGCATAAACAGGCTGTCGCCATCGATGAACAGCCCCACGTCTTCGGCGACGGCACGGTGCGCGTGCCCTGTGTGCTCGCCTTCGCGCAGGACTTTGTGCGCAAGTTTCTTCGCTCTCTTCGGGATGAACGATCTCTTTCTTCTGGACATTTCGATCTCCTTGTTAAGTAAGTATGGATGGGTAAGGCTTCAGAGCCTCTGCCCCTAACGGCCATATACAAACATCGCCCTGTTGGTGCCACTCCTCGCCCTGTTCGCTCACAGCGATGTCGCGCATCTCGTCAGGCTTGCGCCAGTGGAGCGCTTCGGCAACCGTACGGCACTCCGGCCCCACGCCCTCTACGTGAAAGACTCCGATGCTTGGGTTGTGCATCTTGAGGTAGGGGCGACTCCGTCCGTCGCCTAAGTCAAGCATGAGCAATTCGTATTCGCCCTGCCTGTCGATACACCGAGCGTTTAGCCCCTCGCAGACACGCTCAATGCCGATCTTGCGAACGATTTCACGCCTCACTTCGGCGTTACGCTCTTTGAGAATGATCGCAGGGTCGAGCTCGGCGGCCGGGGTCTCAACGATGTCAGCGCTCACACGAACGCCGTTCAAAAAGTAATACCTGGTCCCGTTTGGCCACCAAACCGCAGGGCCCTCTTCGCAATGCAACTGCTCGCCTTTGACCTGAATGGCCGGGCGGGGGACGGCGATCACTTCATCGCGCATGACCCAGAAGAGCCAGAGACCGGCTTCATAAGCATCGACGAAGGGTAGCCAAATTCCCGCATAGCGACGGATGGGTTCAATGTCTCCTCCGACTGCTTCTAGACCTGCTACCTCCGCGGCGGCCCTCGCGGCGGCCCAAGCGGCGGCCCAAGCGGCGTCCCTCGCGGCGTCCCTCGCGGCGTCCCTCGCGGCGTCCCTCGCGGCGGCCCAAGCGGCGTCCCTCGCGGCGTCCCAAGCGGCGGCCCAAGCGGCGGCCCTCGCGGCGTCCCTCGCGGCGTCCCTCGCGGCGGCCCTCGCGGCGTCCCTCGCGGCGGCCCAAGCGGCGTCCCAAGCGGCGTCCCTCGCGGCGGCCCTCGCGGCGTCCCTCGCGGCGGCCCAAGCGGCGTCCCAAGCGGCGGCCCAAGCGGCCGAATATCCTGCTTCAGCATCGTCTACCCACCTGATAGGTTTCGGCTCCAATCCCAGCGCCTCGAAATGTCTCTTTATTGCGCTTTCAACCCGGTCCCGATCTATATCAGGTTTCGCGACATTTACATTTGCCAGCCGCGTAATAATCGAAATCGATTCTTTCATCAACCCCTCACTTTCCATCTGTAAACCGTTTACAGATACAGACCACCGCCGGGGGTGGAGGTTTACCAGTCGCGTGTGCGGCCCTCCGCACACGAACGTCTCAGCTATTGCACCCCCGGCAGAACTCAAACAGGTCGAACCACAGCCCGGCTATAACCCCGTGTCAAAGCCGCTCTCCAGCGCTCGGAAGACAAGTCTTCAGCTGTGCTTTTTTCATGGCTGCCGACCTGGTAGTGTCAAGAACTCTTAACCCGCGCGCTCCAATGGCGCATCCTGTCGCCTAATGTCGAACTGGAAATGGCACGCCTCCTGTACATTGAGGGCGGTGTCGATCAAATGATTAAGACCGAAGACCGTCTCGAAAGTGCGCGCCTCGCAGAAGGCCTTGATCCGGGGGAGGAAACCCGGCTGCAGCCAGGCGAGTTGTGGGAGCTTGTCTTTCTCGCGGCGCTCAGCCTCGATCCCCTTGCGCGCGAGTTGCCAGAGATGCTCCTCGTATGTCCCGACGCCCCTCGCCTCAATGATCCTCGCGATCTCGGTCTTAATGTCCATCGGAATCCATTTGGCCCGGCCGTCAACCCAGACCTTGCCTTTCACCTTCGTGTCGCCCGGGTGGACTCTCGGTCCTCTCGCGGCGACGTCTGCAGCAGTCTTCTTTCCGGCTTTCATACCCCATCTCCTTTTACCGGTCCTGGTTCCCATCTCCGGGGGAGCGTCTGGCAGGACGCTTTCCTTACGGGGCCGGCAGGGGAGATGGGATATGCCTGCCGGCCAGTATCGGGCGTGGGTCATCCTTCACCCGTTTGCACGGATCGCGAAGACGTTGGCCCTGGCAAGGCATTCGCCGTCGCACGCACGGTCCTTTTCGATCTCGATATGCCTGAGGACCTGACGGCGGTCGTAGAAGACCAGCCGCCCCCGGTTGTGTTTCAGATGCTGGGTGTTGGCCGCCCCGCCGTAAAGCGACTTCGGCTTCAGGCCGAGCAGGCTTGCGGCCTCAACGACCCCGATATGGTCCGTGGATTCGGCGCGCTCGTCCGCAGCAGGCTTGATGTCAGCCTGCGCTCCGCCGGAGAGCAAGGCTTCCTTAACCCTGGCAATATTCTGTTCAGCCTGCTCGATGAGATAGATGAGCAGATCTTGTTCATGCTGCCGCGACATCTCTGGCCTCACTTTCAGCGAGCATCCGCGCGAGGAAGAATCGGATCGCAAGCATTTCGACACGCGAAAGCACCGTGTTGCGTGCGCCTGGGACCAGGCCGATCCCGAAGAGTACGACGCGCGGGCTGTAACCGTATCGGCACAGCGCTGGCACCGGATCTTCAGGCGTGTAGTCGGAATAGATATAGAAGTGCGACAAGCTGCAGGGATCGGCAATGGCGCGCGCGAGCACTGCCCTCGATATGGCGTCGCGGCGGTGATCCCCACGGACCTCTAGCAAGGACGCGGCTATCGATGCGAAGTCTCGGCCGGGCCGAACGACCGATGCTTCGTGTATCGTCATGCGGTTTTCATCCTCCTGTAAGCGACGACGGCGTCGAACTCGTCGTTAAAGACTTCTGCCACCGGCGCCCCCACGGCCGCCGCAATGGCCGCCCGGACTTCGGGGTTGTCCCGCTCGCCGCTGATGACCATGGAGACCAGCGATTCCGACCAGTCGTGCTCGTCGGCTATGGTGGATTGCTTGACCCGGCGTATGCCAAGTAGCGCTTTGATCGTGTCTGGTGTCATGCTATACTCGCCGTCCTGTGAACTTCTTCACAGGGGCGATTGTAAGGTGACTCCTGACTTAAGTCAAGCGAAAAGTAAGCCATTGGCTAACAAATTATCCAAACAAGAGAAGCAGGCCGTTTACGGAAGGGTCTGCATTGCCTTCGGGACCGAAAACGCTGCGGAAATCGCGCGAAGGCTAAATATGCAGAGGCAATCAGTTTACCCGTGGCGTGATGGCGTATCCCTCCCGGACTTAGAGCGATTGCTACAGATAAGTAAACTGACGGGGCACTCCGTCGACTGGCTGCTCAAGGGCGGCGAAGGGGATGAAGGCCCCGAGGGGGCTGACAGTAAGGTAACTCCTGACACGCCCGTCAGCAGGCCTCTGAGGGGAGGCAGCCTCGGACTACTGACTGAGATCGTCGAGAAGATCGAGGAATTGAGCCCCGGTGAGCGCGAGCAGCTCAACCCAGTCCTCGAAATAGTGTCGAGGGAAATTGATCATGTTAAGCGAGACCCTGAAAAAGTCGCGAGGCCCCTCGTGGCCGCTTCGACCGGCGGCCGTAAGAAACAAACGAGGAAAGAGAAGAGAGATCTAAAGAACGACACCCGCGACGCGCAGCGCGACGTCGAAGAGATCGAGCAGGATGAGGATGCCAGGAAGCTTAGAAGGTAATCACCACCAGCTGGTTTCACGCATGCGGACGGTGGTCCCGGCGCTCAACCGGTTTCGCATGACGCTGAAGGACTGGGTCGAGCTCTGTGAGGCCTATGGCATACAGGTCCACCAGCGGCCGCGGCGACTCGTGCACGGTCAATGCCTGAGGACCGCGCGCAGGTCCTATATCTTCATCAACGAGAGACTGAATCTTTCGGACAAGATCATAGCCGTCGGTCACGAATTCACCCATCTCGAGCTGCACGAGCCCCAGGTGTTATGTATGAGCACGGGGGATCTCTGGAACAGGAGTAAGTACGAGTTCCAGTGTGACGTCGTGGGTGTCCTTTCGCTGATGCCGACTCCGGAGATAGCAGGGCTCACAATCGATGACCTGATGCGTTGTTTCGGCGTCCGCAGGGAAGTCGCGGAATTCAGGGCTTCGCTCTTTATCTGACTGGCCCTTCGTCCAGGGGGTTCAATTGCATGGATCTCACGCCCGAACAAAGAGAGCGGATTTACAGAGAGGAGAAACAGCGGCTGGAATCGGTGGCCGCCGACCGGGCTCCGGCCGCCGGCCAGGGTGCGAGCCTTTTGCACAGACCGGTGCCTCGCTTCGCGCTCGTCTTGGTGGTGCTCGTCGGCTTGCTACTCGTCGCCGTTCTCTGGGCTATGCGAGAAGGAGTCGAAGAGGCGCAAAAAGGCCAGGCTGAATCGGCGAAGTCCGACGAGGCAGCGCTCAGTAAACTGTACGCCGCGCCCGCAGACCCGATGAGTGAGCAGCTGCAGAAGATCAGCACAGACGGGGGGCGATCTCCCGATGCGATCTTCGCTAACGTCCAGGCCGTCGACGAGGAACTGACGTACGCGCAGCTCAAGAAGAGCCCGGAGAAGTATGCGGGCCGGGCCTGGGGATTTGAAGGCAAGATCCTACAAATAGGCGAGACGGGTGACAAGACCTGGGCACGGGTAGGGCTCGACTCCTGGGGGAATGATGTCGTGTGGGTTGAAGGCGATTTTACTACGGAGTTTGTCGACGGCCAGCGGGTCGCGTTACTCGGGTACCTTGCCGGCACGCACAGCTACAAGTCGCAGGCGGGTTGGGACATCCGTATACCGGCGCTGGCCGCCCGCATAATGCTCACGCCGAGAGCAGCTGACAGGCTCCTGGTCGACGTCAGGATAGCAAACAAGGCGTACGCAGGCTATGAGCGGGAGCGCGCCGCTTCGCTCGCGAAAATTGAAGCCGCGATCACCCGTCTCGACGCGAGTGACGGGCGTGAGGACGCAGCTCCCAATGACGATTACGCGGGCCGAGTACAGGCGAATCTCCGGGCCCTCGGCGGCGTCACCCAGGAACTCGCCGATGCGATGAATGAAGTCAAAGCCAGCCCTGAGCTCAGGAACGACAGGGCCTGGCGAGAAAAGTTTATACAGGCTCTCGCCAAGATCACGGCGTTGAGCTCGGACGTGCTTCGAATTAAGCCGGCAGCCGCCTTTGTAAAGACACACAGGGCGATCCTCCTCGGCTATAAGCATGCGTTGATCGGCGGTGGGCTATATCAGAAGGGAGCGATCATAGGTGATAGTACGCTTCTGGAGGAAGCAGCCGGGGAGTTCAATAAGGCGACGGAATATATCTCCGGCGTAGGGCAGTGATTTAGCGTGGGCGCGGGTAAGCTTGAAATCGGGGTGGTGACCTGGATTGAAGGGAACGATCAAAAAGAAGAAGAATAAGGACGGTTCGACTAGCCACTATATTCGTGTCGATCTCGGCGTGAGTCCGACGGGCGAACGGATTCGCCACTGTGAAACAGTCAGGGGGAAAAGCTCCGACGCACAGGCGAGGCTCACCGAGCTCCTGCACAAGCACAATCTCGGTGACCTCACGCTCCCTTCAAAGCAGACCCTGAAACAGTACCTCGAAAGCTGGGTCGGGGGTTCGCTCGAGGGGACGGTCTCCCCGCGCACTTATTCAGACTACAAGGAGATCCTCGCGAGATACGTATACGAGAGCATAGGCCATGTGAAGCTCACCGCGCTCCAACCGCTGTCTCTCGAATCGCTCTATAAGGAAATGCGGCACCGGGGCCTGTCGGCTCGCACGATCAGGTACGTTAATATTGTTCTGTCGCGGGCGCTCGAACGAGCGACGAGACAGGGGCTCGTGAGCCGCAACGTAGCCAAGCTCGTAGACCTCCCGAAGATTAAGCGGAAGAAGAAGGTCAGGTCATTCGACTTCACCCAAGCCGAGGCCTTTCTCACCGCCGCGGCCGCCGACCGTTTCTTCGCGCTGTGGGTACTGGCGCTCGACTCCGGGATGCGGCCCGAAGAGTATCTCGCGCTGCAATGGAGTGATATAGATTTCGGGTCGCTGACGATCCACGTCCAGCGCGTGGTGTGCGTAAACCGCAAGGGCGGCGGGTACTATTTCGACGAGGAAATGAAGACGTCGGAAAGCGACCGCGTCATCGAGATCGCGCCCTTCACGGCCGAGCTCCTCGAACGACACGCGCAGACCCAGGCGGAGGACCGCGCGCGCGCTGGCAAACGGTGGAAGGACCTGGGGCTCGTCTTCACAAATTACGCGGGCGGCCCGCTGCTGTTGTCGAATCTACACCGCAGGCATTTCAAGCCGATACTCGAGCGGGCCAGGCTATCGAGCGAATGGCGGGTATATGATCTCAGGCATTCATGTGCTACGCTGCTCGGCGCCATGGGCGTGAGGACGAAAGTCATCCAGGACCGGCTCGGGCACTCCTCGAGCAAGACGACGCTTGACCTCTACTCGCATGTATTGCCGAGCGAACAAGGCGTTGCGAGCGGCAATCTCCAGCGCAGAATCTTCGAGCCCCTTGCGACAGCGCCGGCTGCGGAAAACAGTGAGAACGGCGACCGTCGGTATCCCGGAATTCTCCCCGAATCGAGAGAACTGGTTGAAACTGACAGACTCGGCGGAAAGGCGAACGCCGGGAGTTGAGAAAAAACGGAAGCGAAGGGAAGACAATGGAGTTGAAAGATGGAATGTGAGCGTACTGAAAATCCGCGTGTCGGCGGTTCAACTCCGTCCCTGGCCACCATTAAAATCAGCAAATTAGAGCCGCTACCAAGCGGCTTTTCTTATGTTGCTACACATTGAGCTACACATTGAAAATGATTTGAAACCGGCTCCGGTATCCCTACGCGCGTAGTCGCTTTTCGGAGGCTCTATAAACGGCTTTTGAGTCAAGAAACCGGCATTAGGGCTACGCCTCGGATTGTGTAGCTCCGAGCGATTCTAGCCCGGTTAGCGCGTTACGGCGGGCTATGCTGCAACTCCGGGCAAAGTGGATTCATCCCGCTTGCCGGTCGCTTTTGCATGTAGTAGATTGCGCGGTAGTGTTTGACATGGAGGGCAACCGAAAAGCATGGCTTCTCAACAGGCATTATGGAATCCAGAGATAGCAACCGCGTTTGACCGTACCGCCGATGTTTCAATCTTGCCCGGCGATTCAAAAGAAACTCTCAGCACCTTACCCGATGGGTTAGCCAAACTGATTATCACATCTCCGCCCTACAATCTCGGTAAGGCTTACGAAAAGGCAACCGAGCTAGAGAAATACTTGGAGGCATTAAACCCGATTGTTAACGAGGTTGTTAGAGTGCTATCGCCGCAAGGCTCGCTTTGCTGGCAAGTAGGAAACTACGTTGAAAACTCGGAGGTATTCCCGCTCGATATTTTCTACTATCCCTTTTTCAAGCGGCATGGTCTGAAACTCCGAAACCGCATTATCTGGCACTTTGAGCATGGGCTACATGCCTCCAAGCGATTCTCCGGGCGTTATGAGGTTATGCTCTGGTTTACAAAGAGCGATGATTACACTTTTAATCTGGACTCGGTACGAGTGCCATCAAAGTATCCCGGCAAGACGCATTTCAAAAAGGGCGAGAAATACGGGCAACCATCCGGCAACCCTCTTGGCAAGAATCCCTCCGACATTTGGAAAATTGTTGAGCAAGACTGGGAGCGGTTGCTTTGGGATATTCCCAACGTCAAAGCCAACCATGCCGAAAAGACTATTCATCCTTGCCAGTTTCCTATTGAGCTAGTGGAGCGATGCGTTTTGGCTTTGACCAATGAGGGCGATTATGTGCTAGACCCGTTTTCCGGCGTCGGCTCCGCTCTACTCGCCGCGCTCCGAAACAAGCGGCGCGCCATCGGCTGTGAAAAAGAGGAGAGCTACATAGAGATTGCCAAGCAACGAATAGCGGATTTGTATTCCGGCAAACTAAAGTACCGCCCGCTCGGTAAGCCAATCCATCAACCAACCGGGCGCGAAAAGGTAGCACAAATGCCTATGGAGTGGCTTAAAAAGGAGCAAGGCGCATGAGGCTCGCCGCCGTCTATTCGTTTAACAAGGGCAAAGAAGAAGTAACCCGCCGCTACGCATCGCTACTCACAGAAGTTAATGACGCGATAAAGGCAGTTGATGCCTCACATCACAAAACCAAAGTGAGTAAAGAGAAAACCATGCCGGGCCAAATGCTGTACAGCCCGGTTTCGATCAATACTGCCTTTAAGGTGGAGTTTGGCAAGCGAGGTTGGCAACCCGTCAAAGTCTATTGCGAGTATCCTACCAGTTACTACGAGCCGGATTATGAGATAAGGGCCAAGCTAAAGGGCGCGTTTCGTGAAATGGATTTTGTTAAAGAGAAACTTGGTATTGAGGTACAGTTTGGCAAGTATTCTTTTATGGTCTATAACGTCTGTGCCAAGATGACCATATTTCGCAACTTGGGCCATATTGATTGCGGTATTGAGATCGTACCCGTTAAATCGTTTGCTCTTGAAATGTCATCCGGCGTCTCCTATTTCGAGCAATTCGTTTGGGATTTAGAGCAACGCGGCGTTGCCGATATTGATATTCCGGTTTTGATTCTCGGAATTGATGCATAACAAAAAATGCCCGGCTGCATGACGTACAGCCGGGCCAACAGGAGGTAATGGCAACCCTCGGTTGCCTTGCCGAGTCGCCGCGAAAAATATCAAGAGAGCCGGGCGCGCGGGCATGCCATCGTCCCTTTTCCATGCTCCTCCTCAAACGTTGGAGTTAGCGCGCTCTCCGCTCTCAAAAGAACAAGTCAAAATGCAGCCATCATCCGTTTCCATGCACCGTTTCCGTTATTGGACTTAGCCGCCCTCGCTATACCTCCGGCGCGCGGTTCGATTTGCCCTTGCGCCCTCGGTTGCGTAGAGCCTCGCAATAGTCACAGCGTAGGGCCGGGCTTACTCGCGTTACTGGTACAACCATCTCCGATGTGCAAAACACGCAACGGAGCCGGTAGGCGGGCAAGTAGGTTGCGCCCCAAGTGAGTACCGCCGATTTGCCCAAGACTCGAAATGGGCCGATACGTCTGCCGGGTGATAGTCTCATCTACATGTTGTAGCGGCCACTTGCGAGCCGAGCGCGCCGCCTCTCCTCGTCTTGCTCTAGCACCTTGCGCTTTAACATATCGGTACGAATTGAGGGCCACTCTTTTTTGAATCCCTCCTCAGTACCGCCGTTGGCAACCCATGTTTGCAACGCCTCCGCGCGTAGAGTCTTTTCCACCTCTTGGCGTTGCTTCTCTTGCCGCTCTTTGAATACGCGCTCTTTTTCTTCCTTTTCCTTTGCCTCTTTTTCGAGCCGGGCTTGCCGGGCCGCCTCATTTTCAACTTTGCGGAGCCGCTTTAGCTCTTGCTCATATTTTCGTTTCAACTCTAACTCTCTCATGCTCATAAGCCCCTACCTCCTCAAAATCGGTTTCGGCGTTGCCGTTGGGATTGTTCAACCGCTCGGTACTCGCGTAGCGCATCCTCGCGGAGTGATTGCCAGATAGATTCAAACTCGGTATCCGTAGGAGCCTCCGCCGTTGCTTCATACTGAGCATAGGCGCATTGCCTTAATTGCTCGGCTATAACCTCCTCTTGCTCTTTTTCTCGGCGGCTCATCTCCTCGCGCCGGGTTTTCTCCTCTATAGCCCGGCGTACTGCTATCTCCACGTATAAAGCTACGGGACTACTCATGCCTTTTCTCCTCTCCTCAGATAGTCCAGAATTACGACTGCGATTGCTTCCGCCCGGCATGCGCGGCAACGTTGATTTGCCACATGCGAAATTGAACTATGGGGCGCATCGGAATAGCGAGCGCGGCGGCCCGCTATCATCGCCTTTACTGCCGCGCGCTCGCTTGCTCCGAGGGCGCGGTATAAGAGCGGCGCGTACTGCATGCACAACTCAAAAGAAACCCGCGCTCCGGGCCGCTTGCTCATCTTGCGCTCTCCTGCCATGCCTACCCCGCTACCTTTTCGAGTTGGGCGTAAGCCGAATTGATTAGCTTCATTTGCTCCTCATCGCCGCCTATGTCCGGGTGATTGAGTTTAGCAAGTGTGCGGTACGCCGCTTGTACCAACTCCCTTGGGGCCGAGGGCAATAGGTGTAGCGCGGCGTAGGCATCGCTCGGAGCCATCGCCGCTCGCGCTTTTCGCTTTGCCTCTTTTCGCTCATCTCGATAACCGCCGTAGACAATCTCCGCTCCTGCCTCTAGCTCCAAGTATCTCAACCACTCGCGCAAACCCCGCTCGGCTTGCCCTCCTCGCTCTATCCGCCAACATTTTGAATCCGGCTCGTACTCGCGCGCATGCTCGGCTACAAGAGTCTTGAATAACTCCAAGCTCGTATAAAACAAGCGGCTCGGAGCAACTACCCGCACGTAGATTGCCTCTATGCTGCGATGGTCTATGTAGACTCTAAAATCTCGCATGGCTCTCCACTCATCCTACGCGCGTAGCCCTCGCTCTCTATGAGGTAGACGAGGGGCAATCCCCTCTGGTGATGCCTAAAGGGAGCGGTTATTTCTTCAGCTACCAAGCGAGAAGAATTATTTCAGAGCGTGTGCGAGGTTTATACTCAGGCTTTTTAATTGGCAATGGCCAATCACCAGATTTAGACCGGGACGTTGCCCCTCGAAATCGCGCAATCAACTATGCGCCCGTTGCCCGGATAAACAAGCCCAAGACTTGTAGCCTGATTTCCCCTCACACTAAATGCCCCTCTAAGCAAACGCTCAAACCGCCGAGGGTGTACCGGCGTATTCCGCATGCGAGCGGAGATGGATTTTCCAATCCGCCAGCATGTGCGCTTTTGTTTGTGCGCTCCGCAGAGCGCAAGGGAAACTCTCGCGCAAAGACCCAACCCGCGATTGCACTATCAAATTTGAATTTGGTCATGCTAGAATCGCCTTGCTTGGTAGCGACCCAAGTGTTAAGCCCGTTGCAGTCTCCTAACTGCGGCGGGCCAGTTTTTTATGCGACAATCGCATAAACTCTCTTAAACTCTTATCGGTTTGCGGCTAGGCTTTGCCGAGCGCGGCGGGGCTTGCTTCCGCCCTCCTCCATGAATCGGCGCAATTCGGAGGGAGCATACACAACTCGCTTTGTGCCGATGCGGGTAAACCGGATTTTTCCCGCCTTGCGTAGCCTGTAGAGCGTTACGCGGTCAACGCCGAGTATCTTGCAAGCAAGGGTTTCGCTAATCGCACACTCTAGCCCGAACTGTTTGCATAGCTCTAACTCTTGCTCGCTCATTGGAGCATCGCTCGATACCTTTGCCATAGCCTCAAAATCTCCTGCAAAGAAAATAGCCGTCAGTAATCAACTGACGGCTACGGATTATTGCAGAGTGTTGAAAATGTGGATGTGACAAAAAAGGAAAAAGATTTGTCACCCCTTGCGGTTGGCCGCTTTGGGCTTGCTCCTCTTGCGGCTTTTCCAACTATCCGTAGAGGTATGGTAAGGCAACGCCTCGCCGGAGGTTGTGACAACCTCCAAAACAATCGGCTGTTGCTGTAGCTCCTCGCAATATGCCCGGTACTGTCTTAGGTCGCGCTCCATCGCCTTTTCGTCTAGCTCAATTCCTAATTCATCCCAAACGCTCTCGCGGTACACATGCAAGGCTAGGGATTTTAGAGTTGTTTGCTTATTCCAATACTCGGAATTGCTTGCCCTCTTGTATAGCTTTGAGCGTTTCTTTTGACCATCGCGCTTTAGTCTGATTCTGCCATCTTGGTCGCTTGGGTTGATTGGCTCTACGATCTTTGATAGCTCGCCCATGAGTTTGTGAAACTCAATAGCCCGCTCTACCGAGGGCGATAGCTCCGGGTATCGCTCCGGGTAAATGAGTTTGTGGATTTGCCGGAGCCGGGCGAGCGCATCCGGCTCGCCGTTGTAGGCAAAATCAATCAACCGGCGTAGGCCGCGCGTGTAATGAGGCTCTACCTCCTCTTTGTATAGCTCGCAACCCGGCTCAATCTCTAAGGTAATCTCTTGGCTATCGGTCATCGCTCGCCTCCTCTACTTGCGCCCTCGTTTCGCCTTGGGGCGAAATAACATTTGTTCTAGCTTCTCGGTTGCCGCTTGCTGCATGGAGGGCAAAACATGCGAGTAGGTATCGAGCGTAAGAGTGATTGACGCATGCCCTAGTCGCTCGCTTACCACTTTAGGGTTTTCTTGGGCCGCGAGTAGGAGCGTGGCGCAAGAGTGGCGTAGGTCGTACATCCTGATAGATTCGGGCAACTCCGCGCGTAGCAGAATCGGTTTGAAGTGACGCCGCATGAGGTTTTGGAGCATGAGCGGCCCGCCTTGTGGAGTGGCGAAAACCAAATCGAGGTTTTCATAGCCCGGCCCGGCTTTTAACCGCTCCACGTTTTGCTTGCGCCTATGCTCTACAAGCGAGCGAGCAACGGAGGAGGGAATAGGTATGCTACGGCGGCTCCGCGAGGTTTTAGGCTCGCCAAAATAATAGCCGCCGCCTCGCCTCCTCCAAACGAGCGTACGTTGTACCGTGACTATTGCGCGCTCTATATCCACGTCGCGCCATTGCAAACCTAGATACTCCTCCGGGCGCATGCCGGTAGCGAGGGCGAGGGCAAAAAGCACTCCCCATTTGTCAGTGGCCGCCGCCGCTAGAAACCGGGCCGCCATGTCGGGCGATAGCGCATGCATCTCCTGCCTTGCCTGCCTCGGTAGCTCCGCGAGTTGGGCCGGGTTTCTCGGCATCAATCCCCATTTCATCGCTTGCTTGAAACCGGAGGTTAAAACCGCATGCGTGTAGCGGATTGTGCGAGCCGACAAGCCGCGCTCCTGCATGCTCGAATAGAGGCGTTGAACATCTAGCGGGCGTACCTCGGAGAGTTTCTTGCGGCCCAACGCCGGGCGTATGTAGCGGCGTAGCAAATCCTCGTAGTCTGCATAGGTGCGCTCGCTAACCCTCGGCTTGGCCGCCGCCGATAGCCAGTGGTCAAAGTATTCGCTTAGGGTTGTCTTGTTGCCCTCTACAACGGTTTCGCCCGAATCGTCTAAATCGCGTATGAGGTTCTTTAGCAATTCCTTGGCGTCGGTTTTATTCTCTCCCTTTTTCCAAATGTCGCGCCGCTTGCCCGCCTCGTCTGTGATGGTCACTCGCGCGTACCATCCCGCGCTTTTGGAAAATGTAGAGGCTTTGATTTTGGTCGGCTTGCCGGGTTTCTTTTTCAACTCCTCGGCTAGACGGCTCGCAACCTCTAGCGCGTGTTTCTTGCTCTTGGCTTTGCGCTCGATTCGTTGCCGCTTGCCGCTCTCGTCTGTGTATTCAACGGCTCCGTACCAGTAGACGCGCTCGAAAACCATCCCGCTACGCTCTTTGGCCATGCCTTTTCTCTCCTGTCTTGGGTAGCCCGGCTACACAATGAGCTACACATTGAACTGTACCGGGGGCCACAATCTGAAATATCACGCAACGAGATGATAGTATGGAAATGCCTGAAAATCAAAGGTTTTGATGCGGTGTGCAACGGTGGGCAATTTGAGGAAACTAACTCTGGTGCGAACTGAAAATCCGCGTGTCGGCGGTTCGATTCCGTCCCTGGCCACCAATATTACAACAACTTGCAGCCGCATTATTGCGGCTTTAATTATTTTGGGCCACAATCGGTTAGTTGTGCCACAAAGATTCTCATAATCCAATATTTAAGAAGATAGGATTGCGTTTAGAGGATCAAAGAAGCAAGGTTAATCTAGCTCATCTTTGCTAACCGCTGTTCGAGTCCTTCAGCTTCTTCAGGTGTCGGGCCTCGGATTATTAAGCTGGCAAGCCCTAAATTCA
Organism: uncultured Clostridia bacterium; assembly: GCA_964615905.1. GTDB lineage: Bacteria > Acidobacteriota > Blastocatellia > UBA7656 > UBA7656 > DATLMR01. Next base: position 200,720 of record CAZTUB010000006.1, read on the forward strand.
ATTTCCCGCTCTCTTTTCCACAGCCGAGACAAAATTCCTCAACATCCCAGTTCTGGTGCTAAGAGCGGTGGTGCGCTCCGCATCAGTTCCTCCTTCATTGAGGTCCTTGTAGGAAGCGTTCTGCCAATACTGCGCGACAAGTCGTGATAACTTTTTGTCGTTTAGAATGTCGGCTAGAGATTGCATGAGGTCTCTAGCGACCAATGGTGCATTGTCCGCCATCAGGTTTAGCTGCGACAGGAGAAATGTCGGAAGGCGTGAGTCATGCCAGGTCGCTACAATATTCACCAGGAGGGCTTCATTCTCTCTGACCTCAGACGCGCGATAGAGAGCCTTGGCAAGCCGTTCTTTCTGTTCTTCCGTCAATAGCATGACCCAAACCGGGTCAGCGTCTTCATCCTCTTCGACTTCTTCGACAATAATGGCATCGCCCGCCTCTTCAACTTGCCCATCGTCTGTGCTTTCCTCATCAACTATCTCTTCTTCGCCATCAGCAGAACTGTCATCTATAGAGTTTAGCGCATAGGTGCTTAAGGCAAACTCGTATGCCCCTTCCCACCTCGTCGCAGGTTCCTCGGCGCACCGCACGAGCCACTCGACTATTTCCTCGTGGCTGGGCTTATCTTGTTCAAGGATAGTCGCGAGTTCCGAGATTCTATCCAGGTAGACCTTGAGGTCATCGTCTGAAAGGTGCTTCACGCCATAAGAGAGGTCATTAACATGGTATCCGCCCGTGTCTTTTCGCTCCTTGAGAAACAATAACAGGGTGTCATCTTGCTTGTATTTGCCCGCGAGCTTTCGGTCTTGACTATAGGACCAGTGGTAAAGCTGGATAACCGATCCATTCGCTTTTCCCTTGTGGGTTGATGAGACCAGTAGCTCAGTCTTCAACAATTCCCAATGGTCATTCTTGCCTGCTACAGCCGACTCACCAATCCGAGCCACTACAATCAGGTCGCTTTGCGTGTAAAGCATTCGCAGAGGCTGCGGCGGAGCTAGGGGACAAGCGCAGGTCGTAAGAGAGAATCTAGGCACGGTCAGAATAACAAGTGAGATGGCGGCGATGGCCGACATTGACACACGAATATTTTGCATGAGAGTTCTCCTTTGAGCTTACACAGAGTCTCCTCACAGGAAGCTAATCGGTTAATTGTGCGGCACGGGATATTAGACGCGAATCAGCGGGGAAAGTTCCCTTGGTCAAAGTGGTAACCGCCTATTGAATGTAGTAACACTTGAATCTTGCAGGTAAGTCGATTGTATCTCTATCAGCCTTTCTTAGTCTCCCGCAAAAAAAAATAGAAGGGTTTATACCTCGGTTGCCCGACTGCGGGCAGATCTATCTAGGCGATCTCAAAGTACGCCTGTTCGGTACTGGTAGATAACGATCAGAACCCAGACCTTCTATAAAGCAAAGATACATTTCTGCCAGCGGCAAATCATGACGGACTGCCTCATGTTCGGATGTCACGCACGCCTATGATTTTTTGCCCTTGCGCTTTTTCGGTTTTGCCGCAGGCTTTTTAGTAGGCGGGTCCATGGTCGGCGTGGCTGTTGGACCATCGGCGCCCACAGGGACTAGCCATAGTTCAAACGACGGCTCTTCGCGAAAACCGCCGTCAACGGCCATCACCCGCGAAGCGTCGATCCCGCGCTTTTTGACGATATAATTCTTCGCTCTATCGCCGGCCTTCTGAGGGTCGCCCGGACGGCTGGCCCGCCCGCCGTAGCTTATGATGTAACCGACGGCTGTCGGGTCGTTCTGGAGCTCGATTGCGAAATTGTCGAGCCGCGGCTCTTGATCGACGGGTTTTATCCCGCCGTATTCATCAAACTTACGCGCCTCGGCCTTCTTAATTATGGATGTCGTGCAGCTCGCTGAAGTTGAACCATAACCGCACTCGCGTGAAAAGCCCCCAATGTCGACCGTTGCCGTCACGCTCGTCCCCTCGACGATGCCCGTCATATCTAGCTCTATCATGGACGTCCCCTGGCCTGAGCTGATGGAGCCCTGAGAGACTGTCCAGTTGAATGTCGGCGTCACATTCTGGTCGCCGCCTTTTATCGTTGCCGTGAATGCGAGCTTCCCCGTCTTCTCGACCGAGTCGGGACAGACCACCTGTGCCTGAGGACAGCCCGCCTGTGGCTGCGGCCCTGGCTCAGCCGATACAAAGAAGATGTCGGCCGCGAAAGATAAGACAGCGAATAAGGCTACAAATACCAGTGCGAACAGACGCCCGTCACGGACCTTCATGTTTTAATCTCTCCTGAAGTGGTCTTAAATTCTGCCCGGCATCATACTATTGTTGGCCTCGCCAGTCGAGCGCAATAGCAAGTTATCACCCCGCTCACCTATGTTCGGAACATGCCGCTGCTGACTTCGTTTTATCATTTGTGTATTTACAATCTCGATATTGCTAGCTGAGGAGGGTCATGAAAAGGATCATACTGATTGCGTCGATAGTAATTCTCTTTACCGCAGTGATCGGAGTTGCGGCAAGCGCGCTGGCGCAGCGCAGAGGTGAAGAGGGTCACGACCCGGCCGAAGAGAGCATTGCCACCGGCGACCGGTGGGAATACCTCGTCGTCCACGGAGCGCATAACAACCTTACGCCTACAAACAACCCGAGCCTACGCAAAGACCAGACGGGCGCGTTCAGGAGCGAGTCCTTTGTTATCGAACAGAGCCTGGATAAGCTCGGCGCCAAGGGCTGGGAGCTGGTTTCGGTTATGGGGTCACCGACCGACCCTGTCTATTACCTTAAACGCCGAAAGTAAAGGTGTCAGTATAGGCGGGTTGCCGCGATTGACTGTTTGCCTGAGCCGTGTAGTAAAATTCTCTGGTCGATTGACGTGGTGGACGCCCGTTGCCGAAAGCTTGTCTCTGAGGGTCTTAAGAGCCTGTCTATGAGTAATGCGCCCGACGATAATTTTCAAAACCGGAAGCCGTTTGGAGTCTTTAACCAGGAGGTCGATCAGGAGATAAAAACCGGCGTGCGCTACCGCACGATGTTCGAGCAATCACCTTTAAGCACGCAGATTTTCGCGCCCGACGGGCGCTGCCTTCACGCCAATGGCGCGTGGGCGAAGCTCTGGGACTCAAACCCCGACGAGCTGAAAGATTATAACGTCCTCAACGACCAGCAGCTTGTCGCCAAGGGGGTAATGCCTTACATCAAGGCGGGCTTCGCGGGTGAGACCGTGAGCACGCCGCCTGTCCTATATGACCCGGCGGAGATCGGAAAAGAGGGCCGCCCTCGGTGGGTCGAGGGGCTTATCTATTGCGTCAAAGACGACAGCGAGCAGGTCCACGAAGTCGTCCTCATACTCGAAGACGTAACCGAGCGGATGGAGGCAGAGGCCGCGCTGCGCGCCAACGAGGAGCGCATTAGGTTCGCGCTCAACGCCGCCGGGATGGGAGCCTGGGATTGGAGTGTCGCTACAGGCGAAGTCAAATGGTCCGGCAATATCGAATCGATTCATGGGGTTGAGAAAGGAGCTTTCGACGGCACGTTCGAGGGCTATTTGAAGGACATTCATCCTGAAGACAAAGACCGCGTTGTCGAATCGATCAGGTCGAGCGTAGAGCAGGGCAAGGACCATTTTATCCAGTACCGTATTCTGCGACCCGACGGCGCGGTTCGCTGGGTAGAGGCAAAGGGCAGCCCCTTCCTGGATGGGGCAGGGCAGACGGTCCGCATGAGCGGCGTTTGCCTGGACATCACGGAACGGCGCAACATAGAAGACCGGCTGCGAGAGCAGACCGAATCTCTTGAGACCGTAAACGAGCTGGGCCAGATGATCTCGGCCGAGCTTGACCTGCACAGGCTTGTGCAGGCTGTGACCGATGCCGCGACGGAGCTAACAGGCGCGCGGTTCGGGTCGTTCTTTTATAACGTCATCGAAGACAGGGGCGAAGCCTACATGCTCTACACGCTGTCGGGGGTCCCGCGCGAGGCTTTTTCGCACTTCCCGATGCCGCGAGCCACAAACCTTTTCGGCCCTACCTTTCGAGGCGAAGGCGTGATCCGCATCAATGACGTAAGGAAAGACCCGCGATACGGCAAGAACTCCCCCTATTACGGAATGCCCGAAGGCCATCTGCCGGTGACGAGCTATCTCGCGGTCCCTGTCATCTCAAGGTCGGGCGAGGTGCTGGGCGGTCTCTTTTTCGGCCACCCCGACGAAGCAGTCTTCACAGAGAGGCACGAGCAGATCGTCGTCGGGCTCGCCGCGCAGGCTGCCGTGGCGATGGACAATGCGAGGCTGTTCGAGATCGCGGAGCGCGAGCGGTCGCAACTCGAAGCAAGCGAGCACCGTTATAGAGTGCTTGCGGAGGCGATTCCGCAGATGGTCTGGACAAGCACGGCAGACGGCCTGGCAGACTATTTCAACCAGCGATGGGTCGATTATACAGGGCTGACGCTCGAAGAGTCGCGCGGGTGGGGGTGGCAGCGCACACTTCACCCCGACGATGTCGATGCGACAACCGAGACGTGGACCAGGTCGTCTCAAACGGGCGAGCGGTACGAGGTCGAGTACAGGATGAGGCGAGGCTCAGACGGCTCGTATCGCTGGCACCTTGGCCGCGCCTTCCCGCTCAGAGACCCTGACGGCGCGATCTCAAAATGGTTTGGAACCTGCACAGACATTGACGACCAGAAGCGCGCAGAAGAGTCACAGCGGTTTCTTGCCGAAGCGAGCAGGTTGTTAAGCTCCTCGCTCGATTACGGGGTGACACTGGCAAGCGTCGCGCGGCTCGCCGTCCCGCAGATCGCGGACTGGTGCTCGATAGACATGCTCGACGAGAAGGGAGAGGTCAAACAACTGGTCGTCGAGCACCGTGACCCCGCGAAGATCGAGATGGCTCGTGAGCTGCGTCGCCGTTATCCGGGCAGCTCAATCAGGTCTAGCCCGCTTCGCGAAGTGCTGATGACAGGCCGCTCGGCTCTCGTCGCAAAGGTACTCGATTCGTTGCTCACCGCAGTGGCGAGAGATGACGAGCACCTGAGAACGATAAGAGATCTCGGTTTGAAATCTTTTATGGTCGTCCCGCTCACCTCGCGCGGCAGGGTCTTTGGGACCATCACGTTCGTTACGGCGGAATCGGGCCGGACATACTCAAGCCAGGACCTCGCCCTTGCCGAAGAACTGGCCAACCACGCCGCGCTCGCGGTCGAAAATGCGCGGCTCTATCAGGAGTCGCAGGAGGCGAGCCGCCTGAAAGACGACTTTCTTGCGACAGTCTCACACGAATTGAGAACCCCGCTAAACGCCGTGCTCGGCTGGTCGAGGATGCTCCGCACCGGCAAGATCGACCCGGAGACGGCGGGCCAGGCGCTTGAAGTCATCGAGCGCAACGCGAAGTCGCAGGCGCAGTTAATCGAAGACCTGCTCGATGTCTCGCGAATAATCACGGGGAAATTGCGACTCGACGTGACCTCGGTCGATCCCGTCTCGGTCATAAACGCGGCGATTGACGCCGTCCGCCCCGCAGCCGAAGGGAAGTCCATAGAGATTCAGACCATGCTCGACCCTCTCACGGGCGCTGTGTCGGGCGACCCCGACAGGTTACAGCAGGTAATCTGGAACCTGCTGTCGAACGCCATAAAGTTCACCCCAAAAGACGGCAAGGTACAGGTGACACTTGAGCGAATCAACTCGCACGTAGAGATCACCATCGCGGACACAGGCGTCGGGATAAGCCCGGAATTTCTGCCCTTTGTGTTCGACAGGTTCAGGCAGGCCGACAGCACGCTGACCCGCTCGCACGGCGGGTTGGGGTTGGGGCTTGCCATAGTGCGCCACCTCGTCGAGATGCACGGCGGAACGGTTTCCGCCGACAGCGCGGGAGCCGATCAGGGTGCGACTTTTACGATAAAGCTGCCACTCAGGGCCGTAAAGGAGATAGAGCAGCAAGCGGAATCGGCGAGAGGAGATTTAAGTGATCCCCAGAGCGCTGCCTTCGATTTCGACTCGGCCCCATCGCTTGCGGGGACGTTGGTGCTGGTCGTAGATGACGAGCCCGACGCGCGGAGCCTGCTCAAGGCCGTCTTGACGCAGTGCGGGGCCGAGGTCGTCGCTGTCGGGTCTGCCAGTGAGGCATTGCGCGAGATAGAGCAGCGAACGCCTGATTGCATCGTCTCGGATATTGAGATGCCGGGCGAGGACGGCTACTCGCTAATTCAAAAGATCAGACAGAAAGATCATCGCAGGGGCGGCGCTGTCCCTGCCGTCGCATTGACCGCGCACGCGAGGGCCGAAGATCGCATGCGCGCGCTGACTGCCGGGTATCAGATGCACGTGCCCAAGCCTGTAGAGCCGGTAGAGCTTGCGGTTGTGATCGCGAGCCTCGTAAGAAGAGGCGGCAGCTGAGCGCCTGTTTTAATCAGGTAGTCAAGCGACTGTAGATGCCGGGGAGCCTTTCAGGGAGGCTCAGCACGTCGTCTATGATGGTGTAGCCGACTTCGCCGTACATGTCACGGAGCTGTTCTTCGGATTCACGGTCGATAGTTATGCAGAACGGCGTTATGCCGTCGATCCTGGCCTTTCTGAGCGCCATACGCGTGTCCTCGCGCGCGTAGCGGCTGTCGCCGTAATCGTGATCGTAAGGCCGCCCGTCGGACAGAATTATCAAGAGCTTTGTCCGCGCTTCCTGTTCGGAGAGCCTTGAAGCCGCGTGCCGGATGGCGGCCCCAAGCCTTGTGTTGTTCTGGTAGGTGACCCCGCCGATCCGCCGCTCGATGTCTGGTGAATAGGCTTCGCCAAAATCCTTGATGATATAAAATTTGACGTTGCGGCGGCCTTCGCTCGTGAAGCCCTGCATAGAGTACTGATCGCCCACTGCTTCGAGCGCCTCGCTCATCAAGACAAGCCCTTCCTTCTCTATGTCGATGATTCGCTGGCCCGGCTGCGTGTAAGGGTTGTTCGGGAAACGGCTGATCGTGCGCGCGGTCGAGCTCGACATGTCGAGCAGGAACGAAACCGCCACGTCGCGCTCGCGGCGGAGCTTGCGAGTGTAGAGCCTGTCGTCTATCAGCCCCGTGCTGCGCTTGTCGAGCGCGTAGTCAATGACCGCCTGAAGGTCGTAATCCTCGCCGTCAACTTCGCCGCGAAGCCTTTTCAAGTTCTCCGGGCGAAGCATCTGAAACTGGTACCTTATCGAAGAGATGATGCCGCCGTACCGGCTCCTGACCGTCTCGACGAACCCGCGCCCGCCTCGCGTCGATATTCGCTCGATGACGCGGCACCATCTCGTGCGGTAATCGCCAAGCTCGCGGTCCCATTCGTCGTAGTAGAAAGCGCGGTCGCCTTTCTCAAGGTCCTGCTCAGTAGACTCTGCGCCGCCGGTCCGGTCAAAGAGGTCGTGGTCGGGGCTGATCTCCGAGGCCTGCCCAGTGGCCCAGAAGCTAAAAGGGTCCTGGCTCGCCTCAAGCTCTTGCTCCTGGTCATCCTGTTCGGACGAAGGGTCCGACACCGAGGGCTGCTCGCCTTCGCCTTCTTCCTGCTGGCCGCTGTTCTCGGACTGGTCTGTCTCGACGTCGTTGTTGACGGCGCGGTCTACGAAAAGATCATAGATGCGGCGTGTCGCCATCAGCGAATCGCCGACCGTGGCGTCATCATTAAAGACATAGTCTGAGACTATGCGCTCCAGCTGTCCGACGAAGGTCGGGTAAGCCCTGCGCGCCTCAGCAGTCGCGCCGCCCGCAATGGCTATCTGAAACAGAAGCTCGAACGGCAAGAACTCCTGCGGTATCTCTTCGATCCTCGGCCTGCGCTCCACGAGGCGCGCGCGTACGATGTCGAGGTCGCGGCGAATCCCACGATAAGCGAGCCTGAGCAGGTAATCGACACGGCCGTTTTCGATAGTTGTAAAGACGCGGAGCGCGAGATTTGTGTTCGGGTACTCGCCAAGCACTTTCAAAAAATCGACCCCGCTCGTTGGGGCAGGGCGGTCTGCGTGGTCTTCGCTCCTGTTGCTAAACGAGTCGCGAGTCTCCGTCATAGCCGCAAGCGTCGCGGGGTCGTCTTCGGCGTAGGTCTTAAACTCGATCTGTCCCGCCGCGTGAGCCGCGAGGACTTTGAAGAGGCGAAAGTTTTCCGTCTCATCCTCAAATTCCGCTACAACCGACGGCAGGTATATCGTCTTGCCGTCTCCGATCTTCGACTCGTCCGGTATCGAAGAGAGCGGCGCGACCGTAAGCTGTCGCCCGGTCAGCCCTTCGACGTATAGCCGAAGCGTGTGGCCGACCGAGTCGAGCGTGAGCCCGCCTTCGAACTTGAGCAATGCCTCCTGGCTCGCCTTTGATTCCAGGGCGTAATACGCCTGGGTCCTGCGCTGGCTGTCGCCTATGCCTTCGATGCCTCGCCTGGCCCATTCGCGGAACTGGCCGATTGAGGCGGCCCTGAGCGCGACAGGGCTTGAATTGAAGCACTCGATTGCGGCCAGGGTGTTCTTATCTGCGATCTCTTCGACGATCTCTAAAACGGCGGAGACGACCTGCGCGCTACGGCGGTCGCCTGCTCTTGACGCGAGATCGCCGACAATCTGCGGGCTCGCCTTCATGAAGTGATAGCTCGCGGCATTGCCTTGCAGCGCCACACGCCGCGCAAGCGAGGTCCATCGACGAAACGAGTCATCCCCTGCGATGGCCAGGACCCTGCTCGCCGCTTTGAAGTACTGGAGCGCCACGCCGCCCGATCTATCGAGGTAGCTTTCGGTAATCTCGAAAAGCGACTGAAGCGATTCACGGCGCGTAGTCGCTATGGCCGAAGGCAGCTCTGTGAAGAATTCGGCCGCCGTGCCGCCCGACCTGAATGCGAAGGCGGCCGTCAGCGCGAGGGCGCGCGCCTGGATCTCTTCGCCGTCGGGACCGGCAGCCGCGCGCATCTGTGCAACAATTTGCGGAGCCGAGGAGAATAGGTCGTTGCTGTGTTTGACCGAATGGCGGGCAAGCTCAAGCGCGATGTTGAGAACCTGCCTGGTGCTTTCGTGGTCCCTTATCGAAGAGATCGTCCGGGGCGCGGACTTGAACGTCTCGATTGCGGTATTCGCGGACAGCGCCGCCTGCTTGTTCGCCAGACGCAATACGGAGCTGCGAAGGTCTTCCGGTATCGCTTCGAGTGTTACGGGACTGGACTGGAAGAAATCGAACGCGGCCTCCTGGCTTGTGGCCGAAAGCCGCTTGCCTATCTCGCCCCAGACCCGCGCGTCGCCCGCGTCGATAAGCCTGGATACGTCGGGCGCTACCTTTAGCATCTCGGCAGTCGCGCGGAGGTTCGTTGCCGCGAGCGCCACGACTATGTCTGTCGTAAGCCATACCCTTTCAGACGGGAGCACACCTATCCCCCTTGCAAGCATCTCAAGCGTTGACGCTGCTATACCCTTCAGGTTCTTCTTCAACGTGTTCTTGATCTCTCTCTCCATCAGTTCTTTCCCGCCAACATCATAGCAAATGCCAAACCCCGGTTGACAACCGCAGGCGCGGCCCCGTCGCCCAAGTGTGAGCCGGATTACGCTATTGCGGCTCGTTTTGAAAAGTGATAAATTGCGGCGCATGTCGGAGAGGCAGGCTCGCCTTACTGCAAACACAAGATTAGAAGAGTCTCTCGAATACAGCATTCGCGAGTACTGGGGGTCGCTCTACGCGGCCAAGCGCGGATTCGCGGACATCCCGCCGACACGTTATCGCGGGCGGTTGATGTTAAAGATCGCGAGCGACCTTGTGGCCTACGAAAACCTCCTTTGGGATGTGAGGCCGGAGCTGATAATCGAGCTGGGCACGCTCGACGGCGGCTCGGCGCTCTGGTTTCACGACCGCCTGCACCTGCTGCGGGTAAAAGGGCTGATAGAAAAATTCATGGTCGTGTCGGTTGACCTTGACTCTCAGCCGTCTACCCCACAGTTTTTTGAGCGATACCCGGACGCTGCCGGAACTTTGCATTTCATAAAGGGCGACGCCTGCGACCCGGGCGTTGTGGAAGTTGTCTCGAACTACCGTAGGTCGGCGGCGACCTGTCTTGTCATCGACGACTCGGCGCATGACAAAAAGACGACGCTCGCCGTCCTCGGGTCGTACGGCGATTTTGTAAGTCGCGGTTCTTATTTCGTAGTCGAAGACGGCGTTGTCGATATGCCGCAACTGTGCGATGTCATCCTCCCTGTCCGTGAAGCGAGAAACCAGAAGCCCTGGCCGGGCGGGGTCCTTTCGGCCATCAACGAATGGATTACCACCCGCGATGATTTCGTGATTGATCGAGCGCGCGAGGCAACAGTCACCTGCAACCCTTTCGGCTATCTGAAGCGCGTAAAATAGAGCATGAAGACCGCAATCGTTATACCTGTACACAACGAGAGCGCGACGCTGGTCGAAGTGATTCGACGCATAGATTGTCCGGGCGAGTGGCAAGCCATAGTCGTAGATGACGGGTCGATTGACGGGAGCGGCGATCTCGCAAGGCAAATTAAAAATGCGACCGTGCTGGCGCACGCGAAGCCCCTTGGGTACGGCGCGGCGCTTGTCACAGGGTTCGGATACGCGCTCAAAAACGGCTTCGATCTTATAGTGACGCTCGACGCCGATTTGCAGCATGTGCCGGAGATGGTCCGCGAGATCATCTCGCGACTCGAAGACGCGGACATAGTCACCGGGACGAGGTGGCACAGGGAGTCAGAGGTGAGGGTTGTAGCGCCTGCCGCGCGGCGAGAGATGAACCATCGAGTGTTAAAGCTTGTGCGCGACCACACGGGGTTTGATCTTACGGATGCGATGTGCGGCTTCAGGGCGTACGCAGCCGATACGATTCGACGTCTGGCGCTTTCGGAGCCTGGTTACGGAATCAATTTTCAAATCTGGGCTCGCGCATCAAAGCTTGGTCTAAGGGTCGCGGAGGTTCCCGTGCCGGTGATCTACCCGGAGGTTGCGCGGCCCATTGGCGGCGGCCTTGACGATGCCGAAGTAAGGTTTAATTACTACGAGCAGGTTATTCTGCGGGAGCTTGAAGGATGAAACTCGACGTTCTTACGGTAGCGGCGCACCCGGACGACGGAGAGCTTGGAACGGGTGGGACACTGCTCGCGTTGAAGGCCATGGGCTACCGTGTTGGCATACTCGATCTCACGGACGGCGAGCCTACAATAAGGGGCAGCCGCGAGACCCGCGCGAGCGAGGCCGATGCCGCGACGAAGATACTGGGGCTCGATCTTCGCCACAATCTAGGTCTGCCAACACATTATTTGCAGGAGAGCGTCGAGGCGCGGATACAGGTCGCGGAGGTCTACAGGGAGACTCACCCTGAAGTCATCCTCGCGCACTACCCTGACGACGCGCACCCGGACCACATCGCCGCGAGTCGTATAGCCGAGTCGGCCCGCTTTTATGCCAAGCGCCCGACCGCGCCGCAGTGGAAGGGCACGCCACGCTACCCGCCGAGACTCTACTACTTCCACGAAGCGCACAAGCGGCTGCACCTGCCCATCTCATTTCTGGTAGATATAACCGCTCATTACAGCACGAAGCTAGAAGCGATCCGCTGCTACGGCTCACAGGGAAACCTCGACACGGGACCCGATGCGGCGCGATGGTGGATGGGTACAGAGGCAAGGGCAAGGTACTACGGTAATCTCGCCGGTGTAGAGTTCGCAGAAGCCTTCTATAGCGCGGAGCCGATTGTGATAAGCCAGTTTAACGGCTCATTCTTTCCGTAACCTGTTTTTGTATGATAGCGGTCAAGTGTGTAGAAGAGGCGGAACTCGAAATCGGCTACCGCGAGTTTATCGGCGGGTTGCTTGCCGAGGCTCACCCCTCAATCGGAGAAGCGTTTCGAGCAAAAGGATGGTGGACGCTTCCGCCGCTATTTCGCTGCCTCGCCAGCGACGGTGATGAAGTGGTCGGGCAGGTATCCGCCTACGAGATAGAGAGCCGCCCCGTGTTGCCGCTTATGGGCCTTGGGGACGGAATTTTAAAGCGGGAGTTTAGAGGGAAGGGCATTCTCAAGATGATGCTTTCGGCCTGCATGGAAGAGTGCTGGAAACGCGGGGCCGAGCACATAATCGTATCGACGAAGAAGCATAGCCCTATGATACTCTCGCTTGGATTCGCCCCGACGCGACCTTTCCAGTTTTATTACGAAACGGCGTCGGCCTGCGTGTGGAGGCCGACATGGCTTGTGCTGTCGAAAGCCCCTCTCGCCGCGAAAAGCGTCTGGCTGGCTGAAGGCCATTTCTGATTATGGTAGCAACACGCATGTCCAGAAAGAGACCGGATGCGCCGGGAGAGTTGAAGCTCGCGCCTTCGAATATTCTCCGCGTGCTGGGGCATGGGCTTCTCGCGGAGGTTCGCGCGGTAAGGATACCCGGCAGGGTCATCTGGTTTAACTTCGAGCTTGCGTCTCAGATGGGTATAGTGGTTCCCGCCTTTAACGAGATGACCCCCGAGTTTCACCGCAAGGTAATCGACGCTTTTTCGTGCAGGGTTGCGAAAGCGGACGAGATCATCAGCCCTGGAGACGAGATCACCTTATACGCTGACAAGTACGGCGGGGACGGCGTTGCGCCCGCGCTCGGCTCAGCGCGTGCCGGCTTTCTACCGTGGGGCGACCTGTTTATCAAGGGGATTGGCCGCACGCCGCTGTTCAAGCATAACGACCCCAACGATTTTGCACACTCACACGGCGGGCTCAACATGTGGCAGTCTATCGCCGAGGCAGTTTGCGGCGAAGTAAACACGAACCTGTTGAGCAAAGAGTCGAACCGCATGCTCGTGATCATAGACCAGGGCGATTTCACGATTCCGCCGAACAGGAGGAAGATTCCGCGCGCCATTGCCGTACGAGCGGGCAACCAGCTTCGCCCGGCCCACGTGCTTGCAAGGCATCTTCCCGGTTATCCTTCGAGGCTCGACACATTCCTTGCTATCACTCAGGAGACGGGCCAGCTTGTCACCCGTATGGATGCTCGGACAGGGTCTGAAGTCCCGGACATCGCGGCTACGATGACAAGGATAATCGACGACCACGCGCGGACTGCGGCCGAGCAGGCAAGGTGGCGCGTCACTCATTGCGCGCTCAGCACTTCGAACATGCAGATGGATGGCGGGATGCTCGATTTGACGACGCAGAGAACCAACGCTCGTTCCGCCCCGTTGCGGCCAGCGCGTTATGTGAGCCCCGAAACAGGCTATTACACTGACTACATCGACCGAACATACCAGATGGGCCAGCTCTATAAGGCGCTTCTTCGCAGCATATCGAAAGAGCAGAAAGAGCTGCTCAACGCAACGTTGCTCGATATAAGAGAGCTGATGCATCAGTCCTACATAGCTCATCTCGAATCCGTCTTGCTTTGCGCCGCCGGGTTCAAATGTTTGCTCGCCCGCCGCATATCTGCCGCGCATAAAGAACTGGCGCGTGAGTTTTGCGAGGCGATGATGGAGCTGACCGGTCTGACAAATCCGGGGAGCGTAGAAGGAGGGCGTCTGCTGATCGACGACGTGGCAGTGGTAGATGTTCACAACCTGTTAAGGGAAGCGCCGAAGATATTTTTTGACGAGCGGCCGGAGGAGCGTGTTGAGAGTATCGTGGCGGCGCTGAGGCCCGTCTACAAGGGCAACCGCTTCCGCAGGGCGAGGACTCGCTCAGCCGTTGTGCGGCTCGCTGAAAAGTTTGCCAGTGTCTACGCCAGTCTGGCCAGGACAGGGCTTTCATACGCAAGCGAATATTATGGCGGGCGTCAAAAGATGAAGAAGGCCGTCAGGTCGAGGGCTGAGTTTGAAAATCGGCCTGTCAACCTGCTCTATCGCAAAAGCTGTCTTGAGGCATCGTATAAAGCGATCCGGGCCTATAAGGCTTCCGGCGATATGGCAGTTCTCAGAGACCTTATCGACTATAGAGTCAACGCGTCATTGAGAAATGTCGAATCGATCCTGAGACAGGGGCGAAGGCTTATGGTAGACGACACTACCTGGGAAGTAGAGATACGTGTGATCCGTGGTCTCAGGTATTCGGTCATAGCCGCCACAGGCAGACGGCCCACAAGGTGGCTCTCGGTTGTTGTCCCTTTAGACCCAGCTGGCGAAAAGGTGAGATTCCGCTTTACCGCAGACGGCGGCGTGACGTGGCGTGAGTGCCGTGGCAAAGAGGAGACGGTTGAGGGCCGACGGTCGATGCGGTTCGTGATAAAGAAAGGCTTCCCGCCTGTCGGTTGCCTGCGTGGATACGTTGCTGAACAGGGGGCCTCGCAGGCTCCGCATTCGGCCTCGCAGATTCTTGAGTTGAGCTACCCTTACGCCTTACCGGACGCGCTTGAGCTAAAAGAGTTGAGCATTTCCATTCGCTGACCCGATGACCAGCCCGTGACCGCCGAATTCCACTTGCAAGGGAACCGAAAAAGGCGTAAGAATTGAATGAACCATCATTCATTTTCCGAGGTCGAGCATGTCAGTCAAGAGGGCTTTGCAAGCGAAGTCCAACGGCAAATACGAAGCGATCTTGCGGGCGGCGATAAAGGTCTTTGCCAGGAGCGGTTTTTTTAACGCGAAGGTTGCAGATGTAGCGCGCGAGGCCGGTGTCGCAGACGGAACCGTCTATCTCTATTTCAAGAACAAAGACGACATTCTCGTCTCTATCTTCAACCATGTTATGGATGAAGCGCTTGAGCGGGGGAGGCGGAACCTCGCGGAAGTCGAGGAGCCGGTCGAGAAACTGAAAAAGATCGTCAGCGCGCACCTGGACAGGCTGGGGCGCGACCGCGATCTCGCCATCGTCTTTCAAGTGGAGTTGCGCTCGTCGACAAAGTTCATGGAGCAGTTCTCCGCAACCAAGCTGACAGAGTACCTCGACCTGATACGAAGCGTAGTCGAAGAGGGACAGCGGCGTGGGGTATTCCGCAAGGAGCTGAAGACAAAGCTTGTTGCGAAGGTGCTGTTCGGGGCGCTCGACGAGATGGCTACAAACTGGGTGCTGAGTCGAAAGCGATACAGCCTTGTTTCAACCGCCGCCCCCGTAATCGATCTTTTCTTAAACGGGGTGGCCGCAGACAGGGGGAGCGATAATGAGCGCCGAGCCTAAAACCTTAAACGAGTTGTTCAACCAGTCTGTCGAGCGTTTCCGCGAGAAGGAGTTACTGCGGTACAAGAAGGGCGGGAAGTGGCAGTCACTGGCCTACGGAGAGGTGGCGCGGCGGGTCAGAGAACTTGCGCTTGGGCTTAGCGGGCTTGGAATAGACTCAGGCGACCGAATCGCCATTTGGTCAGAGAACCGGCCCGAATGGAACCTCGCGGACCTTGCATCGCTCGCAGTTGGCTCGCCCGACGTTCCCATATACTCGACGCAGGCGCGCGCGCAGGTCGAGTACATTCTCAACGATTCAAACGCCAGGGCCATCTTCGTCTCTTCGACATTCCTGCGCGAGGCGATCTCGATGAAAGATCGTGCGCGCGCTCTCGAATGGATAATATGTTTCGACGAGTTGCCGGATGATGTGAAAAGCGATTCAGTTATAAATATTTCTCACCTTGTGGATGAGGGCCGTGCCATCTACGGCCAGCAGCCCGACCTGTATGACAGGCTCTGGCAGGCTGCGCGCCCGGAAGACCTCGCCACGCTTTTATACACTTCGGGCACGACGGGTGATCCTAAGGGCGTGATGCTCACGCACAAGAATTTGACGGCCAACTCGCTCAACAGCTATCGCTGGCTCAACCTTGAGGGCAAGAATGACGAGGCGCTCACATACCTCCCTTTCTCGCACATATTCGAGCGCGCGGTCTGGTATCTGTACGTCTACTGCGGGACATTGATCGCGTATGCGGAGAGCATAGAGGCGGTCGCGCAAAACCTTGCAGAGGTGCGCCCTACGGTGATGACGAGCGTCCCCAGAATGTTTGAAAAGATTTACGGTCGCATCGTGGAGCGAGGCGTCTCCTCGGGTTTTCCTAAAAAGCAGATATTTATGTGGTCGCTCGACGTAGGCCGCCAGTGGGCTGAAAAGGTCGATAAAGGCCAGTCTGTGGGGCCATGGCTTTCGCTCAAACACAAGATAGCCGACGCGCTTGTCTACAAGAAGTGGCGCGAGGCCGTGGGCGGTCGCGTGCGTGTGTTTATATCGGGCGGCGCTCCGCTTGCCCCTGAGATCGCATACCAGTTCGCAGCGGCTGGCCTGCCTATCTTGCAAGGTTACGGTCTTACGGAGACTTCGCCGTCGATCTCTTGCAACCAGGAGCATAGAAATCGGATAGGGACCGTGGGCCCGGTGATGGACAACGTAAAGGTGATGATTGCGGAAGACGGCGAGATTCTCGTCAAAGGCGATACGGTCATGCAGGGCTATTACAACCGCCCCTCCGATAACGAGGAGGCGTTTACACCCGACGGCTGGTTCAAGACAGGCGACATAGGCCATATAGACAGGGACGGGTTTCTTGTTATCACGGATCGTAAGAAAGAGTTGATAAAGACGAGTGGCGGGAAATATATCGCCCCGCAGCGAGTTGAGAGCCTTATCAAGTCGAGCCGCTTCGTATCGCAAGTCGTCGTCATTGGAAATGGCAGAAAGTATGCGGCGGCGCTTATCGTTCCTAACCTGGAAGTAGTCAAAAGCTATGCCGCGCACAAGGGGATAGAGTACAAAGACGTATCCGAGTTGCTCGAAAATCCACGAGTTGTAGACCTCTTCCAGCGACAAGTAGACAAGTACACGGAGGAGCTAGCGCGGTTTGAAAAGGTGAAGCAAGTAGCATTGCTACCAGGCGAGGTGACGGTTGAATCGGGCGAGCTGACGCCTACGCTAAAGCCGCGCCGCAACGTCATCGAAAAAAATTACGCGCACATAATCGAAAAACTCTATCGAGAGGGCCAGAAGCAAGAAGGGCAGAGGGCCGCTGTCGTTTAGTGAAAACCAGGGAGGAATTTTTGTGAGTTACAAAATTGAGAGAGCAGCCGTGCTGGGGGCCGGGACGATGGGCGCCCAGATAGCCGCTCACCTAGCCAATGCGGGCATCGAAGTCGTGTTGTTGGACGTAGCGCCAAAAGAACTGACACAGGCGGAGCAGGCGCGCGGGCTGACGCTGGAAAGCCCGCAAGTGCGGAACCGCATCGCGGCGAGCGGGCTTGAGGCGGCTCGCAAGATCAAACCGGCCGCGTTCTTTTCGGCGAAGGCGGCGGGACTCATAACGACTGGGAATCTTGAAGACGACCTGGAAAAGCTGGCGAAGGTCGATTGGATTATCGAGGCGGTCGTCGAAAACCTCGAGATAAAGCGCGACCTCTTTGCGCGGGTCGAGCAGCACAGAAAGGCTGGGACGATAATCAGTTCGAACACTTCGGGCATCTCGATCAGCGCGATGGCCGAAGGCCGCTCTGAGGATTTCCGGGCGCACTTTCTCGGCACGCACTTTTTCAACCCGCCGCGTTATCTGAAGCTTCTTGAGATCATAGCCACCCCAGACACTTCTGCCGAAGTTACCGCGTTTATCGCGGACTTTTGTGACAGGAGGCTTGGCAAGGGGATTGTATTTGCGAAAGACACGCCGAACTTTATAGCAAACCGGATCGCGGCCTTCAGCTCGCTTAACGCAATGCGTGTGATGATGGAGGGCGGCTATTCAATCGAAGAGATCGACGCGATGACAGGCCCTGTTGTGGGCCGTCCGAAGTCGGCTTCGTTTAGAACGAGCGACATCGTAGGTCTAGATACATCGCTCTACGTCGCGGACAATCTTTATAAGGCGGTTCCAGACGACGAACGGCGCGAGGCGCTCGTGCCGCCGGATTTCCTGCGCGAGATGGTAAAGCGAGGCTGGACAGGCAACAAGGCCGGCCAGGGGTTTTATAAGAAACAGAGAGGCGAAGGAGGCAAGACTGAATACTGGGCGCTCGATTACATCGAGATGGATTACAAGCCCGCGCGCAGAGTCAAGTTCCCTTCGATTGATGCGGCAAAGGCTATCGACAACACGGCGGAGCGCATACGCACGCTCATATACGGCAAGGACAGGGTAGGCGAATTTTTATGGAAGACGATAAGCGCGAACCTGATCTATACCGCGAACCGCATACCGGAGATCGCGGACGATATTGTCAGTATCGACAACGCCGTTAAGTGGGGGTTCAACCACGAGTTTGGCACCTTCGAGCTTTGGGATGTGATCGGCGTCGAAAAGTCCGTGGCGAAGATGCGCGAAGACGGTCAGCAGATCCCTGCGCTTGTCGAGCGGCTGCTTGAATCGGGCAAGAAGAGTTTTTACGAACAGCGCGAAGGCCGCACATACTTTTTCGACCCGGCGGCGGGTGATTATAAAGAGGCAGAGCCGAAACCGGGCGTCATCATCCTCAAATCTTTGAAGGAACGCGAGAAGGTAATCAAGAAGAATGCGGCGGCATCGTTGATTGATCTGGGCGACGGCGTGGCCTGCCTTGAGTTTCATTCAAAGATGAACTCGATTGGCGGCGACACGGTCGCGATGATGAACTATGCGGTCAAAGAGGTCGGCCAGAACTACGACGCGCTTGTGATAGGCAACGAGGGCGAGAACTTTTCTGTGGGCGCAAACATCATGATGCTACTGCTTGCGGCGCAGGAAGGCGAGTGGGACGAGATAGCGATTGGCGTCCGCCAATTTCAAAACGCGAACATGCAGTTGCGATACTCGGCAAAGCCGGTCGTGACCGCCCCGTTTGGGATGGCGCTAGGCGGCGGGTGCGAGATAACGATGCACGGAGACCGCGCGCGCGCGGCTTCGGAGACCTATCTTGGATTGGTCGAGGTAGGCGTCGGCTTGATCCCCGCGGGCGGGGGAGTAAAAGAGATGGTCCTGCGCGCGGTCGAGGGCACATTACCGGACGAAGACCTCTTCCCGCACATCAAGAAAGTGTCAGAGACGGTGGCCACCGCTCGCGTGTCGACATCGGCAGCCGAGGCTCGCGAGATCGGGTTCTTGCGGAGCACAGACCAGATCACAATGAATCGAGACAGGCTGATCGAAGACGCCAAACAAAGTGCGCTTGCGATGGTTAGAGAGGGCTACACGGAGCCGCGCCCTCGAACGGACATTCCGGTCCTGGGCGAGCCTGCTTTGACGGCGATCAAGCTGGCGCTTCATATGATGGTCCGGGGTAGCTTCATATCCGAATACGATGCGCATGTCGCGACGAAGCTGGCGGCGATCATCACAGGCGGAAGCCTTTCGCGAAAGACCCTCGTCTCGGAGCAGTACCTGCTCGACCTTGAGCGCGAAGCCTTCGTCTCGCTTGCCGGCGAACGCAAGACGCAGGAGCGAATTCAACATATGCTCAAGACCGGTAAACCGCTTCGTAACTGACGATTCTTTATGTGGCTCGCACCTGAGTCTGATAAGAACTTTTATTTATAGGTGTTACTTCTACGAAGGGTAGAATAGAGAAGGTGGGATTGGGAAGTTGAAGAATTTGACGGAGAAAAAATATGAAAGATGCAGTAATCGTTAATGCTCTGAGAACAGCGGTCGGCAAAGCGCCTCGCGGGACTCTCAAGGACACAAGGCCGGACGATATGGCGGCGACGGTGATACGCGCGTTAATTGACCGCACGCCGGGCGTCGAGCCTGAGATGGTCGAGGATGTGATCCTGGGCTGTGCAAACCCGGAAGCGGAGCAGGGGATGAACGTGGCGCGACAGGCATCCTGGCTCGCCGGTATTCCCAAAGAGGCGTCGGCGGTAACTATCAACCGTTTCTGCTCGTCAGGGCTCCAGGCAATTGCATTCGCCGCCGAGCGAATTATGTGCGGGTGGTCCGATTGTATAGTCGCGGGCGGCACGGAGACTATGAGCCTGATACCTATGGGCGGCAACAAGATTGTTCCGAACCCGAAGCTTGTCGAGACGTGGCCTGACTTCTATTTGAATATGGGGCTGACGGCCGAAAACCTCGCTAACAAATATTCGATCTCTCGCGAAGAGGCGGACCAGTTCTCTTTGCGCAGCCACCAGAAGGCTGCCGAAGCGATAAAAGCGGGTAAGTTCAAAGACGAGATCGTCCCGCTGGAGGTCCGTTCGGTCGAGCTAGGGCCCAAAGGCAAGCCGGTAACGCGCGAAGCAGTCTTTGATACCGATGAAGGCCCGCGCCCGGACTCGTCGCTCGACGCGCTTTTGAAGCTCCGCCCGGTTTTTCACGCACGCGGAACGGTCACGGCCGGCAACTCGTCTCAGATGTCTGACGGGGCCGCAGCCGCGCTTGTCATGTCTGCGGACCGCGCGCGCGAGTTGGGGCTAAAGCCGCTCGCTAGATTTGTCGCGTATGCGACGGCAGGCGTCTCGCCGGACTTGATGGGGATAGGCCCGGTTGCCGCCGTTCCGAAGGCGCTGAAGATCGCGGGACTCAAGCTTGAAGATATAGACGTGATTGAGCTTAACGAAGCGTTTGCCGCCCAGGCGCTTTCGGTGGCCAAAGAGCTCGGTATCGACCAGGATAAGCTAAACGTAAACGGCGGCGCTATTGCGCTCGGTCACCCGCTCGGTTGCACGGGGGCGAAGCTTACCGCTTCTATCCTCCAAGAGATGCGGCGCAGGGAAGCGCGTTACGGAATGGTGACGATGTGCGTCGGCGGCGGGATGGGCGCCGCGGGGATTTTCGAGCTTTTATAAGACCGGCAGGCTTCCTGAGTCGTATGCGTGGACTGCCGCTCTCGCACTAAATTTTAGATTAAGCCCTGAGAAGGAGAATTGTTATGACCAGTGCCGTGGAAGAGAAGAAAGCCATCAAAGGCGGGAGCTTCATCCTTGAGGACCACGATCCGAAAGAGGTGTTCACTCCCGAAGATATAAGTGACGAGCATCGCATGATAGCGCAGACCGCGCGCGAGTTCACCGAGAAAGAGGTGCTCCCGCGCGACGAAGAGATCGAGGCAAAGAATTACGATCTGACAGTCGAGTTGTTGAGGAAGTCTGGAGAGCTGGGGCTTCTTTCGATTGACATACCTGAACGGTTCGGCGGCATGGGACTCGACCTGCTCAGCTCGCTCGTCGCAAGCGAGCAGATGTCGGGGCAGGCCTCTTTCTCAGGGTCGCTCGGCGCGCATACTACGATTGGGACGCTGCCGATAGTCTATTTCGGGACCGAAGAGCAGAAGGCTAAATACCTTCCCCGCCTTGCGACGGCTGAGCTTGTCGGCGCATACGCGCTCACCGAGTCGGGGTCGGGTTCAGACGCGCTCGGGGCCAAGACCAAAGCGGTCCTGTCGGAAGACGGGAAGCATTACGTCCTCAACGGCCAGAAGATGTGGATCACAAACGCGGGGTTTGCCGATATTTTTATCGTCTTCGCCAAAGTTGACGGCGAGAAGTTTACAGGGTTTATCGTCGAGCGCGGGTTCCCCGGCGTGACCGTCGCGCCCGAAGAGCACAAGATGGGGCTACACGGCTCTTCGACCTGCGCGGTCAACCTCGAAGACGCGCAGATTCCTGTCGAAAACGTCCTCGGAGAGATCGGCAAAGGCCACAAGATCGCCTTCAACATCTTAAACATCGGCCGGTTGAAACTCGGCGTCGGCGCAATAACCGGGTGCAAGCGCCTCGTCGGCATAGCGACAGATTATGCAAAGCAGCGCCACCAGTTCGGCGTGCCGATCTCGTCTTTCGGCTTGATAAAGCACAAGCTTGCAGAGATGGCCATACGGTCATACGTCGCGGACTCTATGACATACCGCACTGTCGGGATGATCGAAGAAGGTCTGAAGACGGTCAACCGCGACAACCCGGAAGAGGCGCTTCGGGCGATAGAAGAGTACGCAATCGAGTGCTCCATCATAAAGGTCGTCGGGAGCGAGACGCTCGCGTACTGCTCGGACGAAGCTGTCCAGGTCTTCGGCGGTAACGGCTACTCGAAAGACTACCCCGTCGAGCGAGCCTACCGCGACGCTCGAATCAGCAGAATCTACGAAGGCACGAACGAGATCAACAGGCTGATCATCTCCGGGCAGATGCTTCGCCGCGCGACAAAAGGCGAGCTGCCCCTTTTCAGGGAGGCCAAGAAACTCATGGAAGAGATTCTGCAGCCTTCGATGCCTGAAGAACCGGGTGAAGAAGTGTTTGCGGCAGAGCGCGGCGCTTTGAAGAATGCCAAGAAGGCGATCATCGCAGTGCTCGGCTCGGCCGCGCAGAAGTACCGCGAAAAGGTAGGCGAGCAGCAAGAGATTCTAGCCGCCGCAAGCGACATGATTATGGACATCTACGGTATTGAGAGCGCGATCCTTCGGACGGAGAAGCTCATTGCCTCGCGTGGTGCCGAGTCGGTCGCAACACAGATCGAAGCGACGCGTGTATTTACAAACGACGCGATTCAGCGGATCGAACAGCACGCGCGCCAGGCAATCGCCGCGCTCGCGGAAGGCGACGAGCTGCGCACGATGCTCGCGGTCCTGAGACGGTATATGAAGTACACGCCGTATGACACGTTCAGCGCGCGCAGACGCATCGCAGACTCGCTGGTCGAAGCGGGCAAATATAACCTCTAACCGGAAGCGACTCGAAGTGCGGGCGCACGTGCGCCCGCACAAGTTCAGCCCGCCCCGCTATGAAGATCCATAAAATAGTTCTGCCCACCCCTTTTTATGTTGGCCCGGTAAACGTCTACCTTGTCGAAGAAGAGCCGCTCACCTTGATCGACGCCGGTCCGCGAAATGATGAGACTATCGGCGCGCTCAGAGCCGGGCTCGCGCGACTCGGTCGTAAGATGTCCGAAATCAAGCGCGTCATCATATCGCATGCGCACGCAGACCATTACGGGCTTGCCAGAGTGGTGGTAGAGGAGTCTGGGGCGAAGGCCTTTATCCACTCGTGGGACGCGCCCGCCGTCTTGCCGAATACAGATTATTCGGCCTATAGGAGACTGCTAAAATCGGCGGGCGTGCCCGCTGAAGCGGTCGACAAGATGGAGGCGGGCTATGAGAGGTTTCGGGGTTTTGCTTACCCGCTCGAAGCTGTAGAGACGCTCGAAGACGAAGATGAGATTCTATTCGAGCACGAGAGCCTTACGGTCGTTCACACGCCTGGTCACACGCCCGGCTCAATCTGTCTTTTGAGGACAAGCAACCGGCTAGTCTTTGCGTCAGACACAGTGTTAAAGAACATCACCCCGAATCCTGTTTTAAGCCCGGACCCCTTGAACGACCGGAAGCGGTTTCAATCTCTTGGCGAATACCTCGTCTCGCTCGCGCGAATCCGCGCGCTTGCGCCTACGATCCTCAAAGGCGGTCACGGCGACGACATCACAGACTACGACGAGCACTTCATGCGTCAGTACCGCTTCACGCAGCAGAGGCAGAACAAGCTGATCTCGCTTTTGCCAAAGCGAGGGGCGACGGCCTGGGAAGCGGCGGCGATGTTATTTCCCGACGCTTCGGGCTACCATAAATTCCTAGCCGTTTCAGAAGCGGTGGCGCACCTCGATTATGCGGTCGCGGAGGAGCGGCTTGCGGTCGAACGCCGCGACGACGTGGACATCTATTCAAGTCTCTAATCGACACCGCGCCCTCCTCAATTTGATACCCGCGCGGGGCTGGCTTATAATCCGGCCTTTATGACACTGATCCCATCATACTTTAACCTGTACGACTATTTCCTCTGCGACGAGAAGATAGACGGGCGGCAGACGGCGATTGAGTTTCGCGGCGGCCTGATCACATACCGCGAACTGCGCAAAGAGGTCGATTACTGGGCTGAACAGTTGACCGCGTGCGGGGTTAAAGAGGGTGACCGGGTGGCCCTGCTGCTATACGACTCGCCTGAATTTATCGCATCGTTTCTGGCAACGGTATCACTCGGCGCGATCTGTGTCCCCATAAACACATTTCTCTCGTTTGAAGATTGTATGTTCATCCTAGCGGACTCGGGCGCGAGGCTTTTGATCGCGGAAGAGGAGCTTGAGTGGAAGATCGATCTGAGCGACCCGAAGTTCTCTGATAAATGCTCGATGCTCGTCGTCGACACAGGGGCGCGTCACTACCTCGACCCTAAGGACGACGTGGCTGACCGCGAGCAGTTTCCCGCGACGACGCGCGAGACCCCAGCGTTCCTTCTCTACACATCGGGGTCGACCGGAAGGCCGAAGGGCGCGATACACGCGCACGGATCGGTACCCGCGACAATCGATACATACTCGCGCAGTGTGTTGCAGCTTTCGCACGAAGATAGAATCTATTCGGCATCAAGGCTTTTTTTCGCTTACGGGCTGGGCAACAGCCTTTCGTTTCCGCTGGCGGCGGGCGCGACGGTCCTGCTCGACACAAATCGCCCGAATGCGGAATACCTTGTGGGTCTGTTTGAGGAGCAGCGACCTACAATCTTTTTCGGCGTGCCAGCAATCTACCAGGCCCTCCTGGACTGGAAGGCGCTACGAAACGCGGTCGACACGTCTTCGATCAGGATGTGCGTGTCGGCAGGCGAAGCGCTCCCGGCGCGAATATTTGAAGAGTGGCGAGACGCGTTCGGTCTTGAGATCCTCGACGGCATAGGCTCGACGGAGATGCTTCACATATTCATATCGAACCGTAGAGAGGGCGCAAGGCCGGGGTCGAGCGGCAGGACCGTCGAAGGCTACGAGACGCGGCTCGTTGACGAGAGCGGCGCGGAAGTCGCGGGCGCGGGGTCCGGCAACCTCTGGGTGCGGGGCCTGAGCGCCATGCTCGGGTATTGGAATCGGGCCGATCTGTCGGCCGAGACGTTTCAGGATGGATGGGTAAGAACGGGCGATCTGTACAGGCGCGACGGCGATGAATTTTACTATCACCTCGGCCGCTCGGACGATTGCTTCAAGGTGCGCGGGTTATGGGTATCGCCGCTCGAAGTAGAATCGGCGCTGCTCGCGCACGATCTTGTAGCGGAGTCCGCGGTCGTGGCGGCGACAGGCAAAGACGGGCTGGCAACCGCGCGGGCCTTTGTAGTCATCCGAGAGGATGGGGAGCGTGCGCCGAGCGAAGAAGAGCTTATCGAATTCCTGCGCGCGCGGCTCCCACAATACAAGGTGCCGACGGCGATTGAATTCTTAACAGACCTGCCGCGAACTTCTACGGGGAAGATACAGAGGTACAGGTTGCGGGCTAGAATCCACCCGGCGGCGGCGCGGAGGCCGGATGATTAATAAAAAGAGATCGCTCGTTTTAACCCTCTTACTCTCATTGACGATTCTAGGCTCGGCTGAGGTCTTAGCTCAGCAAGGCTGGTCGCCCGCTCAAACGATAAAGCGAGGCGGGCGCGAGGCGACGATCAACGCGGTCTTTTACGACGGCGACCTGATATGGGTCGTCGGCGCCGAAGGGCTTGTTGCTCGCTCGTTTGATGACGGTCGCACCTTTCAAGAGACAGACGTAGGCCAGAGCGCCGGACTCAACGATGTCTTCATACGCAAGGACGATATGTGGATAGTGGGCGACGCCGGGACTATCCTTATGAGCACGGACGGCGGGCGCAGTTTCGTCAAGAGTCTTCAAACACAGGGCGCGCGCAGCGGGATACAAAAAGACCTCTACTCGGTCCAGTTCATCGATTCCGACAGGGGGTACATCGTCGGCGACGAAGGGCTCATCCTTGCATCATCCGACGGGGGCTTCTCCTGGCGCGAACAGCAGAGCGGAACAAAGGAGCAGCTTTTCCACCTCAGTTTTAAAGGGAAGCGGGGCTGGGTCGTCGGGACAGGCGGCACGATAATACATACGTCGGACGGCGGTCGAAACTGGTATCCGCAGAGGTCGGGTACGACCGATGACCTGAACCGAGTCTACATGGTGACGGACGAGGTAGGGGTAATCACAGGCGACAACGGCGCATTGCTGCGGACGGAAAACGGCGGAGTGACGTGGGAGAGGGTAGGCCTCGGCGTGACCGTCCCGCTGTTCGGCATAAGCTTTATCGACAAGAAGACGGGCTGGGTCGTCGGCCACGACGGGCAGATCGTCCGTACATACGACGGTGGTAGAAACTGGGTAAAGCAGGTGAGCGGGACGACCGCCGATCTATTCTCGGTGTCATTCGGCGACGGCGGCGGGTACGCGATTGGCCGCGACGGAGTTGTGATGAGATATTACGAGCGCAGGTAGGTCGGGCTGCCTGTTGCCGCAAGAGCGAAGAGAGCAAAAAGACGGGGCCGGTCAGTGATGACCGGCCCCGGTTGTTTAAACCACAAGGGTCTTGTTAGTTGAAGTTATTCTGCACGCTTGCGAGCGCGACCACAGTCAGCGTCGTGCCGTTTCGCATGACCTGGATCTGCGTGATGCCGCAAGTCGGGTTTACGATGCGGAGCGTGCGAGTCGCCCCGTTCGGGAAGAAGGCATCAAGCGACATGCTGTTGATGCTCCCCTTGGTGATGAGCTTCCTTCCGCCCTTCTTGATCTTGACGTTACCGAAGGTATGGAACGCGCCCGTAGAATCGGTCAACTGCACAGTGACCCCCGGCGCGAAAAGGATTTCCGGACCCTGTGCAGGCGGGTCTGTGGTCATCGAGATCCGGGTGTTATTTGTCGTGATTCTCAAGTCAGTCAGGTCGAGCGTGGGCCCTGCGGCCGAGATCGAGAAGTTGTTGTTGCTCGAATCGAACGCAGACAGCCCCGACAGAAGCCTCGCGGCCACCTGAACTCTCGCCGTCGTTGTGCAGATTGCCGGAACTGTCCAGGCAAACGAGCGAACGTCGGCTGCGAGCGCAGGCGATGTCGGCCCTGTGAACGCGATTGGGATGTTGAACGTATTGCCGCCGTCGGTCGACAGGAACAGGTCGAACCCTCTGACCTGACCCGCGAGCGGCGCGGGAACAGTCCAGGTGATATTGAACACCTGACCCTGTATGAGGTTCTCGCCGCCGTTCGGGCTGTTGAGCAGGACTGTCTGGCCGACATCGCTTATCGTGAAATTCGCGTTGCTGTCATCCTGACCCGTCCCGCCAGCATTATCGACTGCGGTGATACGGATGCGGGCCGTGTTTGTGTTGACGCCGATTGGCACCGCCCATGCAAACGTCCGCACGTTGCCCGGCACGTTGAGCGCGATTACACCTTGATCAGGGAATGTCGCCCCGCCATCTGTCGAAAGTCGAATCTCGAACCGTTGAATGGTGTCGTCGCCGTTCGGGTCGGTTGCGGTCCAGGTGATATTGGCAACCGAGCCGCCGTTTACCGTCTCTCCTCCGTTGGGGAAGGTGACGGTCACAGTCGGGTTCTGGTTGACGGGGGGGACATCTTCGGGTGTGCCTTGAAAGACGTAGACTTCACCGGCGTTCGCGCGCGTGGTCATACCTACGACAACATCCGCGAAAGGCGCGCCGATGATGAGGTCGCCGCCGGTGTTCTCATCAATATCGCCCGTGGCGATTCCCCATCCAAGCTCGTCGCCCGCTGCATCGCCGATGAAACGAAGGTCATCCTGACCAGTAAGCACGTCGCGCGTGGGGAAGAACGTGAGATTTGCCCCGCCAAAGATGACCGAAACAGCGCCCTTGCCGCCGGACGCGCCGGGCGAGCCGATCAGGAGGTCTGTGTTGACATCATTGCGACCGAAGAGGTTTACGCTGCCAGTGGCGACGTTCGATCCTAGGCGGTCGCCTGTCAGGCCGAAGACGGTAAGCGCGGGTTGAATAGTGAAAAGGTCGAGCCGCCTGAATACGCCTGTCGGCGAATTGAGAAGGTCGCCGCCCGCGAGCACGTAGGCTTCGCCCGCGTCCACACGCGCGTCGTTAGGTCCGTCGGCATTTGGCGCGCCGCCAATAAGATCGAAAATACCGTCACTGGTCACGTCACCCGAAGCGACAGAGAACCCGAAGTGGTCGCCGGCAGTTGCGCCGTATACGGTTACGCTCTGCTGCGGGGTGACCGCGCCGGTGTCGAATACCTTCGACGTGCCCGTCGCCGGGTTCAAATTCGAGCCGCCAAAGACGACGTGGACTGCGCCCGCGTCTTCGGCAGCAGGGACAGTCGGGTCGGTCGTCTTTTCAGGCCTGTCGGTTCCGGGCGCACCGACGATCAGGTCGCGCGCCGCACCCGCGTTGACATCGCCGAGCGCGACCGACGCGCCCAGCTCATCGCCGGCCTGTCCAAATATAATCGCGTTGGCGGGGGTCGCGACGTCTGCAATGTCCACGTTTCTCGTCGCGTTGGCTGCCGCCCTTGTAAAGCCGGGGCCGCCGAAAAGCAGGTAAGCAGCACCGGCATTTGCGCGCGTGCCTGTCGGGCCGTCGTTTCCGGGCGCACCGACAAACACGTCTTCAATAGCCTGCTCGGCTCCGGGCGTGCCAGTTTGACCGCCGACGTTAGCGACCGCTATCGAGCTGCCGAAAGCGTCTCCCGCCACCGCGCCGTGAACGACGACCGCGGGGGCATTGGCCGCGTTGAGATCGACAGTGCCTGTGGCAAGGTTAGCCGCGCCGTGAAGTACGAAGACAGCGCCGGTGTCGGTTCTTGTCGTGCTGTTGAAATCTGCGCCGGGCGCGCCGATTATAACATCGTCAATGTTGTCGCCGTTGACATCGCCAGCCGCGACGGCAAATCCAAGCCTGTCGCCGGCGGCCCTGCCAAAAATTCTTATGCTGGTCTGGCCCAGCACAAAAGTGTCTATCGGAGAAGTAAAGGGTGTTGTGCGGCCAAAGATGATATAGACGGTTCCGGCATCAGCGCGCGTCTCGGCCGGTTGCGCTATGGTTACATCGACATCCGGCGCGCCGATGATAATGTCGGCTGCGCCGTCGTTATTGAAATCGCCCGTCGCTATTGCGCGCGCGCGGCTTAGCTGGGTCCCGTTGGGCGCTCCGTTTCCGCTGAGATGGTCTTCGGCAGCAGCCCCTAAGATTATTATGTCCGCTTCGGTTGAGACAGGATCGACTGTTGCTACGATAGCATCGGGCGTGACGTCGGCAGTCGCCCTTTGATGCCCGGCAAACAGCAGGACGCCGGTAGTTAAGAGTGTCAACAACATGGCTAGACTGAGCTGCCTGCCACTCCAACTTTCTTTATTGATTCTCATTAGAACTAAATCCCCCTCGATGGTTGTGAATGGTTCGTGGCGACAAGGATTCTATCAGTCGCTTTTGAGAACAGGCAAGCTTGAAATTTCCGCTATGCCTACAATCTATACAAGAAAACGGAAATATATGGAAAGATAGTTGTTGACGCTTTTATTCTTTTTTGATATTTTCGGAGCCTTGATGGCCTGTGGTAGTGGGAGGAAGAACCAAAAGAACTATCGAGATGGCCTATCTGGGTTAGTGATTGCGCGGCAATCAAATCCTTTTAACAGCATGCAGCAGCGAGCGACCGAAAATCGAGCGGGTTTAAATGTTCCAGCCTCTTTTTGTCCGACAACTAACGCCAGGTGAGAGAGAGTTCCTGGCCGGTTGTGCCAAATCTACAAACAAAGAAGAAGCCTGGCGGGCAGAGGTCATACTGCTGTCGGCGGAAGGCAAGACCGCCGCGGAGATAAGCGAGGCGCTCGGCTTTCATTCATCAAACATAAAAAAGTGGATACGCAAATTCAACATCGACGGGATCAACGGCATCGCGGCGAAGAAGCGCGGGCCGCAGGGCGGGCCGCGACCGAACTTCTCGTCGGATCAGGTCGAGAAGCTTCTCGCGCTGTCTAAGACACACCCGCCGACGCTCGGATACGTCTTCAAGGAGTGGACTCCGCAGAAGCTCGCCTCAGCGGCAATAGAGCGCGGCATAGTCGAGCGTATAAGCCAGGTGACCGTCAGGCAGATTCTCAAGCGCAACGGGTCGTCGCCGAGAGTCGGGCGTCCGCTGACTAGCTCCGGCACGAAGCTCTTAAAGCTCGAAGGCGATGACGGGCCCGGGCGTTACTTTCTTGAAAAAGGGAAAGAGGCCTTTTCAAACTACAGCCATAACGAAGCGGTCGAGTATCTGAATGCGGCGATTGACGCAGGGATAGGCTCAAACGAGAACGAAGCGATTGCGAGGATACTTTTAAGCAAGGCGCTCGAAGAGATAAGCCAGTACAACGAGGCCGCCGCCGTCACATCGAAGTACGAAGACCATCAAACTCTCGCGCAGCTATCGCCGTGGACGCGCGCTCACATAAGGCTCAGGATAGGCTCCGCGCTCGGCTGGCTGAGGAACGCGCCCAAGGCTATAGCATCGCTCAACGAGGCCAAAAAGCTTTTTCACGAGTTACACGATGAGCTCGGGCTGAGCGAAACGCATTGCATACTGGGGTGCACATACCTGCGCATAGAAGAGTTCAGGATAGCGCGCGACCACCTGCTTGCGGCAGCAGGCTTCCAAAAGAAATACTCCGACAAAGAATTGCTGGCTCGGATATACGACCGGCTCGGCGTCACGGATTTTCGCGAGGGGGCATTTTCGAGCGCGAAAGAGAACTACCTGAAGGCGCTGTCATTTGCCGAAGACTCCGCCGATTTAAAGCTTCGCGGGATGATCCTTGTCAACCTCGGCACGACCATAGATGAAGGATACCTCGGCGAGCGCGAGCAGTCCGCCGACTATATAAAGCGGGCCATCGAGTACCTGAGCAACGGCGGGGAGAATGACAGGATCGCCGTTGCGTATAACAATCTAGCGGCGAACCTTCGCGAAAGCGGGTTGTGGGATGAAGCGGCTGAAAGCGCGAGGAAGGGGATAGAGGTAGCCAGGCGTTTTAAAGAGCCGAGTTATGAAGCGACCGCTCGCATCACGCTGGCCGAGATACTTACGTCAAAAGGGAGGTTCGCGGAAGCCGAAGAGAACCTTCTGCTTAGTCTCGACCTCATAAAATCGAGCGTCGACAAATGGGCGGAGAGCAACGCGCTCAGGATACTCGCGAGCGTGCACAGAGGTCTAGGCCGTACGGAAGAGGCGCTCAAATGTTTGAGGAGCGCGCTCTCGCTGGCTACCTCAATCGGCGATCTTCACGGAGCGACGCTTGCGCACATCGGGCTTGTAGAGTTCCATTTTCAGCAAGGGAGTCACGACCAGGCGCGGGAATACCTTGAGCTTGCGCAGGCGAGGTTGAAGGAAGAGAAGTCGCTATTTCTTTCAGGGCTGATACAGAGATTTGCCGGGCAGCTGGAAGCGGCGTGTGGTCGCTTCGCGGAGGCAAAGCAGCACATCGCGCAGAGCATCTCGATCTTCACCACCACGAAGATACCTTACGAGACTGCCCGCAGCCATTATGAGATGGGGATGCTGCTCAAGACCGCGCGGGACTTCACAGGCGCGGAGATAAATCTCGTGCAGGCAAAGGAGGTCTTCCAGAGGGTCGGGGCCGCGCTCGATCTCCAGATGGCGTTGAAGTCGCTCGACAGCCTGGCTTCGGGGACGGAGAGAGGGATAAACATCGCGCGCGTGACGGCGGCCAACGACGTCCTGCTGATGCAGAGATTGATCGAAGCGTCCGCGTCGCGCGAGTTGCTCTTGCAGGAGCTCGCGGCGGTCATTTACGAAAACTTTTCGGCAGACGCGGTGATCATCTCTGTGACCGATTGGGCAAAGCCTGCGGAGGCTCTTGTCAGCAAGGGGATAACGATTGCGGCAGCGAATATGATCTGCTGCAAGTGGGAAGCAGCCGATGTCCAATCGGGCCGCCACCCGGACGGGACGATCCTGACGCGGATCGGAAACGGCGGCAATCTCTCTGTGCTCCTCTATATCGCATCGAGCGAGACTTTTGACCTTGCGCGGCTCCAGCCACTATTAAAACAGGTCGAGCTGGGCCTTGAAACCTGCTCGCTCAGGTCGTCTGCGACGATGCTTCACAAGCCGAAATTCGACCACAGGGTCCAGACGATAATCCCCGGCTTTATATGCTGCAGCTCTCAGATGTTCGACGTGATCGGCAAGATTCAGAAGATACGAACGAGCGATGTTACTGTGCTTATCACAGGCGAATCCGGGACGGGCAAAGAGCTTGTGGCGCGGGCGGTCCACCAGGAGTCGGCGCGAGCGCGCGCGATATTTCTGCCCTTTAACTGCACGGCTACTCCCAAAGAGATTATAGACAGCCAGTTGTTCGGACACCGCAGGGGCGCGTTTACGGGAGCCACGGCAAACTACCCCGGCATCATCAAGGCCGCAGACGGCGGCACGCTCTTTCTTGACGAGATAGGCGATCTGTCGCTCGAAGTTCAGCCCAAGCTCATGCGTTTCTTGCAGGAGTCCGAGATACAACCGCTTGGCGAGACAAAGCCGCTGCGCGTCGATGTCCGGGTGCTGGCGGCTACAAACACAGACCTCGAAAGGGCGGTTGAAGACGGCAGGTTCAGGGAAGACCTTTTCCACAGGCTCAATATCATCCGTATACACGTGCCGCCGCTGCGCGAGCGGCGCGAAGAGGTAGGCGTGCTCGCGCCGCATTTCCTCGACCACTTCGCGTCGAGATCGGGCAAGCAGGGAATAACACTCACACAGGACGCAATCGACGCTTTGACTGATTATGACTGGCCGGGCAACGTGCGGCAGTTGCGAAATGAGATCGAGCGAGTGGTGGCCTATGCTTCCGATTCGGCTCGAATATCGCCTGAAGACCTCTCGCCGGAAGTCGCTCGACCGCGCAAACAGACGGCGGTCGGGAGGCTGAGGGCTTACGACGACCGCGCGTCTAGCTTCAGGGATAGAGATGAGCGCTCGAACAACGGCTCGAACGGTCGCGCGGACCACTATCACCTGAACGGCAATCACTCAAACGGGAACGGTCGCGTCAAGCTGAAAGAGGCCACCGCCATGCTCGAACGGCAGATTATCGAGGAGTCGCTCATGAGGAACAAGAACAACCTCACGAGGACGGCGATAGACGTGGGGCTCTCAAGACGCGGGTTGAGGCTGAAGCTAATGCAGCTCGGAATAGGCCGCCCGGAGTGAGGAATCGACCGGCGGTGAGAGTAAAAGCCTTTTGAACCACAGAGATAACAGGGCGGAGCGGGCAGGAAAATGCTTGACATAGGGGCGATTTGAAAATATGATCGTGCTCTAAACATAATTGGGTATAGTTGTATCGAGATATAGTTCTACCACTGGCTAGTGATTCTGTCTTAACCGGGTAAATTCGAGCAAGTCGGGGTAGCATGTGCCGGGTGGTTGGTCGAGCGAAGGAGACCAGGACAAGGGTTGGTAAGACTGCCAGGTTAATGGTGCAGGTAAAAATATGAAAATTGGTCAATCGCATTTTAAGAGCCGAAAGATACGAACCCTGATAGCTTTCGTGCTGGCCGTCGGTCTGCTTGGCGGGGCATCTATCCAAAGCTTCGACACCGAGGGGCTAAACGTCAAGACGGTTGACTTGAAAGGTGTGACGGGCGCGGCCAATAATCTGGTTTATGTCTTTGAGCGTTACATGATCATCGCGCCGTTCGCGCCTGAGAAGCCACAGGGCGAGACGAGCAGCCTCGCAGACCTCGATAATAATAAGCTCTATGTAATCGACACCAAAAAACCCGACTCATCTATACAGTCTGTAGACCTCGGTTGCTATTTTCCTTCAAAGTTGATCTATGACCCTGTCACGGAGACAGCCTTCGTTCGAGGTACAAGGTACAATGTCGTCAGCGAAGACAACGGCGCAGGCGAAGCGGTTTACGAGCCTGTTGAAGTCATAACCCACTTGCGAGTCCATCTCGGTGATGATGGCAAGCCCGTGCTGGGGACGCCTGTCAGTTTTGACATTCGCGGTCTTAACGAAGGCGACGAGGTTGCGCACGATGCGCCGACAGTGATGGCGCTCGGGTTGGACGGAAACGTCCTTATCTTTACGAACGGCAAATCTGTTTATACATACACATTGCAGGAAGGGTATATCAAAGAGCTCGCAATGGTTGCGTTGCCGGATTATTTGAACGGCGACCGCGTTACATATGTCGGGGTTGAGAATGAGACAAACATCCTGACAATCGTGACCAACAGAAAGGTCATGACCGATACCGGGTTCAAGAATTCATCCGAGGTCTGGTTTTATTCGCTCAACGCCAACGGGACGGTCGACCTGCTCAACCTTATAAGCAGCGACAAGTTCTCCGAAGGGACATACGTCGCGCCGGGGAGCAATGTGGTCGTCGCGCCGTTTGGCGACGAGTCGGCCTTCGCTTACTTTGTGACGAGCAACGGGTCGCTCTCGCAGGTGCAGATTCCGTTGAACGCTTTAGGCAAGATCGACGGCACTATGAAGGTGCTTCAGACGTACGACGCGCTGGCACAGGCCAACGCCGAAGAGCCGACCCCCAGGGTAATAAGCTTCGACCCGGCAAGGCGCTTACTGGGGCTCGTGAAGCGCGGCAGGATGTTTGAGATTCGCCGTCCTACATTTGGGAAGCCCGGCAGGATTCGCCGTCCTACATTCGCTCATATCAATGAATCGCCCGCGCTTGTCGTCGCTCGGCTCAATAAGAAACACAAGCTCGTTGACCAGGTGATCTTTGAAAAGGATTTCGTGCCCGAAGACGGGTTGTCGAACCTGGCCATAGGCGAGGATTCGTCGCTGCTCGTCTCGACTTTCGGAGGAAATCTCTTGCGGCTTGAAACAGCCGAAAACCTCTCCGAGTCGAAGCTTGCGCCGCTCGGACAGATAGGCAACCGCGTCGATTACCTCTCGTACAACTCGGCGAGGTCGAGCGTCGTGGCGATAAACTCGTTCGAATCGATTGATGAGGACCTGACAATTGTTGAGCCGGGTTCGGTCAATATCGTCAAACTCACTTCCGGCGATTCGTCGCTTATGACGGGCAGCTTTTTCAGCAGTCTGCTCTCAAACGGTTCGCGCTTTACAACTTCTATGACTTCAATTCGAAGACCGATTTTTATAGGGCGTCCCAATCGATAGATTGAACACTCTTAATTAATCTGAACCACCGACCGATGCGAGAGACGAGATAGGGAATCAACCCCTGTCTCGTCTCTCCGCGCTTCTACGGGGCCATCCTGGCGTTAAAGATCTTCCGCCTGCTCACCCTTTTTGCTCACTTTTCGGTCTTCCTCAATCTGTCGATGGTTTGGGGCACGTTTGTAAAAAGCGGTTAGATTGGGCCGGTATTGCAAACTATCCCTCACTTTGTTATATCCTCAAATTCAGAAACTGCGCATTTCTGTCCCGGCTTAGGGCAAAAGCGGCCGCGCTGATTTGCTTTTTGGGGATGTGTGAGGCTCAATTTGCTTTAAATGGGGCCTTTAGGGTGGCGGTGAGACTGGAATGCCTGTTGCAAGAAAACGGCGATTGGTTACAGGTTCTTAGATTGGATCATAGACTAAAGAAGAGGCATTAAAGGAGCTAGTATGCGGTCAGCGCCACGAAAAGCACAGGTAGACCGGGAATCGAGGAAGAGTAACGGGGCCGCGCCGGCTGAGTCGGGAGACAGGGCCGGGGAGGAAGGCGTAGTAAGGCAGTGCGCGACCGCGATCATCGACGCGTTGCCGGATGCCATTACAGTCCATTCAAGCGACGGGACTGTGCTGATGGCTAACTCTCGATTCCTTGAAATACATTCACTGGAGCCACAGGAGGTTGTTGACCGCAGCTGCGCGGAGCTGTTTCATTCCGACGAAGCGGCGTGCCCTCACGAGAAGCTCGGACAGGACAGCCGGAGTGTGACTCTGCCTGCGTGGAGCAAGATAGCGAATCGTTATTACTCCATAGTCATCAACCCTGTCTTCGATGAAGCGGGGAACTATTCGGGTTTTGTCAGGGCCATGCAGGATGTGACCGACAGGCACAGGGCTCAGGAGGAGTTGAAGAAGGCTGAGCGGTTCGCGACGCTTGGTCAGATGATTTCCGGTATCGCACACGACATTGGGACACCTCTAAATATAATATCGGGGTATTCGGAATACCTTTTGATGAGGAGACCACCTGACGCGGAGGGGACAAAAGAGCTTTCGACGATATTGCAGCAGACACGGCGAATCTCGGAGTTCATAAAGCAGATGCTCGATTTGGCCAGGCCCTCGCAGGGCCGGACTGATGCCATTGGCCTGAAGGGGTTTCTCTCAGAGTCTCTTGATTTAATGGGCCACCATTTTCGCAAAAGCGGTGTGAAGGTCGCTCTCTCGTGCGCCGATACGCTCCCGCTGGTTTACGGCGACGCGCCGAGGCTGAGGCAGGCCCTATTTAACGTCATACTAAACGCAGCGCACCTTGTAGGCGCTTGCGGGCGCGTCGATATTCTAGTCAAAGAGGCGGATGAGACGCTGGCGGGCGTCATAATCACCCTCGCCGGGACCGTTGAGGGCGGCGAGCGTCACGACTTTTCGAAGTCATTCGCGCGTTTTTTGAACCCTGCTGTCAGCGAAGCCGGGAGCATGGGTTTTGCGCTTGCGCGAGAGGTATTCGATGAGTTTGGGGCTAGAGCAGAGATAGCGGCAGAAGGTCAGGAAGCGGGCTCACTGATCTTTTACATCCCGGCGCAAAGACCTTCGCAAACGATAACTCGTTCTTAAGGAAAGACGATGGGCAATATAAATCAAAGAATTCTTATTGTTGAAGACGAAGCACCGATGTGCGAGCTTCTGATGTCCTTTTTCACAGAGAAGGGGCACAAGGTCAACACTGCTCAAGACGGCGAGGGGGCTATACGCCGTCTCGAAGAGCAGGACTACGCACTTGTCATAACCGATATAAAGCTGCCGGGGATGAGCGGGCTTGAATTGCTGGCTCGAATAAGGGTCGACTGGCCCGAAGTCGCCGTGATCATTATGACTGCATTCAGCTCGATCTCTTCAGCTGTTGAAGCGATGAAACTCGGCGCGGAGGACTATATTGGAAAGCCTTTCCAGCTCGACGAGCTTGTGATTACGGTCGAGAAGGCGCTGGAGCGGCGAAGTCTCCGCCGCGAAGTAAAAGAGCTCAGGGCGGAGGTGAGAGAGCGCTACAACTTCTCGAACATCGTCGGCCGCAGCAAGCCTATGCAGCAGTTGTTCGAGATCATAAAACGGATCGCGGCGCGCAGAGACGCCTCTGCTTTAATAATCGGGTCGACCGGAACAGGGAAGGAGCTTGTGGCGCGCGCGATACATTACAATTCGGATCGAAGGGACGCGCCGTTCATGCCCATCAATTGTTCCGCGATCCCCGAAACGCTTCTGGAATCCGAATTGTTTGGTCACCAAAAAGGGGCATTTACGGGAGCGCACGAGACGCGGCGCGGGTTGATCGAAGAGGCGCAGGGGGGTACGGTCTTTCTTGACGAGATAAACACGCTTTCGATGAACCTCCAGGTAAAGCTGCTGAGGGTCCTGCAAGA
Organism: uncultured Clostridia bacterium; assembly: GCA_964615905.1. Classification (GTDB taxonomy): domain Bacteria; phylum Acidobacteriota; class Blastocatellia; order UBA7656; family UBA7656; genus DATLMR01. The sequence continues at coordinate 237,901 of CAZTUB010000006.1, forward strand.
GCGTGTTGTGCGGCGTGTTGGTGGAAGAGAGAATATCCCTATCGATTTAAGGCTTGTATCGGCGAGCAACCAGGACCTTGAAGATGCCGTCAAGCGAGGCGAATTTCGCCAGGACCTTTTTTACAGGCTGAACGTGGTGCCCGTCAGGCTCCCGGACTTGAAAGACAGAAGGGAAGACATACCGCTGCTCGTACACCATTTTCTGCAAAAGTTTGCTCAGCAGCACGGCGAGCCTGCCCGGCGGTTTTCGAGCGAGGCAATGCGGGTGTTGATGACACATACCTGGCCCGGTAACGTCAGGGAGCTGGAGAACGCCGTCGAGCACGCGCTGACAATGGGCAGCGGCGAGATACTGATGCCGGACGATCTGCCCGCGAGCGTGACCGCCCCTGAGCGTGATATAGTTGAGGAGGCGATCCTGGATAACGCGTCGCTGGGCGAAGTCGAGCGACGTTATATCCTAAGAGTGCTTGAGAAGATGGACGGTCACCAGATAAAGACCGCTCAAATTCTCGGGATCGACCGCCGGACATTGTACCGCCGCCTGCGCCAGTACGGGTACGGCGGCGTTCTACACGACGAAGAGATTGAAGACGAGGGAGACGCATCTGGAACGGTCAGAGCTAAGGCCTCCTCGTCGTGATCAAGAAAAGGACCCGATAGATGAAAGAAGAAAAGATGGAGGGCGAAGCGCCCCGCGACGCTGAAGGGAGAATCGGTGCTCGCCACGGTGAAAGCGATACGAGCGAACAGCCTTTGGATTATGCCAGGGATATAGGCGAAAGGGGAACGCCTGAGGGCGACGCTGGACGCGACCTTCGTACAAAGGGCTCAGGGCTGACCGCAGCGGGAAGAATACACCCTTCAAGAAGGCTTGAGCTACGGTCGAAAGGGTATGGAATAGGCGGCGGTTACGAACGGCCCTACAGGCGCGAGAAGCCGAGGGCAGGGGATAGCAAGGCTGAGCTGTACGGGCCCATCCCACATTCCGGCTACTACGGCACTGGAACAGGGCTCAGGCCTTTTAAGCTTGGCCAGGCAAGTTTCAACGAAGAGCTGAGTTGGTATCAAAAACAGTATGGCGAGGAGACGAGCGGGTTTACCAAAAAGAGAAAGTAGCGCCGCCCGGTGTCTCTTCTTTAGAGAGGAATAGAGTTATGGGATTATCTTCTGGCCAGCGAGAAGTTGCTGCGCCTTTTTTTCATCCTTTGTGTAGGTGGCATTCCTGTTGATTTTCCACTCTTTGCCGTCGTTCTGGAGAATAAACCCCAGGAATTCGCGTTGAAAGTTCCCCTGAGCATCGGCATAGTTGTGGGTTATAGTTGCGCTGACGTAGGCCTTATCGGATGAGTTGGGGTCCCTGTAGACCAGATCGGTGACGACCTCTTTTGCGCCGTTGGTCTTGGCGTGGTCTTCAACGACTTTGGTGATGCTTGAATCTGTTCTCGAACACGCTCCTAGAAGGCAGAAACCGAGAATACAAATTGACATCGAGAGAACTCTAAAACTGCGTAAAGTAAGCGAATTTCGATTGTACGGCGAATTGGTCATAGTTCAATTTCTACATCAAGAAGAGAGAAGATTTCAAGCGAATGGGGGAAGCATCGGATGAGTCATTTCATTAGGCAGCTTAGAGCGGGGGAGGATTTCGCCAGGGCTGATTTAGTCGCGACGCAGATGGCCAACTTTGTATACATAGTCGGTGATACGGAGAGCAGAGAATGCCTGGTCGTAGACCCCGCGTGGGATATCGACGGCATCTTGAGCATAATCGACGCCGAGGGCCTTTTACTAAAAGGAGCGCTTGTAACACACTATCATCCTGACCACATAGGGGGAGATTTGTTAGGCTGGCAAGTGGAAGGTCTGGGCCGTTTGCTTGAGAACCAACCTGTTAAAGTCCATGTAAACAAACATGAGGCAGACGGAGTCCGTGCAGTGTCGGGCCTCTCGGCTAGCGATCTCGAACTGCATTCGGGAGGCGATGTGATAGAAGTAGGTGGCCTGAGCCTCACGGTATTGCACACGCCCGGCCATACCCCCGGGAGCCAATGCTTTTTATTCGGCGCGAACCTTATCTCCGGCGATACGCTCTTTATAAGGGGTTGCGGGCGCGTCGACTTACCCGGAGGGAACCCCGACCAGATGTATTACTCGCTTACTCAGGTCCTGGCAAAGCTCCCTGAAAATACCACGTTGCACCCGGGTCATCATTATAGCGAGGAACGCATTAGCTCGATTGGAGCCGAGGTGCGACAGAACCCCTACCTAAGAATTGACTCACTTGAATCCTGGCGATTCATGATGAACAGAGGGTGAAGAGTCTACCTCCGTCTGATAACGCCCACGACTTAACTGACGTGATCAGTTCTATTAAAGTTGGAGATAGGGGAGGATATACCTATTGTTTTTGAGTCCGATAATATATATTATGAATTATACTGGCATAATTGATCTTACTCGTAGGCTTTGATCCCAGTGATATGCTCGCCGAGAACAAGTGTGTGTATCTCGTTTGTGCCCTCATATGTGTAGACTGATTCAAGGTTCGCCATGTGGCGCATGATCGGATACTCTCCCATAATACCGTTGGCACCCAGAATGCCACGAGCGGTCCTAGCGCAATCGAGTGCCATTTGAACGTTGTTCATCTTGGCCATTGAGATATGTACTGGCTTAATCTTCCCCTGATCCTTTAGCTTGCCCAGTTGGTATGCTAAAAGTTGGGCCTTTGTAATTTCTGTGAGCATCTCTGCAAGCTTCTTCTGTGTTAATTGAAATCCTCCGATAGGCTTTCCAAACTGCAGCCTCTGCCTGGAGTATTGAGCGGCGGTTGTAAAGCAAGAGATTGCTGCTCCAATTACACCCCACGAGATGCCATAGCGGGCCTGGCTTAAGCACATCAATGGACTTTTCAACCCGCCGCTTTTAGGCAGGAGATTCTCTTCTGGAATTACGCAATCCTCAAAATAGAGTTCTGATGTTACTGAAGCTCTTAAGCTTAGTTTGTGCTTAGTTTCTCTTGTTGAGAAACCCTTGGTACCTTTCTCCACGATAAAGCCGCGTATATCGTCATTGTTACCCGTTTTTGCCCAAACTATCGCCAGGTCTGCAATTGATCCATTTGTGATCCAGGCTTTCGAGCCATTAAGTTTCCAGCCATCCGTAGTTTGATCAGCCCTTGTAATCATTCCCCCAGGGTTCGAGCCAAAATTTGGTTCAGTTAATCCGAAGCAACCTATCAGCTTTCCTGCTGCCATATCAGGAAGAAATCGCCTTCGTTGGTCCTCACTTCCAAATTGAAAGATAGGATACATGCACAGTGCGCCCTGCACAGAAGCAAAGCTTCTGATCCCTGAATCTCCTCCCTCTAGCTCCTGCATTACAAGCCCGTATGCAATGTTGTTCATTCCGGCACAACCATACTCTTCTGGAAGATTCGCGCCTAAGACTCCCAGTTCTGCTAGTTTTGGGATAAGCTGGCTTGGAAACTTACCCTCTTCATAATACTCTGGAATAATCGGGTTTACTTCCGATGCAACAAACTTCTTTACTGTATCCCTAGCCAATCTCTCTTCTTCGGAAAAAAGGCTGTCTATCCCAAGAAAATCAACGTTATCAAGATTCATTCTATTTCTGCTCTCTTTCATTTGTTATCGAGGATGAGTTCACAACCTGTATGATCTCCCCGAGAATTGAGATTGCGATCTCCTGTGGAGTCCGAGCTCCTATCTGTAGCCCAATTGGAGCCCGGACTCTTTGAAGTTTCTCTGGATCAAATCCATCCTTTATTAACCTTTCAAAGATTGATAGTATCCTTCTCTTGCTACCAATCATTCCAATGTAATCAAGGTCCTGATTGATAAATGCTCTCAGGCATTGTTCATCGTATTGGTGTCCCCGAGTGACGATTACAACTGCTGTCCGTCTCAAACTCGTTTGAGAAATATCCAGTTTATTAAAAGACTGGTTTTTCAACTCTATATTTATTCCATTAAATCTATCCCGGTCGAGAAACTCTACACGATCATCAATAACTGTCACATCATATCCAAGTAAACTAGCATTTATGGCTAGTGCCTGCCCTACATGACCTGCGCCGAGAATATGTAGTGACATTTGTGGATGAACTTGTTCAATGATCATTTGAAGAGAGTTATCCGTAGAGTCATATCGAATAATACTTGGGCTAACACCTTCCCTGATCACTGTTTGAACATCTTCAAGTGTAGCCTGCTTCCACTCCCCTGCAGAGCAGATCAAGGTCCCTTTACTGTCATATAAGGATTTACTTAGCTTACCATCCTCATTTATCAATGAAGCTACGATAAAACTCTGCCGCTCCAGCTCAAAGCGTCTGATAAACTTTAGGAAATTCTCTAAATCCCCTCTGTCCATATAAGTCCAAAAGTTGACGAAAACAAACCCCGCCGTTCGTTATCAGACGCTTGTGCGATTACTAATTGCCTACCCGGTAGCTTGGCCTGGCGCGGACTTTTACTCCGTCTTTTCTTACTTCGACTTTGATCCGGCGGTCCTCGCGAACTTTTGAATCATCGCTCGGGTAGTATCCAATCAAGTATTGGTGACGTAGTTCCTCAGCTATGCGAGCAAAAGCCCCTCTTAGATCAACAAGCTCATCCGCACGCTCAACTATTCCCCCAGACATCTCCGCAAGCTTCTCCAGGTATTCGTCGGCATTCCGATAGGCCCTATCCAATTCTCTGCGCTTCGACTCCCATTCTACTTCCATAGTCGTCAAGCCGGAACTACGCATACTGTCTGATGCCCTCCGCCTAAGCTTCTCCTCGACCGAAGGCCTCGTGTTATACCGTATCGGGTATACAATTATATCTTCGCTATCTAAGACTGCATCGAGGGTATCCTCTTCTACAATCTCGCTGCTTGCAGTATCAATCCCGTCGCTAAAGAGGATCACCGCCTTCCTCCCCTCAAGATCATGAAGCCTCTCCCAAACGGCAGTATAGACAGCCTCATAAACCTGCGTGAACTCACCGGGACGTATACTCGCGACGGCTTGCCTTATAAGATTACGGTTGCTTGTTTGCTCACACCGTACGGCCACACTATCATTAAACTCAATTACGATGACCTTATCTTGCGGACGTAGATTATCAACAAATGTAAGCGCCGCATTCTTAATAAACTCAAGTTGTGCGGCGGTCGACCCGCTCGAATCAAGAACCAGGGCAACACTAAACGGCTCTTCAACCGAACCAAAGAACTCTATATCTTGTTTTAGACCGTCTTCATAAACTACGAAATCCTTCTGTTGCAGACCAGCCACGTAGCGCCCACCAGGCCAGCTCACAACAACAGGAACCTGCACAAGCGTCGATTTCAGCCTGATCGCATCATCTTCCCTGCCCCTGTCAACCTGAGCGACCACACTGAAACAAGAGAGTATTAGATAAGCGAACCCAAGAGAGAAAACTGCCATCTTCAACTTGACTGTCGTGTTACTCATAACAACTCCTACTGCCTGCCAATCGAGACGTAATTGAAACCAGCCGCTCTGACAGCGTCAGGCTCGTATATATTCCTTAAATCGACAATATTCGGCTGCTTCATCGCCTCTTTTAACCTCGAGAAATCGAGATTTCTAAACTGGTTCCACTCCGTAACCACGACAAGCCCATCACTACCGCTCGCCGTCTCATACTCATCCTCACAATACTCAACTTCCGGCATCAGCCGTCGCGCCGGCAAAATTGCGGCCGGGTCATATGCTCTCACATTCGCGCCGGCTTCACACAGATCGCTAATAATCTTTAGCGACGGCGCTTCCCTCATATCATCCGTCTCAGGCTTGAAGGACAACCCGAGTACCCCTATAGTAAGACCCTTCAATTCGGGTAACAGCCGTTTTATCCGCTCAAGCACCGATGCCTTTTGAAGGTCGTTAACCCTCATCACCGCGTCGACAATCTTGACTTCGTAGCCAACCCTTCGCCCTAGGGCAACCATCGCCTTCGCATCCTTCGGAAAACAGCTTCCTCCGAACCCGGGTCCGGGATGCAGGAACTTTGATCCAATTCGCCCATCCATTCCCATACCGCGAGCAACATCATGAACATCAGCTCCGAGCAGATCGCATAAGTTCGCAACCTCATTTATGAAGGAGATCTTCGTCGCCAAAAACGCGTTTGAGGCATACTTTATCATCTCAGCAGATTCAGGCGTCGTAATCACAAACGGAGTCTCAATAAGATACAACGGTCTGTATAAATCTTTCAAAATTGCGATTGCTTCTTCGTCCGTACACCCTATCACAACCCTGTCGGGTCTCATAAAGTCGTTGACCGCCGCCCCTTCCCTCAGAAACTCAGGGTTTGCAGCCACCGAAAAACGACAGTTCGATCTTCTCTCGCTCTCAATTATATTCCGAATCCTTGCCGCGGCTCCAACAGGAACCGTACTCTTCGTCACCACAACCTTGTACCCGTTTAGCGCCTTAGCGACCTCCCTGGAAACCTCTTCGATCTGGCTCATATCAGCCGAACCGTCCCCGCTCGGCGGCGTCCCTACCGCCAAGAAAATCACAAGCGATTCCCTGATAGCTGTTGAAATATCGGTAGTAAACCGAAGCCGTCCCTCCCGCATGTTCTTGGCAACAAGCGAGTCCAACCTCGGCTCAAAAATCGGCAAATTCCCCGACTCAATCTGTTTTACCTTCTCCTCATCCTTATCAACACAGGTTACGTTTATTCCAAACTCCGCAAAACATGCCCCAGTCACCAGCCCAACGTACCCCGTCCCAATAACAGCTATATTCATCCATTCCCTCCAGACAAAACCGTCGCCACTCTCCCGCTGATCACTTATACATTAACGTTTTACCACTTTTGAACAAATACCTTGCTGGCGTTATCAGACTCAAGTAGTAGTTCAGGCCTTTATGCGTGTTTGAAAGTAGTCGATGGTCCGGCTCAGGCCTTCGTCGAGCGAGACGACAGGTGTCCAGCCAAGGAGTTGCCGGGCTCGCCTTATGTCTGGCTGCCGCACTCTCGGATCATCGACAGGCAGGGGCTTATATTCGACCCGGCTCGCCTCGTTTGTTCTGGCTATTACCTTTTTCGCAAGCTCTATGACAGTGAACTCCGACGGGTTCCCTATATTGACTGGAAGATGGATATCCGCCGCTGCCGCCTCTGCTCCGTCCATGCTCGGCCCTGTATCAGGTTTCATCAACAAGCGGACAATCCCGTCTATCAGATCGCTTACATAACAAAATGACCTTGTCTGTAACCCGTCGCCGTAAACCGTCAGGCTCTCGCCCCTGAGCGCCTGCACAATAAAATTCGAAACGACGCGGCCGTCATCCGGGCGCATCCTGCTACCGTATGTATTAAAGATCCTTACTATTCGCGTATCCACTCCGTGATAACGGTGATAGGCCATCGTGATCGCTTCGGCAAACCGCTTCGCTTCGTCGTAAACGCCGCGCGGCCCCACAGGGTTTACGTGCCCCCAGTAGCCTTCAGGCTGTGGGTGCACCTGCGGGTCGCCGTAGACCTCTGAGGTCGAGGCAAGGAGAAACCGAGCCCCCTTCTCTTTTGCAAGCCCTAGCGCTTTGTGCGTGCCCAGGCTTCCCACCTTTAGCGTCTGGATCGGCAGGTGTAGATAATCTATCGGGCTAGCTGGCGACGCAAAATGTACGACCGCATCGAGCGCACCGGATACGTGCAGGTATTCGGTCACGTCCTGTTTAACAAACTTGAAGCGCTTGTTACCTAACTGGTGCTCGATGTTTGCCGCGCTCCCCGTCAGCAGGTTGTCAAAAACGATTACGTCGCAATCGTCTCCTACAAGCCTGTCAACCAGATGCGACCCTAAAAACCCCGCGCCCCCTGTGATAAGTATCTTCATGTAGATGCCTGTCTCAACGATCCTCGAATATTGCGCCGGCTAACAACATCGCTCACGAGTAAAACGACTTCACCTGCTCCACGATATAGTCGATCTCTTCTTCGCCTAGTTCCGGGTATACGGGGATTGCAAGCACCTCCTTTGAGGCCAACTCCGATTCGGGCAAATCTCCCTCCTTATACCCAAGGTCTTTGAAACAGTTTTGCAGGTGGAGAGGCAGCGGGTAATAGATCTCCGTCCCGATTCCCCGCTCAGCGAGGAATGATTTGAGGCCGTCCCTCTGCTCGACCCTTATAACGAACTGGTTATAGACGTGGCGGGCCCAGTCCATCGCCATAGGCAGCTTTACCTTTTCGCTTTCGACAAGCCCGGAGTCTTGAAACTTCCTTATATAGATTTGCGCATTGGCCCTGCGTGCCTCTGCCCACTCGTCGAGATAGTTAAACTTCACACGCAGGATAGCCGCCTGTAAAGAATCGAGCCTGCTATTGATCCCGACGTAATCGTGAAAGTATTTGTTCTTGGCCCCATGAGCCCTGAGCACTCGCAGTCTCTCCGCCAGTGCCGCGTCATTCGTTGTGAGCATGCCGCCGTCACCGGCCCCGCCGAGGTTCTTCGAAGGATAGAAACTGAATGCGCCGATAGCCCCGAGGCTCCCGGCGCGCCGCCCCCTGTACTCTGCCCCGATAGCCTGCGCGGCGTCTTCTATGACTGCGATTCCTCGCTCGCTCGCCGCTTCATTGATCGCGTCCATGTCCGCGCACTGGCCAAAAAGATGTATGGGCATAATCGACCTTGTCCGTTCCGAGATCGCCTCGCGCAACCGCCGCGTATCGATATTAAAAGTGCCTGGCTCTATGTCGACGAATACGGGCCGTGCCCCCAACCTGACCACAGACCCTGCGGTAGCAAAGAAAGTGAAAGGCGTGGTGATAACTTCATCCCCCTGCCCAACTCCGCACGCCATCAAAGCGAGCAGCAGTGCGTCCGACCCTGACGCGCAACCGACACCGTGGGCCGCGCCGCAATAGCTGGCTATCTCGCGCTCAAACGCGGCCACCTCCGGCCCCAATATCAATTGCTGACTCTCCAGTACGCCTTCAATCGCCGCGCGAACTTCGTTCGCTATCTTCGCATGCTGCGCCTTCAAATCGAGCATGGGAATTTTCATCTGTTTTTTTACGCTCATTCAGCCGGTCCTTTCTTAAACAACCCCTGGCAGCCTAAAGGAGTTCATCATATCTTGAATAAACTGATCCCGTCAAAGTTGTTAGCCTTCTCTTCTCATTTAACAAAATTCGATATGATCTGCTGACAAAAATTGTGACGCTTTCACCGCCCTTTATGACCCGCCATATTTCGACCGGTGCTATTTCAACATTTAGCGGTGCTCGTGCTCTTTCAAGACTCTGGCACCACCCTTGCTCTTATCTATGCCGAGCTTCGAAAACAACGGAAGGGCTGAAACATTCAGGGCAACGGGGGCTGCGCTGATTGTTTCGGCCCTTCTCTATTTTTGCCGTCAACATGAAAAAAGCGCCTCTCATATCTCAAAGAGGCGCTCTCCTGCTTGTAAATTCCTTTTGAATGAGAGGACCACTCAGTCCTCTTTCATCTCCTTGAACCCTTCGACATCTCTGGCCACGAAATAATCGTTTATCCAGTGGTACTGGCGAACGTACTTGCTCGTCTCGGACATAAAGATGGGCTGCGAGTAGCTCTTCAGAACATACTTCGTCCGCGTGCGCCCCCTTCGCGTCTTCACCTTGACGGGCACCTTTTGCGTAACGGTCTTGGTCGGGCGGCGGCCCGCTTCAGGTTCTTCCATCCAATCCTGCTCGCCGTGTGCGAGCGCCGACAGGACTCGCCCGACGCCGCCGTTATATGCCGCAGCAAGATAAGGCCCTATCTTGTCTGCGGGAATGTCTTGCTTGCTGCGGATCGTCTGCCAGTCGGCATCGCATAAAAGGACCTGTGCTATAACCGCGTTGACCGGGTCGGCCATGCCGATTGCAAACGACGGCTGTAGCCTCGCCGAAGGGTAGCGGTTCATGATAAGCGTGTATGTCGACGGGATCATCTGAACAAGCCCGCGCGCGCCGGCAGAGCTGACAGAGTAAGCGTAGGCCTTCTCGCGGTTCGTCGCCACAATCGTAAGCACCTGCTCGACGAGCGGCCTGGCAAGCCCCGATGTCTTGAAGAGGCTGGGGTCGATGTGCTCGTTCATGAGCAATACTGTGAGCACATCCTTTCTGACTACGTCCGTGATCTTCCTGCCTGGAAAGGCGCGCGAGTACACGTTCAGGTCTCTAAGCCTATCGTATGCCTTGTCAATAAATTCCGACTGTACCTTTATCCCCTGCGCGATAATTTCAGGAGTCGCGATCTCGGCCGAGTAGGGGGTGTAGACCGTTTGAAGAACTTCAGGGCCTGGACCGAATCTCGCCCCTTCGTTCAACACAGGGTATTTGACGGCAAGCACCTTCCCGCCCACCGGCGCGATGACTGAGATGTCCGAGTTTATCCCGTTATCACGCCTGACGTTTAGGACGAAGCCCTCGGAAACCAACTCAAGCCCTTTATCCAGCTTGACGGCGCGTGCAACACGAATATCGCCCGTCGGGTCCATCACGGCTATCGCCATCTCCCGGCCCGTGATCCCTATGACGGGAACGTCCTCGTATTTTTTTCGACCGACTTTTACTCGCCGTGTGCCGACTGTCCCTTGGCGAACGGCGACCGTCTCGGATGCAAGCATGCTGCGCGCTTGCTCTATCCGCCCAATAAGACCTTCACCCTTTGCTCGCAAATAATTCGGCTTGTCTACTTGCTTGAAGCTCGTGGTGGAGACAACGATCAGAAAGCACACAAATATTCTTAACATTCCCAGTTCCCCGCTTGTTAAAATGCTACATGTAAATAGTAACAGCCGCCCCTGCCCGTCTCAATAATTATTATTTACGGCAACACAATCGTAATAACTCTTGCTTGCGCTCGCGGGCTTAAAACTATACCTTCATCATTTCGAACTTAACTTATCGCCGGAGGAGAGCAGGTGTTCGCACAGCTCTTGGACGAGCTAAAAGCCAAAGCCATACAGTACGCGCCCGGTTATGCGCAGGCGCTGATAATCATTCTGCTGGGGTTCGTCTTCGCGCGCCTTGCGCGGAAGTGGATCGGCGCTGTCATCGACCGCAGCCGCATCGGCAACGACCTTCTTCTGAAAGTCTTTTTTCTCCGCGTCGTCTCTGTCTCAATCATCATAATCGCGGTCATCTCAGCCTTGAGCCAGATAGGCTGGGACGTGCAGACCTTTATCGCCGGTCTGGGCATCACGGGCCTGATCCTCGGATTCGGGTTGAAAGACGTTCTTTCAAACTTCGCGGCGGGGTTGCTGTTGCTGATCTATAGGCCGTTCACGGCCGGCCAGTTGATCGAAGTCGAAGGGGCAAAGGGCGTCGTCCAGGAGCTGACAATCGTCAATATGGAGATGGACACCACGGACGGCGTCCGCGTCATCATGCCGAACTCCAAAGTCTGGGGGGCAAAGATCATCAACTTTTCGAAGAGCGTGAGACGGCGAATCGAGCTTCAAATCAGAGTCAGGGACGAAGACGCGGCCGTCGCCATAAAAGCGATACTTGAAGGGATAAAAGCCGACCCGCGAATCCTTTCGACGCCCGGCGCTGTCGTCCGCGTCGATAAGATAGCCGACAACGCCGCCATCCTTGTGCTTCGGGCGTGGACCTCTCCCGGAGACTTTGAAGAGGCGAGCGGCGACCTCTACCTCAGCTTGGAAGATGCACTCACGCGCGCAGAGGTACAGCTTCTTTAGCTCTCAATCAGGGCTTCACCACAATACTGCTGCCATAAAAAAAGGCGGGTCCGAGCCCGCCTCTTTTCGTTTCGCTGGCCGCCGTTCAAGCGTATGAGTGAAGACCGGGCAGCAGGTAGCTCACGCCAAGCCACGTAAAAATGACAAGCGCGAACCCGAGCAGCGCAAAGTACGCGCTCTTTCTCCCGCGCCAACCGTGCGAGATTCGCGTGTGGAGGAAACCTGCGTAAGCCATCCAGGCGACGAGCGCCCCGACCTCTTTCGAGTCCCATCCCCAGTACCTGCCCCACGACTCGTTTGCCCACACGGCGCCTGTGATCAGAAGAAGCGAAAGCAGCGGGAACGCTACGCCCACCGTGCGGTAGAGCATGCCGTCGATGTGTTCGAGCGGAGGCATCGCGGACACGACCTCGTTTCGCTTCCAGGCGAAAAGCGATACGAGCAGCAGCGAGACGAACAGCCCGATCAGCCCGCCAAACTCGACGGGGTTCGATTTCATCGAGAGCCTAAAACTCGCGGGGTCTTCCTGAGCAAGCCATTTGTCTGCAAGCTCCGACTGGCGCTCTTGCGGCCAGCCCGCCTCCATCTGCTTGTTGAGATACTCACCGAACCCCGCCTTTTCGCGGGCGGGTATCTGCGCGACTATATTGTTCACGCCCGTAATGCCCGCCATGCGGTCGGGCATCCATAACCACGAGAACAAGACCACAAGGACCACCGCCTGCATTACTGTCGATGCGCGGAAAAGCCTCCAGGCGACCCGCCGCGCTTTTTCATCCGTCCTCGCCCAGTCAATCGCAAAAAGGACGAGCGCGAGCAGAATTGCCAGCAGCGTCAATGTCATAAGAGGCCCGACCCACGGCAGCACGGCTCTTACGGGCAGCGCTGTCGATTTGTAGAAGAGCGCCGCGCCGTACTCTGCGTGAAAAGGTATGCCGAACCTCCCGATTGTACCGAAGATCAGGAGCCCGAACAGCGCAACCGCTATCGCTATCGCCTCGGACCGCACACCGTCTTTAAGAAGGTATGCGAAGGCCAGCCCGAAGCTGACAAGGCATACGCCGTAGCCTATTGTCGCGATGGAGACGTGAATCGGTCGCCAGTAGCTGTCGAGGATCGGCGGCAGCGTTCTTATCTCGTTTCCGAGAAAGATCGCAAGCGTAAGGATCACAGTCACTATAGGCATCGAGAGCGCGCCGAGAAATTCGAACTTCGGCTTGCGGATGATCACGAGCGTCGTGAGCGCAGCGCCTGCGCAGAAGCCCAGCGTCAGCGGGTAGAGGTTATCGAGCGGGAAATACCGCCACGCGCCGTTTATCCCTTCCTTCCACCCCTCCTTGTCGCCAGCCTCTATCCACCTTATCATCCACCCGGCCAGGTTGAAGCAGTACCCTAACGCGACCGTGACCAGGCCGAGACGGCTCAGCACCTTCTCTTTTACGAAGAGGTTTGTCACAAGGATGACGGCGGCGCTGATGTAACAGACGAGCGCAAGAAGCGTCAAAGCCCCTTCGTAAAGGAACCCGCGAGGCCCAAGCTCCGCCCGCGCAATTATCAGCACGAGCGCGAGCAAAACGGGCGCGATTACCGGCCACATACCCGCGATCTTCGCCGGAAGGCTCAGCTCAAGCTCCGGGACAAGCCCCTCGTTCTGTTTTATTGCTCTACTCATCTTTTCCTCCTCCAGTGACCGATTGGACCAAAGAGTTGAATCTCGCTTCGAAAGCCGGCCTGTTCCGATTGGTGTTCCCGCCGAAATAGACGTTTGACCGCGCGCCGTCCGGCTCTATGACCGCCCAGATTCTCTGGTGCGAGAAGAAGAATACGCTGCAAAGCGCAATCACAAGCAAGGTCGAGCCGAGGTAAAAAGGCAACCGGCCGGGGTCGTACTGTATCGTCAACGTGTGCCCGAGCGCGACCTTTTCAAAGCTCTTTAGTATCACCTTGTGATTGTTTATGAGCAGCGGGTTGGCTCCCTCTTTTGCCGCCTCTGCCTGCGACGCGCGGTACAGGTCTTCGGCCATCTGAGGGCCGAATGCAAGCGCCGCCTGCGGTCGCCCTTCTCCAGTAATAACCTCAAGCTCAGCCGCTGGGTTGTTGTATTCCCCCGTCGCCGTCGTGTGCCCTTGCTCCGTCAGCACAAAATCGGGGTAGAAGGCCTTATAAGTGATCTTGCCGATACCGCTTACATCGACTGTGCCGTCTCGCGGTATCACGACCTCTTTCGCCTCGCCGCCCGCGACGGGCTCAAGCCTGAGCGTGATCTCGCGCGCGTTGCCCACTGCGGTAAATTGCGATTGGAAGAACCTGTAGCCTTTGTAATCGTGCGGGTAGTTCAACTGGACCAGCGCGTTCTCCTCGTGAGCGCCGTCTCTTATCTTTATGTAGCTGAGCCAGTCTATGGTATTTGTGGCGTCGAGACCGCCTTCCGGTCTTATGAGCTTCTGCTGAAGGTCCGTACATTCGATCTGGAATGGAAGCTTTGCGCGTTCCCTCACCTGGCCGTCAAGCGTCATCTTGAACGTGTTAAAGATGTCCGACTGCGCGCCGGGCCTTAGCTCCATCATCCCGCCGACCCCGTACCGCGTGGTCAAAAAACCGCCGATAAAGATCGTCAGCAACGCGACGTGAACGACGTAGGCCCCGAACCGGTTCCAGACGTTTCGCTGTGCAAAGACCGTTATGCGGTTGTTCTCTTCGCTTACGCGCGCACGAAACCCAAGCCGCCGCCAGTCGCTCTTCACCTTCTCGCTCACGGTCTTCGCGTCTGATGCGAAGCTCGTTTCGTGGCTGAACATCTGCGCGCGGATGAAGTTCGGCGAGGCGTTGAGTTTTGGTTTTGCGAAGTAGGCCCACGCCGTCGGGAACCTGTCAATCGAAGCGAGGATTATATTCAACCCCGTGACCGCAAGGAGCAGCGTGAAGTACCACGCGTGATATATATCGAAAAAGCCGAGCGTCCCGTAAACAAGCCGCTGCGCGGGCGTGAGCTTGAGGTAGTAATCCTGAAACCCTTCGACTTCGACCTGCATAATGATCATGCCGATTATGCAGCACAAGAGCAGTACCATCAGCATCGTGACGCCGAACCGCACAGAGCTTAATAGCCCAAGCAGCTTGTCGAGCACGGAGTCCTGCGCCTGCGGTCGCGCGTTTAAAGGTTTATCCGCCCCGAGCGTAGTCTGGGGCTCAGGCGTCACCTCTGTTTTGCTTGTAGCCATACCATTACCCGAACCTGATCTGTTTCCACCGGATGTGAGGGATTTAACGGGGCAAACGCTTGCCCGCCATCACACGAGATTCTAACAATCATTCAAATTAGGTGTCAACGAACGGGCCAGAATGCCGGACGCGTTCACCACACTTCGCCTGTGGTCTCCGCGTGCGTCTTCCCGCGCCTGTTGCTCAGCTCGATAAGGGCCGGTCCCTTTTTACCAGTTCGTAGTCCGCGTTACAAGCGATTTTCGGACGTTACTTCTTCGGCTCCGACGGCCTCAGCTCCACGCGGCTCGCGAGCGCGCGCGCATCCATCTCGATAATGTTTACGACCACCTCGGCTACGTCTTCCGCCGCGAGCTTCCAAGTAGTCTGCGGGTCCTGCTCTTCGTGTCGCCCAAACGATGTGTTGACTGAGCCGGGCATCACGTAGCTCACCCTTATGTGGTCGTGCCGCACCTCCTGCATCAACGCCTCAGAGAAACCTACAAGACCGAATTTCGAAGCGCAGTAGGCAGCGCCGCCCGCGAAGGCGTTCTTGCCGGCGAGGCTCCCTATGTTGATTATATAGCCGCCGCCGCCTCGCTTCATGATCGGCACCGCCTGGCGACAGCAATAAAACACGCCCGACAGGTTGGTCCCTATAGTCGCCTGCCATTCTTCCGCGCTCATCTCCTCGACATGGCTGTGCGAGCCTATCCCTGCGTTGTTTATCAGGATGTCCAGGCGGTCGAATGACCTCTTTACTTCGTCGAATAGCGAAACGACCTGCTCGTAACTGCTCACATCGGCGCGGCCAGAATAGACTCTGTCGCCAAATCTCGCCTTGAGCGATTTAACGGTCTCGTCGATCTCTCCCTGCTTGCGCGCGCAGATCATCACGCGCGCGCCTTTCGAGAGCAGGGCTTCAGCGATGGCAAGCCCTATCCCTCGCGTCCCGCCGGTTACGACCGCTGTCTTCCCTTCTATGTTGCTCATGAATGATCTCTCCTCTGCTCGCCCACAAATATAGAATATAGCCCGGCGAACGCGCGTGAGCCAGCGGCTCGCCTGTTTCAATGCTGTTTCAAGGGCCGAGGATGGAGCCCCACCGGGCAATCTCTCGTGGTCGGGCGAGGTGTGTATTAACTAGGTGATAAAGGAGTAACCGAGCCTTTTAGCAAGCCTGTAAACAAGCGGTATCGGGAGCCCGACGACGTTATAGTAATTCCCCGCTATCTCTTCGACAAACAACCCGCCAAGGCCCTGTATGGCGTACCCGCCCGCCTTGTCCATAGGCTCGCCGCTATTTACGTACCACTCGATCTCGCGGTCGGAAAGCTGCGCAAACCGTACCAGCGTCTTTTCGTAATCGGCCACCTCGCGCCGCGTCGCGGCGTCGTAAAGTGCCACGCCCGTCATCACCGCGTGCCAGCGGTCCGACAGCAGTCTGAGCATCTGCTCTGCGTCCTTCTCGTCTTCAGGCTTTTCAAGTATCCGACCGTCGAGCACCACTATCGTGTCCGCGCCGATGACCAGGCCCGATTCGACCTTGCGCGCAACGGCGACAACTTTAGCCCTTGCCAGGCGTATGATATAATCCGCTGGCGCTTCATCGGGGTGGAGCCGCTCGTGTATTTCGCTTGGGACCGGTTCGAAATCGACACCTATGTTGGTGAGCAGCTCGGCGCGACGGGGCGATGCCGAGGCTAAAATTATTCGGGCGTCTTTCTCCGGCATGGTATGCTCTTTCAATTTTCCTGAATTTTGGTTTAAATTGAATCTGGTATCATAACACGTAGCCGCCTGATTCAAGAGGCGGTTTCAAGACCTGGAGGTTACCCTTGCGTCGAAAAATTTCTTTGATGGTACTTTTAGCGTTCGTAGCAACGATGGTGACTGTAAACCACGGTTGCTCCACGTCAGGGACTATTGACGTTGAGGAAGAAGACGACACAATCTCCTTCGATATAAACGAGCCGAAATTTAAAGAGCGTTTAGGCGTCGATGATGGATATGCTTTCGCCGTTCTTTACGGCGCGGACATCCACGGCAGCCTCGAAACCTGTGGCTGACCGAGCCACCCTATGGGTGGACTGGCACGGCGTGTCAGCTATATAAAAGCTTTCAAACACAGATCAACCTTTGAGGTTCCCACTCTATTTGTTGATGCAGGCAATCTCTTTACGGATGACCGGGCGCATACTGGGCAATTACCCACTGAGGTTATGACAAAAAATAAGTGGGTAGTCAAGAGCTACGGTGATTTCCGTCACGATGCCGCAAACCTGACGACCCAAGACCTCCCTTACCTCTCGACGCTCTTAAAGAAGGAAGGGTTCGACGAGCGCGTCGAGGAGCTGCCCTTTATCAAGCGGCTCATCTCGGCGAACATCAAGCCGATTGACGATTCGCGCAACTCGCCCACGCCATACGTCATACGCGAGATCGCGTTGAAGCGCGGCAACCCCGGCCAGAAGATACGCGTCGGCATAGTCGGGTTCACAGAGGGCTTCTCGCCGAACACCCCTGTCACCGAAGCACTCCACGGCGGGTTCCGCATAGACGACCCCTTTGCTGAAGCAAAGCGGATTTTACCGGAGCTGAAAGCGAAGACAGATTTCATTATCGCCTTGGCCTACATGCCGCAGGACAAGGCGCAGGTGCTTGCGACCGAAAACCCCGAGATCGACACGCTTATCGGCGCTCGACAGATCAACGCGACCACAGAGGTCCAGCACTTCAACCGGGCGACGATTGCCTACGCATACAACGAGACGAAATATCTCGGCGAGCTTCGCATGTACGTAAGGCCCGACGGCTCTATCGAAAAACAGATGAACCGCTTCGTCGCGCTCGACTCTACTGTGCCCGACGACCCGGTTGCGCAGCAGACCGTCACGACCGCACACACGGAGTTTACGAACCAGCAGAGCCAGAGCGCCAACACGCTTTCGCAGCTTCAGCCGCCCGGTCTTATAAATACGGCCGCGTCGCCTTTTGTCGGCGTCGAGACCTGCGCGAATTGCCACGTCCAGGAGCACGCCATCTGGCAGAAGACGGGCCACGCTCACGCCATGGCCACGCTCGAAAACAAGAACCAGCAGTTCGACAACGAGTGCGTCTCCTGCCACGTCGTAGGGTTTAACAAAGGCGGCTTTCAATCGCTAACGACGACGCCGCAGTTTGCAAACGTCCAGTGCGAATCGTGCCACGGGCCGGGCCGACAGCACGCACAGAATCCCGGCAAGGGCTACGGCTTTATGGCTACGCCCGTCGGGTGTACGCAGTGTCACACGCAGCCAAACAGTCCCGATTTCAACTTCGAGACTTACTGGCCGCAAGTTGCACACGGTAAGGGATTGGCCCTGAGCGGCCGCGCTCGTCAATAGGCGAGCCGTTCGGGTCTGGAGGTCTGGTATGCTGACGAACCTGTTAAGGCTTTTGCCGCAGATGCTTCGTCACGCGGGCGAATCCGACGAAGCTCGCCAGCAGGCGGTCTTCGCCGCGTGGGCCGCCGCGGTCGGCGAACAGGTCCGCCAGTTGACCTCGCCCGTCAGGCTTGAGCGCAAGACGTTGATCGTCGCAGTGAGGGATGAGACCTGGCGCGGGCAGTTAAAAAAGATGAGCGGGCAGGCGCTCTTCAGATTAAACTCGCTGCTGGGCGTCCCGACCGTCACCGCAATCGAGTTCGTTATAAACCCGGACCTTATACACCCCACAGAGACCGTCCCCCACGAGTTCCACTTTGTCGCCCCCGACAAACAGGCGCTTCCGCTCCGCGAGAAGGCAGACGCGATACCCGACGAGGACCTTCGCGAGACCTTTTTGCGGGCGGCCGGGAAGTGCCTCGAAAGAAGGGCGAGATGACCGCTACCAGTGATGATAGAACCGAGAATGTTATTGAGATAAGAGAGCTGACCAAAGATTACGAGGTCGGCTTTCTCAAGAAGAAGCGGGTGCGCGCGCTCGACTGCCTCTCCCTCGACGTAAAACGCGGGGAGATATTCGGGTTCCTTGGGCCGAACGGCGCGGGAAAGACAACGACGTTGAAGCTGCTCATGGGTTTGATCTTTCCAACCCTTGGGACCGCAAAGATACTGGGCCAATCGATTGAATCGGTCCGAACGCGCGCCCGCATTGGCTACCTGCCCGAAAACCCTTACTTTTACGATTACCTGACGGGCCGCGAGCTTCTGGATTATACCTCGTCGCTTTTCGACGTTCCGAAACCTGAAGCCAGAGAGCGAACCGCCCGGCTGCTTGCCGCCGTAGGTCTTGAAGACGCACGCGCAGACCGCCAGTTGAGAAAGTATTCAAAGGGGATGCTCCAGCGAATCGGCATCGCGCAGGCGCTTGCAGGCGACCCTGAGATCGTATTTATGGACGAGCCGATGTCGGGCCTCGACCCGATTGGCCGCCGCGAAGTCCGCGACCTCATCCTTTCGCTCAGGGCTCAAGGGAAGACGATCTTCTTCTCGTCGCATATACTTTCTGATGTTGAAGCGTTATGCGACCGCGCGGCAATCCTGAGCCGGGGACGGCTTATACGGATCGGGACAGTCGAAGAGCTTACAGGCCAGGCAGGGGCCGAACTTGAGATCATTGCCATCGGGATGGATCGAAAGGCCATCGACACGCTCCCGCGCGAGTCGCCGTTTATCGAATCCGCGAAGGCCACGCCAAACGGGGTCCACCTCATCGTAAAAGACGAGTCGGCCGTTGAAGAGTCGCTCGCGCTTATTCGCCGCGCGGGCGGCAAGCTCGTCTCCGTGAGCCCCAGGCGAAGATCATTGGAAGAGGTCTTCTCAAGCACAGAGCGGGACGGGGACCAGATCAACACAGGGGGAAGCCAGCAGCAGTTATGAGGTCATTTTCTCTAAGCAGGATTAAATCCGGTTCTATCTCAAAGGCAAGAGCCGGGCGGTCCGTCCTGTTGACAACCGTCATCGCGGCCTTTGCGGTCGTTTCCATCAATGCCTCTTTCAATGCAGACGCGCGCCCTTTGCAAGACGACCTCGGCACGATAATCGACGGGTTGCAGGCCAAGTACTCGCGGATGCGCGGTCTTTCGGCAGACTTCGTTCAGGTCTATAACGGCAAGGACGGGCGGTCGGCGCGCGAGAGCGGCCAGCTAATCCTCAAGCGGCCCGGCAAGGCGAGATGGGAATACACTTCGCCGGAACGAAAGCTCTTTATCTCGGACGGCAAAAACGTCTTCTTCTACGTTCAGGGCGAGTCGCACGCGGCCCGGTCCTCCGTCAAGCAGTCTGTCGATCCACAGATACCTTTTCTCTTTTTGCTCGGACGCGGCAACCTGCGCAGAGACTTTTCTCGCATCGAGCTATTAAATGACGAGCGCGCGACCGTGGCGGGCAATCGCATGCTGAGGCTCGTGCCGAATCGCGCGCCGGACGAGTTCAAAAAGCTGCTGGTCGAGGTCAACCCCGCGACTTTTGAAGTAAAGCGCATGGTCATTTTCGAGCGCAGCGGCGCGAGGATGGATTTCGTACTATCGAATGTGAGGGAGAATTTTATCGCCGCAGACAGCCAGTTCCAGTTCACCCCGCCTGCGGGCGTGACGATCAGACAGCAGTGACTCGGTCTATTGAAGCTTTATACCTACGACCGTCGCGTTTATATCCATGATGGTCGCGGGGTCCGGGACAGGTTCCAGGAACGCCTCGACGGCTATAACCTGGTTCGGCCCGAACGTATCCTGGCGGCCCGGCACAAGGGTAACAATCTTCTCTTTCAGGATTTCGTTGTTGAACCCGACGGCGGCCGCGCGAACCTGCAACCCTACCAATGTCCTGTCGCCAGCGTTCCTGACGCGGAAGCTCAAGCGCGCGTACCTTGCGTTTAGCCGCTCGCCGACAAACGGCTCGAAATCTGTGATCTGTACCGATTGCGCGTAGGAATCGAACTCAGCCGTTCCCGGCCCCGCCATCTCTACCTGTACCGGCTCCGAGGGCTTGCGCGAGCCGACAAGGATTATGAGCCCAATCACGAGCAGCACCGCGACCGCGCTCACTATCATAATCAGCCGCGAGCGGTCCTTTTCAGTCTTAACCCCAGGTTCTTGGAACATACGATTCTCGATAAAAGCTCATGAGCCGATTGTCATCTGCCCTACGAGCAGCGTGGGTGAAACGACGCTGCCGCGATATTCCAGGTCGTTGCCAACCATCTCGATTGAGTTGAACATCTCTTTCAGATTGCCAGCGATGGTCACCCCCTGCACGGGGAAAGTCAGCTCACCGTTTTCAATCCACAGCCCTGAAGCCGAGCGAGAGTAGTCGCCCGTAACGATATTTACGCCGAAGCCTATCAGCTCTGTAACGAGCAGACCTCTCGTAAGCGATCCGATTATCTCTGCTTGCGAATGAGTACCGGCCTCGATGTACATATTGCCCATCTCAACGCTCGGCACGCCGACCAGCCCTCGCGATGCGTTCCCGGTCGACCTCATACCGAGTTTTCTGGCGGTGTATGTGTTTAGCAGGTAGCTTTCAAGCACACCTTTATTGATGACGACCGTCCGCCTCGTAGCCAGACCTTCGCCGTCAAACGGGCGCGACCCCAGCGCGCCCGGCAGCCTGCCGTCGTCTATGACCGTCAGCCGCTCGTTGGCCACCCGCTCGCCAAGCAGCCCGACCATAAAGCTCGCCTTTCTGAAGATCGATTCGCCGGAGGCGGCTTGAAAGATGTCTCCGAGTAATTCGCGGGCCACGTTCGGCTCGAAGACCACCGGCACGTTCTGCGTGGTGACGGGCCGCGCGCCGAGCTTTCGCAGGGTGCGCTTTGCGGCCATGATGCCTATCTCCTCGGGGCTGTCCAGGTCTTTGAACTTGCGTCGTACGTCGTACCAGTAATCCCTCTGCATCCGCCCCGATTCGGCGGCGACCGGCACGGTGGCAAGCGAGCAGGACGTGCCACGGTATTCGCCGACGAAACCTAAAGAGTTGGCGAGAATCATCGAGCCCCACGCCGAATCGAAACCGCCCCCGTCAAAGTTTGTGATCTGCGGACTGTAATCTCGCGCGGCCCGTTCGGCCCTCAGCGCAAGCTCTATGTTCTCTTCGGGCGAGAGGTGCTCGATCTGTTCGTCGTATAGATCGAGGTCGTGAATCTCTGTCGCGAATTCATGAGGGTCGGGAAGCCCCGCGCTGTCGTCGAGCGAAGTGGCCCGCGCAAGCTCTACGGCTTGCTCGATCAAAGACTTGACAGCGTCTTTGCCGAAATCCGACCCGGAAACGGAAGCCTGTTTGCCGTCGATCAGGACCCTCAGACCGAGCCCCCTGTCGGTGGACTCCTTGAGCGTCTCTACCTCCCCCAGCCTGACCCCTACCGAAAACTCCCTCCGCTGTCTGAGCACCACTTCGGCAGCGCTTGCCCCCTGCCTGACCGCGTCGTCAACTATCTTCCTCGCGAACTCTTTTGAGAATTCTGATGTCATTCAGTCTTTCTTACTGTCTGGTCCCGCCCACAGTCATCTCGCTGATCTTTATCGTCGGCAGCCCAACGCCCACAGGCACGCTCTGTCCGTCCTTGCCGCAAACGCCCACGCCCATGTCAAGCTCAAGGTCGTTGCCTACGGCCGTGACGTGCTTGAGCGATTCGGGCCCGCTGCCGCGCAGGGTCGCCCCCTTGACGGGGGCCGTGATCTTGCCGTCTTCGATCAGGTAAGCTTCCGAAGCCGAGAAGGCAAACTCGCCGCTGGTGATATCGACCTGACCGCCGCCGAACTGCACGGCATAGAGCCCCCGCTTGACAGAGCGGATAATGTCCTCCCTGGAGTCTTCGCCCGCGAGCATGAAGGTGTTCGTCATGCGCGGAAGCGGTATGTGCTTGTAGCTCTGCCTGCGACCGTTTCCGGTCCTTTCCGATTTCATCAACCCGGAGTTGAGATAATCGCTCAAGAACCCGCGAAGGATCCCGTTTTCTATGAGCACAGTCCTGCCCGTCGGCTCTCCTTCGTCGTCGACGTTGAGCGAGCCACGGCGGTTCTTTATCGTCCCGTCGTCGACGACTGTGCAGAGCTCAGAAGCGACGCGCTGGCCGACAAGCCCCGTGAACGCCGAAGTCTCTTTTCGGTTGAAATCGGCTTCGAGCCCGTGGCCCACGGCTTCGTGCAGGAGTATGCCCGGCCAGCCCGGCCCCAGCACCACTTCCATCTTGCCCGCGGGCGTGTCGATGGCGTCGAGCTGGATGATCGCCTGCCGCGCAGCCTCTTCCCCGAAGAACTCGGGCGTAAGGTCGCGCTCGAAAAAATCTATCCCCACGCGACCGCCGCCGCCCGAGCGGCCAACCTGCCGGTTGCCGTCGTCGTCCGCTATGCAGGAGAGCGAAAACCTCGCGAGCGGCTGCACGTCGCCCACCAGCCGGCCGTCTGACGAAGCGATCATGACGTATTTCAACTCGTCGGAGACCGAAGACTGCACCTCGCGGATTCGCGGGTCGACTCGCCGCGCAGACAGATCGCCGCGCGAGATCAGGTCGATCTTGCGCGAAAGCTCGACAGAAGATAACGGCGTCTCGACGCCGTAAAGATTTTGCGCATTCGGTGTGGCGTTTACCGCGACAACAGGGTTCGCCGCCTGACCGCGAGCGATATGGCCAGCGGTTTCGGCCGCGCGTCGTATGGCGTCAAACGCAATCTCGTCCGTGTATGCATAACCGGTCTTGTCGCCCATGATGACGCGGACGCCGACGCCTTGCGAAAGCGATTTCGCCGCAGACTTTATTATCTGCTCTTCGAGGTTGACGCTCGTCGATACCCTGTACTCGAAATAGAGGTCCGCATAAGTGCCACCGCGCGCAAGCGCAGTCGCAAGCAGCTTATCTATGTCGCTCAGTGTAAGGCCATACCGATCAAGGAAGAAATTTATAGCGTCTGTAGTCATTGCGCCTTTCGGACCTGGGATTTGAAGTTGGAGGCTACTCGAACGATGACGGGCCTTCGCCGCATCACCTGTCACCAACATGCACAGCGGCCACACCGCCAAACAAATTGTAATAGGTGACGTTAGAAAAACCAACCGTTCGCATCAGACTTGCCAGTTTTTTTTGATCCGGGAAGGCCAGCACCGAATCGGGCAAGTACTGGTACGCGAACCGCGAGCCTGAGATCGCGTTGCCTATGCGTGGAAGCAGCCTCGTAAAGTAAAAGTGAAACAACTCTCTAAAGACAGGCAGTTGCGGTCTTGAGAATTCGAGCACCGCCGCCCGCCCGCCCGGCTTGAGCAGCCGGTATATCTCTTCGAGCCCCGCCTCTACGCTCTCAAGATTTCGCAGCCCGAACGCCATCGTGACCGCGTCAAAGCTCTGGTCTCTGGCCGGTACCCTGAGCGCGTCGCCTTCGGCAAGCTCCACCCGCTTGCCCGAAGCCCTCACCTTGTCGAGCCCGATCTTTAACATCGGGTGGCAGAAATCTACCCCGAAGGTCGGCGCGAGCCTTGCCAGCTCAAGCGCCAGGTCGGCCGTGCCGCAACAGAGGTCCAAAGCAGTTGCCCCCTGCCCGGACAACCTGTCTTCTAGCTTTCTAACTACGAACTTTCGCCAGCGCCTGTCGATGTTGAGCGAAAGCGCGTGATTGAGAAAATCATAGCGCGGGGCGATCTCTGAAAACATCTGTCGCACGCGCGCCGCCTTGCCCGTATCCGAGTTCGCGGCCTTTGGCGGGTCGGTCGAATTTGTCTGCATCAATAAAGAGTATAGCCGCGCGGGTTGCCCGCGCTCACTTCCTCACGGTAACGGCTCCGAGCCGCTTCAAACCCTCTTCGATCCTGCTGGCGGGGCCCGAGACGACGACTGCTATCGACTGCGGGTTTACATACCTCGCAGCCGCCCGCTGAACGTCAGCCGCAGTCACTGCGTTGACCCGCTCGACAAAGTTCACAAGATAGTCCCTGCCCAGACCGTAATGCTCTATGTCGAGCAGGAGTTCGACCGCGCCTTCCGTTGTCCTCAAACGCTCTGCAAACTTTGACGTGACCCTCGACCGGGCCGCTTCGACCTGTTCGGGCGTGAACTTGCCCGCATCGAGCGCGTCCATCTCCGCCACTACCGCGCTGACAGATTCGACAAGCGTCTCGGAACCGGTCTTGACATCGACCATCATGGGACCGGCGATCAAGGTCGTCTCGTGTCTCAATTCTATCGCGCGGTTCGGCGTGGCGAGCCCTTTGAGCCGCTGCTCCAGCAAGTCGAACATTATCAATGCGGGGTAATAATCATCAGCGCGCCTGGAAAATCCAACCTGCGCGAGAATGGCGTTTGCCTCGTCAGCGCCTGCGCGCTCCAAAAGCAACACGCGCCTCGACGATATGGCGTCGGGCGGGCGAAACATCGCGGGCACAATCTCGCCCTTCTTCCACGACCCCAGACGGCTTCGCGCCGAGCGCGTCACCTGCTCCGCGCTGACGTCGCCAGTGACTATCAAAAAAGAGCTGTTCGCCAGATAGAACCGGTTATGAAAGTAGACCACGTCTTGCCGCGTGATGTTTGCGACCGAGTCGGCAGTGCCGTATAAAGGCTTGCCGAACGGGTGCGAGCCGAAAACGGTCTGGACAGCCGTCTGTTCGAGAATCTCTTTGTCGGACGCGATCTGCTTGAGCGCGGCCACGCGCTGTGACTTGAGCGCATCAAGCTCCTTCTGGTCGAACGTGGGCGAGGTCACGAGCCTTCCGAGCAGGTCTATCGCCGTATCAAAAGATTCGGACGGGCCGCTTATCGTAATGTTTGTCGAGTCCCACTTGGCGATGACATTTATTCTGAGCCCCGTTGCTTCGACCGTCTCGGCAAGGTGCTTCGCGTCTCCGCCGCGACTGCCCCGCAAGAGCATCCCCGCCGTTATCTCGGCAAGCCCCCCCTTCCCCGCCAGGTCAAAGAGCGCGCCTCCGGCTAACCTCAGCTTTGCCGTAAAAGTGCCCGTGCCGGGCTGCTCGATCACGCCAAGCTGTAGCCCGTTCAGCAGC
The DNA here is from genome assembly GCA_964615905.1 of uncultured Clostridia bacterium. Lineage (GTDB taxonomy): Bacteria > Acidobacteriota > Blastocatellia > UBA7656 > UBA7656 > DATLMR01. Next base: position 263,800 of record CAZTUB010000006.1, read on the forward strand.
GAGTCGCGTTTGACTATCGGGAGCGTCCAGGCGGGTGACTGCGGCCTGACCATCTCGCGTGGAGCAGGATTTATGGGCGCGGCGTAAACAATCGGAGCACAGAACGGCAGGGCAACCGCCCAGACCATCAAGATCGACTTCTTCACTGCTCTTAAATCCTCCAACGGGTAGCTTTCAACCGAGTGTAGCGATAGGGTGTAGAGCGAGTCAACCTTTCGTGGTATACTGTCGCCCTGCCCCCTTAACATAGAACGCGCCGAGCAAAGTTTTACCGCATGGCGGCGGAAACGCTTTGCATACGGCCAGGCTAATCGCCCGTTGGCGCTTCGGAGAAAAAAGGATAATGTTCTGCCCTACCTGCTCGACCCAGGCGGTCGAAGGCGCAAAATTCTGCAAGACCTGCGGCATGAATCTCGCCGTGGTCACACAGGCTCTCTCAGGCGGCGTAGTCGTCTCGGACCCGCTCCGCGACCGCGAGTATAAACGCGCGCGCAAACAGATAAGCGACGGCATACACGGCATCTGTGTCGGCTCGGCGCTTCTGATCGCGGCGGGGCTCGCCTACTTCCTCATGCCGAAAAACACATACGTCTACGTGCTGAGCCTCGCGCTCGCCCTGACGGGCGTCATCAAGCTATTTAAAAGCATCGGCTCGATAATCGATGCCAGGGTAGGCCCGAAGATGGTCGATCCGGCGCTCCAGCCACGTGGCACGGGCGGGCTTTCCGCGCCTCAGTCCCAGCCACCGAACGTGCGGCCCAGCCAGCGCCTCTCGCTCGAACAGTCGAAACAGCCGCCCTCCCCTACTCGCCCTGTCGCCGCAGACGAAGGGCTTGCGGTCTCAAGTCTGCCCGCCGCGCAGCCGCAGGTTGACAGACCGCCTACGGGCCGAATAAACCGCGAGCATTCGAGCCCGCTCCGCAGCCTTAACAAAGACGACGACCTTATGTCGAAGCTTCGCAACTAGACTTTTTGCAGGGCAGGGTCGGCTGGTTTGACCGGTCCGACCTCCCCGTTCTAAAATTGCAAGCCCTGTGGAAGTTAAGGAGAACGGGAATTGACGACACTTGCCATCTTCGCCGCTTCGTTTATCCAGACAACACAACCGGAACCCGCGACGCTAACGGACTTGCTCTTGAGGTCGAGCCCTGTGGCGAAAGGCGTCCTGATACTTCTGCTCGTCTTCTCGCTCGTCTCCTGGTCAATCATCTTTACAAAATGGCTCGCGCTCAGGCGGGCCGAGCAGGCGACCTCGGCATTCCTTTCGCGCTTCCGCGCAAGCAGCAAGTTGTCGGACCTGTACATGGCTATCGACTCGTACAAGGCAAGCCCCCTCGCGCCGATCTTTCTCGCGGGCTATGAAGAGGTGAGCCGTCAGGTCGGTGAAGCACCCGGCGAGGTCCAGAGCCTCGACCGCGTAAACAGGGTCTTGCAGTCGGCGACAATTGACGAGGTGACAGCGATGGAGCGCAGCCTGAGCTGGCTGGCCACAACCGCCAACGCTTCCCCGTTCATCGGCCTGTTCGGCACGGTGGTCGGAATTGTCATCGCGTTTCAAGGACTATCGGCCGCCACCGCCTCTTCGATCCAGTCGGTCGCGCCCGGCATCGCCGAAGCGCTGATCGCAACCGCCGCAGGCATAGGGGCGGCCGTGCCCGCGGCGATCTTCTATAACTACTTTCTCAACAAGATCAAAGTCCTGACCGCAACCGTCGACCGGTTCAACCTTGAGCTTTTGAACTTGATCGAGCAACATTACGTCAAGGCAGGCGTTTGAATGGAATAATCGGAAACCTGGACGGCGAGTAAAAAACCCCTATGGCATTCACAAACCAGCGTGGACGCACGCAAGTATCGCTCGCAGAGATCAACGTCACGCCGCTCGTGGATGTGATGCTCGTGCTGCTTGTGATCTTTATGGTCACAGCGCCCATCCTTCAAACAGGCATAGAGGTCAACCTTCCGAAGACACGCGAAAGCAGACCTGAGCAATTGCAGCCGAAATCGCTCGTCGTGAGCATCGACAAAGACGGCAATATCTATCTCAGCACAAAGTCTGAAGCCCGGCAGGTAAACGTAAACGACCTGCCCAGGCTGCTCTCTGAACAACTCGGCCAGAGCGGCGAGCGAAAGGTCTATGTCAGGGGCGACGGAGACACGCCGTACCGCATAATCGCTTACGTGCTCGACCTCGCCAAACAGGCCGGGGCCGACGTCAGCCTCGTTACAGAGCCTTCATTGAAGAAGCAATGAGCAAAAAGGCCGCGACCACAAATGACCACCACTCACGCTCGCGCGGCGCGGGCCTCGCGCTCTCAATCGCTTTGCACGCGGCGGTGCTTTTCGGGCTGCTCGTGTGGGCTCAGCACAACTCCTCTACACAGATCATCGCGGCAGGGCCGGGCGAGGGTGGCGAAGGCGGGGGCGGAGCGGTCGAAGTCGGCGTGGCCGACCCTTCGCAGATACTCGGTTTTGCAAAGCCGAAACCGATCTCTTTTGTCGGCGACACATCAAGCCCTGTCAATAACGCCCGCGTCGAGACAGAGCGCCCCGTCGCGCCGCCTGAAGAAGACGCCCTCCCTTCCGACCGTGAGAAGCCGCGTGCCGATACGCTCAAGACAGACAGGCCCGTTGTAAACCAGGAGGAGAAGGCGTTCACAGGCAAAGAGGAGCGCGGCCGCACGGATTCGCAAAGCGCGCAGGTGGGTCGCAGCTTCGGCTCTCCAACCCCGGCGATGCTGGGCGGCATAGGTCTCGGCAAAGGCGGAGGCGCGGGCGGCGGGACAGGGCTTCCGGGCGGGTCGGAGTACGGGCGCAGGATTCAAGCGATCCTCAGTCGCAACTACACGCCGCCCGCCGTTGAAACGGGCGAGGTCGAATACGTCGTCATCCTCGTCCGCATAGCCCGCGACGGTCGAATACTTTCGATCTCGAACGGGCGCGTGGGGCAGGGTTATTTCAGGCGGCGCAGTTCGCTCGCGCAGTTGAATTATGCTGCCGAGCGCGCAGTGCTTGCCGCAGACCAGTTGCCTCCTTTCCCCCAGGGATTTTTGAACGGCGTCGATGAAGCCGTCGCGGAGGTCTGGTTTCGCTACCCGAAATAGGAGTGACAAGTGACAGGTGACAAGTGACAAGAAAGAGATCCCGCTCGCGCGCTCGTTTCCTCAGTCTTGTCACTTGTCACCTGTCACTTGTCACCTCCTTCCATGATAGAATGGCGCGGCCGGAAATCAGGTCTCAGGTTATGAAATTTAAAACTGCCCTTATATGCCTTCTAACGTCGCTGGTCCTGTCGACAGGACGGCTCGAAGGGTTTGCCCGACAGGATGCGCCCCCGCAAGACGACATAAAAAAACAGATCGGCACGATTATCGTAACCCCTGGCAACGGGCCGAACCTTGCCATAGCCGATTTCGTTGCGCGGTCAGCCGGTGTCGATCAGGCCGTATCCACTTTTAACCAGACGCTCTGGGCCGACCTGGAATTTGCCGCCGTCTCAGGGCTTGTGGGCAAGAGCCTCAACCCTACGTCGCCCGTCCCGGACCCCGCATCGCTCAACTTCGAGCTGTGGAACGCAGACCCTGTTCGCGCGGATTACGTTGCGTTTGGCAATCTTCAAAACGCGGGCGGGCTTTCGGCTGACACGTACCTCTTCGATGTGAAGACGAAGCAGCAGCTTATCGCCTCGCGCCACTCAGGCGACGCGCGCCGAATCGCGCACGAATTCGCGGACGAGATCGTCAAGCTTCTGACGGGACGCGACGGCATCGCCACGTCTAAGATCGCATATGTCGCGGGCGATTCGATAAACGTATGCGATTATGACGGGTTTAACGCGCGCGGATTTGCAAGCGACGGCCCGATTCTGCGCTTCCCGCAGTATTCGCCCGACGGCAGGTATCTCGCATACGTCAGCTACAAGTCTGGAGTCCCAAACATAGTCGTGCGGTCGTCGGACGGCGGGCTCGTCGGCGGAACTCGTTTCAACTCGACAACTTCGTCGCCTTCGATCTCGCCGAGCGGGCAGATGGCCTTTAGCTCCGCAATAAGCGGAGACGGCTCCATGGAGATATATGTCTCCGGCCTTGACGGGTCGAACCCTCGCCGCCTCACAAGGACGCAAAAGGCCGTGAACATATCGCCGCGCTGGAACCCTCGCACAGGCCGCGAGATTGCCTTCATATCCGACCGTGGCGGCTCGCCGCAGATATACGTGATGGATTCGAGCGGGGCGAACCAGCGCCCGCTCATCGGTCGAGGGGGGCACTCGGATTCCCCAAGCTGGTCGCCCGACGGGCGGTATATAGCCTTTACATACGGCGGCGCGGGGAGCTTTCAAATATTTGTAGCCGATGTCGCGTCGGGCCAGTTGCTTCAACTGACTTCACAGGGCAGAAACGAAAGCCCTACATGGTCGCCCGACGGGCGGCACATCGCGTTTCAATCAAACCGGTCCGGCAGGTGGGAGATATGGCAGATGCACATAGACGGTACGGGCCAGCGCCAGATCACGCGAGGCGGGGGCAAGCTGCCGACCTGGGGGAAATGAATGGGGCGTGAACCGTGAACCGTAAACCGTGACAAGAAAGAAGAGAAGCGGCGCGGCTGCCTTTCTCTTTCTTGTCACTTGTCACTTGTCACTTGTCACTCTCTTCTGACTTGTCACGGTTCACGGTTCACGGTTTAAAAGAAAGGAGAATCGAGATGGCAAACAGGGCTGTACGAACTCTTGCGATCATCTTTGTTACGGCGCTCGGTTTAATTGCTATCGGGTGCGCCAAGCCCAAGGTACAGGTTCAAGTTTCTCGCGACAGGATACAGCAGGGCGAGCCTGTCTCTGTAAGCTGGACCTCAAAAAATGCCAAGGCGGTGACGATCAACGGTGAGGCAGTCGACAAGGCGGGCTCGAAGAGCTATACGCCTGACAACACGACTACCTACACGGCAGTCGCGCGCCGTGGAAGCAAAGAGGCGCGCGATAGCCGCATCGTAGCAGTGACTCCGCGCCCGGCGCGACCGTCCATCACGATCTCCGCAGAGCAGGACGCCATCACTCGCGGCCAGAGCACAACCTTGCGGTGGAGTTCGACGAACTCAGACCGCGTTACGATAACAGACCTCGGCACTGTCCCCGGTTCAGGCTCGCGCGTTGTCAGCCCGTCGCAATCGACGACATACACCGCGAGCGCGACGGGGCCGGGCGGCACTGAGTCTGCTTCGACCCGCGTGACCGTCACAGAGCCCGCAAACGCTGTCGACTCTGACCCCAATTCGAGGCCTCGCGTTACTACTCCGAACCCCACGATTGCCGCCATGTTTTCGCAGGCCGTCCAGCCGATCTTTTTCGAGTACAACAAAGCTGAGCTTTTGGCCGAAGACAAGGACCGCCTGCGCCGCGCCGCCGACTGGCTCGCGCAAGCGCCTAACCGCTCGATCTCTTTTCGCATCGAAGGCAACTGCGACCCGCGCGGGACCGAGGAGTACAACATCGGCCTCGGTGAAAGACGCGCGCAGGCGGCGCGCGAGTTTTTGGTCTCGCTCGGCATCGACCCTGGCCGTATACAGACAGTGAGCTACGGCGAGGAGCGCGCGTCAGGCTCAAGCGAAGGCTCACGCGACTCGCGCCCGTCGTGGGCTTATGACAGGCGCGACGACTTTATATATGTCAGCGGTGGGACGCCGCCACGCAACCAGTGACGGAGGATTTATGCGATCAAGATACGGGATTATTCTGGCACTCGCCGTCCTGCTTTCGCTCGCGGCGGGCGCGCCCGGCCTGGGCTCTCAAAAGGACAGGGAGATGCAGCTCAAGGTCGCGCTCGACGAGTTGAAAAACGAAGTGCTTGTACTTGAGCGACAGGTCAGAACGATGCAGGAGACGCTCGACCGCAACAGCGGTCAGATGAGCGCGCTCGTCACTCAGATCATCGACAACGTCACGGCGATCCGCCAGGCGCAGAGCCGCGTGGCCGAAGGCTCTGCCTCCGCAATAAACGAAGTCGGCGGCCTGGGCGAGCGTTTGACCTCGACCAATCAGAGGATCGACCGGTTGTCCGAGCAGATCGCGGAGCTAAAAAAACTGGTCGAGAACATGCCGAAGCTGCCGACCTTCGCGCAGATCACGCCGGGCAACCCCGACCAGCTTTTTGCCGCCGCTTACGGCGATTACAGCCGGGGCAATTACGACCTCGCGATAAGCGAGTTCCGCCAGTACGTCGAGACTTACCCGACGAGCGAGATGGCCGACAACGCTCAGTACTGGATCGGCGAGGCGCTCTTTTCGAAGCGCAGGTTTAACGAAGCGATTGCCGAATTCGACAAGGTGTCGACGCTGTTTCCGAAGGGGGACAAGATCCCCGCCGCGCGGTTTAAGAAAGGGATGGCCCTTGTCGAGTTGAACCAGGCTGACGCCGCGCGGGCGGAGTTTACTGCGCTCGTCAGGCTCTATCCCCGGTCGAATGAGGCCGCGCTCGCTCGCCAACAACTGGGCGAGCGATAGTCTACGTATACCGGCGGTCCGTTCGGTCAAATTGCATTGGATGACGCCTCGCCAAAAAGACGAGCAGCCAAGACCGGATGGGCCGCCGCGTTGCCTGAATTATTATTGACAGTTATGTCAAAATGACTTAAATTCACGCCAACCTGAAATCACAGGCTCTGCCCCTAGCACAATTCCCCGCCCCGCAAGAATGGCAGGCACCTGTATGTCCAGCCCGATTGGGTTCTCCGGTCCAGTGCTTATCCTGGGAGACGAAGCAAAATCCGCTTACGCCGTCGAGCGCCAGCTGGAAGTTGCCAGCCTCGATGCGAGGGCCGTGAAGACGTTCGATGCGGCGCGCGAGCAACTGCGAAAGATTTCAGCCACTCTCCTCATACTAGACCTCTCGGCTTCTCGCATCACAGGCTCATTCCTCGCGGTCGGCGATAACGATTCGGGCGAGAGCCTTCGCAAGATGGTCTGGGCCCAGGAGGCTTTGAACTTCCTCATAGAGCTTCGCGCGAGCCAGCCGACAGCCGAGCTGCCCGTGCTCGTCATATCAAAGAGCCAGCGAGCGCAGGATAAAGTCGCCTGTCTCAACGCGGGCGCTACCGATTACCTGACGCGCCCTTACCAGCGGGCCGAGCTTGTATCGAGAGTAAAAGCGCATCTGCGCAGCCGCATATACGAGCGCGAGCGCGCGGAAAAATTGGAACAACTCAACGTCCTGAACGCGGTATCGTCGGTGCTCGCAAGCTCGCTCGACCCGGAGGTTTTACTGCGCAACACGCTCTCCGTTCTCGTCCATACCATGCACGCCGACCGTGGCGTGGTCTACATGCGCACGAGTGACGGCAAGGCTATGAACGTCGTCTCGACAATCGGGTTCGACGACGGCGGCTCGGATGAAGGGCAACTGCTCGACCTCTACACACGCGCCGCCCCTTTGATGTGCGGCAAGCCTGTCGTGCTTGAGCCTCTGCACCCCTCCGCCGATAAAGCCCTCGCGAGCGAGCCGCTCGCAGGAGCCCAGACGATTGTATGCGGGCAGATAGGGTTTCAAGGCAACGCCATCGGAACGATCTGTCTTTTTTCAGACGGCCAGACCCCGTTCGCGCGACAGCAGGCAGAGTTGCTCGAAACCATATGCAACCAGTTGAGCGTCGCGCTCGAAAACGCCCGGCTCTACGTAGAGACAAAAAAGAGCGCGGCCCAGTTGTCTTTTGTCTATAACCTGGGCCACCACCTCATGACATCGCTTGAGATGGATGAGCTTCTGGGCTACGCGGTATTTACCGTGGGCAAGAGCCTCGAATGCGACGTGTGCGCGGTCGTCGTCAAGACCTTTTCCGAATCCGCGGAGTCCGGCCAGGCTTCGGCAAAGTACTCGCGCACGATGGACGAAAAACACAGGGGCGATGACTGGTATGACCAGGAGCGCGTGAACCGCTACCTCGCCACCGCCGATTGCGGGCTCCAGCCCGCCGTCGAGAATCGAGTGGATGAGCGGTTCTTGAACGACCCCGACATCTCGAACGAGACGATAGTGCCGCTCATCTTCGACGACAAGATGCTCGGGCTGCTGATCTGCGCCAGCTACGGCCCGCGCGTCTTCAACTCCGACGACTACAAGCTGCTCGGCTCTGTCGCCCAACAGCTGAGCCTCGCAATCAGGAACACAGAGCTATACAGGCGAACAAAGGACACGTCGATCAACCTTGCCGTGGAGGTATCCCGGCGCACGAGCGAGATCGAAGAGCAGAAGCGGTTTACTGAAAAGATCATCGATTCGCTACCCGTCTCGCTCTACGTCGTAGACAGTGACATGCGCATAGTCGCGTGGAACCGCAACCGGGAGGTGGGCGGCCAGGGTATAAACCGCGACGAAGTGCTCGGACGCAACGTCTTTCACGTCCTGGCTCGCCAGCCGCGCCGCATGCTCGAAAATGAGTTTACAAGCGTCTTTCGAAGCGGCGAGATAGTGAGGATGGAGCAGGAATCCTGGCTCCAAGGACAGAAGAAGGTCTGGAAGATCAGCAAGATCCCTATGCGCGTCGATAACGCAGAAGTCACTCACGTAATCACCGTGGGCGAAGACATCACAGAGCAGAAGAAGATGAACGAGGCGGTGATTCACGCGGAGAAACTCGCCTCGATTGGCCGCCTCGCGGCGGGCGTTGTCCACGAGATCAACAACCCGCTCGCGACGATTGCCGCCTGCGCCGAGGCGCTCGCGGCCCGCGTCGAAGACCTTGCCGAAAACGAGTTGAACGAAGATTTCAGCGAGTACCTACAGATCATCCGCGACGAGGCCTTTCGCTGTAAGACGATCACAAACAGCCTGCTAGACTTCTCGCACCAGCGGCAGGCCGAAAAGCTTTCGAGCGAGATTAACCAGCTCATAGACCAGACGCTACAGCTTATAAAGCATCACCCGAAGCTGGGCAAGATGGAGATCATACGAGACCTCGACGAGACGCTTTCGCCCGTGCTCGTAAACGAAGGGCAGATGAAGCAGATATTCATCGCGCTGATCTCGAATGCCTTCGACGCCATGGAGGGCGAGGGCACACTGACGATTCGGACAAAGCTCGTGACATCGGACCACGAGCGCGCTGTCTCTGTCGAGTTCACAGACACCGGGTGCGGTATTGCTGCCTCTTATCTGCCAAAAATTTTCGATCCGTTTTTCACTACCAAGCCCCTTGGGCGTGGCACGGGGTTAGGGCTTTCAGTTTGCTACGGGATAGTTTCAGAGCACGGCGGGAAGATAGAAGTCGATTCTGTCGAAGGTCAGGGGTCGACGTTTCGCGTGCTGCTGCCCGTGCACAGAGAAGCACCTGCCGGTCAATCCGACGGCCTTTTAGCTGAGGGACTTTCCTACCTTGAAATGGAGGGAGCGTTGTGAGTTCAAATTCAAGCATGAAACTGTTGATCGCTGAGGACGAGAAGAACCTGGGCTTTGTGTTGCAGAGAGAGCTATCGCGGCTCGGTCATGACGTGACGCTTGTCCACGACGGAGAGGCCGCTTTGCGCGCGGCACGCGACGGCGAGTTCGATGTCGCGCTGCTCGACATAATGATGCCTGTGCGCGGCGGGATCGATGTGCTTCGCGAGCTTCGCAATTACGAGCAGCCGCCCGAAGTCTTGATGATGACAGGTCACGCCACCGTCGAGACCGCTTTGCAGGCGATGAAGCTCGGGGCTTACGACTACCTGACGAAGCCGTGTCACATACGCGAGCTTGAAGCGATCCTAAACAAGGCGTACGAGAAGCGGCAGCTCAAGCGCGAAAACCTGATTCTGCAATCTCGCCTCACTTACAAAGAGAAGGCCCCGGACATAGTCGTCCGTAGCGACAAGATGACCGCGATAATCTCGCTGATCCGCAAAGTGGCTCCCTCAAACGCCATCGTGCTCGTGACGGGCGAATCGGGCACGGGCAAAGAGCTTGTGGCCAACACGATCCACAAATTCTCGTCGCGTCAGGCGGGGCCGTTCATCGACATAAGCTGCGCCGCCATCCAGGAGACGCTTCTTGAATCGGAGCTTTTCGGCTACGAGCCCGGCGCATTTACCGGCGCGCGAAAACGCAAGCTCGGACTGCTTGAGCTGGCAAACGGCGGCACGCTCTTTCTCGACGAGATAGGCGAGATGAGCTTGACGCTTCAATCGAAGCTGCTGCGCGTGCTTGAGACCCAGTCATTCTTCCGCGTAGGCGGCACCAAGAAGGTCGAGGTCGATGTAAGGTTCGTCGCGGCCACGAACCGCGAGCTTGAGCACGACGCGGCGGAAGGCAAGTTCCGGTCCGATCTGCTCTACCGCATAAACAACTTTGCCATAAAGCTGCCGCCTTTGCGCGAGCGCCCGGAAGATATACCCTCGCTCGCGGAGCACTTCCTCGCGCGCGTGAGCGGCGGACCGCGCCTGCGAATTACTGACGAGGCGATGGACGTCCTTAAGAACTACTCCTGGCCGGGGAACGTGCGCGAGCTTAGAAACGTAATCGAGCGCGCGGTGATCCTGGCGAACGGCGAAGAGATTCTGGTCGATGATTTGCCGATAGAGCTTCGCACGCATACGCGCGCGGCCACAGTGCCGGTCGAGAGCGAAGACCTTAACTCCGCGAGCCTCGACGAACTCAAGAAACGGCAAATCCTGACCGTGCTTGAACAGACATCCTGGCACCAGGGCAAGGCCTCTGAGATACTCGGCATCTCGCCAAGCACTCTCTACCGCCAGCTGAAGACCTACGGGCTCACAAGAACCCGCCGGATGCCGGACAACTTGAATTAGAATATCGTAAACCGTGAACCGTAAACCGTGACAAGTCAGAGGAGGGTGCCAGGCCGCAAACCTATTCTCTCTTGTCACGGTTTACGGTTCACGGTTTACGTATTGGACTTACCCTGCTTTATTCGCTAATCTCTCTTTAACGTCACAGTGCGCAGGAGAGGACCTGGATGATGCAAGAAGTAAGACCGACCTATGAAGCTCCGACCGAAAATCCTGTCTTGAATCGACCGGCGAGAAGACGCGAAGGGCGGGTTTGGATAATCGCCACCGCCGTCGTCAGCCTGGCGGTCATACTGTTTGCCGTATATCGCGCGAGCGGCTCGCGCAACAACTTCGCCGTCCCAGAGCTGCCGCCGCCCAGGTCTGCCGCCGTGGCCGACACGACTTCACCCTCGGAGCTTTCGCACTCATTTCGCGAGATCGCAAAGAGCATAAAGCCCGCCGTCGTCTATATCAGCATTGTCGAGCGTGTCGGAGACGGCTCCCGGTTCCCAGGCTTTTTCGGGCCGGATATTCCGCAGGAACCCGGCCAGCCTCGCCGCAGGCCCGGCGCGGGCTCAGGTTTTATAGTCACTGAAGACGGGTTTATACTCACAAACAATCACGTTGTCGGGAGCGCCGATAGCATAGACGTAACGCTCGGAGACGGTCGGCAATTCAAAGGCAGGCTCATCGGCACCGACCCCGAAACCGATCTGGCCGTGGTCAAGATCGACGCGGGCGGTCTTCCCATCGCCGTGCTCGGAGACTCGGACGAAGTCCAACAGGGCGATTGGGTGCTCGCCCTCGGAAGCCCTTACGGCTTGCAGCAAACTCTGACCGCCGGAATCGTCAGCGCCACAGGCCGCGAGCTGCCCGGCCAGCTTCAACAGTACAGCCGTTATATCCAAACCGACGCTTCCATCAACCCCGGAAATTCCGGCGGCCCGCTCGTCAATATGCAGGGCGAGGTCATCGGCATCAACACCATGATCTTTAGCCCTTCGGGCGGGAATATCGGTATAGGTTTTTCGCTCGCCTCAAACGTCGTGCGGAATATCTTCGGGGACCTCGTCAAAAACGGCCGCATCACTCGCGGTTACCTTGGCGTGAACATCGTTCCCCTGGACGCGGCGCGAGCGCGCGCGTTCGGGCTTGAGCCAAATTCCGGCGCGTTCGTTCAGGGGCTGCCCGATACGGATAGCCCTGCCCGCAAAGCGGGTCTAAAGCCGGGCGATATCATCACCGCGTTCGACGGAAAACCCGTAAAGGCTCCGAGAGAACTGACAGACGCCGTGGCCACAACTCCCGTGGGTAAATCGGTCAAGGTCGATTTTATCAGGGACGGCCAGCCGATGTCTGTCACTGTCGAGGTGGCAGAGCGCCCGGCCCGCCAGACAGCGAGCGCAGCGCCGCCCGATCAAGGCGACAACGAGACGCAGACGACGAGGCTTGGGATAGTCGCTCAAACTCTCACGCCCGAAGCGGCCGAGCGCATGAAGCTTATTATCAAATCCGGCGCGGTCGTAAGAGAGGTCGAGCCGGGCAGCCCCGCGCAGGAAGCGGGCCTGAGGCACGGCGATGTCATCCACCGCATAGACAAGACCGAGGTGAAGTCCGTCGAAGACCTTGCCAGCGCCGCGCGTGCGCTTCAAAGCGGCGATCAGGTGCTGCTTCAGATTGAGCGCAGCGGCGAGATGAACTTCGTAACGATTACGATTGATTGATGAGAAGTGTGCGGGAAGGGCGAGGCCCTTCCCTTTAAAAAGCGAGCGGCTAGATCGCAAGCCCGCCGTCGGCTTGAATCACCTGCCCCGTAATATAGCGCGCGTCTTCTGAGAGAAGAAATGCGGCAATGCGCGCTACCTCTCCCACGCCGCCGTAACGACCGAGCGGGATCTGCTCGATCATCTTCTGTTTGTACTCGTCCGAGAGCGCCGATGTCATGTCGGTTTCGATGAGCCCGAGCGCGAGCGCGTTCACAGTGATGTTGCGCTTGGCGACCTCTTTTGCGAGCGCTTTTGTGAACCCTATCAAGCCCGCCTTTGAAGCGGAATAGTTTGTCTGGCCAGCCATCCCGACGATGCCGCTTATCGAAGATATGTTTAATATGGCCCCCCTTCGCTGGCGGACCATCAGCGACACGGCGGGCTTTGTCACGTTGAACACGCCCTTGAGGTTTGTATCGAGGACCGCGTCCCAGTCGTCCTCGCTCATCATCATTATGAGCTTGTCGCGAGTTATGCCCGCGTTGTTGACGAGATAATCGACCGATCCGAACTCGCTTTTGACCGTCTTCACCATCTGCTCTGCCGCTTCGGTATCTGTGACGTCGGCCTGGAAGGCCCGCGCCCGCCCGCCCGCTTCGGTTATCTCCGAAGCGAGCGCGTCTGCCTTCTCCCGGTTGCTTGAGTAGCTGAAAGCGACGCTTGCTCCCCTCCGCGCAAGCTCCTCGACTATGGCCCGCCCTATGCCGCGCGAGCCGCCTGTGACGATTGCTGTCCTGCCTTCAAATCCTGACATTCGATCTCCTTACTCTTTTAACGCGATCTCTTCCGTTCGCTTCAGACACCTGCCGATCCTCTCTTCATTGACCTCAAAGCCAATCCCCGCGCCGTCCGGCGGCTGGATCGTGCCGCGAGCGGAAACCTCGACCGGCGGGTCGATTATGTCTTCTTCCCAGTAGCGCGAGGAGGCCGAGACATCGCCCGGAAGCGTGAAGCCTTCGAGCGTCGACATTGCGATGTTGTGCGCGCGCCCCACCCCGGATTCGAGCATGCCTCCGCACCAGACAGGTATCCCGCGATTTGAGCAGTAACTCTGAATCAGGCGGGCCTCGGTGTGCCCGCCCACGCGGCCGAGCTTGACGTTGATGATCTTGCAAGAGCCAAGCTCGTATGCGTGCCGCGCATCGCCAAGCGTCAAGATCGACTCGTCTAGACAGACGGGCGTTTTGATCTCTTGTTGAAGCTTCGCATGGTCTACAAGATCGCCCGGCGCGAGCGGTTGCTCAATCATCATCAGGTTGTACCGGTCGAGCCGCTTCAGCATGTCCGTGTCCGCGAGCGTGTAAGCGGAGTTGGCATCGACCATCAACGGGACGGACGGGAACTCTTTGCGGAGCGCTTCTACAAGGTCGACATCCCTTCCCGGCTTTATCTTTATCTTGATCCGCTGGTAGCCGCGCTCTATCTCGGTCCTGACCTTTTCGACTAACGCGGCAGTCGTCTCTTGCAAGCCGATTGAGACGCCGCTCGCTATCTCGGACTTTGTGCCGCCGATATGTTTCCATAGCGGCAGGTTCAACAGCCTTGCTTCGAGGTCCCAGATAGCCGCCTCTATGCTCCCTTTCGCCATGCGGTTGCCGCGTATTCGCGCCAGCGCGGCGTTGACTTCGTCTGCCTTCTCGATGCGCGCCGCCGAAAGAAGCGGCGCAACGTAGTTCTTTATAATTATCCAGGCCGTATCAATCGTCTCGTGGTTGTAGAAAGGGTCTTCGGGCGCGGTGCACTCGCCGTAGCCGAACGCTCCCGAATGATCGAAAACTCTCGTGATAAGGATTCGCCGCTTCGTCGTGCGGCCAAAGCTCGTCTCAAACGGGTATTTCAGCGGCAGCTCTATCTCTCGCAACTCGATCTTTTTGAGGTTTAATTTCATATGAATTACCGGCGCTCCTCAACCGCCGAGCTACAGCCCCGCGCGGATACCGCCATAGGCCGTAAAATGGAACTGCTTCTCATCCGGCCCGAACAGATAGCGGCTTTCGGCCCTTGCCGTGTCTCTGACAAAACCGCGCACGATCTGCCCAAGCGATAGCTCGTGCTGAAAGCCTTCCCGCGCTCGCAGCCGCCAGCCTCTATGATCTTCGACTGACCCTGCGCGAACCGCTTCCACATTCTCAGGGATGATCACGGACCTCGCGTTTGGGTCGACCTGTGGGCGCGAGCCCGCGAGCACCGACTGCACGTGCGGCGATGTCAGCCACCATTCGGCAAAGACCCTGTCGGTTGGGACCATCGAATCGAACGCCGTCGATAGGCCCTCGCCGTAGTAGTTCACTTCGTAACGCCTGATGATCGCGCCGAGCTTGTTTATGTTAAAGTGCGCGTTTCGCGATTGAAGCGGGTCGAAGGTCCAGATTATGAGCGGGATCCCCGCATCAATTGCGAAGCCGCGTTGCGCGAGCTTCATCTGGTAGCCGATGTCTTTGTGTCGCAGGTCTTCGACGACCGCTGCCATGTGCGAGTGGTAGACGACATTTCCGTCGATCAAGGCAAGCGACGTGTGGACGAACCCGACGAGCCTGCCCGCGCGGTCGAAAGCGCCGACGGTCGGAGCCCTGCACGCCTTCGAGATCATGTAAAGACGAATCGGCATGATGTCTATGTCGTCGTCTTTCCAAACCGACCGCTCAAGCTCTATGCACTGCCGGAAATCGCCCGGCGTCACACACTCACGAACCTCTATCTCAGCTTCCGGCATAACGGTCGAGTATAATAAGCGCGCGACATACATTCAAGTGCGGCTTACCACACTCAAATTCCGCGTGCTATACTAGGCCTTGAAATGGCTGACGGAGACAACAGCGTACTTGATAAGGCCGAGAGCTTTGCCAGGCGTGTGCTTGAGCGACTCGGCTCGAAAATGGATAGCAAGCTCGGTTCCGAAAACAAAGAGACGCTCAGCCCCCGCGAGGTCGGCGAGCTGACTTCGCGAATCGAGCGCGTGATCGAAGCGAGCCTTCGCGAAGACGCCGACGGCGTAAAGCGCGTGGCCCCGAACCGTTACAAGATCCTCTTTACTTATGAAGAGACTTCCCGCCTCAACACGGGGTACATAGAGGCGCTCGCCGTAGAGCTCAAAGCGACAATCTTCGAGTATATAAACAACCGCCGTTACGAGACGCTCGCCCCGATCCAGGTCGAGACGGGGCGCGATCTGTTCGCAAAGCTCACCGTCATCAAGCCCGGTTTCGAGGGCGACGATGAAGAAGTGCAGTTGAAGGGCGCGGCCGAGGTACTGCAAAAACCGGTTGACCCCAAATCCGAAAACCGTACGATCCGGCTCAAGGCGAGTGATGGAAGATCGTTCACGTTTGAGTTGAGGCCGGAAGGCGCTCCCGCATATATAGGGCGCGCGGCCGGGAATGCCGTTAGGATCGATGATCCAAGCATTTCCCGCATGCATTGCTCGATAGCGCTGCGCACGAGCGGCGATATTGTCATCTCCGATCTGGGCAGCTCGAACGGGACCTCGACCAACGGCAAGCCGCTTGCTTCGCATGAAGCGCGACCGCTGAATCTCGACGACGCCGTGCTGGTGGGGGACGTCAAACTGACCGTTGCGGAGATCTCCTGACCCGCCGGGCAGCGCTTCTGAAAGTTCAGTCGGTTTTAGTTTTTTCCGCCGGGACGCTTGAAACCAGAATTTTTATGAGTGAGGTCCTGCCTTACACGGCCATCACACCACCGCCCGAATCCTTGTGTTCGGAGTAATCTTCTTATGCTGATTCCTTTGATCTTAACGATTGTATTCGTAACGCTCGGACTGGTTTTGACGCTTGTGCTCTTCTGGGCGGCCTGGCGCCATCGCAACCCGCCTGAGCCTTCGGGCGACGACCTGCCGGGGGACATGAAAGATTTTGGCCCGTCAGCAACCAACCGCTGGCTGCGGGGGTTGAGGGTCTTTCTCGTCCTGTTGATGGTGCTCGTGCTCGGCTTCCACTCGTACTGGGTATTCAAAGCCGACGACCGCGAAGATTTTCGCGCGGCGAAACGGCTCGACGCGCGGAATCGACGCATAGCCGAAAGCGGGTTGAAAGGCTGGGTCTTCGACCGCAGCGGCAAGCTCGAAAACGCCCTGATACGGTATCGGTCCGACGCGGGCGTAATAAATCGCGAGTACCCGCTCGGCCCTGCCGCCGTCCACCTGACAGGGTATTCCGACTTTATCTTCGGCGCGGGCGGGATGGAATACGCCTTCCGCGACTGGCTGACGAAACCGACAAGCCTTCAAAACCAGTTGATCTCGCCCAGGCCCGTCGGCGAAGACTTGAAGGTATCTATTGACTCCTACTTCCAGCGTGACGCCGCGGCGCTCGTTCAAGCGACGGGCAAAGCTGCCGGAGCGGTCGTGCTGCTGCTGCCGACCAACGAAGTGCTCGTGATGGCTTCATCGCCGACCTTCGACGCAAGCTCAATCGACGACGAGGACAAGTGGAGACGGCTCGCCGAACAGGCCGAGAATTACAGGACCGTGCCGCTCAGCCCTCTTGTCAACCGCGCGCTCGGAACGCTTTCGACCGGCGGCCCCGCGTTCTATTACAGACCCGGCTCGACTTTCAAGACGTTCATCGCGGCGGTCGCTATTGACAGCGGGGTAACCGGCGAGACCTTCACATGCCGCGCCGAAGGGTACACGCCGCAAGGGTCTGGGCGAGCTATCCGCGACTTCGCGGGCCACGTACACGGCTCGCTCGGCCTCGCCGACGCGTTCAAGGTCTCCTGCAACCAGTACTTTGTTCAACTCGGTTTAAAGCTCGGCCGCGAGCGGCTCGAAAGCTATGCTAAGCGGATGCACTACGTCACCACGCCCGATGATAGGACCGCGCGCGGTGACTACCTCTGGAGCGTGGTTCACGGCGACCCGTCAGATTTCAACTACATCTTCGCGCCGCCCGTTACGCGGTTGAACCTGTCGTCAAAGGCGACCGCGTATGACATAGGGCTTCAATCTATCGGGCAGGGTTTTTGTGATCTCACGGTTTTGGAAATGGCCGTGCTCGCGGCGACCGCCGCGTCAAGCGACGGCGCGCTCGTCGCGCCGACCTTTGAAGTAGGGCAGCCGCGCAAGGTGATAAACCAGTTCATTACGGCCCAATCCGCCGCGCAATTGCGCAACCTTATGCGAGGGGTTGTCGAAGGCGGGACCGCTTCGGGCGCATGGGCCCCGCTTGGAGGAAGGATAAGCGGCGGCGGCAAGACAGGCACAGCCGACCGCGACGTTCTGGTCTACGACCGGCAGGGCAAGCCGGTAATCGAGCGGGTGGACGAAGACGGCACTAGGTATTACAAGACGGAGGGCGTGACCGACTCCTGGTTCATCGGCTACGCGCCCGCCGATAATCCTGTCATTGCATTTGCGGTGATGGTCGAAAAAGGCGGCGAGGGCTCGCGCACGGCCGCGCCCATCGCGGTCAAGCTTGTCGAGAAGGCCGCTGCGCTCGGATACATAAAAGCAGGCGCGCCGGCCCCTGCCGCATCTACACCCGCGAGGCGACAGTAAATGGAAAAGATCAAAAACAGGTTCAGTCGCACAAGTCCTACGCTCCACCTGCTGGCCATACTCTTTATCTTTGGCCTGTCGATACTGGGCTACGTCGCGGTAATCCAATCGGGCGACCTTCGCGGCTATGAGCCGAGCAAGGTTGTCGCCGCGCGCGATCTTGGACTCTTCATAGGCGTGCTCGCGGTCTTCTTCTGGTTTACGCGCAAGCAGAAGTATCGGGGCGAGATGCTGTTATTGACCACGGTGGTCTTTCTTTTCGCGGTCGGCATGATCGTGCAGTTCCGGCTCTTTTCAGACCCGGAGTACGGCGCGCGTGGCGGAGGGCGAGCAAGGGCGCGCGACGCGAAGGCCCAGACGATACGCCTGCTCAATATCCAGACCGGCTACGACGACGAAAAGAAACGGTTCATGTTTGGCGACCCCAACGCCGTGCCGAAAGAGCCCACGCAGCAGTCCGATTCCGGGTATGAATACACGGTCGGCGACGTGCTCACCTCGGTCAACACCTTTATCCCAATAGCCGCGCTGGCCGCTCTGGTAGCAGGGTTCCTGATCTTCAAAAACGACAAGATGCTGCTGTGGCTCCAACGCCATTCGCTTATGATAGGGCTGGCAACCCTCTTGCCCTTTGCCGCAATCGTCCTGGTCTTCAGCGAAGAAGGCAAATTCCTCGGCCAGACGACCCCCTGGGAGGGGGTAAAAATCCTCTTCCTGCTGAGCTTCGCCGGGATGCTTGCCGACACATACACGCACCTTCGACGCACGCGCTGGGGGCTTCCGCCCGCGCGCTACCTGCTCCCATTCCTGGTCATAGCGGCGATGCCTGTGATCCCGTTTTTCGCGCTCTCGGATTTCGGGCAGATGCTCGTCTTCTTCGGCGTTTACGTGATGCTCTACATAGTCGCCGTTCGCAAGAAGGCGCAGCTGGGCTACGCGCTGCTCTTTTTGGTCATAGCGTTTGCGGGATTCTCCGCCGTTTCGGGCGCGAGAAGCCTCTTCGGGGACCAGACGGCAAAGACGGGCTTTGGCATACCGGCCCGCGTCTATTTCCGTTTCTACTCGTGGATGAACACCTGGACCCCGCCGCCGCCTGACACCTGGTGGTGGAAGCCCGATTATGAAAGATACATAAAGGCGAAAAATCTGGTCCCGGACCCGAACGACGAGCAGGAGATCAAGCAGAGAAATCTTGAAGCCTGGTCCGACAAGGTGCTGCAACCGTCGCAGGGGCTCTTTGGCGTAAACGAGGGGGGCGTTGTCGGCGAGGGCCTCGGCCTGGGCTACCCTGAAACCGTCCCGATCTCAGACTCTGATTTTATATACGCAGCGGTCGGAGAGGAGTTGGGTCTGCTCGGAGGGCTTGCGATCCTCATCGCGCTCGCCGCTTTCGTCTACGGCGGGTCCGCCATCAGCATACGAGCCCCTGATATGTTTACAAAGCTGCTCGCGGCGGGCTTCACGGCCTTCGTGGGATTTCAAGCCATCGTAAATATCGGCGGCGTGCTCAGGCTGCTCCCGATGACAGGGATAACGCTCCCCTTCGTGAGCCACGGCGGGTGGTCGCTTATAACCTCTTTCGCTATGCTTGGGATTCTCATGGCCTTTTCGCACCGTAACGCGGCGGTTAAACCCGTTGTAGAGCAAAAACCGGAATTTGTTCCGGTTCGCTGAGATTTTGGGTAATGATTTCACGCGACTTGACAATTTTGTCCCAAAAAGGGCTCGTCAGGATTAAAAGGACGAGAGCACGAAATCGAGGTTTTTTCTCTGTGATTGCAACAGTTACAAGAAAATCGAGAGGGCCTGGAGCCTGCGGCACGGGTGTTGCTCTAGAGATAGATATATTTTAGGGCATCACCCACCCAACGATGCTCGCAAGATACAACCTGAGGGGCCAAGAGGCACTGGATGATTCCGGTGCCTTTTTCTTTTGGTGACAAGTAAACAGTGACAAGTGACAAGAAAGCGAGGACTGGAGTGTGTTCGGTCCTCCCTTCTTGTCACTTGTTACTTGTCACCGTTTACATCCCCTACCGGTATCTGCCGGGGTGAGAGCCTTTTGTCCTGAAAACAACGTCTTTGCTGTGGGCCATTATGAGCAGCCGGCGGGTATTGATGCTGTTTATGCCGGACGGTTCGTAGACGAGGCGATACCAGTTGGTCCTCAAATCTTCCGAGATCGCTTTGGCCGCCGCCTCCGCCTGGTCGAGCGGGAAGATCGCCCCGCCTGTGCCGATTGTGAGTTGCTCAAGGACGGCGGGCGGTTTCGGCTTATCGCGCAGCAGCGCCCCGCGAGTGCGGTCCTGAGCCTTGAGAGCGTAAAGAATTATATTCTCGTCCTGTAAGGCTTCGAGCGCCTTGTCGAACTTCGTCTTGCTCTCGCTGTCGTAACCGTCGCTGATGAGGATGATCGCGCGTTTCTCAAAACCCGTCTTGGCCTGCGCAGAGAGAGCGTCGGAGACGGCTATCAGCCCGTCGAACAAATTTGGAAACCCTTTTCTTATGATCTTTGACGGTGCCGCCTGCAGCTTTGTCAAATCGGGAGTCAACTCTTCTATAATCTCTGCGCTCTCGTTAAACCCGACGACCATCATCTGATCATCTTCGTACAGCTCGTTGACCAGAGCGAGAACGGTCTTTTGAAGCTGCGCAATCTCGGCCTTGAGGTTCGCGCTGCTGTCGATCATTAAAACGATCCTCGACCCTGAATCGAGCTTTGAAAAGTTGAGAACCTCCTGCGGCACGCCCGCATCGTAAAGCTCAAACTCGTCTTTGGCCACCTGGCGACCGTCGGGCGATTGCACAATGACATTGAGCGTCTCGGTCCTTCGCCCGGCCAAAGCGCCCTTCCCCGACTGCGCAAACGTCGCGACGGTCATTGCGGCGACGGCCAGAATCAGAACTGCTAAATTTTGAATGAGCCTGGTTGGTCTATCTTCAGAAAACATCCGGAAACTCCATATAATCATCCGCTCCTAAATTATTCCAGAAGCCTTACCTCCTGCGCAACAACGGCGAGCGCACAGGCTCGCGCAGGCTTACGGTTTATGAATGCGCGGGCACGGAAAGATTGCGCCAGGCCGTATCCTTGCCAACCCGGTTTGAACAGCCGTTTGACGCCGTGTTATGCTTGCGCTGGTTTAAGTTTTCTAAGCCATTAACTATGGACACTCAGATAGCTACCCCCAACCGCAACCACTTCCAAAAACTTGTCGATGAGCTAAAGGAGCTTGAAGCGCGCATAAAAGAAGGCGGCGGGCGAGAGCGTGTTGCCAAAGAGCACAACAAGGGCAAGCTCACGGCGCGCGAGCGGATAGAGCTACTTATTGATGAAGGCTCTTACTTTCAAGAGACGGGCATGCTTGTCGCTTACGACCTCTATGACGGCGAAGCCCCGGCAGCGGGCACGATCACTGGCTTTGGGCGAATAGCGGGACGCGAGGCGATTGTCGTCGCCAATGACGCGACGGTCAAGGCGGGGTCGTGGTGGCCGGAGACCGTTAGAAAAGTTCTGCGCATGCAGGAGATCGCCATGCGCTGCCGCGTGCCTATCATATACCTCGTAGACTCAGCCGGCGTAAACCTTCCGTACCAGAGCGGCGTCTTCCCCGGTCAATACGGCGGCGGGCGAATCTTCTTCTACACGTCGGTTATGCGACGGTACTTGAAGATACCCCAGCTGGCAGCCGTGATGGGCCCGTGCGTGGCGGGCGGAGCTTACCTGCCCGCGCTCTCCGATTTGATAATAATGGTCGAAGGCACTTCGTTTATGGGGCTTGGCGGCCCTAACCTTGTAAAGGGCGCGGTGGGCCAGACCGTTGACAGCGAGACGCTCGGAGGAGCGCGCACTCATAACGAGATTTCAGGCGTCGCACATTACCGTGTAAAGAATGACCGCGAATGCATCGCAAAGCTGCGCGAGCTTGTGACAGAGCTTCCGCCGCCGCTGCCTGTCCGTGTGCAGATCAAAGAGCCCGCAGAGCCCTCGCGACCGGTAACGGACGCTTACAACATCATGCCCTCGGACCACCGCCACCCTTACGATACGCGCGACCTGCTCGCGTGCCTCGTGGATGGCGGCGAGATTGACGAATTCCAGGCCGATTACGCGAAAGAGATGATAACCGGCCACGCCCGCATCGCAGGCATACCCGTAGGGATAATCGCCAACCAGCGCGGGCTGATTCGCGGCCCCGCCGGACGCCCGCCGAAGTTTGGCGGCATCATCTACACAGATTCGGCAGAAAAGGTCGCTTACTTTATCGAGACATGCAACCGTCATAATACGCCGCTGCTCTTTCTTCAAGACGTGTCGGGTTTCATGGTAGGGACCGACGCGGAGCATTCGGGGATAATCCGCGCGGGCGCTCGCTTCGTCGAGGCGATGGCTACGGCCACTGTGCCAAAGCTTGTGCTGACGATCAACCACGCATCGGGCGCTGGCTACTATGCGATGGCCGGGCAAGGCTTCGACCCGGACTTTATCTTCACCTGGCCCACGGGGCGGATGGGGGTAATGGAGGGCGAGTCGGCCGTTATGGCGTTGTTCAGCGCGGAGCTTGAGAAGATACAGCGCGAAGGCCGCCAGCCCGATGAAGCTATGCGCAATAAGATGGACAAGGTCCGCGCCAAATATGAAAAAGAGCTTGACGCGCGGTTCGCCGCCGCGCGCGGGTTTGTCGATGCGATCATTACGCCTGAACAGACGCGCCCCGCGCTCGAACTTGCTTTGAGGACGGCGCTCAATAACCCCGGGCCGCACATCGGCGTGCCTGTTCTGCCTTACACAGATGCGCCCGATATTAAGCCATAATTTAGAATCTTGGGAGAGAATCGAAGGGAGGAAATCGCATGAACCGAAGGGCTCCGAAGACAGGAGTGACACTTCTTCTGGCATTGCTCGCGGCGCTCGTTACCGCTTGCAGCCAGCCCGCCGCGACCAACACCAATTCGGCAAACTCGAACACGGGTCAGGCGGCCAACAAGGGCGGGACCCCGGCCGACGCAACGCCTATGGGCAGAGAAGCGCCCGGCTTTTACAGGGCGGGACCAAGCGGCGCTGTGACGCTCCGCTACACGGCCCCCACTGACGGCCAGGTCATCCAGGGCAATACCGTCTCCCCGACGTTTGATATAGCCAACTACCCGATCTACATGGATGACGAGCGCAAGAAGGGGCAGCACATCCACGTGATTTTGGACAACGAGCCTTATGAAGCGGACTACGACCCGGCAAAGCCTTTCAGCCCGGCCAACGGCGTGTTCAACAATCTGAAACCGGGGCTGCATACGCTCCGCGCTTTCCCCAGCCGCGAGTGGCACGAATCGATCAAGGAACCCGGCGCGTTCCAGTTCGTCACTTTTTACGTTGGCAGCAAAGGGCCTGATGTCGATAAAAATGCGCCGCTGCTGACCTATTCGCGACCCAAGGGCGAATATCGCTGGAAGGACGACCCGCGCGGCGTGATGCTCGATTTCTTCGTCACTAATGCCCAGATCGGCTTGAACGACTACAAGGTCAAATACTCGCTCGACGGGCAGACTCCAAAGCTGCTCACGCGTTGGGAGCCCGTGTGGTGGAGTTGGGACGAGCTGACCCCCGGCGATCACACAGTGGTTATAGAGCTTGTCGATAAGGACAACAAGCCGGTGCCTTTCAAGGCGGGCAATCTCAATTACAACCGCACCGAGCGCAAGTTCAAGATACTGCGCGAGGGCGAACAGCCAATGCAACCGGCCCACACGCCGGCCAACTCGAACGCTCCGGCCACCGGCAACGCAAACGGCAACAGAAACGGTAACGCGAACGGAAACGCCAACCGCAGGTAGGTAAGCTCAGGCCGATCCGGTAAATAAAAAGGGCGGGCCGGTTTCAATCAACCGGCCCGCCCTGACTTTTCAAACCGGCAGCCGTCAGGCCAGTTGCAGGCTACGAATCATGTTCTGGAACGCCGCGTCATAGCTGCGGAACTCGTCCTGCGGCGCGACCCCGACCATGTAGAACAGGTCGCCGTTGCGGGTGAAAGCCGTGTAGACCCTTATGATCTCCGACCTCCCCGTGACATCCGAGACGTTGCTGAAGGTCACTGAGACCGCTTCGCGGTTGTCTATCGCCCCGCTTGTCAAACGACCTTGCTGCCTCATATTCGGGTTGTTCTGAGCCAGCTCTCTGACGAATGTTTCAGTCGCTTGCACAAGGTCACGGCCGTCTGCGCGCATTATGCCGACCATCGCGCCGTGTGTGAAGATAAAGCGGCCCTGAACCTCGCCGTATGCGCCGTCGGGCGCAAACGTCACTGCCCCGTTCCCGTCAAGAACCTGCCAGTTCGACGGCACCCCTATGCGGAACTGGTTGCCGCCGTCGTATGTGCGGAAGCTTCCCGACGGATACGCCACGCGGCCGCCGGGCTGACGATTGCTGCCGACGGGATAGCGCTGGTTGCTGCGCGAAATCTCCTGCATCGAGCGAGCGCGAGGCATGCCGCCGAGTCTCGACTTTACGCGGTCGAACTCGTAGCTGTCCTGGTTCCCGGCCCTGACGTTGAGCAATTGAGCCTCGCGGTTTATCGCCTCGTACCGGTTGCCGGGGTTAGGGTGACTGCTCAGCCACTCAGGCCCGCCCGATTTGCTCTCGCGCTCGATGGTCCTGAACATATTCGCGAGATCGCGAGGATCATATCCGGCATTCGCCATAATTTGCGCGCCGAGTATATCTGCCTGTCGCTCGTAATCGCGCCCGTATTTCAGGAAGTAAGCGCCGATGCCGAGCTGGCTCCCTGCGGATACTACGTTACCCAGACCGCCGCCGATCACCGCTCCGAGAATCTGCCCGGCCGCAGCGCCCCACTGGAACTTCTGTGCCTTGGCCGCCTGTGCCGTCCCGTGACGCAAGGCGACGTGCGCGATCTCGTGGGCCATAACGCCCGCAAGCTCGCCTTCGTTTCGCGCCGCGTTTATCAACCCGCGATTGACGTACGTGAAGCCGCCGGGCAGCGCGAAAGCGTTTATGTCGCTCGCGTCGATAACCTTGAACGAGTATCTGAACTGCGGGTGCTGGTAATCACGCGGCATCCCCTCGACAAGCCTGTAGCCGATCCGCTCGACGTAGCCGTCGACCGCCCTGTCATTCAATACAGGAAGCTGACGCTCGACCTCTGCGGCCGCCTGCCGGCCAAGCTCAACGTCCTTCTCTATGCTGAAGGGGTTCTTTGGAGCTACTACTTTAGTCTGAGCCAGGATGCTGACCGGCAGCCCCATGACCGTCATGAGAGCAGCAAAGGTCACGGCAGTAGTAATTGTTCTGAATTTTCGCATTATTTCCCTCCAAATCTTGGCCCGCTAAAAGATGAGCAGGTCGTTTCGAATTATAACTCGTAAAGTTCGATTCTCTAGCCCCCGATAAAGTTGCGCGGCGCGAAGGCCCGTTTTTCGCGCGGTACACTTTTTTTTGAGCGCGTATTTAGTACTGGTCATTGGGCTTCGGATTCTGCAACTCGCGTTTTGGCGCGTCAAGCCCCGGAAGGGGCGGTCGCTTTTTGGCGGCCCTCCCTGTCGGCAGCAATGAAGCGGGTGAGACGGTGGAGTCAGACGAGGCAGGCGACATCTCGGTCTCGCCGCCGCTGTCACCTCGGCCCGCGTGCGCGTCACCGCTGCACATCTCAAGCGGCTCGCTCCCTATATCAAACTCTATAGTCCTCGTTCGCGCGCAATAGCTGGAAGCCAGCCGGCCGCTCTCCGCGCAGATTGTTAACGAAACCGTTCCGTAACCGTGAGAGCTGGAATCGATCTGGTCGCCTGCCGCGTCGTAGCTCGCGGCCAGCAAGTCTTCATCCGAATACATATCGTGCGTGCAAGTGGCGTACGGCTCGGTGCCCGAAATAAAGATCTCCTGTCGTCTCTCTGCGCATTCAGGCGTGGCAACGAACCCCGTCGTGGGGTCGATCTCAGCCGTCACTATACCGGCGGGCCTTGTGAAGCTGTCGCCTCCCAGGTCCGTGCGCAGCTCCATCGCCTCTTTCATAAAACCGGTCCAGATGGGAAGCGCCGAGTCGGAAGCCTTCAACCGCAAATCGGTGTTGTCGTCAAAACCGACCCAAACGACGCATACCATGTTGGGCGTGTATGCTACAAACCACCCGTCGTTGGAAGTGCCGGTCTTGCCTGCAATCGCTCCTTTGAGCCCGCTCGCGCGGACAGCGGAAGCCGTGCCGGAATCGACTACCGACTGCATGAGGTTTGTCAGCAGGTATGCGACCTGCGGCGTAAAGACGCGTGTCCCCTGGGCAACGACCTTGCCGGTCTTGCGCCCGCCCGAAGCGCTATTGTCTGCTACGTTCTTTACGGGCACAGGGCGCAGCGCCAGCCCCGCGTTTGCGAACGCAGTGTAACCTGCGGCGAGCTCAAGCGGCGTCACTTCGCTTGCGCCTAGAGCCATCGAAGGATAAGCCTGGGGTCTTTGCATCCCGCACTCTTCCACGAGGTCAGAGATATTGCCGAGCCCCACACGCATCGCAAGCTCGACCGCCGGGACATTCAGCGAGCGCGTGAGCGCTTCGCGTAGCGTAACGTCGCGATTGCTAAACGCGCCGTGGTAGTTGCTCGGCTTGTACTCCGCTCGCCCGCCGTCAAAAGAGAAAGTCTGCGGGCGGTCCGAAATCAAAGACGCGGGGGTGTATGACCGCATGCCGAGCGCCGCCGCATAAATGAACGGCTTGAATGTCGAGCCCGGCTGTCGCCGCGCATCTGTCGCGCGGTTCAACTGGCTCTCATTGTAATCGCGCCCGCCTACCATCGCCAGCACTTCGCCTGTATGCGAGTCGAGCGCGACGAGCGCCGCCTGTAATTTTGGCGGCGCGATTCCCTTCCGCGCAGATTTCGCGAAGCTCTTTTCGAGCTTCTCTGTCTGTCGCGTTACCGCTTCAAAAGCGGCCCGCTGAAGTCGCGGGTCCATGGTCGTATAAACGCGCTGCTGGAGCGGGCCCGCATCGCCGTATCTTTGATCAAGGAACCGCTGCACATAATCTATGAAATAGTTCGCGCCGTAATCGACAGCCGGAGCGGCGGTCTTGATCCGGAGCGGTTCGGCTTTCGCTCTTGCCGCCTCGGCCTCAGTTACGGCCTCGGTAGCCAGCATGGAATCGAGCACAACGTTTCGGCGCTCAATCGCTCTTTGCGAATCGCGGTTCGTCGAATAGCGGTTCGGCGCGTGGATCAAGCCTGCCAGGAACGCCGATTCTCCAAGCGTCAATTCCGAAATATCTTTTTCGAAGTAGACCTGCGCGGCCTCTCCAAACCCGTGAACGGCGAATGTGCCGGTCTGGCCCAGGTAGACATCATTGCAATAGATCGTGAATATCTCTTCTTTCGAAAGCCGCGATTCGAGAATTACCGCCATGGCCGCTTCCTTCAGCTTGCGGCCAAAGGTGCGGTCGCTCGAAAGAAACGAGTTCTTTATCAACTGCTGTGTGATCGTCGAGCCGCCCTGGACGATTCCGCCCTGGCTTAGGTCGGCCTGTAGCGCCCTAGCGATACCGCGCCAGTCAATCCCGTTGTGAGAAAAGAAGCGCCGGTCTTCAACCGCCAGTACGGCCTGCCGTAGATGCTCAGGTATATCCGAGAAACGGACTTCGATCTTCTTTCTCCGGTCGTCGCCCCGAACTGAAGCCAGGAGTTCTCCCTGTATCCCGGTCGATTCAACACGCTTGCCTGTCACCGTGCTTGTCAACGCAGCCACGCGGTCGGATTTGTCGATCTCTATGCGGACAGGGATCAAACCAAGCTCGGCTGAAATCAGCTTGTCCGGGACGATCTCGACCGCGTTTGCTTTTACACGGAATGTCGAAGAACTGGCAGTATCACCTGGCGTGGCCTCTTGATAACCGGCCGCCTTCAGGTAGCCGACCAGTTCATCCATCGACAATCTATCGCCCGTGTTGACTTTGAATGGAGAGGTGAAGATGCCAACCGAGTTGTCGAGAAATCCGCCCTTCAACCGCGAGTCGATTTCGCTTGAGAGCACAGTGTAGTAATGGACGGAAAAGCCAAGCGTCACAATTGCGAGTAGCCCCAGGACGAACAAAACCCTCGGCTGCTTTATTCGCGAAACGATCCTTCTTAAGCTGACGGGACTCTTTTTCCAGGCGAAGGTAGCGTACTCTGGCCTGCGCGTCCTGCTGCCTATAATCGTGGCGGTTGTGCTGCTCGACGACTCACTCGCTCGCTTCATGGCGTCACTCTCCTAATATACAAAGAGCAACGTGGGTGCCAGTCCCAGGATGCGCGATGGCGGGGGGTTAATCGCATATATTTAAACGAGTTAAAGACCAGAGAGGGCGAGGCCGCTTTTGCCTGCCGATTGCAAATGATACATAGCCCTTGGAGCCGTTCTTTGAAAGATTACAACCGTTTTGAGAAACGGAAGGCGGGAAATCCCGCCCTCCATCGGCCGCCTGTCAATGACACCTGGGATCACCTGTAGTTGTAAGAAGTGCTCTTCTTCTGGTCCCAGATAATGCTGTCTATGTTCGCTGGGTCGTATTCGAAAATCTCCTCGCTCAACTGGTCAGTGCTCACCGTTGGGGTTACGCTGACAGCATAGACGATCTTGCCGAGCGGGTCTTTTTCATCCTGGCGGTTCATCTCGCGAATCTCGGCCAGGAAGTTATGCTTCTCGAATATCTCCTTCAATATCTCGTCCGTCTCCTCGACGTTTCGCGTCTTTATCGTAAGCTCAAGCGCACGAGAAATCTGCGCCGGCTCGTAGTATTCGAGCACCCAGAGCATGAGCATCACAAACAGCGAAAGGACAAGCGCAAGCTCCCACCTGCCGACACCCGTGCCAAGCCCGATTGCGAGAGCCACGAGCAGCACCGTCGTCTCTTTCGGATCGCGCACATTCGTGCGAAACCTGACGAGCGATGCGGCGGCAAAGATGCCGAACGCGCGGGCAGCATTATCCGCGACAATCATCATCAGGGCGGACGCGACTACCGCGAGCAGTATTTGAGTCTGAGAGACATACGGGTTTCTCTGAATACCCGGCAGGTCCTTCCTTGGGCGAAAGGCAAGGAGCGCGCTCAGCAACGCTGCGAGCGAAAGCCTGAGCAGCACCCTGGCAATTGTCGAAGGCCAGCTCTCTGTCCGTGTTTGAGCAGTCGTGTCGGCAGGCTGCGACTGAAAAATACTGCCAATCCCCGTATCGGGCTCGGCAGGCTGTGTCGCAGGCTGATTCGCTGGCTGTGCGGCAGGGCTCGCACCAGGGCTCGCAGTCGGTCTCGGCGGGGTCGCCACCTGCGTCTGCGGCTCTGTCGATTTGCTCGTCAGGTTGTAAGTGACTACGCCGAGGACGAGAAGCCCCGCGACAAGCGCTGCCACAAGCAACCCCGGCCTGTTTGTCAGGTTTGACAGCCCGTTTTTCGAAGGCCGATTTCTTTCATTATTCGCGCGCCGGACGGCGTCTTGCGCACTCGTCCTTACTTCCGACCACCGGCCTTCATCGCGACCGTATCGCCTGTCATCCTCCGGCGGCAAATCCTCAAACGGCTCCGGGTCATCGTCCGACCTTCGATTGCTCATCTAGCTGCCTCCTAATCAATTCACGCAAATACCGGCCAATGCCATAATGCAATGCCTGTGCCTGCGAAGAACTCCCAAGCCTTTATCACCACGTCCAAAATAGTCTTATTTAATCAACATTTAGCCGTAATGTCGAACGGTTAGCGGCCTGGTTCGATGACGGCGAGGCTGAAGGGATGAACGGTTTTCATACTGGCAGTCAAGCTTGAGACATTGCGCGGCGCAACGTGCGATATGAAAGACCGGCACATACTACAACATAAGCAACGAAAAGAACGATGATTGAAGGGGTAGGGTCATACGGAGCGGCGGGGTCGGGGGCGGCAGGGTGAGGCAGCTTGTAAGCATGATAGATGCCTGCGGAAAACCATGTATAAAACATCAGGCAGGTAAACCAGAACATGGCCGCCCAAATAGCCAGCGCGACCACCCCTTCAAGGAATATTTTGCCCCGCCCGGTCCTCGATAGCCTTAGATCCAGGCCGGACTTCACAAGGATAATCAGGGGCGGACCCAGAGCAAGACCGGAGAGGGCCAGGATTATCAGTTCGCGAATTACGCCCATGCCCTCAACCCGGCTTCAGGCGGTGAAGCACTCCTCCGTCTCGGCGATCAGGTGGTCCACGACTGCCTCAAGGCTGTTGGTCGCCTCGAATACTTTTAGCTGGCGGTCGGCGCTCGTTCCCTTCTCAAGGATCGTGTGAACGTACTCGACCTCTTTGCGGCTGTCGAGAATATCGAGCTGGTCGTCTACGAACTCTAAAAGCTCAAGTATCAGGTCGCGGACGGGGACCTCTTTCTGTTGCCCGAAATCTATCAGCTTGCCGTCGAGCCCGTAGCGGACGGCCCTCCACTTGTTCTCCTGTATGAGCGCGCGGCGGTAAAGCCTGAACCCCATATTCTTCTTCAACAGGCTATAGAGTTTCGAGATGATTGCCTGTATGAGCGCCGCGAGACAGATCACCTCATCGACCTTTGACGGCAGGTCGCATATGCGAACTTCGAGCGTCGGGAAGAACGGGTGCGGGCGTATGTCCCACCAGATCTTTTTGGGGTTGTCTATGCAGCCTGTCTTGACAAGCAGCTTCACGTAATTGTCGTATTCGGACCACGAGCTGAAGTAGTCAGGGATGTCCGTGCGCGGGAACTTCTTGAAGACCTCTGACCTGTAGCTCTTGAGCCCCGTCCTTGTGCCCATCCAGAAGGGAGAGCTGGTCGAAAGCGCGAGCACGTGAGGGAGGAAATAGCGCACGGCGTTCATAAGTTGAATCTGCGCTTCGCGGTCGGCAATCCCGACGTGGACGTGCATGCCGAAGATCAAAAGCGACTGGGCGAGAAACTGCATCTCGTTTACGACGGCCTCGTATCGCTCGTGGGGCGTGATCTTCTGGTCTTTCCAATTCGAGAACGGATGCGTGGACGCGGCGGCGATTCGCAGCCCCTTGCTGTGCGCAAGCCCAGCGATAGTCTGCCGGAGCCTGATCACATCGGTGCGGGCCTCCTGAATATTGGCGCATATCCCCGTGCCGACCTCGATCATAGACTGGTGCATTTCGGGTTTTACCTGCTCGCCGAGTATCATCGTGCCCTCGTCGATCATCTCCGTTATATGCGAACGCAGGTCGCGAGTCTGTGGGTCTACGATCTGGAACTCTTCCTCAATTCCGAGTGTGAAGTCAGGCATACGCGCCTCCTTTTGCTTTCTTCTAATCGAGCAACATTGTCGGGACCATCCCTGCGCCCGATGTCACGTTGGCAAGCGACGATGTCGAGAGCCGCGTGAACGCGCCTTTGACCCTGCCGAAAAAGAGAAGCGGGTCCAGGTCGAGCAGCTGCTCGATCATCTCAACGCTCCCTCTCTGTTCGTCGACGTAGGGGAAAGGCTCCTGGCTGGTCGTCACGCGCTCCTGTACAAGGTAGTCGCCCGCGAGCGCGGCACGTAGGGCGTCTTCCCATTCGGACTCGCTCGATTCCCAGCCGATGTAAATCCCGTGCCCGCCGTAATCATCATTCGGTTTTAGCACAAGCCTGCTGCTGTTGCCGCGAATAAAGCTTAGAAGCTCTATGCTGTCACCGCCGTAGGTCGTGCGAACATCTTCTACCCTGCGCGTCCAGGGGACGTGGTCGGCGACTGCCTGCCGTTCGGCCTCGGTGAAAAGGTGCTGGTGTCGCTCGTCCGTCAGGATGCCGAACAGCATCTTTTTGTGGACATATTTCGTACGAAACGAGTTTACAAAGACAGCAGCGCCCGACCGGTATGCCTCGATGAAAGCGCGGCACTCATCAGCTTTTTCAAGCAACTCCGTAGTCAGCACGCGGCGGTATACGAGGTCGATTTGAAAGTCCTTATGAAAGAGCCTGCCTTCTCGTAGCTCAACCTCGCGCGGGTCGCCTATCGTCGTCGGGTAGCCTTTGCTCTCGAAGAACTCCTTAAACAGCTCGAACTCACGCTGAGTGGGAAGCCCCTTATAATCGATTATGCCGATCCTCGGAGTCCCGCCTGCGCCGCGTACTTTTTTGTAGACCGCGAGCAAAGATTCGAGCAGGTCGTCGCGGCAGTACATCGGCGTGATTTTGCGCGACTCCCTGAACAGCTTCATCACCGGGAGATCGTAAAAGATTTGCGCCGACACGTCCTGGTACGCGATCCCGGCCGGGCATTCCGCGTTCAGCTCGACAAACTTGTAGCTGTCCGTTGTCAGAAACGAGTCGAGCCGCGAAGTGACAGAGACGTCCCCGTATCCGGGGTCGGTTGCCACGAGCATGCGCTCGCCTTCAGTAAGACCCAATTGCTCAAGCATCAGAGCGTTTGACGGGGCCAGACGGCCGACTTTCTCAATCGCCCCCCAGACCGTCTCGCACGCAACGGTTATTCGCTGCCACTCCGCCCGCGTTACAAAGTGAGGTCTCAGATAAGGCGCGAGCGTCCTGCCGCCAAAGATGAACCGCACATGGTTTAGCCGCTCGACAAGGTAGTCGCGTGATTCTTCAAGAAGGCCTGGCCTGGTTTCAAAGAGCCTGTTGTACTCGTCGACCGCCGTGCTGGTCATGATCTCCTCACTGCGCGCCTGCCTGTTTCCCCTGGCCCGGGCGCGTGATGTCGTTATTGAGAAGCTCATCCCAACGATGATTGGTTAGCGTGGGCTTTCCGTGCAGCGCAGTCTCAATGGCAAGGTCGGCTACGCGGTCGACCATCCATTTGAAGTAGACCCCCCCGACAGACCACCAGTCGGCATCGGGCGCGGGATTCATATAATCAATCGCGTACGGCGTGTCGCCTACAATGGCAAACTCGACGGTGTTTATGTCATAGCCGAGCGCTTCGTTTATCAAGATCGTCTCGCGGCGCACTCGCTCGTCCATCTCAGGATCAAGGTAGTTATCGACGACGAGGTAACGCTGAAAGATAGGGTCATACGGCATAGGGTTTACGTCGCGCTTGCCGATGCAGTAGGAGCGGACGTAGTGGTCAAACGGCACGTACTCCTGCAAGACCATGCAGTCGGTCCCGCTCTCGTTGTACTTTTGGAGCAATTCTTCACGCGTGTTGACGCGCGACACGCCGCGCCAGCCGCCGCCGTCATACGGCTTGATGAAAGCCGGAAGCCCAACGTGGTCAAGGATCTCTTCCCAATCGAGCGGGTATTTTAGATTCCTCAGCGACTCGCTAACCACGCCTTCTTTGTAATCCTTTTGCGGCAGCAAGATCGTCTTCGGGATGGCAATTCCAAGCTTCGTCGCCAGCGAGTAGTTGAAGAACTTATCGTCGGCTGTCCACCAGAAGGGGTTGTTCAGCACCTTTGCGCCCGATAGCACGGCGCTCTTCAGGTATGCCCTGTAGAACGGTATCTCGTGCGATATGCGGTCTACGATCACATCGTACTCGCATTCTTCAGCCATCCTGACGCCGCCGAGCTTGACGTATTCTGCGGTCGGCCCGACCCCACGGCTGTTTATCTCGTTTATCAACGCCTGCGGGAACGTGCCTTCTCGCCCAACCATTATCCCGATCTTCATTCGCGCCTCCGCATTTTTCCAAGACTAAAAGACCAACGGCAAATACTATAGCAACGCGTCGGAGGCTTGCAACTAGATCGAATTGGCCAAAGCCGCGACGAGCGACTATAGTTTCAGTGTAGGTCGAATTAAATTGCGGCAAACCTTGGCGAGGATGAGATGACCGATCATAAATTTACGAACAGGCTTATCGACGAGACGAGCCCATATCTCTTGCAGCACGCGCACAACCCTGTCGACTGGTACCCGTGGGGGCCGGAGGCGATTGAGCGTGCGCGCAGCGAAGATAAGCCGATTCTGCTCTCAATAGGGTACTCGGCCTGTCACTGGTGTCATGTCATGGAGCACGAGTCGTTCGAGAATGAAGAGATCGCGCGGCAGATGAACGAGAGCTTCGTCTGCATAAAGGTCGACCGCGAAGAGCGGCCCGACCTCGACTCGATTTACATGAACGCCGTTCAGATGATGACGCAGCACGGCGGCTGGCCAATGACCGTCTTTCTCACCCCCGATCTGAAGCCGTTTTTCGGCGGGACCTACTTCCCCCCGGAAGAGCGCCACGGACTGGTCGGCTTCCCACGTTTGCTTGCAGCCATCGCGGATTCCTACAAGACGCGCAGAGACGACGTCGAATCGAGCGCAGAGGCAATCACATCCGAGCTTCAAAAGATCAACCGCTTTCACGCAAGCGACGACATGCTTACTTCAGACCTGTTGAGCCAGGCTTTCTCAGGTCTCATCAAGACGTTCGACAGGACCAACGGCGGGTTCGGCAATGCGCCCAAGTTCCCTCCCTCGATGACGCTCATGTACCTGCTTCGTTATCATCACAGGACGAATTCGCCCGACGCGTTAGAGATGGTCGAGACGACGCTCAAGAAGATGGCGGCGGGCGGGATGTACGATCACCTCGGCGGCGGGTTCGCGCGCTACTCGGTGGACGCACACTGGCTCGTCCCTCATTTCGAGAAGATGCTTTACGATAACGCGCTGCTCACGCGCGTCTACCTTTACGCGTACCAGGCCACAAAAAATCCTGACTACAGGCGGATTGCCGAAGAGACGCTCGAATATATCATACGGGACATGACAGACCGCTCCGGCGGCTTCTATTCGGCCGAGGATGCGGACAGCGAGGGCGTCGAAGGCAAGTTTTATGTCTGGACAAAGGCCGAGGTGATCTCGATTCTGGGCGAGGAAGAGGGTCGCGTTTTCTGCCAGTATTATGACGTGAGCGAGCGTGGAAACTTCGAGCACGGTACTTCGATTTTGAACACGCCGCAACCGATTGACGACGTTGCCCGAAGCTTTGGCATCGACAGAAGCAGCCTTGAACAGATCATAAGGACCGGGAAAAAGAGATTGTTTGCCGTGCGCGAAGAACGCGTGCGTCCGGGGCGCGACGATAAGGTTCTCACCGCGTGGAACGGGTTGATGCTCACAGCTTTCGCCGAGGCCGCAAACATCCTGGGCCGCGACGACTACAGAGAAGTCGCGGTAAAAAACGCCGACTTCTTGCTTCAAAGCCTGATGAAGGAGAACCGGCTGCTCAGGACATATAAAGACGGGCAGGCAAAGCTCAACGGATACCAGGAAGATTATGCGTACTTGATCGAGGGGCTGCTCGCGCTTTATGAAGCAACCTTTGATGTGAAATACTTTGACACTGCCCGCCAGCTTGCCGACACGATGATCGAACAGTTTTGGGATGACGCAGATGTCGGCTTCTACTTCACATCATCAGACCACGAAGAGCTTATAACACGCACAAAGGAGTATTTCGACAACGCGACCCCGGCCGGGAACTCTGTGGCCGCGCACGTCTTGTTGAAGCTCGCGCTGCTTGCGGGCGAAAGCTCATATCAGGTCAAGGCGGCGGCTATTCTACGCACAATGAGGCAGGCAATCTCGCGCTATCCGAGCGCTTTCGGATACCTGTTAGGCGCGCTCGATCTCTACCTCTCAGAAGCCAAAGAGATCGCCATAATCGGCGACCCTGACTCACACGAAGTTAGATCGTTTATCGAAACGATCTACGGCAGCTATATTCCAAACAAGGTAATAGCGGCGCGAGCGGCCGGTAATCAGGCGGCTGCCGAGTCGATCAAGCTGCTTGAACAGAGAGATTTGGTCGATAACAGGGCGACCGCCTACGTTTGCAGAAACTACACCTGTCTTGCTCCCGCCACAACGGTCGAGGCACTGGCCGACCGTCTGTCGGAGTGAGCAAAGGTCAGTGCTGCTCTTTTACCTTGATCTCGAAAAGTTTGGGCCAGAGCTTGCCGCTGACGAAAATGCGCTTCTGCTCCGGGTCGTATGCGATGCCGTTCAGCACATCTTCGGTTCCGCGCCGAGATTGGGTCGGGAGGATTCCGCGCATATTCAAGAATGAAGTGACCTGACCGGTCTTCGGGTCTATCCTCAGTATCACGTCCTGCTGCCAGACGTTTGCCCATATCTCGCCCTCGATGTATTCAAGCTCGTTCAACTGGCTGACCGCGCGGCCGTTCCTCTTGACCGAAAGTTTTCGGACAGGCTGGAATGTCTTAGCATCTAGAAATATGAGCGCGTCGCTCCCGTCGCTCATTATCAGGTTCGTGCCGTCGAAGGTAAGCCCCCAGCCCTCGGTTTTATAGCTAAACTCGCGCAGTATGCGGAAAGTATCCAGGTCGTAAACAAACCCGCGCTCGGTCGTCCACGTGAGCTGGATGAGCCTGTTATCGACGCGCGCCAGCCCCTCGCCAAAAAGGTCGTCGGCAAGCTTATGCTCCTTGACCACTTTGCCCGTCTGAAGCTCGACCTTCCTGAGCGCTGACTGACCTTCGAGGCCGGTGCTTTCATAAAGAAACCCGTTGTGCCATACGAGCCCCTGGAGAAACGCCTTAGTGTCGTGTGGGTAACTGCCCACGACCTCATAATGGGCCTCGCGCGCTTCGCCCGGTGCGACTGGCGCGGGCGTTGTAGACGGCCCTGCCCCGCCGACCTGTACGGACTGGCCGGGTCGCATCCAGAGTGTCACTATGACCACTGCTGCTATGACCGCGAGGACCAATCCGATATAGACCTTCCTGCCGTTTCGTATTGCGGGCCGGTCGGAGGCGTTTCGCCGCCTGGCAGACGACTTCGACATAATCGCTATCTCCATAATTAAAGACTTTCCCTGAGCATTATACGTCCAATTCAACGCGATACTTAAACACTTTACGCAATTAGATGCGAGCAGGTCGCAGATTCTTCGGACCGCTTTTTGGAAGACGAGGCTCTAGATTATACTTGCCGCTATCTTTCTGCCGGGAGGACTTTAGATGACCGCAGCCAGTTACAGATACACTTTAGCCCTGGCCCTGTTTCTCTTCTTATCAGGATTCGACGCCCGCGCCGCGTCGCCAGTAACAGAGCCGCAGGCCCCTACCGAGATCAAAGTCGCCGCACGAAAATACACTTTCGCGCCGTCCACAATCACAGTGCGCAAGGGGGAGCCGGTGAGGCTCGTGGTCACATCAGAGGATGTTGACCACGGGCTTGCGATCAATGACCTTGGAATTGACCGGGCCGTTAAGGCTAACCAGACAACTGTCATAGAGTTCACACCGGATAAAGAAGGGCAATTCAGAATATCTTGCTCGGTCTTTTGCGGCGAAGGGCACCCTGAGATGGAAGGGACCCTGATAGTCACGGCGGCGGGCGGTGACCAGGCGGTGTCGACCTCTCTGAGCGGGCTTCAGGTCGTGTTTGACGAAACAGAGCCGGGCGTCGTGTATGTCGAATCGAACGGAGAGCGCATAAGGATCGACACGGCCACAAAGACCGTTGCGAAAGCGACCGGGGCGAGCCCTTCTCAGCCGTCAACCGCCGTTGTGGCGGCAACACCCACGGAGCGCACCAGAACGGCGGAGCCTTACGATTACAGGCTCGTCAATGTCCCGACTCCAAAGCGCGTCCCTAAGGGCAGCTTCAATGTCCACTTCACGCACAGGTTCGCGCAGCCCGTCAGGCAAGACGACATCCCGGTTAAAGAGGAGGCCAGAGGGCTTTTCGGGCTCGATAGCTCCTCCGCCTCTTCGCTCGGGTTCACATACGGGATCACCGACAGGCTTTACGCGGCCGTGTACCGCTCGCCACTTTGCCAGCCCGGACTATGCAGGACCGTAGAGGTTGGGCTCGGCTATCACTTGCTCGACGAAGCGGGAAGGTCACCCGTCGCGCTCTCCGCCTACGCGAGCGCGGAAGGCGACGACAATTTCTCTGAGAATTTCACATACAACATACAGGCTATGCTCGCGCGCAGCGTCACGCGGTACGTGACGGTCTTTTTTTCGCCCGCCGTGCACTTGAAGTCAAACGGCAACCACCGCTTCAACCCCAGGCCCGAAGATTTCTTCCCGCCCGCATCGGCCGCAGACGAGTTCGAGCTAGGCACGCACACAGGCTCATTCGGATTTGGCGTCAACGCTCGCGTGCGCCCGACCGTATCGCTGCTCTTCGAATACACGCCGCGCGTCGGGTTCAAGCTCGGCCAAGTGCTTCCTCTGTTCAACGAAGATTTTTCGATAGCCGGGTTTGAGAACAGGTCCGAGGCCGAGATCGGCTTTGGCATCGAAAAGCGGCTGGGTCGTCACTCGTTCGCCTTTACCTTCTCGAACACACAGACCACGACGACGAGCCGGTATAATTCGAGCAATCTTGTACTTGCACCGAGCAGGTTCACAATCGGCTTTAACCTTTTCAGGAGGTTGCGCTAATCCGGCGCAGTCAGATTTTGATGAGCGACAGCATCAGAGAGGCTATGCCCAAAAACGAGAAGAACCCAACAACGTCTGTCGCGGTCGTGACAAAGACCGACGACGCAACGGCCGGGTCTATACCCATTCGTTTCAGGAAAACCGGGATCAGAGTGCCCGCTATCCCCGCGACCGTCAGGTTGATTATCATTGCCGAGGCGAGCACCAGCCCGAGCCAGATATTCTGGTAATAGAGTGCGGCAACGATTGCGCCTACAAACCCTGTTATGATCCCGTTTCCCGCGCCGACGAAAACTGCCTTCAGCGTTAGCCAGGAAAGCCCCGTAACTTCGCCCGTAGCCAGCCCGCGAATGATTACGGTCAGCGTCTGCGTGGCCGCGTTCCCACCCATCCCGGCTACGATAGGCATAAGAGCGGCGAGAGCAGGCAACCGGCTTATCGTAGTTTGAAACTGCGAGACGACGAATGCCGCAAGGAAGGCGGTAGGCAGGTTTAACAATAGCCACGGCGCTCGGAGCCGCAGCGACCGCCACGGGCTTGTCGATATTCGTTCTTCGGTCGCAACACCGGCCAGCGCGAGCAGGTCTTCGGCAGC
This sequence comes from uncultured Clostridia bacterium, assembly GCA_964615905.1. Classification (GTDB taxonomy): domain Bacteria; phylum Acidobacteriota; class Blastocatellia; order UBA7656; family UBA7656; genus DATLMR01. The sequence goes on from CAZTUB010000006.1 coordinate 302,768, forward strand.
TTCTTCTTGCAGCACGTCTATCACGTCGTCAACCGTCACTATGCCGACAAGCCTGTCCTCTTCATCGACCACGGGGACCGCCAAAAGGTTGTACTCCGCGACGAGCCGGGCTACCTCTTCCTGGTCGGCGCTCGTCTTGACGCTTATGACTTCAGGCGCCATGATTCGCATTAGCTGAGTCGATGGGTGTGTCGTCAGAAGCTTTCTGAGGCTCACAACTCCGATGAGGTGATCGCGCTTATCTACTACGTAGACATAAAATACCATCTCATAATCTTCGGACCTGCGCTGTAGGGCGGTTATCGCCTCAGAGACGGTGACGTTCTCTTCGAGCGCAAAGTAGTCCGGCGTCATAATTCGACCGGCGGTCCGCTCCTCGTGTTCAAGAAGTTCTCGAACATCGGCGGCGGGCTGCGCTTCCATCAACGCGAGGACGTGTTCGGCGAGCGGGTCGCGCAGGTGAGAAGCGAGATAGGTTGCGTCGTCAGCCGACATCTCGCTGAGAAGCCGCGCTACCTGTTTTGGCTCAAGGCTTTCAAGCAAAGAGAGGCTGTCGCTTGCCTCCATCTCCGTCAGCACATTGGCGACGTGCGAAACTTCGCCGTCTTCAAACAGAATCTTGAAGGCAGCGCGCCGCTCTGAAGCGCCGAGACTTGAAAGCACTCTCGCGACATCGACCGGGTAGGCTTTGTTAAAGATTCGCGAGAGGTTCGCGCGCGCGCCCCTGTGCAAGAGCTTGCGCAGGACCGGCACAGGGATGGGCGACTGCGTAAATGATGCGGGTCTGTTCTCGATCATCGCCGTCCTCTTGTCTGGCTTTCGATTTGACTCCAGCCGCACCGGGCTGGCAGTAGCACATAATGCCGCAAATCGCTTCTTAAACCAATAGCGTAAGTTACAAGGTCCGCTTAAATCGGCCTCCAGCGCCTGGTTAGAAACACCCGTCCGACCGCGTTTATAAAGCATTTCTTTAAGAAATGCAGAGAAACTCCTATAATTAAACGACTTATTAAAAACCCCAATCTCGATGAATCACTTTGAGAGCGGTCTTGAAGATTTTTGAAACCAATCCGGCTATAGGCGCGTAATGTAATTACGTAAGCATACGTAAGGAGGTAGGCGAAATGTACGATGGAACGAATAGACCCGGCGATGTGATTATCGAAGAGAAGAGTGATGATAACGACGAGATTGTCGTGACCAAGATCGAGAATGATGGGGCGCGACAGTCACACGATTTTGACCTTGCGTCATCGGTCAAAGATGTTGCACAAAAGACAGGCGAAGTCATCAACAAGGCCACAGAATCTATCGGCAAAGCGATTGAGTCGGCGCTTGCGGCCCGCGACAATGTTGTGATGGTCCGCGTAAACACAGATTCTCTCAGGAAGCTCGACGCACTGGTTCAGGCGGGCATCTTCAAGAGCCGCTCGGAATCGGCGGCCTTCTTGATAGCCGAAGGGATAAAGGCTCAGGATGCCATGTTCGTGCGCATCTCAAGCAAGATCGAAGAGATTGAGCGGTTAAGGTCTGAGCTAAAGACGATTGTTGAGCCGCAGACAGACCTCAAGTAAAAAGCTAGCCACAAGCCAGTTCGGATTTAGAGCGCGCCGCAGAGGCGCGCTCTTTCTGCTTTAGGGATCACGCCGCCACCTCTTAAATTGGACAGCCCGCCGGGAATTTGATATATCAAGACGTTCGATTGAGTCCAGGTAGCGTGCTTATGGCTGAAAACGTCAGAACGAACAAGAGGAAGGGCGACAGGTTTCCCTGCCCCGGTTGCGGCGCGGACCTTCTCTTTGACCCGCAGGAAAGCTCACTCAAATGCCCGTATTGCGGCACAATCGTAGAGATAGCCCCGTCCACTGAACAGGTCGTCGAGCGCAGTTACGAGGAATATTTGCGGCCGAGGGCCGACCAGCTCACGACTATAGCCTCAGACGCTATTGAAGTGCGGTGCAACGGGTGCGGCGCATCGGTCACATTTACGCCGCCCGAAGTCGCGGGCGAATGCCCTTTCTGCGGCAACAAGATCGTGGCTCAACCTAAAGCAGCCGATCCTATGGTTGCTCCCGAAGGCCTGCTTCCCTTCGTCATCACTGATAATCAAGCAACAGACGCGATAAGAAAGTGGATCGCAAGCCTTTGGTTTGCGCCGAACGCTTTGAAGCGACTCGCCTCACACGAGTCGGTGAGCGGTGTCTACCTCCCTTTTTGGACTTATGATTCAGAGACAACAAGTCAATACGAAGGCCAGCGCGGCGACCACTATTACGTAACAGAGAGCTATACGGAAAGAGACGCCAACGGCAATACAGTTACCCGCACGCGTCAGGTTCAAAGGACCAACTGGTATCACGCTTCGGGGACCGTGTCGCGTTCCTTTGACGACGTGCTTGTTCCCGCGTCGAAGTCTGTTGCTCGCCCGCGTCTGGCTTCGCTCGAACCCTGGGACCTCGCTTCACTCAAGCCCTACGAGCCGGCGTATCTTTCGGGGTACAAAGCCCAGCGGTATGAGATTGAGATGAACGAAGGCTTTGAAGAAGCCAAGCAGATCATGGCCGGGGTCATCGAGCAGGATGTTAGAAACGATATCGGCGGCGATGAGCAAAGGATCGAGCAGGTCGCGACAAATTACTCTTCGATCACATTCAAGCACCTGCTTTTGCCTGTCTATATCGGCGCATACAGGTTCAACCAGAAGGTCTATCAGGTGATGATCAACGCCCGCACGGGCGAAGTCCAGGGCGACAGGCCGTACAGCGTCTGGAAGATTGCCTTCCTGATTCTCTTCATATTGGTGGTCATCGGCATCTTTGTTTACTTTGGCAAGGACAGCTAGGAGTTTGGACCGGTTCGGGATTGCCTGTATAATCCCAATCGAAAGACTATATTCAGGCCTCGGAAAGCGAGTTTGATATGAACGCAAGTTCCCTAAGTTCTGAGCTAAAAGATATTGCCGAAAAAGTCGAAAGCCAGGAGAGGTTGTCATTCGAAGACGGGCTCAGACTCTTCCAATCAGATGACCTGCTCGCGGTAGGGACGCTGGCTAACCTCGTCCGCGAGCGCATAAACGGTAACACCACTTATTATAACGTCAACCGACACTTGAACTATACAAACATATGTATTTCTGATTGCGCATTTTGCGGTTTTTATAAGAGGGTCCGCGACCCGGAAGGCTATGAGTGGTCTGTGGAAGAATGCGTTGCGATAGCCGGGCGAGCTTATAAGGAAGGAGCGCGCGAGCTTCACATCGTCGGCGGTCTTCACCCTCGTCTTCAATTCGATTATTACACTTCGTTATTGAGCGAGTTGAAACGCAACTTCCCCGATCTTCACTTGAAGGCCTTCACAATGGTCGAGCTAGACCATCTGACAAGAATATGCCGGATGACAGATGAAGAGGTTATCGACGGGCTTAGAGTGGCGGGACTTGATAGCTGCCCCGGAGGCGGCGCAGAGATATTTGCGGAACCCACACGCAGCCGGATTTGCGCCCACAAGACTTCGGGGGACCGGTGGCTTGAGTTGAGCGAGAAGGTTCACCGGCGCGGAATACATACCAACGCCACGATGCTCTACGGGCATGTCGAGACGTTTGAAGACCGCGTTGATCATCTTGTAAAGCTGAGGGATTTGCAGGATAAGACAGATGGCTTCAAATGTTTCATCCCCCTTGCGTTCCACCCGGCAGGCACAGCCATCTCACACCTTCCTGGCCCTTCAGCTGTCGACAGCCTTAAAACCATCGCCGTATCCCGGCTGATGCTCGATAACATCGCACATATCAAAGCATACTGGGTTATGCTCGGCAAAAATATTGCGCAAGTCGCATTACGATTCGGCGCAGACGACCTGGACGGGACCATAAACGACGGCGGGACACTTATGGAATCCTATCTCGCCGAAGGCAATGAAAACCAGATGACCATCGCTCAAATCGAGGACTTGATAAAAGGCGCGGGGCGTACTCCCCTTGAGCGTGATACGCTCTACAACGCGATGCCGCCACGAAACCTGGACCGGGAAGCGATGGAGATAGAGGGTTCGCGCACCCTTAAAGTAATAGATAATGTACGACCGGGCTCTCCCGTCTCCGATCTTCAAGGTTAGGTTTAAAGTCAGGAAGCTTCACAACTTAAAGTAAAGCGTTAGAAGTCGGCACGCCGACAAGGTTTCGGATGGTGTAGGCAGGCGTTGGTAGAGCGGACCCGGCGGGCCTCTTCTCGGAGGCGGTGTCGCCGGGTCTCTTTATCGCAAAGCTTCTATTCGGCTAGCTGGAGCGCGACCTTCATTCCCTTAAGCTCGATCCGCTTGACGTTCAATGTGCCATCCGCGTTTGCGGAAAAGACGACCACGCTGTCGGAAGCGTCTTTGCCAAGTTCGACAAGACTATAGGGGGTCTTTGCCACTTCCTTATCTCCCTTCGAGATGATTAGCTCGCCTTCTTTCTCGCTATTGAAAGTCAGAGTATATTTCCCCTGCGCCAGCACCTGGCTCCCTACTTTGGCTTCTCTTGAGAAAGTTATCGTCTTGCTCGTGTTTTGCGCAAAGGCCGGAACGGCAAACAAGACCGCAAATACTACGATAACAACTGCGCTCACAGAGCTCATAAACCTTCTTTTCATGATTCTCCTTTCGCTTTCCCTGATCAGTTTCACTGTTCAGATTATAACCATACTTCACACATACGTTGAGCTTACGTTCAGGTTCTAACCAAATATATTGAATTCCAACTCATCTTGTCTAGTTTTATTTTGAACAAAGTTTCAAAGCTTGGTATACTTCGGCGTCCAGGCAATCCGTCTTGTGGTGATTTTCGAGAGGAAGGGTTTATGGTTGTCAGCACGCCTACTGATCCGAAGCAAGCTAGAAGCCGTCAAACGAAAGAGAAGATAGTTCAGGCGGCGATTGAGCTATTCAAAGAGAGGGGCTACGAGAAGACTACATCGAACGAGATCGCGCTCGCGGCCGGTGTGAGCGTAGGGTCGTTTTATGTCTATTTCACCGACAAGCGCCAGTTGCTCTTGAGCATCTTCGACCGGCTGGCTGATGACCTCTTCAAAAACATCTTTGACGGGTTAAAGCCTGAACACCTCTTCGATTCGGGTTTAAGAGAACGGATAAAACTTGCTGTCGCAAATACTATTATTGACAAGCAGAAGAACGCCGGATTACATAAAGTGATTTGCGAGCTGCTGCTCAAAGACCCCGAGTTTGCCGTCAGACATAAGGCCGTAATGGCCAGGTCTATCACACGTCTTGAGGAGCTCATTTCGCTCGCAAATAAAGCGGGGCTTACCTGGGAGATCGATGTCGAGGCGGCAGCGTTCGTAGTCCACAGGGTGGTCTTTGATCTGTCTCAAGATTACGTTACGGGCGGTTGTGAGTTCGACAGCGAACGCGCAATTGAAGCGCTGAGCGATATGATCTTTCGGTATCTCTTTAAACCAAAGGCTCAAGTAGAAGTTTAATCCCTCAGATCACCCCGCAGGTTAGCGCTCAAATCTGTGATGACCAGACCGGGTCTGACGTACATCTTGCAGGCGAGCGCGCTCTTTATCTCACCGGCATCGCTTTTATACCAAATCTGGCAATTGGTGCAGTCGCCGTTCCAGCAATAATCCCCCACAGAGACCGAGTCCATCTTTATAAACTGAAAACAGCGCAGAACCTTGTTATTTTCCGGCACGGTGGCCGTAGAATCGCAAATCTCAATCTCTATCAAACGGTCAAAGCTTTCAAAAAGCCCTTCCCTCCATAGATGGTCGCTCACGACTTCCTCCAAGATTTGTGCGAGATTAGGCAGGGGGTTGCGACAGATTTTACCCGACAGAGCTTCAAGCGCAAAGAAAATTTCACTCCAGGTCGATTTTTTCTCTCCGCTCCTCGACCTTGACTCCGTCGACTGTGCCGATAATCAATAAATCAAGGAGATTGACGAACAGGCCGCTTTCGACTACTCCGGGTAAGAGTTTGATCTTAGCCTCCAAGCTTGCCGGGTCGACTATCTCCCGAAAGTCGCAATCGACGATATAGTTTCCGTTATCAGTCTCGAATGGCTTCTCACCAGACTTTCGGAGCTGGGGGGCGCAGCCAAGCGATGCAAGGTGATCTTGTGTGAGCCGCCAACCAAAAGCCAGCACTTCAACCGGAAGCTTAAACGAGCGACCCAGAACGGGGACGAGCTTTGTATGGTCGACGATGATGATCCTCTTCCGCGAAGAGATTGCTACAAGCTTCTCTCGTGTCAATGCGCCGCCGCCGCCTTTTATCATGCAAAACTGCGGGTCGACCTCGTCAGCCCCGTCAATGCTTATGTCCACTTGACCTACGTCGTTAAGGTCGACAAGTGGGATGCCGACCTCATTCGCCAGGTGAGCTGTAGCTTTCGAGGTAGCCACACCGGTTATATCGAGGCCCTGCCCAACTCTCTTCCCCAGCTCTCTAATGGCGTGAGCGGCAGTCGACCCGGTGCCAAGGCCGACGACCTGCTTATCTCTGACAAATTCCACAGATCGCCGCGCCGCTTCCAGCTTTAAGTCATCAGTCATAGTCCCCTCTTCGAGCCGAAACGGTTTGAAGATAGCATCCCCCGGATAGATTAACAAAGGCTATAAGGTAACAAGACCTTGGCATGGATGATACGCTCTGCTACACTAGCGACCGATGTAGTTTTACTCTTCAATCGGACAGGGGATCAATTCAAAAGAGATATGATTATTTACACTAAGCCCGGTTGCCCTTACTGCGCTAAAGCCAGAGAGTTTTACACAAGTGAAGGAGTCGCGTTCGAAGACCGAAACGCGCAGGATAATGATACTTTCCGAGCTGAGATGCTTGCGATCACAGAGGGCGATCCGACGGTGCCTGTGATAGTCAAAGACGGGCGCTTGCTGCAAATCGGCTGGGAAGGCCGTGGTTGAACGATAGATTGAATCGAGCGGTCGCTCGGCTCTGAAAAATCCAAGCAATAGATTGCGAAGAGACAGGTAAAGAGAGGCTATGACCACTTCAAATCTAAATCTCCAAGGACCTTACAAGGACCTTCTTAAGGAATTGGCTGACCTGATCGATGAGCTTTGGGCTACTCACGGGATGTCATTTGTTAAGGCGGGCGATGATCGTGTTTATGCGTTTGGCGGGGACGGTTATATTGTCGTCCTTGACGAAACAAAGTGGGAAGGCCTTATTGAGTTTATAACACCAAAAGGAACCCTCAGTATCAAGCCTGACGAGACGGGCCAGATTGTTGTTACATCGAGCCTCCCGGACGAAAAAGCGACAAAAGAGCTCCTCCAGGATGGAATCAAAGGGCTGTCTCGTTATTACGAGAAGCGATACTGGAGCACCCCGGTGCTGGCTTAAACCGTTTACAGCGGCAACGGCAAGGAAGACCTATTTCCGCTTTGAGTATTTTGCATCGAATAGACTCAAGCAATTATCGATCAACAGTTCAGGTTCGTTCTCAAATATGACGTCTGGGTCGACGCTTTTGCTTGAGTATTGCGCGATCCTCCTAACATTATCTGCTATCCCGCCGCTTCCTTCGAGCACACCGATGATTTTGCCTTCATCAAACGCTATCGTGAACTCATTGAGCGTCCCTATCCCTCCTCCGATGATCAGGACAATGTCTGACGATCTAACATTTACGACGTTTCTCCCCTTCAAGCCAAACCCTGTGTAGATAATGACGTCAGAGCTATCGGTTGGCAGACCGTATCGCCCGACATGCTCTTCATGAGAGATTGCGGGCGAAACGCCCACCGAGAAGGCTCCACGCGCGCGGGCGCTCTTGGCAACCTTATACGGTAGTCCCGTGGTCGCGCCTGTCACGACGAGACACCCTCTGGCTGCTATAGCCTCTCCGAGGCGGCCTGCAAGGCTATCGACCTCGCTATTGTTAATAGAGGAATTCGATGATCCCATTACACCGATTGCGGCCCTGGTCTTTCTATTTAACATGAGGTACCCTATCCTTGAAAAACGTGTTGCAGCCAGAAGAATAATACGGGTAGTTTATGCCGGAATCCATCAAATCTGATATTAAGATAGGGACACAGGGGTGGAATTATGAAGGCTGGATAGGCCCTTTTTATCCAAGGGGTACTACCACAAAGGAGATGCTTGCCCTCTATTCAAAGATATTCAATAGTGTGGAGATCGATTCCACATTCTATGCGATTCCACCCGAATCTTCCGTGCGGGGCTGGGCTGAGAGAACACCGGAGGAGTTTACGTTCTCTGTAAAGCTTCCTTCTGAAATTACGCATAAAAATAGACTTATAGACAGCCAGGACATTCTTGAGAGGTTTGTTGACCGTATGTCTTTGCTTGGGAAGAAACTGGGCTCCGTGCTTATCCAGCTGCCGCCGGATTTTTCGCCCGTTGAAAGAAAATCGCTCAGTTCGTTTATAAAATCTCTACCCGCAGGGGTCAGCTTCGCTATCGAGTTCCGCGACGACAGATGGATTACGGAAGACGTTTTGGCAGAGCTAGGACAAAACAATGTCGCGCTTGCGATGGTCGATAGCCGGTGGATAAGGCGCGAGGAGAGCCTGCTGCTGACGAAGACGCCTACAGCCTCATTCGCCTACCTGAGATGGCTTGGCCCACGAGAATTGACCGATTACAGCCGGATTCAGATAGACAGAACAAAAGAGTTAAAGCTATGGGCAGATGCGGTTACCGATTTAAAAGAACGTGTTTCGACGATTTACGGGTACTTTAACAACCACTTTCAGGGCCATTCTCCGGCGAGCAGCAACCAGTTTAAACAGATGATCGGGTTAGAGGCGATATCGCCTGAAAGCCTTGTCTCGCAGCCTTCTTTATTCTGAAAGCCGCTCTGTGTTGTAATGTTCCACATGAAACAGAGCGAAGAAGATACTTTAACAAACTCCGTTAATTTCTTTTGTAAAAAGGGAGTTCGACCACAGTAGCCGGATTCAGATTGCCACCCGAGTCTATCTCAAGGTCGCTTCCTAGCTCAAAAAATCCGTACTTGACGTAACCAAGAGCGATGATCGCCCCAAGCGATTCCGACCGCAGCGCGCTTGTTATAAAGCCGATCTCTTTGCCGTCCTTCATAACCTTATCCCCCGGAGACGGGACAACGTCGCCGGCCACCGCCAGACCCGATAACCTCTTTGAGACGTGCCCCCTGTATGTAGCCATTGCTACAGCTTCTTGGCCTGTGTAACATCCCTTTGTATAACTGACCGCCTCTAAAAGACCGGTTTCAAGCATCATGTTCGATTCGTCAATGTCTATACCGTAAACAGGGATGCCAGCTTCGATTCTTAAAGAGTCCAAAGCCAGGAAACCGACAGGCGCAATCGAATGAAACTCGCCTTTTAGCAGCATGAAATCCCACAGGTCACGCAGTCCGGACTCAGACACAAAGAGGTCGAACCCCTCTTCCCCCGTGTGCGAGTTACGCACGACGGTCACTCTCTGCCCCGCGATGGTGGTTTCGACCCACCCGTTGCTGTCGAGCGAAGGTATCGGCTCAAAGCACACTTCTTTCATCACCAGCAAAGCCCCTGGCCCCTGGATAGAGAGACAGCGGTGGTGGGCAGAGACGTCTTCAACTTTAAAGTCACCAGCATACGAGAATGGAAATATAGCTTTATATATCTTGTCGTGGGTCGCGGGCTCTGTAATAAGTAAAAACTCGTCGCCGAGCCCTAAGATTGTGCAGAGGGCCTTGACCTTCCCGTGGCCCGTGAGAAAAGCCGCGCGGATGCCCTTCCCGCTCTCAAGCGTCTTCACATCGTTTGTCACAAGGCCGTTTAAGAATTGCGGCCCCTCTTTCCCCCCGACCTTTATAGCGCCGCGATTTGAGAGGTCTAAAAGCCCTACCGTCGACCGTACACGAGAGTGCTCCTGTCGCGGATCACCGAACGATTCAGGCATGGTCCAGCCCCAATTCGAGCCGAATCTCGCTCCCAATCCCTTTTGAATGTCGTAAAGCGGGGTAACTCTCTCAATTTGCTCTATAGACTCCGACATGGCCTCTCCTTGATTCTAAAGATAGCATTATAGCCACATTGCTGATCCATTCAAGCTCACGCAAAAAGATATAGTGTCGGCGTGCCGACAGTTAAACTAAAACTTTAAAGACCAGTTGCAAAGTCAAAGCCCGGCAGGCCTCTCGAACCGAAGCCGCCGGGCTGTGGATAAACGGGCTTATTCTACAGCCTACTTCTTTTGAAGCTCTGCAAGCGCCGCGAGCACCTCTTCGCTATGGGTCATCGGTTTGACTTTAAGAAATACCCTGGCGATGTTGCCCTTGGGGTCTATCACGAACGTATTTCTGGCCGAAAACTTCTTCCCCTGGTAATCCATGACCGACCCGTAATCTTCCGAGACTTTCGAATCGACATCAGCGAGGAGCTTGAAATTCAGCCCTTCTTTTGCGCAAAAGCTCTTGTGTGATTCGACATCGTCTGTGCTCACACCGAGTATGACTGCGTTCGCCTTTTCATAGCTGGCCATGTCGCGCTGAAAGTTCCGCGCTTCGAGCGTGCAGCCGGAGGTGAAGTCCTTAGGGTAAAAATAGAGGACAACCCATTTCCCTTGAAAGTCTTTTAGCGAAACCTGCTTGCCTTCGTCATTCTTCAACGTGAATTGGGGAGCGGGTTTGCCTATCTCAGGCGGCTCCGACAGCCCGAAAACCACACCGGGAAGAAGCGCGAGGGCGCTTAAAACGAGGAGGGAGATCAGAATGCGTGTCTTTTTCATAGAAACTCCTAACCGCAATTATATTAGACAGGGCTCCACCTGGCCGTCTATAGACGAGCGACCCTGTCTGAAAGTACCCGCACCAGGACAGTTTACCTGCCGAAAAGCGGATAATGGCTTGCCGCCGCCATAAAGAATAGCATAGGAATCGAAAGCCATGTATTCATACGTGATGCGAGGAAAGCGCGACGCGCAAGCCTCGCCGATTCGGCCGGTATCGCAGTCCCCTTCTCTGCGTTGTCGTATGTCCAGGAGATGATCCGTTTTTGGTGTGGCCAGATGATGCCCCACACGTTAAAAAGCATTATCACTCCCAGCCCGCCGCCGATTCCAATAGAGAGCGCGCGGTTGCTCATAAACTGGCGCACGCCTTCTCTGGTTTCGCCTTCGCCGCCCAGCGCCCACAGCACTACAACCGTCATGACGATGACAAGCACGCCGACGATCACCGACAGTATCCAGCCGTTATTGAGAGCGCCCGACACGGGTCTCAACAGGGCGAAGATTATCGCGTAAAATACGAGGACGATAACCAGCCACTTGGCGAAATTGACCCAGGTTTCCGGCTCTCTATGGAGGAGCTGGATAAAGTATATGACCCCGACCAGCACTGTAACTGCGGCCCCCCACCTGAACCACCACAAGACTCGCGGCATCAGCTGCGGGATGACCTTCCCTTTGGTCGGGCCGTCGAGCGAAGCCATTAGCTTTACGTTTACGAAGTTGAAGAAGTAGAGGTGACCGATCCAGATTATCCCTGCAAAGATGTGTATCCACCTCAGTACGATCTCGATGTTGGACGCTACGTCTTCGGGCGGGTGGAACATCTTTCCGCCCCGGGCACTCGGTACCGCCTGTGCCAGAAACATCGTCAGGTCACTAACCGTCTCTGGAAGCATACGCCCTCCTTTAGTCGATTCTCTTTCCGGCTGCCGTCCTGCACGAAAGCCGTTTAATCCTCATAATTGCAAGGCCCTAACAGATCATTTGGTTCAAGACCGTCCCACTATAAATTTCCGGGCAACGGGTGTCAACGCGAAACCTGATTCAAGGACTGCTGAAAAGAGAAAAGAGTTAGTAAGGCCGCTCGAAGTATGAAAGGAGCGTGGGTTTTGCGACCGGAAGAAATCGAAAAAGATCGCAAGCGAGCCGGCGGCAAGAGGCTTCCCTTGCCACCGGCTAATCTCAATCAGATTCGGCTCCGTCTAAGCGGTGCTTGAAACGCGCGCGAGCTTAAACAGAGAACGAGCTGCCGCATCCGCAGCCGCCGGTCGAGTTCGGATTGCTGAAGGTGAATCCCGAACCCATGACGGAATTCACATAATCGACCTGCACGCCTTCCAGGTACTGACGCGAGAACATATCGACAAAGACCCGCAGGCCGCTCTGATCTATGATTTCATCGCCCTGACGTGGCGCGTCTTCGATCTGCATGGAATACGAGAAGCCGCTGCACCCGCCCGGCACAACGCGAATCCTGAGCCCTGCTTCCGGCCCTGCGCTCTCTGCCTCAATGAACTTCTTCACCTCACTGATTGCGCTTTCAGTCAACGTCAGCTGCATTTGAGTTGTTGTGCTCATCTTTAAACTTCCTCTCCCTCAAGATAAATTGTCACTCGAAAGAAGGCATCACGCGGCCTTCCACGTCTTCGATAATCAAGCTGGCAAAACCAGGGACCGTCTCGCGCAGCGCGCGCTCAATCCCAAATCTGAGCGTCATCAAAGAGGTCGGGCAACTAAGAAAACTCCCTTCCATGACGACTCTTGCGTTCCGGCCTTCTACGGCTATCAGAGCTATGTTCCCGCCTTCATCCTGGATCGCCGGGAGTATTCGGTTCAAAACCGCCTCGACATCGGCTCTCGGCACTATTAGACCATCAATCGTCTGAAGCATTCACAAGCTCTCGATTAAGATTATAACCTTAACACCAACCTTCATACCATCGAATTACGGGGTCGGCCCTGCCAATCTCTTGCGCCGAATTATATAGGGCGAGCGGACGGTTTTCAACAAGATCAAACCTCAAACCTGTCGCCACCCATCTTAATTATGGGCAAGGCCGCGTGCGAAGCGGCTTTCTTAACCTGCGAGGCGACGTTTTCGGCTATCTGCTTAAACGCCACGCCCTGAACGCTATCGGGAGCGCTTATAACTATCGGGACGCCTATGTCCCCCCCTTCGCGGACAGCTGGCGAAAGCGGTATCTGGCCGAGCAATTTGCTGTTGAATTTCTTAGCAAGAGCCTCGCCGCCCCCGGAACCAAAAATGTGATGCTTCTCCGTGCAATTCGAGCAGATGAAGTAGCTCATATTCTCGACTATGCCGAGAACAGGTATATGGACCTGCTCGAACATGTTGAAGGCCTTGCGAACGTCGCCCATCGCGACTTCCTGGGGTGTGGTCACAAGGACCGCGCCCTGAATCGGGACTAGCTGCGCAAGGCTCAACTGAACGTCGCCCGTGCCCGGCGGCATATCGACGATCAAGTAATCGAGGGTTCCCCACTCGACATCGTAGAGGAACTGCCGCACGGCTGTGTGCAGCATGGGCCCGCGCCAGACGACAGGCTTGTCGCCCCGATTGAGGAAACCGAGAGACATGACCTTTACCGAGTATGCCTCGTGAGGGACGAGCCTGTTCCCTTTTACAACCGGCTCGGCGTCGATGCCGACCATGATCGGCACGTTCGGTCCGTACATGTCTGTGTCCAGGAGCCCGACTTGCGCCCCCTGCCGCGCAAGCTCTACGGCGAGGTTGACCGCGACTGTCGATTTACCGACACCGCCCTTGCCAGAGCTTACTGCGATTATGTTCTTAATACCGGGGACCGACTGTTTAGCGCTCATAATCAACCTTTTAACGGAACTTCTTCAAGTAAAATCTGCACGGAATTCAAAGCTAGAGGCAGAGGGTGCAGGGCTCTATAAGTTATAGCAGCCAGTAAACGAGCATGCTAGGTACCGAAAGAGTTTTTGTCAACTTTCTCATTAAACGCCTTCGCCAACGGCAACGGCTTTAAGCTTAATCAAAGCTTCGGTTATAATCAGAGCCCGATGCCGGACTACATCCACAGGGAGGACCCGCTGACAACCGAGGAGTGGAGCTATCTGGCACGCATGGTCAGTGCGGTTGGCAACTCGACCGTCGCCCGCCGGTTTATTGAGCTTACAGGGCCACTCGGAGCAGGCACCCAGACCGTTCCCACAGAGACGCTTGTAGGGATTACGGAGGGGTACAAAAGCCTGATGGGGAGAGACGGGCAGCCGGTCAAGACAGGGCAGCGGGACAGCGGGATAGTTCCGATTATCTCTAAAGATTTCGTAGTCCACTGGCGTGATCTGGCCGAGGCGAGGATACTGGGTCAGAAATTTTCGCTTGCAAAGGCAGCCGCAGCCGCATCGAGCGTGGCGCGGAGCGAAGATAAGTTGGTTCTTTACGGCCACTCGCCGATTGGGTATCGGGGTCTGATGACCGTTCCCGGAAGAAATATCGCTACAGGTCTGGACTGGGGCAATCCCGGCGACGCCTTTAGAAACTTCACACTTATTACAAATATGCTGTTGAGCAAGGGGTATAACGGTCCTTTCGCGGCGGTCGTCCACCCGAACATCTACGCGGAGATGCACAGAGTATTGAAGGGGTCCGCGCTGCTTGAAATTGCCCACGTCAAGGCGTTGATCTCAGCGGGGCTGTTCAGATCATCGCTTCTAGCGCCGCGCACGGGGCTTGTTCTATCGACAGGTAAGCAGAACGTTGACCTGGTCGTTTCTGTCGATACGGCGGTCGCATTTCTCGGAGCTAAGCGGATGAACCTTCCCTTCCGGGTCTTCAAAGCTGTATATTTGCGGGTTCTGCGGAGCGATGCTATCTGCACCTTTTAGCACTGATCTCTATGAAAGCACGGAGCTTTTTTTGATGGAAGAATACGTTGACGATCTGATGATCTTGCGCGATGTCCTTGCTCGCGAATTACAAACTATCAATACATACCAGAGCCAGGCGGCCCAGGCGACACGCCCTGAGGTTAAGAACTTTCTTCAACACATTCTTGAGGAAGAGAAAGAACACGTGGCCGAAGCCATCGAGATGATCAAAGAGTTGGACACCAATCAGGCAAAGTTGATGGACAGGGGAAGTCACTGGAGACCTGTGAGTGATGAGGCAGAAAAGCCAGCGGCTCAGATCGCTTCTCAGGTCGAATCGGCTAACCCTTTAAAATTAAACGCCTTTACAGTCGGTAGCCTCCGAGCGACAGATCGTTAAAGTTGAATATGACATCTATCAGCGATGAAAAAGCGCGCGAGTATCTCTCAAGGGTTAACAAAGAGCTTGAACGTTACTCGCATCCTCTTTTTGAATGGGAGGCTCGAAACACGGATCGCGGCGTTGAAGTGATTGTTCAACTCAAGCAGAAAGCGGTCCACGACGACCCTTACATCTTTCATCTCACCCCGCGCGAGTTGGAGGCAAAAGCCTTCGAGTGGGACTTTCAAAGACAGCTCTATAACTACCTGCACGATTACCTTGTCGAGATGTTTACACGCAGCCCGCAGATTCACGAGTACTGAAGGCTTGGCGTGGTCAAATTTGTCAGGCCCGTGGGTGAAATTTCTTGTAGATCTCTTTGAGCCTTTCATTCGTCACGTGTGTGTATATCTGAGTCGTGCTGATGTCGCTATGGCCGAGCATCATCTGGACTGATCGAAGGTCGGCCCCGTTTTCAAGCAGGTGTGTCGCAAAGCTGTGCCTCAAAAGGTGAGGGGTTATGTGGCCGATATTGGCCTTCTCGCCGTACTCGACAATAATTCGCCAGAAGGTCTGTCGCGTCAGCGGCTGCCCTCTTGATGTCAAAAAAAGGAAGGCGCTCGTCTTTTCACCGAGGAGTTTTCTCCTCACCGGTAGGTATCGCTTTATCCACCCAAGCGCGCTCTGGCCAAGCGGGACCGTGCGCTCCTTGCTCCCCTTCCCCAGCGTCATCAAGAATCCAAGGTCGAGGTTCAGATCGTTCATCTTCAACGAGACTAGCTCGGACACGCGCAACCCCGTGGCATAAAGCACTTCAAGCATCGCCCTGTCTCGAATACCGGTATCGGTCTCTTGATCGGGCGCGTCGAGCAGCCTGTCCACCTCCTCCGGGAGCAGGAATTTTGGCAGCGACTGCCACGATTTCGGGGTATCGAGATTTACGCTGGGGTCTCTTTTCAGAAAGCCGTCAAGGAGCAAAAACTTATAAAGATTTCGGACGGTGACAAGCGCCCTCCCGATACTTTTGGGCTCCAGCCCCGACTCGTTCAAATGGCGTATGAAAGCCGTCAGGTCGTCTCGCTCCATCGAAAGCAGGTCTTTGCCTTTGGTCCTGGCAAAATTCACAAGCTTATCGAGATCGGTGCGATAAGCCGTCAGCGTGTTCTGCGACAGTCCTCGCTCCACGCGCAGGTAGCTGAGAAACCTTGTTTCAATATCTGTGCCCAAAAAGTATGCTCCTTGACTACGCCACGAACTGTTTGACATATTCTATACGAATCGTCGATAAAACAAAATTCCAGGCCTTCACAAATTTCCCGGACCAGGAAGCAGGTTTATCTGGGATTCAGGAATTGGCTATTCTGGTTTAATGATTTATCTTTAACATCCAAAGGCTAAATAATGTTATTGAGTGAGATTGCCGAGCGGCTTTCATGCGAGTTGGAAGGTGACGGGAGAATTGAAATTAAAGGTGTCGCCACTCTTGAGAGTGCAACGGGTGGGAATCTAAGCTTCCTAACAAACGCGAAATATTTTAATGACGCACGCGCGACAAAAGCGTCGGCCATAATCGCCGGTCACGACTGCCCGCCGCTGCATATCCCGATTCTCAGAAATGCGAACCCCTACCTCGTCTTTGCAAAAGCGATAGAGCTTTTTCATCAGAGGTCCGCGTACGGCTCCATGATCCACCCCACGGCCTCAATCGCCGACACGGCCAGGGTTGGGAAAGGGGTATATGTAGGGGCGTTCTCTTACATCGGCGACCATGTGGTTCTGGCCGATGATGTAAAGATCGCCCCGCACTGCTCTATCGGCGACCGCGTTCAGATTGGCGAGAAGACTTTTATAGACTCAGGCTGCGTGGTGCACGAGGAGGTCGTCATCGGCAAGCGATGCTTATTGCAAAGCAATTCCGTGATCGGCTCGGACGGCTTCGGCTATGCCAAACAGGATAACGGCGAGTGGTACAAGATATTGCAGGCGGGCACTGTGATAATCGAAGACGATGTAGAGATAGGAGCCGGCACGACCATTGACCGGGCAACGCTCGGAGAGACGAGGATTTCGAAGGGCGCAAAGATCGACAACCTCGTTCAGATAGGCCACGGGTCATCGGTCGGGAGCCATAGCCTGATTTGCGCTCAGGTTGGGCTTGCCGGGTCGAGCAAGATCGGAAGCGAAGTGGTGCTTGCCGGTCAGGTCGGCATAGCCGGTCATCTGCACGTCGGCGACAAAGCCGTCCTGACTGCGCAGTCGGGGACGTCTCACGACATAGAGCCCGGCAAGGTCATGTCGGGCAGCCCTGCCTTTGACAACAAGCGATGGTTGAGGTCGACCGCGATTATTACAAAGCTCCCCGAAATTCAAAAAACGATAAGGGAGATCGAGAGGCGGGTTGCCATCCTTGAAAAGGAAACTAATAACTAAATAAGGAATTTAAAGAGCATTTATGAATGTAAAAGTTGAAGAATTGTCATCCCATTCCTTAAAAGATGCGACGGCAAATGTTCACAGCGTACTTAAAGTAATACCTGCGGAACATCTGAGGGGTTTGAGCAAGATAGTCTTTGTCGACCAGATAACCGAGCCGCGCCTCACGCCGGTGCAGAGGGCAAGTCTCCCGGCGCTCTATCATCCACGGATGGGCGGGCAGATGGCCTGGGCAGAGATCGCCACAACCGTGCTTGCGCCAAAAAAGAAGTTTCCGCAAAACTTGCTGACAAAGCTTGCGGTCAGGTCGAATGTCGCGCAGATAGTGCTTTCGCTCGTAGCCCAGCATTATCATCTGACGCTTTCGAAGGGGATAAAAAAGACCCATATCGAAGCCGCATGCCGGTCCTATGTCGAAAAATACTTTGAAAAGTGGCGAGAGACTCAAGGGGGCTTGAGGGTGAAGCTGATGAAACCGTTCAAGCCCTACCTCGACCGGTGGGCGAAGAAACTGGCGAAGAAGTATAAAGAAGAACTGGATCGAAAAAAGCTCCAGGCAAAGTAAGCTATTCGGGTATGCTGAGCGAAGTAATCGCTTCGCTCAGCGCCTTTTCAACCTCTTCCCTCGTCACGCTCGATTTACGAAACTTTATAGTGATCGTATAGGCCTGGTTTTTTGCGGAGTGCTTATAGACAAAGCTCTGGGCCTTTTTCGGCTTGCCCTGCCGGACCTTTCTCGCCTCGTCGCGCGTAAGTCCGGACTCTTTGACTTTCTCAACGAACTGCCTCATCTCATCAACCGAAGGCTGCCTAACTACCTGCAAGAGCATTGACTTAGAAGAGATGTCGGCGCGCCGACACAGGTCGCGTATCTCAGGCGGGATGGCGGCAAGCGACAGCGCTTCTGTTATAGACGTGCGCGATTTGCCGATCTTTTTAGCTATCTCATCGTGTTTGTAGCCGAATCTTTCGGCCAGGGCTTGAAGGCCGTCCGCCTCCTCAAAAGCGTTGAGGTCTTTTCTCTGGAGGTTTTCTATGAGAGAGATCTCTGCGACTGCCCTGTCGTCCACATTCATCTCGATGCAGGGCAGCTCGGTTAAACCTACTTCGAGGCTCGCCCTGTAGCGTCGCTCCCCGCTTATGATCATGAACCTGCCGCCGACATCGCTCGGCCTCACGAGGATCGGTTCGAGTACCCCTACTTCCCTGATCGACGATATAAGCTCCGTAAGATCGCCAATCTCCACTCTCGGCTGAGACGGGTTCGGCGCGAGCTTATCTATGGGTATCATCCGACCGACAGGCGCGCCAGCGCTTCTGCTCGTTAGCTGTTCTACGTAATGAGAATCATGGCGCAGCTTGAAATTTGCGGGCAAACCTCTTTTAGACACGACGCATTACCTCTTCGCACAGGTTGTGGTACTCCGTCGCCCCCGACGAGTTGGGGGCGAAGGTGAAAATAGTCTCTTTGTAGGCGGGGCTCTCCTCCAGACGGACCGACTTGCTGATCACCGTATCAAAGACCTTATCGCCAAAAACTTGCTTGATCTGTTCCTGAATATCTCTTGCCAGCGTCGTCCTCTTGTCGTGGAGCGTGATGACCACCCCAAGAACTTGAAGGTTCGGGTTTGGCCTGGCCTTAACTTTCTCGACAGTCTCCAACAGATCGTCCGTGCCTTCCAGCGCGAAATAAGAGGGCTGGATCGGCACTATCAGATAGTTCGCCGCGACAAGGGCGTTGACGGTAATCAAGCCCAGTGTAGGCGGGGTATCTATCAGGATGAAATCATACTTTTTTGAAACAGGGTCGAGCCTGTCCTTCAACCGGAAGGGGGCATCGAACTCGCCTATCAGCTTGCTCTCGAACTTTGCGAGGCTTATCCGGGACGGGAGAATATCGAGGCCGGGGATTCTCGTCGGCTTTATGACATCTTCGGCGCTTAGTCCGGGTTCGGTCAACAACTCGTAGATCGACTGGTCAATCGATGCCGGGTCAAGAAAGCTGAGGGTCGTGTTCCCTTGCGGGTCAAGGTCGATTATAAGGACTTTTCTATCGCTGAATGCAAGGCCCGCCGCGAGGTTTATAGCCGTGGTCGTCTTGCCGACGCCTCCCTTTTGATTAGCTATAGCAATAACCATCGCCTAGGAAATCACCTCCTGATCAAAGCTTTTGCAGCTTAATCTGAAGGGAGATAAGTGTCAAGGGTGAACCCTTTACCCGGTCGAGCTAAATGAGATTAAAACTTGATTTATTCACCATCAAGACCGAAGTTCGCGGTGGACTTTCCGAGGCGGGGTATGATTTAATCAACTGCCGAATCGGACTTTTTATCGAGGATCACGAGCCGGCGGCGCACAATAAAAGTCCTGATCGACGGTTGACCGGCCTTGATAAACTAGCGGCCCTCAAGAGTTAGAAGGAGGAGACGATGGAAATCGAGATGAAGATTCGAGGCCTTATGATGGACCCTACCGCAAATACCCCCATCATCATCCTGAAAGACATCAGCGGCGACGCGATGCTCCCCATCTGGGTAGGGGCGTTCGAAGCCAACGCCATCGCAGTCGAGATAGAGAAGCTCGCGACGCCCAGGCCGATGACTCACGACCTGGTCAAGAACATAATCTGGGAGCTTGGCGCAACGGTCAGGCGCGTTGTTATTACCGATTTGATGGACAATACATTCTTTGCAGTAATAGAGATGATAAAAGACGGCGAACTGCTTGTGGTCGATTCCAGGCCGAGCGACGCGATTGCTCTGGCCCTTCGTGTCGATTGTCCGATCTATGTCAACGAGGAGGTTATAAAGAATTCGAGCACCTCTATAACCGAAGAAGGAGCGCCACCCGACGAGGATGACGAAGACTGGCCCGAAGATGTGATCGACGACGCGAGCGATTACAAGATGTAGAGTCGAGCACTGATTCAAATAATGCTTTGCATTGAAAACCCAGGCGGACCCCAGGCACTTGCCCTGATACTTGCCCGCGTGGCAAGATCAAGACCAAATTAAAACGGAGGATTTATGTCTTTTAACAAGATCATCATAGTAGGCAATCTTGGGCGCGACCCGGAGCTCAGGTATACCCCGCAGGGAACGCCTGTGTGCGACTTTTCTGTTGCGACGAGCGAAAAAAGGAAAGATAAGACGGGCGATTCTCAAGAGACAACGACCTGGTTCAGGGTGACCTTCTGGGGAAGACAGGCCGAGGTCGCAAGCCAGTACCTCACCAAGGGGAAACAGGTCTACATCGAAGGCCGGTTGTCGCAGAGGGAGTGGACAGATAAAGACGGCAACACCCGCACAAGCCTTGAAGTAAACGGCTCTGACCTCCAGTTTATCGGCACGCGGGGCGGCGACGATATGGACTCTGCGCCGAGGGAGCAGCGGCCGCAGGCGAGGGCGAGCGCCCCGGCTGAAGACCGCTCGGAGATTATCAGCGACGACGATATTCCGTTCTAAACGGTCGATTATATCTTTAATCTTCGGAGATAAACCTTTTCGTCAGGCCCAGTTCTCTTATCTTGTGCTGCAAGCTCTGCCTGTGCATGCCAAGCAGGACTGCGGCTTGCGTTATGTTCCCCGCAGTCTTGTCTAAACAGCGTTCAATGTATTTTCTTTCGAACTCTTTCTTAGCCTCTCGAAAGTCGAGCGCAGGCGAGACGGTTATATCCTCACTTGAAGGAGACTCCGCTAAATCACTGCTTTTCTGCTCTTTACTGCCAGCAATTTCAGGGAATACATCTAAAGTAAGTTCTCCGTCCTCTGACAGTACGACGGCTCTTTCGATGTAATTTCTCAACTGCCGGACATTCCCCGGCCAGTCGAATTCAAGTAATGCTTTAAGCGCAGATTTTCCGACTTTTAACTGTTCGCCTCGATAGGCTATCGAGTACCTGTCGCAGAAAGCCTGTGCGAGGGCGGGAATGTCGGTCCTGCGCTCTCTGAGCGGCGGCAGGTGGATGGAGACGACGCAAAGACGGTAAAAGAGGTCTTCGCGAAAACGCTGTTCGCGGACCTCGCGCTCCAGGTTCTTGTTCGTTGCGCTGATGATGCGCACGTCGGCCGAGAGTGTCTCGTTGCTCCCCAACCGCTCAAACTTCTTCTCTTCGAGGACGCGCAGGACTTTGGCTTGAGTCGAAAGACTCATATCGCCGATCTCGTCGAGAAAGAGTGTCCCTTTGTCGGCGGCTTCGAACTTCCCTACCCTTCTGCCGCCTGCGCCTGTGAAGGCCCCTTTCTCGTGGCCGAACAGTTCGGATTCGATCAGCTCTTCGGGCATAGCCGCGCAGTTTAAGGCTACGAAAGCTCCGGGCCTCGTACGGCTCCGCGCGTGAATCTCTTTGGCGACAACCTCCTTGCCCGTGCCCGATTCGCCTGTAATCAATACGCTTGCGTCTGTGGGGGCCACTTTCTCGATTAAAGAATAGATCCTGACTATCTGGGGCGATGACCCGATCAACTGGCCGAAGGTCTGCGTCCCGGTCAACTCGTTGCGCAACCGCTCATTCTCGGCGCGTAACTGGTAAGCCTCAAAAGCGTTCCTTACGAGAATTCTCAACTCGTCAACGTCGAAAGGCTTTGCTAGGTAATCATACGCGCCGAGTTTAATCGCTTCGACGGCCATGCGCTCCGAGCCGTGAGCAGTCACGAGAATAATAACAGGGGCCAGGCGGCGCGAGACGAGCTTCGGCAGGTAATCAAGCCCTGACTCGGCACCGAGTTTTACGTCCAGAATGACGACAGCAGGGTTCCGGCTCTCAACAAGGTCCTCAGCGGCGCCGATGCTGTCGGCCTCGATTATGTCGTGCTTCTCTCGCTCTAAGGCACGCCTCATGCCGTATCTGGCCGCCGGCTCGTCATCGACTATCAGGACTAATGAATTCATTACGTGCTTTGACACCCGCGCCAGGCCGCGCCCGCGCCTATGCTCAACTATTCAGCTTTGAAGTGATACGAGTCTCGCCCTGGGTTTCAATACTACTTCTTTCCCTTCGCGGGCGGAGTCGTCCCGTCAGCCGCAACCCCTGACCAGAACTGAGGAGCATTGACCTTTTCAAACGGGTAGAGCTTGTTTGTCTTGGGGTTATACTCCCACTCCGCATAGAGAAGGTTCTTCTCCCAGTCCTGGTAATGAAGCGCGATTTTCCAGTTACCCGTCGATGCCTTTTGCGACCCTTCCCAACCGATCACCTCGATATTATATGTTCCCTTATTCTTCGCGTAATCGTCTACGATCTCACCAAGGGTCTTTGCCGAGGGCGACTCGTTGAAATCGGGCTTCATCCCCTTGACCTTTTCAACCATATCTTTCCCTTCGGGAGTGGTCTTGGCTATCTTCTCCTCGACCGCAGCCACCTTCGGGTCCTTAGCGGCCTTAGCTTTTACCGGACCCGGTTTTGAGGTACACGAGCTGACTAATAGAAAAATGATCAGACACATTAAGCTTTTCCACATGATACTCTCTCCTCCTGGGTAGCTTTATCTATCCCCTGACTCGTTATGAGCGCGGCTCAGACACAAGGATTCGAAGGTCGCGCAAGTTATTACCGGTTGGACCCGTGACGACGAGCCCGCCTAGCTTCCGAAAGAAAGTATTAGAATCGTTTGCTTCCAGAAATATGAAGGGGTCAATACCTGTGGCAACCGCGTCTGTTATGGTTTGTTGGGACGCCACAGCACCTGCGGCGGTACTGTTGCCGTCTATGCCATCCGTGCCACACGATAACACGGCTACCATTGCCCCTTTGTCAAGCTTTGATAATCTTGTGGCCGAGTATAACACGAATTCTTGATTCCGCCCACCAATCCCATCACCCGTCACACGACAAGAGACCTCGCCGCCTGAAATCAAACAGACTCGCTTGCGTGGATAAAGCGATTGCAGCTCTCTTATTCGCATTATCAGGCTATCGGCTACGTCTCTATAATTCCCTTCCTCGGTCAAATCGAGCTCCACATGAAAGCCGAAGCCCTCTGCAACTCTCCGGGCGACATGAAGAGCGTGCCGGTTATCGGCAAGAAGAATATGCTCGCTTTTCGCCGCTGGCCCCCAATCATCCGGGATATTATTCAGGGTGCCAGCGTCTATTACCCGCAAGATCGATGCGGGAAGTTTGCCTCTTAACTCGTATCTATCGATTACCTGCTCGAAATCCGTAGGGTCCGAGCTGTTTGGGATTAGAGGCCCGGAGGCAATCGATTCAAGGTCGCCCGTGTTTACGTCTGAGAGGTAAAGCGCAATCTTATCAGAGCGCCGGGCTTCGTAACCTAGCCCGCCTCCCTTTATGCGCGACAGGTGACGGCGGACAGTGTTTATCTCCTTGATCGAAGCCCCGCAGTTCACAAGGACTTTATTCAAGGCCCTCAAGTCATCGACTTTTATTGAGGACGAAATCGGCTGTTCGACCAGGGCCGACCCTCCGCCGGAGATTAAAAAGATTATAAGACTCGTTTCACCGCTCGATTGGACTAGTCTGAGAATCTCAGCACCCGCTTTCAAGCTTTTTTCATCGGGCAAGGGGTGTCCCGCGACAATGAGCCGCGATTTCAGGTTCAAATCGGGATCGAAATTTGAGACGAGCAGGCCTTCGCTCAGGCGATCTTTCAGAAGCGATTCAACGCATTTGCCCATCGCGGCAGAGGCTTTTCCAAAACCGATGAGTATGACTTTATCGTAATTATTAAGATCATATAATTGATTATTTACGGCAATTCGGTTGCCAACTACTTTAAGCCGCTGTTCAATTAAAACTTTAACGTCGAGCTCACCTAATGTCTGAAGAAAAATATCTCTCGCAATTGACGTCAGGCTTGTCATAGGCTGTTTAAAAGAGGGCGGCTGATACCTCACCGCGAGACTCAGTCTTGACGCGCGGCCTGCCGCCAGTTGGCCCCCGCGACTTTATGGAGAGTCTCATCGAGGATCGCCGGATCGACGAAGCCTCGCGCAGCGATCTTCCTTGCGGCCCAATCGCATAGCTCCTGAATCGGGTGGTTGCTATGCCCCCTGGTCCAGGTCCACCTTATCTTATGGCGGGCGGCTGCTTCTCTTAGCCTTTGCCAGAACGGGTGGTTTGTCTTCTCTTTGAACTTACCGAGCTGCGTCTGTACCACATACTGAGAATCGCTTATCACCTCGACATCACAGCCGTACTTCAATGCTTCAAGTCCAATTGCCGCGGCTACGATCTCGGCCTGGTTGTTTGTAGCGAACCCCAGGTACTCGCCGACCACCTTGTGCTGTGGTTGCCCTTCCCCGTCTACATATATCAGGATCGCAACCGCCCCGGCTCGCGCCTCGTCCTTGCCGTTACCCAGAGAGCTGCCGTCGCAAACTATTGTCAATTTTTTCATATGATGGGCCACATTATATTTGAACCTGCGGTGGCGGGAAAGAAAGAAGCCGACCTGATTGTTAAGCAGGTCGGCTTTCAAAAGAGACGAAGGATTTCAGAATTCGGATCAAAAATCTATATCGGCTGTGTTTATGTTATGAGCCTGGCTCAAGCGAAGCACCTCGACTCGGATACTATCCCATCGGGTAGCAAGCGCGTCGGCGGCCCGGCTCGAAGAGGTTGTCATGATCCTGTCGGTCCTTCTCGCCTGTCTTGCCAGCGAGAGCACAGCGCCGCGCAGCCCTTCTCTATCCTGTAGCGATGTGACGAGTCGAGCGTAAAGCTGCGCCGCGTTTGCAAACCCGTCAAGCGCGAATAAGAGCTCGATTTCGGCCTCGCGATACCGCCCGCCGTTCGACAGCTCGACGCCGGTCCCCGTTAGGCGCACACCGATCTGCCTTTGATACTCACCCAGCAGTTCTTCAGCCTGTCGCTGGATGTTGAACCCGACGGGGTTATAATCGACCGAGCTGTTTGTGCTCGCGCCATTCCCGCTGATGCTGCCGCCGCCCGCCAGCGACAGGTTGATGTCGCCGTCGATCCCGTGAATCACAACCCTTCGAACGTGCTGCACATTGTCCCGAACATTCATCTCAATCCGGCCACGGGTCAAAGCTTGAGTAACTATCCCGGTAGGTTTGACCGCGCGAGCATATACTTCAAGCGTATCCCCATTAACCACCTGCTCACCGAACCACCTGTAGCCGCCAGTATTGCCTTGCGTGTGGATCAGCACAAAGATCGCTCCGTCAGCCGTCCGGTTGGCGGTAGCCGATAGCACTTTGGCAAGCACAGTCTCACCTGCCGGCTGACCCCCTCTGCCCTGTTGCGGGCGGCTTACAGGCTGGGCCGGAGGCTGAGTCGACGGCTGAACGGAAGCTGCGCCTCCGAATATGCCGAGGCTTTTGGCGGTCTGAGGGTCGAGATCACCGGTTTCGGCGAGGTTGTGCTCCCGCTGATAAGTCTTCAGCGCAGCCGAAGTACGTGCGCTCATAACCCCGTCTGACTGGCCTTCATAATATCCCTGGTCTTTCAACGCCATCTGCGCCCTCCGCACCATCTCTGGGGACGAGAGCGGCAGATTGACCGCAGGCGTGCTTGTCTCAACAGGGCGGCCCGTAGTTGGCCTTGGTGTGAGAGTCGGGTCAGGCTCCGGTTCCATGTCGCCAGAGTCTTCGTCTACTTCTTCATCCGGGTCAGGCTCCGGCTGTCGATCACGATTGCGATCACGATCCGTGCCTGTGTCGCGAGGTCTGTTGTCGCCCGATCTATCATAATCGCGCGGGCGGTCATACTGGGTATCTCGTCTCGTCGGAGGATCGGGGTTACTCGTGTAACCGCCTCGCCCCTCGTCAACGTACGTCTCATTGATGACGAGCGGCTGTTGAAGGTTGATGCCAAAAGGCGTTCCGGCAGGAACCTGCGCCTCCTCGCCTTTCGACAATAGCACGCCCGCCACACCCGCGCCCGCGCCGATAACGCCGCCCAGGACAGCGCCCTTACCGCCGCCAGCCATACCGCCAAGCACAGCGCCTACCGCTCCGCCTCCGCCGACGAAGATGGCGGGCCGCTTGTTGTTACGCCCTTCGACGCGGCTCTCGTCATCAATCTGGTCGCGCGTTTGCGGATCGTCTGAAGTCAGGTTGCCAGCGAGCGGGACTCGCGAGCCGTTCGGGAATACCAACTCGTCAAAATCGACCGCAATAGTTCCAGACTTGCTCATCCTCTTGGCAGGGGTTACCTGTGTGACGCGCCCTTCGACCTTAGACCCGGCAGGGATCACCGTGCGCCCATTTACGTAAACGGGGATTGTCACGGTTGCCGTGAACCTGTCGCCAACCCTTGAAGTCCTGGAACTCAGGTCCCGGTCCATTCGCATGCTTATCACGGTATCCGCAGGGACGGTCCAGTCCCGGTTGCCATACTGCGAGTTGTTAGATTGCGAACCGGAGTAGCGCGGGCGCGTGTTCTGGGAATAGCCAGTCCCCGCAAGTGTTGTAAGAACAGCCGCCGCAAGCGCAAGGCTTAGAAGCGGTCCGATATTGACCTTCGCCTTCATCTCTATTTTCCTCCAAACTTCAAAACCGAGGGTTCCTGCTCAGGATGTGAGACGATTAATAAGCCCTTCGGTGTTGCCCTATCGACTTATAAATCGCTTTTTTTAATCGAGCGGCAGCCTTACAGCCACAGTCGTCCCTTCGCCAAGTCGGCTCGTCACGCTCAAATCGCCCTTGTGCAACTCGGCGATCTTCTTCGCAATAGCCATCCCAAGCCCTGTGCCGGACTTCTTCGTCGTATAAAACGGCTCGAATAACCTCCTGAGCGTCTCCGCATCCATGCCAACGCCTTCATCCGCCACCTCGACGACCGCGCTCGCCTCGTTATCGACCGTTGTCCTTACCTCAAGCGTATCACCAGCATCACTCGCGTCGATAGCATTAATTATCAGATTCAAGAAGAGCTTTCTCAGCTCAGTAAGATCGTAATGGCCTCGCAGCTCAGTCGTGTGGTAGACCTTTTTTATCGACACCTCTTTCGCAGTGAGCCTGTCGGCCACCATCGGCATCAACTCGTCGAGCAACCGATGGAGGTCTACTTCGGCAAGGTTCAGTTCCTTTGGCCTTGCGAATTCCGATAGCTCAGATACTATGGCCGCAAGGTGATCGACGCTTCGGTCGATGACGCTGAGCACATCGGTCTCGTCGCCGTTTGACCCCTTCGCCGTCTGCCGCTTCAACATCTCTGTCGCAAATCTTATGCTCCCAAGCGGGTTCTTTATCTCGTGCGCGATCTGCGCGGTCATCTGCCCGACGGCCGAAAGCGCGCGGTTGCGCCGAAGCTCCTTGCGGACCTTTTCGGCTTCCGTTACGTCTACGAAGACGAGGATCAGCCCTCGATACTCACCCGCGATCATAAGCGGTGAGCCGAAAACATCGAAGACCCTCCCCCGCCCAAGCTCTACACGGTCGTAATAATGGCTCCCCTGGTTCTCGCTGTCGAGCCGGTCTTTGATCTCATCTACGAGTTGCGGCCTGTCCGCGAATAGATGATCGTAGCTCTCGCCGATAGCTGCACGCCCGGCAAGCCCTGTCTGCGCGCGGAAAGAGTCGCTGACCGTTTGGAGCCGCCCGTCGCGGGCTATGACGACCACCCCGGATGTCAGGCTGTCCAGAAGCGATTGCAGGTAATCGCGCGACTCAGCGCTCTCCTGGTAAGCGCCGCCCAGCCGGTCGAGGATTCTGCGAATCTCATAAAAAGTAAGGCTGGTTACGGTGAGCCCGACCGCGAGCGCGATTATTGTCGCCAGCAGGATGTTCTTTTTTGCCTTTGCGCCAAGCATTTCAGATATCTGGTCGCCCTGATGTTGCTTGTTAATGACCATCTCGTCGAGGCTGTCTATGGCCCGCGCCAGCCGCTCGCGCTGTTCGAACCAATCTTCGACCGCCGGAGACGTAATGGCTGTCCAGTAGCTAGCAAATGCGGCTTGAAACTCTTCCCACTGGGGCGAAGAGGCAAGGAGCGAGCGGTTGGCGTCTGCGATGGCCGCGTCCATCTCTCGCTTTAAATCTTTGAGGTTCCGCTCGGCGGCTATCTTTACAATCCCAAGTCCGGGGTTCTCTCGCAATGTGAGGACAGAGCGGGCCTCTGTCTCTATTCTGCCTGCGATCCCCCTTACGCGCAGCGTCGCCCTCAGATGGTTTGTTTGGCTCTGGTGGAGGGATCGCGTCTCTTCCTCCACGTGCTTGATGCTTTGAGTGCTCACGTACCCAATGCCCGCGATAAGCAGCAGCAGGACGCACGACCCCAGCAGCAGGATATTTCTGACGACAGATTCCGCCTGTACCGGCAAGCCCAGCAGTTTTGATGACACGCGGTTCAGGTAGCTGCCGCTCATGTAGATGCTCCGTCGCCCGCTGCCCTTACGCCGACAACCCTGTCCGTGAAGCCTTCAAACGCATCATCGTGGCTTATGACAAAGAGCTGGTCGAAATCCTTTATCCGGCCTATCTGTTGCGCAAGGTTGCGCCGCCGCTCCTCATCCATGTTGGTCGTCGGCTCATCGAAAAATGCGATTCGCATATCGGAAAGCTCTTTTAGCAACGCGAGCCGAACCGAGAGCGCGGCGGCCATCTGCTCGCCTCCCGAAAGACTGGCGAAAGACCTTTCGTGCCCGTCCTCTTCAAGAACGATCTCGTAACCCATGTCCCATCTGAGCGAGACCATGGGGTTTCCGGTTATCTCGCGATAAAGCTGGTTCGATTCTATAGAGATAGATTGCAGATGCGCCTCAGTAACGAACGGACCTGCCTTTTTGAGCATGTCACGGATGAACTCCGTCACTGACAGAAGCTCTCCGAATCTTGCCTTGCGCATTTCGAGCCGGGTCAGGCGCTCCTTTTCTGCCGTCAGCCGGTCGATCTCGACCCCCAGCTCCGCGAGCCGCTCCATCGCGCCGCTCAACTCAGAGCTATATGAAGCTGCCTGGTTTATTAAAGTCTCAAGCAGGATTTTTACGGTTTGGTGTTTCGCCTGATCGTACTCTGCGTTGAAACCGGCAAGGTCGCGCGCGAACTGGTGGGCCTTTGAAGTCGCTTCCTGTAGCTCGTCCGACGCTGCCTTAAGCTCTGCCTCACGCGGTTCGAGCAGCGCGGCAATCGGCTGGTTTTCGATATAGAGACGGTGGTCTTTCTCGTTTGCGGCGCGGCGGTCGCGCGCGGTGGCAATCTGTTGATCCAGGCCCGAAAAATGTTCAAGCCGCTTGACAAGATTCTTTATCGACCCGGCGACTTCGCGCTCTCGTCTCGCAAGCTCGGCAGCCTGATCGCGAAGTGCGGGCTCTTTGCTCAACCCCTGCTGCAAGAATCGCGACCTGCCGCGAGGGTCTTCGAGACTGACAAGCCGGTCTCTTACCGATTCAAGCTCCGGCTGTAGCTTTTCCAGCTCGATGAGACGCGCCTGCATCTGCTCGCTATTTTTACGCCTTTCACCGCCTTCTGTCTCAAGCCTTTCCTTCCGCTCACGGAGCACGCCGAGCGCCTCATATTTTGTGTAAGCTTCCTGCGCGATCTTGAGCTCCTGGTCGAGTGCGGCCAGCCGCCTGTCAAGCTGTCGAACAACTTCAGCGTTTACGCCTGAAGCTTCAATCTCGCTTTCAAGCCGCGCAGCCTCTTTTCTGCTTATCTCAAGCTCCTGTTGATACCGCCCACGATGAACGCGGTGGCCTTCAAGAGCCGAGGCGGCTTTGAGGGCGTGGCGGGCGGCAATGAGCTTGTGCTGAATCTCTTTGCGCCTCTTCTCTACAACCGCCAGCCGCTCGCTCTCTGTGCCGACCTGGCTCTCGAAATACTGATCGAGCGTGCGGCCCTCTTTCATGTTCAAACAACGCTCGGAGAGCAGAGGGCAAAGACCGCCTTCGATTCGCGAAAGTATCTTCTTTTCGCGCTCGATGCTGGCTCTTAGATCGGCTATCTCTTCCATGGCCGCCTGGTCTTCGGCCTCAAGCTGCGAAAGGCCTGTCGCCATCGCTTCCGCCTCAGCGCCCGCTCGCATATCTTTTTCGATAGTGGTTATCTCGCCGTTTAACTTGGCGATTGTCTCTTTGACTCGTCTTAGCTCGCGGGCTCGTTCGGTCTTGCGCTCAAGCGCGACCTTTGATTCGCCAAGCTCAAACTCAAGGTCCCTTCTTTCCTGCTGCAATCGCGGCGCCGCTTCTGCAGGCTCGCGCAGGCTTTCAGCTTCTTCGATACGCTTTTTAAGATCCGAGTATTCGGCGCGGAAGGCCGCCAGTTCGCGGTCGACGGCCTCTTTGTGAGTGCGGAGACTAATCAGCTCCCCTAAGACCGTCTGCAAATCTGCCAACCGCGTTTCAAGCCGCGATTGTTCCTCGGCAAGCGGAGCCAGCCGCTCGATCTCTTCGCGGTCCGAATCGATCTGTGTGAGCTTTTCGCGCACGGACTTGAGCGAAGCTTCGATCTGGAACGATTCGCGCTCGCGATCCGACACCTCTTTGTTGATTTGATCGCGCTCGGTGGCTTTCGGCCCAAGCTCGTCGAGCAGAAGACTGGCTTCATTGTAGGCTTTGAATCCTTCGGCGGCTTTGTTAACGGCATCGACCGCCGCGCGAGCGCGAGAAACCTGCTCGGTGATTACCGATTGCCTGCGCGTCATATCTTCGATTCTGGTCGCCAGAGCACGGGCGTCGTTTTCGGTTAGCTCAATCTTTCGCTGCAACTGGTCGAGCCGCTCCAGCTCAAGGCGTGTGCGTTCGCGGTCAGCCTCGGCTTCCGCAAGCGCCTCTCTCATCTGCTCTGCGTGGGCCTCGTACCTCGACTGCTCGGCTAAAAGGTTATCGAGCGCAGCTACCTCGCCTTCGATCCTGGCGATCTCTTCGCGAATCTCAGCCTCGCGCGTTTCGATCAGCCTGATGAGCGCCCTCATATCGTCGGACGACCGGTGGTACTCGTCCACCTTCAAGACCTTATCAAAGCTTATCTTTCGCTTGGCCGGTTGCTCGGCAAAGTCGACTGTGAATGTTCCCTGAGGCACGCCGATGGTCGATGTGAAAAGCGACTTCAAATCTGTCCCGGCTTCTATTCCGAGGTGTTGCTTGAGCCATGTGCCAACCTGCTGCTTCTGCTCGACGAGCTTGAACTTTGTTACAGGGTCGTAGATGTAGTAGCCTGTCGAGGTGTCTCTGTGGACAGTGTACTCACGACCGTCGAGCGCCGATTGAAAGGTGATTCGGACAGAGCCTTTCTTCGCGCCGCGCCGCAGGAAGTCCTCTTTCTTATAGGGCAGGTGGTCGAAAAGAGCCCAGGCTATTGCTTCGATAATCGTGGTCTTTCCCGCGCCGTTCGGCCCGCTTATCGCAGTCACGCCCGGCCCGAATTCATAGCTTCCGGCCTCGTAATTCTTGATGTCTTCCAGTTCAACCCTGGTTATCAACATAGTTTTTGCGCTCTTTTCGCTTTCGATAATTGCTATGAGGAATCGATGCAGGTAAATTTTAGCATGTGGCCGCGCGGGTGGCGAAACCTAGATCACCCGAACGCATGTCAAAGAATAACGCTTGCCGATACGGAGAAGAACAATGATTGAGCTACGAGGCGTCGAATCGCGCAGCCCACAGGCGAGCGCTGATGAGCCAACGCGGTACAAGATTATCTCTAGCGAGGCGGCAGAGCTAAAGCCGGGCGACGAGTTTCTCTTGCTCGTCGGCGAGCCCGACCACCCGCGCCGCGAGCAGTACGGCTTGCCGCTCCGCATAACCGATAGAGTAGCCCCTGAGGAAGATGATGTGATAGTCGAGCAAAGCGGCAGGTCGCTCGTGGCGCAAAAAGTCCCCGAGTTCATCTGATTGACTTGCACACGGCGAGCGGCTAGAATCTGCGCGCCAGTGGAGTGATCTCTCAAGTTAAATCAGCTTTAACTGAATAAATCGGGTGGAGTCAGGCGACGTATGAAAAAAATCTGCTTTGTGACCGCTCTGTTTTTTACCTGCTTCGTCTTGTCGAGCTCGGCTTCTGACAAGAGAACTGCTGTAACAACCTTCAGCAAGGACGTGGCCCCGATCTTTTACAAGAACTGCATGTCCTGCCACAGGCAGGGAGAGATCGCGCCGATGTCGCTTGTGACCTATAAAGAGGTCAGGCCGTGGGCAAAGTCTATCCGCGAAAAGGTCCTTACGCGCACGATGCCGCCGTGGCACGCAGACCCCGGCGTCGGGCACTGGGCGAATGATCGCAGGATGAGCCAGGAAGAGATAGACACAATCGTCCGTTGGGTAGACCAGGGCGCAAAAGAAGGCAACTCAAAAGAGATGCCCGCTCCGCCGAAGCTCAATTCAGGCTGGCAGATCGGCGAGCCCGACATGATATTTCACATGCCTGCGGAGTTCACGATCCCCGCCGAAGGCGAGGTCGCTTATCAATACTTCCGCGTGCCGACGAACTTCAAAGAGGACCGTTACGTTCAGGCGATGGAGGCCCGCGCGGGGAACCTGTCGGTCGTGCACCATATCGTCATATATGTCCGCGAGCCTGGATTCAAACGGTCGAAAAAGCTCGACCTGGGCGAAGGGCTCCTGGGCGCGCTTTCGCCGGGACAGACTCCGTTTGTAGCACAGCCCGGCACGGCGAAGCTTATCAAAGCGGGCTCGGAGCTGATCTTTCAATTGCACTACACGCCCAACGGCAAAGAGGCGAA
The DNA here is from genome assembly GCA_964615905.1 of uncultured Clostridia bacterium. Classification (GTDB taxonomy): domain Bacteria; phylum Acidobacteriota; class Blastocatellia; order UBA7656; family UBA7656; genus DATLMR01. Next base: position 335,803 of record CAZTUB010000006.1, read on the forward strand.
GGACCGCTCTTACATTGGCCTGATCTTTGCCAAGCAGCCCGTCGAAAAAGTGATAACGACGACCGCCGCGTTCGAGATCAGGTTCGCGATCCCGCCCGGCGCTCCAAATCACGAAGTAAAGGCAAGCTACGAATTCGAGCAGGATTCACAGATCGTCAGCTTCATGCCTCACATGCACCTGCGCGGGAAAGACATTACATACAAGGCGACTTACCCGGACGGTCGCAGCGAGACGTTGCTCCATATTCCGCGTTACGATTTCGGCTGGCAGGTCTACTACTACCCGAAACGCCCGATAGAGATTCCGAAGGGCACAAAGATGGAGGTCGTCGCGCATTTTGATAATTCCGCCAAAAATCGCTTAAACCCCGACCCGACAAAGGAGGTGCGCTTTGGCGAGCAGACCTGGGACGAGATGATGAACGGCTTTTTCGATTACATCGTCGTAGCTCCAAAGCAAGGAGACAGGTCGCGCTAGCGCGTTGATTATTTCCGGTCGGGCTTATAAGATTGGCCCCGCTAGCCACAACCCTTCGGCACGGCGGTTGGATAGATGATTATTATCTTACTGACTATCGCGATCATCCTGCTGGCTGCGCTCGGCCAGTCACTTTTCAGAAAGCTACGCAAGATTCGAGAGCGACGCATGGCCGAAGCAACCTACGATACTGCTGTCAGGCTCTGGAGCTATGCGGCGCAGGTCAGGACGGAGATCGACGAGATGCTGCGTAAAGGTAGCGGCGTTTTGAGCTACGCAAGCATCGCCGTGCCGCACAGCCCCGGATACAAGTTCTCGCTTGAGCTTGAAGCCCACAGGTTCCGCGTCCACGCACTTCCTCTCAAGTACGGCAAGACCGCTCGCCTTTCGCTATTTGTTGACGAAAGCCTTACGGTTCGGGCATCGGATCGCGCGGGAGATTTCGCCACGGTCGACGACGGCGAGTATGAAGGGCTTCCCTCCGATCAGGCGACAAAGGACTGAATGGACTTTTCCGTTCCTCAAGAATACCTCGACTTCAAGGAAGCCGTTTACCGGTTCTCGAAAGAGCGGCTTGCCCCGCGAGCGCAGGATCTGGACGCGCGGGCAGAGTTTAGCTGGGACAACTGGCGCGATGTGGCAGGCATGGGACTGCTCGGTCTCCCCTTCCCCGAAAAGTACGGCGGCAGCGAAGCCTCGCCGCTTGCCACCTGCATCGCGATGGAAGCGATGGGCGCAGCAGGCGTTGACGCAGGGACTTCGCTGGCCTGGGGCGCTCACACGATACTTTGCGGGGTCCCGATCTGGCTGCTTGGAAATGAAGATCAAAAACAGAGGTATCTGCCAGGGATTTGCTCAGGCGAGTCTATCGGCGCTTTCGGGTTGACAGAGCCGGGGTCGGGCTCTGACGCCGCCGGGATGAAGACCTCAGCCGAGCGGCGCGGCGACCGGTGGGTTCTAAACGGCTCAAAGATGTTCATCACCAATGCGCCCATCGCGAATCTATTTATCGTCTTCGCCTCGACAAACCGTGAGTCGGGCAATCGCGGCATCTCAGCCTTCATCGTCGAACGCGGCTTCAAG
>CAZTUB010000007.1:0-335938 GCA_964615905.1 uncultured Clostridia bacterium
GAGTGGTTTCACTCTACTGGTCTATGACCGTTTACACAATCTTTCTTACACCCTCCATAAAATGGCCTATTGACGAAGATGCAAGTACTTTCACCTCTGGCTCTGCTTTCGGATTCCAAGCAAGCCGAGTCACGGTCAGGCTCAAAGTGGAACGTCAACCATTTAATGTCAAGCATCAGGCTATCCCCACCAATCTTCAATCGTCTTATAGTACATCGTGCAGATGGTTTCTACTTCTTCATCCGTGATTCGGTCTTTCAATACGATTTTAAGCATTATGCCAAGCAACTCCATTGGAGTTACTTCTATTAATTTCTGCTCATTATTTTTCTGACGTTTGGTAGGCTCTTTCTCTGTTTTGTCTGATGGTTTCATAGGCGACAATCGTGGTAAACTCGCGAACTAAAGGTGAACAGGTCACGGAACACTTTGGTGTACTCGGCAGACCTGAAACCTAAGTCATCTATACACCTAAATAGGTTGATAAGCAAGTGTCCATTAGGAGGATTCGCCTAATGGGACGCGGCGCACAAACACGGCCTCAAAAGCTAAAGACAAAACTACGCAAGGTCAGGAATAATTTCGGCTACACATTGGCAGAGATGACGCGACAATTACAAAGCAAAGGGAGTGGACTATTGCGCCCGCATTACGTAGGCGAATTTGAGAAGGGCAAAAGGACACCATCGCTTTTAGTCTTGTTGGCCTACTCTAAACTGACAGGCATTTCCATCAATGTGCTTGTTGATGATGAGCTTGATTTACCCAAAATAGCGGTAAAGGGATTACCTACAGAGAAGGGGTAATTATCTTCTTTTAAAAGAAGAGCATTGTGCGACATATTCAAATGGGGACTTATCGTACTTCATCTCAAAGTCTGAAATCTCGTTGGCCACTTTTTCTGTGCCGCGCCCAAATAAGAGGGCGTGACACACTTCTGTTTCTTCCCAAAACCGTAGGCTCAAACGTTGCACGACAATAGGCTAACGCTCTGGATCTAGATCTGCTCTGTACGAGAATTACTATGATCACGTACGATTCTATAAATGTAAGAAATATCAACTTTATATTTATTAGCGAGATCTTTAATGAAATTGGGTGGGTACTTTTTATATTTATTGCATAAACGCCAAATATGCTGTTTTTGATTATTTGTAATCTTTGACCGCCGCTTTTCTCGTGTTGGGTTTAGTCGTTCATTCAGACGATATCGCTTTTGCGCTTCTCTTCGTGCGGCTGCCGTCCCACAATGAGGAGAATCGCAATAGATGTTGCGAGCCACTGATTGGCGATGTCTCAATAAAAAGGGGCGACCACAGTTTGAGCAAAAAGCGTAGCCTGAGGACTTATTTATTAATAGTAGGATTTGAACCCCTAGCGTGGCAAGAAGGGTATCTACACCCTCACTTCCTAGACAAAAAGCAGGTTCTCCATCTTCCCAAAAGAACAAGGGACGCACTCCTGTAATTGCAAGCCAATCATTTACATATTGTGCGACCAGCATTCTGCCAATTGGTATTGGGGGAGGGAGAGAAGGAATCTTAGGCTCGGCTGTGAGTCTTACAGATTGTCCTTTTGCTGTGAACCCCGTATAGCTTTCCGGCTTATATCCCATAGCCTGCCAAGCTTCCGATTTGCCTGGGCGATTGACATGTAAATCTGCTCCCAACCGGACGATCATGCTTGCTTGCCGAATCCAGAAATCCCATGCGTCGAGCGGCTCATACCATACTGCGCTCGACTGTTCAACTGGATTGCAATTTCTGCGATACTCATCCTGTGCAATTAGATTCCAACCTGGTGTATCAATAAATGTATTGAATCCAGGATTGTGACTTGCAGGTAGTCCATGTTCGCATATCCCTAAGACCCCCCATCTCCTGGCAAAACTCGCAATCCGGCTACTTCCTTCTCCCTCTAAAGCAAGAAAACTCTGCAAAGGCTCAAAAGGCTTATCTGTATTCAGATATGTCCTTACCGCTCGAGCGGAATAAACTAAATTATTTCCTTCAACTCTCACATCACTCGGCCTGCGCCATCCTAGAATCAGCGCAGATGAAGCCCGGTATCTTTCATCTTGAAGTTCATCTATTGGTGAAGTTTTCATGAGTGATAGTCCAGTGATAGTCTAAAGATATTATATTAGAACTAAATTACAGTAACATCAATTCATTACATTCAAGAAAAGAGCAAAGACGATTATGAAGGTTATAGGGGTAAGAATGGCCTTAAGGTTTCTGTCACTAAAAGGAAGTGAGAATCGGTATGAGTGATTTCGGCTTTGATTGGCAAGAAATACTTGAAGAGAATGGGCTACCTAGTGATTTAGAAGCAGAGAAAGCGATTCTAGGCTCTACCCAGTTAAATAATCGCCTTGCTGAACAGATTGCCGACTTGCTTGATGAAAATGATTTCTATCTCGAACCTAATCGGCTGATATTCCGGTCAATTTGTAGCTTGGTAGAAAAGGGTACAAGAATTGATGCCATAACGATAGGAGATGTTTTGAGGGCACAGGGTTCGTTTGAACGCGTGGGAGGAATCACTTACATCGCGTCTCTAACCGATGGTATTCCAAGGACAGACTCAATTGAACCCTATGCGCGAATCCTGAGGCAGAAAGCAAAAGAACGACAGTTGATTGCTACCCTAAATACTTCTCTCGGTCGAATCGTTGCCGGAGAAGATCGCGAAGCCATAATCGCTGACATCAAACAGTTCTGCGTACGAGAGATCGAATCAAACAACAAAACGTTCATGGGGTTCTATAATTCGCTGGACGATTTCTTCAATGGTAAAATTATAAAACTGGAAGAAATCATCCACGGTATTCACCGGGGTGAAGTAGGTGAGCTCGCGGCTGTCACGAACTACGGTAAAAGCACTCTTCTGTTAAATTTAGCCCTATCACTTGCCAGCGGTGAAGAATGCTTGCCCTTATTTCCACATGCCACAACGATACGCTGCGTTATATATGTAGACGGCGAGAATTCGCCGTCTCGACTCCGCTCTGACCTGCTAACGATGCTGCATCAAGTCACAAACTATGAGCTGGCGCGTGAGAACTTAAAGCTCGTCATTGACGGCCATATTGATGGTTTCCCCTTAAATTTAAGCAAATCGCAGCACCTAAACAGGCTAATAGCCTTTGGGCAGAAACACAAAGCAGATTTGATTGTAATTGATCCTGTTGGCTCCATCTTCGAGCTTTACAACGAAAATGACAACGCAGAGGTGACTCGGCGGATAATGAACCCGCTCAAGACTTTAGCTAGGGAGGTAGATTGTGCCGTCATTTTCTCGCACCACATTGGCAAATCTGCGGAGACACAAACAGGGGAGGGTGCTTATAAAGGGCGCGGGGGCTCTGCCTTCGGTGCGTTGTCACGCGTAGTCTTCACCATCGAAAAAGACCAGAAGCACGGCGCTAATTACATTGTATTGAAGTGTGCCAAGAGTAAAGGCGCGATATTTGATCCGGTCCTTATGAAGCTGAATCAGGAGACGCGATGGTTTGAACCATGTGCAGAGAAACCCATCGAGCCAGCTAAACCTCCTACTGCTCAGGAGATTGCTGCTTTCGTTGCCGCGTCTATTGAGGTGAGCACTCAAGAGATCAAGAAGCATTTTGCGGGGCGAGGTTCCGTGCGCACAATATCAGACAGAATCCAGAATGCACAGCGAGCAGGGCTGATTTTTAAGGCCAATCAGAAGGCTCCGTGGCGTTTCGGGACCTCAAAGAAATGACAACTTTGAGTAGTCTATGCGAGAACCTAATACTTTAATTGCTGACTCGTTTGTGCAATATGCAACTCCTTATAGGAGTTGCATATTGCACAAACAGGTTAAAACGTACCCAGGCGGGTGTTGCTTTCCAGGATTGTGAGTCTACAAGCCTTCGATTCAATTCATGCAAACAATGTCGGGGATCCCTGAGGTGAAGCATAGATAATGCAGTCAGGAATTGAGCAAAGGTTTAAACTCGCTCCTTCATTATGTATAGGAGAATTATGTCAGAAGACGTTGTGATAATGCCAAATTTACGTCATCCGACAGACTTGAACTTGCCCGGCCCAAGAATCTGGAAGCCTGAACATCTTGCCGCGTTTTTTGGCTTCTCGGTTCACTGGGTTTACAAACAGACGCGCATCGGTTCGCCTGATCCGCCACCGCGTTGTCAAGGGTTCAGGCTTATTCGGTTTGATACACAATCACTAGAATTTCAGGCTTGGATTCTTCGTCAATTGGGTTGTGATTCACCCATTGATGTGGAGGAGATGAATCGTGTATAGTCGTCCAGCGAAAGCTAAACACGAGCCAATTCTATCAAAGGAGAAAAGAATGGCTCGAAAACGAAAGAGCTATCAACTTGGTAGCATCTCGTCGCATAACGGTCAAAACACCCTCCGCTACTGGCTTTTGGACTATACCACCGGACAGATGGTCAGAAAGCGGGAGGCGCTACCGGGCGCAGCGACAAAGAAAGAGGCGCGTGAAATGTCGAAGCCGATCATGGATCGCGTCAATCAGCATAATAATAACCCGGAAGCCGGAAGGTTAAAGAGGGAGCAGCAGTGTTCTCTCGCTTTCAAGGACTTCATTGACGGCAGATGGAAGGCATATATGTCGAATGGAAAGATCGCGGACTCAACGCGTTACTCATACGACAGCGTGACCAAAAGGCACATCCTGCCCTTCTTCGGGGACTTCCCGTTGAGAGAGATCACCCCCTCACACGTTTCGGACTTTTTTGCCCGGCTTTCTGACGGCGTTGCTCCGAAGTTCGCTTTGAATATGTACACACTACTTAACACGATGTTTGACGTTGCTTTTCAATACGATTTGATCCAAGCCAATCCGGTGAGAAGCAAACTCCACAAGCCGAAGGTTGAGCATAAAGAAAAGCCTATTCTAGACGTCCGGGAGGTAGTGGGCATTCTAGAGCATGTTGACGATGAATACAGGTTATTCTTTGCTCTCCTTGCCTGTACAGGAATGCGTAGCGGTGAATGTCGCGGACTGACTTGGCGAGATATCGATTTCTCATTGCGAGTGATGTTTGTCAATCAAAGCGTTTGGCGCGGTAAGGTGAAGAAGCCTAAGACGCAAGCTAGCATTAGGAAATTTCGTCTGCATCATAATCTAGTTCAACGACTACGACAACACAAGGCATCATCAAGGTACAATGCTCTTGATGATTTTGTCTTTTGTCGTGAAGATGGTAGTTCGCTTGACCCAGATTGGCTGCGGGAGTCTGTGCTGTACGCAGCAATGGATAAAGCTGGGGTGAAAAGAAGTCCTCGCGCATACGGATTTCATATCTTCCGTCACACGGCAGGAAGTATTGGGTATGACAAGACTGGTAAGATGAAGGTGGTTCAAAAGCTGCTTGGACATGCTCAAGAATCCACAACATCAGGTATCTACGTGCATACGCCGGAGGATGAAGTCGCGGAAGCTGCCGAACTGGTTGCCGACGAGATTTTTTCTCAGATGCAATCGGTGCTGAATTTCAGCTCTAGATTAGTGAATTGAATTGGACCCTAGCTTGGACCCTAAAGGGATAAAAGGTGAATGACGACAGAACCTACAGGACCGCTAACCATAGCAAAAGCCCGACTTACGCCGGGCTTGAATGGTTGCGGGGGCAGGATTTGAACCTGCGACCTTTGGGTTATGAGCCCAACGAGCTACCAGACTGCTCCACCCCGCGCTAATTCGAAATTGCAGTATAGCTACTGTTGTTGCGCGATGTCAAGTTTGATGGCTCTCGCTCTCTTAACCTGCTCTCCGCTGCATTCCGGCTCTGATCTATCTTTATTACCACTTCGCCCGCCCGCACCAACCCCAGGTCCTGGCGCGCAAATGACTCTATTAGTCTCGGGTCGCTCTTTAACCCTTTTACCTCACTCTCCAACTTCTCAGTCTCTATGCGCAGCTGGTCAACACGATTAATCGTCGCTTCGTGTTTAGCCACAGCGGCAGCAAGCTCCGACTGGGTTCTATAATAGACCGATACGCAGATTGCTGAAGCGGCCAGGATTATCATTATAACCAACCCGTCTATCGAACGATGGATCGCTACACGTCGCCGTTCGCAGGAGTTAGTTCGTGCTATCGGATTAACTCGATTAATCCAGAATGTATTTGCGGCCTGACTCAAGTAACACCTCCAGATCTTGCTCGTTTGAAGCCTCTCCATAAATTCGCACAAGCGGCTCTGTGCCCGATGGTCGCATCAATAACCACGACCCGTCTTCTAAAACAAACTTTGCCCCGTCCACTCTGCTGACCGACGCAACATTGCGACCGGCGAACCCTGCCGGGTCGCTTGCAAGCTTTGCCGGTAAGGCCTGCTGCAATTCGGGCGTGAGCTTTACGCCTATACGCCCCGCGACAAGCTTGCCGACTTCCCTGTAAACTTGTTCAAGCATCTCCGTGAGCGTCTTGCCTCGACGCGCGACCATCTCCGCCACAAGCAGGCACGCTAATATGCCGTCTTTTTCCGGGAAATGACCCCTGATCGAAAGCCCCGCGCTCTCTTCGCCGCCTATCGCTATCTTGTCTTCGTTTATCAGCTGCCCTATAAACTTGAAGCCCACCGGCGTCTCGATGACTTCGATCCCTCGCCGCGCCGCCACACGGTCAATCAAGCCGGTCGTCGGGACGGACCTGGCAACCCTATCGGACCAGCCGCGCGATTCCGCAAGGTAATCGACCAGCAAGGTGATTATCAGGTTGGCCGAGATAAACGCGCCGTTCGTGTCGAGCACTCCGAACCTGTCAGCGTCGCCGTCTGTCGATAGCCCCAGGTTGTACCCGTTCACTGTGACTTCGTGGCGCAGCTCTTCGAGGTACTCTTCATCCGGCTCAGGGCTATGGCCGCCGAAATATACATCGCGCCAGTTGTGCAGCATCAAGACTTCACAACCCGAATCTTTCAAAGCCTTGTCGAGATAGCCTCGGCCCGTGCCCCAGAGCGGGTCATATGCGATTCTGAGCCCGGCCTTCGCTATGGCCTGCAGGTCTATCTTCGAGGCGAGGTCTGTCAAATAGCCTTCGGCCGCAGAAAAGATCACGCCAGCGTCGCCCGTGCCGATGGAGCCAGAAAAATCGCTGGTTTCAAGGTTCATAATCTCTTGTTCAATCTGCCCCGTTACTTCGGGCAACGCAGGCGCGCCGTCGGACGTCGAGAACTTCATGCCGCAGTACTCCGGCGGATTATGACTTGCGGTGAAGTTGATCGCGCCGGCAGCCTTCTTCGATCTTATAGCGTGCGAGATGGCCGGCGTTGGCGTCGGGCTGTCGCACACCAACGCATTTAATCCGTTTGAAGCAAGAACACGCGCCGACTCTGCTGCAAAAGTCTCGGCCATAAAACGTGTGTCGTAACCCAGGATTACTTCGGAACTCGTAGCATTTTGCTTGAGCCAGTTTGCTATCGCCTGCGTCACCTTGCGCACAGCGACGAATGTGAATTCATCGGCGATGATCGCTCGCCAACCGGAAGTCCCAAACTTTATCATCTCCGAATTATATCAGTCTCCGGTGTAGAGACGTCTAGAACTACCGCGAAAGAATTATAAAAGCGTACAGATTTGGGGCACTTAGTGGCCGCTGTGGGGTTTGGCCAGGCTGACAAGTTCGGACTCTACCACCTTTTAATTTTCAACGCAAGATTTTTCTTTTTGGATAGTTTCATCGGGTTCGTTAAGAGTCAGCTTTAGGCCCGCAAGCCCGCTCGTGACCTCTCTCGCCCGGTCGATTTTTGCTTCGACTCTTCGTTGTTTTGATTGCAGCCCGTCACCTGACAGATTATTCTTTGTGACTGCTCGGACTTTGTTTGGAGAATGGAGGTCGCTCGTCTTGCCTGAATACGTGAAGCAGATAGCCGATCACATCAAGGGCCAGGTAGGTAAGGCCGTTGTCGGACAGGACCACGTGATTGAGCAGGTCCTGATCGCCTTGCTGACCGAAGGGCACGCGCTTATCGAAGGGGTGCCGGGCACGGCCAAGACCTTGATGGTCAAAGTCCTTGCGCGCGCTGTCGGCGCGCATTTCGGGCGCATACAGTTCACGCCCGACCTAATGCCAGCAGATGTCACCGGCACAAATATTTTTAACATGGCGACATCGACTTTCACGCTCAGGCACGGGCCGTTGTTCACGGACCTCCTGCTCGCTGACGAGATCAATCGCACGCCCCCGAAAACTCAGGCCGCGCTTCTCGAAGCGATGGAAGAACGCCAGGTGACTATCGACGGCGAGATGCACAAGCTGTCGCCGCTCTTTACTGTCTTTGCCACTCAAAACCCAATCGAGTACGAGGGCACATACCCTCTCCCCGAAGCTCAGCTCGACCGCTTCGCTTTGAAGATTCTGGTCGACTATCCCGGCGAAGCCGCAGAGCTTCAGGTAGTGGCGAACTGGAACAGCGGGTTTAACGCGCGGCGGCTTGAAGACCTCGCTATCCGGTCCCTTGACGATCCGGCGGCCTTGCTCGATTGCCGCTCGCGCGTGCGCGCGATAACGGTCGAAGAGGGGATACAGAAGTACATAGTCTCTATCGTCAGAGCCACGCGCGGGGCGTTGAACATCTCGTGGGGCGCAAGCCCTCGCGCGGCGGTCTCGTTGCTGCTTTCGTCAAAGGCTATGGCAGGGTTGCGCGGGCGCGGGTACGTTACGCCTGACGACGTGAAAGAGATCGCAAAACCTGTGCTTCGGCATCGCATCGTGTTGCGGAGCGAAGCCGAGATCGAAGGTATTCTGCCTGACCAGGTGCTCGACGAAGTTATAGCCGGTATCGAAGTGCCGAGATAGGACTGAGGACTGAGCGAGGGAGTGGGGTTGAGGTCATGTTTCATAGAAGATCCGGCTGCCGAGACAGCCAAACTCGCTCAGCCCCGAAATGATTATGAGAGAAGGAAAAGAACCGATCCCGGCGGCGGCCGTGGCCTTTGTGCGCGACAGCAGCCGTGGCATAGAGGTCTACCTGAGCCGTCGTCCTGCGCACTTTCGACACTTCCCAAACTTTTTCGTCTTTCCCGGAGGCCGCCAGGATCACGCAGATGCGGACCTGCGCGTTACGGCCTGCCGAGAAGTCCAAGAGGAGATCGGCGTCGAGATCGATCCGGAAAGGCTTGTCGCGCTTAGACAGACCTGCACCAGTCCGCACGCAGGGCCCGTCTATTACCTTGTCACGTATGCTTATCAGGTGAACGGCAATTTCGAAACCTCTATAAACCCCGACGAGGTCGAAGAGGAGATATGGGTCACGCCGCGCGAGGCCCTCGACAGACTCGATCTGCCATACCAGATAGGCGCGGCCGTATACACGATCCTGAAGCACCGGACAGTTGCCGAGTTGATGAGCACGCTTGAGAAGGGAAGCGTAAACGAGGACTTCTGGTTTTGAATCTAGTCTTCACAAACAGGTTTTTCGCCCTGCTGGCCGCAGGCATCGCCCTGCTCTCTCTGGGCTGGGTCAGCCGCGCCGCGCTCTACCTCACCCTTCTTTATGACCTCATCTTGATCGCGCTTGCGGCGATGGACTACTTCACATCGGAAAAGCCGGCCACTTTTCGCGTGACCCGCGACACCGAAGACCGGTTCGCGATGGGCGCGGAAAACCCCGTGCTCATAAAGATCGCCAACCACTCGCGCCGCCGCGTGACTTTTCAAATCAAGGACGAGTACCCGCATCAGATGGAGCTTGTGGGCTCGCGCCACTCACGGCTTACAGTGCCTCCGAATCGCACGCGAGTCTTGCGCTACAGCCTGCTGCCGACCGCGCGCGGGAGCTACGCTTTCGGTGATACGGTGGTCCGCTTTCGCACAAAGCTCGGACTGGTGTGGAGACAGATCAGCTATGCGACCGCCCGCGAGGTTAAGGTCTATCCGGATATTCGGGAAGCGAAGAAGAACGAGATTTACGCTCACCGCAACCGGCAGATGCAGCCGGGCATGCGCCGCATGCGTTTGCGCGGGCAGGGGCGCGAGTTCGAGTCACTGCGAGAGTTCGTGGTCGGCGACGAGATACGCCACATGTCATGGGCGGCGACGGCACGGCGGGGTAAGCTGATAACCCGCCAGTACACCATCGAGCGTAGCCAGAACGTCGTGGTGCTTGTCGATACAGGGCGATTGATGACCGCGCGTATCGGCAAGCTTACGAAACTGGATCACGCAATCAACGCGACACTGTCGATCACATACGTCGCGGCATCGGGCGGCGATAATGTCGGCCTTGTGATCTTCTCGCGCAAGGTGACGAGCTACCTGCCGCCACGGCGCGGGCGCGATCAGGTCAACAAGGTGATGGAGGCGCTCTACAATGTCGAGCCTCAGATGATCGAGCCGAGCTATGCGCGCTCGTTCAATTTCTTCAACGCCAATTGCCACCGCCGCTCGCTGGTCATAATATTGACGGACCTCGTGGACCGCGACGCTTCGGCCGAGTTGCTCGCTCATACATCGAAGCTCATACCGCGCCATCTGCCGCTCATAGTTACGATTGGGGATACGGACCTTAGAGAGCTTGTGCGGGCAAGGCCTGAGAACCCGGAGGACGTCTATCGCCAGAGCGTAGCCGAAGAGATACTTCGCCAGCGCGAAGAGGCGCTCTCTCGCATTCGCAGAGCGGGCGGGCTTGCGCTCGATGTGCCCGCCGGGAGGCTCGCGCTTGAGCTTGTCAATAAGTATCTCGAAGTAAAAGAACGCGGCCTTTTGTAATAAGCAGCCGGGGTCTAATATCCACGCGCCAGTCTTCAACGGCTTTCGGCAGGAGCTTCGGTCTTTTTCAGGAAGTAAGTTGCCAAGACAATCGCGGAGACAATCGAGACAGCGTACTTGTACACGGGCGAAATATGAGCGGGCGAGATGAAGCCTTCGATCAGCCCGGCTATTACAAGCATAGGAATCGTTCCAAGAATCAGCTTGATCGCCAGCAGCCCGTTCGTCGTCAGCGCGTCTATCCGGCGCAGATCGCCCGGCATCAAAAGCGCCTTGCCGATGAGCAGCCCCGCCCCGCCCGCGATGAAGATAGCCGTGAGCTCAATAACTCCGTGTGCAGAGACGAAGATGGGGATGTCCCAGAATCGGTATCGAAAGCAAAGCCCCATCACAAGCCCTATCAAAAGACCGTTTGAGGCGACGACGTAGACTGTCCCCAACCCGGCCAGAACGCCGCCCGCAAACGCTATGAATGTGACCTGTATGTTGTTTGTCTGGATAAGAGTCGATTCGACGGGGTTCGCGCTGTTAACAGCTTCGGTCCAGTTCTCGTGCGCTATTATCATCCGCTTCAGCTGGGGGGCGAGGCGGTCGGCAAACCCGTCGTCGAGAAAACTGAGCGCGAACGCAAAGGCGAACGGGATCATGAATATAAGAAACGACGTGAGCGTATACTTGAAGGTCTGCCTGAATACGGCGGGGAATTCGCTGCGAAAGAAAGTCACAAAGACCGCGAAGCCTGAGCTTTCGCTGCGGTAGATTGCACCGTGCGCGCGGGCGACAAGGTAGTTGAGATAATTCACGAGCCGCTGGTCCCGCACCTCTTCGCGAGCAATCGCCAGGTCGGCAGCCGTCCGCCTGTAGAGCCGCCCGAACTCGCGCACCTCTTCGCCCGACAGGTTCTTGAGCCTGTAGCGCGACACGCGGGCAGTCAGCTCTTCAAGCCGCTTCCACTTTTCAAGCCTCGTTTCGAGAAAGTTTTTGAGCATGCGGTCCTCGTCTGTCGTAGGTTAACACGCGCAACCGCGAAGAAAAACTGCTAGAATCAGCTTTCACAAGAGTCCAGACCGTCGAGGTAACAGATGCCCTTTTCGACGCTTGCGGGTAACGAGCGAATAAAAAAACTTTTAAAGCGCGCGGTGGCCGAAAACCGTATTCGCCAGGGGCTGATCATGGCTGGCCCGTCAGGCGTTGGGAAGTACCGGTTTGCGCTCGCGCTTGCGCAGGCTCTTAACTGCGAGCGCGCTTCTGGCGGCGACGCGTGCGGCCAGTGCTCCTCCTGCAAGCGAATCTTGACGGGCGAGCACCTCGGCGTTCAAGTATTCCAGCCCGAAGGCCAGTTTATAAAGATCGACAAGATGCGTGATCTTTCCCGCGAGGCGTATAAACAACCTCCGGAGGGCCGCCGCAGCGTGTATATCATCGATCAGGCCGACCGGCTCAACGAAGCGGCGGCAAACTCCATCCTTAAGACGCTCGAAGAGCCACCGGAAACTTCGCAGATTCTGCTCATAACATCGCGGCCTTACGCCCTGCTTGAGACGATTCGCTCCCGGTGTCAGACGCTGGTCTTCGCGCCGCTTACACCCGAAGAGCTCGAAGCGTTTCTCAAATCGCATTTCACAAGACCTGTCGATGAGATAATGCTGCTGGCGCGGCTCGCGCGCGGCAGCATCGGTCGCGCGCTTGAGATAGACCTGGGCGAGTACCGCGACAAGCGGCGAACCATGCTTGAGATGGTCAGTGCCTTGACCGGGTCACGCGACGGCGTCAGGCTGATGAGCGCGGCCGAATACCTCGGTCGCAAGCTGGACAGGGAGGGGTTTGAAAAGCATATAGAAGTTCTGCTGGTGCTGCTCAAAGACCTGATTTATATAAAGGCCGGGCAGTCGCCGGAATCGCTTACAAACCGAGACATAACCGAGCAGCTTGAGCGCGCCGGTGAAACTGCAACTCTCGAACAGGTGATCGAGTTGATAGACAGCATCGAGCAAGTGATGCGCGGCCTGTCGCGAAACATAAACCGCCAGCTTGCCCTCGAATCGGCCCTGATTGCTTGACATGCCGTATCGGCGGCCAGCAGGTAACGTCGGGCGCTTTCAGCCGGTCCTCCGCACCTTATAAAACCTGTACCAACCGTATAACGCCCACGCGACGCCGAACAGGACGAAGATCAAAGCGAAAATTCTGTTCTCGGACGGAATCTTTCCCGCCTGCGACCACATAACGACAATAAGGATTCCGGCTACGATTGTATTAACGATGGCTCCGGTCTGTGCGCGCTTCGCGGCGAATTTCTCCGGCCCGTCAGGCTCTGCGGCCCTGCTCCTTGCATACCGCTTTGTCCAAAAGTGGAAGGCGGCGGCAGCCACTACAAATAGGATGACTATGACCAGATTAGAAGCTTCCATAGCCGTTGCTCCTTCTCGTACCGCGCGGCGTGGACCTGAGCATTATCAGCGCGTTCACACGCGACTACGGCTTGAGATCGACCGACGCTTTGCCGCTCTCGGCGTCAAAGGGTACAGAAGTATGCTCGTGTGTAATCGCCCACTTGCCTTCGATCTTTTGGCAGCAGACCGTCGAGCGCACCCACATGTCGACCTCACGCCCGTTCGTCATGGTTCCGCTTACCCGATAAAGATAATGGCAGAAGGCCACCTCTTCGCTCGATGTTACGCTCAGGTCGCGGACCTCATAGCCCATAGGGCCTCGATACCAGGAGAACCACTGCTCCGCGCGTTCTCTGACCTTATCCGATCCGATGTACCGCAGCGGATTTAGCGCGTCAAATGACACGCTGTCCGCCGCGTGGTTAGCCATGAGCGCGTCGATGTCCTTGGCATAGACCGCCTCGGCCCTGCGCTCGATAAGCGCGCGGATCACGGCTTCATCAGTTGCCGGGCTTTTCTCAATCGTCATACCATCCTCCTCAGTCAAGTCGGCTCGCGTAGTGCTCTTTTATCAGCATGTATGGACTTTGCCAAAAGGAATGCGGTAAGTAAACAGCGACAGAAAACCGGGCGCGAGGCTTGTGCTCTCTTCCTTCTTGTCACCTGTCACTGTTTACTGTTTACTAGATAAACATCTTGCGGAATGGAGATGAATAGATGAAGGCGATTGAGATTCAAGAGCGATTCGGGCTCGCCTCTTTAAAGGTCGTTGAGCGGCCCGACCCGCGCCCGGGGGCCGGGCAGGTTCTGATTAAGGTAAAAGCCGCCTCGCTGAATTACCGCGACCTGCTTATGACGCTGGGCCAGTACAACCCAAGGCAACGGCTTCCGCTTGTGCCGCTCTCGGACGGCGCGGGTGAAGTGGTAGAAGTCGGAGAAGGCGTGACACGGGTCAAGGCAGGCTCGCGCGTGGCGGCCATATTTGCGCAGGAGTGGATCGCGGGAGAGCCGACGAGAGAAAAGCTGCGGGCAACGCTTGGCGGGCCGCTCGACGGGATGCTTAGAGATTACGCGGTTCTGAGCGAAGAGGGCGTGATACCCCTGCCCGACCACCTCAGCTTTGAAGAGGCCGCGACGCTTCCGTGCGCAGCGGTGACAGCCTGGAACGCGCTCATCACGCAAGGCGGCGTCAAGGCCGGTGATACCGTGCTTGTTCAAGGGACCGGCGGGGTCTCGTTGTTTGCTCTACAATTCGCTTCGATGGTTGGAGCGCGGGTGATTGTCACATCGAGCAGTGACGAGAAGCTTGAGCGGGCCGCGAAGCTCGGCGCAAGTGACGGCATAAACTATAAAGCCGAGCCCGATTGGGACAAGCGAGCGCGCGAACTAACAGGCAGCATAGGGCTTGACCACATAGTCGAGGTCGGCGGCGCGGGAACGCTTGCGCGGTCGTTGCGCGCGATACGCATAGGCGGCCACATAAGCATGATAGGCGTGCTGTCCGGCAATACGGCAGACTTTAACGTCATCCCGATCCTTATGCAGAACATACGCATTCAGGGCGTGATGGTAGGAAGCCGCGAGATGTTTGAAGCGATGATCCGCGCAATCGCGCTTCACAGGATGAAGCCCGTGGTTGATCGCGTATTCCCTTTTGAAGATGCGCGTGCGGCTTTCGAGTACATGCAAAGCGGCGCTCATTTCGGCAAAATCTGCATTGAAATTTAGAGGAGATAATATGCACGCAATTCGAGTTCACCAGCACGGCGGCCCGGAGGTCTTATCTTACGAAGAGATCGCGACGCCGGAGCCGGGCGCGGGCGAGGTGCTTGTGAAGATCAACGCCATAGGCGTCAACTTCGTCGACGTGTACCACCGCGAAGGGCGGTATCCGACGAAGCTCCCTTTTACCGCCGGGCAGGAAGCTTGCGGCACAGTCGAGGCGGTCGGAGAAGGCGTCGCCGATTTGAAGTCCGGCGACCGTGTCGCTTATTCATCGGTTATGGGAAGCTATGCAGAGTACGCATCGGTCCCCGTGGCAAAGCTCGTCCCCGTCCCCGACGCGGTTGACGACCGCTCGGCCGCCTCGGTCCTGTTGCAAGGCATGACCGCGCATTACCTCAGCCACACAACATACCCTATCAAAGAGGGCGACACCGTCTTGATTCACGCGGCGGCCGGAGGCGTCGGGTTGTTGCTGACTCAGATGGCCCGCAACCTCGGCGCGCGAATAATAGCCACCGTATCGACCGAAGAGAAGGCGAGGCTGGCGCGCGAGGCTGGCGCGGACGATGTGATTATCTATACCGAGGCCGATTTTGAAACGGAAACGCGCCGCCTGACCGGCGGGCGCGGTGTCGAGGCGGTTTATGACGCCGTAGGCAAGACGACTTTTGAAAAGAGCTTGAACTGCTTGAAGCCGCTCGGCTACATGGTCCTTTACGGCGCGGCGAGCGGCCCTGTGCCTCCAATCGACCCGCTGGTTCTGACATCTAAAGGATCGATCTTTTTGACGCGCCCAAGCCTCGCGCATTACACAGCCGACCGCGAGTCGCTGCGCGCAAGGGCGAAGGCTGTCTTCGGTCAGATCGAGGGCGGCAAGCTGAAGCTAAGAATCGAGCATACGTACAGGCTTGAAGACGCCGAGCAGGCGCACCGCGATCTCGAATCACGCGCCACCACGGGTAAGCTTCTGCTGTTGCCGTCTTAACTTTATCGTCAATGAATCCAGTCGGCGATAAAGATGTTCGTGTCGCCCTGTGTCTTTGCGTTGCGGTTCGACGCGAAGACGATCTTTTTACCGTCGGGGCTGAACATCGGGAAACCGTCAAAGGTCTCATTGAAGGTGATTCGCTCAAGACCTGTTCCGTCGATATTTATCGCGTAGAGGTCAAAGTTTCGGCCGCGCGGGTCGTTCATATTTGAGGAGAAGATTATCCGCTTGCCGTCGGGGAAGAAGTACGGCGCAAAGTTAGCCGCCCCGTTATTTGTGACGCGCCGCTTGCCCGTGCCGTCAGCTTTCATCACCCAGATGTCGAGCTTGCTCGGACGAATAAGGTTCTCTTTGAGCAGACCCTTGTATTCCGCTATCTCTTTTTCGGTCGCGGGGTGATGCGCGCGGTAGACAATCCACTTGCTGTCTCGCGAAAAGAACGGCCCGCCGTCGTAACCTGTTTCCGAGGTCAACTGTTTTACGTTTCGACCGCCAACGTCCATAGTATAAATCTCTATGTCGCCGCTGCGAGTCGATGTGAAGACTACCTTCTTGCCGTCGGGTGAGATCGTGGCCTCCGCGTCATAGCCTTCGGTCGTGGTCAACCGTTTCAGGTCGCTGCCGTCGGGCGCGGCGCTGAAAAGATCGAAGCTCGGATAAAGCGCCCAGACGTAGCCTCGCGAAAAGTCCGGCTTGGGCGGGCAGTCGGCGCTCGCAAGATGGGTCGACGAGTAGATGATCCGCTTGCCGTTCGGAAGGAAGTACGCGCATGTAGTTCGGCCCTTGCCCGTCGAGAGCATCCTGAGCCCCGTCCCGTCTACGTTCATCTCATAAATCTGGTCGCAGCCGTGACCGTCGCGAGTCGATTGAAAGATCAGCTTCTTCCCGTCGCCGGAAAAATATGCTTCGGCGTTCTCGCCGCCGAACGAGAGCTGGCGGATATTCCTAAAATGTTTCTCGCCCTCGATTGAGAGATTCTCAGCCACTGCCTGGGCCGGGTCCCGCCCCGTTCGGGCCGAAGCGGCCAGCAGAGAGCAGAGAAAGAAAAGCGTCAATAGGACAGGCTTCATTAAATAACCTCCAACGATTAGCTGCCGGAAATAGAAGAGAGATTGGCAGCGAGCTTTATGGCCGAAACAAGGCTCCGGTGATCCGCCACGCCGTGACCCGCTATGTCGAACGCCGTGCCGTGATCGACAGACGTGCGTATGATGGGCAGGCCCAGCGTTACGTTAACCGCTTCGCCGAACGCAATGCACTTGACCGCGATAAGCCCTTGATCGTGATAACAGGCTACGACCACGTCGTATGCGCCGCGCGCGGCTTTTATAAAGAGCGTGTCGGCGGCGAAAGGGCCGCTGACATCGATGCCCTGCGCTCGACAATGTTCAACCCCTGGCCTTATATAAAGCTCGTCTTCGGAGCCGAACATACCGTGCTCTCCCGCGTGCGGGTTGAGCCCCGCAACGGCTATGCGCGGGCGCGCGGTCCCGAACCTCCTCAACTCTCTGTCGGCAAGGGTTACAGTACGGGTGACTAGCTCCTCGGTGATCTCATTGATCGCGTCTCGAAGGCTCAGGTGAATCGTCATAAGGACCACCTTCAGGTCGCCCGCGAAAAAGCACATTAGGGGCGTGGCAGCCCCCGTCAGCCCCGCAAGCATCTCCGTGTGCCCCGTGTAGCGCGAGCCTGCCAGCCGGAGCGATTCCTTGTTGATAGGCGCGGTCGCGATTGCATCGAGAGCACCAAGCATGCACAATCTCGCACCCGCTTCGATAAAAGAGACGGCCGCGAGCCCCGCCTCTGCCGAGAGCGCTCCCCAGCTAACCCCGCCTGTCATGCTCAGAGTGTCAAAGATCACGGCTTCTTCCTCTGAAGGCGAGGCGAGCCGGTCCTCCGTAATCGTTTGGTACCCGCAGGGCAAGCCGAGAATGTCGGCCTGCCTGCGCAGCTCTTTAAGGTCAGCGATTATGACGGGTAGACAAACGTCGCGCACACTTCTGTCGGCAACGGCCTTCAAGACGATCTCCGGCCCGATGCCGGCCGGGTCCCCGATAGTGATTCCGATGCGCGGCCTGTTATGGCTAAAGGATGCTCGTGTCACACGTATTAGCAGACAAGGTGTGGCTGAAGCAGGGCCAGTGCTCCGCAGTTATTCTTCCGACATATCCTGCGAATCATCTTCGCCGTCTTCTTCGTCCTTGTACATGTATTTAATGTTATGTTTGAGCACAAGCAGGTTCGGGCCTTCCGTCCTGTGAAGCTTGATGCACCCCCTGTCATACCATTCTATTGTCCCGCGCAGTTCCTCGCCGTCTTGAAGCACCATAACCATCTGTGTGCGGTTGTCCATCTGCTTCTTGTAATAGAAGCTCTCGGCGTGAGTCTGCTCAGGCGGCACTCGTTTACGATTGGGGTCGGGAGCAGGCCCGCCGCCGCCTCTGCGCGGCTCTCTAGGCTCACGATCCGCTCTCTCTCTGACCTCGGCCAGAGTCGGTCTGATCAACTTTCTGTTCACCACAGATCCTCCAAAAAGATTCAAGCTGCATCCGAACGGCAGTCGTCCATTGCCTGCGCTCCCGGCCGGGGCAATTCAATGCTGGTACGCTGGAACGGCATTGGGTATATATGAGTTCGCCAGCGCCGCTGACCGGGAAGTTTTTAGCTAGTTTTCACGCGGGTAATTGTCCACCGTTCAGAATAGCCAAATAGTAGCCCATCAATTTTCGATTGGCAAGCCCCTAACATAATTAAAAGTAAACCGGGCGGTGAATTTCTTGCCCCAGCGGTCGATTCTCCCGCGACGATCTGCCTCAATCGCTTTTTGACGCTTCCGTCGATGGTGTAAAATAAGTATGTCGGCCGAGAGCCGTCAATCGGTTCCGTGGAGGATTAAGTTATCAGCACTATTGAAGGGAACCTGCAGGGACTCAAGCCCAACCAGATTCAGCGTCTCGAAAGGCTGTACAAAAGGCGCATACCGCCGGCAGAGATCGTCACGCAGGAGTTCGCCCGGCAGCTCTCAGAGATTTCACACGAGATCAACCGCCAGGTAGGCGTGCTCGTAGACCGAAAAGGCCACGTCGAGTACGTCGTCGTCGGCAATGCGCGCGGCATCGTGCTGCCGGACCTGAAGCGCGTCCGCGTAAGCGTAGAGCGATTTCGCGGGCTCCGCTGCCTGCACACGCATCTGGCGGGCGAAGAGCTTACGCAAGACGACCTCACGGACCTCGCGCTCTTACGGCTCGACTTGATGGCTTCGATTGAAGTGCGCAACGACGGCCTGCCGGGACTGGTCCGCGCCGCGCACCTGCTTCCGGCAGACGGGGATACCGCTGCCGCACCTCAAAGCGAGGTCGACGCCGACCCGTTCGATGCGCCCGAAGCGGCGCCGCCCGCCACCTGGGGATTTCTTGAGCCGAAAATTCCCAGCCAGATGGATGTCAACTTTATAGACCTTATCTCTTCGCTCGAAGAAGAGATGGCCCGCGCACGTCACGTGCGCAATCCGCGCGACCAGCGCGACCGCGCGATCTTAGTCAGCGTTACGACAGGCTCGATAGCCGACGCGCAGGAATCGCTCGACGAGCTGCGCGAGCTTGCGCGCTCAAGCGGCGTAGTCGTGCTCGACTCATTCGTACAGCGCAGGCCAAAGCTCGATCCTCGCTCGCTTGTCGGGCGCGGCAAACTCGAAGAGCTTATCATACGGGGGCTTCAGCTTGGGGCCGACGTGATTATCTTCGACCAGAACCTCAGCGCGGGCCAGCTTCGCGCCATAAACGATGCGACAGACCTGAAGATCATCGACCGGACGCAGTTGATTCTCGACATATTCGCGCAGCGCGCGCAGAGCCGCGAAGGTAAGATACAGGTCGAGCTTGCGCAGTTGAAATACATGCTGCCCAGATTGACCGGCTCCGGTACGGAGATGTCTCGCCTCATGGGCGGCATTGGCGGGCGCGGCCCCGGCGAGACCAAGCTTGAAGTTGACCGCCGCCGCGTACGTGACCGTATACACCATCTCGAAAAGCAGATCGAGCAGATTCGCACAAGCCGCCGCATACAGCGCGCGCGTCGCGAGCGGCGAGACGTGCCTATAATCTCGATTGTCGGTTACACGAATGCAGGGAAGTCCACTATGTTGAACGCGCTGACCGAATCGGCCGTGACCGCTGAAGATCGCATGTTTGCAACGCTCGACCCGACGAGCCGCAGGCTGCGGTTGCCGCGCGACCAGGAAGTGATTATCAACGACACGGTCGGATTTATTCGCGATTTGCCGCCCGATCTGATAACGGCGTTTCGAGCGACGCTCGAAGAGATGGAGGGCTCGGATGTGCTGCTTCACCTGGTCGACGCGAGCAGCCCGCACTTCGATAATCATATCGCTTCGGTTGTGCAGATTCTCGACGACCTCCACCTGTCAGAGATACCCCGCATACTCGTCTTTAACAAGGCCGACCTCTTGAACGAAGACGAGCTTGCGAACCTGAGCCGGACTTACAACGCGGTCACAGTGTCGGCCTTTGATCGCGAGTCTCTCGTCCCTATGATCGAGCGCATTGGTGACGTGCTCGATTCGGCAGTGGCAATTCGCTCGCTCGCATACGAGCGCAGGCAAGACGAGGAGCCGATCTCAGAGTTTTAAGGCCAGCTTGCGGATAACAGCTTTCGAAATTTTTGGAGGACTAAATGAGCAACTTGTACGATGACGGTGGTCGCGGCCCGGATTTGAAGGACCAGTTCCGGCAGGAGTACTCCGCGCAACAGGGCCAGATAACCAGCCAGAAGCGGAAACGCTCGACCTGGGTCATAGGCAGCATCGTAGGCGTATTGCTGCTTTTCCTGATAATCGGCGGCTCGGCCTGCGGGACTTATAACACCCTGACCGCCAAACAGGTGCAGGTCAACACACAGTTTTCAAACATCGACGTGCAGTTGCAGCGCCGCGCCGATCTGATCCCCAACCTGGTGGAAACCGTTAAGGGCTATGCCAAGCACGAGGAGGGCGTCTTTAAAGACATAGCCGACGCGCGGTCGCGACTGCTGAGTGCGCAAACGCCGAACGAAAAGATTGCCGCAAACGATCAGGTGTCGGGCGCGCTCGGCCGGTTGCTCGTCCTGACCGAGAATTACCCGGACTTGAAATCGAACCAGAACTTCTTGAGGCTTCAAGATGAGCTTGCCGGGACCGAGAATAGAATCCAGGTAGCGCGGCAGGATTACAACAAAGTAGTTCAGGATTACAACACCTCGCGCCAGCAATTCCCGACCGTAGTCATGGCGAACATACTCGGCTTTGAGCCCGCCGCCGAATTCAAGGCCACCGAAGGATCGCGCGAAAATCCAAAGGTCAAGTTCTGAGCGCGAGAAGCTTTCAGTAATAGGTTTTATGCGAAGGGCGATCCGGCGGTGGTCGCCCTTCTTCTTATCTCTACTGTGGAGGTGCGCTATGGCTGTTCGAATAGAAAAGAACGGAGCAGTCACGACCGTCATCCTCAGCCGCCCCGAAGTGCGCAACGCCGTCGACCGCGAGCACGCGGAGCTGCTCGCGAGCGCCTTTCGCTCCTTCGACGAGGATGACGATGCGCGGGTCGCTGTCCTTTACGGCGACCACGGAACGTTCTGCGCCGGAGCCGACTTAAAAGCCATAGCGACAGGGCAGGCGAATCGCACAGAACCTACCGGCGACGGGCCGATGGGGCCGACGCGCATGATGCTCGGAAAACCCGTAATCGCCGCCATCTCTGGTTACGCTGTGGCCGGGGGGCTTGAGCTTGCGCTGTGGTGCGATCTGCGGGTGATCGAAGAAGACGCGACGCTTGGCGTCTTTTGTCGCCGCTGGGGTGTGCCTCTGATCGACGGCGGGACCGTGCGCCTTCCTAGACTGATCGGACTCGGTCGCGCGCTCGACCTGATCCTGACAGGCCGGGCGGTAGGCGCTCGCGAGGCGCTCGGCATGGGCCTTGTCTCGCGTGTTGTGCCAAATGGAAAGGCGCGCGAGGCGGCCGAGAAGCTCGCCCGCGAGATCGCCGAGTTTCCGCAAATCTGTATGAGGGGCGACCGCGCTTCAGCCTACGAGCAGTTCAATCACCCGTTTGAGCAAGCGATGATGAATGAGTTCGAGCGCGGGCTTTTGGCGCTGGAGGCCGAAGCGGGGTCTGGGGCCAGCCGGTTTGCCGGAGGCGAAGGGCGCCACGGAAGGTTTCCCGGTGACGACAGCTAGGGCTTTCCGACAAGCGCTTCGTTGAGTGATCCGGTCCGGTAGCCTTCCAGGTCGAGCGCGACAAATTTGAACCCAAGCGACTTTAGCGTGGCGGCCATGCGGGCCGCCATCGAGGGATCGAGGGCGCGCTCCATCTCAACGTCCGCCACCTCTATTCGCGCCACGTCACCGTGATGTCTCACGCGAATCTGCCGAAATCCCATCTGCTTGAGCAAGTCCTCGGCGCGATCAATCATCGATAGCTTCTCGATTGTCACAAGCTGGCCGTATGGGACCCGCGATGAGAGACAGGCGCTCGCGGGCTCGTCAAAAGTCGGCAGCCCCGCGCGCCTTGAAAGCTCGCGTATCTCTGCCTTCGTCAGGCCGCATTCGAGCAGAGGCGAAGCTACCCCAAGCTCGCGCGCCGCCTGTCGCCCCGGACGGTAATCGCCTACATCGTCGGCGTTCGTGCCGTCGCAAACGCGCGCGAACCCTCTTTCTTGGGAAAGCCGGTTCAGCTTTGTATAAAGCTCAGACTTGCAGAAATAGCAACGGTTTGGAGGGTTGCTCGTGTAGTTTGCGTCTTCGAACTCCTCAGTGAAAACGATCTCGTGTCGAATCCTGAACAGGGTCACAACGCGGTCGGCCAGCTCGCGCTGAAAGGTCGGGTATGATGCGCTGTCGCCGGTTACCGCGAGCGCCTTCGGTCCCAGCTCATCACTTGCGACATACGCGAGATATGCGCTGTCTACGCCGCCTGAAAACGCCACCACGACCGAGCCGTAATCACGAAGCAAGCGCCGCAGCCTCGTCTCTTTCTCCTCTAAAGTCTCTGTCTTTTTCATCACTGGAATCATGTTACCCGCTTGCTGTGAGCGGTACAACCTGACCGGCTCATCTGCTATAATTTCGTCACGACGAAAGGTTCATAAGCAATGGGGTTGCACACTACAAACGCATTCGTGCTGCGAACGTACTCGCTGGCCGAAGCCGATAAGATTTGCGTATTTTTGACGAAGGAGCTTGGCAAGTTGCGAGGCGTGGCTCACGGTGCGCGCAAGATGAAGAGCCGCTTCGGGTCTGCGCTTGAGCCGTTCACCGAAGTCGCGCTCACATACTTTCAAAAAGAAGGGCGAGAGCTTGTTTCCATATCGACCTGCGAGATTTTGCGCTCGCATTTTTATAGCGCGGCGCGCGATGTCGAGACCGCCGGGGCCTTCTCTTACATGTCGGAGCTGCTGATAGAGTTTCTGCCGGAGCAGGAGCCCAACGAGCGGCTGTACCGTCTGGTCGGGGCGACGCTTGAAGCGATTGGCGAAGGGCTGCCGCTCGCCCACCTGCTGCGCTATTTTGAATCGTGGATGCTGCGACTCGCGGGCTACTTCCCTGAGCTTGTGCGCTGCGCCGCGTGCGGCGAGCGCGTAGGAGCAACCGAGCCCACTTTCTTAACCGTAGACGGCGCGCCGCGATGCGCTGCATGCAGCGGCGGGCGCGGCACTCCCGTCGACCCGGATTTGCGCCGGATCATACAGGAGATGCTTGGCGCGCACCCCTCCCGGTTCGCACAGTCGCGCGTTCACGCGGATCGCGTGGCCCAGATAGGCGAGATCAACTACCAGATCATCCGGCACGCGCTTGAGCGCGATTTGCGGTCGCGCGCGATGCTAAAGCAGTTGAGCGCGGTTTAGCTTAGAGGTTGATTTGCGGGGATCAGAAAAGGGCAGGACGCGCCTGCCCTTTTCGCGTTTGACGGCTATTGCCCGCCGAGGAATTCGCGGAGGATGTTGGAAAGCCCTGTAATCAACAGGTGGTTCCCCCAGCGTTTGAATACGTGGCTGGCCCCCTGTTTCTCTTCACGCTGCCAGTAATTCGACACCGCCGCGCCCGCGATTCCGCCCGCGAGGAACGAGATGTTTGGCTGGTCGCCGCTGCGGTCGCCCTGCGTGATAAAAAGCCGCGAGAGGGCGTAGCCGATCTTTGCGCCCGCGCCGGACTTGCCCGACCTGTGATAGCGCGGGTCCTGTTTGAGGATCGTTGCGAAGGCGAACTTCTCGAAGAAATTGTTTGCGATGCGATTGCCGAAGCTGCGAGCAGCCCGCGTCATCGCATCGGCGAAATAATCGTCCAGCGTATCCTCTTTGCCGACGTTATTATCGAGCGCCTCGTTCCACAACCCCGACGCTATCGAAGTAATGTAAGGGCCAGGCGTCGTAATAGACCTTTGAAGAAAGTAGTTGAATTTCTCGCCCGCCGTCATGGGCGCGGTGCTGGCGCGAGGGAGCGGGAGTGCCGGGAACACCTGCGGGCTGCGCGTCTTGAGCGCGGCGGGGATGCTGAACTTCACCTGGACGACCTGCGCCGGTTCGGGCTCGGCGTTCTTCAGGTCTTTAAACATCACGTAGCTGATGTTGAGCGGCTTTGCCGTCGCATCCGTGCACACGGACGCGTCGTCCGGCGGTTGCGATTCCGGGACGGCCGGCATCGTAAGGAGATCGCTTTTGTTGTTGTCGGCGGCGCTGCCAAAGGCGGCGACCGGAAGACTGATCGAGAGCAGGAAACCTAAAAAGAGTGAGCTTGCGAGTGGCTTGATGCTAAACCTGCGATTCGTTTTGGCCATAAGTTCACCTTAGAGAAAAGTAT
Source organism: uncultured Clostridia bacterium (assembly GCA_964615905.1). Taxonomy (GTDB): domain Bacteria; phylum Acidobacteriota; class Blastocatellia; order UBA7656; family UBA7656; genus DATLMR01. The sequence continues at coordinate 24,683 of CAZTUB010000007.1, forward strand.
CGTCTCATAGGACACCATCTTTCGACCCCGTATGCTACCACAACCGTCCCGAATGTCGAAACAAAAGTTCCGAGGGTTTCATCGCCGCCGCAGCTTGAACAACCCGGCTCCCCGGAATAGAATTCACCGGAACGTAAACCGTCAACCGTGAACCGTGACACGAGAAAGAAAAGAACCGGCAGCGCGTTCAATCTTTCTTGTCGCGGTTTACGGTTCACGCTTCAAAATGCGGAGGCAATGACCATGAAGATTGTCTGGTCTTTTCTCACACCGATTCTGCTGATCCTGGTTCTGTCTGGAATATCTATCGAAGCCCGCGCGCAGACAAACCTGGGACGCATCGATTTTCCGACGACAGGCTCCGAGGCCGCCAGGGCGCATTTCCTGCGCGGCGTGGCCGCGCTCCATTCATTCTGGTATGAGGAGGCGCTTGAAGCATTTCGCGAGTCGACCCGTGTCGATCCCAATTTCCTGATGGGGTACTGGGGCGAGGCGATGACTCACAATCACCCGCTCTGGGACCAGCAGGATACGGCCGCCGCGCGTAATGCGATTGAAAAGATAAAGGATGCTGGTAAGCTGACCAGCCGAGAGCAGGCGTACATAAACGCAGTGCGGGTGCTTTACGGCGAAGGCAGCAAAGACGCCCGCGATCAGGCCTACGCTTCGGCTATGGAGCGAATCTATCTCGACTACCCGGACGACCTGGAAGCCGCCAGCTTTTATTCGCTCTCGCTTCTGGGAGTGGTTCGCCCGGGCGAAAAAGGCTTCTCGCGTCAGATGAAAGCCGCCGCAATTGCGATGGATGTTTTCAGCAAGAACCCAAATCATCCGGGCGCTGCGCACTACATAATCCATTCGCTCGACGACCCGGAGCACGCGATACTGGCGCTCCCGGCGGCGCGGCGTTACGCCCAGATAGCCCCCGAAGCTCATCATGCGCGCCACATGCCTTCGCACATTTTCATACAGCTTGGTATGTGGCCCGAAGCCGCCTCGTCAAACGAATCGTCGTGGGCCGCTTCTGACGAGTGGGTCAAGCGAAAGAATCTGCCCGTCGTCAACAAGGACTATCACAGTCTATCGTGGCTGCTTTACATCTACACTCAGCAGGGACGTTATTCAAAAGCCGAAGAGTTGCTGGCGATGATCGAGCGCATATCGCGCGAGTCGAACGCGCCGCGCATCCGCCGAACCTTTGCCGACATGGTCGCCACGTACGCGGTCGAGACCAATCGTTTCGACACTCTCGGTCGATACCTGAAACCGTCAGAGCAGAAGGGCGGGCCTCAGAAAGCCGAGGAGCCGACCGGCGCGCATTGCGCTCACAAGGGAGGCGCGCCTGCTGCGACCGCGCAGGCGAAGCCCGCAGCGCAGATGCCCTACGCAGGGCCGAGCGACAACCCGCGCCCGCCGTTTGCTCGCGGCCTCGCCGCCGCGCTCGCGGGCAACGAGCCGGAGGTTGAGCGGCAGGTGGCCGCGCTCGCTTTGATTAGAAAGCGGGAATCTGAGAAGGGAAGCCCCTACGAAGCCAAACAGGTCGAGATCATGGAGCTTGGAGTTAGCGCATCGAACGCTTCGATCAAGGGCAACCACGACCAGGCGATAGAGATGATGAAGCGAGCCGTCGCGCTTGAAGAAGAGATGAGCCCACCTTCGGGGCCGCCCTCGATCCTCAAGCCTTCGCACGAGCTTTACGGCGAAGTCCTTATAAGAGCAGGGAAGCCAAAAGAAGCTGCTGAACAATTCAGTGTCGCGCTGAAGCGCCAGCCGAACCGCGCCCGCGCGCTGCTAGGGTTTGCCCGCGCGGCGGCGATGACCGGCGACAAGGCCCAGGCCGAAACCGCTTACGCCAACTTCAAGAAGATGTGGCAGCACGCAGATTCAGGTCTGCCTGAGATGAAGGAAGGACATACGGGGAAGTGACAGGAAGATCGTGAACCGTGAACCGTAAACCGTAAACCGTGACAAGAGGGGAGAGACGCGTTGCAGGGCAGTCACCCCTGACTTGTCACGGTTCACGGTTCACGCCTTAACGTGCGAGGGCGACAACTTTTTCGGCCGCGTCTTTCATGCCGGAGGCGGTCACAAATCCAAGACCGGATTGCTCTATAACCTCGCGCCCGCGCTCTACGTTCGTGCCTTCGAGCCGGACGACGACCGGGACCTTGACGCCGATGTTGCGTGCCGCTTCGACCACGCCTGTCGCCACCATGTCAGTTCGAACGATGCCGCCGAATATGTTTATCAGCACCGCGCGGACGTTTTCGTCCGAGAGAAGAATCCTGAAAGCGTTCTCGACTCGCTGCTGTGACGCGCCGCCGCCGACATCGAGGAAGTTCGCGGGCTCGCCGCCTGCGAGCTTTATGATGTCCATTGTCGCCATCGCCAGGCCCGCGCCGTTGACCATGCAGCCGATGTTGCCGTCGAGCTTGATGTAATTCAGGTCGTGTTTCGACGCCTCGATCTCAAGCGGCTCCTCTTCGTCCAGGTCGCGCAGCTCTTCGTAATCCTTGTGGCGAAACATTGTGTTATCGTCAAAGTTGACCTTGGCGTCGAGAGCGTAAAGCTCGCCGTCTTCGGTCAGCAGGAACGGATTGATCTCCATCAGCGAGGCGTCTAGTTCCGTGTAGGCGCGGTAGAGGTTCATCATAAACTTCACCGCTTTGTTTGCAAGCTCCTTGGGAAGCCCTATGCCGAAAGCGAGCTTTCGCGCCTGGAAGCCTTGAAGCCCAACTGCCGGATCAATCGCCTCTTTGATGATCTTTTCAGGCTCGGTTGCGGCGACCTCCTCAATGTCCATGCCGCCCGCCGCCGAAGCCATAAAGACCAGCCGCGAAATCGCGCGGTCGAGCACGATGCCCAGATAGAACTCTTGCTTGATCTTCAAGCCCTCTTCGATCAGGACTGTCTTTACTACGCGCCCCTCGGGGCCTGTCTGGTGCGTGACAAGGGTCATCCCGATCATCTGCCGCGCAATCTGCTCGGCCTCTTCGACCGTGCGGGCAAGCTTGACGCCGCCGCCTTTGCCGCGACCACCTGCGTGAATCTGCGCTTTGACGACGACCGGAAGCCCAAGACGCTCGACAACTGCGCCTACTTCGTCCGCCGATCTTATGACCTCGCCGCGCGGGACCGTCACCCCGTATCTTGCGAGAAGCTGTTTGCCTTGGTATTCGTGTATTTTCATAACTCGGTTATTGGCTACTGCTCGCGCTCCCTCTCCGTTGAATTGTAAGAACGTAGACGCCGCTTGAAAAACTCCCTGCGTACATGCGATCCCGGTCGAACGGGTCGAACGTAAGCGTCCAGACGCGGTTGCTCGGAAGCTCTGTGTCTATACGCTCCCACGAGTAACCCTTATCGCTCGACCTGTAGATGCCGCCGCGAGAATACTCGCTCACCATGATCTCGTCAGGGTTGGCCGGGTTGAAGACTACAGAGGTGTAGTCGCCCGATTGGAGCCCGCCGCCCCGTTTGGCCCACGTGCGCCCGCCGTTTGTCGAGCGGAAGATAAACTGGTTTGTGCCGAGTATGATAATGTCCGGGTCGCGCGGGTCCTGCGCAATCGATTTGACTGAAGCCCCGTCCGGGCCGCGCTCGATTGCCTGCCAGGTCAACCCGCCGTCGTTTGACACGTAAAGACCTTCCCTTGTCCCGGCGTATATCTTCTTGGGCTGGTTCTTGTGGCTCGAAACTGAAAAGACTCGCCCGGTCGGGTTGTAGCCGGAGATGTATACCTTCTCCCATCCCTTTGTCTCATCGACCGTTCGATAAAGGCCGTCCATCGTCGCCGCCATCAAGCCCACGCGCCCTTCCGCGTCTATGAAGCTTGTAATATCGTCGACCTGTCTTGTCAGCTCGACCATAGGAGGGCCGAGCGGTTCGACCACTTTGGGCGCGGTCGGTCGCTTCTTCGTGCTCTTTTTGGGCGGGGCTTTTTTAGACTTAGATTTTCTCTGCGCGGCAACGGTCATATATTGACTCGCCGGACTCGCAGAGGTGTAGAGCGCGGGCACAAGCTGTGGGCCAGCAGGGCCGAGCGACGCCCGGTTTCTTCGCCTCGTCGGTTTCTTCGTGGGCGTCTCTTTAACGGGTTTCTCTTTGCCCACAAATGTCCAGCGCATCCCACGGTCGTTCGAGCGGTAGACACCCGTGTTCGTCCCTGCATAGATGACGCTCGGGTTGTTGGGCATCTGGTAGAAGGCGAATACGTCGCGGGTGCCAAGCCCGCGCGAAGCAGACTGCCAGCTTTCGCCGCCGTCTTGCGAGACAAATACGCTGCCGGAGCTGCCGTCGTGATAGACGCTGGCGAGCAGCCGCCCGCGCTCGACTATATCGGGAGCGATGGCGAGGATGTGCCGGTGGATGAAACCGTTGTTGGCGTCACGGAAGCTGTCGCCGAGGTTGTCTGAAATCTGAACGCCGAAATCGTCCGTCGCAATGATGACGCGGCCCGGCTGAGTCGGGTGGATGACGACAGACCGCAGCACCGCGCTCTTTGAAGTCAGCAGCATCCATCTCTTGCCGCCGTCTTTCGACCGCCAAAGGCCTTCGCTTGTTCCGGCGAAGATCACTTCAGGGCTGGTCGGGTGCGGGGTCAGCGCGTATGTGCGACGCGCGCTAAAAGGGATGCCCGGCAGCTTCGCCCATTTCTCGCCCGCGCTCGTCGAGCGGTAGATTCCGCTGCAAGCGTTCATATAAACGAGCGTCGGCTCCGAGGGGTTGACCGAGATGCCCATAATGTCGGAATCGTCGATCATCCCTATCTCTTTGTAGCCGGTCTGCTTCCAGCTCTTGCCGCCGTCCGTGGTCTTCCAGGGCAGGTGGTGAGTGCCCGCGTAGATGATGCCGGTGTTTCTAGGGTCGATGGCGACGGAGTTGATGCCGCGAATATCCTTGTGGCCTTCCGGCGAGATGCGCTCCCAATCGTCGCCGCCGTCGGTCGAACGAAAGACCCCCGTGGGCGAGCCAGCGACAAGGTAGTTGGAGTCCGAAGGGGCCAGCGCAATCGAAAGAATGTGCATCCCCTTTGTCTCTTTTAGGAGCTTCCAGGTATCGCCGCCGTCTTCGCTCTTATAAACGCCTTCCTGGTTATCGGCTTCGCCGACCGCCCACGCTCCGACGTAGATCGTCTTCGTGTTTCGCGTGTCGATGACAATGTTGTCGAGCGAGAGCCCGCGTCTATCTACGCCTGGTTTTATCCTGCGCCACGACCGCGCGCCGTCTGTCGAGCGAAAAAGCTGGCCGTCGCTTGTCCCGAGGTAGAGAAGGTCGGCGTTGTCGGGCGACGATACTAGCGAGCGCACGTCACCGCCCCAGGGGCCAGTGACTTCCCACCTTCGCACCTCGCCGTTCGGACTCGTGTTTGACGAGCCCTCTTTACTTGAATTATCGGCGAGACCGGCAACGCCAAAAGCTGAAAACGTGAAGAGCGTGAGGATGAGTAAACGGCAAAATTTGTCCACCTGAGGTACTCCTTTTCTTGAGTGACAAGTGACAAGTGACAAGTGACAAGAAAGACCGGACTGAACCTTGATCGTTCCCTCCTTCTTGTCACTTGTCACTTGTCACTTGTCACTTCTCTATTCTATCACCCACGTATCGCCGCTGTGGATGAGCTTCTCAAGGTCGCCCGGCCCCATGCGCTCGATAGCCTGGTCAATCTGTTGTGACATCATCTCTTCGTATGTGGGCTTTTCCACATCGCGGAAGACTCCGATTGGCACAGGGTATTCCGGGTACTCCATGCGAGCAAGCATGTAAGCGAGGTACGTATCGGGCGCTTTTTCGTTGTGGACGATCAGGTCCGATTCGCTCGCGCCTTCGCCAAGCTCTACGACCTCAAGCCGCATGTCGCTGCTGATGCGAACGCCCCTGTTGTGCTCCTTGCCGAAAATGAGCGGCTTGCCGTGCTCAAGCTCGATCATCTTGTCGTCGCGCACCTCGCGCGCTGTGAACATCTCAAACGCATGGTCGTTGAAGATATTGCAGTTCTGGTAGACCTCGACGAACGAGACCCCCTTGTGCCTCATCGCGCGCTCGACCATCTCCTGAAGATGCGTCGTGTTCGTGTCGAAAGACCTCGCGACGAAGGTGGCCTCGGCCGCGAGCGCGACCGAAAGCGGGTTTAGCGGGTAGTCGATCACGCCAAACGGCGTCGACTTGGTCTTCTTGCCGAACTCGGATGTCGGCGAATACTGGCCCTTGGTCAACCCGTATATGCGGTTGTTGAACAGTATGATGTTGATGTCGAGGTTGCGCCTGATGGCGTGAATCAGGTGGTTTCCGCCTATCGACAGCGCATCGCCGTCGCCCGTTATCACCCAGACCGAAAGCTCAGGGTTCGACGCCTTGATGCCTGTCGCGACAGCGGGCGCTCGCCCGTGTATGGTATGAAACCCGTAGGTGTTCATGTAGTAAGGGAACCGGCTCGAACAGCCGATGCCTGAAACAAAGACTGTGTTCTCGCGCTTGATGCCAAGCTCAGGCATCACCTTCTGTACCTGCGCGAGGATAGCGTAGTCCCCGCAGCCGGGGCACCACCTGACTTCCTGGTCGGACACGTAATCCTTCCTTGTGAGCTTTGTCAAAGGCGGTTGCTGCTGGTCATTCGGAATGTTTGCGTCTGTGCTCATAATAAAAACTCCCGTCAGGACTTGCTAATCAGTCCTCGTATACCTCATTGATCTTGGCCGTCAACTCGCCAATCTTGAACGGCTTGCCTTTGACTTTCGGGAAAGAGATGGCGGGCACAAGGTATTTTGCCCGCATAAGCATGGCAAGCTGCCCCATGTTCAGCTCAGGCACGAGCACGCGGTCGAAGCGGCCCAGTACCTCGCCGAAATTCTTGGGGAAGGGGTTCAGGTAGCGCAGGTGGACGCTTGAAACCGACTTGCCCTGCCGCTGCATCTCCTCGACAGCCGAAGTGATCGCCCCGTGTGTCGAGCCCCAGCCGACCACGAGCAGCCGCCCTTCGGCCTCGCCGAATATCTCGGCGTCCGGGATGTCGTTTGCGATCAAAGCGATCTTCTCGGCGCGAGTCCAGACCATGTGCTGGTGGTTTTCGGGGTCATAAGAGACGTTGCCCGTTATGTCCTGCTTCTCGATGCCGCCGACGCGGTGCTCAAGGCCGGGCGTTCCTGGTATCGCCCACGGGCGCGAGAGCGTATCAGGGTTTCGCTGGTAAGGCTGGAACCCTTCCGTCTCGGCGTGGAAGTTGACCTTGAACGAAGGCAGGTCGTCTATGTTGGGCAAGCGCCACGGCTCCGCGCCGTTTGCGAGGTAGCCGTCGGACAGGTATATCACGGGGACCATGTGCGTGGTGGCGATGCGGAAGGCTTCGACGGCCATGTGAAAACAGTCGCCAGGGGTGGCCGGAGCGACTATCGCCACGGGGCATTCGCCGTTGCGCCCGTACATGGCCTGCAACAGGTCTGCCTGTTCGGTCTTGGTCGGAAGCCCCGTAGACGGGCCGCCGCGCTGCACATTGATGACTACCAGCGGAAGCTCCGTCATAACCGCCAGCCCGATTGCCTCGGACTTGAGCGCGAGGCCCGGCCCGCTCGTACCGGTCAGCCCGAGCTGGCCGGCGAACGACGCGCCGATTGCCGCGCAAACGGCCGCTATCTCGTCTTCGGCCTGAAAAGTCTTCACGCCAAAGTTCTTGTGAATCGACAGCTCGTGCAGGATGTCGGAAGCGGGAGTGATAGGGTAGCTTGCGTAAAAAAGCGGTCGTTTAGCAAGAACCGAAGCGGCGACGAATCCGAGCGCGGTCGCTTCGTTGCCGGTGATGTTGCGATAAGTGCCCGGAGTGATGTCGGCTTTCCTGACGCGGTAATGCGTCGTGAATATCTCGGCCGCGTCGGCGTAAGCAAAACCGGCTTTGAGAGCGGTCTGGTTTGCTTTTACGACTTCGGGCTTGCGGGCGAACTTCGCTTCGAGCCATCGCATGGTCGGGTCGAGCGGCCTGTCATAAAGCCAGTACATCAACCCCAGCGCCCAGAAGTTGCGGCAGCGGTCAATCTCCTTGGGCGGCAGCTTTACTTCGTCTCTCAGCGCCGCGCGGTTGAGCGTCGTTATCGGCAGCTTGAACAGACGATAGCCCCCGAGGCTTCCGTCATCGAGAGGGTTTTCCGGGTAACCGGCTTTCTTGAGATTGTTCTCGTTGAAGGCGTCTGTGTTGACGATCAGAATACCGCCCTGTTCCAGGTCGGGCAGGTTTACCTTGAGCGCGGCCGGGTTCATAGCCACGAGCACGTTGGGCTCGTCGCCCGGCGTGCGAATGTCGTGGTTTGAAAAATTGAGTTGAAACCCCGACACGCCGGGAAGCGACCCGGCGGGAGCGCGAATCTCGGCGGGGAAGTCGGGCAGCGTCGATATGTCGTTGCCGAGCACGGCGGTAGTATTTGTAAACTGCGTGCCGGTCAGCTGCATGCCGTCGCCTGAATCCCCTGCGAACCTGATCGTCACAGCGTCCAGCTCTTCGATATGCTTCTCTTCTACGTTATTGAGGATCGTTGTCGATTCCATAAAGTCCCGTCCTATTCAAGGATTAAGGACTGAAGACTGAGGACTGAACGGGGAACAGTAAAGGCCAGCAGCCACTCCCGCTCAATCCTCAGTCTTTAGTCCTCGGTCCCAGTAAAATTGCACACCTTTGTTCGATGGAAATAAAAGTTCTGGCAACGGAATTCTACACAAAAGATACCTGCGCGTAAAGCCGGGCTCCTGCGCGCCTGACCGCCGAGCCGTCCGCCCGCGCTTTGTATAGAAATTGTAATAAAATCGGACCGATTCTGGCTGCTGCGCGCGTGAGCCGCGCTCGATAAACTCAATCCGATTTACGCCGGTAAGCGACATAGCGCGGGCTCCACATCTTAGCCTCCACCCGGCGCTCAAGTTCTTCGCTCGATAAAGCTTCGGCCAGACCTCCGCGCATCGCTTCAACCCCGACCGCCACCGCCACATTGCGCGATACCTCGCGCACGCGGACAAGGGGCGGGAAAAGCGACGCCATGGGGTCCGCGTGAACTGGCGACATCCGGCTTAACGCGCGTGCCGCCGCTACGAACATCTCGTTTGTGACACGTCTCGCGCCCGACGCGATAACGCCGAGCCCGATTCCTGGGAAGATGTACGCGTTGTTGCACTGGCCTATCTGGATAAGGCGATCACCGTAAACGACGTCCGGGAACGGGCTGCCCGTGGCGACGAGCGCCCGCCCGCCCGTCCACTCGATAAGGTCCGAGGGCACTGCCTCGCTCTTTGAAGTCGGGTTCGATAACGGGAAGATGATCGGGCGCTCGACGTGCGCGGCCATCTCCCGCACGACCTGTTCGGTGAATGCGCCGGACTGTGCGGCTATGCCGATTAAGACGGTCGGGCGAAGATTTTTTACAACGTCTGCGAGCCTGACACGGTTCGGGTCTTCAAGCCTCCAACCGGTGATCTCTTCGGTCGCGTGCGCGTACTTGTGCTTGATCTCATCGCCGCCTTCGTAACCGGAAAGCACAAGCCCGTGGCTGTCGACCAGCCAAATCTTCGACCGGGCCTGGTCCTCGCTCAACCCTTCTGTGACCATCGCCGCGACAAGCTGATCGCTGATCCCTGTGGCAGCCGACCCCGCGCCGAGCATCACGATTCGCTGCTCGCTTATCCTGGCCCCCGTCACCTGCGCAGCCGCTAGAATCCCTGCGAGCGTTACGGCCCCCGTTCCCTGGATGTCGTCGTTAAAAGTGCAGAGCCTGTCACGGTATTTTTCAAGCAACCGGCCTGCGTTGTTCTTAGAGAAATCTTCCCATTGCAGCAGCGCGTTCGGAAAAATGCGGATCACGCCATCCACAAATGCCTCTATGAAATCGTCATACTCCTGGCCTCGCATGCGGCGATGCCGCCAGCCTATGTAGAGCGGGTCGTCCAGGAGCTGCTGGTTGTCGGTGCCAACATCGAGGATTATCGGCAAGGTCGTCGCGGGGTGGATTCCGGCGCAGAGCGTGTAAAGCGACAGCTTGCCGACGGGGATTCCCATGCCCCCGATTCCAAGATCGCCAAGCCCCAGTATCCGTTCGCCGTCCGTGACCACTATCACCTCGACATCCGAGACGGGCGAGTTGGAAAGGATGTTAACTATCTGGTCTCGGTGCGGGTAAGAGACGTAAAGCCCGCGCGGGCGGCGATAAATGTGGCTGTAGTTCTGACACGCAAGCCCCACGACCGGCGTGTATATGACTGGCATCATCTCCGTGATGTGCTCTTGAAGCAGGCGGTAAAAGAGCGTTTCGTTCCGGTCCTGAAGCGAGACTAAAAATATGTAGCGCTCAAGGTCTGTCTCCTTGCGCTTGTAGTTCTCATAGTTTCGCGTCACCTGTTCTTCGGGCGTCGATACGTGCGGCGGCAGCAAGCCGAGCATGTCAAGCTCGCGCCGCTCATCATCCGGGAACGCCGTCCCTTTGTTAAGCAGCGAGTTGTCCAAAAGCATCTGTCCCGTGAGCGATACTTCGAGGACTTCCTCGCCGGTCTCGTCGTCCTTGATTGCCTTGAACGCCTTCACGCGCCTCTCCTTTCGATAGGCCAAATAGCAATTAAAGCATACCTCGACGCCCGCGCGCATCCGCAACCATGGCGACTTCTGACCGCTTCCTTGACAGCCCGCAATCGCGGTTATCATAATGACGCGACAAATAAATCAAGGAGATTCCGAGGACGATTATGGCAGAACAATCGAAGCTCTACGAAGGTCTCGACTCTTTTGTAAAGAACTCACGCGCGGATTTCGAATCGAAGCTGGGTGAGATAGTCGAAGTCCCGACTATCAGCATGGAGCCCGAACGCAAAGACGACATAAGGCGAGGCGCGGAGCTTGCCCGGCAGTATCTAGAATCTATCGGCGCGCGGGCCGAAGTGGTCGAAACTCCCGGCAACCCTGTCGTCTTTGGCCGCGTAGAGACGGGCGCGAATAACCCTACGGTCACGATCTATAACCACATAGACGTTCAGCCCGCGAACGCCGAAGAGTGGAACAAAGCGCCGTTCACCTTCTACAAAGAGGGCGACCGGTATGAGGGGCGCGGCACGACAGACGACAAAGGCCCCGCCATCTCTGCAATGAAAGCGGCGGGGTACGCGGTAGAAAACGGCGTCCCTGTGAACATAAATTTCATCTGGGAGCTTGAGGAGGAGATCGGCAGCCCCAACTTCGAGCACTTCATCAAGAACAACCAGGAGCGACTGAAGACGGACTCCGTCCTTGTGAGCGATACGATATGGATTTCGCGCGACAAACCTGCCATCCCCTACGGGCTTCGCGGCGCTATGATGCTGACGATGACGCTTGAGACTGGCGCGAAAGACGTTCATTCAGGGCTTACGGGCGGCGCTGCCCGCAACCCTCTGGGCGAGCTGGCCAAGGTGATCTCCGAGGCATACGACGCCGACACCGGGCGCGTGAAGATCAAGGGCTTTTATGACGACGTGCGGCGAGCAACAAAAAAAGAGGTCCAGAACTTTCTCGATTCAGGCTTCACGTCGCAGAAGTTCAGAAAGGCGCACGAGCTGAAGAAGCTCAGATTCGACGACGCGGAGCGCGTCCTGAAAGCGGTGATGGCCGAGCCGACCTTTGAAGTCCACGGCATAACGGGCGGGTACCAGGGGCCGGGCGTCAAGACAATCGTCCCTTACCGAGGACAGGCCAAGATAAGCACGCGGCTTGTCCCCGATCAGAACCCGAAGAAAGTCTTCAGGCTCATCCGTGACTTCGTCCGCGAGCGCAACCCGGACGTGAAGACAGAGTTCATCTCTGCGCTTGAGCCCTACCTGGGCGAGTTCACTGGCCCGTATGCAGAGGCGGCGAGCCGCGCCATGGAGTTCGCCTTTGGAAAGAGACCGGCGTTTACACGCGAGGGCGGGTCGATAGGCGCTGTCGTCACGATGAGAAACTACCTGAAAGCGCCCATAGTCTTCTTGGGGCTTTCGCTCCCTGAGCACGGCTACCATGCCAAGAACGAGAACTTCGATTGGGGCATGGCATCGGGCGGCATAAAGATGTTCGTTCGCTACTTTGACGAAATCAGTCGTTTCAAACGGTAAATTTTTTATCGTAAACCGTGACTTGGGGAAGGTGACAAGTGACAAGTGACAAGAAAGAGATGGGCGAGGCATCGGTTTTCTCCCTCTTGTCACGTGTCACTTGTCACTGTTTACTCTCCTCCGGCTTGTCACGGTTTACGGTTCACGGTTTACGCAAATACTCCTGATGCGAAAAGCTCTACTCGTCGTCCTGATCCTGTTGATAGTCGCGGCCGCCTCCGTCTACATCTACTTCGCGTTTCAGCCCGTCGACATACCGACTAACCGAAATGCAGTCGGAGTCGTTTCGACCTTCGCCGGTTCAGGTCGTCCGGGCCAGGAAGACGGTAAAAGCTCGGACGCGTCGTTTGCCGACCCCTTCGGCGTAGCCGTAGATTCGGAAGGCAATATCATCGTCGCCGACGCGGGCGCGAATAATCTCATCCGCCGCATTACTGTTGAAGGGGCGGTCGAAACAATTGCAGGCTCGGCGGGTAATGACGAAAGCTTCGGCGACGGCCCCGCGCTCTCAAGCAAACTCAACACTCCGTCGGGCATGGCGATAAACGATGACGGCGAGATCATAATTGCCGACACCTCGAACAATCGCATACGAAAGCTCTCTGTCGACAAGCAGCTAATAACCCTCGCCGGAACAGGCGAGCCGGGTTACAGGGACGGCGCGGCGACGGATGCGCGATTCGACGGCCCAATCGGTGTTGCCGTCGACGAAGCGGGCAATGTCTTTGTCGCCGATTCTTATAACGACCGCATACGCAAAATCTCAACAGACGGGACGGTTTCGACCGTAGCGGGCGCGGGCCAGCCGGGCTACCTCGACGGGCAGGCCGACCAGTCGCTTTTCGACACGCCTTGCGGGGTGGCCGTTGATAAACAGGGAAATGTCTTCGTTGCCGATACCGCCAATGACCGCGTGCGTAAAATAACCCCGCAGGGCGAAGTGACTACGGTCGCGGATGAAAGCGCGGGGCTTGATCGCCCTGTCGGAATCGCCGTGACGCACGATGGGTTTATTTTCGTCACAAGCGAAGGCGGCGGCAGTATCCACCGCATCACGCCCGAAGGCGAAGCGATTCTTTACGCCGGGCACGCGACAGGTTTTCAAGACGGGGCAGGGAACCGCGCGCGTTTTAACTCTCCTACAGGCATCGCCGTTGATCGAAGAGGCAGCCTCTTTGTAGCCGACAGCCAGAACTATCTGGTCAGAAGAGTAACGCCGCAATCGGCGGAAGAGACTGGAGTGACGGATGACGCGGGCGAACCCTTTGTCCAGCCGGTTGATGATCGCGGGCAAGCAGACGATAGGCCCGCGATACCGATTTTGAGCGCCGCCGCGCTCGGCGTCGGTCAGACTTTTCCGTGGCCGCTCAACCCACAGAGCCAGTGGCACGAAGTAACGGGAGTCGTCGGCGAAGCGCGCGGCGCGCCCGGCGGAGTCGCGCTCCATCATCTTCACAGCGGGCTTGATGTTCGTGGCAACCTAGGCGAAACGGTCGTCTCTGTGCTTGATGAGAAAGTCGCCTCGCCTGTCGCCGCGTGGGGCTTTGACGGCGGAAACGAAGGGGTGCGCGTAGGGCTGATGAGCTACATACACATACGTGTGGGGCGCGATGCGGACGGGAATATAAGGTCGCCTGAGAAGTTTAAGCCGCGCCTCAATGCATCGGGCAAGATGAAGGGTATAAGGATAAGGCGCGGCACTCGCTTCCGCGTCGGGGAGTTTATAGGAACGCTCAACAGGCTTTACCACGTCCATCTCAACTTCGGCCCCTGGAACGCTCAGGCCAATCCCATGCAGTTCCCATTCATCAGTTTCAAAGACAGCGTTCCGCCGACGATTGAGCCGGGCGGGGTCGAGCTTTTCACCGCGACCGGCAGCAAGTTTGAAAAAAGCTCGGCGGGTCGCCTCGTCGTAACCGGGGATGTAAAGATCGTGGTCACGGCCTATGACCGCGTGGACGGGAACGTCACAAGCCGAAAGCTCGGCCTGCACAAACTCGGTTACCAGCTCTTGAAAGAGGACGGGTCATTCGCGGCAGGTTTCGAGGAGCCTCTGATCAACATAGATTTCACGCGCCTTCCGCCCGATGACGCGTCGGTCTTTAAAGTTTACGCCGAAGGCAGCGGCGTGAGCGCTTACGGGACTCCGACAAAGTTCAAGTACATAGCCACAAACCGCGTGCGCGATGGGGTGGCGCTCGCGGGCTACCTCGCCACGTCGAAGCTTGAGCCCGGCGACTACACGCTGAAGATCGTTGCCGAAGATTATCGAGGCAACCGCGCGAGCGGACCTTTAACGGAGCGCCTGATCCGCATAGAACGGCCCTGAACCGGTGTGGTCGGAATAACAAAATTCTCGACAAAATATAAGCGGGCTGCTAGTATAGCGGGCGTTCGAGGCGGCGACTCCCGTGGTCGCCGCTTGTATTAAGATTTCGGGAGCGCGTCTCGCCTGTTCGGAAGTGTCTGCTATGTACCACGCTCGACTCTCTGCCGGATAGTGAAAGCGGGTTCCTTCAACAAGGTTTCTGGAGAAACTCAGGAGAAACAATGAGAATATTCGTCGGGAATCTGTCGTATCAGACGACAGAAAACGATCTGACCGACCTGTTTTCACAGGCGGGCGAGGTGCAGTCGGCGACCATTGTAACCGACCGTGATACGGGCCGCTCTCGCGGCTTCGCTTTCGTCGAGATGGACGGAGACGCCGCAGCGAAGGCCATAGAACAGTTCAATGGGCACGAGCTAAACGGACGCGCGATCAATGTTAATGAGGCGCGGCCTCGCCCTGAGCGCGGCGGCTACGGCGGAGGCGGTGGAGGCGGACGTGGCGGCTACGGCGGCGGAGGCGGAGGCGGGCGCGGCCAAAAACGCGAACCCCGCTGGTAACAACGAAGCCAATAACAAAGAGTAAGGCCGGGAACATTCCCGGCCTTACTCTTTAGCGGTGAGAAACTGGTGATTGCGTTTTTATTCGCTCCTCAGTTCCTGGTCCTGCCTGAAGCCGACAGCATCTTTTCACGAACCGCTTTGAATTCGGTCCCCGGCTTCCACTCAGGAAACTTATCAGTGTTGGCGATTCGATACCCAACCGTGAACAGCAGCTTGAGGTCTTCAACCGCTCCGGAAAGGTCCCAGTCAGATTTCACATCATCCGACGGTTTATGGTAATCGTTGCGGTTGTACTCCTGCGATTTTTTCTCGCCGTAATCAGCGGGCTTGCCTATAAACTGGCTGCCCCCGTCCGCGTAGAGCGCGGGCACGCCTTTCTTGGCGAAGTTGAAATGGTCCGAGCGATAGTACGAGCCGCGTTCCGGGGTCGGGTCGGGCGAAAGCTTCCGGCCCTGCTCCGCCGCCGCCTGCGAAAGCACATCGTCGAGAGTCGAGTTGCCAAGCCCAACGACCGTTATGTCGCTGGTGCGGCCGTAAAAATTGAGCACGTCCATGTTGATCGCGGCGACGGTCTTGGCAAGCGGGTAGATGGGGTTTTCGGCGTAATGCTGCGACCCGATCAAGCCTTTCTCTTCGGCCGTTACGGCGAGGAAGAGGATCGACCGGCGCGGCGGGCGCGGCAACGCTTTGTATGCGCGAGCGATTTCGATAAGCCCTGCGACGCCGGAGGCGTTGTCGAGCGCGCCGTTATAAATCTTATCGCCGCTTGCGTTCGGGGTGCCTACGCCGAGGTGGTCCCAGTGACCCATGTATACGACGTACTCGTTTTTCAGTCTCGGGTCGCTCCCTTCGAGCTTGCCTGCCACGTTATGAGAATCGCTCGTGCGAATCTTGTTCTTGAGCGTGACCCGCGCGTGCGCGCCGAGCGGCACAGGCTTGAAGTCCCGGCTGAGCGCGGCCCGTTTCAAATCTTCGAGACTTTTGCCCGTAGCCTGAAGCATGGCGCGGGACTGTTCGTTTGAAAGCCAGCCCTCGACCGCAACGCGCGACATGTTCTTGTCTTTGGCGACGAGATCGAACTGCTCGACTGTCCAGCTCCCCTTGACCACATCCCAGCCGTAGCTCGCGGGCTCGGTTTCGTGGATGATGAGCGCACCCGCCGCGCCTTTTGCAGCGGCGATCTCGAATTTGTATGTCCAGCGACCGTAGTAGGTCATGGCGCGGCCCCCGAACATCTTGGGGTCTAGCTTCGACGAGTCTTTCGGGTCAGGGATGGCAGGATCGTTGATAAGCATGACGATGACCTTGCCGCGTACGTCTACGTCTTTGTAATCGTCCCAGTTATATTCGGGAGCGACTACGCCGTAACCGACAAAGACCATGTCGGCGTCGACGCTGGTAGTCTCTGTGACCCGCTTGGTCCAGGCCACGAAATCGTCGCCGTACTTCAGGTCCATGTTCTTATCACCGGCTTTGATTTCGAGCCGCGCGTCCGAATTTGCGGTGATGCCGACGAGCGGGACTTTTTGAAAGTATGTCCCGTCGGTGTTGCCGGGCGCGAGGCCGACTTTCTTGAACTGGTCGGCGATGTAATTTATCGAAAGCTCTTCGCCACGGGTCGCGGGCGCGCGTCCCTCATATTCATCCGAGGCGAGCACCTTTACGTGTTCGAGGACCCTTTCTGCGGTGATCGTGTTCAGCGCGCCGGGCGGCAGAGGCATCCCCTTGGGCGCTTGTTTCTGCGCTACGCCTGCGAGCGCAAGCGTAAAGATCAAAGCAAAAGAAGAGATCGTGCGAGAGATTCGCTTCATCGTTTGAGTACCCCCGTTTGATTTTTTGATTTCATGATTTGTTAGGAATTATACCAGCAAGCCCGCCGCGCAAACGAGCGAGCGCCGTCGGTCACGGGATCACTCCTTTACTCTAGACTTCTTGTCTCGCTTACTTAGAATTCTCTTAGCCTGAGCTTCTATCTTTTGGGCTTCACCCTTCCGATTCAGGTTTTTTAGTATTTGGGCATGATCTAACATAGCATTTACTACCTGCGGGTGAGTTGGCCCAAGTATTTTTCTCCGAATGGCAACGGCACGCCGAATGAGAGGTTCGCTCTTATATGTTTCATGTCGCGAATAAAAAAAACTGGCGAGATCAATTAGACTATCCGCAACAAGAATGTGATCTTTACCAAGCATTTTCTCTCTGTGATTTAGTGATCTATTAAAAAATGCTTCTGCTTCTGTGTATCTACCTTGAGATTTGCGCAATCTGGCTATGCTATCAAAGCTAAATGCCAGATCAGGATGTTCCTGCCCGAGTATTTTTTCCCTGATGGCAAAGGCTCGATCAATTAACGGCTCTCCTTCATTTAGCTTACCGGTCTTGACATAAAGATCTCCTAAGTAATTGAGATAAGTAGCTACCGCAGGATAGTTAGACCCAAAGGCATCCTCAGCTATTTTTATACTTCGAAGTAGCAATTCTTCAGCATCACGAAACCTTCCCCAATGCTGATAAATCGCTGAAAGGAGGCTTAGGCTATCAGCTACTAAATAATGCTCGTATCCCAGGGCGTTCTCTGTTGTATGTAGCGAACGTAATAAAAGCGATTCTGCTTTGTCAAACTTGTATAGGTCGAAATATATTCTTGCCTGGGCAATCCAGATAGCAACTGTATCAGGGTCAGCTTGGTCTGATTTTTTCTCTCTAATTCTCAATGCCTGATTAAAGACATCTTCTGCATCAAAATATCTCCCCATTCTAATATAAAGGTGTCCTAGGTGAGAAAAACTAGTCGATATGTCGAGATGATCAGAATCAAGCGCTTGCTTTCTAATAGTGAGTGACTGTAGTAAAAGCGGCTCGGCTTCTGTATACCTTCCCTGATCAAGGCGTAGCCATCCTTGATTAAAGAGGCTCGAAGCCACATCGGGGTGATTTGAGCCTAAAATGGGTTCCCTGATCTCTAGTGACTTGGTGTAGAGGGATTCAGCCTCGTTCAAGCGCGCACGAAAGTGCATATAACGCCCTAAATGGTTGAGTAATCGTGCGGCTTCTAGTGATTCTATATTCCATTCCTCTATGAGTTCAGAACCAATTTGTGCATGCGGAAGAATCCGCTCAATCTGAGCCCACCCTGAGGAGTCATTTATGTCAATTTCTGGAAGTACGCTAGCAACTGCGTTAACAGCATGTTCGGCCCATATGCGCTTGGTATCAGCATCCATCCCTTCTTTGAAGACAGCTTGGACTAGACGATGAATATCATAGGTTTTGGATTTTAGGTCACGATGTATGAGTGAGTACCTAACAAGAGGATTTACCAGTTCATCAAAGGCAATTGGGTTGGAATCGACCTGACCAAGCGCCGAGGATAATTCGGCACCGAGATCAACGCTTCCTAGGGCAATGAGCTCATATGGAATTCTATCAGGGCTAAAGAATGCGCTTGCTCGCAATAGGTCTGCCGATGCCTTTGAAGACTTTTCTACCTCCTGAAAGTTTAATGACCAGGTTGTTCTTACGGATTTACGACTTTGGCTGGTGAGGACTCCTTTCTCAAGCAATTCGAGTCCACGTGCGCGATAACTAAGGAGATAATCCTGAAATCGCGCTCCTAATTCTGTGATATATGCACCTGCCTGTTCAAGGGCTAATGGTAAATAGTCGAGCTCGAGCGCAATTTGCTCAAGGGCTTTTTCTTCGTCGGGCTGAAGATCACTTCGTCCTGTTCGAGTTAATAGAAATTTCTTTGCATCTTCAGGCGACATCTCCTCCATTTCTATCGGGTTCAAGATACCTATAATTTGAAAGACTGGTGCTCTTGAGGTTAAAAGAATGTGTCCATTTGAACTGGAGGGTAAAAAATCCACAAGCAACGTGGGTTCGTCAGCGTTATCGAGTATCAATAGCCAATCCCTATTTTCCTCAAGCCATCTTCTCACGGCAGAAACGACAAGGCTCTGGTCAGCAATGTTCTTTTCAGGCAGCTTGAGTACTCCTGCGAGTGCTACGAAATCTGACATTATGGAGTCTCTTGACTCGGCAACTGCCCACAACACGGCTTTATAGTTCACACGATACTTTTTGGCATAGGCGATGGCGGTTTGTGTCTTGCCAATTCCGCCCAGTCCGTATATGGCTAGTCGTTGAGAAAGGGCTGTTGTTGTATCTTCAATAAGTGCCTTGCGTAACTTTTCGAGAACATCCGTACGCCCGGTGAAGTAGGGGACGCCCTCCGGCACGTTCCAGTGGGTTTTTAATGACCCTGGAAATTCTACTGGGCTGAGGAATTCACGCTCCATAGCAGGCCTATCTGCCTTATCGCCCGCGCCTGGGAATCTCGGCGGTTCATTAGGCTTTGCTCGTGGGCTAAGCCCGTTGATAACTTTCTGACGAGCAGGTTCTTCCGAAAGGCCAACAAGGTCAATGTAGATGATCGAGGCTTGCAGTCCTTCAAGTTTACACGGCGCGACTCTAATGGGGATCAACTTCCTATGCTCACCTTTGGGATCGGTAGCAAAAGCCGCAGCCCATTCAGGTTGCGTGAATTCCGCTTCAAGATAGCTCTGGGATAAAACTGCTATAGTCTTATCAGCTTTAGATGCCGCGTTCTGCATTTCCAGAACAAAGTTCTGGCCGGGCCGAAAATCCCACGCCTGGATAAACACGGAGTGGTCGTTCTCTTCTAATATCCACGCGATCCATTCAGCCCAAGCTTTATCCGCTTTGTTATAGCTTATAAAAAAATCTACCATCAGGCAGGTTATAGCACAGGTCAATTGAAATTTTACATAGCGGCAATTGTTACTTTTCCTTGCTGGCCGCTGTGGCTGCCCGGTCGAGCAATGCGTTGAGCGCCTGCTTGTCGAGGTACTTGCCCCGCGCGATAACGGCGGCGATTCTTTGCGTGTTGCGAATGTCGTCGAGCGGGTTCGCTTCCAGCAGAACGAGGTCCGCGAGCTTGCCTTTTTCGATAGTGCCGAGCGAGCCGTTGAGCTTTAGAAACCGGGCCGGGTTGCGAGTCGCTGCCTGCAAGGCTTCCATCGGAGTGAGTCCCGCCTTAACAAGCCATTGCAACTCTTCGTGGAGGCTGAATCCCGGAAAGACGTAGGGCGCAGCCGTGTCTGTCCCGGCCAGAATACCTACGCCCGCGCGCTGCATCGAGCCGACCACCTCAAGCTCTTTTTCGAACCGCCGCCTGCCGTTCTGCGCGTCTTGCGCGGTGCGGCCCTTAAGACTGTCACTTCTAAACTTCTTCCAGATCTGCTCTTCCCAAGAGTCGGGTATGTACTTCAGCCGGGTATCGTGTAGAAAGTCGCTCTCGTTGATAAAGAAATATCCATGCTCCCATACGAGCGTCGGGCAATGCCACGTCTTATTCTTCACAAAGGCCGCAAACAACGCCGCCGCTTTCTCTTCGCTGTAGCTGTCGAGCAGGTGTTCGAGCCCGCGCCATCCGTCTGCCTGTTCTTCTTCGTTGATTGCGCATGACTGCAAGACTCGCGTCAGGTGCTCGATAGATGCCTGACCCGCTTTGCTTGCTTCGAGTGCGGTCAACGGATCGGGAACGTGCCCGGCGAACGGCATATTACGCTTCTTCGCCTCGGCGGCAATCGCAAAATAGGCTTCACGCGAAAGCAGCCCCTGCACTTTTATAAAATCGGCCCCGTGCCTTTTGAGATAATCTACCGCCTGCCGCGCGGACTCTTCGTTCCGGGTAGCCAGGGATATAGGCCCCGGAGGCCCGTCAAGCATCGATCCCGAAAAGACCATTCGGGGGCCTAGCGCTGTGCCCGATTCAATCTCATCGCGCCACCGGCTTAGCTCCGGAACGAAGCCGCCCATGTCTCGTATGCCTGTGACGCCGTGGGCTATAAAAAGAGGGAAGAAGATTTCGCGGTTCCCCGCAGGCCGCAAGGTGGCGGCCGTGTGGACGTGCATATCCCACAGACCAGGGATCAGGAACTTGCCCGTGGCTTCGATGACCTGAGCGCCTTTGGGTATGGCGGTCTTTCCCGCGCGACCGAGCGCGACGATGCGCCCTCGCTTGACGACCACAGTCATGTCGAGCTGAGGCGGGGAGCCAGTAGCGTCGATCACCGTCACGCGAGTTATCGCAAGCGCGCGGTCGTCGATTGAATCTTGTCCGGCAATACGCAGCGCGGGCAGCAAAACGACTGACAACAATATCAACGCTATTGTCGTTCGTCGCATGGTTGCCTCGCTTCGCCAGATAGGTTTGCTACGCGCCGCTTGTGCTTATGGCATTGACGAGGAAAGGGAGCGTGGCTACGGACTGGCCTCTGTACTGCGGCCTGAACGCGAAGAGGATGACGCGCCCTTTGCCGCGCTTAGATTCTACGATTGCCCCTTTGCCTGCGATCCTGTCGCCGCCGAGCAGCCACCCGGACAACAGTATCTCGCTTGCAGGGGCGAACCGCGCGACTATCCGCGCGTCTTTGCCTGTCGCCTCAAACGCAGGGCCGCGCTCAAACCAGGCTATACCCTCGCCCTGCTTTGACTCAAGCGCGGGCGCGCCGCGCGCGAGCGTGTCGCCAGCGTCATACTCGATCTTCAGGATCGAGCCGGGGCAATAAAAATCCTTGTCCGGTACGCCTTGCAGGACATTTTTGACCTGCACTCCGAGGTGCTCAACCGCGAACTCCGATGCGTCATTGAGCGTGATGATCGTGCCGCCTTCTTCAACAAACTTCTTTAGCTCGGCGACCCCCGATTCCCCAAGCCCTCCCGCCACTTCCGCCGGGTAACGTTCTTTCGGCAAGCCATTGACGATCTGCCTTGAGGTCTGGTCGGGGATCAGTATGCAATCGTACTTCGCCCGCAAGTTGCCACCGCGCACTTCCGAATCAAGAAGCGACGTGTACTTGATCTTTTCTTGATCGAGAACCCACCGCGTCCACCCTTCATCCATCGACGCGGCATAGCTCTTGTAAAGAGCGAGGCGCGAGGTCGGCGTCTTCGGCGGGGTCTGTAGACCCCGCTCAACGGCGGAAGTTGGAGTCGAAAGACGGGGTTCAATAGAGAAAGTCGGCACAGCGCCTGCCTCTTCCAGGTCAGGCACCGTGAAAGCCTTATCGACACGGACAACATTCACGCCCATCAGCAGCGGCAGCGTGTGGGCAGTCACGTCATAGGGCCTGCGCGGCGGCCCGCCGGGGTACTCGCGCAGGTCGGGATAGCGTTGCCGCTCAAGCAACGTCTTTGCAAACGCGCCGTAGGGCTGTCTCATCTTCACGATCCGCGTGCCGGACGGGTAGCGCCTGCCGTCGGCTTCAAACTCGCGCGCGGAAACCGCCACCTCTACTCCGCCGCGAAGCAGAATCTCTTCAATCCTCGCCGCGCCCTTCGTCTCCCACGCCTGCGACTGGCCGGGTTGCAGAATCAAGAAGGCGAACGGCTCGCCCGCTTTTCGCTCGCGGACGGCATCCTCTCCGATCTTGTAAAAATCGCCCAGCCATCTTTCACGATACCGCGCCGCGTTGCGCACAAGAGCTAGCGCCCCCGCGAGCTGATATTCGACAACGTCTCGGAGCCGCCAGTCGCCGCCTTGCCAGACCATCGGGTAATTCCAGCTTCGGACCTTGGGGTTTACATTCACCTGCGGCGTCTGCCGTTCGAACGGCACGTTTGTCGGCGTAGCCAACCTTGCCGACGCCGTCTCGCTCAGTATGCGAATCCCTGCGTGATAATGCTGATATGCGCGTGCGGGCGTCCAGGCGTCATAAACTCCGTTGATGACGATGCCTGTCTTTCCCTGGCTCATCATCTCCCAGGCCATCATAGAGCCCATGAAGTTCACTCCCGCCTGTATGAGCGGCGGCACGTTCGGCTCCCACGGCTCGACGTAGGGGGGGATGAAAAAGCGCGTACCTGTCTCGCCTTGCTGGTGTATGTCGTGGACTATCTGTGGATGCCACACGTTATGAATCTTATCGACGGTCATCTGAGTCTCGACCTGCGTGAAGGCGTACCAGTCGCGGTTGTTGTCGTGACCCGTGTAATGATGATAAAGCTCAGGCGGGCCTGTCCCTTCAGCGGGAGTTCCGAGCGTCTTGTCGTACCAGTTCTTTACTATGTCCACGCCGTCAGGGTTCAGCGATGGAACGAGCAGGATTATCGTCTTATCCAGAATCTCGCGAGTCTCGGCCGAGTCGTCCGATGCGAGTTTGTGAGCAATGTTCATCGAGACGAGGTTCGCGCCAACCTCTGTCGAATGGATGCCGCAGGTGATCAGCACGATTGCCCGGCCATCGGCGAGAAGCCTCTCGGCTTCCGCGCGGTTTGCAACGAGGCGCGGGTCTGCAAGCTTGCGTTGAATCTCTTTGAACCGGTCAAGCCGCGCAAGGTTGGCAGGCGAAGATATAGTTGCGAGAAGAAAAGGACGGCCGAGGGTCGTTTTGCCCAGCTCTTGAAGCATAACGCGGTCGCTTGCCCTGTCGAGCCGTTTGAAGTAATCGTGAAACTGCGCCCAGCTTGCGAGCTTGCGATCATCGCCCGGCGTAAACCCAATCACCTCGCTCGGCTGTGGGATCGCGGACGCGCTCCTTTGCGCCTTTCGCTGCGGAGATCGACTTGAGCCGCTTGCCTGCGCGGCATGAATGGTCAAGACCGCGAGGCAGGTGATTAGCGCAAGACCGTTTTGAGTGAGCCTGTTTGTGACGAGCATCAAATCCTCCTCATCGCCAAGCCGGTTTTCGTAAGCATGCTTGAAATCGAGCTACTGTGTGACGCGGAAAAAGATTGCGCCTCCGCCTGCTGCCCAGACGTGAGAAGCGTCCGACCCGGCTATCTTGTAAATCGGCACGTCCTGTTCAAATTGAACCGGCTCGCTCAGCCACGAGCGAGCGCCGTCAGCCGTATAGTATATATATCTGCCGCGAGTCGTCCCGGCCCACCCGATATTCGGGCTGAGAAAGAAAAGGTCCCTGACGCCGGAGTCTGCAACTATCCACCTGCGCGTCCAGGTGTCGCCGCCGTTGTTTGTGCCGAGCGCGCGGCCCATGTTCTCCTCTTCGGCGGCGGCGGCGGCCCACCCGTTCTGCGGGTCGAGAAATTGGATGGCCGTTACCATAAATTTCTTTGCGCCTTCGCTGTCGGGGCTCACTATACCCGTTCCAAGCTCAAGCTCGCTGCGTTGCTGGCTCCAGGTGCGCCCGCCGTCCGTGGTGTGATAGATCACCCCTCTAAAACCGCTCGCCCAGCCTTGCACCTTATCGATGAAAGAGAAGTCTAGTATAGACACTGGCACCCGGCGCTGAGCCGTCCAGGTCGCGCCGCCGTCGGTTGTGGTCAATATGTCGCTCGGCCCGCCTTCGCTCTCTTCCTCCTGGCCGGGCATAGGCGTTGCGCCTCCCATCCATCCCGTTTGCGCGTCCGCGAAATAGACGACCGTCGGGTGTTGTTTGAAGCTCAGTTTAGAGATCACCCAGTTCTGGCCGCCATCCGTTGTCCTTAGCATGACGCCCTGGTCATTGGAGTCGAGGCCAACGGCCCACCCGTTCTGCGCGTCGACAAAGTGTATAGAGTTGAGCGTTTGAATCTCTATCCCCGGTTGCTCGATGAGCCTCTCGTCCCATGTCTTACCGCCGTCCGTAGTTCGCACGATGACGCCAATGCGCCCCGTCGAGTTTTTGAAGAAGGGCATGTCGCCCGCCACAAAGACGGTACTCTGCGACACGACGGAGATCGCTGAATATGAGAAAAAGCCCAGGTTCGTGCCCTGCACGTTTGCAGAGCTTGGAGAGCGAAACTGCGCAACCCAGTGTGCGGTCTTCTGCTGCCCCGTAGTCGTTCCCACATTGGCATTCTGCTGGTTGCTGTTGGCAGGGCCGTCCGCGCAGCCGGAAAACGTGACGGATAACAGCGCGATCACTGCCAGCAACCGAACGCGATTATTAGTATACATCCTCGAATCCCCTCAAAAGTATGATGAAAGGCGTGATATTAGCGGGGAAAGTAAACAGTGACAAGTGACAAGTGACAAGAAGGAGGGAACCCGTCAAGGTCAAGCCCGGTCTTTCTTGTCACTTATCACTCAACAGCTGTCACTTATCAGGTTCTCATCGGCGAGAGCTTGAGCCCGAACTTTTCGGCGAGGCGCAGGAACGGGCGGCGTTCCCTAGGGGTCAGGCAGGTCAGAAAGGCTATCCCGCCGTAGGGCACAAAGGCCACGGCTATCTGCGCGAACAAAACCATCAGAGACGCTGCGGGGGCGTAGGTCTTAATCAGCAAAAGGGCGGCTACAAAAGGGACCTGAACAACTAGCGGCATGGGGAGCGCGTTGCGAAGATAGTCGCCGAGACCGAGCTTGAGGTAGTAGCGAAAGTAGACGTAGAGCGCGGCTACTGATGTCAGCACCATCGGTATTGCCGTGCCGAGCGCGACTCCCATGACCCCGTACATCCTCACCATCACTACGCTCAAGACAAGATTCAAGACCGCCTGCAAGATCGTGAACCACGCGACGACCCTGTGCTTTCCCATGCCTTGCAGCACGGTGTTTGAAGGCAATAAGAGCAGGTTCACAACCGTCCCTATGGTCAGGGCCGTCAGCATTGCCGCGCTGGCCGCGTATTGCGGACCCATCCAGAGCGAGATGAACGAATCGCCCATCACGAAGAAGACCGTTGCAACAGGGAGCGCCAGCAGCAGCATGTACTTCGTGCTTACTTTCAGCAGCTCGCTTATGGCCTCTTGATTGTTACGAGCATCGAGATCGGAAGTGACAGGCGCAAGCACGCCGATCATCTCTTCGACCAGCGAGCGCAGGTAAGAGACAAGCCGCCCGGCTATGAAATAGGCCGTCACCGACGAGGTCGAAAGGAACAGGCCGATCACAATCGAGTCCGTGTAAAAGATGATCCGCTCGCCCAGGATTATCAAAAAGACGTAGACGCTGTAATTGAAAAGACGCCGCAGCTCGCGCCATTCAAAATAGCGGCGAGCGATCTGGATTTCCGGGTTGAGCTTGAATGCCCACCGCGTGAGGTATGCCAGCCTTATCACGTCGAATAGGAGCGTTGCTATCGCAAGACCGATGATGCCGTAATCGTAGACTATGGCGGCGACAAAGAAGACCGACCGCGCGATGAGCGTGACCGACGTAATGCCAGAATTAATATCGTAACGCTGGTAGCCGCGAACTATGCCCACAAAGACGAGAGCCGGGAAGCTCAAAGCGAGGTTTATCCCCGAAAGTATGGCGACGGTTGCGACCGTTTTGTCGCTCAGCTCGGTTTCGAAGATATTGTTGAAATTAAAAGCTACGGCGAAGGTCACGACGAGCGACAAAAGCCCCATCGCGGAATAGACGGCAAAGGCGCATGTCACAAGGCGATTTATCGCCGCCTGGTCTTCGCGAGCGCGGTATTCGGCTATGTACTTGACTATGGAGGGGGTAAGCCCGAATTCCAGGAGGCCGAGGTAGCCGACAAGCGAGCCCAGGAGCACCCAGACGCCGTAGACTGAGTCGCCGAGGTTTCGCACCAGAAAAGGCGACAACACAAACCCTAGCAGCAGCGTAGAGCCAAAGGCCGTCCAGTTGACCAGGACATTCTTGATGATCTGCGAAGAGCGTTGTTCGGAGTTTGCTTGCACCACTTAGATGAAATGGAGAATGCGCGCACATTTCCAAGACGTAAACCGTTGATCGTAAACCGTGAACCGTAAACCGTAAACCGTGAACCGTAAACCGTGACAAGTCAGAAGAGGCGCGGCGCGGCTGCTTTTCTCTTTCTTGTCACTTGTCACTTGTCACTTGTCACTCTCTTCTTTCTTGTCACGGTTTACGGTTCACGGTTTACGCCCCGAAAAGCGGTTTGCGATCAACGATTTGCGAGCTTATAGACGTAATACGGCGTATCGCCTATCCTCTCCCACCCGGCGGCCTTAGCCGGATCGGGGACATGGTCTGTGACGACGACCTTTGCGCCGAGCCCGGCAAAGACGCTTATCGCCTTCTGCCTGGCGGCTTCGTCGTCCGCCCAGAAAGAGTCGACATCTCCGGCGATAATCTCATTTTCTTTCCCTTTGGAAGCGACTTCAGCCACGATCCGCACGCGGGCGAGTCGTGCCCAGTACGCCCTGAACGAATCGCCCACCGAAGCAACGGGGTCACCCTCGCCAAGCCCCATGTGCTGTAACGCCTCGGCCACCTGCAACTGCTTCTTGTTTGAAGTGACAGGCTTATCTCTCACAACCGAGACGACGGTTCTAGCGACGACCGGAGCCACGCTTATCGCAGCCAGCACGATTATGGCGCACGCGAGGACCGCCTGTGACCTGGCCAGCACCCGCAGGCGAATTCTCGGAAGCACGGCTACCCAGGACAACAGGATAAACGGGCTGACATATCTTGGCTCAAGGTTTACCAGCGAGAACATGAAACAGGCTATAACAGCCGGAACCAGCAAGACCCAGTGTGCTCCCAGGTCTTTGAGGCCCGCCCAGCTTCTGCGAGTGAGGCAAAAGAGCAGGAACCCGATTGTGAATACGCCTATGTGCACGTTTAGAAGTATGCCTGCCCAGATAGGGGCGACGGAGGCCAAAAGGCTCATTTGCCCTTTCAACTCGAAGCGGGGGCGAATCCCTTCGTACCAGTAGGAAGGATCGTACCAGGGCGGATAGGTAGCCTTGAAAGGCGATGCGAACTCATAGATGGCCGGGCTTGTCGAAATCTTTCTTGTCGGATGGCTCGGATGGCCTTTCTCAGGATCGGAGCCTTGCCAGTGTGCGAATCTAGGGACCCCGTTAACATACCACGCATAGTTGAGCCTGGCGCTGTCGCCAAATGTCAGCCGCCCTTTGGTTAAAGAGATCGCCGCTATAAACGGCGCGCTGAGCGAAAGAAATACCAGAAGCGCGACGAGGACTCTTGGGACCATCTTGCGAATATTGCCCGACGCGACGAGGCTCATTGTCATGAAGACAAACGCGAGGACAAACATCGGGGCCTTCGCCAGATAACCGAATCCGAGCACGAGCCCGAACACCGCGAAGGTCAAGTACCTGCTGTCGCCACGCCTTATTCGCAGCAGCATCCCCGATGCCAGATAGACGAATCCCGCGACAAGCAGGTCGGGCGCGAGGACCCTGAGTGAGATGAGTTCGAGCGAAGACCAAATAAAGAGCGCGTAGCCGATGACACGCCACCCCCATTCGGGCAAGAGCTTTCCGATCACTTCGCGTTGCGTAGATTCGGCCACGGAATTGTTTGCCGCAATCTCATTGAGCAGGAACTCGAAGCAACCGGCGGCAAATATGTAGACAATAAAATTTACCAGGTGAGCGACGGGGAATTCCCAGAACGGAGAAGGGCTAAAAAGAAAAAAGGCGAGCGACAGAAGCCACGAGTACATGGGGCTCCACTGCGCGTTTATGGCCATGCCCCAGTCGCCGCGCAGGTAAGCGTCCGCCATATCCAGATAGGATACGCCATCCGGGTTCATCGCGTAGCGGTTGGACCACGCTTGAAGAAAAGCCAGGGCGAGCCCCCCCGTCCAGAACAAGAATCTCGCGTACCTTCTCAGGCTAATCTCGTTTGGCAATCTCATAGGGACACAATTCTCTCTAAGTACCCCTGAGATAAAGGACCAATGTTAGGAGGATTCCAGAAAGCGGCTCGAAATCAAGCCGAAGACGCGCCCGGCCACACTCAGTTGCAGGGCGCGTCTTCGGGGCAATCACCGTCGCGCGAGCTGAGCCTGACCTGGCTCATGACGATACCGCTAAAGATTAACGCGGTGCCGCCGACCACAGGCAGGGTGATCGATTCGCCGAGCACCAATGCCGCAAGGCTCAGGCTCACGACCAGCTCGAAGCTTCCCAGTTGCGAGGCCTCGGAGCTTCCCAGCTTTTCAAGCCCGGAGAAGAAAGAGAGCAGCGCCATCACGGTCGAGACAACGGCGATCAACACCACGAATATCCACCCTCGCGGGCTCACCGTGGGGAGTTGAGCGAGCACAGACCCGTTCATAAGCCAGAAGCCTATGACAGCAAAGCTCGTCACGTAAAGCGCGACCGTCTGCGGGTTCAGGTCGTAGAGCAGCCGTCGAGATGTCACTACGTATGCCGCGTACCAGGCGGCCGCGCCGGCTGCCAGCAGAATCCCTATGCTCAAGTTACCCGCAAGCGTACCCAGCACGCCCACGGCGATGCCCGCCAGGGTTGCGGCGGCCCCCATCCATTTCTGCAACTCGACGCGGTCGCGCGAGATAAGCCAGTCGATGAGAACGACAAAGACCGGGTAGCTGAAAAAAATCAGCCCCGTTATCGAAGCCGGGATAGTCTCAAAGGCTTTGAAGGTCAGCGTTGAAAAGATGCCGTACCCGGCCAGCCCTAGCCCCGCGCAGACCATAAGCTCTCTCTTGCCGATTCGCACCGCGTCCCGGTTAAAGAGTAGGTAGTAGGTCCACATCACGAGCGCCGCCACGAGGAATCTGAGCGTGAGCAGCAGAGATGAGTCTAGCCCCGTCGCGTAAGCGAGCTTCGCAAACGTGCCGATTGCGCCAAAGCAAAAAGTGGAGAGCAACACCTGCGCAGTACCGATAAAACGCGGCGTGAATCGTGCTGTCATCGAATTTATGTTTCTCGTCTTCATTCCTGGTCCCCTTCAGTGTCCATATGAAGTTTCAACCAGTTCGGCTGCTCGGACAACGGGCGGATGACCCGGCAGAGGCAGGGTGGCTTTGTGCTAGGAGCACATAGGGCCGGGGCGGTGTAAACTCTTTATTATTAGGCTGTTAAATCGTGGGCCGGTTCCGCGCCTTGAGCAAAAGGCGGGCCCGGAGCGCGACCTGTAGGTTGAGCCGCACCTCTGGATCGTCGAGTTTCTTGCCGAGCAGTTTGGCGATGCGCTCAATCTGGTAAGCGACCGTGTTTCTGTGCAAACCGAGCGCGCGGGCGGTCGCTCGGAGGTTGCCGTTCTGCTCAAGGTAAGTTTCAAGAGTCGTGAGCCAATCGGTCTGCTGCTCGCGGTCGTGGCGCGCAACCGCGCTCAAATAGAAATCAGCGAACCGCTCTAGCTCGTCGCTATCGGTTTCGGTCCTTAGCAGCAGACGCCACACGCCCATATCGTTGTAATGCAAGACCGTGGTTGCAGCGCGCGTGATGCTTGCAATAAACAGGGCCTCTTTTGCTTCGCGGTAGCTGACGGGGAAGTCTGAAAGCTTTCGCGCAAGACGCCCCACTCCAACCCGAAGTTTGAACTTTGCAGAGCCCGCGAGCGTCTCGTCCATCAAATGAGCGAAAGGGATTGAAGACTCTTCGCGCGTGCCGAGCGGGAAGATAGCCAGCACATAGTTTGTCATGCAATCCATCACGGCGCGGCGCGGCAACCGATTTAGGTGGCCGATGACCGCGCGGCTCTCCTGCTCACTGATGTGCTGGTCGAAACTTCTACCGGCGCTCTGCACAAGGACAAGGGCGTGGCGCTGGTCGGGCTCAAGCCCAAGCGTTCGCAGCCTAGCTAGAGTCTCTTCGCTTTCGGGCAGGTTCCCCGCAAGCAGCGCGTCGATCAAGAAGTCTCGTTCGGCGTCGAGCGACCGGGCCGCAAGCCGTCTGAGTATCGCCTCTGTGACTTCGACAAAGGGGGTCGCTCGCGGCAACTCTACAAGCGGCATCGCCGCGCGGTCTGCGATCTCTCGCATACGCGCGGTCGTCTGCGGCAAATACTCCTGGACCGATACGAAAACGGCGGCGATCTTCTTTTCAGCCGCCTCGCGCATGTACTTTTCTTGGGATTCAGGACTGTCGTGTATACCCATGCCTGACGTGAGAAGAACCTCGCCGCCTTTGACCCACTCCGCCACTTCAGGAAGATCAAGTATGTGTGTCCACCTGATAGGATTATCGAGCCCCTCGTGGCCCGCGACGACTTTGGCATCCTTCAGCACGTTGAGCGTAAGCGCTTCTCGAACGGTCAGACTCATGCGGTTAATTATGCCTGCCAGGCGTAAATAGTAAACAGTGACAAGTGACAAGTGACAAGTGACAAGAAAGACGGGAAACTGGCGAGTCGGCTACTCTTTCTTGTCACTTGTCACTTGTCACTGTTTACTTTTCTTCTGGGGTTCGAGTCAGGATAGGCTCTTAACCATCAGGTAGCCGTCGTCGCCGCTGGTGTAATAATGGGGCATGCGACGGATTATCTTGTAACCGAGCTCGAAATAGAGCCGCTGCGCGGGGTCGTTTGATGTGCGTACTTCAAGCCTCGAAGTGGTCACTCCGTTTTCAAGAAACCCTTGCTCGACCGCTTCCATCAACCGCCGCCCGTGTCCCTGGCGACGATGGTCCGGCCCGACACCTAAAGCGACGACGTGGCCTGTCCCGTCGGGCTCAAGCATCCCCACGACGAATGCCGTCATCTCGCCCGTGGGCAAAATGACTTTGTAACAGACGCTCTGGCTGTGCGAGAGCAGGTAGCGAATCGTCTCACGGTCATAGGCCTCGCCGTCGGAAAAACAGCGCTGATCCAGCCGCCAGCACTCGTTCAGGTCGCCGTAGCCCATCGGTCTTATAAAGGTCTTGGCAGGCGCAGCCATCACCGGTTCTATATTAGCTTTTCGCCGCCGTTGCCACATATCGCTACCTTCGCTAAGAGAACTTGTGCCGGTGTCGCAAGAGCACTGCCGGATTAGAAAGGGCTTCCAGCGGCGGCCCTTCCAATACGGCTATTATACGCTAATACTTTTGATCTAGCACAAAACTATTTTTGCGGCTGAGTTTCTAATGCGCCGATTGTGCGGTCGGGCAAGAATGGTTCGGTGGCGTTCAGTCTAACCCACTCCGAGCTTGTATTGGGGAATGGATTTCGACTGGTTTATCGCTTTGGCCTGCTTGAGTATCTCTTTGCGCTCATCTGGCAATAGCTGCAATGTCTCGTATAAAAGCTCAATTATTTCAGGGTCTGCGAGAACCTTTTGCAGCATCTCGATGACGCCGAGCGGTTCGGACGCGTCGGCGGAGATCTGCCCCGGCCCGAATCGTTTTCCTACCCCGCACGCCACATGAAAAAGCTCGTCAGGCGTCACTCCCAACCCTTCGGCAAGCGCCTTTATCTTCTCGACAGACGGATTTTTCGCGGTCCCGCTGATGATCCCGCTGATGTAACCGTCTGTTATCCGCCCGCCTGCCCGCACCTCGACATCTCTCAGAGTGAGCCCCTTCAATCTCATGACGCGTTTTACAAAATGGCTTAAATCTTCCGAGCTGTCTTTAACCATCCCCCGCTCCTAAGTGAAACCATGAGGATTTACAGTGTCAACTGTAATAAACAAATCGTCAATAGGCAACTAGAATTTCGCATAGCGCAAAATCCCCTTAAAAATAGGGGGGTTCGGCCGGGCATTTCCCTGCGCGCGAGTAGAGTTTGACTTATAGACGGAGGTCGCATAGGCTTTCGCCTGAGACCGACGGGCGGTGGTCTCTTTTGGTTGTCAAAGGCTTACTCGAATGATCTACCGTGAAAGGATAGTTGCCGCGCTCGATAGCTGCCGCGACGAGTTTGTGCGGTTCCGCGAGCGGGTGGGCGAGAGCTACCGCGCATACGCAGAGGCGCTCGACCAAGTCGAGCAGGGCGGGATGGACAGGCTTGTCGATAGCCTCGCCGGGATAGACTCGCCGGGCGCGCGTCCCACGGAGGAGTTTCGCGCCTGCGGCTCATTTGTCATTGAGTTTGAGCACTCGTGGCAAAATCACGAAGACGCGCGCCTGTGGGCCTACGAGACGCTGCTTGGGCGGACGACCTTTGCCGCGGACGGCAGCCAGATTCTGCCTTCGAAAGACTTTTCGGTCCCGGTCGCGGCGGTCCAGGTCGGGTGGTTCGAGAACCCGCATCTGCCTGACGGGCAGTACGTCAAGGACGCGCGGTTCGCTGTGCTGCCGCCGTCCGACGTTATTTCGGGCGCGGGGGGCGACACGGAATTTTCCGAGCGCATGGTCCACCGCCGCCGCTACGAGATGGAGGTTACGGCGATCAGAGATTACATGATCGCCGCGAGCGGGCGGGGGATAGACGAAGCACGCCCGCCGGTCGTCTTTTTCGACAGCCTGCTCGCCATATCATTCGCGCAGATGATGGAAGAAGACCTGCGCAAGCACTACGTTGACGGGATAAAGTCGCTCCTGGAAACGTCTCAAAACACAGGCATCCCGGTTATAGGTTATGTCGATAAGAGCGCCGCCCGCGACCTTGTCAACATGCTCAGGGAATCGATGCGGCTTGAAGACGCGCCGGAGATAAACGACGCGGCGCTCATAGAGCCACGCCTCGGCTGGGGGTCGCGCACCCCGCTTTTTGTATGCGCGCGGCGGGGCATTCTCGACTTTTACGGCGAGCAGTGGGACCGCAGCATCGGGTTCATATACCTCAAGACTGCCGCTGATGCGCCGCCTTCGCGGCTGGATGTGCCGATGTGGGTTTATGAGAAAGGGCTGCTCGATTATGTTGTCGAGACAGTGCGAGGCGAGGTGATAATAGGCAACGGGTATCCCTATGCCATAGAGGTCGCGGACGCCACGGCTGTGCTCAGTATGCGCGACCGCGAGATGTTCTACGCGCTCTTTCAAGATTTCGCCGCGCGCAACCTCGGCGGCCTGCGCGTCGCGCGCAAGGCGATAAGCAAAGCTCACAGAAGATGAAGATAGGAAAGATCGTCAAATCGAATTCGCACGTCGATTATGTGGGCCGCGTGCTCGACCGTTTAGATTCGGCTGAGCCGCCCGCGCCCGCCGATTACCAGTTCGGGCAGTTCGTCATGATCGCCTCAGACTCCGCGACCGCCGTGGGGATAATCTACAACTCGCAACTCATCAACCCCGAATACGGCCAGCTGGGGCCGCGTCTTTCCGGTTCGTCGGAGATGAACGCCGTCTTTACGCCCGACCTGATACACGAGCAGGGTGTGCTGATAGGGCTTCTGCTTGTCGGCTGGATTGACGGAGCGGGCCGCGAGCACCAGGGCATCCCTGCAACTGTCATCCCTGTTAACTCAGATATAAGCGTTATGACCGACGAGCGCGTGCGCTCGTTTCACACGAGCGACAACCGGCTCATTTTGAGATACTACTCGCAGGTGACGACGCACGCCCGCCAGTTCGCGCCACAGTTATTGCTCAACGTGCTCGATAAGCTCGAAAGCCTGTTTGGCGAAGCTTCAAGGTCGGAGATCGCAGTACTGAGAAAGACGCTGAACTGGCAGATGCTCTTTCAGAATAAATCATTATGATGCGGTCAGAGGGAAGAAGACATGGTTGAGATAGACGGCGGCTCACTCACATTAGAGCAGACCGCCGCAGTCGCAGACGGCGCGGAAGTGAGCGTGGCCCGGCAGGCGTTCGCGCGGGTCGAGCGCGCGCGCCGGTTTGTCGAAGCGATTCTCGAACGAGGCGAGGTCGTCTACGGAATCAACACAGGGTTCGGCGCTCTTGCAGACGTAATGATCCCGACGGATAAACTCCGCCAGCTCCAACTCAACCTCGTGCGGTCGCATTCGTGCGGCGTAGGCGAGCCGCTGCGTGAGCGCGAGGTTCGCGCAATGATGTTACAGAGAGCCAATGTCCTTGCGAAAGGTTTTTCGGGATGCCGCAGGGTCGTGCTCGATTCGCTCATCAACATGCTCAACGCGGGCGTGCACCCTGTCATCCCTTCGCGCGGGTCTGTCGGAGCGTCGGGCGACCTTGCGCCGCTCGCGCACCTTGCGCTCGTAGCCATCGGCGAAGGCGAAGCCATCTATCGCGGCGAGCGGATGGCGGGCGGGAGCGCTCTTGCGCTTGCGGGGCTTGAGCCCATCTCGCTTGAAGCGAAAGAGGGGCTGGCGCTTCTAAACGGCACGCAGGCGATGACCGCCGTAGGCGGGCTCGCGCTCCTCGCGGCAGAGCGGCTTGCGCACGCCGCCGACGTGGCGGGTGCGATGTCGCTCGAAGCTCTCAAAGGCACGCCCGTCGCGTTCGATTATAAGATTCACGCCGTGCGCCCGCACCCCGGCCAGATGGCGAGCGCGCGAAGGCTTAGAGAGTTGATCGAAGGCAGCCAGATAAGGGAGTCGCACCGCGATCATGCAATCGACCCGCGCGTGCAGGATGCATACTCGCTTCGCTGCATGCCGCAGGTCCACGGCGCTGTGCGCGATGCGCTCGCGCACGCTCGCCGTATCCTTGAGATCGAGATAAACAGCGCGACCGACAACCCGTTGATCTTTGCCGAATCCGAAGAGGTGCTATCGGGCGGGAACTTTCACGGCGAGCCTGTCGCGCTCGCGCTCGACTACGCGGCGGTGGCGGTGGCCGATCTCGGCACCATCTCCGAAAGGCGAGTCGAGCGGCTTGTAAACCCAGACCTCTCCGGGTTGCCCGCGTTTCTTACGCCTGACCCCGGAACGAACTCCGGCATGATGATCGCGCAGGTCGCGGCCGTCTCGCTGATAGCTGAAAACAATGTGCTGGCGCACCCGGCTTCGGTGACAAATTTGCCGACCTCGGCCAATAAAGAAGACCACGTAAGCATGGGCATGACCTCTGCGGTAAAATTCGCGCAGGTCGTAAAAAATGTGGAGTTAATTCTGGCGATTGAGTTATTGTGCGCGGCTCAGGGGCTTGAGTTTCTAAAGCCGCTCGAACCGAGCCCGAGGCTCGCGGCTGTCGTCTCGCGGATACGCGAGCGCGTGCCCGCGCTTGAGCGTGATGCCCCGCTCGCCGGTTACATAGAATCGCTTGTGCCGATTGTCCACGAAATAGCCGAGGCGTGAAGGGGCAGGGGCGGTCCCTGCCCGCTTCGATCAGTGGAGAATGACTATCATTGCGTGGTAGAGGCTGACGAAGGCATAGATTGCAACAGCCAGCTTGATGCCAATCCTTGCCGTCCGCAGGTGCGAATAGCTGTAGCAAAGAAGCAGGCATAAGGCCGTCATCCCCATCTTCACGAAAAAGAAGAGGACGGCGTTCTGCTCGATCAAAGATTCCATCAGCGGGTTGCCTTCGGCGGCGACCCCCCGACCGATGTGCTGCATGGTAGCCACCGCATCGTAGCCAGACATTGCGATTGCAGCCAGAACGTACATGAACATCCGTGAATCCTGGAACGGTAATGCATTTCTAACCATAAAAACCTCTTCTGCTCAATCTAACTGCCGCGCGACGGGGAATGGGGCTCCCCAACTGCTCGCGCTCAATTCCTTAAACGCAATGACAGTGCCAAAGATACTATTAAAAATTCGATAGATCAATTACCCGTACGGGGTAATTTTCACCGGCCTCGGCGTACACTCACTGTTTCAAAACCGTCTGGCCGGTATGCTAGAATCGTGCGCCGGGTCATAGAGTCATCCATAATCGGGACCATAAAGGAAGATATGAGCGAATCGAGAGAGATAAAAGCGCCGCGCGGCAACGAAATCAGCTGCAAGGGGTGGCATCAGGAGGCCGCGCTCAGGATGTTGATGAACAACCTTGACCGCGAAGTGGCAGAGCGCCCCGATGAGTTGATCGTATACGGCGGCACAGGGAAGGCCGCGCGCGACTGGCGCTCGTTCGATGCGATAGTCCGGTCGCTGCGCGAGCTTGAAAATGACGAGACGCTGCTGGTCCAATCCGGCAAGCCCGTCGGCATCTTTCGGACGCACGAATACGCGCCGCGAGTCTTGATAGCTAACTCGAATCTCGTGGGCCAGTGGTCGAACTGGGAAGAGTTTCACCGCCTTGAACGAATGGGGCTGACCATGTACGGCCAGATGACCGCCGGTTCGTGGATATACATCGGAAGCCAGGGGATTGTGCAGGGAACGTTCGAGACGTTTGCCGCCGCCGCCGACCGCCACTTCGGCGGCTCGCTCGACGGGCGGCTCGTAGTATCGGGCGGCATGGGCGGCATGGGCGGGGCGCAGCCGCTCGCCGCGACTATGAACGGCGCGTGCTTCCTCGGCATAGACGTTGACCCCGCGCGGATCGAGAAGCGAATAAGCACAGGCTACTGCGACCATATGGCGACAGACCTTGACCAGGCGCTCGGCCTGATCGCTGAGGCGCGGGCGAAAGGCGAAGCCGTATCTGTCGGGCTTGTCGGCAACTGCGCGGAGGTCTTGCCTGAGCTTGCGCGGCGTAACATTGTACCTGATGTGTTGACGGACCAGACGAGCGCGCACGATGCGCTCAACGGGTATGTGCCGGCCGGGTTGAGCCTTGAAGAAGCGGCCCGGCTTCGACACGAGAACGCGGACGATTATATCCTTCGTTCGCGCGAGTCTATGGCCCGCCACGTCGAAGCCATGCTTCGGTTGAAGCGGATGGGCGCGGTCACATTCGACTACGGCAACAACATCCGTGCGCAGGCGCAGCTCGCGGGGTTAGAAGGAGCGTTCGAGATACCTGGTTTCGTTCCCGAATACATACGCCCGCTCTTTTGCCATGGGCGCGGCCCCTTCCGCTGGGTAGCGTTATCGGGGAGCGCGGAAGATATCGCCAGGACGGACAGCCTCGCGCTTGAGCTTTTCCCTGATGACCAGGTGCTCAGGCGCTGGCTCTCGCTCGCTCGCAAGCGCGTCAAATTTCAAGGGCTGCCCGCGCGAATCTGCTGGCTGGGGTACGGCGAGCGCGCCGAGTTTGGCGAGGCGATGAACGACATGGTCAGGACGGGCAAGCTCGAAGCGCCGATAGTCATTGGCCGCGACCATCTCGATACAGGCTCTGTAGCTTCGCCTTATCGCGAGACTGAGGCGATGCGAGACGGGTCGGATGCCATAGCCGACTGGCCGCTCCTGAACGCCATGCTCAACACTGCATCGGGCGCTTCCTGGGTGTCTATACACAACGGCGGCGGCGTGGGAATAGGCTATTCCCTCCATGCAGGGCAGGTGACTGTCGCAGACGGTACGGAAGACGGCGCGCGGCGGCTGAACCGCGTGCTGACAAATGACCCCGGCATCGGCGTAGCCCGCCACGTTGACGCGGGGTATGAAGAGGCTCGCCAGACCGCGTCCGAGAAGCGAATCAAGATTCCAGATCTCAATGCCGGTTGATTAATGGAGCCTTCGCATGGTTCGGGTAAGAGTTCTACACGGACCTGCGCGGCTTCTACCTTTGAAAATCTCTTAGACTTTGCAGAGCAGGCCGAAAGGAAGGAGAGTGATCTCATGACCCACACAGTCAAACGCGGCGAGAACCTGTTGAGAATTGCAAGCGCGCACGGAATATCATTAGAGCAGTTGCTAGATGCCAACCCCCGATTCAAGGCGGCCCCGGACAGGTTAAACGTGGGCGATGTGTTGACGATACCCGATTCATCCGCGTCGCCAACCGTTCGACCGCAGGCACGGCCCGCGACCCCGCCGATCCGTACGGGCAGGGTGATGGGAAAACTTTCCGAAAAATTCGAGACGAGTGGGAGGGGGCCAGGCACGGTTTCAACCGGGCAAGGCGATAGCGGGGGCGTCTCTTATGGCTCATACCAGATGACCAGTAAGGGTGGGCGAGGCACAGTGGGGCAATTTGTTTCTCAGAGCGATTTTCCTTTTCGAGAAAACTTCAGGGGGCTTGTGCCCGGCGGCGCCGCATTTACGAGGGCCTGGAAGAACCTTGCCGCCACCCGGCGCGATCAATTTCAAGAAAGCCAGCACGCCTTTATCAAGAAAAACTTCTTTGACAAGCTCGCCAAAAAGATTAAAGACCAGGACGGGCTGGACGTGACCACAAGGTCACACGCGCTTCAGGACGTCATATGGTCCACGGCCGTGCAGCACGGCCCCGGAGCTACTATTGTGCACACGGCGCTCGCCCGTGTCGGGATAAGTCCGCGCGACCAGAATTTTGACAGGGATCTGATCGTCGCCATTTATGACGAGCGCGGAAGGAAGAACGCGAGAGGCGAGCTTGTCCACTTTTCTAAGAATGCCCCGGCCGTCCAGAGAGGTGTGGCCAGAAGGTTTGTACAGGAGAAGCAAGACGCTCTCAATATGCTGAGAGACGAGCTGGGGGGGTGACACCTTTTCTGATTTCGAAAACAGGAAGTAAAAAGAGTATGTGTAAATCGATCTTGATACTTTTGAGTCTAATGCTGCCGCTGCCGGCCGCCCCCTCGCCCTCGTCCGAGTCCTCTAATCTTCCGCAGAAGATTGTCACGGCGTCACAAGTTAACGGGACCTGGCGATACAGGGATAATCTTTTCAAGGTTTGGGCGCTAGGGAATCAACGGCTGAGGGTGGAGTTCTTGGGCACATACGAGTACAAGACGCCCGGCGGGCTGATGGCAAACACCGGTTCAGGAAGCGGCATTGCTCGTATCGAAGGCGAGACTGCCGTCTTCAAACCCGACGGAGCGGATGACGACTGTAAGATCGTTATGAAATTTACGACGGGTAAGCTGATTGTGGAGCAGGAAGGTGGCTGCGGCTTCGGGCATAACGTGGCCGCCTCAGGCACATACCGTAAGGTAAGCACCCGGAAGCCAAAGTTTAATGAAGGCTGATCTGCGTGCCGCTCTTTCGTTTGTAGACGCGGATGAAGAAGGTCGAATTGCCTATCTCAAGCGCCGGGTCGTGCGCGGGTCCGAATACCGTGTGCTGGTCGAAATTCTCTTCGATCCACCGCATCAGCGAGGGGTAATAATCTTTCCCGAAGATTGGCGCGCCAAATTCGACCGTCTCGCGGTTCGTTATAAATATGTAATGCGCGCCTGAGCGCTCGATCTCCTTTATCGCGCGCGACTCTCCCTCGCGGTCAAGGAACCCCGGCGTCGTGATCTCCTCTCGAAGCGGGTTGCGGCGGTCCGTCAGGAAGTTGAGCGAAGTGCCTTCGGGCATCACAACGATTGCCTCTGTCGGCCCTGTCTCGCGGTAAACGAAATTTATCGCCTCGTCGAACCCTTGCCCGACATCGGGCAGAGCCATCATCGCACCGCGCGCGGTCTCTATTTTATAAGAGTAGTTGTTCTGGTATCGGTAAGTCATCACACCCGCAGTGATCGTGACCCAGGCGAACACCACGCCGAGCGCGATATTGCCCGCGAGCCTGCGCGCGCGCGCTGTCGGAAAGAGCGATGCGAGCGGGTGGCCGCTGGAGCTTACGTAAAGCAGATATGTGAAGATGATGACCGAAACGGGCAACAGGTATGAAGCGTATGCCCCGCCGCTTCGCACTCTCAGTATCACCCGCGCCAGGCTCGCAAGCGCGTAAACGGCTATCACGATCAAGGTCAACAGGTGGCGCTCGACCTTCGCTTCGCTGGAAAGCTGCTTTTGATACCTGACCATCGCGGCGATCAGCAACAGGATTAGCAGCACAGGCATCGCAAGGTAAGGGCCCTGATCCCATTGCAAACGCCCCGTCGCAGGGATGAGCAAGAAGAGCGCGAACGACAGGGCGAGGATCAGCCATAGCTGCCCGTACCTTACTTGACCAGCATCGCCGAGCGCTGCGTCTTTGTGCTGACGGTGCGCGACTTCGAGCGGTTCCACGGCGCTCGCAGATTCGCTCCTTCGATTGGCTATAAGCACGCCGATTGCCCAGATAAAGACCGCGAGCCCCGATATTCTGAGCGTAGCGCTAATCATCTGCGTGAACGAGAGCCAGGGCCTGTCGAAGCCCGACATGCGTTTGTTGAAATAGATCAGCTCAGGCGGGAGATTCTGCAAAAAGAGAAAGCTTTCGCGCGAGAGCGTGTGCCACCCCACCATTGAGGCTATGTACCCGTAGACAGCGACGACTATGACTGCGGCGGGCGCGACGAAGATGAAAGTTAATCGCGCTGCCCGCTTGAGGTCAGGGTAGCCCGCAAGCCCTGCCGCGACCGCTCCCGTGATGAGTGCGGCCAGCCCCATCTCTGTCTTGGCAAGGATTGCGAGACCTGCGACTATCCCTGCGTAGAACAGAAACCGGCTGCCCCGCTTCGCCTCTTGTTGCGAAACATCGTAGGTCGTGGCTTTGACGAAGCGGATCATCAGCGCGAGCGACATGAGGCCGAGCGCGCAGCCGTGAAGCGCGGAGTATGAGTAAGGCAGCACATAGTTTCCCGCTTGTTTGAAGGCGCATAGCCAGATGACGCTCAAGGTCGCCGCCGCCGCCGGGGCGCGGTCGAGCACCTGTCGCGCAAGCCAGTAGATAAGCCCGATTATTAGAATCGCCGTGATGATCCCGTCCCAGTAGAGCACGTTAAGCGATGGGCCGAACAGCCTGTAAAGCATCGTGTTGACATACGGCGAAAGCGGCCCGTAGATGTGGCGCACTTCGGAGTAGAGCATCTCGCCGCGCAGCAGCCGCAACGGCTGATTCATCTCGCGCCCGCAGTCCACAAGGGGATTACCCCACCGCTCCCAGGAAACGGCAAGGGCAAACAAGAAAGAGACAGCGATGAGGATGACCCACGGCAGGTCACGTCTGTCCAGTTGCGAGGTCACTATAGTGCGCGATTATAGGCGATTCATTACCAACAAATCAATTTAGGATTTCGGATCAGACCGCTACAGGTATCTCGATTTTATGAGCCTGTCGCGCCTGAAGCCCCGCGCGAGCCTGTAGGAGATAAGGTAGAAAAAAGGCGAGCGGAATTCGTGCCGGTGTCTTATGAAATCCAGCGCGATGTGCAGGGCGTACCCTACCGTCAGCCCTGTCATGAAAGGCGTGGGCGCAAACGCCGTGAGCAGAACGAGAGCGGCAAACAACTCGTAAGAGTGGAAGATTAGAGGCAGCCGTATCAGCTTCCTCCGGCGGACGAAGCGCGTAAACAGGCTTTTGAACGCTCCGGGCGCGCCGCCCTCATCAGCCGCTTTCGGATTGCCCATGAGAGGCGCGCCCCGGTATATCGACCACATCTGGTCGATTATGTGGTCGGCGTCTATCAGGAACCCTCCCACAATCGCGCCCGCAATCGCCGCGCTCGACCCTGTGGCAAGATACAACCCGCCGCCTGCTAGCGCGGACGACCAGAAATGGTGCTTTGCCTTCATCGTCTCTTTTACTCGACCGGCGGCAGATTGGTATACTGCTGAAGCCTGAGTATACCATTCAAGATTTTCTTACGAGAGGCAATATTTTATGTCAAAGCTTAATACCGAAAAGTCCGGTGAGCTATTCGAGCGGGCGAAGAAGGTGATTCCGGGCGGCGTCAACAGCCCCGTGCGCGCCTTTCGCGCGGTCGGCCGCGCGCCGCTTTTTATAAAAGCCGCCGCCGGGTCGGTCATCGAAGACGTGGACGGCAACACCTACACCGATTATGTGGGCTCGTGGGGACCGATGATCCTGGGCCACGCGCCGCCTGTGGTGCTTGATGCCATAAACAAGGCTTCGTATGAAGGAACAAGCTACGGCGCGCCAACTGAAATAGAGATAGAGCTTGCGGAGGAGATAATCAAAGCCGTCCCTTCGATTGAGCTTGTCCGAATGGTCAGCTCAGGCACGGAAGCGACGATGAGCGCGATACGACTTGCGCGCGGGTTTACGGGGCGGGACAAGATAGTAAAGTTCGAGGGTTGCTACCACGGCCACACCGACAGCCTTCTGGTAAAAGCCGGGTCGGGCCTCGCCACGTTCGGCACGCCCG
Source organism: uncultured Clostridia bacterium (assembly GCA_964615905.1). Lineage (GTDB taxonomy): Bacteria > Acidobacteriota > Blastocatellia > UBA7656 > UBA7656 > DATLMR01. The sequence goes on from CAZTUB010000007.1 coordinate 67,203, forward strand.
ACAGTAAAGGGATCCCGTCCGACTTTGCGCGCCACACAGTTGTGGCCACGTATAACAGCATTGAAGGTCTTGAGAAGATTTTTGAGGAGCAGGGGAGCGAGATAGCCGGGGTTATTATCGAACCCGTCGCCGGAAACATGGGGTGCGTGCCGCCCGCGCCGGGGTTTCTCGAATCTCTCCGCGAACTGACCGCGCGTCACGGCGCGTTGTTGATCTTTGATGAAGTCATGACGGGGTTTCGCGTCGCTTACGGCGGCGCGCAGGAGCTTTACCATATCAAGCCTGACCTCACCTGTCTTGGCAAGATCATTGGCGGCGGTCTGCCCGCAGCGGCCTTCGGAGGGCGCAGGGATGTGATGGAGCAAGTAGCTCCGCTCGGACCTGTTTATCAAGCGGGCACACTTTCGGGCAACCGGATGGCTGTGAGCGCGGGGCTCGCGACTCTAAAGATGCTGAAAGAGGTTGACCCTTACGCAGAGCTTGAACGAAGGAGCGCAAACCTCGAACAGGGGTTGCGCGATGCGGCCGGAGAGCTAGGCGTGCCCGCTACTGTAAACCGTGTCGGGTCGATGCTGACCGCCTTTTTTAACGAGGGGCCTGTCACAGACTGGGATTCTGCCAGCAAGTCAGACACAGGGAAGTACGGCACGTTCTTCAGAGCGATGCTCGAAGAAGGGGTCTATCTTGCGCCTTCGCAATACGAGTGCGCTTTTGTCAGCACGTCGCATATTGACGAAGTTATCGAGAAGACCGTCAGGGCCGCGCGAAAGGCGATGGAGACGGTAGCTGGTTGATCCGGGCGCGGAAGTTCGAGCGGTCTGGTTGACGCCTTTTATGCGCCCCTCGACCTGCGGCGATATGGTCTGCTTCTCCCTTATCGCTTCCATCACTACGTCCGGCTCGACCGGCCCGTCTTCCGGTTTTATCAATACCTCTGCGCCTTTGAAATCGTACCCGTCGCCTCCGCCAAGGACGAACGCGCTGAGCGCTACGGTGTACTGCTTGTTCGGGTCAACGGGCGCGCCGCCCACCTCTATGCTTGTGACGCGAGAGCCCACAGGCTTCGCCGCGTCGTATGTGAACTTCATGCCGGAGACCTGTGGGAAACGACCGTCTTCCTGTCCGGCCACACTGACGCCGTTTTCAAGCAGTCGCTTCAGGTGAGCCCCGGTCACGCTCACTTTGACGAGCGTATTCTCAAACGGCAGGATCGTCAGCACATCTTTCTTTGTAAGATCGCCCGGCCCGTATGTCGCATCCGAGCGGATGCTGCCGCTGTTTACAAGCGCAACGTCGCTCATAAGCTTCTGCTTGTAAACGTCTGCGAGAAAGTTGCCGAGGTTTGCTTCCTGGCGGCGGACCACGGCCGCTCGCGCTTCGAGCATCACAGATGTCTTGCCTATGACCTCGCCGAGGTTAGCGTCAAGCTGCTTTTCGTATTTCGCGACGACCTCTGCGACCGCCGGGTCGTCTTGTATCTTATCGTCGACAGGGATGGCCGCAAAATCTATCGATTGAAGCCTTGCCCTTGCGAGCCTCGCCCGCCCGCCTCTTGTAGCCACTCGCCGCGCTGGCAAGACGCGAATGTCTATGCGCCCAAGGTTGCGCGCGTCCGACCCCATCTTTAAAATCGGCGTGCCGTTTGCAACCGATTCAAGCAGCTCGTGCTCGTGGCCTCCGATGATTAGATCAACTTTAGCTTCGGCAGCCAGCCGCTTATCGTCGCGCATGGCGAGGTGCGTCAGCGCGATTACGATGTCCACGCCCTGCCGCCGCAGGCTGTCGGCAACGCGCTTGCCCACCGCCACCGGGTCTTCAAACTTTACTCCGGGGCCGGGAAATGAGAGTTGCGCCGTTTCGGGCAGAAGCAGCCCGAATATGCCGACCTTAACCCCGCCAAATTCGCGTATGATGTAGTTCGCGGCCCCGCCAAAGGGCTGGCCCGTCTTCGCATCCAGTACATTTGAGATTGTGTAAGCGAACTTCGATTCCTTCATTCGCTCGCGCAGTATGTCCGCGCCGAAATCGTATTCGTGGTTGCCGAGCGTTGCTATGTCGAGGCCGACAGAGTTGAGCGCGGCGACCATCTGCTCGCCTTTGAAGATGCGCGACGCTACGGATGGAGAGAGGAAATCGCCCGCAAGCAAAAAGAGCGTGTTGGGCGATGCGGCGCGGATCTGTTTTGCCAGTGTAGCCACGCGCGCCATGCCGCCTCGCTTGCCACGGTCGACAGGGGTTATCTGATACACGTCGTTTAGCTGCAAGATGGTGACGGTTATAAGTCCGGCCTCTGAGGGTTGATCTTGCTGGCTTTGCTGGAAGGGCGCAGCCGCCGCGCTCGATTGCGCTATCACAAAGGCGCACAGCAGCCATGGAATGAATCGTGCTCGCATCGGTTATTGTCTCTCTTTTGCGTGGTCGATGGTCGAATCAAGATGGCGCGTCGTATTCTCGGTCACGCTTATGGGAGGATAAAGCTCGCCGGTATTTCGGCGCGGAGGCTCGCTGAGATAGGTCGCAGGTGGCGCTTGCACCTGATTCTGTTGTGGCGGCTGGCTGAGCCTGTCGGTCACGATCTGCGCCACGCCCTTGCCCAGCAAGGCGAAGGCGGGGATGAGCATCCATATGCCCCACCACTGCTTGCTCACCCACAGTACTATCGCGACGATCAGGAAGGCCAGACCCATGAAGCTTTCTCTGATGCCGTTGGCAAGCTGGTTCTTCTCGTGCTTCTCCTCTTTGCTGGCGCGGCGAGACAGTTTGCCGGTCAACGCCTGTGGGACGAGGCTCAGATTTGCCCCGCACACCCGACAGAATTTCGTCTCCTCGTTGTTTTGCGCTGCGCAGTTTGGGCAATACATGATTTCTGCCTCCACTATGTAGATCGACCCGTGAATGGAGAGAATATAGCTGTTTGCGATTGGATGCAACAGGGCGAGTTTGGAGTGCGGCGTCACCGGGCCGCACTCCACAGGTCGGAAAGATTACTGGTCGTCGCCTGCTCTTGGCGCGATAAATACGATCTCGACGCGACGATTCATCGCGCGGCCCTTCACGGTCTTCAGCTTCGAGACCGGCGCGGACGCTCCGAGAGAATCGACGCGGAAGTTTGCGCGAGGCGTTCCGAGCGCGGCTATGTAATCGGCGACCGATTTGGCTCGACCGAGCGCGAAATCTTCAGCGCCGGTACGCGGGTCCGAGTGACCCTGAATCGAGAAGACGACCGAAGGCTTGGCCGCCAGCGCCTCGCCCAGCAGGTCCATCTTAGACTTCACCTTGAGCGCAAGCGACGACTGGTTTGGGACAAAGAATGTGTCTGGCAGGACGAGCACGAACCCGTCGGCGGTCGGTTTAACGGTCGACACGCGGGCCAGCGTCGTCTGCAAATCGGCGAAGTCGCGGCGGCGAGCCTCAAACTCTGCCTTTTCGCGCTCGGCCCGCTCCATCGCCTCGACGCGCGTGCTTGTTTCGTTAAGCCTCTCGGTTGTTGAAGAGTACTGCGTTTGCAAAGTCGTTATCTGAGTGCGAGCCGATTCAAGCTCGCGGCCCACGCGGCCCAGGTCGTTGCGCAATCGCTCGTTTTCGGCCTGCAACTGGCGATTTTCAGCGCGCGCATCGGCCGCCTCTCTGAGCGCGCGCGTGAGCTGTTCTTCGCTATTTGTCCGCGAAATTTCCGAGGCGCGCAGCCGCGTCTCAGTCTCATTCAACCGGGCTTCAAGGTCAGAAACATTCTCGTTTGCCCGGCGAACATCTTGATCGCGTCTTTGGATCTCTGCTCGCCGCTCGGCTGCCAGCGCCCGCTCCTCCGAGATGTCGCGAGCGCGAACCGCGATGGTTATGGCCTCGCGCGACAACCGGCCTACTTCGTGCACACTCGCGCCGCTGCGGTGCGAAGCTTCAGCCTGTTCGAGCCAGCGGACTGCGGTTGTAAAATCATTTGGGTCGTGGCGCTCCGCATCGGCCAGGCGCGCGATCTGGATTGCGCGGCGTGCCTGCAACAACTCCATAGGCGTCTTGTTGTAGTCGCGCTCGGCAAGCGAAGGGATTGTCGTGTCTGTATAGAACCTGCCTGAATCTCCCGTGAAGAAGACCTCGCTTGCCTGCACCTGGACCTTGTTGGTCACAGGGGTCAGGTTCTCAAGTACGACCATACGCGAAGGCAGTCGGACGAGGTAATGAGGCTCTGCCGTGACAATCATGGCGAAGGTTTGATGTGCGGTAGTCGTCTTCAATCGCCCTGACCCGCCCGACAGCTTGAACTCACCGAGATTTTCCACCTGCCCGGCGGGAGTCACCGCCCACAGCACGTATGTGTTATAGTCGCCGCCGAAATTGAAGGCGGGGACCATATTCTCGACGGTTATATCTATCTCGCTTGTGTTGCGCTTGCGCCACCGCTCGACAGTGGCCTCGCCTTTTGCGTTCGGCCTGAGCGTCGTTCCCGCAAAAAATACCTTAACCGGGTCTCTGAAATATGTAATTGCGATTGTTCGACGGCGGACATCGCCGCCCTGACCACTGGCAATATCTGCCAGCGCCAGCGCCAGTAGTATTGTGATCGCGCTGATCGGGAAGATTGACAGCCTTTTCATCCTTTGATCCTCTCTGTGATGTCGTACATACCGATTCTTTAGCTATTTGGTAGATGCACCTCGGCACAGTCCTGTCGCCAAGTATAAACGCACAACAAGTTGTGAGGTTTCACTGAGTCGATTTTAGCAAGTAGGACGGGAGTGGTACAAGCAAGCCTTTGCCTGGGGTTCAAAGCGCCGTTTTATGCCAGCACCGAGTTGATCGTTGAGCTGATGTCGTCTACTTGAACGGGCTTGAAGATGATCTCATCGACAAGCTCGACGTTATGTTTGGTGTCGTCGGGCGGCAGCACGTGGCCAGTGATAAGCACGATCTTTGTGCCGGGCCATCGGCTTCGTATCTCCCTGGCAACGGCCCAGCCGTCCATCTCTGGCATGGAGAGGTCAGTAAATACGAGGTCAAAACTCTTTTCTTCCATCTTCGATATGCCTTCGGGCCCCGACGCGGCTTGATCGGCTGAGTGCGAGGCCGATCCGAGCATGCCGACAAGCGCCTCGCGGACTCGCTCGTCGTCGTCTATGACGAGCACATGCGCGCCGTCCACCTTAACCGTGCGCCCGCGCGATGTCGGCTTTTGATAGCCGCTCGCGACCGGCAGCGTGATCGAAAAGGTCGAGCCGACGCCCGCGCCGCTCGACGCTTCGAGCCGCCCCCCGTGTCGCTCAATTATGCTGTGGCTCACGGCAAGCCCAAGTCCCGTGCCCGTCATGCTCTTTGTTGTGAAGAACGGCTCGAATATGCGCGCGCGCACCTCTTCGCTCATGCCGATGCCGCTGTCTGTGAACTCTACCTTCACCACGGATTTTTCAACCTTCGTGGTTATCCGCAGCCGCCCGCCTTGAGGCATGGCGTCTAACGCGTTCAGGATTATATTGACGAAGACTTCGCGAAGCTCCGAAGCAGACCCTCGCACCGTCGGCAATGTGGCCAGCTCCATCTCGACCTTGTAGCTGATCCCTCGCGCCTGCGCGTCGTCTCGCCATCGCGCGCAGGTCAGGTTGGCCGAGTCTTGAATTAGCTGGTTCAAATCCACAGGCTCAAGCGAAGCGACGTCTTGCTGAAGCCCGAACCCCTGGATACGTTTCACCGTCTCGGACCCGTCGAGCGCGGCACGCTCGATTATGTCGAGCCGCTGGGCGATTCGCTCATCATTGCACGCCCGCTTTATCAACTGCGTGTGGCCGAGTATAGCCGCAAGGTGGTTGTTAAAGTTATGAGCCACGCCGGATGCGAGCTGGCCGAGCGCGCGCAACTTCTCGGCTTGCGCCGCCCGCTGGCTCTCGACGCGCTCCTCGGTTATGTCGCGCGCGATGGATAATATGCTCGACACTCGGCCCTGGTCGTATATGGGCGTGTATGTGATGAGCAGAAGCCTCTGTTCGCCGTTCTTTTTGAGCGCGTGCATCTCGAATGTCTGAGCCTGTCCGGCCAGCGCATCGTTGAAACGCTCGATCACCCTTCGCTTTTCGCCCGGCGGTATGAACTGGCGGAATAGCCCCGCCTCCATCTCCTCGCGGGTGTACCCGAAAAACTTTATCAACCGCTCGTTGAACCATATCAACCGGCCGTCGGGCGAGAGCGCAAAGATCGAGTCGTTGGCGTGCTCTATCAACTTGATTAGGAAGCTCCGCTGCTCGCGCGCCTCTGCTTCGGCGGTTCTCAGCTCCGTCAAATCTCTGACTATGCAGACCGCGCCGAGCGCGGCCTTTGTCTTATCTTCGCCGTCTCCGATCAGTTTCTCTTTGTCGGCTGCCGAGATAGTATCGTGTAACAGAGGCGAGATCGTGACAAGCACCGGGCGTCCGAGCTTTTCCGGGACCAGCTCGAAGGTCACCGCGCGCCCTGTATCAATGACCTGAGCCACGCGACAGCTCTCAGCCTCGATCCCCTGCATCAATTGGCAGCACCTTCGACCTATCAGCTCACGCGCCTGGACCCCTTCAAAATCGGCCGCGGCCTTGTTCACCCGCCTGAGCTGCCCGCGCTGGTCAAAGATGAATATGCCGTCTGTCAGCGCGTCGAAGGTGGTTTCCCATTCGTTCTTGCCTCGCGACACCTGGTCGAAAAGCTCCGCGCGCTCAAGCGCGATCAACACCTGGTTGGCAGCCGCGCGCATAACGTTCGCTTCGTCGACAGTCCAGGCGCGCGGGCCGTTTTTCATGATCGCAGTGATGGCAAGTCTCGGGGTGTCGTTGTAAAAGACGCGCACATTCATGAACGCGCGTGTCCCGGCGGGACGGAGGTAGCTATCCAGGTAAGAAACGAAACGCGCATCGGTTTCCGTGTCGTCCGACAGGATCAGCCCGTCTTTTTCGTGCGCGCTGAAGTTCAGAAAATCACTGTCGCGGTATCTTCGACCCGGCGCGCTTATACGGCGGTTGCTGTATTCGCACTCGATTGTCCACAGGTCGTCTTCCGGCCTGTGCCTGGCGATCAGGATCGAGTCCGTTCCCAGATGCTCGCACAGCTCTTCGGCGACGACAGGGTATATCTCGTCGATACGGTTCGACTGGTTTATGCCGTGGATGATGTGGCTGATAAGCGACTCGACCCGCGCAGACTGTTTCGCCTCTTCAAAAAGGTTGCTGTGGCTTATGGCCACAGCTATCTGGGCGGTCACATCTTCGACAATCGCTATCTCGTTTGCCGTCCATTGTCTTAACTGGTCAGTCTGGCCTATCGAAACCGAACCCCACAACTGGTCGTTCACAAAGATAGGGCAGAGGATCTGAGACAGTATGAACGGCACTTGCTGCCAGGCGGCGACGGTCGCCGCTTCTTCCGGGTGCGCGGCGATAAATGCGCGCACGTCTTCAAGCACTAGCGTGCGGCGCGTATCGTTTAAAACCGACCCCAGGTAATTGCCACGGCTCGCTCGAAGGTGGCTCATCGAAGTGCAGTTGCCGGAGACGTGCTCGGCTACGATCTGGACCTCGTCGCCGACTATCTGTCGAAAATGTGTGAGGTTTGCGCCAAGCGCTTTCCCCATCTCCTCGACGGCAACCTGAAGCGTCTCGCGCAAATCGAGCGAGCGGCGAATCGATGCGACGATCTGGTTTACCAGCGCGGCCCGCTTCGCAGACTCCCTCGCTTCTCTATAAAGTTCCGCCTGTCTTATGGCAACCGCCGCCTGCTCTGAAACTGATTGGACAACGTCTATCTCCCATTGAGTCCAGACGTGGTTCTGCTCGCAGTGATGAAGCGAAAGCACGCCGATGGCCCTGCCTCCAAGCCGTATGGAAGATGAAAGGAGCGACTTGACGCCGCTTTGTGCGAGCGAGTCCCTCAAAGTCGAGAGCCTTGGATCGTTCCCTATGTCGTTCGATTCGACCGGATTGGGGCTTTCGAGCAAGACCTTCAGGTGCCTGTTCCCGGTGACGGGTATTCTCCGCAAGGCCTGCGGCCTGTTTGCGCAGCAGGGCGCGACGTACTCGTGAGTGACGGGCAAGGCTTCGGGCAGCGGGTCGGGTATCAAGACCAGTCGGCAGCGGCAAACGCCCAGAGCCGCGCCAAGCTCGGTGACAATCGATTGCAGCAGCGCATCGGAATCGAGAGTGCCGTGGATGGTCGAGCTGAGCTTGCTCAACAGCGCTTCGCGGTCGGATATGCTGCGCGCTTTCTCCCTGGATTGGATGCGGAAGACTGTGTGCGTGAGGCTTGACGCCACGGCTTCGACAAACTGTTTGTCTATGCCTGTCCATCGCCGTTGTTTGTTGTGGTAGAGGATCAAGCTGCCGAGCTCGCTGCCGTCGACAGCCAGCGGAGCGACCAGCAGAGGTCTTAGCCCCGCCTCTCTCAAGAATCCGCTGAGCCCGGGAGATAACAACTGACCCGACGCTTTGCTCTCAAAGTCGGTGATCTCAAGCAGACCTGCCCGCCCCTTTATGCCTCGCGTCATCTCAACATCGACAAGCGCAAGTTTCTCGCGTGCCCCCGGCTCGACCCCCTGCGCGCAGTAATCCGCGCGGCTCCTGACGCCGTCGGCCTGGCGCAAGACGATTGCCGAACGAGCTACGCCAAGCAACCGGCAAAGCTCGCAAGTCGCCATCGACAAGAACCCGTCGAGGTCGGTCGCGGCGTGTGATGCCGCCCCCAGGCGATTGACCAGCCCCCAGTAACCAGATTTTTTATCGAATAATGGAATCAAGTTTTTTACGGATGCGGAAACGTGGCCGTGTTTGAATGCATCACCGCGCCTTTTCCATCAACGGACCGCTTGCCATGGTTATCAGCGAATTTCTAATCTCGCGGCCAGAAAGATGATTCTCGACCGGCAGCCTTGGCTCCACGATTGTCTGTCTGATCTCCGCCCAGGTGTCGAGCGGGACCGCCTGAAATGCCCGAACTACTACGGGGTCGAAATGCCTCCCGGCGCACCGGGCCAATTCCTGCGCGGCGATTTCGATGGGTCGGCCTGCGCGATAGGGTCTGTCGGAAGTTATTGCGTCAATAGCGTCTGCGACCGCGAATATGCGCGCGCCTATGCAAATCTGCTCGCCCTTGAGATTGTTCGGGTAGCCGCTCCCGTCGTATTGTTCGTGATGCTGGCCTACTATCTCGGCCGCGCCTTCGAGAAAGTCTATGTCCCGAAGTATCTGTAACCCGTGGTCTACGTGGCGTCGCATCTGGACCCACTCTTCTGCGGTTAGCGGGCCGGGTTTTAGCAGTATCGAATCGGGAACGCCTATCTTCCCAATGTCGTGGAGGAGCGCGCCCTGCTCGACAACCATCAACTCGCTGTCGCTCAGCCCCAGTTGAATCCCGAGCCGCAGGCTGTTTGCCACGACACGCCCGGAATGGCCTCGCGTCTCAACATCGCGGGCCTCAAGCGCCGTCGCGAGCGCGCGCAACGTCGCCATGTTTGTGTCGCGGAGTTTTTCAAGCGTCGTGTTGAGCTTGCTGTTGGCCCGGCCAAGCTCCGTGGTCCGCTGCCCCACCAGTTCTTCTAGATGTTGCTCGTACCTTCGATTGGCTTTGAGCAGCGAGTGATGGCGCAGCGCGCGAGCTACTGCGGTCTCGACATCAGACAGGTTGAACGGCTTGGTGACATAATCGAATGCGCCGCGCCGCATGGCTTCAACTGCGCTCTGTATATTCAGATTGCCTGAGATCAGTATAACTACTGTGTCGGCGGTAAGCCGCGTGATCTCCTGTAGCAGCTCAAGGCCGCTCATGCCGGGCATCATTATGTCTGACAGCACAAGGTCGTATGTCTCTTCGCGGAGATACTCCAGCGCTTCATTCGCGCTCGTAACGGTCCTGCATTCGTAAGCCTCGCCGAGCAGGGAAGCGAGCACGGAAAGTATGCCCGGCTCGTCATCTATGATGAGGATACGTGCTTGGCGATTGGTGTCGTCGATCAAAGCCGTGCCGATCAGGTCCGTCATTGACTTATCCTTAGGTTACCGGTTTTTTAACCTTCCGCTCTTTTGATGGCAAAGGGGGATTTAACAGACCAAGCGCTCAACACAATACAAACGGCGATATTTGGAGGGGGACGCGGCGATCTTAGTACGAGGGGCGGCAGTTTGCAATAGTATTCTTCACGGGCCGGTATTCACTCGACCGTCGCATAATCAATCTTGAAGTACCTGTTGGCATCGCAGGCGATGAAGAGGAAGTCGCGGCCGCCCATCTTGAGATGAGCAATCCCTTCGGGCTTCAGGTTCTGGTCGAGCGCGGCACCTTCGCGCGCCCTTGCCGCGACGTTGCCCGGCTCTGTATCACCGCTCCATTCCCAGAGCTTGAACTCGCTTCGCTTCTGGTTCTCAGCGGCCCCTGCCAGAATCAGAAACGATTTCAGTCGCGTGTCAAAATGAATATCGCGCACGCCTAAGCCTTCGAGCGGTATCTTGATGACGCCGGGGTCTGCCAGAGCGAGCGCCTCGCGTGTGAACGAGTCGCGCACTTTGAGCGCGATAAGCAGCGCGCCGCCGTCTACGAAAGGTGAGCGGAGACCGAGCAATAACCGCTCGTGCGTGGGGTCCCACGCAAGGCCTTCGACGTTCAACCCGCCTTCAATCCCCGCTTTTGATCCTTCGGCGCTCAACTCCGGGACGTTTTGGAGCAGCCATCCGCGCAGGTCCGCGATAACTTCCGTCTGTCCCGCGATGGCCTGTGTGGCCGGGTCATACTTGAACCTGACAAGCGCATTTTGCTCTGCCCAGGTAGCGTCGGATTGCGACCCGACAACGTAAAAATAGCCGCCGCCGTACGTGATCGCTTCCGGGTCAGCAATCTTTGTCCCTAAGGCGACGGGCTTTATATCACCCGTCTGATTTCCCGAACCGTCAAGCGTCACAAGAAAGACCGCGTCCTTCTTGCCGTCGCTCACAAAAAGTATATTGTTCGAATCGGGAACCTGTATCACGCCGGACGGCTCGAACAGACCGCCGGTAAAGGCGGTTGCGGCACTTGGCGTGGCGAACCTCGATCTCTCTACCGTCCGCCCCGCGGGTCCGGAAGGCGCGGGGGGCTGAGTCGGCCCCGTAGATTGCGGGCGCTGGATGATATAGACGGTAACCAGTATCAAAGCGAGCGGGCCGATGATCTGAGCTATGACCCGGCTGATCGCGCCGATGTACGCTGCTTTGAGACGCTCCTGCTCGCCTTTCTTCTTTTTCTTTTTCTTCTTCTCGCTTTCCTGATTCGCCTCGTCAGCCGACTTGGATGCCTTCTCCTGCGCGGAGGCTTTCTGCTCAACCAGAGGCGCGGGGGCGGCACCGACCGGCAGCGCAACGACCGGGGGCGAAACTATCTCCACATCCTCTGTTTTGGACTTAGGCTTCGCTTCGCTCTTTGAAGGCTCTTGCGCGACAGCCTGGCTTTCGGCGCGCTTGCGAATCTCTTCCAGCACGTTTTGCGATAAGACGGCCGTTTTGTTTTCAGTCGTCTCCTGGGGATTTCTGAATGTTAAGACCGTCTGGCCGAGTTGTATCGAGTCGCCATGACATAGCGTGCGCGCCTGCGACCCCAGCCGGTCGCCGTTGACAAAGGTTCCGTTGCGAGAGCCGAGATCGACAATCGAGTAGCCGCCGTCGCGCGCTAGAATCACCGCGTGCGTATTGCTGACGGTCTGGTCCGTCAGCACGATTGTGTTGTGCGGAGCCTTGCCGATCTCTATCTCTTTCTGATTCACGAGGCATTCGAGCCTCTCGCCCGACGGCTGAACGCCAATCAGTCTTGGGGCGTAATGTTTGTCGATCTGTTGGAGAATATCCGAAGGAGTGGCGAGCCTCATATCAACTTCGAGTTTCAACTCGCGCCGAACGTCCGCGACGGCGGCGCTGTTGGTCGGGTCCGCGACCGCAAGCAGGAGCTTGTTCGACTCCATCGAAACTGGGATGGCCTGATGCTGGCGTGCGAGCCTCGAAGGGAATTTTGCCGTCAACGCCTCCGCGACCTCTGCGGAGTCCAAATCGATTGTCGGAATATCAAAAGTCTTGCTCATCAAGTCGCGCAACCGTTCCTCGGTCGCAAGGTTCTCTTCGATGAGTAAGCGCGACAGCCTGCGGCCCGACGCCCCTTCCTTACGAAGTTTTTCGAGCTGGGCTTTTGAGACGAGCCCCGCCGACACGGCGGCCTCTGCGAGCGACTCTTCGGTGAGCGGGGGGATGACTCGCGGCGCTGCTGCCTCGACCAGGTCAGAAATGAGGACCGCGCCCGTCTCGCTATAATCGCTCAATCGAAATGTCAGTTTTGAAAGCCCAAGCCCTATCACGTCGCCGTGATTAAGATTGCGCGGGCCGTCTATCTTCTCGCCGTTCAGGTATGTCCCGTTGCGGCTTCCGAGGTCCGAGACTGTGTAGACCTTGCCTTCTGCTTTTATCAGCGCGTGCGAAGCCGACACGGCAGGGTCGGCGATGACGATGTCGTTTCGCGGCCCTTTGCCCATCTGAGTCTCTGTGCGGTTAATCTCGCGGTCAAAGACATCGCCGGTCGGGAGGATTATTCTGAGCGTCGCTTTCTGCTCGGCGTCTGAAACGAGGGGTTTCGACTCGCTCGTTATCTCGACAGGGTCCATTGCGACCGTGTCGAGCGCGGGCATCTGCTCGCCCGTGTTCTTGGCCTTCGGCTGCTCGCCTGTATTGATGCCAGGGTCTGCCGGCTGCACCTTGCCGGGCGAGCCGAACACGACCGTCTTTGAGGCCAGCGAGTCTTCCTTGACCTTTACGTTGAGCGAATCGTAGAACTCACGCAAGTCGTGGCCGCAGCGGTAGCAAAATCGCTGACCTTCGCGTGAAACGGTAGTTTTGCATTTCGGGCATGCAATGGTCATAAAAGAGTAACGGCCTCTCAGAATCTAATGACTGTGTTTTACCGATCTCCCATACAATCTCAATTGAGGTCTGCCAGGGGCGCAGTATAACGGCTCGTCTTGGGAAAAATCAAGAAAGCCCTCATGGATTTCGGGTTTGACAGTCCTACAGGGCGGGTCTACAATCAGAGCGTCCGATCCCTCAATTAGGAGCGTGCAAAATGCAGGGCTTTTTCATCGGCGGCCTTGGCTGGCCCGAGATTCTTATTATTGCGCTGATTATCATCATATTATTCGGCGCGCGGCGCATACCGGAAGTCGCAAAGGGACTTGGCGAAGGCATACGCAGCTTCAAAAAAGGCATGCGTGACGACGAGGGAAGAGAACTCGAAGATCGCGGCTACCGTGATGACGCTGAGCGCAGAGAGAAAAGCCACCGCTCGGCTTAATGTGTCGGCTTGGGTCCCTCTCACAACTGGAAAAAGCCTTCCCCCATATAAACGCTCTTTCCCCCGACCTTCACGCCGGTGAAGCGGTCGCCGCTCTGCTCTATGGTAATGTAGATGATGCTCGGCCTTCCGATCTCGAATCCCTGCTCGCTAATGATCGTATTACCCACGCCTCCTTTCGCAATCCCGTACTTTACAAGATAAGCGCCGAGCGGGCCGCTTGCGCCGCCGGTCGCGGGGTCTTCGGCAATGCCGAACGCGGGCGCGAACATGCGGCAGTGTACCGTTGACTCAGGAGCTTCGGTTTCGGTTGTGAACATGAAGACGTGCGGCGAGGAGGAATCTTTCAAAGCCCGCTCCCACAGGTCTGTCCTCAGCCTTACGCGCTTGATCGTGCTCATGTCCTTGACCGGCACATACCAGAAAGGCACGCCCGATGAAACGATCTGTATGGGGTAGCGCCCGTCGAGCCCTTCGGGTCCTATCGACAGCATCTCGGCTATCACTTCACGGTCGGTGAACTCTTCTCCGAAATCCGGCAGGGGTTGTTCCATCGTGACAAGCGAAGGCTCCCGGTCGTCAAAATTGATTGAGACCGGAATCATCCCGACCCCTTCTTGAAACCGTATCGTCGCTTGACCGTTCGACGGCTCGAAAAAATTTTCGCGCGCAAGGACGAAGGCTGTGCCGATGGTCGGGTGACCCGCGAACGGCAGCTCGGCGGCCGGGGTAAATATTCTCAGACGATAATCGCTCTCCGCATTCTCAGGCGGCAGCACAAAGGTCGTCTCCGACAAATTCAGCTCTTTGGCGATCTGTTGCATCACGCCGCCCGAAATGCCGCGACCGTTAGTAAATACCGCGAGTTGATTTCCGCCGAAGGGGCGGTCTGTAAAGACATCGACCAGATGATAAGAGAGCCTTCGCACTTGTCCTCCTTCGAGCCCGTCCATGCGGAAACGGTCACTCGTTTTCTTCGAACAGAGGGCGGCGGCCGGCGAACCCCGAATCGGTCTCGTGCCACCACTCTATCTCGGTCTCGTTCAGTTTCCAGCAGAGATAGACTATGCGGCCGTCGCGCTCGTACGGGAAATCTATCAACCCTGTGCGAAAGTCCTTTATGACCACGCCGAGCGTCTCTATCTCCTGGACCACCTCGCTGAATCCTGCGAGGCGCAGCAGGTAGGCGGGACCGGCAAGGCTTCCGCCGCCGTAATCACTCTTGGCGCGCGCCTTGTCTATCTCAACGCGCAAACCGACGAGCGCCTCGCGCTCGCGCGTCATGTGCGAAAGAAGCTTGCGGAGCCTTGGCAGAAGACTCCGCGCCTCGCTCAGCGTGAATGTCTTTATCTCTTCAGGGTCTTCGTACATGTAAAGTTTTCCGTTGAATTTACCGCCACAATGCTGAACGATTTACGCTGTAAGGTCAAGCTCCGCAACAGGCGCAAGCTGTGACTGGAACCGCGCTGATGATGTATACTGAATCGGGTGGAGCTTGGCCAGACTACCGCATCTTCACGCGGACGGATCAGAGGATAAAACCGTGCGAAAACTTTTTGTAGCAGCCCTTGTTGGCCTGTTCGTGTTTGTCACGGGTTGCACTCGAAACCCCGACACAGATAACGCCAACAACTCAAATCGCGGCGCCGCAAACGGTAACGCGAACACGACCGCCAGCCGCGACAAGGTTCAGCGGCCCGACGCCTGGGTAACAGCCAAGATCAAGCTTGCCTTAATCGCAGACGGTAGGACCAGCGGGTTTGCGACCGACGTGGAGACAAACGGCGGAGTCGTCACGCTCAGCGGAAAGGTCGACACGCCCGAAGGCAAGACCGCTGCCGAAGAAGTAGCTAAATCTATCGAAGGCGTCGCGAGCGTGAACAACCAGCTTCAGGTTGTCCCCGACGCCAGGCGCGCAGAGGTGAACGCGTCTGACGACAAGATAAATAACGAGATTGAGAAAGCTATGGATTCGGACGCGGTCATTCAGGAGTTGAGCCTGGCAGCCGAAAGCAACGCTGGCGTTGTGACCTTGACGGGCGAGGTCGAGAACCACGACCAGCTTGTAAAAGCCGCGCAGGTCTTTCGCAAGATCCCCGGTGTCAAGTCTGTCGTCACAACGGCCGTGGAAGTGGCGGACGATAAGCCAAAAGGGTAAAAGGGCGCTGCTCGCATGAAAAAGAGGCGGAATGGTTCCGCCTCTTTTTCAATGTCATTCAGCTTTGAATCTTACGCTCGCTGACTCTTCGGTCGCGTCTTTTGAGAGCTGACCTCGACCAGTTTCGGTTTCGCCTGGCCCCTTGGCGAAGCCACCTTCGATTTCGAACCCTTAGATTGCGGTGCGGCAGCGAGTTTCAACTGGCACTTGTTCTGACTACGTTTTATAGCCTGCTTGGTCGAGCGAAACCCGTGCTTTTTAGGGTCTGCCTCAAAGTGCGCGGGGTCGGCAAGCCCGTAGCGCCACTTGAAGCCGTTCTTTTTCATGGTCTGGACGATTCGGCGGCCTCGCGGCGTCAGCCGCTTCGACCCGCGCGGCCCTGATGCCACGCCCGCTATGTCGACTGCAAACCCCGCTTCGTGAAGCGACTCGCCCGGCGGCAGCGCGTAGTAGAGACCGGGATGCTGGCGGCGACACTTCTTATTTCGCGAGCATTTGTGCAGCCGTGCCTGGTGCGCGGAAGAACGCCATGTGCTTGTAATCTCAGGCTTGATGCCCGCCCGCTTTAAATCACTCACAGCTTTATTGAGGTTCTTTGATATCGCCGGGTCGACATACTTCGGCGGGTAACAACTCGTTTGCTTGCTCGACCTCGATGCCTTATTCGACAGTTTCTTTGTTTGCTTCGAGGCACCTGCCGTTTCGCACTCGTTGCAGCGGCGCGACCTGGTCGATGATGCGCTGGCCTTTGATCTTTTAGCTACCCCGCTAGCCTTGCTCGATTGCGCCAGAACTAAGATGAATGAACTGACGATGAAAAAGGCAATGATACCCCTACCGTATGAAGATGATCGCATCAGTTTTTTAATCCTGTGGGGCTTCGGGCTCGTGACGAAGGGGCTCGCTCGCGAGTCGGTGGCTTAACTGGTCCTGCCGACAACTTCGCATACAGTATAAACTATCAGTCAATAATTATTTGATCGGCTTCGATGAGCGTCTCGGCTTCAAGGGGCTTTGAGCAGAGTCGAGGCAAAACACCGGCTGCAAGCCGTAAACCCATCGGCGCGCGCTTCGCCAATCGACAGGGCGCGCCTCTTCTTGCTCAAGCTCTCGCAACTCGCCTTGTGATACATGCGGTCGCTGGGCGAGACAAAGTATTGTTGTTCGCCCGGAGCAGGCGAAACCGCCGCGCCGGATACGGCCGGAAGGTTTGGCCCGACTTCTGACGGAAGTAACGGCGCGAGCTTCTTTGCCTTGCCGTCAGCAGGCGCGGGCGAGCTTGCCGGGGAAGGCGATGGCTGCGCGGCGGCGAGCGATGTCGCGGGCTGCTGGGCGGCCGGTCCCCACACCCCTCGCAACCCTTGCATGGCCTCGCGTTCGAGCGCGCGAAACTGCTCGATCATTCTAAACGGGCGGACGGTTTCGACAAACGCGTACCCGGCGCGGACCATCTCGCCGTTAAATAGCAACCCGTCTCTGGTAAATATGTAGCCTGACACCCGGGTTGACGCCTCCTGTGCCCCGGTCGAATCATCCGTCTCGACTCGAACATCCTTGCCGACGAGCGATTTTTCAGCGAACGCGCGCGCCTGCCGCCCGTGCGTTTCATAGATCTCGCGAGGCGATTTCCCGTCTGGAGTTTCGATGCCGAGCATTTTAATGACCCCGACGCCTTCAATCTCAACCGTGTCCGCGCTGACGACGCGTGTGACGCGGTTGTAGTGAACAGCTTCTTGAGCCGCGAGATCTTCGCGCATAGAGGCTTCGGCGCGCCCCAGGCCAGCAATATTATCGTTGCCGTTTCGGGCCAGGTAGCGAGCCGTCATAAACCCGAATGCGAAACCGGCGATCAGGGCCAGGCCGACAAATGCCCCCACGCGGCGCTTGTCTACGCCAATTGTCCACCTTTGCGGCAGGTCAGGTGCTTGAGCTCGCTCATTAATAGACGACGCCATCTTTACCTCGCAGCTAGAGTTACAGTGTGGGGGCGGGATCGCGGTAGGGAACCGATCTGCGACGAAGATTCTCTCACCGCACGAGTGCGCCAGTCAACAACAATAGAGGTTTGATTTGGCGAAGAGATTGCGCAGGGGCGCGCTCGGCAGAAAAGCTCATTTCTCCCTTAAAAACCGGGGTTTTTTTACCAGTTTTTAGTTGCAACTTTCATGGTTGTATAGTAATCTTCACCGTCACGGAAAACCCCCTGTTTTGCTGACTCGAAAGGGGCGGCCAAACAGGGGTTTCTGTTTGAGCGGTAAACGCGAGGCGCATGACCGCCTTTTACCGCGATCATAACCATCCTGTGCACAGTCACAGAGATCAACACAGAAAGAGAGAGACACAGAAATATGTCATCAGCAAAACCCGCAGTAAAGAAGATGTCAAAAACGCAGCTAACCACAGAGCTGGCGGACGCAACCGGAACAAACAAAAAGACCGCGTCGCAGTTCCTTGAATCGCTCAGCGAGATTGCCTATCGTGAGGCAAAGAAGAACGGCGAGTTCACAATCCCCGGCATCGGCAAGCTTGTCAAACAGCAGCGCAAAGCCCGCATGGGGCGCAACCCCAAGACCGGCGAGTCGATGAAGATTGCTGCCAAGACCGTTGTGAAGTTCCGCCTGGCCAAAGCGGCCAAAGATTCAGTACTCGGCGGCAAGAAGTAAACGGTAAACTTTTCACGTCTGAAAGGGTGGACCAGGCCCGGTTAACTTTGGCGGCTTGATCCTTGCGGCTAAACATTGCCGGTCAGCAAACAGGCTCGCGATGGTCTGCGCACTAGTAATTCCTATCAGCTGAAACTTCAGGCCGTCGTGATGCTTCTTATTAATTTGGGCCGGTGACTGATTAAAACAGCACCGGCCCTCGCTTTCCTCACTCCCGACGCTTTCTCCGGCCTACCGCTTTCTAGCCCGCTCCGCGTAAGCGACTCTAAGGATCGTCCAGATTATCCTGAAGCCCGCTTTCACCGAGCCGCTGATCGTCCCCGCCACTTTCGATTCACCACCCGCGCGATTGCGCCAGCTCGCCGGGACCTCTTTTATGCGAAGCCCGCGCGCGGCGGCCTTTGTCTGCATCTCTATCGACCAGCCGTAGGTCATCTCTGTCAGGTTTAACTCGTCGAGCGCCTCTCGCCTGATCGCCCTGAACGGGCCCATATCGCTGTAGCGGAAGCCGTAGAGCATGCGGATCATCCGCGAAGCGAGCCACGACCCGAAGACCTGTGCGGGCGTCATCGACTTTGGTTCGCGGCGGCCAAGCATCCGCGAGCCCAGGACGAAATCGTACTCTCCTTCGATAATCGGATTTATCAAGAGCGGAAGCTCCGCAGGGTCATCCGACAGGTCCGCGTCCATCTGCACGATGATGTCGCAGTCGGGCGAGACCGAGTCGACGCCGCGCCTGCACGCTCTACCGTAGCCGCGCACGGCCTCGATAACGACGCGTGCGCCTGCGCGGCTGGCCTCCTCCGCCGTTCGGTCTGTCGAGCCGTTATCGACGACGATTATCTCTGATATGTGCTGCCGAGGTATGGCCGCAACGGTGCGGGCGATGACCTCTTCTTCGTTTAGCGCAGGGATGATGATCGATACGTTCGGCATAGTCGAGCGCATATACTTACTTGCGCTCGACGGCTTTAGCAAGCTCGAAACGTTACTCTTGAGCCTGTCAGAAACAGGTGGTTAAATCTGGTCGAACCGTTTTGGAAAGGGGCGGAATTATGCGGGTAAACTATAATGTTGGAATAGATGATATGGTAGCCTTCAACCGGTACCATATCCGCAATTCAAGATCGATGCAGTTCTGGTATAAGGTTGGATATTCATGGAGCATCTTTATAGGCGTTGCCCTCGCCATGATCGTGCCGAACTGGGATATATTGGCCCGGATAGCTCTGGGAGCCGTTTCCGCAGGCGTCTACGTTGTGATCTACCGGCTTAACTACTACAGGTGGGTCGATTCAAGTGCTCGGAAGTTGATCGGCGAAGGGAAGAACAAGGGGATTCTTGGGGACCACACTATGACGCTCAGTAAAGACGGGCTGGTCGAGACCTGCGATGTGGGAGAGTCGCGTTCGACCTGGAACGGCGTCGAGCGGGTCGAAGCGGATGACGAGTACGTATACCTTTACATTGGCTCGTGTCAGGCGCACGTGATCCCCAGGCGGGCATTTGCAAGCGAGGCTGACGCCACGGAGTTTATCAAAGTGGCCCGCCTCTTTCACACAGGCAGCATCGTCTAGAAATGACAAAACAGCCTCACTCGGTTCAGGTGATCGTATTCAGAGACGGCGTGCGCGTGCGCGAGTACCTCTTGCTAAAAAGACTGGAAAGCTTCGGCGGTTTCTGGCAGCCGGTCACGGGCTCGCTTGAGCCGGGCGAGACGCATAGACAGGCAGCCGTCCGCGAAGTGATGGAAGAGACGGGCATCTGTTGTCGTGAGCAAGAGCTGATCGATCTCGGTCTTATAAACCGGTTTGAGATAGCGCCGGAGTGGCGCAAAAGGTTTGCGCCCGGCGTGACTCATAATGAAGAGGTCTGCTTTGCTCTTGCCGTCGATAACCGTGACGTGCGGGTCGATGAGCTGGAACACGTCGCCTGCGCGTGGGTCGATTTTGATACCGCTTTTGGGATGCTCTACTGGGACAGCAACAGGCAGGCGTTCTTGAAGCTGAAAGAGTTGCTAAGCTCGAAAGACGGACTTCCGTCACGTCCGTGAAGTGAGAAGCAGGTAGATACCGCCTGCGCCGAAGAGCATATTCGCGCCCCACGCCGCCAGCACCGGCGGCAGCATTTCGTACCGTCCCATCTGCTCGAACAGACCGCTCAACCCCCAGTAGGCCAGCCCTATCGCTATGCCGAGAGTCACGCCGTAGAGAGCGCCGCGTTTGCCTATCGAAAACGAGAAGGGAAGCCCGACTATGACCATGATCAAACAGGTCAACGGAAACGCCAGCTTGCTTTGCAACGCTATCTTCAAATCGAGCACGTCGAAGCCGGACCGCGAGAGGTCGGCTATCTTGTTGCGCAGCTCGGTCATCGTCATCGATGTCGGGCCGCGCGAGTCCTTCTGGAAATACTCAGGACGTTCGGGCAACTCGACGCGCCGCTCCTTGAACGTTTCGTAAAAGACGACTCGCTCGCTTTCGAATCTGCGCTCCCATCCGTTTTCAAGCACCCACTCGCGGCGGGAGTTGTCCCAGGTGGCGCGGTTGGCGTAGAGCCTGCGCTTGATGGAGAAGGGCTCGCGCGCGAGGTCCATGACGTTCAGCCGCGCGAAAGTCCCTGTCGATATGTCAAAGTGCGCGTAGTTGTATATGCGAGAGTCATTGCCGAATATCCACTGATTCCTCGTTTGATAAAAAGTCTGAGGCGGCTCCTGGCCGCTGCGAATAAGGTATCGAAGATTGTTCTGGCGGCGGTTTGTGAAAGGAAGCAGGTAGTCCTGGTTTAGAAAGATCACCGCCGAAAGCAGCAGCGAGGCCACGATGGCAGGCAAGGCCATGCGGTAGATAGATTGGCCGGACGCCTTGAGCGCGACGACCTGACTGGTCTTTTGAAGGATGCCGAACGTGACCATAACCGCGACCAGGGCCGAAAGCGGCGTCATATAATTGATGATCATCGGCAGAAGAAAGATGAGGTAGTTTGCGACTACTGTCCACTCGATGTTGTGACGCGTGATGTTATTAAGAAGCTGGAACAGCGTGATTATGATAAAGAGGATCGAAAACCCGCCGAGTATGAAAAAGAAGAACCGGGCCATGTCGGCAAGTACAAGGCGGTCGATCAACTGCGCGCCGGGTATCTTGCGAAATATTGCCCGGCGAGACCTGCGCGGCACAATCGCTTCGGCGGCCGCCTGCGCCTCACCTGCGTCTATACGAGCATCGCCTTCGTAAACGGCAGACCTTCCCGGTCGCCAGGCATGCCTCAAGCTGCTGAGCACTGACAAAACATCGGCGCCGGGCCGCCTCTGCCCGACAAGCACGACCACACCTAAACTTGCGAGAACGATGTTGGCAAGCCATATCCCTAGCCAGACGGGCAGCCTGCCCATAACGGCGGCGTGTTCGCCCGAAAGCGCCAGCAGGTAATATGTGACCGTGATTGCAAGCCCGAGCAACAGGCCGAACGACCTGCCCGTGCGCACGTTGCTTATGCCGAAGGCCACGCCAAGAAGCGCGAAGACGAGACAGGCGGCGGGCAACGACAGCCGCTTGTGAATCTCCGCGCGCCATAAGCGGCTTTCATCCGAGGGCGGCGTGTAGCTGATAAGCTCGCCCCAGGTCATCGCCGCAACGTGCCGGGGTTCTTCCGCACGGTCCTGTTCCGGTTTCTTCTCGTCGGCAACCTCGATGCCGAGCGTCATCTCTTCGAACTGGTTGGAGGTGTATGATTCCTGCGTGCGGTTGCGCCGCTTCTCCCTTCGCTCTTGCTGCGTCTGCGCAGGGGGCGCAAGCTGGCCCGCTTCTGCCGTTTGCGGCCCATCCTTGTCGGCAGTTTGAGCGGGCTGACCCGATTGATCCGCGGCGGGCTGTTGAATAGCCTTCGACTCGTTGATCTGGTGGATAGACCCTTTTCGCAGATAGAGCTCAGGCATATCGGACCGCGACCCCTGCCGCAGCAGCCCCGACGACGCGGTCATTATCTTCAAGACGCCCTGCTCGTCGTCCAGGTCGGCAAGCAGAATGTTGTGCCAGACGTTTTGCGACCGGTCTACATCTTCAACATAAAGCACCTTTTTTGGGAGGCTCTCTTCAAATACCCCTGACTTTATCTGCGTTGTGAGCGTTTGAAATATAAGACCCTGATTGGCTTTCAAATCTGTCAGGTTCTGAAACGAGCGGGGCAGGACGTTAAAGGTGCCGTAAAGCATAACGCCCGCGATGACCGTTGCGATCAGGATTACCGGCCTGAGCATTCGCGTTCGGCTCACACCGCTTGCGCCGAGCGCGACAATCTCGCTGTCGCCCGAAAGGCGGCCGAGCCCGACAAGCGTCCCGACAAGCAAAGAGATTGGGAGAGTAAAGACCAGTATCCCCGGCAGCAGCGCAGACATCACACGCACAAGAGCGTCCATCGGCAACCCGTTGCGCGATGCTATGACGAGAAGCTCCGAGAACCGGCTTGCCTCGTGGGCAAAGATTATCGCCGTCAGCACCAGAAGCGCGAGCAGTATGTACGGCACGATCTCTTTTACTAGGTAGCGGTCGATGAAGCGGAACATCGGGACGAGTTTAGCACGCTCAACATGCGCGCAGCAAGACAGGCGAATCTGAAGACAGGCTTGTGATAGGCGAAAAAAGAGGGCGCGACGTTCCTCCCCAGATAAACGCCGCGCCCTTATTCAGCCGCCGATTTTTGTGGCAGCCAAAATAAAATCTACTACCTAAGTTCCCATCAGCTATTGTCTAATCTAGCATCAAGCGGTTGAAAAAAACTTGAATAATCGATCTCTTTTAAACATCAGCATCTTTCTTTTCGGCTTTCCACTGCATGCAGATGATCGGCAGCAGTAATGCAAGCCTCTCGTTTAATAATGTCGAAATGCGTCCAATCATTCCCACTTACCTCCTGGTTGCGGGCAATAGATTCCCCGGCTGGAGAATCTATTGCCCGTAAATTTTATCTATTATCGCGTGGCCTGCTGTATGGCCAGCGCCGCTACGGCCAGCTCTGCACGCGTTATCGAGTCAAAGGGGCGGAAGCTTCCTGAATTTTCCCAGTTCAACAGGTTGTGCGAAACCGCGATTGACACATAGCCGCGAAGTGCTGCGGGTATAGAGTTCCAATCGCTCAAGCCGGGGTTCAACTGGCTTGCCGCCTGGGCCTGCTGCTCAAGTCCTAAAAGCCTTACGGCCGCGACTGCTGTGGTTAACCTGTCGGCCTG
Organism: uncultured Clostridia bacterium; assembly: GCA_964615905.1. Taxonomy (GTDB): domain Bacteria; phylum Acidobacteriota; class Blastocatellia; order UBA7656; family UBA7656; genus DATLMR01. The sequence goes on from CAZTUB010000007.1 coordinate 90,550, forward strand.
TCCCTGCGGGTAGAAGTACGCGCCTGTCGCTCCAAAGAGGTTCCCGCGCAGGGACCTGATGGTGCTTTCGACGAATATGGCGCTCGCGTCAGAGGGCAAATCTGAGAAGGTCGGCGTATAGGGCAGGTATTGCGGAACCCGCGTACCGCCCGCAAGCATCAAGGCCCGCGCAAGCTCGATGCGTGAAGCGGGCGAGTCGCCTCCGAACCCGTTACGACTGGCAGAGATCAGGCCGCGCCGTACCGCCACCCTCGTTGCGTACTGTTCTTTGGGGGAAAGCTGGCTGATGCCGGAAACCTCTCTGTAATCGCCACGGAAAAGCTCAATCGCGCCGGAGAACGGTTGCGAGGCTATCGCGACGGGGCCGCCGACGTTTGTAACGGTCACGGTCCATTCACCGGGGGCAGGGTCGTTGATCGTGATGCCGGACCTCTGAAAGCCGACCCCGGCGAGCAGAGATGCGGGCCTCGATTCATAGACCTGACCGTCGCGGCTGACTGTCATCTTCAGATTGTTGAGCACATCGGCGTTCCTTACCCAGCCTATCTCGATGGTCGCAAAGACGGCGTCTGTAGGAACATTGAATCTGGTTGTGTAGCTTGAGCCGGGGGCGGCGCTGCCTTTGAACTCGGCTATCTGGTCGCGCGTGATCTTCACCTGTGAGTTGTTCAGATAATTTCTGAACTGGCCGAACGGTGTGTTGAAAGCGGCCTTGCGCACCGCCGCGTATGCGTTCAGGTTTCCGGCTCCGACCTCGTAGCGGGAATATCCGAGCATTGGCGTGGCCGTCTCCTGAATGATGTTCTTTATATGGTCTGGCGTGAGCCGCTGGTTGACCTGAAGCATCATCGCTGCCGTGCCTGCGACGTGCGGGGCTGCAAAGCTCGTCCCCGAGCTCATCGTGTAGCGCAGCAGGTGCGCGGGCGCAATGTGCTGCGCTTCATTCGTTTCCGGGTTGAGCGCGCCCGCGAGTCCTGATACCGCGAGCACGTTGACACCCGCCGCTCGCGCGGAGACGACGTTCTCGCCGGGGGCGACGAGCGTCGGGTGGTAGACGCCGTATCCGGCCGCGCCGCGCGACGAGAATGAAGAGAGGGAGCCGCTCTTATCCGTCGATCCGACGCCTATCACCCAGGGGGCTACCGAGTAGGGGTTTAGCGAGTTGGGCTGGTCGCCGCGATTTCCCGCGGAAAATACGACCGTGATACCCGCATCGTGAAGAATCTTTGTCGCTACGTTTACAGGGTCGTGCGCGTCGAACACGCCCGAAATGCCAAAGCTGCAATTGACGACGCGGATGTTCTGGACCAGCCGGTTCGAGAGAATGTAATCCATCCCTGCGAGCACGAAAAAGAGGCTGGCGTCGCCTGCCGATATTCCCAGAAGCCGCGCGCCCGGCGCCATCCCGCCGTAAGTCCCGCTCGACGCTGCGCCTGTGCCTGCGATCAAGCTCGCCACGAATGTTCCGTGGCCCATAGCGAAATCGCTGTTCTGCAACCCGCCTACGGTCTGCGGGTATGTGAATGTGGGGGCTGTTCCTTGAAGATCGGCCACACGCACGTTGTCTATGACCTGTGTGCCGTAGCCGAGATCGGGGTGTGTCGCGTCGATGCCGGTGTCGAGGACGGCTACGGTAACGCCTCGGCCAGATACGGGCATCCCGCCGTTTCGCTGCGTGAGCACGCGGTCTGTCAGGACTTGCTTCTGGCCGGTAATCTCGCGCGTCTGGCTGCTAAAGAATTCGAGCGTCTTGTTCGAATAGATAGAGCGGACCGAGCTGAGGGCCGAGATCGTTGCGATCTGAGTCTTTGTCGCGTTGACCAGAACTATTGGCAGGTTTTGAAATCGCGTCCCGCCCGTGATGCCTGCGCTCCTGAGCGCGGCAAAATCGGCGTCTACCGGCATGCGGTGGAAGATTATAAAGACATTGATTGCGCTTGAATCCGGCAGCAGGTTGAGCACCATCGCAAGCTCCGGGTCGATGCTCTTGATCCCTGTCGAATCCGCGCCCGTCAGTACGACCCCGTAAGGTCTTGTGTACGTTAATGAGTCGGCTCCTGTAAGAACTACACCATCAGCGCCTGTAAGAACTACACCGTCCGCGCCTGTAAGAACTACACCGTCAGCGCCTGTAAGGACCACGCCATCGGCCCCTGTCAAAACCACGCCATCGGCCCCTGTCAGCACGACGCCGTCTGCGCCCGTCAGAACCACGCCGTCCGCGCCTGTCAGCACCACGCCCTGCCCGGGAACAAAGCTTATCCCCGCGAGCGCGCTCGAAGCGAGGTTTAAGATCAATAAGATTGAAAGGGTTACCGTGAAGCGTGGGGAGGTAGCTTTTCTCATCTTTATCGTAACCTGCCGCTCTAGCAAAATCCTGGGTTCTGTGCCCAGCCGTTCTTTTCTCTTAAACCCCTAAACCCGCTTGCTCGATGCTGGACATTATTTATGGCGACCTTGAAAAATCCTTGAACCGGACTTGAACCGTGAAAAAAATCTTGATGGAACTGGTCGCGCCGGGCATCGTTTTAGCAATCGAGGTGCCAGGTATCGAACAGTCGTAGCTGTCGATTTTCACAATCCCGTTGGCTGCGATATACTCATGACGGACCGGGATTTTCTATGAGCAAGACACGCAGCCTATTTATTCTCATCATTTGCGGGGTTTTAGCTGCCCCTGCGCTCGCTCAGAGCGGGCGAAGGCCGCAGCCCGGCAGCGATCAAACGAAAGACGACCCGATTCGCCTGAGAGCCGACGAAGTCCTGCTAAATATAACAGTTACAGATTCTTACGGTCGTCATGCAACGGACCTGCTGAAAAATGAGTTTATTATCTCGGAGGACGGGCAGCGGCAGGACGTGTCGAGCTTTCTGGTCAGCGCAGTCCCTGTCCACGTCGTTTTAATGCTCGACGCTTCCGGGTCTGTCGCCGGGGACATCAGTTCGATCAAGGAGGCCGCGCTTGGATTCGTAGCCGAGCTTAAGCCTGAAGATAAGGTTTCGGTAATCAGCTTTCATACGCACGTCGACCTGCTCCAGGACTGGACCTCGAAGCCCGACGACCTTCGCCACGCCATCTCGTGGAAATTCAAGCCGGGGATGATCCGAACAAAGGAGGGGCACGCTCAGTACGGGCTGACTTCGCTTTATGACGCGCTCTACCTGACTGCCGAAGAGCAGCTCGCTAAAGTCGAAGGCCGGAAGGCGATTATCATACTCACAGACGGCGATGACTCGTCGAGCAAAGTGACATTCAAACAGGCGCTCGCCTCCGTTATAAGGTCGAACAGCGTGGTCTATGTCGTAAGCAAGGCGCAATATTTCATAAACGAGATCAAGCGCAATTATGGCGGAAGGCTCAATTCGGTCTTTAATGGGGCGAACGCCAGACTGGCGGGCCACTACATCACGCGGCTTGAGCAGGCTGAGCGGCTGATGACAGACCTTTCCGGTCGCACAGGGGGACGGCTTTTCTCGCCGCTAAGATCGGATGAGATGAAATCTGTTTACTCGCAGGTCGCGCGCGAGCTAAAGAACCAGTACATCATCACCTACACGCCCAAGAACGAGGAGAGAGACGGCAAGCTCCGTCGAATCAACGTCTACCTGACACGGGCCGGATACTCCGCGCGCACGCGCGACAGCTACTACGCTCCAAAACCCCAGGATTAAGCTGGAAAAATCCAGGGGCAGCCACAGGGGCTGCCTCACCCGTTTAGGATTACTCTTTCTTTTTCCCCGTTGATTTTTTAGAAGCGGACCGCTTGGCGGCCGGTTTCTTAGCCCCTTCGGATTTCAGGGCCGCCTCTTTTCGGGGCTTGGGTGCAGCGGTCGATTTAGATGCTGCGCGCTTTTTCGGCGTGGCGCGTGAATCGAGCGACCCCGTCGCTTGTCCGATGGACGGCGCTCGCTCTTCGCTCGCGGGTTCGGCGGGCGACCATGTTCCGAGCGCCGATTGCGACTGCGCCACCTCCTCAGCCGTTTGCGAACTCGCACCGCCGAGCCTGTCTTCGCTTTCGGCGGGCGTCTGCGGCTTGAAGGCGCGCGGACCCTCGGCTCGCGTATCATCCATCTGCAGGGTTGTGGGCGACTCGGTTTTTATGTTGGACGTGGCGGACCATCCGCCTGCGACTGTGCCTATCTGACCCGCTTCCTGCTCTATCAAGTATGCGAGCACTTCGCTTTCGGCCCTGAGCCAGTCTTCGGCCGGGTTGCCGGGGCGGCCTCCTCGCTGCTGGTAGATTTCATACGCGCGCATCGCGATCATCTTGTTTACGCCTTCGTTGGTGAGCAGCCGCTCGCGCAGTTCTTCAACTTTCTCTCTATTCATAATACTCTCCCTATCAGGTCCCTCAAAAAAATGAGGCCGACCGCTTCCTGGCAATCGGCCGACATGAAATTGATCCGTGTTGCTTTACGCGGTCTCGGCTTTCTGTTTATCTTCGTCTTTTCGTGGCCGCCACCTGAGCACAGGCCTGCGCGCCGCCGCGACTTCGTCCAGACGCCCGACCTTTGTCGAGTGAGGCGCGTGCTTGAGCGTCTCCGGCTCTTCGATGGCCTCCTGGTTTATCTCTTTCATCGCCTGGATAAAGAGGTCGAGTTCCTCGCGCGGCTCTGTCTCGGTCGGCTCAACCATAAGCGCTCCGGGTACTATGAGCGGGAAAGACATGGTCGGCGGGTAGAACCCGTAATCGATCAGCCGCTTCGCAATGTCTGCGTTTGAAACGCCGTACTTCTTCTGCCGCTTATCGGAAAAGATCACTTCGTGCATGACAGAACCGGGATAGGGGATATCATAAGTATCTTTCAGGTTCTGCATGATGTAGTTCGCGTTCAAGACCGCCGTCTCTGTCGCTTCACGAAGCCCGCTGTCGCCGTGTGTCAGGATGTAGCTGAGCGCGCGGACAAGGACCCCGTAATTTCCGAAATAAGCGCGGACGCGGCCAATCGATTTTGGGCGGTCGAAATCGAGCCGCAGCTCTTCGCCTTCGTCACGGGTGACACGCGGGAAGGGGAGGTAAGGCTCTAGCTCGCTCGTCACCGCAACTGGCCCCGCGCCGGGACCGCCGCCGCCGTGCGGGGTTGAGAACGTCTTGTGCAGGTTCAGGTGCATCACGTCTATGCCGAAGTCGCCTGGCCGCGCTACGCCCACCAGCGCGTTCATATTCGCGCCGTCCATGTAGACGTAGCCGCCGCCGTCGTGGACTATGCGGCATATCTCTTCGATGTTCTTGTCAAATTTCCCAAGCGTGTTCGGGTTCGTCAGCATCAGCGCGGCAACGTCCTCATTCATCATCTGCCGCAGCTTTTCGATGTCGGTGCCGCCTTCGCTGTTTGAAGGGACGGCTTCGACCGTGTAGCCGCAGATAACGGCCGACGCCGGGTTGGTCCCGTGGGCCGAGTCTGGGATAAGAATCTTCTTGCGCGGGTTGCCGCGTTCGGTGAGCGCCTCGCGGACCATCATGATCCCGGTCATCTCGCCCTGCGCGCCCGCCGCCGGTTGAAGCGTCACCGCCGGGAGCCCTGTGATCAAAGTAAGGCATTCTTCCAGGCGGCGTATGACTTCGAGCGCGCCTTGAGCGAGCGGGGGCGGGGTGAGCGGGTGAAGGTTCGCGAAACCTTCGATTCGCGCCACACGCTCATTTATGCGCGGGTTGTATTTCATCGTGCACGAGCCGAGCGGGTATAGCCCGTGGTCTATGCAGTAGTTCCAGGTCGACAGGCGAGTGAAATGGCGAATGACATCTACTTCCGAAAGCTCCGGCATGCCTTCGAGCTCGTCGTCGCGTAACAAGGCCGGGTCTATCAAATCACCCGCACTCTGTTCGGGTACGTCGAGGTCTGGTATCGAATAGCCGATGCGGCCCGGATTCGAGTGCTCGAATAACAGCCCCTCTTCCTGCACCACGTGTGTTGTTGCTTTCTTTATCCTGGTCTTATCCATAACCCGGTACTCACATCACTCGGCAAGCGCGGCGACAAGTTTATCGATAGCCGGTCTGCGAGCCGTCTCGGTCACACAAACCAGCAGGCTGTCTTCAAGCTCCGGGTAGTAGCCGCCGAGCGCGACCCCGCCGATGATCTTTTCATCGAGCAGCCGCCGCGTAATATCTGCCGCCGCGCGCGGGGTCTTTATGACGAACTCGTTGAAGAACGGTCCCGTGAACCTCAGCTCGTACCCGTCGAGCTTTGCGATCTCAGAGGCGGCGTAATGCGCCTTTTGCAGGTTCTGCTGCGCCACCTCCTGCACGCCCCTGCGCCCCATCGTCGCAAGGTAGACCGTAGCCATCAAGGCGAAAAGCCCCTGGTTCGTGCAGATGTTCGATGTCGCCTTCTCGCGCCGTATGTGCTGCTCGCGAGTCGACAGCGTCAGCACGTAGCCGCGCCGCCCCTTATGATCGGTCGTCTCGCCGACCAGCCGTCCTGGCATCTGGCGCAGGTATTTGTCGAGCGTGGCAAAGAACCCGCAGTACGGTCCGCCGAAGCTCAAAGGTATGCCGAACGACTGCGCTTCGCCGACAACGATATCCGCGCCCGAAGCGCCGGGCGAGCGCAAAACTCCGAGGCTCATCGGCTCGGCTATCGCAACTATCAAGAGCGCGCCCGCCTGGTGCGCCGCGTCGGCCAGGGGGCTGAGGTCTTCGACCACGCCGAAAAAGTTCGGTGACTGCACGACAATCGCCGCCGTCTCGTTGTCGATCTTGAGAGAGTCGATGTCTAAACTGCCCGCCTCGGTATGCGCGGCGTAGTCGAGCGTAACAGGGATGTGCTTTGTGTAAGAAGCGACCACCTCTTTGTACTGCGGGTGGAGCGTGTCGGCGATGACGAACCGGTTTCGCCGCGTAACACGGCTCGCCATGAGCACCGCCTCCGCCACCCCGGTCGAGCCGTCGTAAACAGAGGCGTTGGCGACCTCCATCCCTGTAAGCTGGCAGATCATCGTCTGCCACTCGAAGATATACTGGAGCGTTCCCTGGCTAAGCTCCGGCTGGTAGGGCGTGTACGCGGTAAAGAATTCCGACCGCGAGATCAGCGGGTCGATAATCACTGGGATGTAGTGCGAATACGCGCCCGCCCCAAGAAACGACTGGTAATCGGTGCCGTTTTGCGAGCCGAGGTCGCGGAAGTATGCGAGCAGGTCGGGCTCGCTCAAGCTGCGGCCTATGCCTATCGCTTCATCCAGCCTTAAATTCTGTGGGATTTGCTCGAACAGGTCTTCGATTCGTTCGTAGCCCATGTCGCGAAGCATCGAGCTACGCTCGCCGGGCGAGTTCGGAATATACCTCATATCAGTTTACTCCGAGGCTTCTTCCTTGATGTAGTCTTCATACTCGATTGAGGTCAAAAGCGCGTCCACCTGCGAGGGGTTATCGGGTTTTATCCTGACGAGCCACCCTGCGCCGTAAGGGTCTTCGTTTACAGGCACGGGCGAATCATTCAAAGCCTCGTTTGCTTCGATCACCGTCCCCGACAGCGGCATGTAAATCTCGCTGACGGCCTTTACGCTTTCGACAGAGCCGAACGGCTCGCCCGACTCGAACTTATCGCCGGGCTTTGGCAGCTCAACATAGACCACGTCGCCAAGCTGTTGCTGCGCGTGGTCGGTTATCCCTACGGTGGCCTCGTCGCCGTTCACGCGCACCCACTCGTGGTCTTTGGTATAGGTCAAATCTTCCGGGGTATTTGCCATCTCAGTCTCTCCCTCGATTTTTTATTAGTACGGCTGCGACAACTCGGATCAATCGAATTTTCTCTCTCTCTTATAAAAAGGTGTCGCTACCACGCGCGCAGGAACTTCGCGTCCTCGAACCACAACCGAAAGCTCCGTGCCTGTCGTCGCATGCTCTGTCGGCAGATAGGCGAGCCCTATGTTCTTTTTCAGGAAAGGCGCGAAGCTGCCCGAAGTGACTGAGCCCGCGCGGTGGCCGTTTATCCTGACTTCGTACCCGTCGCGAGCGGGGGCGCGGTCCAGCATTTCAAACCCTATAAGCTTTCGCGTCAGGCCGTGTTCTTTCTGGCGCTCAATCGGGCCGCGACCGATGAAGCCGCCCTTGCCGAGCTTAACGACCCATCCGAGACCCGCTTCGAGCGGCGTCGTCGTCTCGTCCATGTCGTTGCCCCACAGCCTGAAGGCCGCCTCCAGCCTCGTCGTATTTCTCGCGGCAAGCCCGCACGGGAGCAGCCCTTCTTTATGGCCTGTGACGAGCAGGCGGTTCCAGACGTGCTTTGCATCGTCGGGCGCGCAGAAGATCTCGAAGCCGTCTTCGCCCGTGTATCCTGTGCGAGAGACGCGGCAATCGACGCCGTCGACCACGACTCGCTGGGACCAGTAGTAAGGTATGTGGTCGAGCATGTGGTCCGTCAGCCCTTGCAGGATCAACTCGGAGCGCGGGCCTTGAAGCGCAAGCAGCGCATACGCGCGGCTCGTGTCGTGCGCCTCTACGCCCGACGAGTCCGCGTGCTTCTTTATCCAGGCGAAGTCCTTTGCCGCGTTCGAGGCGTTGACGACAAGCAGGTAGTATTCGGCGTTGATCCGATAGACGAGCAGGTCGTCTATGATGCCGCCCTCTTCGTTTGTGAGTGTGGAATACTGGACCTGATTATCGGCCAGTTTTGAGACATCGTTCGTGGTCAGCCGGTTGACAAGGCCAGCGGCTCCGGGGCCTGTCACTTCTACTTCGCCCATGTGCGAAACGTCAAAAAGCCCTGCGGCTTCGCGCACAGCCATGTGCTCAGGGATCGGGCCTGAATACTGCACAGGCATCTCCCAACCGGCGAAATCGACCATGCGCGCGCCTATCGCGACGTGTGCATCATAAAGCGGTGTCCGGTTAAGCATCGCCCTCCTATCCTCGTTAATTCAATGCTTATTCAATCGTCAATTGAAGCCGTCGGCTCATCTCACCCTCAATAATCGAGATTAGCCATCCGAAGGCGAACTGGCAAGCTAACATACGCAAAATTCCGAGTCAACTCTGAGCAAGTGGTCAGTGCCTTGCGCGCCGTTTATCGTTATGGGAAACTTTCACCTTTCAAAGATGCGCACTCTAGGAAACCTTGCAGAGATAATAAAAGCAGAGCTTGTGGGCGACCCTGAGACGGTCATTCGCCGCGCTCAATCGTTTGAGAAGGCGGGCGAAGGCGACCTCACCTTTGCCGTGGATAAATCTTACCGCGCGCGCATAAAAGATTCGAACGCCGCCGCCGTAATCGTCGCTCCGCCCGCCCCGGAGGCATCCTGTTGCCTGCTGATTTCGGATAATCCAAAACTCGCCTTTGCCCGCGCGGTCCAGGAGCTTCACGGTCGGGCCTACGTCCCAAAAGGGGTGAGCTCGGATGCGAGCATAGGCGATGGCGCAAGCATAGGTGTGGACGCTTCGATCTATCCGCGCGTCACCATCGGAGATAATACGGTCATCGGCGACCGCGTGACGCTTCATCCCGGCGTCGTCATCGGTCGAGACTGCCGCGTGGGCAGCGACTCTGTAATATACCCAAACGTGTCGGTCTACGATGACTGCCTGATTGGAGAGCGCGTCATCATCCACGCGGGAACGGTCATAGGCGCTGACGGTTTTGGATTTGTGCCCGACGAAGAGGGCAGGCAGGTGAAGATGCTACAGCTTGGCCGGGTCATAATCGAAGACGACTGCGAGGTCGGCGCTAACTGCGCCATTGATCGCGGCGGCTTTGGCGACACGATCTTGCGGAGCGGCGTAAAGCTCGACAACTTGATTCAACTGGGCCATAGCTGCGAGATCGGCGAACAGACGGTCATAGCCGCGCAGACGGGCTTTTCAGGCGGGACGCGCACCGGGCGCAGTTGCGTGATAGCCGGTCAGGTAGGCTCGAACCAGCACGTGACCATCGGCGATAACGTGCTGGTCACTGCGCGCAGCGGCGTCACAAAGGATGTCGAATCGCGAAGCGCAGTCGCGGGCTTCATCGCGCAGGATTACAACGCGTGGCGGCGCTCCCAGGTGTTATACTCAAGGCTTCCCGAAATTGTGGAGAGATTGAAACGGCTGGAGAAAACAGTGACAAGTGACAAGTGACGAGTGACAAGAAAGAGACGAAAGCCAAGGGTCTGGCTGGTCTTTCCTTGTCACTCGTCGCTCGTCACTTGTCACTGTTTACTTCCCTCGACAGAGGAATTATGGAGACAATACTGGACATAACCCAGATCCAGGCGATTCTGCCCCACCGCTTTCCGTTCTTGCTTGTAGATCGCATAATCGCCTACGAGCCGCACAAGCGTGTGGTCGGCATAAAGAACGTCACGCTTAACGAGCCTTTTTTCGCGGGCCATTTTCCCGGCGCGCCCGTCATGCCTGGCGTATTGATAGTCGAGGCAATGGCGCAGACGGCGGGCGTTTTGATGCTTGCGAGCCTGCCCGACCGCGCTTCGAAGCTCGTCTTTTTCACGGGGATAGACGGCGCGAAGTTTCGACGCCCGGTTGTGCCTGGAGACCAGCTCCGGCTTGAGCTTACGGTTCTTCGCCTGCGCCCGCGCTACATAAGGCTCAAAGGCGAGGCTTACGTAGACGACCAGCTAGTCGCCGAGGCAGAGATCTCGTCGTCGCTTGTTGACCGCTCGGTCGTCGAGCGCAGCGACCAGATCAATCAAGCCGCTTTCACTCCGGTTGAACAGTGATCCCGAAGGAGCCGCGCGCCGACGTGTCCATCCATCCCACAGCGATAATCAGCCCCAAGGCGGAACTTGGGCGAAACGTGTCAATCGGCCCCTACTCGATCATCGGCGACAACGTAGTCCTCCACGACGACGTGTATGTGGCAAGCCATTGCGTCATCGAGGGGCCGTCGGAGTTTGGGCGAGGCTGCTACTTTTTCCCCTTCGTTTCAGCAGGGCAAGCGCCGCACGACCTGAAGTATCGCGGCGAGCCGAGCCGCTTGCTCGTAGGCGAGCGCAACACGTTCAGGGAATTTTCTACGATTCATCGCGGCACAGCGGGCGGCGGCAACCTCACCGAGATAGGCTCGGACTGCCTGTTTATGGCGCAGTCTCACGTCGCGCACGATTGCAAAATCGGGGACCACGCCATCTTCGCAAACGCCGCCGCGCTCGCCGGCCATGTCATCGTCGAAGATCACGTTACGCTCGGCGCGTTTTCAGGCATCCACCAGTTTTGTCGAGTGGGCCGGTACGCATTCATCGGCGCGAGCTCTGTCGTGGTCAAAGACGCGCTGCCTTTCAGTAAGACCGTGGGCAACCACGCGCGCTGCTACGGCGCGAACACGATTGGGCTGCGCCGCCAGAACTTTTCCGGCGACGAGATACACCGGCTCCACAGGGCGTTCCGTCTGCTGCTCGCCTCAAGGCTCAACACGACGCAGGCGGTAGCCCGCATAAAGGGCGAGCTTGGCGGCTGGCCGGAGATCGATTATCTTGTTCGATTTATCGAAACCTCTGAGCGCGGGGTCACAAAGTAGCAAGATGAAATACGGTTTGATCGCAGGCAACGGGCGGTTCCCATTTCTGGTACTTGAAGGCGCTCGCGACCGGGGCGTCGAGATGGTCGTGGCGGCTATCAAGGAAGAGACATCGCCTGACATCGAGCGCGCAGCCGCGAGCGTCGAATGGGTAGGCGTAGGCCAGCTCGGCCGCCTCATACGGTTCTTCAAGCGTGAGCAGGTTACGCACGCGATCATGGCGGGGCAGGTCAAGCATCACCAGATATTCCGGCTCAACGCGCTGCCCGATTTAAGGATGGTCCGGTTGCTTGCGCGGCTGACGACCAGAAACACCGACAGCCTCATCGGCGCGGTCGCAGACGAGCTTGCGCGCGAAGGCGTAACGCTGATTGATTCGACATCGTTTCTTGAGCCGCTTCTCGCGGTCGAAGGAGTGATGACGCGCCGCGCTCCTAACAAGCAGGAGCAGTCCGATATTGACTTCGGGTTGGAGATGGCTCGCGAAGTAGCCCGGCTCGACCTGGGGCAGACGATAGCCGTGAAGGACCGCGCGGTCGTCGCAATCGAGGCGATGGAAGGGACCGATTCTGTCATCGCCCGCGCGGGCGAAATAACCGCGGGCCGTCACTTTGTCGTCATAAAAGTGGCAAAGCCGAATCAGGATATGAGATTCGACGTGCCCGTCATCGGCGTACCTACGATAGAGGCAATGATTCGCGCAGGCGCTACAGCGATCCACGTCACGGCGCGAAAGACTCTGCTCTTCGACCGAAGCGAGCTGGTTGCGCTTGCGGACAAACAGGGAATCGCTGTCGTGGGAGGACTTTCACGCGTAAACCGTGAACCGTAAACCGTGACAAGGATGATTAGACGCTCAAGCTGTTCACTTTTTCTTTTCACTTGTCACGGTTTACGGTTCACGGTTTACGATATATGCGATATACCTGATGCGGTCCTTAGAAATGTCTCGGTCGCTATGGTAGACTAACACGGGGAGGCAGGTCGCCTTTGGGGAACATGACCAGAAACATTACGAGCGAATTCGATCCTGAGAGTGCCATAATCGATGCGGAGCTTCTGCTGAAATACCGCATGGTGAGCCGCGCCATCGAGGCGCTCGAGCGTGCTATCGACAGCGCGCCCCGTCATATAGGGCTCCGCGAAAAGCTCCGCGAAATCCTGATCGACAACAACCGCCGCGAGCAGGCTGCGCAGCGGTGTCTTGAGCTGGCAAGCCTTTACATACAGGCGGAGAACCTTGAGAAGGCGAACGAGCGGTTGCTGGAAGCCAAGCGACTCGACCCGCGAGTTTCCGTCACAGGCCAGTTGCGCGATACTCGACGCTCGGACCCTACGCCTGTTTCAACGCAGAAGATTCTTTCGGGCAATCTCACGGACGTAAACCTCTTCGACATAATGCAGATAGTCGAGAACAGCCGGTTGACCGGCGCGCTTTTGATAAACGCGACTGGCGTGAGCGGCGAAATCTACTTTGATGAAGGCCAGATTGTCGGCGCAAGCTCCGCCGGTGGCACGGGCATAAAGGGCCTGAGCGAGATAGTCGGCGCGGTCGACGGGACTTTTGAGTTCGAAAAGACTGCGGGCGAATACGAGCGGACGATCAATGCCACGAGCAACACCGCACTGATACTGGACATGCTGCGAGCAAAGGACGAAGAGGAGCACAGCAAGCGGTCGAACGATCTGAGTTGAGCAGGAGTCTATCGACACAAAGAAAAAGGCCCGCCCTGGTTTTACAGAGCGGGCCTTTTGAATTTAGACCAATCGGGTCAAGGCTTGCGCGCGGGCTGCTGGGCAGGCGCTGCGGCGCCCGGCACCGGGTACGCCTTGTTGTACTCTTCTATAAAGTCCTTCGTTACATCGAAGCGTGGATCGTACCATAACACAGTGCGTGATTGAATCGCGTTGCCGAGGTCTATCAAGAGGGCGATGCCTCGACGGGCCGTATAATCCTGCGCAAACTTTGTGAGTTTCTCCGTCACGGGAGCCATGGCCTGCTCCTGGGCGCGCCCGACTTCCGCTTGCAAATCTTCAGCCTTGCGCTGGTAGTCGCGCTTCATGCGCTCGACCTGTTCGGTGGTCTCGGCCACCTTCGCGGGCGTGAGCGCGTTGCCCTGCGTCTTTATCGTGTTCTCAAGGGCGGTGATCCGCTCTGCAAGCCCCTGGACTTCTTTGACGCGAGGCTCGAACTGCCGTTCAAGCGTTTCGAACTTGGCTTTGAACTCCAGAATCTGGCTCTGGAAAGCGCCCGTATTGATAACGGCGATCTTGCCAATCGGCCCGCGCGCTTGAGCCGGGGGTTGCGCATTGCCTGTGCTTACCTGCTGCGCCGAAGCGGTGACGGCCAGCGCCAGGATCACGAGCGGCAGTAGTGTTGATCTTAAATACTTCATCTGTACTCCTTTCATCGCTCGCTCAGGGCTTGGCAGCCGGTTTGACTGCGGCCGGGCCGGGTCTTTGCGCAGGCGCGGCGGGAGCGCCCGCGACAGGGTTCGCCTTGTTGTATTCCGCGATGAAGTCGGCCGTTATGTCCGCGCCGGGGCTGACATACGCGAGCGACTGCGTTTGAGCCGCGCCCGCCAGGTCTATCAACACGACTATACCGCGCTGTGTCGCGTAGTTCTGGAGGAACTGGTATAGCTTGTCGCGGACGGGCTTTGTGGCGTTATCGACGGCCTTCGCCGAATCTGTCTTGAGGTCTTCGTAATCGCGCGTGCCTCGCTTCTTCATGTCCTCGTAGCTGTTCTGCATCTCAGCGAGTTTATCCTGAGCAAGCGAGGAGCCCTTTGTGCGAATCTCGTTTTCGAGCGTCTTCATCTGTTGCTCAAGTGTCTGTAGCCTTTGATAGCGATCTTTAAACTGAGTCTCCACCTGCTCATACTTCTGCTTCAATTCGGCAATCTGTGTAGGGAAGGCTGTCGTATTTATGACGGCAATCTTGCCGTCAGGAAGCGCGCCGCCGTTTGCCGGTTGCTGAGCAGATGCGCTCGCAGCCAATACGGCCATTACTAATACTGCAAGCGCAGCAAAATTCTTCTTAACCATAACTGCTCCTATTTGACTTGGGTTGAATACGGCTGACGGTGCGCGCCAGCCTCCGTTTTGGAAAAAGCCATTATACCAGCGACGAGTGGTCGTGTGCTAGAGACAAGTTTTAACCGCTCTGCCCGCGCCCGCTCGCCGCCTTTAACCACCTCTAGAACGTCCTTCCGACCGAGAACCTGATAGCTTTCTTCTCTTCGCGGAAAAGCCCGTTGACATCCGCGTTCGGGTTCCAGGCGAATATCAGCCGGAACGGCACGTTTATGACAGGGACCTGGACGCGGAATTCGCCGCCGAGGCTGTACCTGTAACTGTCGAATATCCCGCCGCCCGACTCGCTCAGCAATATCTGGCTGACGCCCTGACGCTCGCCGCGAACGAAAACCTGCCTGAAGCCCGGCGGTAGCCCGTTAGCAGGGGTCTCAGGCGTGCGCGCGCGCCTTATTTCGCGTGCCGTCGCGAGCTCGCCGCGCGGGTTCAGGATCACCACCGCCAGCGGCGAGTTAGGCACAAACTCGCTTTCGATGAACTGGTCGTCCAGGGATCGCAGGTTGAAGACCGATCCGATGTCGAAGAACGGCGCGAACGTCAGCGGCCCGACGAGCGGGACGCGGTATTCGAGGTTGAACAGCAGTTGCGTGTCGCCGCCGATCACCTGCGGGAAGTTCACAGAGTTGGGCGGGACGAAGTCGGTCACGGTCAGCCGGTTGATAACGCTCGGCGCGACCGTGTTCGATCCCGCGTTAGCCGGCCTGCGCACCCTCAAGCGGTTGCCCGTCAGGTCTGTCACAAAGACGTTGCGCGTATTTACAATAGAGCGAATCTCAGCCGTAGGCGAGATCGACCTTATGTTATACCCGCGAATAGATTCTTCGCCGCCGAGGAAGAAGCGCGCAAACAGCGGCGTGCCGCCTATGAACGAAAGCGAGTTTGACTCGAACCTGCTGCCGAAAGCCGCGATGTGCCCGGCCAGCAACCGGAACCCGAGCGTCCGGGTCTTGCCCGGCTCGCTTCGGTTCTCCTTGCCCGCAAACAACGGGCGGAACATCTTGTACTCTACGGTCGGCTCAATAGTGTTTACGTCGCCCTGGAGCGGCCCGCCCGAAAGCGACAGGCCGACCGAAAGCGATTGCCCGGCTGTCGGATCGAGCGAGGCGTTGAGCGTGTTAAAGGTGAAGCTGGGCGTCAGCGTGGATTGCGTGACCCCCGTCTGCCGGAACGTCACGTTGATGTCGTTGCTCGGGTCGGCATCGGTGTTCACTTCCGGGTCGATGATGTCGGTGTTCCTGAAAGAATAGGACATGCCCAGCCTGACGAACCGGCCGAGCCGGAAGCGCCTGGCGAAATAACTGAGCGGGGCCGACGACGACACAGAGACGCCGAGCGTGCGCTGTGTGAAAAGCGACTGCTCATCGAAATTCAAGAGCAACGGGTTGACAATCGACCTGTTGAACCCCTGCCCGAAGAACTGGTAGTCCTGGTAGTAGAGATTGAATCCGAGACTTATGGGCGTGCCTTTGAGATAAGGCTCGACAAACCCGAACGAGAATATCTTCTGCCGGTTTCCGGCCGCGACCGAAAACGAGAGCGACTCGCCGTAACCGAGCAGGTTGTTTGTCGAGTAGTCTATCCCGATAAACGACCCGCCGATGCCTGAAACGCCGCCGGAGAAGCTTATCTGCTGGCGGCCTTTCTCTTGCAGCTTCAGCGTTAGGTCGACCTGACCTTCGCGCTCGTTCGTGTTCACGGTGGCGTCTTCGGGCTTGACCTGCTCGAAGTAGCCGAGCTGGTTGAGCTTCAACAGGCTATACTCCCACATCTCCTGGTTGTACCGCTCGCCCTCGTTTAGCAGGATTTCGCGCCTCAGCACGGTGTCACGCGTGAAGGTATTACCGATGAATTCAAGGCGGCGCAGGGTGTACTGCTTGCCTTCGTCCATCGTGAAGGTTATGTCAACGGTGCCTTTGGTCTGATCGCCTGGGTCGTCTTTGAATTCGGGGACGTACCCGGGGCTGAACTGTATATACCCGCGCGAGCCGTAGAGCTTCTCTAGATTTTCGAGCCCCTTTTGAATGACGCTGTACCCGCGAACCACATCGCCCGGCTTCAGGTTGATGACTGACTTGATCTGGTCAGCGGTAAACTCCGTGTTGTCTTCGATCTTGATCTCGCCCGCCGTGTACTGGCGGCCTTCCGTGACCGGGATGACGATCTTCAACCCGCGCCCCTTGTGGCCTATAAGCGGCAGCCAGGTGCCGACCTGGCCCACCTCTTCGACGCGCGGCTCGCCGAACCGCGCTTGCAGGTAGCCGTGGTCTGCGTAGACAAGCACGCGCAACCGGTCGAGATCGACCATCAGCTTCTCTTTGTGATAGATGTCTTTTGAAGAAAAGGTCGTAAACAGGCCGAGCTCTTTGACCAGCTCCATCTTGCCGCGCAGGTGGCTGTCGGAAAAGACGTTGTTGCCCTCGAACTCGATCTCGGCGATGCGGAAGCGCGGCCCTTCTTCGATCTTGAAGGTGAGCGACACGGCCGTGGCCGAGATGTCTTCGACAACGGGGTCGACTTTTGCTTCGGGGCGGCCTTCGTTGGCAAGCATCTCGCGGATAACGGCGGCGGCGCGGTTCGCCTTTACGGGGTCGTACTGCGACTCTTTCGAGAGCCCTATCTGTCGCTTGCGAAACTCTTCGAGCACAGTCGATTGCTGAATCGATTTTAGCCCGTCGTACTTTATCTCAAGCAGTAGCGGCCACTCGCGCACCTGAAAGGTGACGATCTTCCCGCCGCGAGAACCGTCTTCGGCAAAGACCTTTACGTCCTCAAAGTGGCCCTGCGCCTGTAAAGAGCGGAGGTCGCGGTCGAGCTGGGCAGGGTTGTAGGGGTCGCCCTCGCGCGTGGCGATCCAGATCCTTATGGTCGATTCAGGGATACGGCGATTTTGTGTGATTATCACCTGCTCGACGATTACATCTTGCTGCTTCGACGTCGAAGCGAGCGGGTTTAGCAGAGCAATCCGCCCGCTGAGCGGCCAGCTCGCCAGACCTGCTACCAGTAACAGAATTAGACAAAGAACACGCTTACTCATAAATAAATTGCACACTCCCAGGAATCGCAGAGTCCGTCTCGGTCCGAATTTCCTGCTTACAAAGTCCTTAACCTGAGCGAGTTTATAAACAACAAGAAACCACGTCGTCAAACCGAATAGCCGCTCGAACAAAGTGAACCTAAAGCCTTGAGCTGACGGCTCCAAGCGGCCGGGCACATCGATATGATCGTCTCAGCTTCGCCACTCACCAAATATTAGAACGCCGGTTTGACCGGTTATTGTAACAAAAATGATTTCAACAGGCCACCGGCCATTCTTCAATTTCGATTTTTGTATCTGTTGGAAGTCCAAGCACTATAACGCCTGCGCCAGCCTCATTCCCAGCCAGACCGCCCCGATCCCCAGTAACACGCTTGCCGACGAGTATAAAACGGCAAGCCACAACTGCCCGTCGCGCAGCAGCCAGTAGGTTTCAATAGAGAAGCTCGAAAATGTCGTGTAGCCTCCGAGAACCCCTGTCATAACCGCTACGCGGGTCGTTTGTGACACAGGCAAGCGCGCCTCGAACAGCTCAGCGAGCAAACCGATCAAAAAGCTCCCCGATATGTTGACGAACAGGGTCGCATAAGGAAAAGAAGGCTGTTTTGTCCCGGACGAGAGCAGAACCGCAATAAGATACCGCAGCCCTGTGCCAACCGCCCCGCCCGCAAGCAACAAGATCACTTTCGTCATTCAATACGCAGGAGGCCAACCGAAAATCACTTTGACCGGAAACCGCCTTCACTAAATAAGGGGAGGCTGTTGAAGCCTCCCCTTCACCTGTGTGTCGCGCCTCGATCTACACGGCGGACGTCAATTGAGCACTTACTGTACGAGCAGCGCGTCGCCAAGCTCTTCAAGCTCTACGGGGCGGTACTGCAACGAATCATTGTCGAGAAAGACCTCGACCACAGACGCCTCGCTAAAGCGCCCGGCGATGAGCGCCTCCGATAGCGGGTCTTCGACATACTTTTGCAAAGCGCGGCGCAGCGGGCGCGCGCCGTAGGTGCGGTCCGCGCAGGTTCTTTCGACGAGCCATCGCCGCGCGTCATCCGTCATCAGCACCTGTAGCTTGCGACGTATCAACGTGCGGTTGAGCTGTGCGATGAGCAGCCCCACGATGTCAAACAGGTCCGCGTCCGTCAGCGGCTCGAAGACGATGATCTCGTCAAGCCGGTTTATGAACTCAGGGTTAAAGGTCTGTTTTACCGCCTGCATAACGCCTTCTTCGACTGTCGTCTGCTGCGATTGAGTCGAAGATTGGAAACCGAGCAGGCCGCGTTTCTGGATGAAGCGAGCGCCGATGTTGCTCGTCATAATCAGGATCGTGTTCTTGAAATCGATCATGTTGCCGAGCGAGTCTGTCAACACCCCGTCTTCGAGCACCTGTAGCAGGATGTTAAAGAGGTCAGGGTGCGCCTTTTCGATCTCATCCAGAAGCAGGACCGAATAGGGGTTGCGCTTTACCTTTTCGGTCATCTGCCCGCCCTCTTCATGGCCGACGTAGCCGGGAGGGCTGCCGATCAGCTTCGAGACGGCGTGTTTCTCCATGTACTCGGACATATCGAAGCGGATCAGCGCGCGTTCGGAGCCGAACAGGAATTCTGCGAGCGACCGCGCCACTTCGGTCTTTCCAACGCCCGTAGGTCCGAGGAAGAGGAACGAGCCGACCGGCCGGTTGGGATTTTTAAGCCCCGCGCGGCTGCGCCGAATCGCGCGCGACAGCGCAGAGATCGCGCGCGCCTGGCTGATTATGCGTTTGTGCAGCTCCTCTTCGATCCTGAGCAGCTTCGCCGTATCTTCTTCCTTGAGCGAAGTCGTGGGTATGCCCGTCCAGCGAGAGATGACCTCTTCTATGTCGTCACGCGTGACGTTTGAGAAAGCCTCGCCCTCAAGGTTGTGCGTCTCTCGAAGCCCCGCCAGCCGGTCAAGCTCTTCCTGCTCCTTCTGCTTGAATATCTTTGCGCGCTCGAAATCGCGCTCGGCGGTCGCGCGCTCGAAATTGGCGGTGTGCCGTCTGAGCTTTCGCTGGCTCTCAAGTATCTCAGGCGGCAGGTGAGCTTCTCTCAGCTTCACGCGAGCGCCCGCTTCGTCGATGATGTCGATGGCTTTGTCTGGAAGGAAGCGGTCGGGGATGTAGCGGTTCGACTGGTATACGGCCGTGTCTATTGCGTCTTGCGTGTATCGGACCTGGTGAAAGGTCTCGTACCGCTCTTTTATGCCTTCGAGAATCTTGATCGTCTCTTCCTCGGACGGAGGCGGGACCTTCACAGCCTGGAACCTGCGCTCAAGCGAGCGGTCTTTTTCGATAGTCTTGCGAAATTCCGCGGGCGTCGTCGCGCCTATGCACTGTATCTCGCCGCGAGAGAGCGCGGGCTTGAGAATGTTCGCGGCATCGAGCGACCCTTCGGCCGAGCCTGCGCCTACAAGCGTGTGGAGCTCGTCGATAAAGACAATGTAGTGAGGGTTGTCGATCAACTCTCGCATAATCGTCTTGAGGCGCTCTTCAAACTGCCCGCGATATTTCGTTCCGGCGACGACGAGCGACAGATCGAGCGCGAGCACGCGTTTATCTCTCAAAAACGGCGGAACGTCGCCCGTCACAATCTTTTGCGCGAGCCCCTCGACTATAGCGGTCTTACCGACCCCCGGCTCGCCAATCAATACGGGGTTGTTCTTTGTGCGGCGGCAAAGTATCTGTATGACCCGCTCGATCTCGGCCTCGCGCCCGATCAGCGGGTCGAGCTGGTCTGCGAGCGCGGCTTCGGTCAGGTCGCGGCTGAACTCCGCCAGATGCGGCGCGTCTTTTTTCTGAGCTATCGACCTCTCGCTCTGCTGCGCGCGCATCAGGTCGTCGCGAATCTGGTTCAGCCGCAGCCCGCGCTCGAACAAAATCTCCGCGGCGGCGGACTTCTCTTCGCGCAGTATGCCAAGCAGCAGGTGGTCCGTGTGGATGTGGCGGTGCTGTAGCCGCTCACTTTCGTCCGCGGCATACGTGAGCACGCGTTTAGCGCTCGGCGACAGCGGAAGGTCAACGGATGCCGAGACCTTTTCGCGGTGGACCGTGCGGCCTTCTATCTCTTTTCGAATGGATTCTACAGTCGAATGAGGGCTGCGGAAGAATTTTTGGGCCAGCGTCTTATCTTCGCGCAGAAGGCCCAGCAGGATGTGCTCGGCTTCTATTGCTTGCGCTCCAAATTGACTTGCTTCATACCTGGCAAAGAAGATAACGCGTCGCGCCTTTTCAGTATAACGTTCGAACATATCAGCTTCCGCTGCTGTAAGCTGCGAGTGAGGCAGTTAAAGACCGTTACGGTCCGTTCACCTGTCACCCGTCGCTTTTCTCTGTCTTAAACGGCCATCCTCAAGGTGAAGCACGCGGTCGCAGATCGAAGCCAGGCGCTCGTTGTGAGTCACGATCACCGATGTCAGCTTCTGCGACCTGTGGACCTCCTTGAGCAGGTTATGAATGCTCTCGCTCGTACGACTGTCGAGGTCTCCGGTCGGTTCATCAGCCAGCAGCAACCTCGGCTGTGTGACGAGCGCCCTGGCAAGCGCAACCCGCGCCTGCTCACCGCCTGACATCTCACCCGGCCTGTGCGTCGCCCGGTCCGTCAACCCGACCCGCGCAAGCATCTCGTCGGCGCGTTCTCGCGCCACCCGACTTGAGCTTCTGCCGATCAATAACGGCATCATTGCATTCTCAATAGCAGTGAACTCGGGCAGCAGGTGATGAGATTGAAAAATAAAGCCAATCTCCCTGTTTCGAAATCGAGCCAAGTCTACATCAGCGAGTTTGAAAATGTCAAATTCACCAAGTTTCACGCTCCCGCTGCTCGGTCGATCTAATCCTCCTAATAAGTGCAATAAGGTCGATTTTCCAGCGCCCGACGGTCCGACTATGGCAACCATCTCGCCGTAAGCGATCCTGACGCTCAAATCCTGAAAGACCGTTACCCGATTGGGGCCTGATTTGTAAGTCCTTGTGACCCCGTCTGCCACAAGGAACGGCTCGCCCTCCCTGCCTTCGGCGAGCGCGTCCGTCTCTTCTATCAGGTCGGGGGGGATTTTTCGTGCAACCTCGGAAGGACCAACCCCGGCTCTTACGCGATTTTTCTCACTCATAGCGGAGTCCTTCGACCGGGTCGAGCCGAGCCGCGCTCCAGGCCGGGTAGATCGTCGAAACGAAGCTGATGGCGAGCGTGACGGCTGCAACGATCACTATATCGAGCGCGCTCGCGTGAAAGGGCAGGTAGTCGAGCGCGTAAGCGCCTGCGGGCAGCTGGATCAACTGGCGCGTGTCCGCGAAATAACAGAACCCGGCCCCAAGGATCACGCCTATCACCATGCCGACCAGGCCTATCATCAGCCCCTGAGCCATGAAAAGATACATCACGGAGCGGTTGGTCGCGCCCATCGATTTCAAGACGGCGATGTCGCGCTGCTTCTCCATCACGATCATGATGAGCACCGTGATTATATTGAGCGCGGCAATCCCTATCACGATCAGCAAGGCGATCCCCGAAAGAAACTTCTCGTAGCTGAGCGCGGTGTAGATAGGCGCGTTTAGCTCCTGCCAGTCCTGCACCTGAAAGTTGTTCCCTGCGACGGCCAGCACGTCGCGCCCGATCTCCTTTACGGCGTCGACGTCATCGACCTTGATCTGTATCATCTCCGCGACGTTATCGATGCCGGATAACCGTTGCGCCGCGTCGAGCGAGATGTAGGCCCACGTCGCGTCATAATCGCTGAGCCCCGATTCAAATATTCCTGTCACCTTGAAATCCCTGTAACGCGGAGCCATGCCTAGCGGGGTCAGATGTCCGCGCGGCGAGATGACCACGGCCACATCGCCGATCAAAAGGCCGAGACGGTCTGCCAGGTCGCGCCCGATGATGATGTGGTCGATTCGCGCGCCGGTCTCCGAATCGGCTTCGGCTTCGTCGAGCGACCCGGCGGAGCCTTCGACCGTGAACTGGAAGACTTCGTTGTCAGGCCCTGCCTGCGCCATATCGACGCCTTTCAGGATAGCCCCGTCGGTGTCTTTCGCGCCCTGTATCAGCACGCGCTGGTATAGCGTAGCCGAGGCCGCGCGCACCTGCCGCACCTGGGTCACTTTTTCCGCCAGGGTGCGGAAGTCGTCAATCGGGCGACCGTCCTTTCTGAGGAGGTTCAGGTGGGCCGTGCCCGCAAGGATCTTTGTCTGAAATTCTTCACGAAAGCCCGTCATCATCGCCAGCACGATAATCAGCGATGCGACGCCGGCCGAAACCGCCGCTATCGCTATCACGGTAATGACCGAAATCATCACCTGTTTTCGCTTGGCTCGCAGGTAACGCAGGGCGATGAAAAGTTCATACGGCATAGGCAGTCGTAAGCGGTCAGTGATCCGGTCCCTCGTCGGCTTCCGCTTTAAGCTTGAACTCAGGGCGCATGTGCGGGAAGAGAATCACGTCGCGGATCGACCTCTGATTCGTCAGGACCATGACCAGCCGGTCTATCCCGATCCCTTCTCCGGCGGTCGGCGGCATGCCGTACGAGAGCGCGCGTATGTAGTCCTCGTCAATAACCATCGCCTCTTCGTCGCCGCCCTCGCGCAGTTGCATCTGCGCCTCGAACCGCTGCCGCTGGTCTGCCGGGTCGTTGATTTCACAAAACGCGTTCGCAATCTCCATCCCGGCGATGAAAAGCTCGAAGCGATCAACAAAGCCGGGGTCATGCTCGCTCTGCTTTGAAAGCGGCGAAAGCTCTGTCGGGAACTCTGTTATGAAGGTCGGGCTAATCAGGTGCGGCTCGGCCAGAGCCTCGAACACTTCGCCGAGCATGTAGCCGTACCCTAGCGTCTTCAAGTGGGGCAGCCGTGATCTAAGCTCGCCGTGAGCTGAGCGCTCGATCCGGTTGAGAACCCCTTCGACTGTCGAAATATCACCGACCGCCGGACGGTCCGACGGGTCCGGCCAGTATTCGATAATCGCCTCGCGCATCGTCATTCGTCGCCAGGGACGTGTGAAGTCGATCTGTTGCTCGCCGTACTCGATTCTTTTCTCCCCGCACACCCGCTCGACAAGCCCTGTGATTAGCGATTCCGTTAGCTCTATCAACTCTTCAAAGTCCGAGTAAGCCTGGTAAAACTCAAGCATGGTGAACTCAGGGTTGTGCTTTATCGAGATGCCTTCGTTACGGAAGTTGCGGTTGATCTCGTAGACCTTCTCGAACCCCCCGACGATCAGCCGCTTTAGATAAAGCTCAGGCGCGATCCTGGCATAAAGGTCTATGTCGAGCGCGTTGTGGTGCGTGACGAAGGGGCGCGCCGCCGCGCCCGACGCAAGCGGCGTGAGCATAGGCGTTTCGACTTCGACATAGCCCCGGCTGTCAAAAAAGTCGCGCATGAGCCTTAATATCTCTGACCGCTTTTCAAAGACGCGACGGACATCGCGGTTCGCTATCAGGTCGGCGTAACGCTGGCGGTAGCGCACCTCCTTGTCGTGCAGCCCGTAATATTTGTCGGGCGGGGGGACCATCGCCTTTGCCAGGAAGCTTATAGTCTCGGCGTGGATTGAAAGCTCGCCCGTGCGCGTCCTGAAGACGCGGCCCGTCGCCCCGATCATATCGCCGAGGTCGAGCAGCTTGAAAAGCGACCACGTGCGCTCGTCCACCTCGTTCGACTTGAGGTAGACCTGGAGGATCTCGCGCCCATCGGTGAACCTTATGAAAGCAGCTTTGCCCATCTTGTTGATGGCGTGTATGCGACCGGCGACGCTCGTGTGAGCCGGGCTTGAGTCAAGCTCCTCGCCCGATTTCGGGCTGAACTGCTCGACTATCTCGGTTATCGTGTGCGTGCGGTCAAACTTGTGCGGGTAGGGGTCGAAGCCGAGCCGCGTAATCTCTTCTAGCGAGCGCCGACGCTCGCGAATCTGGTCGTTTATATCAAGCTGTTGTTCCTGCTGGTCTGCCATCGGGTCTCCAATGTGCTCTAAGCGCGCGGCCTGCCGATCAATCTAATCAGGGAATTATAGGAAGCGGCTCGGAAAGGTGTCAAACCGAAGTAGTTGCGCCGCTAGCGCATTATTGTGTAATATTTCAAAGGCTGACCGTAATCCTCCACGCTAAAACTAAACTGTGCCAAAGGTCAGTCGCCCCGTGAGCCAAAGAATCTTATTTTATTGCGAAGCTCAGGGCATAAAATCGGCGGGCGTGGGCATCTAAGAAGATCAAAGTACGAACAAAGGGATAAGGGTATTAGAAAGGAAGTGCACCTACCATGAAGTTTCGATTAAAAATCTACAATCGCCTCCTGGCTTTGGCTATCGCGGCCGTGATGCTTGCAGGGCCGACCGCTGCGCTCGCTGACGAGAGCAAAGATAAGGATAAGGCTCAGCAAAAGGCCAAACAGGTCAAACCGCTTTCTGATAAAGAGAACCCGCAGATGATCGGCAAGCGCAAGCTGAACGGCGGGATCAACTTTTACTCTCTGGAGAAAGAAGCGGCCATGGGCCGCGAGATGGCAACGGAGATCGACCGCAAGGCGAAGTTCGTCACAGACCCCGTCATTACGGAATATGTGAACCGCGTCGGCCAGAATATAGTCTTGAGGTCGGATGCGACCATCCCTTTTACGATAAAGATTATCGATTCGCCCGACGTGAACGCGTTTGCGCTCCCCGGCGGGTTCCTTTATGTCAATAGCGGCCTGCTGCTTGCAGCCGACAACGAATCTGAGGTCGCGGGCGTCATCGCGCACGAGATCGCGCACGTCACCGCGCGCCACGGTGCCGAGCAGGTATCGAAGGGCAGGCTGTTGCAGTACCTTTCAATCCCTCTGATCTTCGTCGGCGGGCCCGTCGGCGTAATCGTACAGAACGCAGCTAATATCCTGGTGCCGATGACCTTCCTGAAGTTCAGCCGGGGCGCGGAAGAGGAAGCAGACCGCCTTGGCTTGCAGTACATGTGGGCCGCGGGGTATGACCCTACTTCGATGATGACTTTCTTTGAGAAGCTCAAGGCGAAGGAGAAGTCGAAGCCGGGAACGCTCGCAAAGGTATTCGCCACTCACCCGACCACGGCGAGCCGCATCGACAAGGCGCGGTCGCTCCTGGTCAGGTTCCCGGACCGCGACGAGTACACCGTCTCGACCTCCGAGTTCAACGCCGTCAAGGAGAAGCTGCTCGCGGTCACAAACCAGCAGACGCTTGGCAAGGAAGAGAAAGGCGCACCCACTTTGAAGCGCAAGCCTACGCTTAAACGCGGCGACGGCGATGTCGAAGACGACGAGCCGGTCAGGGATAAGCCTACCTTGAGGCGAAAGCCCGCGAGCGACCAGTAATCTTTTCTAACACGGATAAAACCGAAAGGCGCGGTATTGACATGATACCGCGCCTTTTTTGCGCGCGAGTCTTACTGAGGCTCGCAGGAGTTGATAAAGGCGCGGAGGGTTTCAAGATACCCCTTGCCGCCTCTGATGTATGTGTCGTTGTGCGATGCGTTGGCGACTTCGTAAAACTGCTTCGGCTCAGGGGCGGCTTCAAACAGCCTGCGACCGAGCGAGAAGGGAACCACTTCGTCGCCGGGGCTGTGGATGAAAAGCTTGGGGCATGTGACGCGCTTGACCTTTTCGACCGAGTCCATCTTTGTTCGCAGGACCACCGAGGGGAAGAAAGGTATTACCGTCGAGGCCATGTCTGATATGGATGTAAAGCTCGATTGAATTATCAACCCGGCTGGCGCAACCTGGGTTGCCAGATCAATCGCAGGAGCGCCGCCCAGCGACTTTCCAAGAATCACAATCCGTTCCGGTTTAGCGCCTCTCTCGTTTACAAGGTAGTCCCACGCCGCCCGCGCGTCTTTGTAAAGCCCCTGCTCCGAAGGGTGCCCTTCGCTCCTGCCGTATCCGCGATAGTCGATTATAAAGACATCGACGGGCAGTTGCATCAACACACGAATCATGTCGTAGCGATAAGTTATGTTTCCCGCGTTGCCGTGAAACCAGAGTAGCGTCATCTTTGTAGTAACTGGTTCAAACCCGTCGGCGGTCTTACGCGCGGGAGTCGCGTACCAGCCATGCAGATTCACCCCGTCAGAGGCTTTAAAGAAACAGTCCTCTACGCGAGGCGACACGCTCCCCTCGCGCACAGAACCAATCGCGGTGTCCCAATCGCCCACAGGGTATTTCGCAGGAAAGTATATAAGCTTATCTTCGAATGCCATCACCAGTACCAGAAGCCCTACCGAAACCAGAAGCAGAACGCGGGCGGCCCGCCAGCCTGTGGCTTTGCCGGCCCACAGATTCTTCAAGAACCGCTTCACACGGGTCATGCTAGCTCAATTGTCCGGAGATTATAAGGCGGCTGGTGCGGTAATCGGCGGCCCTGTGCTATAAAAGATGGGTCGATGAAAAAAGTGTTGAAGCGAGAAGAATTGGTAGCTGCGCGCGAGGCGATGCGCCGCGAGGGCAAGCGCGTGGTCTTCACCAACGGCTGTTTCGATCTGCTCCACCCGGGTCACGTCCGCTATTTGACCGAAGCCCGCGCGCTCGGCGATTCGCTCATTGTCGCGCTTAACAGCGACCGCTCGGTGCGCTCGCTCAAAGGCGAAGGCCGACCTGTCCTGCGCGAAGACGAACGCGCAGAGGTGATGGCGGCGCTTGAGGCCGTAGACTTTGTGACTATCTTTGACGAAGAGACGCCGCGCGAGCTTGTCGCCGCGTTGTTGCCCGACATCCTGGTCAAAGGCGGCGACTGGCCTGTCGACGAGATCGTCGGTCGCGACGAGGTCGAAGGCGCGGGCGGACGCGTGCTTTCGCTCCCATTCATCGAAGGCTCATCGACAACCAATATCATCGACAGGATCAAGGGGAAGGCATGAAACACATCATAGTCGGTACGGCGGGCCATATAGATCACGGCAAGACGGCCCTGGTCAAAGCGCTTACCGGCACAGATGCGGACCGGCTGAAGGAAGAGAAACAGCGCGGCATAACGATTGACATAGGGTTTGCCGACCTGGCGATTGGAGACCTGCGATTCGGGTTCGTCGATGTGCCGGGCCACGAGCGGTTCGTCAAAAACATGCTCGCAGGCGCGCACGGGCTCGACCTCGTGATGCTTGTCATAGCTGCCGACGAATCCGTCATGCCACAGACACGCGAGCATTTCGACATATGCCGGTTGCTACAAGTGAAATCGGGCCTCGTGGTCCTTACGAAATCCGACCTTGTAGACGAGGAGCTTCTTGAGCTTGCAAAAGCGGAGGTTGAGGACTTCGTCGCGGGCTCGTTTCTTGAATCCTGCCCAATCATCGCGGTCAGCTCTCGGACAGGCGCTGGCGTGGACGAACTGAAAGCCGCGCTCGTGAGTCTTGCAAGCACTACTCAGCCGAAGACGACATCGGCCGTCCCACGCCTTCCCGTCGACCGCGCATTTTCCATAAGGGGATTTGGGACGGTCGTCACGGGCACTCTCATTGCCGGTCAGTTGAAGGTGGGCGACGAAGTGGAGCTGTTGCCCGGCGGCGTGCGCACGCGCGTCCGTAACCTTCAAGTTCATGCTCAGGACACGGACCGCGCGACCGCTGGCCAGCGTACGGCGGTCAATCTACAGGGGGTCAATATCGAGCAGGCCCCGCGTGGCAGCGTGCTTGCGCCCGCGGGCCGTTTGCAGTCCACGTCGATGCTTGATGCTCGGCTCGACCTGCTCGAAAGCCTCCCGCGTCCGCTCGCGCATCGCGCACGTGTGCGGCTGCATCACGGTACGATTGAGGTGATGGCGCGGGTGGCTTTTTTCGGCGTCGAGCAGGGCAAAAGCGCGCTCCAGCTTGAGCCGGGTGAAAGCCGCCTCGTCCAGCTGCGCCTTGAAGAGCCCATAACCGCGCTGCCGGGCGACAGGTTTATCATAAGAAGCTACTCGCCGCAGGTGACAATCGGCGGCGGCATGATCGTAGACTCGATGCCGGAAAAGCACCGTCTCCGCGACAAAGAGGCGCGAGCGCGCGTCGAGCAGTTAGAAGCGGCGGATGCCGACGAGCGCGCGGCAATCTTTCTTGAGATGTCCGGCGCTACGGCCATGACCGCGACAGAGATCGCTGCGCGCACAGGGGCCACAGACGAGCAGGTGGCCGGGACCGCTCGCGAGCTGATAAGAACGGGCAGGGCGATTGAAGTTCATAACTCGCCTTTGATGCTGATCTCGATGGAGGCGTATCGAAGGCTTGCGGCAGGCGTTCTCGACGTGCTCGCCGCGCACCACAAGCGAGAGCCGTTATCGCTTGGGCTAAGCCGCGAAGAGGTCCGCGAGCGACTGTTTGGCGGGCTGAGACCTGAAATCTTTCGCGCGGTGATCGCTCGTTTGAGCGGGGAACAGAAGATCGCCGCTGAACGTGAGGCCTTGCGACTGGCCTCGCATCGACCGGCGATGACCGAGGAAGAGACCCTTGCCAAACAGCAACTCGAAGCGGCATTCAAATCAAGCGGGCTACAGGCCGCTACGCTCGACGAGTCCGCGGCCAGGGTCGGCCTTCGCCTCGACCTTGCGCGAAAGCTTTACAACCTCCTCACCGCCGAACAGCGAATAGTCCGTATCGGCGATTTCATCTTTCATGTCGAAACAATCGAAGACCTGAAATCGCGCGTGCGGGCTCAAAAGGCGGTCAACCCGAAGATCGACGTAGCGGTGTTCAAAGAGATCACAGGCGGTATCACGCGAAAGCACGCGATCCCGCTGCTTGAGTACCTGGACCGCGAGCGCATCACGCGCCGCATCGGCAACGAGCGCGAGATTTTGTGATCCGTTCCGCCCACCGTATTGAAAAGAACCCGGAAAGGATACAGGCGGGGCATCTCTGCCTGTCCAGGACGTGGGCTTCCCGGCCTGGGAAAGACCGGATCGCAGCGCATTTCGGGCTCTTTATCGAAATGTGTCGAACCCCTGGGCGCAGGCACGTCATTTGCAGTTCTTACCTCTGAGCCTTGTGTAAGTGAGGCAATAAAATTCTAGGAGGGTATATGTCTTCAAATGTGTCTTCGACAACTGCAAGAATGGCGCAGAACCAGCAACCTGACGTAGCCGAGACGGCCGCGCGAACTATCGACCAGCCGGTCAAGCGCGCGACCGGGATGAGCGTTTTTCACTGGCTGACGATTGGGTCAATCGGCGCATCTGTGGCCCTTTTCCTCGCGGGCAAAAAGAACCTCGCGATCTTTATCGGGTTATGGCCGCCGACTTTCCAGGCTCTCAAGGCCGCTTCTGAAAATAAACAATCGGGCGAGAGCAACTGATCGAGGGTAAATCGCAGTAAAAATCGTGCGGTTGCGCCGAGCGGCGAATTTACGAAAGAAACTCGCCGCTCGGCGTTTCTTTGCCTCAGGGCGTAGGCGGCTCCCACGTCCCGAAAGGCATATCGAGAAAGGCTTTCACAACTTTTGGATCGAACTGTTTTCCGGCACCGCGAGTCAGCTCTTCGCGCGCGACTTCGACGCTCCGAGGGCCGTCGTAAGGTCTATTCGAGGTGATCGCGTCGAACGCGTCCGCGACCGCGAATATGCGCGCCTTCAAATCGATCTCCTCGCCCACAAGCCCTACAGGGTAGCCGTACCCGTCCCATCTTTCGTGGTGTTGCGCGACGACCGGCAGCGCGTTGCGGAGGTAGGGTATCTCTTCCAGTATGCGAGCCCCTTTTAGCGGGTGCTTACGCATCTCCTGCCATTCTTCATCCGTCAGGTTCCTTGGCTTTAGCAATATCCTGTCTTCGACGCCGATCTTGCCGATGTCGTGAAAGAGCGCGCCAAGCTCAAGCGCCTTCAATTCAATCTCGTCGAGCCCAAGCGCGCGGCCGAGCATGAGGCTGTAGCGGACGACCCGGTCCGAATGGCCTCGCGTCTCGATATTGCGAGTCTCAAGCGCGGTCGCAAGCGCGCTGATCGTCGAGTGATATGTCGAGTCCAGCTCCGCAAGCGCCTTGCTCAACCCGTCATTGAGCTTCTCTAGCTCCTCAGCATACGCGGCCAGCCTTATCTCGTTGTGATGGGCCTCCCTGACGAGCGTGTGATGGGCGAGCGCGCGATGCACGCTCACTTCTAGGTGATCGGGCTCAAAAGGCTTTACGAGATAATCGAACGCGCCCATACGCATCGCTTTGATCGCCGATTGAATGTCTGCCACACCGCTCACAACGATGACCGGCGTCATCGGCGACAAATCCGAGACGCAGCTCGTCACGGTGTAGCCGTCCACCTTCGGCATCATCAGATCGCAAAGGATCAACGAGTATTGCTTGCCCAGGATCAGGCTGATCGCCTCTTCGCCGTCAAAGGCCGTGTCGCATTCGTAATCGGCGGAGAGAAACAGGCTCATCACCTCACAGTTATCGTGATCGTCGTCGATGATGAGTATAGAGGGTTTTTCGTGAAAATCGCGGAACCGGGTTTCAGACCTTTCCTGTATTGAATAGCTCATAAATCTCCCCACTGCACAGATCGAGTGCCTGAAACGGCTCTGGGGAAGGTCGACCGTTTCGCCCCTATATTAGCACGCCTCCGATTTGAGAAACATTCCCTGGTTTTGTTATCAATTTGCCGTTTTTTTTTATTCCAGGAGGTTCCCCAACTGAAGATTATCACTTTTCCAGATTCGGGTATAGACTTTAATAAGCTTGCGAGATTTAATAGGCAGGCTGCTCAAATTGATGGTCGCAAGTCTTGCTCCCAGGCACGCCCTTGACTCTTTATGCGGCCGGGCAATATAACTATGCGTCACTCCTGAGGATAATTTATGGCTACTAGGCGGGAACGAAATTCAATCGATACGGTCGCGATCTTGCAACACAAGGCGGCGGCCGCGTCGACCACTTCACCCAACGAGCGCAGCACGAACGGGAGCAAAGCTCACAAGCCGGTTGATGACAAATCCGAGCCGGAGCAGGCGGTCGAAACCTTTTTCGACCTTGTTCAGGAGGAGCTGGCCGCCCTGCGAACGAGCGCCGAAGTCGACTCAATCGAGCGCGCGGCCCGTTTGATCCTCGACGCAGAAGCTCGCGGGGGCCGCGTGCACGTCACGGGGATCGGCAAGAGCGAGCATGTCGCCCGCTACGTCGCTTCGCTTCTGTCCAGCTCTGGAACCCCTGCCTATTTTCTCCATGCGACCGAATGCATACATGGATCGGCCGGTCAGGTCTGCGAGTCCGACATCACAATCGCCATCTCAAACAGCGGCACGACCTCTGAGCTTATGTGCGCGGTCGAGGCGCTCAGCGACCTCGGCATAAAGATCATAGCTGTTTCGGGAAATCGAGAGTCGCCGCTAGCTCGCGCAGCGGACGTGCTTCTGTACGCGGGCGTAGAGAACGAAGGCGGGCTGTTAAACCTTGTGCCGCGAGCGAGCATACTGGCAAAGATTTACGTGCTTTGCGCGCTGTCGGTCGCGCTCGAATCCCACAAGGGTTTGACGCGAGAGCAGTACGCGCGCTGGCATCCCGGCGGCAAGATCGGCAAACTGGCGCGTGGCGAGTGAAAAGTGCGCTGCTTATTTCTTGACCGCGACCATATCAAAAGAGAATTTTAACTCGTCCTTCACCTTGATAGTACCGGCGGCCACGGAGACAGGCTTGATGTTGTAATCGGTCTGTTTCAGCGGAAACTCTCCCCGCGCTCGAATCGTGTTGCCGCCGAACTGGAGCTGTGCGTTTATCAGCCCGGCGCGCGTGACGCCGTGTAATTGTAGCTCTCCCCAAATCTTGGCCGAATAAGTGCCCTCGCCCGTCTTAAGGGCCTCGACACGCGTGCTGCGAAATACTATCTCAGGGTACTTGGCCGTTTCGAGCACCTCGGTCCGCATCGTGTTTTCAATCTCGCGCCTGTCTTTCTCCTTCACCTTGTCTATGACCGTGAGCGAATCGGCCTTGATCGTCATGTGAAGCGATGCAGGTTCGAGTGAGCCTTGAGTCAACTCGATCTCGCCCGTGAAATCGCGTATAGCGATGGTGTGGTCGTGCCCGAACCCTGAGAGCAGGCCGCCGACAAATGCCCTCACGATGAACCGGCTCTGGCTCGCGTCCAGGCCATATTTTTCGACCGCCCGGACGGCAGGCGGTGTCACAAGGCCAGTGTGTGCCGTTATGGCCAGCCCAAAGACCACTAAAGGAACCAGCACCAGAGAGCGACGATTAGAGATTGCTTTCATCAGTCCTGCGCCTCCCATAATACCGCGTGCAAAATGAACGACTATGGTGAGGATATATCTTGCAAGCTTTTCGAGTGCGGCCGCTCATGGCCGCACCCCTTGGTCTAAATCCGGGTTAGCGTCTGTTCAGTATCCTGAGCAGCGCGAGGAAGATGTTGAAAGCATCGAGGTAGAGGTCCATCGCCCCGGCCACGTACTCGTTTGTCGGGTAACGACGGATGATGTTGGATGTGTCGTAAAGCACGTAGCCGGAAAAGAGCAGCAGCGCGGCGCAAGCAATCGCAAAGCTGAGCCCTGTCGAGCCTAGCGCAAGCATGTTCAGAAGGCCCGCCAGCACTACGACGATCAAACCTACGAAGAGCATCCCGCGCATGAAGCTGAAGTCCCTCTTCGACAGGAAGGCGTACACAGTCAGCCCCCCGAATATGCCGACCGTCAGCACTCCCGCCTGAAAGATCGACGACGGGTTGGTTGTGCTGACGTAGTAGATGAACGGCGATATGACTACGCCCGTGAAGGTCGTGAAGCCGAAGAAGGCGACGAGGTTGACCACCGGCACGTGGCGCAATGCCTGTGCGCCGATCACGCCTCCCATCATCAGCATCAGCGTGATGAAGGGATGCTTGGCGATCATTATCATCACATCGGGGACCGCAAACCCGATCATTACTCCGCCGATTGCAAACAAAGTGGCTACGAAAAAGAGCGAATAGACCTTCCGTATAAACCCGAGGCGTTCAGATACGCCCACATCTGCGGCGGTGGGAACTCCCGCCACACCTGTCCGGTCATCGTTTGACCATATCTCTGATTGCGAATAGTGCTTGTTTCGAGAATCGTAGTCGTTCATATATTTCCTCGTATCCAATTAGGTGTTTGTTTCTGTCCTCTTTTTTGGATGGCCGATGACATTTTACCACACATTATCATCAAAAGAGCAAAAGACCGGGGAGACTGCACGTCACCCGGTCTTCGGCTGAATAAAAAACCCGCCTCACACTCCCCCCAGATGCTATGAGACGGGTTGTACTTGCCCTGAAAAGAAAGGGCAAGATGTTTAATTCTTTATCTTATCGACAACCTTCTTGGTCTCCTTGCCTACCTTCTTGGCCCCCTTCTTGACAAGCCCTGCGGCGTCTTCGGTCTTATCTGCAACCGCCTCGGCGCCCTTCTTCGCGCCTCGGCCCACAGCCCTTCCGACATGCTTGCCCTTGTCTACAGTCTTTCCGGCCACGTCGCCTGTCTTGTCGGCCACTTCAGAACCGACCCTTTTTGTGGCATCCCAGGTTGTGTTGGCTGTGCTGACAAGCCAGTCGGCGGGGGCTTCAATGGTCTTTTCGACAAGGCTCTGATCTTCAACCTCGGCTTTGCGACCATCTCGGAGCTCGATAGTCGCTCTGCGCCTGCCTTCGGCGCTGGTTGTACGGGTCACGCGGGCGACCTCGCCCGTCTTGAAGGTTCTCTCCTCGGTCTTTGTCCCGGCCGTGTCGGTCGTTACGGCGACTGTCGACCCGTCTTCTTTCTCAACTTCCTTGGCAGCCGTGGCAGGAGAAGGTTGCGCTGGCGCAGAGGTGTTGGCCGGTGCGGCCTCTTGCGAACAGGCGGCTGTGCCTATCGCGAATGCCAGCGTCAATCCCAGGAGTGATGGTTTCAAACAGTTCATCTCTTATCCTCTCTTAGCCCGTCCTCTAACTTTCGTCACTATGGAGTGGCAAGCTATGTGCCAGGCGGTCTGCCACGATCCGCTGTCTGAAAAATGAGTCATTTGCAGGCAGAAAAACGTATCCGGCTTCGCAGTACCGCCTGGGGGGAGTACGAATCTGTGACAGTATGTATTAAAACTGGACTGACCCGGTATCAGCCCTGCGTCTGGTTATATCGTTTGAAGACAAGCGAAGAGTTCTTTGAGCCAAAGGCTATGCAATTACACAGGGCCGTATCAATCCGAACAGGGCGGCCGGTATTGGGGACATAATCGAGGTCGCATTCGGCATCGGGTGTTTCGATGTTGATTGTAGGGGGGGCATAATTATGTTGCATCGCCATGAGGGTCGCCACCGCGCCCGCCGCGCCCGAAGCACCCTGCGGGTGGCCTATCATAGATTTAGTCGAGCTTGCCGGTATCTGCCGCGCGCGGTCCTTGAAAGCGATGCGTACGGCGGCAGACTCCGTCTTGTCATTTATCTTTGTAGCCGTGCCGTGGAGGTTCAAGTAGTCGATCTCATCCATGCCAAGACCTGCGGCCTCGACCGCCATTCGCATGGCGCGCGCGGCGTCGTGGCCCGTTGGAGCAATCTGCACCCTGTGGTAAGCATCGCAGGTCGAGGCGTAGCCTGCGACTTCGGCGTATATCTTCGCGCCGCGCCGCTGCGCTTCTTCCAGGTCCTCGAACATGAGTATCCAGGCACCCTCGCCAAGCACGAACCCATCGCGGTCAGAGTTGAACGGCCGAGACGCTTGAGCCGACTGGTCGTTGAACTTTGTCGTCACGGTGCCCATGCGGCAGAAGGCCGTCATCAACCCGAACGTGATGCAGGCCTCGACCCCGCCTGTTACAACTCGATCAATCTGGCCGAGGCGTATTGCGTTCCACGCGTAGCCCATGGCGTCCGTCGAGCTTGTGCAGCCCGTCGATAAGACGTGGCTCATCCCGTGCAGGCGAAACCGCATGTTGATCTCGCTTGAAAGCATGCCGACAAACGACGCGACGATAGAGTAAGGGCTCACGCGGCGGTAGGCCGTGTCGTGGTCGCCGCGATCATAATACTGGCGATACTGCCGCTCGGCGAACTCAATGCCGCCCGCGCCCGTCCCGATAATCACACCAATGTTTTCGCGCTCGGTATCGTTGAGCGATTCGAGGTCGATGCCCGCATCCTGCGCGGCCTCCTCGGTTGCAAAATAAGCCATAGGCACTGCGCGTTGCACGCGGTCTTTGTCTTTCTTTGAGATATAGCGGTCGAAATCGAAATCTTTGACCTCGGCTGCCACCTTGCAAGAGAGCTTTGAAGCGTCGAACAGCGTTATTGGGCCGGTTCCGCTCACTCCGCTCGATGTAGCTTTCCAGTAGGCTTCGCGGCCTATGCCGTTCGGGCTCACCGCGCCCATGCCTGTAACCACAACGCGCCTCAAACTCATATTCGAACCTCCCGCTTAGCCAATTGTACCGTCAGAGCCGTGTGATGCGAATACCTACACGCTAATGACTCGAACGCGAATAATCAAGTCACATGAGTAAACCGTGAACCGTGAACCGTGACAAGTGAGAGAAGAGAGATAGTCGCGTCGGACCCATCCTGTCACGGTTCACGATTCACGATTTACGCCTCCTGCCTTTCGCGCAGCCGCTCAAGCATAGCGACCGCGCGTTTGCGGTCGCGCAAGTTCTCAAACTCCCATTCCGGGTCAACCGGCGCGTCGATGATTATCTTAAGCAAGCGAGCGGCTTCATCCGGTTCGCCGCTATCGGCGGCAAGCTCTGCCGCGTAGAGCGCGGTCACGCTGTTGGTCGGCGCAAGCGCGAGGGCGCGGTCAAAATACTCCCGGCTTCGCTTTCTGCTCCCGCCTATAAACCACGGGGCTTTATGCTCAAGCCTGCCGAGCACTCGCAAAGGCCCCGCGCCGTGATAGCCCTCCTCCAGGCTCGCGGCCCGCTTCAACTCTCTGCGAGCGTGGATGACGGCGCGCGCCGCGCGTAGCCCTGTAGCCGCTTCGGCAAAGAGCGCGTGGTTTACTCCTAACCAGAAACGGCTCTCGACCCTGTCGGGTGAAAGCTCGACGGCTCGCAACCCCGCCCCGACACCCGATGCGTGAAGCTGAAGTTTTGCGCCTCTTGACCCTGCTTGCTGGCCAAGAAAGAAGAGGCTCCGCGCCAATCTCCACTGGACCTCGAACCGCTTTGCACCGTCCTCGGACCCGGTCAAAAGGGTTACGGACTCTCTGACCGGCGACACGCTCGCGCGCTGGCGATAAAGCTCATCCGCTCGTGCGAGCAGGGCAAAAATGTCTAATGGCATAAGAGGGGGCGACCGCGAGCGCGCGGCAACGGTCTTATTTAGACGAGATCTTTTTTAAGTGTTCCCGTGTGAACAGTGCGTCGCCCGGCGCGTCGTCATACTTCGCGCTGAGCGTTTCGAACTTGATCTTCTTCCGGCGCGCGACATTATCGACCGTCCATTGCATGCGGGTCCAGTGTCCGGCGACCTGTTCGAGCTTATCGACGGTCAGCCTGCGAGCCAGCTCGTTGTTGTTATCGTAAAACTCCCCGACCAGCAGCGCGTTGTGCTCTTTCGAGATCAACAGCACGAGACGCGGGAACTTCGATTCCGCGCCTTCGTTCAGCTTGCCTTCGGTCCTGTAAACGGGAGTCGACCCGATTGTCTCTTCGCCTACGAGCCTGTGGGTATATTTTTCGACCTGCCCGCCGACCAGCTCTTGAAGCGACATCCCGAACAGCGAGTCTTCGCCCGCGACGCTTGTCGTCATTACAAAACTGTTATTGGCCTGAGCAAAGCGGGTGGCTTCGACATCGCCGCCGGGGCCGATCTTGATTAGCCCTGACCGGTCGCGGTCCACGGCAGGAGAGACCAGCTCCGCGAGTATCAACTGGCTGCCGTCGGCCTCGCGCTTGCGGTGCATATTCATCAGAACTTCTTTGGTGCCCCCGCCCTCTTCGATTCGCGCGCGCAGCTTCATCGTGCTGTTGGGGCTGTTGTCGACCACTCTGAGCCGTTCGATGATCTGCTCGGCCGATGGTAAAGAAGGCTGAGCGGCGGTGTTGTTCGGCCCCGCTGCGTCCTTTTGATCGCAAGCGGCAAGAGCGAGCGATAAAAGGGCGAGCGAGAGCAGTAAAGATGGCTTGAGATTTTGTGAGAGGGGCTTTGTTGCTTTTATTAGTTTATGCATGCTCAATCGGCTACTTTCTTTAAATCGGAATAACCCGGACGCGCGACTCCGGGCTTGTCGATTGCGCGACCTCTGGCTGTGCTCGAAAACAGACGAGTCTTCATCAAAGCCGGAAGGAAGATCAAGTCGGCGGCAAGACAGACGAAGATGGTCACCGCCCACAGCAACCCGGCCATGCGAACAGGAGTAAACGACGATAACACGAATATTAAGTATGCCGCGATCAACATCAGGTTGGCCAGGACCATAGGCTTTCCAGTTCTCAGAATAGTCAGCCATAAGACATGGCCTTCATCCTCGCCCGACTCGCCGCCTCGTTCTGCGATTGATTGTCTGTAACGGCGAATTATGTGCACGGCGTTGTCGACGGCAAGACCGAGCGCGGCCGCCGCCACGAGGCTCGTTGTGATGTCGAGCGTGATCCCTGTCCAGCCGAGGAACCCGAAATAACAGGCAATAGGCAACAGGTTCGGGATGAGCGCGAGCAATCCGGTGGCGAATGACCTGAACAACACGGCCATCATCAGATAGATCGTGATGAGCGCGATCACAAGGCTCGATGATTGCGAAGCCGCGACCGCATCCGACGCGTCGTTAAGGAGCACAAAGGAACCGGTCGCGCGCACCGCAACTCCCGATGGCATATTCGCCTGCGACCACGCTTCGACCTTTTCGGTCAACCCCTTTAGCTCGTTCGAGGCGAAGAGATTGGTCCTCAATACTATGATCGCTCGCGAATGATCGCGGCTGACCAGGCGCGAAATGAAGTCGTCTTGCGAGAGGTAATCGTCGAAGATCGATTTGAGCCGCGCAGGATCGCGCGGGAGCACGTCCGCGCCGCCCGCCTCTGCGGAGAGCACGCGGTTGAACCGTTTGACTATGCCTGCGATGGATATGCTTGAGTCAACGCCGGGCTGCTCAAGCGAAAACTCTTCAAGCCGCGCGACGCCGTCCAAAAAATCGGGGTCCACGACCGCCCCATGCGCGCCGGTCACAACCAGTTGAACCGAAGCCGCGCCCGCAAGTCGCTCGTGCAGCCGCCGGGCCGACTGTACGGTGTCGCTCCCTTCGGGAAATATGCTCAGGTAATCGGTATTCACGCGCATACGTAAAGCCCCCGCGCCGATCAACGCGGTGCAAGCGAGGAAGGTCATAAGCACCACCCGCTTGCGAAACAGGATAAGCGCGGTAATCTGCCGGAGCAATCCGTTGAGCCAGGTCGCGTAGTCCTTCTCGTGCGAGCTGGTTTTGCCGAGGCTTGCGGCCGGCAGAACCGCGAGAGCCGCCGGGATGAACGTGAGCGACAGCAAAAGCATAGCCGTCACCCCCGCCGCTTCGAATATTCCCATGTCGCGGACAGTCGGGACACTGCTTGACGCAAGCGACGCAAAGCCTGCGATGGTCGTAGTCCCTGAAACGAACACAGCAGGGATGATGAAGGTCAAACCTTCGAGCCAGCCCTCGTTTCGGGCCTTGCCCGCAGCAAGCGCGGCTGTAGAGATTCGGCACTGGTTCTGGACGTGAAAGATGTATGAGCTGCCAATCGCCAGCAGAACCGTCGGCAGCGGCAGCGTGGCAAAGGTGATCTCCGAGCCCGTGAGGCTCATTAGCCCAAATGTCCATACAAGGCCGATGGCAAGCGCGGCCATCGGCAGGATGGCTCCCCAGAGGCTGCGAAAGGCCGCCAGGAAGACGACGAAACACAGGAGAGCCGCGATGGGCGAGCAGATCAGCATGTCTCGCACCATGCTCTCGATTGCCCTCGCATCCATGACGGGAACGCCCGCCAGAAGCAGCTCGTCTTGACCGGCCTCGGCCCTCGCGACCGCTTCGACCTGTTTGGCTACGGCGCGAGATTCGGACTCGGTTAAAGCGTTTATAAAGACACTGACGGCAGCCGTTCGCCCGTCCTCGGAGACGAACTGCCTGACGTAGAGCGGGTCGCGCGTCACTGTCTGTCTCAACTCCGAGAGGTATTCGATTGTCGCGCCCGTGCGGGGAACCAGCCTGTCTACGCTTATCTCATCATTTTGTCGCCGGACGGCCTGGATATTTGTCAGGCTGCGAGCGTCTGCGACCCCCGCCACCCGTGCGAGCCGCGAGGTCAGGCGGTCGAGCTTCTGTATGAATTCGGGAGTGAAGACATCCGTGGTCGTCAGAGCCACGATGATGACCCTGTCATCGCCAAACGTCGAGCGCACCTCGTTGAAAAATTCGAGCGACCTGTCTTTGCGGGCCAGCGTTTCGGGAGAGCCGTTGAATCCGACTCCGCGCGTGACAAGGATTGCCAGAAAAGCTACGGTGACCGCCAGGATTGCGGCGATTACAGTCTTGGGGTAGAAAACAACTAATCTCGCGGCTCGATTCATCAAAATAGTGCGCAGGTCGTCACGGAAAATTGCTGATTGAGGATGCGACTATATGCCAGCCCGACAATTCGAGTCAAACGCTTCGCGGCCGAAGGAGGGGAGGGGCTAAAATTGGCTATTCTTGAGTCCACTTTTCATTCCTGCTATACTCCTTCACGAGGGCGTTGTAGCCCCGCAACCATAACGCCGCAGTCAATCGCCGGTATTTAATCGGCGATCTTAATCAGGGGTAGAGAGTCAAGAAAAGAGATGTTCGATCTAGAAATATACACCGACAAATTTGCAGAGAGCGGACGCAGGCTGATTCGTAAATCATACGAAGAAGCTCGCGCTCGCGACCATAATCAAGTTGCACCGGAACACGTTTTCGTATCGATCACCGAAGTCGAGCGGCCCTTTTTTAACGAGGTTATGCAGAGCCTCAACCTCGACCCGCAGGTGGTCACACAGGCCCTTGAGACGAAGCTTGGCCAGCGCGATTATCTTGGGCGCGGCATGAAGATGAGCGAGCAGTTGCGCACTCTTCTGTCGAACGCGCTCAAGCATGCTCACGAACGCGGCCACAGAAATATCGAGTCGACCGATCTATTCGTTGCCCTTTTCAAGGACATGCACAGTTTCCCCGTCGATTTGCTCAGACGACTTGGCGCAGATAGGGAGATGGTAATGCAAAAGATTCAAACCCGCGTACGCAGCCACGAGGAGAAGGAGGAGAAGTACCGCCGTCGTTACGAGCTTCCGCCTTACCTCAAACATTTCGGCGTAAGCCTTAACAAGCTGGCGCGGCAAGACAAGCTTCCCCCTGTAATCGGGCGTAACGAAGAGATCAGGCAGATGATAGAGATTCTTTGCCACCGCGAGCGCGCAAACTCGCCTATGCTCGTAGGCGAGGCCGGGGTCGGCAAGACGGCGGTGGTCGAAGGTCTCGCGCGCAAGATCGAGCTGGAGCCCGAATCGGTCCCACAGCGCTTGCGCAACGCGCACGTCGTCCAGCTTCAGATGTCAGGCATAGTCGCGGGCACGATGCTCAGAGGCATGTTTGAAGAGCGTATCCAGGGCATTATCAACGAGGTTAAGGAGCGCGACAACCTCATCCTTTTCATAGACGAAGCGCATACGATAATCGGCGCGGGGTCCGCGCTCGGCGCAAGCTCTGACGCCGCCAATATGTTCAAGTCATCGCTTGCGCGCGGCGAGATACGGATCATCGGCGCGACGACGATGACCGAATATAAAGAGTACATCGGCGAAGACGAAGCGCTCGCGCGACGCTTCCGACTCGTAAAAGTTGACGAGCCTTCGGTCGAAGACACCCGCAAGATCATCGTCGGGGTTCGCCCAAGGCTTGAGCGAAACTACTCCGTGACGATCTCGGATGAGGCCATTGAGACCGCGCTTGAGATGGCCCCGCGATACGTGCGCAACCTCCACTTGCCTGACAAGGTCATCGGGTGGCTCGACACGGCCGCGGTCAAAGTCGAGATAAACCATCCAGACCCCGGCGAGGTGCGGAGCGAGCACATCATAGACGTTATCAGCCAGGAGTCGCGCATACCGCGCGATATGATCTTCCGCGACACCAACGAGCGGTTCGTCGATATGGAGATGGCTCTTTCGTCGCGGGTGATCGGGCAGAAGAACGCCATCAAGGCGGTCGCGCAACGCTTGCGCCTGAACAAAGGGCCGCTCAAAGAGAACTTCTACAAGCCCGACGGAGTGCTTCTTTTCCTCGGCCCGACCGGCGTCGGCAAGACTGAGCTTGCAAAGGCAGTCGCCGAGTTTATGTTCGGCGACGACGACAAGATGGTCCGCATAGACATGTCCGAGTACCAGGACGGGACAATCGCGATTGAGAAACTGATCGGCATGCCGCGCGGCATCGT
Source organism: uncultured Clostridia bacterium (assembly GCA_964615905.1). Taxonomy (GTDB): domain Bacteria; phylum Acidobacteriota; class Blastocatellia; order UBA7656; family UBA7656; genus DATLMR01. The sequence goes on from CAZTUB010000007.1 coordinate 132,455, forward strand.
AGGCTCGGAGCGCGGCGGTATTTTGACCGAGCGGCTTCGCGATAACCCCTACACGGTCCTCCTGCTCGACGAGATAGAGAAGGCGTCGCCCTACCTGCTCAACCTGTTCTTGCAGGCTTTCGATGAAGGCTGGCTTACGGACGGGCGCGGCAAGAAGGTCTACCTGTCGGACGCGATCATCATCATGACGTCAAACCTCGGCTCGGAGAACTTCAAAAAGTATATGAAGCCGCTCGGGTTTGGCACGAAGACGCTTGCGGATGTCAGCCAGATCAGCCGCGAGGTCGTGAAGGCCGCCGAAGAACGCTTCTCGCCGGAGTTCCGCAACCGCATCGATGAGATAGTCGTCTTCGCTCCTCTCACCAGAGATGAGGTGAAGCAGATTGCCGAGCTATACCTGGGCAAGCTGAAACGTCAGATGAAGCTCAACGGGAAGAAGCTCGAAGTCAGCGACGAAGCCATAGCTTATCTCGTCGAGAAAGGTTTCAGCCCCGCTTACGGCGCGCGCTTCCTAAAGCGCACGATTGACGAGATGGTCAAGCTGCCGGTGACGACGACCTGGAAAGACGGCGACAGCTTCTTTGTCGATTATAAAGACGAAAAGCTTACGATCAACGGCAACTGAGCCGCGAGGCTTGTCGGTGTTGAACAAAAGCGGTACGGGCGAGCCTCGTGCCGCTTTTGGTTTGTTATAATCTTTAGCCTGTCTCGGCTCCTGAAGCTTCGAGTGGGAGGAAACGGTTTGAACCCTGTTAAATTTTCCGTTGCAATTATGTTCATCTGCGCATCGGCAGTTATGGCTGCCGCATCCGCCGCCCAGGATACAGGCGATGCGTCGGCTCAGAAGGCCGCCTCGCTTATCCGTGACGCCATAAAAGCGCGGGGCGGCGAGGCTTACCTTGGTATCAAAACCAGCGTCAGTCGCGGCCAGTACACGCAGTTCGTGAAGGGCGTCTCAGGGCTTCCGCAGCAGTTTGTCGATTACATCGCTTACCCTGATCGTGAACGGACAGAATACGGGAAGGGGAGCACAAAGGTCGTGCAGACATTCTCAGGCAACACGGGCTGGGTTTATAACGCCGAAGAGAAGAGGATTCGAGACCAGGAAGAGGCGCAGATAAAGCAGTTTCAAGAAGGGATAAATCTCGACCTGGACAACCTGCTCATACGCGGCTGGCAGGAGCCAGGCGTTAAGCTCACATACCTTGGCAGGCGCGAGGCCTGGAAGAACACTTTCTCGGAAGCGATTCGGATAGAGTTCAAGGGCGGCCAGGCCGTTACCCTCCACCTGGATACGCGCTCGAAGCTCCCGCTGATGGTTGAGTTCAAGACCGTGACAGGCGAAGGCGTCACAAACGACTCCAGACGCTTCTTCAGGTGGGTCGATTTTAACGGCCGGTTAGCTCCGACGATCATAGACTTCTATCGCGAAGGCCAGCAGACTGCCCGCGCGAGCTTCGATACGTTCAGCTTTAACGTAGACATCCCCGAAAAACTGTTCGCCAAGCCTGCGAATATAAAAGAAGTGAAGTAGTCCTGAAGGTAGGAGGAGCGCGGGTTTATTGGCCGCGCTCCTTTCTTTCGCGCTGTTTATCAGGCGACGGTTATCTCTTTTGCGAGGTAAACGTCCTGTATCGCGTTGAGTATCTTCACGCCTTCGGGCATGGGCTTTTGGAAAGCCTTCCTTCCCGAAATCAACCCGGTCCCGCCAGCCCGCTTGTTGATGACCGCCGTGCGAACCGCTTGCTGTATGTCATTTTCGCCTGACGCCCCGCCCGAATTTATAAGCCCCGCCCGGCCCATGTAGCAGTTGGCAACCTGATAGCGTGTCAGGTCAATCGGGTGGTCGGTGGTCAGTTCCGCGTAGACTTTCTTTGAGGTCTTCCCGTAGGGGTTATCTTTCGTGTTCAGGACATTATACCCGCCGTTGTTTTCCGGGAGCTTCTGCTTGATAATGTCGGCTTCAATCGTCACTCCGAGGTGGTTCGCCTGCCCAGTCAAATCCGCCGCAACGTGGTAATCCATCTCTTTGGTCTTAAAGACGGGGTTGCGCAGGTAACACCAGAGCACCGTAAACATCCCAAGCTCGTGCGCGTGCGCGAACGCCTGCGTCACCTCTTGAATCTGCCGCCTCGACTCGTCGGAGCCGAAGTATATAGTCGCGCCGACGCCGACGCAGCCCTGGTCGAAGGCCTGGTCTATTGAACCAAAGCTTATCTGGTCGTAAGCGTTCGGGTAAGAGATGAACTCGTTATGATTGAACTTGAGAATGAAAGGGATCTTGTGAGCGTACTTACGAGCGACTGCGCCCAGAACGCCAAGCGTCGTCGCCACCGCATTACAGCCGCCTTCAATCGCCAGCCTCACGATATTCTCCGGGTCGAAATATTCCGGGTTTGGGGCGAACGAAGCGCCGGCCGAGTGCTCTATACCCTGATCTACGGGCAGGATCGAGATATACCCCGTGCCCGAAAGCCGCCCGTTTTTGAATAGGGTCGAAAGATTTCTGAGCACTGTCGCAGAGCGATCCGAGCCTACAAGCACGCGGTCAATAAAATCCGGGCCAGGCAGGTGCAGCATCTCCTTCGGGATAGTTCTGCTTTGATACGAAAGCAGGCTTTCGGCTTCGTCACCGAGAATCTGTTCAATCTCTCTTATCATCTCGCCCTCCATAGACAGGTTATCAATGTGAAATACTATCGTTGAACGACTCTCCATTTTATAGGTCGGTAAAACGCAGGTCAACGCAGGCGCGGGAGGCGGCAAACAAATGGGGCGCGGAAATTGTCCGCGCCCCCAATGAGGAACCCTCAAGTGTCTACCCGTATAGATAGAGACGGGGGAACCGGAAAAAATACATCGGGCAAAAAAAGATTAGATTGAGCGAGGGCCGGTCACTACGAGGCGGGTCAGTTAGGTTTTTCGAGCGCCTTCTTGATCTGTTTACGCGCGTCGTCAATCGCTTTTCCGGTGTCGCGCATGATCTTTTTGGCCTTGTCCGGGACCTCTTCGAGCGCTTCGGGCAGGTCGAGCGAAGGGAGTGGAAGTTCTTCGTCCCCAGTGTGCGCGTCGCATTCCTGGACGGGAGCGGTCCCTTCGATAAAATATTCGGTCCTCCTGGCTGCGCAGAGGCTTGAGGCAAGCAAGCCCGTCGTAGGGTCTATCTCAGCCGAAACCACGTTGTCCGACTTTGGAAAGCTGTCGCCGCCCAGGTCGGGCCTGAGCGCGAGCGCCTGTCTCATAAAGGATGCCCAGATGGGCAGGGCCGATTTTGAGCCTTCCAGCCCCAGTTCCGAGTTGTCGTCAAAGCCTACCCACACCACACAGACTAGGTTGGGCGTGTAGCCCGCAAACCACCCGTCGCGTGACGTGCCCGTTTTTCCGGCGGCCGTGCCTGTGAACCCCATTGACCGCGCGCGAGCCGCCGTGCCCCGACTTACCACATCCTGCATGATCGAGGTCATCATCCAGCTAATCTCAGGTCTCAGAACGGGTCTTGTTTCGGGCTTCGGCTCGGCTATGCTCACCCCGTCGGCGTTTGTCATGCGTTTGATCGAGCGAGCCTCCGCAAGCTGTCCTCCGTTTGCAAAGACAGTATAGGCTCTCGCTACCTCAAGCGGTGTGGCTTCGGCGGTGCCGAGCGACATCGCGGGGAAGGGGCGCGGTCGCGGCAAACCGAGCCGCTCAGCCATTCGTGCGACTTTCGTGAAGCCGACCTTTTCGGCTATGCGTACCGTCACCACGTTTAGCGAGTGGACCAGCCCGTCGCGCAACGTCACGTCGCGGTTGGAATATTTCTTCCCGAAGTTTTCCGGCGAATAGGTTTCGCCGCGCCCGTAAAGAAATGTCTCAGGCGCATCCAAAAACAGCGACGCAGGGGTGATGACGCCTTCGCCGGAATCTTCATAAGCGGTGTTGAGCGCGGTGGCGTAGACTATGGGCTTGAATACAGAGCCGGGCTGGCGGTTTGCGTCAATCGCGCGGTTTAACTGGCTCGCGCCGTAGTCACGCCCGCCGACCATCGCCACAATCTCGCCCGTCTTGGGGTTCATCGCGACGAGCGCGGCCTGAAGCGTACCCGGAGGGACAGGGCTCTTTTTCCGCTTGGCGAATATCGGGTCGAGCTGCGCGAGAGTGTCGTTGACGGCTTTGTCAGCCGCGCGTTGCAAGCCAAGATCGATTGTCGTGTAGACCCTGTATGATTGACGCGACAAATCGCGAGTGGCGAATTCCGAAGTCAACTGCTGTTGCAGGTAATCTACGAAGTAGGGCGCATCGCTGTTGAGCGCGTTGTTTTTCGGTTGAATCTTCAACTCGGTCGCCTTCGCCTGTCGCGCCTTATCCTCTGTCAGCACGCCTGCCTCGACCATAGAGTCGAGCACCTGATTGCGACGGGCCTTTGCGCGCTCAAGGTCGCGGTAGGGCGAATAAAGGCTCGGCCCTCGGATTATCCCCGCCAGAAATGCCGCTTCGGGCAGCGTCAAGTTGATAACATCTTTGTTGAAGTAGGTCGATGCCGCCTCGCCCACGCCGTTTATCGAGTAGTTCCCGGCCTGACCCATATAGACTTCGTTGGCGTAGAGCTGAAATATCTCCTGTTTGGATAGCTTAGTTTCGAGCACGACTGCGATCATCATCTCTTGCAACTTGCGCTTGAACGTCCGTTCAGGCGTGAGGAAGAAATTTTTGACCAGTTGCTGTGTTACGGAAGAGCCGCCCTGTTGAATCTCGCTCTCTTCGACGTTCCGGTAGAGAGCCCGGAAGATGCCCCGGAAATTTATCCCGGAGTGGCTGAAAAACTGGCGGTCTTCGATGGCGACCACTGCGTTTATGTAATCCTGCGGCAGGTCTTTGAACGAAACAAGCTTCTGCTTCTGCCGTTTTTCGTTCGAGATGGCGGTAATCATCTCAGGCTCAAGAAGCGTGCTGTCCAGGTTCTTCTTGGTATCAAGATCGCTGATCTTGCTTATGTTCTTGCCGTCTTTGCCAAGCGTAACGGCTATGCTCGGAAACTGGCGCGCGCCGTTGATGATCGCGTCGCCGCTCGTATAAACCTCGATTGTATTGCCTTTGATCTCGTAGCGGCCCCGTTTTGAATCGGCTTGCTTGGTCGATTCAGCATAGCCTATGCCGTCCAGGTAGCTCTTGAGCGCGGGTATCGTCATCGCCTGGCCGACCCTTATCGTGCGAGGCGTGGCATATATGCCCGTGGTTCGGATGAGCACGTCGCCGCGCAGGCGCGCGTCGATCATCTTCGAGTATTTGTAATAGAAGAATGAGAATACCGATAAAAAGATCAGGGCGATGATGCCCAGTATGGCGAGCCTTGTCGGCGTAAAGATGCGCCTGAGCAAACCCGGACGCGCTTCGTCTCTTCTGATAACGCGTGTGCGCGCGCCGGTCTTTGGTTTTTTGGTGACTGTTGCCAAGTTTCCCCGTTTATGAACTGTTCCGGCGGTTAGATTCCTGCTTTCGCAAAATGGTTTGTCGGAAATTCTAATCGCCGTGGGGCTAAGTCAAACTCTAGCACTTAAAACTACGGAAAGACAAGATAATGGCTCGATTGGTCCCTCTGGCAGGAAAATTCTGACGTGCCACCTCTGTTTCAATTTATTCCGCGCCGTGTGCAGGCACATCCGGCCTGAAGGCAAAGCCAGCCTGATAATGTCTCAACACGGAGAAACCGCATCAAGGGTCTTTTCGTTAATAGCTCTGAGGGAGGGAGTCGCCAATGGCCAGGTTGTTGCTTCTTATCATTGTGTTGCTCGCAAATCCTTTTCAGCCATTCTTACAGGAGAACAACCGCATAGCGCAACCTCTGCCCCCCGCGCGCTCTTCGATTGTCGGTGACCTCAGATTGCACCGGTTATCGAGTAAGGTATTTGGCAACACGCGCGCGATTCGCGTGTTGTTGCCAATCGGTTATGATGACAAAGCCAGCAGAAATAAGCGTTACCCTGTGCTTTACCTGAATGATGGCCAGAACATATTCGATGCCGCCACTTCTGCATTCAACCCGCTCGAATGGCGGGTTGATGAGACAGTTGATCGGCTGGTAAAGGAGAAAAAAATTGCCCCGTTAATTGTTGTCGGGATTGATAGCGCCGGAAGAAGGTCACGGTTCAATGAGTACTTTCCTTACGAGGACAGATTTCTACAGCCTCCCATGCCTTCGCCTGAAGGCAAGAAGTATCCCCAATTCCTGATTGGAGAGGTGATGCCTTTTATCAATTCGATGTACCGAACCAGAACCGGTCCAGATAACACAGCGATAGGCGGGTCGTCCGCTGGCGCAGTCGCTTCTTTATACGTCGTCATGGCAAGGCCGGGAGTTTTCGGCCGCCTTTTGATGGAAAGTCCCTCACTTTATATCTCGGACGGCCAGCTGATAAAAGATAGCGCTCGAACCAGGCATTGGCCGTCGAGGATTTACATAGGTGTTGGCACGAACGAAGGCGGGCAGGAGGATTGCAAACCGAATGAGATAAATCGTGAGGCCGTAGATGATGTCCTGAAGCTCAAACAGGCGCTCCAAACCGCCGGGGTTGGCGAAAAACGCTTAAAAGTGGTTGTTGAAGACTGCGCGCGGCATGACGAAGCCGCCTGGGCTAGACGATTCCCCTATGCGTTGGAATTCCTTTTCGGTGACAGATAAGGCCGCGTCTAACGATGAGCAAACATGCGGTCGCCTTTGGCTATGTAAAGAAGTCCCATCGCTTCATCTGCGATAAACCTGTCGTCAAGGTCGCTCAGCCGAATCTCCCTGTCGGTCCGCCCGTTGTTCACATTCACCCCCGCAAGCCCGCGCCCGTCTTTAGATTTCAGGTCGGTGTAGAAATACATCCATTCGCCGCGAAGCGTGGCGAACCTGCGGCGGCGAAGGAGCAACCGCGAGAGCTTGTCCATCTGGCTCGCGGGGTCTATGCGGTCGAGCAGACGTTCCTCGACATCTATTGACACGTCGGGTATGCCGCGCGCACGCGAAAGCCGGCCGCCGCGCGCGGCAATTCCAAACGGCGTGAAGCGCGAAGAGATGCGCTCGCGTGCCGACGACGCTGCAAGGCTTGTGAGGCTCCTGCCAGTAGTGCGCGCAAGCCCCGACCACCTGAGCGTCGAAGCGGCCCGCGCAACCTGCAACCCCCGAAACCCCGTTAGAGCGAGGCTGCCGTATCTGAAATAAAAGGAGGCTGCGCGCAATGCGACGGCGGCGATGATTCGAAAGACGCCGCGCGACGGTGGCGTATGGCGCACGCGCCACGCCTCGCGGTTAGAGTCGAGGTTGAAAGCGGCTATCTCTTCGGTCCCGCCCACGACCGTCTCCCCGCTTTCGTTCACTAGCACAAAGGCCGCCCGTTTTATCTTATGCCCGATCTTCTTCTTGCGCTCGCCCGTGCGAGCATCCAGCAGCATCAGGTCATCGCGGTCCGCAAGCGCCACGGTCGATTCGTCCACAAGGATTATGTTTGTGATGCCACGGTCCGCGCCCTTGTATCGCCAGAGCGTCTTGCCTGTGCTCGCGTCAATCGCGCTTACCCCGTATGAGCCGCGCTCGACCGTCTCGCCGTCTTTCAGCCGCGTAAACTGGCCGCCGGTCCTGACAAAGAGCAGATTGTTCGCAAGGATCATCTGAGGCGTGAGCCCAAGGTCTTTGGCCTCCCAGACTTCACGGCCTGTGTCGCGCGAGATCGCCCTCACTTTACCCTGCCCTGAAACATAGAGTTGCCGGTTGTCGAAAACCGGGTCGGCCTCCGTCAGCGCGAGCCCGTCTTCGTTCACCTTGAACCGCTCGCGGACTCGCTCTTTTCCTGTCCGCGCATCGAGCGACACCACGCCTTCATAAAACATGTACAGGCGGTTATCGATAAGCAGCGGCGGCTGGTAGTTGTCGAGCGTGAAGACTGTCTCTTCGTCGTCCTTGCTCCAGCGCGCGGGCATCATCTCGACATTGTCGATCTCGTAGCGCCACAACTCTTCGCCCTCCATCAGGCTGAAGACATGAAGCATGGGTCGCCGCTTTAATGTGCTGCCAGCGCCTGCTTTCGCGTCTTTCACCACCACGACCGCAAGCAGGCTATTGTCGAGGTCAATCGCCATCTGCATAGGCGCGCCTCGAACCTTCTCGGTTCGCCACATACGGTCGCCTGTCAGGATGTCGACGGCTTCAAAACGCGTGCGGTCTTTATCCTCGCTGTTGAGCAAAAGAAGGTCGGTTCCCGAAACCGGCGCGACATCCGCCTCGTCAAGCCTGACGTTCTTTCTTCGCCAGAGAATCTCGCCCCCTTCACCGTCGACTGCGTAGAGCGATTTTTCCGTGCCGACGAGCAACACCCCAAGCTCTGTCATTTGATAAAAGCGAACCCGACCGTCGAACTTTGCTGACCACGCCGGGTCATTCGCCGCAAGCGCTGCGACTTGAAAAGCGCACAGCATTAAGACGATCAACGCCGCCCGGCAGATAAAGCAAAAAAGATTGTGAAGCATTGATAAGAGTTTAAAAGACGTGCGCTCGGCTTAACAAGTACGCGAGGCGGTACTCAGTTCACCTGGCGTTCGCGGCCCGCCCAGAAGGGTGCGCGAAGCTCGCGTTTCAGTATTTTGCCCGAAGCATTTCGCGGGAGAGACTCGACAAAGTCCACGCTGCGCGGCGTTTTGTATTTCGCGATCCGCTCTCGCGTGAATTCAATGATCTCGTCTGCGGTGACATCAGCGCCCGATTTCTTAACCACGAGGGCTTTGACCGCTTCGCCCCACTTGTCGTCCGGCACGCCGATCACCGCAACGTCTGCCACTGCGGTGTGCGCAAAGATCGCACTCTCGACTTCGGCGGGGTAGATGTTCTCGCCGCCCGAAACGATCATGTCTTTCAGCCTGTCGTAGATGTAAAGATAGCCGTCCGCGTCGAGATAACCCGCGTCACCCGTGTGGAACCACTCGCCGTCGATAGCCTGCGCGGTCTCCGAGGGCAGGTTCCAGTACCCCTTCATATTCTGTGCGGAGCGGCAGATGATCTCGCCTACCTCTCCGGGCGGGAGGCTCTCGCCGTCCGCGCCGACTACGCGGACCTCGACTCTGCTCATAGGCTTGCCGCACGACAACATTCGCGGGCTGCCGTTCGGGTCGTGGTCTTCGGGAGCCAGGTATGTTATCGCCCCAGTCGTTTCAGTCAACCCGTAGACCTGAGCGAAGTCGCAATTGAATGTTTTCATGCTCTTCCTGAGCAGGTCGAGCGGTATAGGTGACGCCCCGTACGCGACCAGCTTCAGGGTTGAAAAATCGGTTTCGCCTACTCCGGACGTTTGAAGCAAAAATAACAACACCGCCGGGACAAATAACGCCTTGGTGACTCGCTGCTCAGGTATCAGCCGCAGAATCTCCGCGCAGACGACCTCGCGCAAGATGACCGATCTGGCGCCGCTATAAAGTCCGACAAGCGCCCACCCGCTGCCGCTTATGTGAAAGACGGGCATGCATACCAGATTGACATCCTCATCACTCCAATCTCCCCACTCCGCAAGGGCCGTCGGCAGCAGAGTGATGAAATTGTTGTTGGTGAGCATCGCGCCCTTAGGAAGACCGGTCGTCCCGCTTGTATAAAGCTGCATGGCGACATCTTCGCCGTCCGCAGGCACCATAGGGTCAATGTCGCTTTGCCCGTCGCGCCAGCTTTCGTAAGGCTCCCAGCCGTCGCGAGTGCCGTTGAGGGCGATAATCTTTCTTACGAAGGTCAGCTGATCGCGTACAGCTTCGACGTGCGGGAAATACTCTTCGCCAACGAATAGAATCGCAGCCGCCGAGTCGTTGATGATGTAGGCGATCTCTTGCGGAGCAAGTCGCCAGTTGAGAGCAACCATGGCGGCGTTTGCCTTTGCCGCGCCAAACAGCAGCTCGAAATAAGAGTCGGAATTCTTGTCGAGGAACGCTACGCGAGCCTGTGGCGCAACACCTTCTGCAATCAACGCGTTGGCCGCGCGGCTTGCGCGAGCGTCCAGCTCCGCGAACGTAATAGAGCGGCCTTGATAGACCATCGCCACACGGTCTGGACGGACGGCTCTGTGCAGGCGAGGTATGTCTGCGAGGACTCTTACTTGATCCAGGTTCGACATGCGCACTGCCTCCATCAAGAAAGGGCAGGGAATGACCCTGCCCCTCTTATTTGAACGCTATCGCGAAAGCTCTATCGGTTTGCCCACGATCACCGTTGGCGCGTTATGCCGACGGAGCGTTTCGTTCAACTGCGGAACGGTCTGGCTGAGGAACCTGTTCACCTCGGCCAACTTCTCGTTGAACTCGGATTGCAGAACGGCAAACTCCTCTCGCTGTGGCGGCGTGGGCGCGGCGTTTACTCCGTCGATTGTGAAGAACAACCCGCCGAGCCTGTCGGCAAGCTCAGACCCGCCCCCAAACCCAAGCGAAGGCGTGCGACGACGCGCGAGCCTGTCTTGAAGCTTCTCAACCTGCTTCGTATGATCCGTGATTGCCGTCGTCAGCTCTTTCGGCGCATCGGGCAAGCGGTCTTTCACGATCTTTTCGATCTGGTCGAGCTGCGCTTTGAGGCTGTCGAGGGTGCGAAGCGCGTCGTTGGTCGAGGACTGCATATCTCTCAGCTTGATCGTCGTGTCGTGGATCGTCTGCAAATCGGCGGTCGTCACGGATATGGTCGGGTCGATTCTGACTTCCAATCGTTTCTCCAGTACCTTGTCGCCGACGGTGAGCTTCAGCGTGTAGAGGCCCGGCATTACCTGTGGCCCGCGCGGCCCTCCAAAGAATTGAGTCTCCTCAGGGCTCACGGGCCTGCGCGCACGAGGCCCGCCGTACCTCAGGTCCCACGCGACCCGGTTCAACCCTTTCTCTTTTGGAACCTGCTGTAGTTCCTGCACGACCTTGCCGGTTGAATCGAGCACCTCGATTTTTACCTTCGTCTTCTCGTCAGGCTTGTTCTTCAGGTGATATGTGACAAGCGCGCCGTAGGGCGGGTTTGGACCTGCAAAGACCTTGTCCCCGATTCCGTACCGCGTAAACCTGCGCGTGTAACGGAGCGCGGGCCGAATGTCGAACAGGTGCGCGTCGGCCGCGGCTATCTGGTCGTTCATCTGTTGAATAGGCGCAGCGTCGTCAAATATCCATATGCTGCGACCGTGTGTCGCCAGGATTAAATCATTTTCGCGCGGGTGGACGACGATGTCGTGGACCGCGACATTCGGAAGGTTCTTGAGATTCAAGGCGACCCAGCTCCCGCCTCCGTTGTAACTGGCATACAGCCCAAGCTCTGTGCCTGCATAAAGCAGGTTCGGATTCCTTGGGTCTTCGGTCACGACTTGCAGGTAAGCCTTTTCAGGCAGGTTGCCGGTTATGTTCGACCACGACCTGCCGCCGTCGGTCGTCTTGAAAAGGTATGGGCGGAAGTCGTCAAACATATGCCTTTCGAAAGAGACGTAGGCCGTATTTGCATCCTTGCGCGAAGGCTCGACGTGCGAGACGGGCGAGTTGGCAGGGAGTTTCGGAACGTTCTTAACAAGGTTGGACCACGACTTTCCGCCGTCGGTCGTAAGCTGCAAGTTACCGTCGTCCGTACCCGCCCACACGACGCCAGCGCGAGCAGGCGACTCGCCAAGGCTAATGACTGTGGTGTAATACTCGGCCGTGGTGTTTTCAGTAGCGACAGGGCCGCCCGCGTCTTTCTGCTTCTCTTTGTCGTTCGTCGTCAGGTCAGGGCTTATCGTCTGCCAGGACTTGCCGAAATCGGTCGACTTAAAGACGTGGTTGCCGCCGAAGTAGAGCGTGTTCTTATCGTGCGCCGAAAGGATTATCGGAGCGTTCCAGCTAAACCTGTATTTCACAATCGAGGCGGGGCCGCCGCCCGAATCGCGCTCATCAGGCACGGTCGATTGCTGCTCGCGGCTTCGCATATCGGTCCTGACGACGCTTCCGCCCTGCGCCTCAGAGATAAACAGCTCAGGGTTGTCGGGGTGGTTGATGACTTTGAACCCGTCGCCAAAGCTGATCATTCGCCAGTCGTCATTCAATATTCCATCGGGCTCGCGCGTCTGGCTTGGGCCTACCCAGCTTCCGTTATCCTGTAGCCCGCCCATCACGTTATAAAAAGGGAGCTGGTTGTCTGCGTAGACGTGATAAAACTGGCCGAGCGGGATGTTGTTCACATATTCCCAGTTCTCGCCCTGATCGTAGGAGACGCCGAAGCCGCCGTCCTGCCCCTGCCACATCCGACCGGGATTTTTGGGGTCGATCCAGAGCGCGTGATAATCGACGTGCATCTTGCCTGCGATCACCCGGAAATTGCGCCCGCCGTCAATCGAGACGAAGAGGTTAGAGGCGACCGCATAGACTCGATTCTCGTTCGTAGGATCGACGCGGAGGTCTGTGTAATAGAACCCGCGCGAGACGATGTTTGTCGCCTGCGAAACCCTGCGAAATGTCTCGCCGCGATCATCGGAACGATAAAGCGTGCCCTCCTTGGCCTCGGTTATCGCGTACACGACGTTCGGGTTCGACGGAGCGACCTTTATGCCGATCCTGCCTATGAGCTTTGGCAGCCCTTCGGTGATCTTCTTCCAGGTTCGCCCGCCGTCAATCGAGCGAAAGACGCCACCTTTTTCGCTACCGCTTCTGTGTGTCCAGGGCTTTCGCTCGAAGCTCCACATCGCCGCATAGACCACGTTCGGGTTCGACGGGTCAATATCCATATCGGCGACGCCGTGCTCCGGGTCGATATAGAGAGTCTTCTGCCAGGTCTTGCCGCCGTCGGTCGTCATAAAGACGCCGCGCTCCGCATTAGGCCCGAAGGCATGCCCAAGCGCGCCGACAAAGACGACATCGGCGTTGTTTGGATGAATGACTATGCGCGATATGCGCTCTGTCTCTTTGAGCCCCATGTGCTGCCAGGTCTTGCCGCCGTCGTTCGATTTATAGACCCCGTCGCCGAACGAGACGCTGTTGCGGGGGTTCGACTCACCCGCGCCGACCCATATGACTTCCGGGTTGTTCGGCTCAAGCGCGATGTCTCCAATCGAGATCGTGCCCTGTCTTTCAAAGATCGGCTTCCAGGTGATTCCACCGTTTGTCGTCTTAAACAACCCGCCCGTTCCTGTCGCGGCATAAACTATGTTCGGGTTGCCCGGCACGCCTTCGACATCGGTCGCACGGCCTCCCATGTTCGACGGGCCTATCGACCGCCACGACAGATTCTCAAACACCTTGCTGTCAAACGACGAGCGAGTCTGCGCTGACGACGTTCCCACACTACCTGTTAAGAAAATTAAAGCGAGTACTGCACCCCACGGACCGAAACCCTGGCGTTTTAGCATCACTTGCCTCCGAGATTTTTTATTCCACTGAGCTATGGATAAGGCTGGAAGGATAAACCAAAACCCGCGCGCGCGTCCATCCGCAGTGACCGCTGCTCACATGGTGAGCATGGTTCCCGCGCCTTCGTCCGTGAAGACTTCGCGGAGAAGGGCATTGCGCTTCGAGCCGTTTATGATGTGCGCGCTCTTGACGCCTCTCCGTATCAGGTCGGCTATCGCAGAAATCTTTGGCAGCATCCCAGAAGAGACTACGCGTTGCTCGACCAGGCGGTCGGCTTCTTCGACAGTGAGGCGGGAGATTCTCGATGCAGGGTCGTTGCGGTCCATCAGGATGCCGTCAACGTCCGTCATCAGGATCAATTTTTCGGCTTTAAGATGAGCGGCTATCTCCGCTGCTATCGTGTCGGCATTGATGTTGTAGACATTTCCCTCATCATCTGCGCCGAGCGAGGACAAGACGGGGACGTACCCGTTGTCGAGCAGCAGTTTTATCAACCGAGCATTGATCTCGACTATATCGCCGACGTGGCCAAAATCGACCGTCTCGACTTCGCCTGTATCGCGATTGAGCACCTCTTGAATGTCGCGGCGGCGCGCTTTGATGATCCCGCCGTCGACGCCTGAAAGCCCGACAGTCTCAGCGCCCGTCCGCCTGAGCGCGGAGATTATGTCTGTGTTGATCTGGCCGCCGAAGACCATCTTGGCTATCTCAAGCGTATCGGCGTCCGTAACCCTGCGCCCGTTGATAATCCTCTGTGTGACGCCGAGCCGTTCGGCTATCGCCGAAAGCTGCTTGCCGCCGCCGTGAACGACCGCGACACGTATCCCGACTTGCTGGCAAAGCGTTATCTCCTCGGCAAGCGAGTTCAATTGCTCCTGGTTTTCCGTGATCTTGCCTGAGAGCTTGACGACGAAAATGTCGTTTTTGAACCGCTGGATATACGGCAGCGCCTCACGCAGCAGGTCGAGTCTTTCTTCGGTCATCGTCTCGGTTTGCCTTCTAAAGAATTGAAGCCAGCACTGCCTTCTGAACGTGGAGCCGGTTCTCGGCCTCATCAATTGCCACGGATTGCGGCCCGTCAAGCACGCCGTCCGTAACCACGACGTTGCGACGCACAGGCAGGCAGTGCATAAAGAATCCGCTGTCGGTTGATTGCATCACCTCTTCATCGATTCGCCAGTGCCGGTATTGCTGCCGCGTCCTGATGTCTGCTTCAGCGTCTCCGTAAAAATCTTTGCCGCCCCAGCTCTTTGCGTAGACGACGCGGCTGCCTGCGCAGGCTTCTCTAAAATCTCGCGACACCGCGATGCTACCGCCGCTTGCACTGGCGGCCGCTTCGATCTCAGACAACGCTTCCGGCCCCAGGTCATATTCAGGCGGGCAGGCTATTGTCAGGTCAAGCCCGAACTGTGCGGCGATTAGCGCGAATGAATTAGGCACAGCCATGGGCAAAGGCTTCGGGTGATATGCCCAGGAAAGCGTGACCCGATTGCCTTTGAAAGAGCTGAGTTTTTCCCGAACCGTCAAGATGTCGGCCATCGCTTGAAACGGGTGGTGACGCGCCGATTCTAGGTTGAATACGGGCACGTCGCTATACCGGGCGAACCCTTGAACTACCGGGTCGGCTATATCATCCGCGTAGCTCTCCATCTTTGGAAAAGCGCGAACGCCGATTGCTGCGACATACCTCGATAGCACCCTCGCCGCTTCCTTGATGTGCTCGGTCTTGTCGCCGTCCATCACAACCGAATCGCGGTGTTCAAGGCTCCACGTGCCTTTGCCCACATCGAGCGTCACGGCGTTTCCCCCCAGCTCGTAAATCGCTATCTCCATTGAAGCGCGAGTGCGGAGCGACGGGTCGAAAAAGACCAGAGCGACGCTCCGGCCCGCAAGCGGTCTTTCAACTGCGTCTCCCGCCTTGAACTTCGCCGCGAGGTCGATCAACCCCGTCAGCTCCTCGCGGGAGAAGTCGCCTGTGCTTAGAAAATCTCTACCTTTCATATCTTTGAAAGAGTGACAAGTAAACAGTGACAAGTGACAAGAAAGAGCGAATCCGGCCTGACCTTCTCCCCTTCTTGTCACTTATCACCTGTCACTTGTCACTGTTTACCTTCCTTAGCTCGTTAATAAAGAGATCGATCTCCGGCTTGCGCAATGTGAGCGGCGGCAATAGCCTGAGCACCGAAACGTCGTCGGCAAGACCGGTTATTATCTTCCTTTCAAGCAACGCCTGCTGAACCGGTTTCGCGCTGCCGCCTCTAAACTTTATGCCGATCAGATAGCCGAGCCCGCGCACTTCTTCAACCTGGTCAAACTCGCCTAGCTTATCAAAAAGATATTCTGAACAGGCCCGCACGTTTTCAAGCAGCGATTCTTCTTCAATCACTTCGAGCGTCGCTTCCAGAGCCGCGCAGGCCAGCGGGCCGCCGCCGAAGGTGGTTCCAAGATCACCCGTCTTTATCTCTGCGGCGATTGCTTCGGTCATTAGCACCGCGCCCATCGGCACTCCGCTGGCCATCGCTTTAGCGAGCGTGATCATATCGGGCACAACCCCGTGCCGTCCTGCAAAGAAATAGTCGCCCGTGCGCCCGACGCCTGTCTGCACTTCATCGTAAACAAGCATGGCTTTGTGCGTGTCACAAAGGTCGCGCAAGGCCTTATAAAAATCTGGATTTCCGAGCCGCACTCCGCCCATCGACTGAATAGGCTCGATCAAAACGGCGGCCGTGTTTGAATCGATAAACCTCTCCAGGGCTTCAACCTCGCCAAATGGCGCGTAGACGTGGCCTTCGAGTAGAGGCGCTACACCTTCGCGGTATTTCGGCAGCCCGGTTGCAGAAAGCGAGCCGGGGGTTCTACCGTGAAACCCGCCCTCAAATGAGACTACCTTGAGCCTGCCTGTAAGCCGCCGGGCAATCTTTAAGGCATTCTCGTTTGCTTCCGTTCCGGAATTGACGAAGAAAGCCTTTGTCAATGGCGCGGGGGCAATTTCGACAAGCCGCTTTGCTGCGCGAGCACGGGCATCGTTATAGACGAGGTTCGAGTAGAAGATCAGCCGTTCAGCCTGTCGGGCTATGGCCGCGACTACGCGCGGGTGTGAATGGCCCGTTGCGACGACCGCGTGCCCGCCGTAGAGATCGAGATAGCGGTCACCTTCGCTCGTATAAACCCAGACATCGCTCCCGCGCTCGATTGCAAAAGGGAACTTCTTATAAGTGGCGACCTGATACCGCTCCTCAATCTCGAAGATATCTGCTGCCTGTGCTTCTTGAATCAAAACGCCTCCGTCCGTGAACCGTGAACCGTAAACCGTGACAAGTCAGAGAAGAGTAAAAGGGCACGCATTTCTTACCTCTTGTCACGGTTTACGGTTCACGGTTCACGCCTCAAGGATTGCTTCCGGGCAATATAAGCCCCGTCTGTTCTTTCAGACCGAACATCAAGTTCATGTTCTGCACTGCCTGACCGGCCGCGCCCTTTACAAGGTTGTCGAGCGCGACAAATACGATCACCGTATCGCCTTGCGCCGCCCATCCAATATCGACGAAGTTCGTGTTCTTGACCCAGTTTATATCTGGCGAGCCGTCAACCAGCCTCACGAAAAATTCCGAGCCGTAAAACTCGTTCAACAGGTCGCCTACAGTGCCTGTTGTCATCGGCTCCGAGGTCGTTAGATAGATAGAAGCGAATATGCCGCGCACCGCTGGCAGCGAATGCGTCTGCAAAACCAGGCTGGCCCTCTCGCTCCACTCAGGGTTGATTGCAGAGAGCGCCTGTTCGACTTCGGGCTGGTGCTGGTGCTCGAAAGTCTTGTAAGCATAGAAACTGTTTGCGCGCTTGGGATGGTGCGTGTTCGCCGCCGCTTTCGCTCCCGAACCCGACGAGCCTGTCTTGAGGTCTGCGATGATCTTGCCTGTGGCAAGACCGGAAGCGATAAACGGAAATAACCCAAGCTCAAGCGCAGTCGCGAAGCAGCCGGGATTGGCGATCTTCGCCGCCTCTTTGATCTTGCTCCGGTTGACCTCAGTCAGGCCGTAAACAAACTCGCGCTGTGCCGACACGGCAGTCTGTTCCCGGCCGTAAAACTTCTTAAACAACGCGGTATCACTCAACCGAAAATCGCCCGACAAATCTATAACCTTCAAATGGCGAGGCAGCGAGGGCACGATCTCCATCGCCTGCCCATGCGGTAACGCAAGAAACAGGCAATCAAGGTCGCCAAGCGAACCGGCTGCAGGCATAACCTCAAAGCTCAGCTCTGTAAGCCTGGCGAGATTCGGGTGGACCGCGTCAACACGCTTGCCCGCGTGCTCTGACGCTGTAATAAGTTTCAACTCGACATCCGGGTGGAAAAGCAGCAGGCGAATCAACTCGCTTCCGCCGTAACCGGAGCCGCCTAGAATGCCTGCCTTGACCACTTCTCCACCTTATCCTTAACGATATTTGCCAGCCGCTCGCCGTCGTTGACAGCGTTTGCGGCCGACAGCCCAAGCTCGCCTTTGACATAATCGACGCCCATCTGAGAATCGGTGACCGCCCCCGTCACAACGTCGATCTTCACCCCGCGCGCCGCAAGCAGCTCGCGACCGCCCCACGCGCCCACAAAGTCGTTAGCGCAAAAGACGAGCGCCGCCGTCGCCTTCATCAACTGGCTGTCGGCAAAGATTGTCTCGACGCCGTACCCGCCAAGTATACCGTCGCCAAGCTCGATGACTATGCAATCTGGCTCTGATTCGGCAAGCTTCGCGATAATGCCTTTTGATATGGGCGAGAGGTCCTTGACGCCAACTGTGGACGGCAACCCGCAATCGAGAAAACTCATGGTCTTTATCGCGCCGTGGTCCTGCATGTTCAATGTGTCGCGAAGGCAAGCGACGCCCGCGAGCTTCGCCGCCGTCACTCGCATCCCGGCTCTGGCCAGGTGCTTTATGATCTCGGTCGCGGCGTACGTCTTGCCGGAGTTCATACAGGTTCCCGCGACAAGCACCAGCGGAACCGCCACCTCAAGATCATCGAGCGAGTCGACCGCACCTTCCTCGATGTTCAGTATGCGGCCATCGCGCACGGGCATCCCCAGCACTTCGACCTCGATGGCATTGTTGAAACTATGATGGTGGCCAAGACACCTGCCAACGAGCCCGCCCAGGTTGAGGATGTGAAGCCTGTCGCCTGCCTTAACCTGATCCGGCACATCGCCGACAAAGCCCTTGAGCGCGCGGCGATAGCCAAGCACGCCAGCGATAATGTCGCCGGGATTTATGCGTGCCATGCGGCCCGTCACAAGCTCAAGCGTGTTGTATGTGGCGTTGTCGGTCAGCGTGCGAACGACGACGACGTTTCCAGCGCGCGCCTCGCAATCGGTTGTTATCTCAAGCTCTTGCTCAAGCCCGAGATTGATCGTCGCGGAAGCGATCTTGTCTACGCGCGCAAGGCGCAGGTCGGCAACCATCGGCTCAAACTTTTCTCTTATCTCGATAGATGATGTGCTCATTTTAATCCTCGCTTCCCGGCGTCAGATTCCTGCTCGGTCCTTGACGCTAGCTCTCGTCTCATTCTCAACCGTAGAGCGTTGAGCTTGATAAATCCTTCCGCATCGCGCTGGTTATAGACCGTGTCGCGCTCGAACGTGGCCAGCTCTTCGGAGTAGAGCGACAGCGGCGACTTGCGACCTACGACCGTGCAGTTGCCTTTGAAAAGCTTTAACCGCGCAGTGCCTGTGACGTTCTTCTGCGTCTGATCGAGCAGCGCCCTGACGGCATCGAATTCGGGGCTGTACCAGAAGCCGTAATAGATCATCTCGGCCACGCGCGGGCCGAGTGAGTCTTTCAAGTGGGCAACCTCGCGGTCTAAGGTAATCGATTCGACTGCGCGATGGGCGGCGTGAAGTATCGTCACGCCGGGCGTTTCATAAACCCCGCGAGATTTCATGCCGACGAACCGGTTCTCGACTATGTCTACGCGGCCAACGGCATGCTCGCCGCCGACCTGGTTCAACCGGTCAAGCAGGGAAGCGGGCGACAACTGCTCACCGTCGATTGCGACAGGCAGCCCTGCTTCAAACTCCACATCGACATACTGAGGCTTGTCCGGTGCCTCTTCAGGCGACCGCGTCAGCAGGAATATCTCCGAGGGCGGCTCGCGCCACGGGTCTTCGAGTATGCCTCCCTCATAGCTGATATGCATAAGATTGCGGTCCATCGAGTAAGGCTTTTCAGCAGTCGCCGTCACGGGGATCTCATACCGCTTTGCATAAGCGATCAGGTCCGAGCGCGACTTGAACTCCCACTCGCGCCAGGGAGCAATCACCTTTATGTTCGGCTCAAGCGCGTAATAGGTCAGCTCGAACCTGACCTGATCGTTGCCTTTCCCGGTTGCGCCGTGAGCGACGGCCTGCGCGCCTTCTTTGCGAGCAATCTCGATATGCCGCTTTGCAATCAAGGGCCGGGCGAGCGACGTGCCCATCAGATAGACGCCTTCGTAAACGGCATTAGCTTTCAAAGCGGTGAAGACGAACTCGCTGACGAACTCCTCGCGCAGGTCTTCTATGTAAAGCTTCGACGACCCGGTCGCGCGCGCCTTTTCTTCAAGGCCGCTCAGCTCTTCGGCTTGGCCTACGTCGGCTGCGTAACAGATCACCTCGCACTGGTAAGTCTCTTTGAGCCATCTCAGAATTACCGATGTGTCGAGGCCGCCGGAATATGCGAGCACGACTTTCTCTATCTTTTCCGAACCCAGGTTCATCAAACGTGTCCTTTAGATAATCTGACGCCACAAGACGCCGGATGAATGTTTCGAGGCTCGTTTCTTCGAGCCGCGCAAAGCCTGCGGGGGCGTGAACAGCTTGACGATCTTCTTTATAGCCATCCGCTGCCCCGCCAGATTCTTGACGGCGATCATAATCGTGTCATCGCCCGCGACCGTGCCGACAATCTCCGGGATCACCGCGCGGTCAATCGCAAGAGCGGCCGGCTGCGCCTGCCCTACCTCCGTCCTGACGACGATGATGTTGTCGCCCGCTGTGTCGATGGCGAGCACGGGTCCGGCGGCGGCAAGCGCCGATTGGGGCGCGGTGTAGTAGCCGCTGTCTTTGACAAGCCCCATCTCGACAATGTCGCGAGAGACACTAGACTGCGTAGCCGCGATTCCGCGCTTCACCAGCGCATCGGCCAATTCCTGCTGCGTGCCAATGCGCCCGGCGCTGATAATCTCTAGAATCTCTTGCTGCCTCTTTCGCTTCATAATCACCTAATATGCAAAATAACTTAATATTATCTGCATAATCAAACTAAAGATGCATAAGTGTAACTTCCAAGTTGCCATCCGTCAACGATTAATCTAACTATTC
Organism: uncultured Clostridia bacterium; assembly: GCA_964615905.1. Lineage (GTDB taxonomy): Bacteria > Acidobacteriota > Blastocatellia > UBA7656 > UBA7656 > DATLMR01. The sequence goes on from CAZTUB010000007.1 coordinate 153,123, forward strand.
GATTTCGCAAGAAAGGCTCGCCGGGTAGTTCTTTTCGATATACGAACATAGAGCGCCTGGAAGGGTTTATGAAAAACATAAAGATGTTGCTGCAAATCGGTCCTGTGCTGGTACTGGTTATAGCCTGTCTTGTGCCCGTGCGGGCGCAAGATCAGAGTGAGGCTGGCGGCCAGATTATGCTTACCGCTGACCTTGTGGTCCTGGACGTTCAGGTGCTGCGCAAAAAGACCGGGCTGGCCGTGGGCGGGCTTACGAAAAGCGATTTTGAGATATACGAAGACGGCACCAGACAGGATATACTTCAGTTTGGCCAGGACAAGCTCCCGCTCTCGGTCGTCATCCTTCTTGACGTGAGCGGCAGCGTCACGGACCTGCTCAACGAGCTGCGCTGGGGCGCGATAAAGGCGATTGAAAATCTGAAGCCGGAAGACGAGGTCGCGTTGATGGTCTTTGCCGGTAGCTCTCGCGTGGTCATCGAATTCACAAGGGAAAAACAGCGCATCGTTAACGGCATAGACCAGGCGACGGCCAGGGGGCTTGCGCCGGAAACCGATATTTGGGGCGCTTACCAGGATGCAGCGAGGGTTCTGAAGGCGTCTGCAAACCCTGACAGCCGCCGCGTCATTATCGCGGTCACGGACGATGTCTCCAATCACACATCGGCCAATCCCTTTGACAACCCCAGGTTGCTAAATGAGCTTTACGAGGCCGGGATTGTAGTAAACGCGTTCCTTTATGACACGACACACCGCATGCTGCTAAGCAGCGGCGTGAGCGACCAGACGGTGGCAGGCCGTGTGAGGGCAACCGTGGGCCTCTCGCTCTTTTACGCTCAACGAACCGGCGGCCTCGCTATCGAGACCAGCCGCGAGACTTTCAAAGACCGGTTCGTTGGCATGATAGACCACTTGCGCAGCCGTTATACGCTCGCATATATGTCGTCAAACACGAATCAGGACGGCAAGTTTCGCAAGGTTCGCGTGAAGGTTTCGCGCGCGACGGAAAAACGGGTCGGCTCGGTCGGGATACTTACGCGTGCCGGTTATCAAGCTCGGCGGAAATGAGTCATTGTCCATCCGAACAGAGCAGTGGATAAACCTCAAAGGCGGCCGACAGCGAGTGTTGAACAAAGTCGATGCGGACCTCGCTCGCGGTCAGGCTTTGGCGCAGGCCGCCAATTGCAAATTCGGGATTCGGCAGGATCGATTCGTCTCTCGGTTGAATGACCAGCCGCTCGACGAACTGAAATCCCCGCAAGCAAGCGTCAAGGTATTTTCGATATCGGCTCTCATCGCCTAGCGACTGCGCGAGTCGTGTCGCCGCGCCTACACCTTCAAGATAAAGCGCGGTCGTGTAACCGGGCGAATCAGGCTGGTGATTATTTATAAACGCGCCGGTCTTTTCCGACTGGTATTCTAGAATCCAGTCGCCTATCTCAAAAACAAGATCGGAAAACTGCTTGTCCTTAACGGACCTGTGCCAGCCCGCGAATGCCTGCATGAGCCAGGAGACCTGGCCGAAGTCGCGGCGATGTCTGAAGCGGTGGCGGTAATACTTAAACGCTTTGTAAAGCCTGTCTTCATCCGTCGCAGCTAGCCCTTTATGCGCCGCCTCGGCAAGCGCTATCAAAGCCTGCCCCGGAAAATAATCCTGGAAAGGGTCGTCGTCGTCAGCCGGTTCTTTATGCGTTTGAAAACGGCCGTGACGGTCTATCCTCGACCACAGCGTAGCCGCGAGGTCCGACGCGATTGCCACGCCTCGATCTTCGCCGCCTGCCTCAAGCAGCGCCAGCAGCAGGAAGGCAAGCTCTGAAACCGACGCTCGCTCTTCCGGCCTCTCAACCCATGTCCCCTCCTCGCTCTGCCGAACCGATTCAAGAAGGTTTTCTACGATCCTGCGCGAAGCTTCGCCCGCCCGCTCGCTTCCCAGCAGGTTTTTGGCGCGAGCGAGCGTCCAGGCGGCGTGCGCGAGTCGCGGCCCGGTCATCCCTCCGTAAAGCCTGTTTTGAAAAGGCTCATAGCCGAGGTACAGCGTTCCGTCCTCGCGCTGTTGTCGTAGGATATAATCGAGGTGGAGCCGCGCAAGGTCCGCGATTGAATCGGCTACATTAATGACAGGCTCCGTTTTTGGGAAACCGTATTCCAGAGGGCGAAGCCCTGTATGGTCCGCGAGCCAGCTTTTACATTCAAACCTGATCCAGTTATAAGGCGGCCTGGTTATCCCCGCCTTGTCAATGACCTCTTCGACAAACTCATCCCTGTCCAGGTTGTTCGTTACCGCCACGAACGGCAAGAGCAATCCCGACCGCTCATTTTGATAGACCATCAACGCTTGCTGGCCGTGTCTTATGCGGAGCCCGACTTCATCAGGTGTGTAATCTCCAAGCTCAAGCGGGTCATACAGCAGAGAGACGCTGACGGCGATGTCATCCGGCTCAAAGTCTGTCGTAACATCTTCGAACCTGGAATCATTCAGAGCTTCGACTGCGGACGCGCGGACGGCGCTATCGAGGTCCCTGGCGTCGCCGCCAGCACACCCGCGAAGCTGACCCAGTATGAAGACGGTTATGTAGACCGAATCGACATCAGGGGGCAAGAGGTCGCCTGCAACAGGCAAGGTCGTTTCGGGTTTGCCGGTGAGCTGCGCAACCGCTATATCCCTTGCGCGAGCCGCTATGGCTCCGCAAATTAGAGGGTCGGCGTGCCAGGCATGGCCACCTTCTTCGGTCCGCGAGGGAACGCCTGTCGGCTGCCATGTTGCTCCGGGCTCAATTGCTTTTGTTAGCTCGTGCCTGTAGATGGTGAAAGGCTCGAACGGCAGCAGTTGAGCGTTTCTATTCCAGGCGTGAAAGAACTGCTCCCATTCATTTGCGATGCCGGGCATTTTAGGAAGCGCGCCTCCCATGACAGACGGACGCTCGCGGCTGCAAACGACAATGCCATAGCGGTCGTTGTCAAGCTCGCCGACCATGCACGCTTCGAGCGGGGAGAAGAACGTCACCGCGATGCTGCTATCATCGAGTAAGGATTTCGCAGGCCCGTCTTCACAATCCTCCAGCGTGATCGCGGTTTGCAAACAGGCAAGGACAAGGTCTTCTGAGGTCGTGCCTCTCTGTTCGCCCGGAAAGTGCCAGAAGCCGTCTCTTGCATACCTCAAATAGACATCCTCGCGCGACCGCAGGCTGACCCAGACGCCGCCTCGCGAGTCGTACTCTTTGTCGAGCCGCGAAGGCGGCTTGAGCAGCTCGCCTGTCGAGATGTATTCGGACAAGACCTGCCGCGCAAGATGCGCGGGGTGCAGCCCGGCGGGCGCGGCCCGCGTGCTCCACTTGATCTCCGAGAGCCATTTTGTAGGGTTGCGGTCAGGAGCGGGCTCGTCGGCCATGTTTGACATGAAGTCTTCAAAGATGTCGTAAACCGATTCGATGTGATACCCGTCCTCTTGCATCAATGATACGCCGCCGTCCCAGCCGAATCTTACCAGGCAGATTCCGCCTTCGACTCTTAACCCGGCTTCTTCAAGAAGCTCGCAGCCTTCTTGCATAGAGGTCCCGGAGCTGATCGAATCGTCTATAAGGATTGTCGGTTCAAGCGGGTCGATGTCGCCCTCGATAAGCTTCATCGAGCCGTAGCTCTTGCGCTCCTTCCTGACGAGCAGTCCCCTGTACCGCCCTTTCGATTGGAGGACGCAAGATTGCAGAATTGGGACGGCGGTCAGGCCGTATGTGGCGACCTGGCGACCGTCAAAGTGGTCGAGCAAGGCGAGCATCAACCTGCCCGCAAGCTCCGCCCCGCGCGGCGTCATCGTAACTGCGAGCGAGTTCAACATCCACCGTGCGGATGTTCCGTCACGCGACAGCACAGGCTGCGACGGCGAGCGGTAGAGTATCCCACGTTCAAGTAGTAGCTTGAGCAGCTCCGCCCTGTCTTTGTGAAAAGCGTCAGGGAACGATGAGAGAATATCGGAGTGGGCTTGCCGCAATTGAATGTCTCCCAATAGCTCGTCTGTTCGGCGGTGATAACCTCAGTAATAGCGGTTTTCGGGCAGGGCGAGGCTTAGATACCGCCCGTCAAGAAAAATCATCAGATCGTTATCCAGGAACTCGGCCAGCGCCCCCTCTACCCAATCCTCGTCGCCGAGGTTTGAAGCAATATCGTTTCGGCTGCGGGCATCAACGCAATATTCGTAAAGCGCGGCCGCGCCGTCCGAATATGTAAACGTCCGAGGGCGGCCGTTGCGCCCGTCGTCGATGATGATTGTGGACCACGACTTTCGGTAGCGCAGGAAGGGCCGGGGATTTTCTTGCCATCGCTGCTGCCACTCGGTCACGCCTATGATGATGTCGTCGTACTCGTCGTCGTCGACTGTGTTGGCCATCTGATGATCGAAATAATATGAGACGCGCTCCAGGTTGAAACGGTCTTTTGGGAAGATGAAGTCATAACACGCCGCCGGGCGCAGATCCGAGATGGACTGCGTTTCGGGCTCGCTAAACATGGGCGAGCCCCGGTCGGCTCGCGCCTTGACGATAGCGTAAGGCGGCTGGAAGTGAGGTATCTTCGATACAACCTCCGTCTGCGCGCGGTAATCTTCGGCCGTTTCGCCCGGAAAGCGCATAAGGATGTTATACATATTGTTGATGTCGTAATACGTGCACCACTTGATTAACTCAAGGTTGCGCATGCCGGTTGTGTGCTTCCTCATGAGCTTGAGTATGTGGGTTGAGAGACTTTCGATGCCGGGCTGGATCGAGAATAGCCCGCCCTTGCGCATCTCGCGCAACTGCGCGCGCGTGAGGCTCGGCCTCACCTCGTAGTGAATCTGTATGTCGGTCCTGGCTTCGGCAAGCCGCTTGAATAGCTGCTCGATGTACTCAGGCGCGATTATGTTATCGATAGCGTTGAAGTAAAGTATGCCGTAGCGGCGCGACAGCGTTTCAAGCTGTTCCAGAACGTTGTCGGCATCTTTCGCCCGGAACTCCATGCCCGACCGGTTAAGTCCGCAGAATGTGCAGTGGTTCTTCATGCCCCACCAGCAGCCGCGCGCCGTTTCGATTGGGATCAAGACCTCACAGGCATCTTCAAACTCTTCGTACCCGCCCTCGTCGCGCGCATAAAAATACTCGTCGAAATCGGGCACGGGCGTCGAATTCATATCGGTAAAGTTCGGGGCCCTCCCCGCATACTTGATCTTGCCGCCGTCGCGCCACATGACGCCCTTGAGCCCTTCGAGCGATTCGCCTGCGTACAGCTTATGGACCATTTCCGGGAAGGTCTCTTCCGCGTCGCCGCAGTGCAGGTAGTCTATCTCCGGGCAGCCGCGCATGATCTCGTCGGCTATATCATCTTCGAGGCTCGCGCCGCCCATCACGATTGGGATTGACGGGTAACGCCGCTTCAGCGCGCGGGCGAGCGCGATACTTGCAAGCGTCTGCTGGAAGACGACCGAAAAACCTATCAACCCGAACCGGCTCCAATCTATGCTGTTGACGCAGAAGTCGATGAACGAAGGAGCGCCCTCGTCTCGTATCTCGCGAATGTCATCGAAGGTGCACTGGGCCGTATCGCATATGGCTCGAAATATCCTTTCGTAAATACGGTAATACTCTTCGTCGTTGACATAGACTTCGTCGCCAAACGCGGCCTTCGTCCATATCCATTCGCCCACCATGCTGGGCCAGACATCGGCTATAGCCTCGTTTATCCGCCAGCCGATATGCGTCCCGAAATACATAAAGAGCGAGAAGGGCTGTGCGGGTATCCCTGCGCGTTCAAGCGTCGGTTTTAAGAGCGCGAGCTGGAAGGAAGGGAAGCGCGCTGAGAGCGTCGGCATGCTGACGAGCGCGACAGGCTTATAGTTTTTCGTCGAACGCTTTATCGAAAGCGACACGGGTTTCTGAGCTTTATGGTGGAGATCCTGGCTCATAGCGGCACCCCGGCTGTTAGAGTGGCAAAGACTTACACGCGGGCCGGCAAGCCCTGCTCGGATTATTTCAGCGCATCGCCTGTCGATAGTCGCCGCGACCTTGAGGCGCAGGCTCTAAAGACCTGCGCCTCAAACACCCGGCTCATTCAGGGTCTTATCGTCTCTTTCGTGTCGGCGCGATTTCGGGTCTGACTTCGACTCGGCCCTTCTTCGCGCCCCCCTTCCTTGAAGGGGCCACTTCGACAATAACCTCTGATTTGCGTTTGCGCGACGGCGAGACTTCGGGCGCGACCTCGACAACGGTCCCGGGGCGATAGCCCCCGCCTTTCTTAGTCGGCGGCGCGACTTCGACTATGATGCCCGGTCGCTTCTTGGCTCCGCCTTTCTTTGTGGGCGGGGCGACCTCGACAATTTTGCCCGGCCGCTTCTTTGTCGAAGGCGCGACCTCGACGATCTTACCCGGCTTCCGTTTTTTCGACGGAGAGACTTCGGGCGCGACCTCGACAATCTTACCGGGGCTGCGCTTGCGCGCGGGCGACACTTCCGTGATCACTTCGGGCGCGACTTCGGTTATGACCTCAGTGATCGGGCGTATGCCCTTCTTACGCGTAGCCGGAGCCGTCTCGACTGTAGTGCCCGGACCGCGTCTTCGCGTAGGGGCTGTCTCCGGCGCGACTTCGGTTATGACTTCAGAGATTGGTCGAATCCCTTTCTTGGTGGCAGGCGCAACCTCTGTCACAGGGTAAGGTCTGCGTTTGGCTGACCCCGTGCCCTTCTTTGAAGGGGCGACTTCGGGCCGTGGGCGTTTCTTCAGGTAAGCGCCCCCCGCGCCGTCAGAGACGCGCTGGCTGTCTGGTTCGGGGATTATATCTGGATAGGGTCGCTCGGTCTTTTCGTTTTCACTCATAGGAGTCCTCCTGGTCTATGTCACAGAGTTAGGAAATACTCAGGATTACCGGGCCTGAAGTCTTCCTCTTTTGAACGCCATTAGTGCAAAACGCCTGAATGATATTTATAACGAGTGAGCCCAAAATTATTACCGAGGCGAAGTTGATTACTGGTACCCGTGTGATGACGCACGCAATATAGGACTTATCGGTTTTGAAGTCAAGATTACAAGACGAGTTTTGTGCGGTTCGAGTAAAGAAAATTAGTTGGATTGCCTTGTCAGGTAGGATTAAGAGTCCTCGGAGCGGGCCCCCGGTCAAAAGAGCAGGAGCCGGGAGCGTCCACCGTCCCGGCTCCACCCTTCAGCCTACGCTTTTTATGCGTAGCCTTTTTTCCGAAAGACCAGCAGATAGATCCCCGCCGCAAAGACAGGGATGAGCAGGATCAGGACGATCAGCACCACCTTGCTGGCCGTGTCGCGCCTGGAGTTCACCACGTCGTTGATGGCGAATATGTCGAGTATGATGGTCAGTATTCCCCAGAATGAAAACATACGTTTAATCTCCTTACCTTTCGCTGCCTTTAAAGTTACGAAGGTCGTCGGGCGAAAGTTCATATATAGACAGGCTCCATTCTTGACAGGCCAGGCCCAGGCCCATAAAATCCATAACGACGCGAAGTCCCCCGTCAATCGAGAGGAACCACGAACCTGAATTGCTAAGTGGGGTTACTGCTTTTGAAATCTTGCCTTGTCCTTTTATCGTTTATCCTCATTGCCTCGTTGGCGGTCATGTCAATACCTGCGCCCCACGTCGTTGCGCAGGATTCCGAGATTAGAGAACTCGAAGCGTTCCAGGGCTATCTCGAAGCCGCGCCTCTGGGCATGGACGTTCGGCACGCGTGGAGCCTGCCCGGCGGGCGCGGCGAGAACGTCAAGATCGTCGATATTGAAGTCAACTGGAACCTCGACCATCAAGACCTTGTCAGCGCGGCCGAAGGCGCGTTTCTGACGGTGCGCGGGACAGACCCGCAGCCGCATATCAACATGCAGCACGGGACGGCTGTGCTGGGAGAGATCGTCGCCGCGCCTGACGGGATCGGCGTGACCGGCATAGCGCACCGCGCGCGGCTCGGCCTGGTCAACCCTGTCACTGAGAGCGGGGCTGTCCGCGTAGCCGATGCGATCAACATGGCTGTCAAGCGTATGGATCGCGGCGACATCTTGTTGATCGAGCAACAATCGCTCGCAGGGATACGGTTCAACGGCACGGACGGCCACGGCCTATTGCCGATAGAGTTTGAGAACCCTGTTTTTGACGCGATTAAAAAGGCGACGGATAAGGGGATCGTCGTCATAGAGCCTGCGGGCAACGGGTTTGAGAATCTTGACGACCCGGTTTACAAAGGCGTCTTCGACCGCAGCAAACGCGATTCGGGAGCGATAATGGTCGGCTCAGGACTGCCTGAAGGCGGCGTTTATGGTCCGGGCCCCGACAGGACTCGTACGCCTGAATCGAATTACGGGTCGAGGGTTGACGTTCAGGGCTGGGGCAGGTTTGTGACCACCTGCGGCTACGGTCCGCTCAGACAGGAGCAGGGGCCGAATAAGATTTACACCGTCGATTTCGGGGCGACCAGCGGCGCCGCCGCTATGGTTGCGGGCGCGGCGGCTGTGCTCCAAAGTATTATCAAGGAGCGAGGGCTTGAGCCGCTCACTTCGCTTGAGATGAGACAGCTGCTGGTTTCAACCGGAACTCCTCAACAGGGTAACCTTGGCGAAAAGATAGGACCGCGCCCGAATCTGCGCGCAGCTATCGAGGCGTTGGAAACAGACCCCACGGACCGGGAGCCTTTTATAAGCGGTATCAAGTATAAGAAGTCTTCGAAAAAATTCCTGCTCGACGGCGAGAATTTCCTGGCCGAGGACTCTGTAATAGAGTTTGACGGCGTCGCTGTTTCGCGCACGAAGTACCCGGCCGAATTCGTCTCGTCAAACGGCGTGACAACACGTCTGATATTCAAAGGCGACCTCGGCGCTATCCTGCCGCGCGGCGTCCAAGTCCTCGTGACGGTCTTCACGCCGTCGAAGGATAGACGATCAGCGCCTGTCCCGTTCATCCTCGAATAAGGATAGATGGACCTCTGGGCCGTTGTCGCAATAATCCTTCTGATAAACATCCCTTTCGGATACTGGCGCGCCTCCGTAAGAAAATTCTCGCTCTACTGGTTTCTCGCGGTCCATCTGCCTGTCCCGTTTATCATCGCGCTAAGGGTCTTTAGCGGCCTCGGCTTCGTGCTGTGGACGTTTCCGCTATTTATCGCGGCCTATTTTGCCGGACAATTTTTGGGAGCGCGTATCTACTCCTGGCGCGCAGCCCGACGCTAGCGCGTGCGCGCGAGCAGTATCTTCAAATCGCTATCTGCAATCTTTACCCTCGCGCGCATCCCGAAAGGGAATTGATAGACCGTTCGCGCCCCGTCGATATAGAGACGGGCATCGGGCATCTTTGAGGCGACGATTATCTCCTCGTCACCCCCGATAATGCCTTTGACGAAGTTATATGTTCTACCCGGCTCTCGATAAAGCTCTCTGGCGCGGTACTGAATTCGGCGCGACAATCGCGGCATTACGGTTCCACCGGCAGACCTTATCGCCGCCGTTGACCCGGCCGCGGTCGAAACCCATAGCCCGGAGCTGCGGTGCTCTTCCGATTTGCCGCCGATCTCGATGATATATCGAGTGGTAGCGGCCGGTATGTAGTGCGCTATCAGGACATCGTTTAGAGTAAGCTCCGGCAGCAATCTTTCATCGAGCCGCACGGCAAGCCTTGCGAGCCTGAGCGGGCGAAATCTCTTGTTGAGATAATCGTCGAGCAGGCGCGCGAAATTCTTCCTGTTTGCGAAACAGAAATGGCCGATGCTGTCGCCGGGCGCGGAATTCACCCCGACAAGCACGCCGTCCCGCATGTAATGCGACGAGGCGAGGGCCGTTCCGTCGCCCCCAACCGACACGACCAAGTCGGCCCGCGCGAGCCGCTTTTTTGCAGGGGCGTTGAACTCGCCGGGCGTAGTTTCAGCCCAGTCGATGCCAGCTCTCGCTAGCGTCTCTTTTACGCTTTCAACCGTACGATTGTGCTCGCCGTGAGCGCCCAGGATTCTGCGAGCCGTCGCGTCACCTTTCGCAGCAAACCGGGCCGCCCGCCCTCCCTGAGCGAAGGCTGTCTCTTTTATGACCAGAACGCAATTTTCAATCTCCACGTCGATTCCTCAAGCGGGGCCGCAAAACAAAAGAGGGGCGCAACTGTGTGCGCCCCTGTCTAATCAGTCTTCAAATATACATCTTCCGGCTAGCCGACTACCCAACCGTACTGCGTGTTTGCGGGCATCCCGCCTTCCTGTTTGTACTCGGCCTTCAATTTAGTTACATAGTCGTTCGGGATGGCGTTGAGCCGCTCCTTTACGTTGACGCCGTAAATCCGCGCGGCGTTGAGGCCGAGAATTTTGTCCTTGACCTTCGGCGTGAGCGGCTTGTAGCCGAACCGCTTCATCAGCGCGTCGGGCATCTGGAAGCGGCGGAACGCCTCGATCTGCCATTGCGGCGAGCCCCACCATATCGAATCGGTCCCCCACATAACGTGGTCTTCTCCGAAAGCCTGTAGGATCATTCCGAGCACGTGGCCGCACAGCATCGGGTTCGTGATGACGAGCATGCCGAACGTCGAGCCAAGCTCCATGTAGACGTTCTTCATCTTAGGATTTTTCTTTCTCGCTTCGCAAAGGTCCGAAGTCCACGGCACGTAGGCCGAAGCGGCCAGGTTGTCCGGCAGGTTGAGGGTCCCGTTTTCAAAAGCCTTCACAACCTCCATCGAGCTTTCGAACCCTTTGAAGCCCGAATGATAAATGATGAAGTTGAGGTCGGGAAAATCCATCGCCGCCTTCGGGACATCCTTCGGGCTGCAATGCTCTACGTTGAAGCCTGGCAGCGGCAGCCCCTTGTGCACGCAGACGGTCTTGATGCCCGTCTTGCGAGCGTATTCAAATGTCGGGTAAGCGATCTTCTCATCATCCATCCACCAGCCCTCGCGATTCGGGCCGAGAGGCTGGCCGGGATAGCCCTTCCACGCCTCGATCTTCAGCGCCTCGGCCTGGCGGTGCATCGCTTCCATGTTCGGAGTTCCGAGATCGGGCGAAAAAAGCCCGTGGCTGACGATGCGGCGAGATTTTGCGAGCCCGTTTATCTGTGCGCGCGTCTCGATCATATCGGCGGGCGGAAGTATATTCGTGTTGTCGGTCGGCGAAGGGAACCCGCTGATTACCGCCACGAGCGTGTCGCTGTCGAGGAATATCTCTTTTATGTAGTTGGCAAGGTAGAGGTCTTCCATCTGGTGCTTGCGGCCCTTCAGGTCAGGGTTCCACCGCTCGGCCATGCGGCGGTAGCCGAACAGCGCCGGTATGCGCCGCCCTGTCGAAACGTGGTGCGTCTGGATGTCGAATATGAACTGGTTCTTGGGCCACTTTTCGCTGTAGGCCATTGGCTCGATCATCTCGCTCGCGTCCACGTCAAAGAACTTGCCGAAGACAGAGTTCATCGCCACGAAGGCAGCCGCCATGCCGCCCGTGGTTGCGAGAAACTGGCGGCGGGTTATCCCAAGAAGCTTTGCGTTTTGATCGGCCAGGCTCGTCAACTTCTGCTGTACCTTCTTCTGCCTGATAGTCTGGGGAAGAGGGTAGTATTCTTCATTCGAGATTACCTGGGTCGGGATCGGCAGATTCAAATCACGGTCGTCGTCAAAATCTACCTTGCGAACCCAGCGGTTAAGTAACTGGCGCTTGCCTGTCGCCTTCAGGGCGGACTTGCCTTTCTTCACTTGTAATCCTCCAAGATTGTTCTATTAGTTCGAGGCCAGAAATAATTATCCACTGTCTTTGTGGTTTATATATGAGGTTAGTGACAGGTGACAAGCGACAAGTGACAAGAAAGGAGGACTGGAGTATGGCCGGTCCTCACTTCTTGTCACTTGTCACTGTTTACTCGTCACTTTCTCTTTAAGCTTTTCGAGCAACTGGAACGCTTCGTTTGTAACGAGGCTGCCGAAGTTCGGGCCGAACAGCGAGATTGTCGATTCATAAGTGCGGTGGCGATACTCGTCTTCGGTCAGGATATAACCGAGCGCGTCATTTGTAAGACCGAGCAGGAATGTGTGCTCGTAACCTAACAGCTTGCCTCTGGCTTTTATCTCCGCATTGAGGATGGAGGTCAGCTCACCCGGTATGGTGACAAATGCAACCCGGTCGTCAAAGGTCACGGCGTTGACCTCTGTCTGGTATGAATCGGGGAACGGCACGCCCGCGGGGAAGCCCTTAGGCGGCTGCGGCTTGATCACAAGATTTGACCGCGTAAGCTTGATCGTCACCGAGTTTCGAGGTTTCATCGTGTGCAGAATCTTGTAGACTTCCGCCGCGAGAATGGTTCCGACATTTTCTGCGCGCTCCCAATCATTCGAGCCCTGAAAAGCCTGGGGGGCTATAGTGCCTTGCGCGCCGTTGGCGAATATTGCGAGCACGTCGCCGCCCACCATTCGCTCGACGGCCTGCCGGGCGTAACCAACGAAATCGGCTGAAAACTCGAAGTTCTTTGCGCCGGTAACGGTCGGGTGCGCGGCAAAATTCATGAGGATTGCCAGAGGCTTGCCCGTCTCTGCGGAGTCGACTCGTATCACGCCAACCTCCGGGTCGACAGGCCCCGAGGGCGGCCAGCTTGAGCGGAACAGCGAGATGCCGCGAGCCTCGCCTGCTCCGAACGAGATCAGGGCCGGTCGCAAATTCTTGCTCGCGGCTATGACCGCTTCGGCCGCCCGCTCTTCATAAAAGGCGCGAATCTTCGGCTCGTAGCGCCCTGCGAGCGCGGGGAAGATTTCAAGAAACGCCCCGCCTCCCGCGTGCGTGTGCGACGACATAACAAATATGCGGTCCGCCGCTATCCCAGACGCGGGCGAAGCGACGGCGCGCACCCGCTCGACCATCGAGTGGTCAAATCCGAGGTGATCGACCGAGACAAAGGCTATCTTCTCCGCGCCGTTGCTTATGATGAGCGCGCGCGCCTCGACAGGGTCGTGCACCCCCGTTGACGGCCTGCCGAGCCGCGCCCCGTACCCGGCAAGAGGCGTCCCGACCGGCGGCGTGATGTTCGACCTGCCCGTGCCCGCGCTCAGTTGCGATTGGGCGTGGACGTGTATGCTACAGCAGGCTACCAGCGCAAAGAGCGCCAGTAGCCTGAGAAGGTTTTTGCGTAGCATGGTGTTTGATCTCTAGGGAACGGTGCCGTAGCTGTAGCTGAAGCCGCCTCCGGCGATTGTCAGGATGATCTGTAAAATGATCAGCGCCGTCCACAGCATCATCCAGTTCTTGATACCAAGCCGCCCGGCGTTCATCCAACCCCAGATGAATGTGTAGATGCTGCAGATGAGCCCAAGAATCCCCTTGAGCGCTCCTTCGGTCTGGAATAACTTCACAAGCACGATGATGAAACAGACGAGCGAACCGAGTCCCACAAGTAAAGTCAGTATACTTAACATGTCTTCAATTCTCCTTTTATTAGATCGATGTGCTGCCGCCGTCGACAACGATGGTCTGTCCTGTGATGTAGCTTGATGCCTCGGAAGCAAGAAAAACGGCTACTCCCTTCAGCTCTCCTTCGCGGCCGACGCGCCCCATGGGCACTGCCGCTTCTATCTGTGATTGTGCCGCTTCAAGCACCTTCTCCGTCATGCGCGAAGGGAAGAAGCCCGGCGCGATTGCGTTGACGCGCACGCCGCGCTTTGCCCACTTGGCCCCAAGCTCGCGGGTCAGCGCGATGAGCCCGCCTTTGGCCGCGACATAGCCTGAGATATGCTGCCCGTTTTCCATCGAGCCTTTCAGCCCCGCGACCGAAGCTACGTTGATGATGCTGCCGCCATCGCGCTTGAGCATCTCGCGCCCGGCCCTCTGAGCGAACAAAAACGCGCCGGTCAGATCGACTTCGATCACCTGCCGCCATCTCTCTATGGGCACGTCTTCGGCAGGCTGGCCCCAGGTTATCCCCGCGTTGTTGACGAGGATGTCGATCTTCCCGAATGCTTCGATGGCCCTGTCGATTACCGACTGCACTTGGTCTGCGTTCGAGACATCGCACAGCATGCCCTCTGCTTTATAGCCCCGCGAGCGAAACTCTTCGACAGTAGGCTGTAGCCATTGCTCGCGCCGCGCAAGGAGCAACAGCGAGGCCCCCGCTTCGGCAAGCCCTTCGGCAATCTCTTTGCCAAGCCCGCGCGAGCCTCCGGTCACGAGCGCAACTCTGCCGGAGAGATCGAACAACTCTTTCAAGGTCGGCACCTGTTTTTTGTCTCCTTCTGTTTGGCCAAGGCGGCAAAGATACTACTAATCCTTCCGGGATTCAAGTGAGATGCACTGTGTAGGATTGCGCCTGGCGGAAAATCGCAACTCTCGTTTGCGCTGCCTCACGGTCGAGCATAAAATTGCCGCTTAATTCTTGAGGAATCTCTATAAACCGGAGGCGAGCTTATGCGAAAGTCATGGCTCTTATCTACACTGTGCCTGCTGATTGTTTCGGTCGTCCCGACTTTTACGTTACACGCCAGCCAGGACCCGGCCGTTGCGACCGTGGAAATCACGCCTGCCACAGTTAATGCCGTAGTCGGGCAGAAGCTAAAATTTACCGCCTTGGCAAAGGACGCGAGCGGCAAGACGGTCAATCTCAAACCGTCCGTATGGCTTGCGGGGCCGGACGATATTGCGGGAGTCGACGAATCCGGCGCTGTCACGCTTTACTCGGCGGGCGAGGCGCGAGTTGGGGCGATGATCGGCGGTGTGACCGGCTATGCAATGGTGATCGTCAGACCCGCGCCGGTTTCAAGTATCGACATCGCGCCTGTCATTGCGCCAATCGTCGTTGGCGGCGCGCTTAAGCTCGACGCAATCGGGCGGTCTTCAAACGGCGACCCGCGCGGCGAGGCAGTAATCGAATGGGTTTCAGACAACCCCGCTGTTGCCACGGTAGATCAGGCGGGTGTGGCCACGGGGCTAAAACCCGGCAAGGCGACTTTGCGGGCGAGCGTCGGGAAAGCGGCCAGTGCGGTTACGGTCGAGGTTGTGACAAACCCCGTCAATAGCCTGGCCATCTCTCCTAATTCGACAAAAGCCAGAACAGGCGATGTCGTGCGCTTCAAAGCCGAAGCGCGCGGTACAAGCGGGGCTGTGGTGCAGAACCCTTCTTTACGCTGGACCGTCGGCGGCGAGGGCGCGATGATTGCCGATGACGGCGCTTTCGTAGCCGAGCGCCCGGGCACCTATGTCGTTACGGCTATAAGCGGCCAGCATGCAAGCCTCGCCTCCGTCGTCGTCACCCCGCGCAACGCCGAGCGCGAAATAGAGATAGTCGGGCGGGCGACCCTGAAAGACCAGCAGGCGGCCGAGCAGTGGATAATCGGCAACTACGCATACCTCACGACCATCTCCGATACAATCTCAGTCTTTGACATCTCTGACCCTGCAAACCCAAAGCTAACCGACTCGCTCAACATAGACGCGCGGCTGATCAATGACTTCAGCACGACGCCTGACGGGCGCATCGGTGTCTTTTCGCGCGAGGGCTCCTCGACCAGAATAAACGGGATCACCTTTGTTGATCTTAGCGACCCGGCCCATCCAAAACCGATCTCCGATTACACGGCAACAGTGACAGGCGGCGTCCACAGCGCGTTTGTCGACAGCCACTATGTCTACCTGACAGACGATGCCACGGGGTCGCTTCGAGTCATAGATTTCAAGGACGTGAAAGCGCCGAAAGAGGTCGCACGTTGGGAGGTTCAAAACAGCGTGGCGACGCCTGCGCTCTCTCCCAGCTCTCAGAATATGAGCGGGCGTTATCTTCATGATGTGCAAGTAGTGGACGGGCTGGCCTACCTGGCTTATTGGAGAGACGGGCTTGTAATACTCGACGTTGGCAAAGGGATAAAGGGCGGCAGGCCGGAAAGCCCGAAGCTCGTCAGTCAGCTTCGGTTCAACTATCACGAGCTATACGGCGACGGCTGGACTGCCGGGGCGCACGCAGTCTTCAGGCACAAGAATTATGTCTTCGTCGGCGACGAGGTATTTCCCATCCAGATGGATATTAAATCCAGGGACCGGTTCCCCGTGCGTGGTATCGTCCATGTCATAGACGTGTCCGACCTTGAGCGCCCGCGCAAGGTGGCCGAATACGGGATCCCGGAAGCCGGGTCGCACAACATCTGGGTCAAAGACGACCTGTTGTACATGGGCTATTACACGGGCGGCGGGCGCGTGGTCGACGTGTCAGGGGAGTTGCGCGGCGATCTCTACAGGCAAGGCCGCGAGATAGCTCGCGTGTGGACAGGCGACCCGGCGGGCTTTCGTCCAAACGTCCCGCTCACCTGGGGCGCGCAGCCGCATAAAGACCTTATCTTTTTCAACGACATAAACACCGGGCTCTGGATAGTGAAACTCGGCAAGCCGAAAGAGAAAGGGTCGACCACCGCGCCCGGATATTGAAGAGGGTGACAAGTGACAAGTAAACAGTGACAAGTGACAAGAAAGACCGAGCTAGACCTTGATCATTCCCCCTTCTTGTCACTTGTCACTCGTCACTTGTCACTATTTCCGGCTTTCAATCCTCACGCTGGCCTTCAGCTTCGACCTGTCGTCGGGCAGGGGCTGGACGCTTGCGACGGCTATCCAGGAACCACCTTTGTCATCGGTAAAGGTCCATTCGCTTCTGCTCGACTGGGAGGCTTGCCCGCTCGTTGCCCTGACCCATTTGCCCCGCGTTGCCAGTTCAGTATTGAGGTTTTCGAGGATCGCCTGCGGCGCTGCCGCCGTCTTTACTTCCCAGTTGACTTCCCACAGGGTGTTTGTGCCTTCTGTGCTCAGCACCCTCGCCTCCGACTCCGGGGGCAGGTTCAAACGGAGCCCTCGCGTAAAGATTCTTCTGAGGTGAATATCGGCAAAGCTCGCGCGAGCATAATTAATCTCCGGCTGCCAGTGATACTCCATGTTGAGCGCGACCTGTTGGGCGCGGCCTTTGCCAAGCAGTTTCGAGACTACGTGCAGCGACCCGTCGATCCCGGAAGAGATACCGGCGGTTGTGATCGTCTTGCCGTTGTCGACGAATCTTTTATCGGTGACTACTTTCGTCTTCGGTGCGGCGGCCACAAGCCCGTCGATCAAATCATAAAATGTCGTGGCCGATTGCCCGTCGAGCAGCCCCGTCTTTGCCAGGATGTACGCCCCGTTGCAGACTGACAGAACGTGATCGGCATCTGTCGCGTTGTCTTGAATCCACTTTATGACTTTCTGGTTGTTCTGCGTGGCGACCACCTCGCCGCCGGGAATCACGACGACGTTCGGCTTGGGAGCGGTTTCCAGGGTAAATGAAGGCGTAACGCGCATGCCCATGGCGGTTGTGATGGCGTCGCTTCCTTCAGAGACTGTGTAGACGTTGAATCCCGCCTGTCCGAATACCTCGTAAGGCCCTGTGTAATCTATGATCTGAACACCGTCAAAGATCAAGATGGCAACGTTTTTTCTCGGCGGTTGGGGTCTTTGAGGCGCGGGTCGATTTTCCGCGCTCCCTTTCTCTATCAGCGTCATCCCGCAGACGGGGCACCCGCCGGGTTTATCATGATTTATATCGTCGCAACCGGCCCCGCACGGCGGGCAGACGTAGACCTTCTTTTCGACCGCCTGACCGGCTCCGGCTTCAATCGACACTCGCGCCGCGAGGCTGCTGATCCCGATCAAGACCAGGATTAAGATGGTATTTACTCGTAAGACCATGAATTATCTCCTTTTCAGCTTCGGACAATAGCAGCAATATTGCGCTCCTGTCTTGTATTTAGACAATCTGCGTTGAACGATTCAAACCATTTCGGAACATTGCTTCCACCTGGGCCGTTGAAGCTATCAAGCGCAGATTCTCAGTTCAGAGGCGATTTTCATGAGCGATACTCCAGTGGTTGACGGCTATCTCGGTCCGGGCCAGGCCTACGGCGACGTGGTCAACAAGCAGCTGCTAAGCGGGCTGGTGCTTTCGGAGCTAAGACACGAGGGGCCGAAGAAGCTGCCCGCGCACAGCCACGAGCTTGCATTCTTTTGCCTTCTGCTCGACGGCTCGTATGCCGAGCAGTTCGGTCGCCGCACAGTCATTTATAAGCCTTACACGATCATGTTTCATCCGCCCGCTATGACCCACCGCGATGAGATAGGTGGCGCGGGCGGGCGGTTCTTCCAGGTCGAGGTCCAGACCAGCTGGCTCGACCGCTTGCGCGAATACTCGCCGATTCCTGACCCGTCGCCTGAGCTGAACGGCGGCGAGCTGGTCTGGCTGGCGACAAGACTCTACCGCGAGCACAGGGAGCCGCAAGCCTGCTCGCCTTTGATTATTGAAGGGCTGGTTTTAGAGATGCTTGCGCTAACCGCCCGCGCAAGCGGCGTCGCGGAGAAGCGCCCGCCTGCCTGGCTTGCGAAGGCAGCCGAGCTGCTCAACGAAGAGTTTAGCCAGACCATATCAGTCAACCGCGTGGCCGCCGAAGTCGGCGTTCATCCTGTCCACCTCGCGAGGGTCTTTCGCCAGTTCCATCATCAAACAATCGGCGAGTACGTGCACAGGCTCCAGGTCAAATTCGTCTGCGAGCAGCTTTCAAAACCCGGCCAGACGCTTGCTGAGGTCGCCATCGCCGCTGGCTTTTCCGATCAGAGCCACTTTACGAGGGTCTTTAAGCAGGTGACAGGCATGACGCCGGGCGCATTCAGGTCCGCGCTCACTTCGCGGGCTCAATCCTGAAGAAGTCTATCCCGGCCGCCTGCGGGGCTACGTTGACCGTTGCGACAACCTTGAGCGCGGTGAGATCGACTACTTCGACCGTGCCGGGCTCTGACCCCACGCCTTCGACCGACACGAAAGCATAGCGGTCATCCGGCGAGACGACGACTCCGTGGACGACCTTGCGTGCCGTCGGAACCCGCGCAAGCTCGCGCCCCTCTTTCAGGTCGATCACAGAGACGGACTGGTCCCGCTTGTTGGTCGTCACAATCTTCCCGTTTTTTGTCACGGCAAGGTTGTAAACACCGGGCCGCGCTTTTATTCGGCGGATCACGCGCCACCCGGCAGATTCTACCTCGACTATCTCGTCAGACTTGTTGCAGGCGACGAATACGGATGAGCCGTCCGCAGAAGGCTGCGCCCAGGTCGGCGAGCAGCCCGCGTCGCCCGGCGCTGGCGGCTTCATGCCGTGGCCGCCCGAATCGTTTCCAGAATGTCTATGGTTGGGTTCTAGCGAAGGAGCGCCTTGCTTGCCCCGCTCGCTTCCTCGCGTCAAAACGATGTGGCGCGACACGCGGAGGCGGCTCGTGTCAATTTCGACGAGCATGTCATCCATCATGCAAGCAGAGTATTGGCGCGTCCCTTGCGCGTTGATGCGCGAGCCATGCGGCATGGTGCAGGTAGCGGGCCTTGCAACCTCCATCATAAAATCTGTAGCGACAATCGAGACCGAAGACGGGACCATATCGCCGTGGAGGTTAAAATTGACGACATAGAGAAACTTACCGTCGGGTGTTATGTCCATCGTCGCGGGGAATGATCCGAGCCTTACCCGCCCGACGACTTCATCGGTCTTTGACGAGTATTTCAACACAACGCCGTTCGGGCGGCCATGCCCAAGCGACACGTAGTAGGACTGGCGGTCTGGCGAAAAGACGATCCCGTGCGGCCCGTCAATATCGAGAGGCATGACGCCTGTCGTAAGCTCTTTTTCAACCCGTGCGCCCGACGGGCCGAACCTGACCAGGCTGATCTTGTCGGCCGATTCGCTGACAACGTAGACGAGATAATCCTGCTGCGGCTTTTGCTGGGCTTCTACCGCGCCTGCGGCTAATAAGAGGAAAGCCGCGAGGAAAGAGAACCTGACAGGCGATGGCGAGTCGATTCCTTGAAGGCGCATGACGTTACATTACCGGCTCGCGTCTTTATGTCAAGACGCGCTACCTGAATTCGAGCGAGCGCTTTACAAACAGCCGCTCGAAATATCTTTCGGCGCGGCGGTAATCCCGGTCAATCTGAGAACGCAGCGCGTCTACGGATTCAAACTTAGCCTCGCCGCGCAGCCTGTGGAAGAACCTCACGCGGACCCTTTCGCCGTAAAGCTGCCGGTCGAAATCGTGTATGTGCGTTTCGACGGTCACTTCAGCGTACCCGCCGAACGTCGGCCTGTGTCCAATGTTTGTTATCGACCGCAGCCACTCCCCTTCGACAAGCGCGAGCGTGACGTAGACGCCCGTCGCGGGCAGGACGCAGTTGTGAAGTTTGAGATTCGCGGTCGCGTAGTTGAGTTGAGCCTTCGCTATCTTTCGCCCCTCGACAACTCGCCCCTCGACGCCGTAGGGGCGGCCAAGCATTCGCCGCGTGAGGTTGACGCGGCCCGCGCTCAACAGCCTTCGTATTACGGTAGAGCTTATGCGGCGGCCCCTGAACTTTATCTCAGGTATCTCTTCGGCTACGCGGTTCAACCGGTCCGCCACCTGTTTGAGCAGCTCGAACCGCCCCTCGCGGTTGTGGCCGAAAGCGAACCCATGGCCCAGATAGACCTCCTGCGCGTCGAGGTGGCCAAAGATGATATTGAGCAGAAAGTCTTCTGCCGAAACCTCTGCCATCTGGTGATCGAAGTGAAGCACGACTACTTGATCGATGCCGAGCTTCTGCATGCCTTCGACCTTCTGCTCGAAGGTTTGCAGCATGGGCGGCGCTGTCTCAGGATGCAGGACCGCTCGCGGGTGCGGGTCGAAAGTTACGACCGTGGCCGGGAGCCCCGTCTGGCGGGCGCGCTCGACGACCTTGCTCATGATCTGCTGGTGGCCGAGGTGCAGGCCGTCAAAGACGCCGAAGGTCAGTATGGCAGGCGTCTGGAGATGACTCTCTTCAAGCTCGCGAAAAACTCTCATCAGTTAACGTCTACCTCTAGGCCATCGTAAGCAATCTCAACGCCTTCGGGCAAATGGCCGCTCGTATCGGCGTGCTTTATGTCGTGCGAGATATGCGTCAGCAACGCGCGTGCGGGCTTGAGCCGCTTGATGTAAGAGAGCGACTGGTCGAGCGACATGTGCGTCGGATGCGTCTTGAATCGAAGGGCATCTATGACGAGCAGGTCGAGCCCCATCAACCGCTCGCAGGTATCATCCGGGATGAAATTGCAGTCGGTGACGTATGCCGCTTCGCCCATTCGATATGCGGTCACGGGCAGCTTGCCGTGGAGTACGACGAGCGGCTCCACGCTCAGGCCGAGCAGGCTAAACCTGCCTTCGATGCGGTGAGGGATGATTCGCGGCACGCCCGGATAGGGGGCGGGCTCGAAGGCGTAAGCGTAAATCCTGCGGAGCCCTTCCCAGGTCACGTCCGTCGCGTAGACGGGTATAGCGCCGTGTCGAAACATGAGCGGGCGCGCGTCGTCGAGCCCGAAACAGTGGTCCGCGTGCGAGTGCGTGAACAGTATCGCGTCTACGCGATTGAGTTTCCTGCGCAGGGCCTGCTGCCGGAAATCTGTTGATGTGTCTATGATGATCTTGTAATCGTCGTGCTCGATAAGCACAGAGGTGCGCAGGCGCTTGTCGCGCGGATCATCCGACAGGCAGGTATCGCACTCGCAACCGACTGTCGGAACGCCTACAGACGTGCCAGTGCCTAAGAAGGAAAGCTTCATTGCTTTCTCGAAAGCGCCACGAAATGCATCCTCAAATCGGCCAGCAGGTTGTCCAACTGCAAATCCTCCTGAGCATTCAGGTTCCCGCGCGTCTTTTGCTGGATCATGCCGAGCATGTCTATCATGTGACGCGCCGCTTCGAGGTCCGTGTGACCGCTGCCGCCCGGCCCTTCCATCAGGCCGAGATGCATCGCCGCTTCGACTCCGAGCATATTGATGAGCCCGAGAAAAGAGGCGGGAGGCAGGCTCGAAGTCTTGCCTCGATTCTCCTGGTCATACGCACGTTCGGCCCCCCGCGCTGCGGCTGCTCTTTGCGCATCCTGAACAGGCGGCGCGTAATCACCCTCTTCTGTTTCAGCGGAGGCCGCCTCGGGTTCGGGCTGTTCTTTTTTTCGCGCAGGCTCGCCGGGGAAGGTGACCACGTTATCCGAGGCAGCGGTTTCCGAGCCGCGCTCTTCAGGCTCAAGCTCGGCTGCGGCGGTGTCGGCGGGTTCGGGCGCGGTCGCTTCTGCCGCAACCTGTGTGGCGGTTGAGCCGGCCGTATCGTCTTCGGTGTCGCGCGGAGTGCCGTCGGGGTTGAATTTTCGCCTGTCGGTAACTTTAAAAGTCGATTCTCTGTCTTCGCTCATAATCCTCATCCAGAAAGATTAAGATAAGCACTGCTCGTTGAAAAAGTTTATGCTAGCACATCTCCGCGTGAACCGTGAACCGTAAACCGTGACAAGCCGGAGGAGAGTAAACAGTGACAAGTGACAAGTGACAAGTGATAAGAGGGAGAAAACCGATGCCTCGCGCCATCTCTTTCTTGTCACATATCACTTGTCGCTTGTCACCTTCCCCAGGTCACGGTTTACGGTTCACGGTTCACGCCTTTCCTTCCCTTGTCACCTACTACTGGTTCGCGTAAATTCGAAGTATGGTTGATTCAACGAAGAAGAGTGCAGGTGAGGACTTCAAAGCACTGGTCGAGCTGATCTCGCGGCTTCGCGCGCCCGGAGGCTGCCCCTGGGACCGCGAGCAGACTCACGAAAGCCTCAAGCCGATGATGCTCGAAGAGGCATACGAAGTGGTCGAGGCAATCGACGAAGGTGACGACGAAGAGCTTATAGGCGAGCTTGGCGACCTTCTGCTACAGGTCGTGTTTCACAGCCAGATCGCTACAGAGGAAGACCGGTTCACAATCGCCGACGTTATCGAGCGCGTATCGTCAAAGATGATACGCCGCCACCCGCACGTATTCGGCGAGGACAAGGCCGAAGATTCTACCGAAGTGCTCAGAAACTGGGAGGCTATCAAGGCGGCGGAGCTTGCCGCAAAAGGCAAGGCAGTCGATGAGGGGTCCATGCTCGATAGCGTTTCAATAAAGCTCCCGGCCGTGATGGAAGCGTTCCAGATGACTACTAAAGTCTCGCGCGTAGACTTTGATTGGCCGGATGTCGAAAGCGTGCTCGAAAAACTCGACGAAGAGGTGGCCGAGCTTAAAGAGGCCGTCGCCGCTCCGTCGCCGGATCACAAAGAGATAGCCGGTGAAGTGGGCGATCTGCTCTTTGTGGCCGTGAACGTTGCTCGCTTGCTCGGAGTGGACCCCGAAAGCGCGTTGAAGCAATCGAACAGGAAATTCCGCAGGCGGTTCCGCTACATCGAAGACCGACTGCGCGGCGATGGGCGACAGCCTGCCGACTCGAACCATACGGAAATGGACGCTCTGTGGGATGAAGCCAAGCAGAAAGAGAAAGACCTGGTTGCAAGCTCAAAGCCCGGTCAGGTCTAAGATCACACGATCTTTTTGAACAAGGAGGGAACCGATGGCAGACGTGAAGAAGAACCAGCCGCCCACAGGAGAAGGCAAAAAACAGAGCCCGGTCAAGGGGGAGAGTGGAAAGGTTATGAAACGCTCCGACGTGACTCAGGCGTCAAACCCTGAGCAGAATATCCAGCTCCCTGAGGAGGAGATGGGTATGAGAGACAACCCGGACCAGCAGAAGAACAACCCGAATCGGCCAAAAGCCGGTAGATGAATATCGTAAACCGTGAACCGTAAACCGTGACAAGTCAGAGGAGAGTGACAAGTAACAAGTGACAAGTGACAAGTGACAAGTGACAAGATAGAGAAAAGCAGCCGCGCTCAGCGGCCCTTCTTTCTTGTCACGGTTTACGGTTCACGGTTTACGCGGAGATGTGCTAGCATGCGGCCCGCCGCGCTGCGCTGATAGATCTGTCAAGACCCTGTCGATTCAAGGAGGAAGTCCTTGTGAGCTTGCCGCTCCTGGCTCTCGGTTTTCTGGTAATGCTGGTTGTGGCCTACAGTCTTTACGGCAAGTGGCTCGCCCGCCAGTTCGCGCTCGACGACAACAACGCGACCCCCGCAAACAAGGTGAACGACGGGGTCGATTTCGTCCCGACCCCTCCGTTCTACCTCTTCGCACAGCACTTTTCGGCTATCGCGGCGGCGGGGCCGATTGCTGGGCCGATACTGGCCTGCCAGACCTGGGGCTGGCTGCCGTCGCTGCTCTGGATCAGTCTTGGCGTAGTCCTGATCGGCGCTGTGCACGACTTCAGCAGCCTCGCAGCCTCTGTCCGCCACGGGGCGCGCTCAATCGCCGACATCACTCGCGAGCACCTCGGCAAGCGAGCCGGCATGGCTATGATGGCCTTCATATGGATCGCGCTCATCTACGTCATCGTCGCGTTCGCAGACATAACCGCCGGCACTTTCCGAAGCGGGACAGAGGAGTTGCAGGGCGTTCAACAGTTCAACCCCGGCGGCGCAGTGGCCGCCGCCAGCATCATGTACCTCTTGCTCGCGGTCGTTATGGGGCTGGTCGAGCATTACCTCAAGCCCCCGCTGTGGCTCGTCACGGTGATCTTCGTCCCGGCGACGCTGGCCCTTGCGTGGCTCGGCACAAAGGTATCGACCCTGCTCTTGCTCGACGCAAAGACGTGGGCGCTTTTGATCCTCGCTTATTGCTGCGTCGCGTCGGTCGTGCCCGTCTGGGCGCTGCTGCAACCGCGCGGCTACCTCGGCGGGTTTGTCCTCTATCTCGCGCTTGCGCTCGGCGTCGTCGGCATATTCTTCGGCGGGTTCGAGATCAACCAGCCCGCGTTCAAAACGTGGCAGGTTGAAGGCTCCACGACCGGCGCGCTCTTCCCGTTCCTGTTTGTGACAATCGCCTGCGGGGCGTGCTCAGGGTTTCACGGTCTCGTCTGCTCAGGCACCACGTCAAAGCAGGTCAATCGCGAATCGGACATCAAATCGGTCGGCTACGGCGCTATGCTGGCCGAAGGCTTTGTCGCGCTGATCGCGCTTGTGACAATCATGATCGCCGTCCAGACGACGAGCGCCGACGGTAAGAGTTTGAGCCCCGGCATCATCTACGGCAACGGCATCGGCAAGTTTCTCACGCTGATAATCGGCGAGCAGTACATGAGCTTTGCGGTAACGTTTGGCGCGATGGCTTTCTCGACCTTCGTATTCGATACGCTCGATGTCTGCACCAGGCTCGGCCGTTACATCGTGCAGGAGCTATTCCGATGGCCGGGCCGCGCGGGCGCATTCGCCGGGACCGCGCTGACAATCGCATTGCCGTTCGTGATCCTGCTGATGGCGAAAGAAGGCGGTTGGCAAAAATTCTGGACGCTTTTCGGAGCGTCGAACCAGTTGCTCGCCGCGCTCACACTGCTTGCGATAACCGTATGGTTATACCAGGCCCGCCGCCGCATATGGTTCACGCTCTTCCCGATGATCTTCGTGCTCGTCATAACGCTCTGGTCTTTGATGGGGATAACCATAGGCGGTTTTCAAAAGTCGAGCGGGTTTGACCTCGACCTTGTGAACGGAATATTCGCGGCCGCGCTCATCTTGCTCGCGCTTTACCTGGCCGTCGCCGCGCTTGTAAAGCTGCGCGGCGAGCGGCGCGGGTCTTTGGTTCCGGAAGCGGCCTGACCATTTCCATTTGCAATCGGGCTCGGCTGGCGATATAAAAACCGAGCATCATTTGAGCGGTCTATAAACGCTTTTTGGAAACCTGAGCGAGGGAACTTCCATGAAAAAATCTGTTAGCATCACCGTAAACAACAGGGGTCAGTCTCAAGAGATTGAGCCGCGCATGCTGCTGGTCCATTACCTGAGAGACGTGCTCGGTTTGACCGGCACACACATCGGCTGCGAAACGTCGATCTGCGGCGCGTGCACTGTCCTCGTCGACGGGCAGGCGGTCAAGTCCTGCACTATGTTCGCCATTCAGGCCGAGGGCTGTGAGGTGACGACCATCGAAGGGCTTGCGCGCGAGGGCCGTCTGCACCCTGTGCAGGAAGGCTTCTGGGAGCAGCACGGATTGCAGTGCGGTTACTGCACTCCGGGGATGATAATTGCGGCCGCGCAGGTGCTCGACCGCAACCCTGACCCAACGAGCGACGAGATACGCCACGGGCTTGAAGGCAATCTTTGCCGCTGCACAGGCTACCAGCATATTGTCGAAGCCGTTCAGTATGCCGCGCGCAAGATGGCGACGAAAGCCGCAACAGGGGATTAGCGAAAGTTCGGAGGCTTTATGGCTAATAAGTATGTCGGACAGAGGGTGAAGCGGACCGAAGACCCTCGATTGATTCAAGGGCTGGGCCATTATGTTGACGATATAAAACTGGCCGATACGCTCCACGTTGCGTTCTTGCGCTCGATGTACGCGCACGCTCGCATAACCGGGATCGACACGAGCGAAGCGGCTGGCGCGCCCGGCGTGGTCGCGGTTTACACAGGCGCGGATGTGGCGGCGGTCGGCCCCGTCCCGACGGCGGCGCAGCTTCCCGGTCTTAAAGTGCCGGATTACCGCGTGCTCGCCACAGACCATGTAGTCTTTGTCGGCCAACCCATCGCCGCTGTCGTCGCGACCGACCGGTATGCGGCGCGCGACGCGATTGACCTGATCTTGGTCGATTACGAGGAGCTTGCGCCGGTCGTCGATGTCGAGCAGGCAGCCGAGGGCGGGCCGCTCGTCTATGAAGAGTACGGGGATAACATCGCCTACACGCTTACGGCGGGCGAAGGCGATATTGACGCCGCGCTCGCCGGAGCCGATAAAGTTATCAAACAGCGCATAGTCCACCAGCGGCTCGCGCCCATCGCTATGGAAGGGCGCGGCGTCCTGGCGCGGTATCTGAAGGGCGAGCAGGAGCTGACCATCTGGTCTTCAACGCAGATACCGCACCTGCTCCGAACGCAGCTTGCCATCATGATCGGCATGCCGGAAAACAAGCTGCGCGTCATCACCCCTGAAGTCGGCGGCGGGTTCGGCTCGAAGCTCAACGTGTATGCCGAAGAAGCGTTGCTTGGCTGGATCGCGATGCAGCTTGACAAGCCCGTGAAGTGGATCGAGACGCGCCGCGAAAACATTCAGGCCACGATCCACGGGCGCGGGCAGGTCGGGTACGTCGAGATCGGGTGCAAGAATGACGGAACGCTTACAGGGCTTCGCTACAACGTCTTTGCGGACCTCGGCGCTTACCACCAGCTATTGACGCCCGCCATACCGACGCTCACAGGCTTGATGCTTTCGGGTTCGTACAGAATCCCCGCCATCCAGATAAACGTCACAGGCGTCTTTACAAATAAGATGGCGACAGACGCTTACCGTGGCGCTGGCAGGCCCGAAGCTACATACGTGGTCGAGCGCGCTATCGATCTGGTCGCGGCCGAGCTTGGCCTCGACACGATTGAAGTGCGGCGGAAGAACTTTCCAAACCCCGACGAGTTTCCGTTCAAGACTGCGACAGGTCTTTTTTACGACAGCGGGAATTACCAGGGCGCTTTGGATAAGGCGCTTGAGATGAGCGATTATCAAAAGCTCCGCGAAGAGCAGGCGCAGGCGCGCGAGCAGGGAAGGATTGTCGGTATTGGCATATCGACCTACGTAGAGATTTGCGCGCTTGGCCCCTCGCAGGCAATGCCCGCTGGCGGGTGGGAGAGCGCGACCGTGCGCATTGAGCCTACAGGCAAGATCACGATTCTTACAGGAATATCTCCGCACGGGCAGGGTGAAGAGACTACCTTCGCCCAGCTCGCCGCCGACGCGTTCGGAGTCGACCTGGGCGACGTGACCGTCATACACGGCGACACATCGATAGTCCAGTACGGCATCGGCACGTTCGGCAGCCGGGGCATGGCGGTCGGCGGCACTGCAGTATACGTCGCGCTTGAAAAGCTGAAAGACAAAGCGCAGAAGATAGCCGCGCACCTGCTGCAATCCGACGCCGAAAGCGTCTCGTTCAGCGAGGGGCGATTCAGCAAGGCGAAGGCAAAAGGCGCGGCCGCTTCGGGCGAAGTCCCTGAGCCGGTCGTCCCGGCAGGCCAGGCCCCCGCGGGCGCGTTGCCTGAGCCTGAGATCGACGGCAAGCACATCACCATCCAGGAGATCGCGCTTGCGGCGCACATCGCCCGCGACCTGCCGCCCGATATGGAGCCGGGCCTCTCTGCGACATACTTCTTCGAGCCGAAAAACTTCACCTTCCCGTTCGGCACTCATATATGCGTGGTCGAGATCGACCGCGATACGGGCGACGTGGAGATTCGGCGGTACGTTGCGGTCGACGACTGCGGCAAGGTCGTCAACCCGATGATTGTCGAAGGCCAGATACACGGCGGCATAGTGCAATCAATCGGTCAGGCTCTTTACGAAGAGGTCGTTTACGACGAGCAGGGCCAGCTTGTGACGGGCACGCTCATGGATTACGCGCTGCCGAAAGCGTCCATGTCGCCGCGCATGGAGCTCGACCGCACGGAGACGCCGTCGCCCGTTAATCCCATGGGGGTGAAGGGCGTGGGCGAGGCCGGGACCATAGGAGCCACGCCCGCGATAGTCAACGCCGTTGTCGATGCCCTGTCGCCTTACGGTGTGCGCCACATCGACATGCCGCTCAAGCCTGAAACTCTTTGGAAACTGATCCGATAAGTATTGGAGGAAGCGATGATTCCAGCACAGTTCGATTATCTGGCTCCGCGAACGATTGACGAAGCGGTTTCGCTGCTCGCCGAGCACCAGGACGATGCGAAGATTCTGGCGGGCGGGCACAGCCTCATCCCTGCGATGAAATTGCGGCTTGCGATGCCGCAGATTTTGATCGACCTCGGTCGCATAGAAGGTCTCTCTTACATAAAAGAAGAAGGCGGGCAGATCCTTATCGGCGCGATGACCACGCATTACCAGCTTGAATCATCCGATCAGCTGCGCGAAATCTGCCCGATCATCCCTGAAGCAGCCGCGCAGATTGGCGACGTGCAGGTGCGCAATAAGGGGACGCTCGGCGGCAGCCTCGCCCACGCAGACCCGGCAGCCGATTGGCCCGCGGTCATGCTCGCGCTCGACGCAAGCGTGGTGACAATTGGCCCGAACGGCGAAAGGGTCATCAAATCCGACGACCTCTTTGTCGATATGTTGACGACCTCGCTTGAGCCGAACGAGATCATCCGAGAGATACGGATCAATCGAGGCGAGGCGAGAGCCGCGCAGGCATACGTGAAAGTCCCGCAGCCTGCATCGGGCTTTGCGGTCGTAGGCGTAGCGGTAAACCTTACGCTCGGCGAAGACGGAAGCTGTAAGAGCGCTCGCATAGGCGTGACGGGCGTCGGCTCGAAGGCCTACCGCGCTTCGGGCGTTGAACAGGCGATTACCGGGACCGCGCTCGACCGCGAGGTGATCGAAAACGCCGTCTCGCACGCGACGGACAATGTGGATATAAACGGTGACCTCTACGCTTCGGCCGATTATCGCAAGCATCTTGCACAGGTCCACACACGCCGCGCTATCGAAGCCGCTTTGAAGAGTAAACAGTGAACCGTAAACCGTGACAAGATGAGGCGGGATGCGCAGTGTATTACTCTCCTCTGGCTTGTCACGGTTTACGGTTCACGGTTCACGAATTAATTTATGAAGATAGAAGGCACACACGAGCTGCG
Source organism: uncultured Clostridia bacterium (assembly GCA_964615905.1). Taxonomy (GTDB): domain Bacteria; phylum Acidobacteriota; class Blastocatellia; order UBA7656; family UBA7656; genus DATLMR01. Next base: position 182,652 of record CAZTUB010000007.1, read on the forward strand.
CGCAAGTCGCGAGCGAGTCTATCAGGCGATGGTAGACCCTGAGGTCTTATGCCGCGCGATACCGGGGTGCGAGAAGCTGGAAAAAAACGGCGAGAACTCATACTCGGTCACGTTGCGCGCAGGGGTCGGCGCGATCAAAGGACTTTTTACCGGCAACGTGCGGCTCGAAGACATGCAGCCGCCTTCAGCCTATCGAATAGTGGTCGAAGGAAAGGGGCAGCCAGGTTTCTTGAAGGGATCGGGCAACCTCGCCCTGGTCGAAAACGGTAATGCCACCACGATCAACTACGAAGGCGACGTGCAGGTCGGCGGCACAATTGCCGGGGTCGGCCAGCGAATGATTCAAGGCGCGGCTCGGATGATGGCCTCGCAATTCTTCACCGCAATCGAAGCCGAAGCGCAGGCGCGTCCCGACGAAGCTCCTCCCTCTCATGGCTTTTTTCGGACAGCCCTGAGGTGGCTCTCAGGGTGGCTAAATCGCCGTTTTCGTAAATCTGCTTGAGATAACTGCACTCTACTTGCCCGCCTCTTGCGTACTAACCCAGTGATGGGGTGTGAGACTCGAACTGTTTTCGAGGAGGTGCTTCTTGTTACCATCCGCCTGTCTCACCGTTGCCGCATTACTGTTCGCTTCAATCGTCCCGCACGGTCTCGCTACCAGGCAAGAGCCTCGTCAATCGGACGATGCGGTAATAAGGCTTAATACTCGCCTCGTCAATCTCAACGTCAAAGTAACCGACCGTGGCGGCAGGAACCTCGTCGACCTGAAGCGCGAAGACTTCACCGTCTTTGAAGAAGGCGTTGAACAGGAGATCGCATATTTCGAGCCAATCGTGGCGCCTGTCAACCTGCTCCTTCTTCTTGATCTGAGCGGAAGCATCGGAAGCAAGCTAGATTATGTGAAACGCGCGGCAAAGAAGTTTATCGACTCTTTACATAAGGATGATCGTGTCGCCATCGCCACTTTTACCGTGAGGTTCAGGCTGGCGTCCAACTTCTCATCGAACCGCAGGGAATTAAAAGACCGCATAGACAACATAGAGCATGCTAGCGGCGACACGGCTTTTTATGACGCGACGTGGTCGGCCTTCGATTTTCTTGCGCAACTCAGACAGGCGCGCAAGGCGATAGTAATTCTTACGGACGGCGTGGACAGCGCGCATATAAAAGGCGAAGACGGGTCCGACCACCCGTTTGAAGACCTGCTCAGACGCGCCGTTGAAGAAGACGCCACCGTCTACCCGATCTACTTCGACACAGAGCGCGAAGTGGTCGGCGAAGGTTACACCGCGACCGTCTTCGCCCAGGCTCGCAAGCAGCTTGAGGCGCTTGCCGACCAGACCGGCGGCGGTTATTTCTTCGCTTCGCGCAAGGAAGACCTCGACGGTGTATACAAACGCGTTGCCGCCGAGCTGCACTCGTTCTACAGCCTCGCCTATGCGTCGAAGGATGCGCAAAACGACGGTCGCTGGCGGCGTGTGATGGTCAAGGTACATCGCGCGGGCGCGGTCGCAAGAACCCGGCGAGGGTACTACGCCAACAGCGAGTCGAAGGAGTGAGTTTACAAAGCGGCGAGCCGGGGTACTTGTTACCGGCTCGCCGCGTCGGGAATAAAAGCTATTATCCGGACGGGGCCTCCGCTGCCCCGCTTGATCTTCATCGGCAGCGCAGTAATCTCCGCGCCCTTTGCCGGGACCTTGTCCAGATTGGCAACGTTTTCGAGCGCGGGTATATTCTGACTCATCAACGCAACATGGGCGTCGAAGGTTTGAGTCTGCCCGTAATCTATGCTGGCCGTGTCTATCCCTACCGCCTTTATCTTGCGATTCTTCACCAGCCACTCCGCCGCGTCCGGTTTCAAACCGGGGAAGTGTAGCTCGGCCACGCCTTCAGGGCCGCGCTTGTCCGTTCCGAGATATTTAACGCGATCAGGCCAGTATTGCCCGTACCCTGTTTGCAGCAGCACAATACTCCCTTCGGGAATCTGTCCGTTTTGCGATTCCCAACCGGTGAAATCGTGCACGCCGATCAGATAATCTCTATCCGCGACGGCTTTTTGCGAAACGTCTATCTTGACCGCCGGGCCTATCAGCTGTGTCAGCGGAATCTCGTCTACCGTCAGGCGGCCTTCAGCGAAGTGAACGGGCGCGTCGATATGAGTCCCGCCATGCTCGGATGCGCAGAATTTATACGCTGAGTAGTAAAAACCCTTCTCTGTTCTCCCTTCGGCGACAGTCTCTAACTTGAACGGCTCGGAAGTCGGCCAGTAGACCGTCTCAGGTGAGAAATCGTAGGACAAATCTATCCACTGTCCCGAAGGTCTGTCGCCGCTCTTTGCGCAACCTGTGGTGAGAAGGCAAGCGAATGTGACAAGCGATATGAACCTGATCAGAGTCGGCATCTGTAATCCACCTCGATTTCAAGCGCGCAGGTATGTAGCGATAAAATTGTTGACCGCATGTCCCGCGACGCTCGGCCATAATGAGTTTGTCAGCCTCATCAAGTACCCAAGAAAGAGCGACAGGATAAATATTGAGACCGAAGTGAAGACTATCCAGCTCTTAAACCCGTTCACCCAGAGCCAGTTCGGCCAGTGGACCAGCACAAACAGCAGCGAAGTGAGGGCGTTCGCCTTCCAGAATCCCGTTCTCTCGTTTAGCTGGTTCAAGATGAACCCTCGGAATAATAGCTCTTCAAAAAAAGATGACGGCGAAACCATCAGCAAGACCTTAAGCCATTCGGCAGGGGCCGACTCAAGCAACAATTTTACTGTCTTTCCAGCCGTGACCCACTCAAACAAGATTATTCCGGCGAAAAAAGCAACGGTTACGAACGTCGCCAGGATAAGCCCCCTGGCGCTAGGCTTTGATGTCAGCTTGAGGTACCTGAGCGCGTCCGTCCTGACGACTCTTCTTAGATATATGACAGGCGGAACGACCCAGAGCGCTAATTTAAGGAAGTTAGAGTAGACCAATCTCAAAGAACTCGATTCGATCTTGCCGTCGACCTCGAAAAAAAGTGTCGCCCGAAGCGCCCATATCACAAAAAAAGCGAGGAGAAACCAGAGCAGAAGAGTGCCGTGGGGCCTGTCCTTTCTTGAGATGTCATCAATACTTCTGTATTCTGTCGCTTCCATAATAATTCGCAGATAATACAAGAGTTACAGACGACCGTCTAACTAAATAGTCGACCGGGCAATCCTGATGGATGAACTTCTATCGGGCCTATTATTTACGAACTTTCGGCCGGAGATCATAGTATTGCCGATCAGTATGCCAAATCTTTCTTATATATCGCCCAAAGCAGAGGTCAGAGAGAGCCCCATCCAAGGGCGGGGCCTGTTTGCCACTGAAAAGATCGACCCCGGTGAGATTGTCGCAGTCAAAGGCGGCCACATCTTTGACCGCGAGACGCTAAACAGTGTTGCGGGCAGGCTGGGCCCCGCCGAAATACAGATCGGCGAGGACCTGTTCATCGGCCCGCTTGACGAGGCTGATCGTGAAGGCTCGATGATCTTTAGCAATCACTCATGCGCCCCGAACATTGGGGTCAAGGGGCAGATTGTCTTCGTCGCGTTGCGCGAGATAAGCCAGGGCGAAGAGCTGACACACGATTGGGCGATGACCGACGACGACTCTTACGAGATGGAATGTAGATGCGGGTCGGCCGATTGCCGCCGCCGTATCACAGGCAAAGACTGGCAAAAAAGAGAGCTTCAGGAAAAATACCGTGGCTTCATGTCGTGGTACCTGGTGGAAAAGATCAACCGAAAAAGTTCTGAAACTTCATGAATGGAGGTTTGAAATGAAGAAGCTGGCTATCGTTACGCTCGCGCTTATAGTGCTGCTGCCCGTAGCAGGCCGCGCCCAGTCGGATAAGGACAAAGAGGGCGTGCGCCAGGCGGTCCTCGATTACGTCGAGGGCATTTATGAAGTCGATCACACGCGAATTGAGCGAAGCGTCCACCCGGAGCTTGTCAAGCGCGGCTTTTTTATCAAGAAGGGAGAAACGGCTTACACCGGCACTCCAATGACCTATGACCAGCTGGTCAACCTTGCAAAGAACTGGAACAAGGACGGCAAGCGCGTCACCAAAGACTCGATCAAGAAAGTCGAGATTTACGACGTGCTCGACCAGACTGCCAGCGCAAAGCTCACAGCCGTCTGGGGCATCGACTACATGCAGCTTGCGAAATACGACGGCAAGTGGAAGATCGTTAATATTCTGTGGCAGACTCACCCGCCCAAACCTTGAATCATGAACCGTGAACCGTAAACCGTGACAAGTCAGAGGAGGATACCACGCTGCGTATCTGTCTTCATCTTGTCACGGTTTACGGTTTACAGTTCACGGTTTTACGTTCCCCAATCATCCGGTCCTACCCTGGAGGAATTGTTTGTGGTAATTTTCCTCTGACCGATGAAACAGGATTCAAGAGAAGGGCGGGATATCAAGCCGCAAAGCCTGCGCCGCGTCTGGGCTCCATATATCGTACTTGCCGGAGCGGTGTTGATAACGCTGCTTGCCACCTATTACGTCCGCGCGACGATACAAGCCAAAGACCGCCTTAGATTTCATAACCTTGTTCAGACGACGAGCGACAGCATTCAAAACCGTCTTGAGACGTACATAGCCATGCTGCGCGCTACGTCGGGTCTGTTTGCTGCATCCGGCCCGGACCTCGTGACTCGTGAAGAGTTCAACGCGTTCATCGGCGGCATGGAGTTGCAGCCGCGCTACCCCGGCATCCAGGGCGTCGGCTTTACTATACGTGTGAGGCCGGAAGACCGCGCGCAGCTGGTGGCAAAGATGCGCGCAGCAGGGCAGCCTGAGTTTAGAATCTGGCCGGAACAAGAACGCGCCGAATACCATTCGATCATCTATCTCGAACCCGTGGACGCGCGCAACCAGGCGGCCATCGGATTTGATATGTTCACAGAGCCGGTGCGCAGGGAAGCGATGGAGCGCGCGCGCGACCAGGCAGCGCCCGCCGCGTCAGGCAAGGTCAGGCTCGTTCAGGAGATAGACGAGAAGCCGCAGGCGGGGTTTTTAATCTACTACCCTTTTTACATAGGCGGGGAGATGCCCAAATCCGAATCCGAGCGCAGGGACCGGCTGGTCGGATTTGTCTACAGCCCGTTTCGCGCGGACGATCTGCTGGCAGGTATTTTCGGAACCGAAAGCCGCCCCCGCGTCGACTTCAAAGTTTTCGATAGCGCCGACATGAATTCGGAGGGCTTGCTGCACGATTCCAGCCTGGGCCGCGCCGAGGAGACACCGCGATTCGCGCAGGTCGTGCCGGTAGAGGTCGGCGGTCGCACCTGGAGCCTCGCCTTTACTACGCGCCCGGAGTTCGAGCTTGTTTCGGGAAGCGAGATGCCGCTGTTCATACTCGTCGGCGGGCTGGTAATAAGCGGGGTGTTGTTTGCGGTGGCGCGATCACAAGCGCATGCTCGCGCCGTAGCCGAACAGGCAGCCGAAACATTGCGCGCTTCCGAGGAGCGATTCAACAGGGCGTTTCACGCGAGCCCTGTCTCGATGTCGATTACTCGCCTCGCGGACGGGAAATTTATCAACGTGAACGACGCGCTGCTCGCCACGAACGGCTACTCTCGCGAAGAGTTCGTCGGGCGCACTTCGATAGAGCTGGGGGTATGGGCCGAGCCTGGGGACCGCGAAAAGGTTGCGCGCATGTTGTCTGAGCACGGGGCGGTGAGGAATATCGAAACGCGGTTTCGCATGAAAAGCGGAGAGGTGCGCACGTTTCTGCTGTCGGCCGAGCGTATAGAGCTTGAAGGCGAGTTATGCGTGCTCATGGCTTCGACGGATATTACGGAGCGCAAACAGGTCGAGGTAGCGCGCGCAGAACTGCTCGTGCGAGAGCAGGAAGCTCGCCGCGAGGCCGTGGCGGCAAACCGTATGAAGGACGAGTTTTTGGCGACCGTTTCGCACGAGCTGCGCACGCCGCTCACATCCATGCTCGGATGGTCGAAGATGCTTAGCCAGGGCCGTCTCGACGAACCCGCCAGAATGCGCGCTGTCGAATCGATAGAACGAAACGCGAGATTGCAGGCGCAGATCATAGATGATCTGCTCGACGTATCGCGCATAATCACAGGCAATCTCAAGCTCAATATCCAATCGACAAACCTCGCCGACGTGATCGAAGCGGCGATTGACGCTATAAGGCCCGCCGCCGATGCAAGGCGTATCGTGATCGAGAAAGAGATAGACGCGGAGTCAAGCGTGGCGACCGGCGACCCCAACCGCTTACAGCAAGTCATCTGGAACCTGCTGGCGAATGCGGTCAAGTTTACGCCGCCGGGCGGCCATCTTTACGTGGCGGTCAGGCGCGCGGGCGCGGTGTTGGAGGTCGAGGTCACTGATTCGGGGCAGGGCATAGACAAGGACTTTTTGCCCTACGTCTTCGACCGCTTCCGACAGGCCGACAGCACTATCTCAAGGAAGCACGGTGGTCTTGGGCTGGGGCTTTCCATAGTCCGCCACATCGTCGAGCTACACGGCGGAACTGTCCGCGCTCTGAGCGAAGGCCCCGGTAGAGGCGCGACCTTTATCGTCACGCTGCCTGCCGCTGAAAGACGCGAGGAGTCCTCAGAGCTGATCTCGCGAGCGGCCGAAGCTTATAAGACAAATAGTAGGATCCTTGCGGGGCTCAAGGTGCTTGTGGTTGAAGACGAGCCCGACACACGCGAGATGATCGCGATGCTACTCGCGCAAAGCGGCGCAACCGTTACAACCGCGCCTTCGGCGCGCGCCGCGCTCGATTCGATCACCTCTGCGAAGCCCGACGTTCTTGTATCTGACATCGGGATGCCCGACGAAGACGGCCACGAATTGATACGGAAGATCAGGGCTATGGAATTGCCTGAAGCCAGGCTTCCGGCCATAGCGCTAACGGCTTACGCAAGGGACGAAGACCGCCGACAGGCTCTCGCTAGCGGCTACCATATGCACGTAGCCAAGCCTGTTGACCCGCAAGAGCTGATAAGCAACGTCGCCAGCCTCGCAGGGCGCGCAAACAGGTCGAGCAAAGGCGCTCTCCCGTGATCGGGGCTGCGTAACCTTTAAGCCATGCTGCCTGAAAGTGCCAAGAAGCTTCTTGCCCCATACTTTCCGGGACTGGATCTCGACCGGATCAGTGTGCAAGAAGGTATCCCGTGGTACGTGCCCATGAAAGCGGTCGCTTACACGGACCGGCACAAGATTTATTTCGCCCCCGGCTCGTATGACCCGTACTCGATTGAAGGGATCGCGCTGATCGGGCACGAGATTATTCACATGCTCCAGTACGCAGAGCATGGGACATGGCGGTTTAGATACTGTTATGCGAAAGCCTGGGTGCTGGCGTTTGGGCGCACGCGCTCGTTTAACGCCGCGTACTGCTTGAACCCTTTTGAGTGCGCGGCGAGGGAGATGGAAGAACGAATCTACCGAGACCTTTGGCAAGATCGAGAAGCATAGACCTGTTAAAAAAGGAGAGACTCGATGACGGCGAATCGAAGAAAGTTCATGAAGCAAGCGGCAAGCTTATCGCTCGCCGTAGCAGCCGCGCCTGCCGTAGCTCAAGGCCAGGCGGCGAAGGCTTCAAAGAAGAAGCCCACCAAGCGGAAGGTGCTGACAGACCGCGCGCCAAAACCCGTGGGCCCATACAGCCAAGCGATCATCGCAGGCAACACGATCTACGTGGCGGGCCAGGTCCCAACGAACCCGCGCACAGGGCAGGCGGCCATCGGCTCTTTTGAAGAGCAGGCCGTTCAGACCTTCGAGAACATAAAGGCCATAGTCGAAGGTGCGGGCGCGACACTCGACGATGTGGTCAGGGTCAATGTCTACCTGGCCGACCTCACAAACTTTGCAAAGATGAACGAGGTCTACCGGCGTTACTTCAAAGAGGACTTCCCCGCCCGCACCACCGTAGGCGCGCAGTTGCTCTCCACGTTCGAGATCGAAGTCGATTGCATCGCGGTCAAGGGTTAGCGCAGGCGTAACGTTTGATTGTACAATAAATTTGAAGTCCGACTTTGACACGGCGCGCAGGGCTATTGCTGGTTGGGCGAGGATTTTGATGATAAAGACTGTCAAGGTTGGCGATGTGGTCGGGTTTAGAACTTTTACGGGCGCAATCCGTTATGGAGAGGTCGTCGAGTTGATTATTCGAGGCGCAAATAACCGTGCGACAAGGAAAGATGAGATAAGCGTTCGCACGCGGCCTGACGGGCGCATCGTCATGGTGCAGAGGTGGCGGCTGGCGGAGCGGTATGACCAAAAGAAGCTCGCCGGTAGCAACCTTCGCCGCGACTGAGCGCACAAATGTATAAGAGGAAAGACGACAGACGGTGAACCGACGGGTTTCAAAGATCATAATTCTGGCTCTCGCCCTGGCGGTGAGCGGCAGCGGCGCGTTCGCGCAAAAGAAGAAGCCCGCCCGTCAAGCGCGCCCTTCTCAGGCCCAACTGGCAAAGGACCACGCCAAGGCCAAGGAAGACGTTATAAAGGCTTCAAACGAGTACAAAGAGAGCATCCAACAGCTTATCGTCCTGCTTGAGGCGGAGGAAAAAAGCGCGGCCGATATTGTTGAGAAGCGCAAGGCGCTTTTGGCCGCAAACGTCATCTCGAAACGGGAGCTGGAAGATAGCGAGCGCGCGCTTGAGCTTGCGCAGACAAAGATCGCGACGGCAAGGAAGCAGATAGGCGAGGCAGATTCGATCATCGCCGAAGCGAAAGCGGAGGATCAAATAGCGAAGCTGCCGCCGATACCTCGCGGCGGCTATCGCACCACGGCGGCGCTCATAAGATTCAACGGGGCGGCGCGCTGGGTGCTCTCCGACGCGTCGAAGGTGCAGAGCTTTTACGCCTCGCGGTTCGGCCGTCAGCTTCCGATAAGCGCCTACGGCCAGACAGGGACACACAACCGAATGGGGTTCAATCACAGCAACTCTATAGACGTTGCCGTTCATCCAGACAGCTTCGAGGGGATGGCTTTGATGTCCTACCTGCGCAGCGCGGGCATACCTTTCATAGCATTTCGGCAGGCGGTCGCAGGCTCCGCGACAGGCGCGCACATTCATATCGGCTACCCTTCAAGCAGAATCAGGTGAGAAAAATTATAGATTCCATCATCAAAAAGCGGTGTCTCGCTATCTAGTCAAAAACCGCTTGTCACCCGCAACCCTTAGCTTGTAACCTGTCTCGTCATGGATCCCGGCACAGAGTGGTTGGTTGACGCATCAGGGTGTTCGCCCCGGTTTCTGAGCGATATGTACGCCATGCGCCGTCTTTGCGCGCAGATCATAGCCGATCTCGACCTGTGCGTCGTCGGCGAAGGCATATGGCATAAGTTTCCGCCGCCGGGCGGCGTCACAGGGTTGTTCTTACTCACGGAATCTCACCTGGCCTGTCACACATACCCCGAAACCGGACTGGCTACGTTCAATCTCTATTGCTGCCGCCCTCGACCTGACTGGCCGTGGCGCGAGCGGCTCCTGTCAATGCTCGGCGCGTCGGCTGTCTCGATCAAAACAATCGAGCGCGGAACCGCTCCGTCTCCGGTATTTGAGCCGGGCCTGGTAGAGCCCGCAATCTCAGAGCGCGAGGTGGGCGACCGGTGAGCAGCCTTCAATCCTCATGCCCTGCCTGCGGCGGGCCTATAGCTTTCAAGACGGGCTCGTCCATTGTTGTCATATGCGAATACTGCAACTCAGCGGTGGCGCGTGGCGACCGCAGGCTGGAGGATTTAGGGAAAGTCGCCGAGTTGATAGAGACGGGCTCGCCGCTCGATGTGGGGATTCGCGGCAGCTATCGCGGAACGCCTTTCGAGCTGACGGGCCGCGCGCAGCTGGGCCACGCATCAGGCGGCGTGTGGGATGAATGGTACGCCGCGTTCGCCGACGGGCGCTGGGGATGGCTTGCGGAGGCGCAGGGCCGTTTTTACATGACATTTCAAAAGCCCGTGTCGGGCACTGAGCTTATACCGCCTTTTGAGATGCTACAGCTCGGCCAGCCTGTCCCGGCCGCATCAGACGCCGCGCTGTTAACGGTCGCAGAGACTGGCGAAGCCGAAGCCCTCGGCGCGAAAGGTGAAATCCCCTACAGGCTCGTTCCGGGAGAGCGGTACCGGTATGCGGACCTGTCCGGCCCTCGCGGCGAGTTTGCGACTCTCGATTACAGCGGCGATCAAGATAACGGCGTGCCTTCGATCTTTGTCGGGCGAGAGGTCACGCTGGCGGAGCTTGGCATAGCGGGTGTGGCCGCCGAGCGCGAAGCCCGCCGCGTGTCGGCCGTGCAGCTTTCCTGCCCTCAATGCGGAGGGCCGCTCGACCTTCGCGCGCCCGACAAGACAGAGCGCGTGACCTGCCCGAACTGCGGCTCGCTGCTCGACGTCAACCGGGGCAGACTAAAATTTCTGAAGGCGCTCGCCCCATGGAAAGTCGTCCCTGTGATCGCGCTCGGTTCGACCGCCGAGTTCGATGTTGGGCAGATGACCGTGATCGGTTTCATGCAGCGGAGCGTCGAGTTTTCCGGCGTGCGTTATTTCTGGGAAGAGTACCTTCTCTATAACCCGCAGATTGGATTTCGCTGGCTGGTCCGCAGCGATGAGCACTGGAACTTTGTCGAGCCCGTTGCGCCGGGCGCGGTCCTGGACCAGGGCCGAAGCGCAATCTACGACGGCAAGCGGTTCAAGATTTTTCAAGACGCTCCTGCGCGCGTCGAGCACGTCCTGGGCGAGTTTTACTGGAAGGTCGAAGTCGGCGAGATGGTGCAGGCTGCCGATTACGTGCGCCCGCCTTACATGCTCTCAAAAGAAGTCTCGGTTGTGATGGTGCAGGCTGACGAAGGCAAGCGCCGCAAAAAGCAACAGACGGGCGAGATTAACTGGTCGCTCGGCACTTACCTGCCGAAGAAAAAGGTCGAAAAGCTTTTCGGCGTGTCCGACCTTCCAGACGCTTCGACCATCGCTCCAAACCAGCCCTTTCTTCACAAGTCCGTATATAAATACTGGGCCATATTTTTTATCCTTGCCTTTATCCTGGGTATCGGCTTTTTGAGCACAGGCTCGCGGCGAAAGGTCTTTGAAGCGAGCTACGCGCTCCAACCGCTCGCGAGCGCCGAAGGCACACAGGTGATCTTTAGCGACCCGTTCCAGCTTGAGGCCGGTAAGAATATCCGCGTGACGGCCCGCGCACCGGTCGATAATAGCTGGCTCTACGTCGAGGGCGATTTGATAGATGAGAGCACTGGCCTTGTGCAGTCGTTCTCGATTCCCGTCGAGTATTATCACGGCTCGGATTCGGACGGCTCGTGGAGCGAAGGAGGCCAGAGCTCTGACGTCTTCCTTTCAACCTTGCCCGATGGCAAATACACTCTCAGGCTCGAAGCCAGCTGGGAGCGATGGCAGCAGCCGCAGAGTCTTCAGGTGAAAGCCGAACAGGGAGTCCCGCGCCTTCTCTATCTTGTGCTGGCGCTAATCGGGGTATCGCTTATCCCAATTGCAGTCGCGTTCTACCACATGAGCTTTGAAAGCCGCCGGTGGAAGGACAGCGATTTTAACCCGTACAGCTCGGAATAACGGAGCAAGATTATGCTAAGCAAATTCTATCTGGTCATAGCCGTTTTGATTCTCGCGGGCTACGGTTATGTGTCGTTGCGCGGGATCGAGTTTGGCGACACAGAGCGGCAGGTCGTGCCTGCGGGCGTAAGAGAGTCGCCCGGCGGATACCGCTCTTTCCACTTCTGGCACTCAGGCTACAGGGGAGGCAAGTAGATGCTAATGGATAAACTCGCAAGCTTTCGTATAGAGATTGAGTCGGCTCCGGCCTTCCTTGTCGTGCCGGTGGACCAAGTTGTTAACCTGATAGTTCAGACGTTGATCTTCTCAGCAATCGGGCTGGCGCTGTTCGGGCTGGCTTTCTGGATAATGGGCAAGGTGACCCCTTTCTCGTTGCGCAAAGAGCTTGAAGAAGACCACAACACGGCGATTGCCATTGTCATCGCGGCGGTCATTATCGGCATTGCGCTGATCGTCTCGGCCGGCATACACGGGTAACAGGGCTTATGAAGTGACGAGTAACAAGTGACAAGTGACAAGAAAGAAGAGGTGCGGAGCGAGGCACTTTTCTCTGACTTGTCACGATTTACGGTTCACGGTTAACGTTCCTCTTGTCACTTGTCACTGTTTACTGTTTACTTATTACGTTCTGCCCCTCTGTCGTCAAACCCTGGAGCAAATCAGGAGATCGTATGGACAGCACGAAGTGCGCACAGTGCGGGCTTGTCAACTATTCGGGCAGTTCCGAGTGTCGCCGGTGCGGCAATCTTGTAATCGCGCCCGCCCCGGTCGAGCTCGAAGGGTCGGGACGTAAAAGATTAATACTCAAGAGCTTTGTTAGAATCGTTGCGCTGGCTGGCTTCATACTCTTTATGGGCTATGCGACTATGTTGAGCACGTCTGACCCCGTGGTGCTTGAGCAGCGCCAGATCGTAGACCGCGCCGTCGACGTGATCGAGGCGAAGGGCTTCAGCAAGGAGGCCTTTGTACTGCGCAACCTGGTTCGGTACCGCGCGACAGATAGCTGGTGGAACCGCTGGGTCGGGCACGAAAACGCGTATGCGTCGGCAAACTTCCCCTTCCAAATCGTCACGCTCTATCCTCCGTTTTTCGAGCACCCGATTGACGATACGGAGCGCGCGGCTATATTGCTCCACGAATCGTATCACCTGTTCGGGCGCGGCGAGAGAGCGGCCTTTGAAGGCGTTTGGAAAGAGAGGCAGACGCTCGGCTGGACCAAGGAGAAGTACAACGGCACAGTCGTCTGGACAATCGTCAGGGACTCGACGGCCTTTTACGCGCCGCATCTCTTCCGTTGCGGCGAAGACGGGCGCTCGGATTGCACGGAGGAGCAGAAGGTCGCGCAGAAGTAGCCGCCGCAGTAGCTCTTGCTTAAACTGAAATGAACCGGACCCCCATACTTTTTCTCAACGTCCTCATCATAGCAACGTGCGGGCTCGTGTATGAGCTGCTGGCAGGGACGATTGCCAGTTATGTGCTCGGCGATTCGGTCACACAGTTTTCGCTCATAATCGGTATATACCTGTCGGCGATGGGCGCGGGGTCATGGCTCTCAAGGTATTTCGACACAGGGCTTGCGCGTCGGTTTATAGAGGTGGAGCTTGGCGTGGCGCTGATCGGCGGGTTATCAGCGCCCGTGCTCTTTCTGACCTTCGCAAGGCTCGACCATTTCCAGGTTGTGCTCTACGGGCTCGTCTTTGCGATTGGCCTGCTGGTCGGTCTGGAGATACCCCTGCTGATGCGCATACTCAAAGACCAGCTCGATTTCAAAGAGATCGTATCGCGCGTCCTCGCCTTCGATTACATAGGGGCTTTGATCGCGTCGCTAATGTTTCCACTCTTCTTCGTGCCGAGGCTTGGGCTCGTCCGCACATCGCTCATCGTGGGGTTGTTCAACGCGGGCGTGGGGTTGTGGGGCACGTGGCTTATGCGCCCGTTGATAAAAGGAAATGTGGCCGGGTTGCGCGGGCGCGCAGTAATCGTGATCGCGCTCCTGACCATCGGCATAATCAAAGCCGACACGCTCACCTCGCTCGTGGAAGACGACCTGTTCGCCGACACGATTGTCTATACCAAAAACACGCACTACCAGCGCATAGTCGTCACGCGAGGGCGGGCCGGGTTTCAGCTTTTTCTCAACGGCAATCTTCAATTCAGCTCGGCCGACGAATACCGTTACCACGAGGCGCTTGTCCACCCGGCGATGATGGTGACAAGCGCGCCGCGCCGCGTGCTTGTGCTCGGCGGCGGCGACGGCCTCGCGGTCCGCGAGGTGCTCAAGCACCCGTCGGTCGAATCAGTCACGCTAGTCGATCTCGACCCGGATATGACAAAGCTTTCGGAAGCCTTCCCTCCGCTCGCGGAGTTAAACAACAACGCCTTTTCAGACTCGCGAGTCCGGGTGGTAAATCAGGACGCGATGATCTGGATCGAAGAACCGGGCGACCAGTTCGACGTGGCGATCATAGATTTTCCCGACCCGAACACGTTCGCGCTCGGCAAGCTTTACACGACAAGGTTCTACAACCTCCTGAAGCGCCGGTTGACTCCGTCCGCCTCTGTCAGCATTCAATGCTCGTCGCCGCTTTTTTCGCGGGCCGCGTTCTGGTGTATAGTCAAGACTCTGGAATCATCTGGCTTTTCCGTAAAGCCGTATCAAACGGCGGTTCCATCTTTTGGAGTATGGGGGTTTGCCCTGGCGCGGCTTGAACCGTTCGATCCTCCAACAACAGCGCCCGCGCACCTGCGATTTCTTGACGATCAGACCATGCAGTCGCTCTTTGTGATTCCAGCCGACCTCGCCCCCGTCCCTGTCGAGATAAACCGCCTCGATAACCAGGCGCTGGTCCGTTACTACGAAACGGAATGGAAGCGATGGGAGTAATCCGAGCGCGGGCAGCGGAAGTGCCGAGCTACTTGATACAATGTCTACCGGCGGAGTCAGGTCGTTTTTGGAGAGTTTAAGATGGCGGACAAGACCAGCGAGAGACTGATTATCGGCATAACCGGGGCGACGGGAACAATCTTCGGCGTGCGGCTGTTGCAGGCGCTTGAGGGGGCAGGGATCGAGACGCACCTGGTGATGAGCAAGTGGGCTACCAGGACGCTCATCCACGAGACGCCCTACACGGTTGAAGAGGTGCAGCAGATGGCCGCTCGTCATTATGCGAGCGGCGACCAGGGCGCGCCGATCTCAAGCGGCTCGTTTATCACACGCGGGATGGTCGTCGCGCCGTGCAGCGTGAGGACGCTCGCGGCAATCGCGCAAGGGCAGGGCGACAACCTCGTGCATCGCGCAGCCGACGTGATACTGAAAGAGCGGCGGAAACTCGTTCTGGTTGTGCGCGAGGCTCCGTTGAACGATATTCACCTTGAAAACATGCTGAAGCTTTCGAGGATGGGAGTGGTGATTGTCCCTCCTGTCCCGGCCTTCTACAACCACCCTCGAACGATTGACGATATTGTAAACCACACGGTGATGCGCATACTCGACCAGTTCGGAATCCACGTCGATGTTGCAGCGCGGTGGGACGGGCGTATGCTGAAGGACGGGGAACTTCAAAAGAAGGTTTAACTGAAAAGGAGGTCTTATGGCAGGTCAGACTGTAGAGTTCTCAAGCAACGGCGGAACGACGAGCGGGTACCTTGCCACCCCGGCCGAGGGCCGTGGGCCGGGCGTGGTTGTGATTCAAGAGTGGTGGGGGCTTGTCGGTCATATCAAAGACGTTTGTGACCGGTTCGCCGACAGGGGTTACGTGGCGCTTGCGCCCGACCTCTATCACGGCGAAACGACAAAGTCACCTGACGAGGCGGGCAAGCTGATGATGGCCCTGCGTATTGACGAAGCCGAGAAGGACCTGCGCGGAGCCATTCAATACCTTCTCGGTCACGACGCGACCGAAGGCGATAAGGTCGGCACGATAGGCTTCTGCATGGGGGGCGCGCTGTCGCTTTACGCAGCCAGCAAAAACCCGCAGGTGGGCGCGTGCGTCGTCTTTTACGGCATACACCCTAATGTGAAGCCCGACCTGCCTAACCTTCAAGCGCCCGTCCTTGGAGTCTATGCCGAGAAGGACCAGTTTGTTCCTCCCGAAGCGGTTCGCGAATTGGAGGGGAAGTTGAAGGATCTCGGTAAATCGGCTGATATTCATATTTACCCCGGAACGGACCACGGTTTCTTCAACGATCAGCGCCCGGACGTTTATGACGAAGCGGCGGCCAACGACGCCTGGAGTCGCGTGCTCAACTTTTTTGCTGCGCATCTAAAGAGATAACCCTTATCACAGGGCCGTGTGGCGGCATTCATTTAGCCGCTGCACGGCAAACCGCAGGTTTCAAACCCGGACCCCAGGCTTTCCCGCCTCGACTGTCAATCCGATGAACCGCTTTCTGAAGTCGCAAATAAGCATTAATTGACAATCGCCCTTGATGATTGTAGTATTCCCCACACCAAGTGGGTTCAAGCATCGGGTCTATCAAGGATAGACATCTAGAGGAAGCTTAGGCGGCAAACGGTTTCCGGCCCTAAGAAGCTAGTAGAAGAATTCCCGGATATTTATCCAAAGTGTCTGAAACAGAGAGCGGTCATTTCGAAACCGCGATAGGAGGTGTTGTATGTCTAGCAGGAAGAAACAGGGTGATAAGCCGTCCGCGACCACAGTGGTTGGCGAAGAGAATGCCCCGGTCACTACGCTGGCTCTCGGAGAAGAGCACACGGTTACAACGATAGTCGGCGAGCAAGCGCAACCGAGTAAAGAGCTAGAGGCGGCATCTGGTGAGGGCGGTGCGCAGTCTTCAACAACGGTCGTAGGCGAGTCGTGGTATCCGCCCCCGATAACGACTACGGTTGTCGGCGAAGAAGGCTCGGTAACTACCGTGGTGGGAGAACAGGCGCAAGCTCAAGCCGCTCCCACGACCACAGTGGTCGGCGAGGAAGGATCGGCAACTACCGTCGCAGGCGAGCAAGCGCAGGCGGTAGCCACAACTACGGCGGTCGGCGAGGAAGGCCCGCCCCCGATCACGACTACCGCCGTTGGCGAAGAGCAATACGGGTCGGCCACAACTGTAGTCGGCGAGGGCGGTGCCATAACAACCGTTGTGGGTGAGCAACCGCATGTTGTGACCACTCTTGCATTAGGCGAAGAAGGCGGTTACACAACCACAGTCGTCGGTGAACAGCCGTACAATTCGGCCACGACAAGGGTAGCCGGGGAAGAGGGGCCAGTAACGACGACGATTGCGGGAGAGCAACAGGGCGTCCCTGTAACGACAACCGTAGTGGGCGAGGAAAATCAAGGCGGCGGCCCGTTCGGTCAGTTCTAACCTGGCTTGATTCGAAGGACACGGCCGGGAGCGGTTGATCTTTCGACTTCCGACCGTGTCCTCTTTCTCTGATAATCGCCGATGATGCAAAGTATGAAAGCTGACGCTCAACCCCAGGTGCTCGTAGCGGGGGGAGACGCCGACCCGAATATCGGCGCTCTTATTGCCTGCTTGCAGAATCGAGGCGTAGCAAATGAGGTATTGCTGGTAGGTGCAAACTCTCACCCGCTCCTAACCTGGGATATGGACGAAGACATTCTTCGTATCAACGGGAAAGAACGTCGCCCTTCGGCGCTTTTTATAAGGAGCGACGTATTCACAGGTCTTGCGGCCCGGCGGCCTGAGCCTTTTCAAAGGGCGATGGCGTGGTTTACGGCAGTAACCGGCTGGGCCTTCGCGCACGCAGATGTGCGCATTCTGAACAGGGCCAGCGCGCTCAATGTAACAAACAAGCTTCAAGTGCTATACCTCGCTCGGCAGGCGGGGTTTGAGATTCCTTCCACAATAATCTCTAATGATTACTCGTTGCTTTCGAGCGCGGTCGAGGAGAGAGAGCTAATTGTGAAACCTGTCAACGGCGGTGATTTTGCGCGTGACCTGAAAGAGATTCTGCCCGGAGCCATTGTCTCCAACGGGAGCCTCGCGTCTCCGGGCATCGTGCAAGAGCGGCTCGTCCCGCCGGAGATACGTGTTTACAAGGTGGACGGGCGGTACTTCCCTTACCAGCTTGTCGCCGACGCGCTCGATTATCGCTCGACGTCCGATTGTAAGGTGATTCCGCTTGAGGTGTCCGACCTACCGCCGGGTTTAACGGATCGCCTCGGCGAGTTGATGGACCGTTTGCAGATGGATTTCGGCGCGGCCGATTTCAAAGCGTGCCCGCGCACTGGCCGCTTGCAGTTCTTAGAGATAAATAGCGGCCCCATGTTTGTGGCATTCGACGCGGTCTCTGCGGGCCGCTTGACGAATGCAATTGCCGATTTCTTGCTCTGTTCTCGATCCTGAGAGATAGACCATGGCACTCGCTTCAGCCGAACCTGTCGAAATCGAGCAAGCGCTGCTGTCAATCTTTCAAGCGGTCTGCATAGACTCGCCCTCGCGCTTTTCATTCCCCGCGACCGCCCCGCCCGTTTCGAGTCACACGGTCAAGCCTGTTCTTCCGGCAGAGAGCGCCCGGCTCGCGCTCGACATTCGTGATGCGCTCTACAGCCGGTGCTTTGCGCGCTCTATCCAAGATTCACCTGGATCAGTCCGGCCCGCGTATCCGGCGAATAGGAGCGATACGGTGGCGCGGCTGTTATCTGCCGCAAATCACGGGAGCGACGGGTGGCTTTCAGGCTGGAGCGTCGAAGAAATTTGCGCCGATAAGTCGCTTGTAGTTGCGAAGGGGAAGGCGCGTCGAATCGCTCGCCCAGGCGAATACGTCATGACGCTGTATGAAGACATGCCGCCGCGCATCGGGTGCGCGGTCACGCTTTGTCACCGCAGGGAATCGCTCACGATGCAAGATGGTCTCTACTACGCATTCGGGAACGCTCTGCCCGATCCTGAAGACGAAAATCGCACGCTCCGCATCTATTTTCACGCATCGCAGGAACAGGCGGTCGCCGTTTTCGAGGTGATAACCAGGGAATTGAACAGGCTTGCTGTCCCGTTTACGCTAAAGTCGATGTTGCGGGCGGAAGACTTCGACCGCAGGGACGCGACCGTGTTATACCTCCCGGCGAGTCGTTACCCAGCTCTTGTAAACCTGCTCGAAAAATTTTCAGGTTCGCTTCAATCTTCTCTGAAGCCCGGAGCGCCGTTATTCACAAAGAAGCTGCGCAACGGCGTAGGTCTGGCCGAAAACCCGACCAATGGAGAGAGCTTCGGCGCGCACCGTTCAAGATTGTTGGCAGAGGCGATTGTAGATGCCTGGCTTGATGAGGCGCAGGACGCGCGCACAAGGTTTCGTTATACCCAACGCAGGTTTGAAGCAGAAGGGCTTTCTCTGGCGCGCCCCTACCTTAACCCCGGCAGCGAAGATGTGTACGACATATGATTGAAGAGGTCACGATCCTGACGCCCACCAACGTCTGCGATTACCTGGTGAGGCGCGGTCTGCTTGGAGTTGGGAAGGAGGGCGTGCCTGAGTGTCTTGTGGTCGAGTATTCGAGTCGCAATCGCAACTACGCCGTAACGGTAGCTGGCCGCGAAGCGGGGTTCTTCGTAAAACAATTGAGGGTTCTCGTTCCTGCCAGCGTGGTGATGATGCAGCGAGAGGCCACCGTTTACTGGCTCGCGCGCCACGATCCGGATTTTGCACCTCTAAAAAAGATTACGCCTGACCTCTTAATTTTTGACGGCGCGGCGAAGGTAATTATTCTAAAGCTCGTTCCCAAATCTGAAAGCCTTTTGCGCATGCAAGAGCGTCTCGGAGGATTTTCCGTCGATGCAGCCCGGAGCCTCGGCGACGCTTTGGCAACGATTCATACCAAAGTTGGTTTGAAAATGCGCGAAGACCCGCCGCGCGAGGCCTTCCCGCTCGAAGCGCCCGGCATCTTTACCGCGCACAGAGACGGCCCGTTGAATCAATGGCTCGGACCTGGTCAGAGACGACTTGTAGAGATCGTCCGCGACAACCACACGCTGGCCGGTTGCCTTGACGAACTTGCTTCAAGCTGGCGCTTCAGTTCGTTCATTCACGGCGATATAAAGTTTGAAAACTGCGTTCTCTCCCTTTCCGGCTCGCCCGGCAACCCGGAAGTTGCGATTGTTGACTGGGAGCTGGCAGACTTCGGTGACCCGTGCTGGGATGTCGGCTCGCTCTTGCAATCCTATCTATACCTTTGCATCCGCCCATCGCTCTCAGAAAAAGGGATGTCTCTCGAAGCGCGCCTTGAACGAGCCGGTAATCGAGCCGAGTCAATGCGGGCTGCTGTCTCAGAGTTCTGGAGAAGCTATTGTGCGCGGACGAGCATGGGTGAACGCGAAACACGCGCTCTCGTAGATAGAGTCGTCCTTTGCGCCTCCGCGAGGATGATTCAGATGGCGTTGGAGGTTATGCACGGCCAGCCGGAGCCGCCTCCTGCCGCCCTCTCTCTGCTCGACGTGAGCGTAGAGATGATAACCCATCCAGACGCCGCCGGTGTGTCGGGTCTTCCAGGTCGCTGGCAACCAATCAGTCATCTCGCTTCTCAAACCAATGGCGACGAGTAAGAGTTTCGGTCAACACGGTTTGACAATTAAGAAAGATTCTCTTACCTTTAGACACGAATCGAAAAGTTCGGCGGTATTTTTAGATGAATAACCGGCTCTACAGTCTCTATCGTTATTACGGCTATTACGGCTCGCTCTCCGCGCGGAGGGACGGGGCGGCCAGAGACTGTCTGCGGTTGATCATGATCTAGGTACCGGCAAGACAGGTTTTCTGGAACCGGCCACCAACCTTCCCGCGCGGGAAGGTTGGTGGCCGGTTCTTTTTTTGTCACAACAACCCGGAGGAATGATTATGACGCTGACTACCAACCTCAGATCGTTTGTTCTACAGCACGGGGCGATCAACAACAATTACCTCGACCGATTCCAGCGCGGGCGATTATCGGTTGAAGAGTTCGAGCGGTTCGCCGTTCAGTTCTTCGCATTCGTAAAGCATTTCCCGCGAATACTGGCGACGCTTCTCGCCAACACGCCCGACGACACGGCAGCAGATGAGCTTGCGATAATCCTGACCTCAGAGCTAGGCGACGGCGACCCGAAGCACAGGCACGAATACATCTATCACAGGTTCCTGCGCTCCATTGGCATCGACCCGCAAGAAGCCGCGCGGCAGCAATGGCTCGATTCCACGCGCGATTATATCGAAGGGCTGAGCAATCTTTACGGGCATAGCAATTACCTTGTCGCGCTGGGAGCCTCCTTTGGCCTTGAGCATATGGCCATACCGATGTGGGACCAGTTGATCCCTGGAATCATGGAGATGAAACAGGCCCACGCTTCGCTTGCGAAGATGCACACGGGTTACTGGACATTTCATCGCGCACTGGAAGAGAAGCACGAAGAAGGGATGATGAAAGCGCTCGACCCGATAGACGCAAGCGCAGAGCCGCAGCTAATGGAGGGGTGCGCGGGCGCGCTCGATCTTCTGGAAGGCTTCTGGATGGGGCTTGAAAATTCAAGAGGGCACGATACGGCCTTATGACGCCGCCGGTTCACGGTCCAGTATCGGCTAATCGAATAGCCTTGCGGTCGGTTAGCCGATACAATATAAAATGTCCGGTTGTGATCGGGGGTAAACAATGCATTCCCCGGCTACTATCACTTCTTGAAAGGGTTCTTCTTCTATCTATGGGCATAGACAATGTTGAGAGCACAGACCTGGCGTCAATGGGCATTCCAGGCCTTGATAAGATTTTGCGTGGCGGGCTGCCGCGTAATCGTATTTACCTGCTCGAAGGAAATCCCGGCACCGGGAAGACAACTCTCGCGCTCCAGTTCTTGCTTGAGGGCACGCGGCGCGGCGAGAAGGGGCTATACGTCACGCTATCGGAAACAAGGACAGAGTTATCGGCCGTCGCCCGGTCGCACGGCTGGTCTCTGGACGATTTGACCATTTACGATCTCGCTTTGCCGGGGGACCAATCACTTGACGATGCTCAATACACGCTTTATCACCCTTCGGAAGTGGAGCTGGGCGAGACGACCAAGGCCGTATTTTCAGAAGTCGAGCGCGTAAAGCCGCAGCGAGTTGTCTTCGATTCACTCTCTGAGATGCGGTTGCTTGCGCGGGACCCGCTGCGGTACCGGCGGCAGATACTTGCGCTGAAACAGTTCTTTATTGGCCGCCAATCGACCGTGCTGCTGCTCGATGATCATACTTCGCAAGAATCGGACCGGCAGCTCGAAAGCCTCGCACACGGGGTCTTGACACTCAGCCACAGATCGCCTGGATACGGGGGGCCGCGCCGCAGTATCTCTGTGCTCAAGCTGCGCGGCGTGCCTTACGTCGGCGGCAATCACGATCTAAATATAGAGACGGGTGGGGTGGTCGTCTTCCCGCGTCTCGTGGCGGCAGACCATCCGAGCGTATTCACACGCGAAACGTTTTCGAGCGGCGTTGAGAACCTGGATAAATTGTGCGGCGGCGGGCTAGACACGGGCACTGCCACTTTGATACTGGGACCTGCGGGAACCGGCAAGTCTTCGATAGCGACACAATACGTCACGGCTGCGGCGGCGCGCGGTCAGAAGGCGGCTATTTTTGCATTTGACGAAGGCATAGCGACTACGCTCGACCGGTCAGCCGGGATTGGTATTGACCTGGCAAAACATGTTAATTCAGGGCACGTGCGACTCAAGCAGGTTGATCCGGCTGAGCTGTCTCCCGGCCAGTTTTCCGACCTCATTTGCAAATCGGTTGAGGAGGACGGGGCCAAGGTCGTAGTGATCGACAGCCTCAACGGGTATAACCAGGCGATGCCGGAAGAGGGGTTCCTGACGGCGCACATGCACGAGTTGCTTGGCTATCTGAACCAGCAGGGCGTTGTGACTATCTTGATAGTCGCGCAGCACGGGTTGTTCGGCAGCAACATGGCCCCGCCGGTAGACTTGAGCTACCTGGCCGACACGGTTCTTGTGCTCCGGTACTTTGAAAGCGGAGGCAGCGTCCGCAAAGCCGTCTCGGTGGTAAAGAAACGGACAGGCTTTCATGAAGAGACGATCCGCGAGATGCGCCTGACATCGACGGGAATTGAGGTAGGGGATATACTGACTAAGTTCCAGGGTGTGCTGACAGGCGTGCCGCATTATGTCGGGAGGCCGGGTGAGCTGATTTGACAGAAAAGCTCTTATAAAATCCAATGACCAGTACAGACGATGATTCCAGGAAAGAGAGGGTGCTTATTCTTGCGCCCACAGGACGAGACGCGACCCTGACACACCGTATACTTGCTGAGGCGGGCATCTCGTCGCAGCTATGTGGCAGCATGGAAGAGCTGTGCATGGAGATGTTATCAGGGGGCGGCGCGGCGCTGTTGACCGAAGAGGCCCTGAATAACCGTGCGATAAGATGCCTGATCGAGTCGCTCGAAAAACAACCCGCGTGGTCAGACTTCCCATTCATTGTCTTTGCGATCAACGCGGAGAGCTCAGGCCTGCTGATGAGCACGCTCGGCGAGCGCGCAAACGTGATAGTTCTGGAGCGGCCCATAAATATCTCCGTGGTCATTAGCGCAGTGAAGTCTGCGTTAAGGGCGCGGCGCAGGCAGTACCAGACCAGGAGCCTCTTTATAGAGCTTGAAGAGGCGCACAGGCAAAAAGACCTCTTCCTTGCGACTCTTTCGCACGAGCTGCGCACGCCGCTAAACTCTGTGCTAGGGTGGATACACCTGCTGCGCGGCGGCAACCTGAAAGAAGAGGACGCCGCGCGGGCTCTCGACACTATAGAGCGAAATGCCAGGGCTCAAATCCAGCTTGTAACCGACATCCTTTTTGTCTCGCGTGTGATTACAGGCAAGCTGAATCTCGACATGTCGCCGGTCGATCTGAGAGCGGTTGCCCAGGCGGCAATCGATGTTGTGCAGCCTTCGATTGATTCCAGGCAGATTCGATTGAAGACATCATTCGATCCGAATCTTTCGCCCATCATGGGCGATCCCGGCCGTTTGCAGCAGGTGGTCTGGAACCTGTTGTCGAACGCGGTCAAGTTCACGCTACCCGGCGGCGAGATTGAGCTTAGTATCAGGGCGACCGGCTCGGCAGTCGAAATACTTGTGAAGGACACGGGGAAGGGCATCGAGCCCGATTTCCTGCCTTACGTGTTTGACCGCTTTCGCCAGGCAGACAACTCCTACAGGCGCGGGCACAGCGGTCTGGGTCTGGGGCTTGCCATCGTCAGGCACCTCATCGACCTGCACGGCGGCACGGTTCGAGCCGAAAGCGATGGCGAAGACAAGGGGGCCACTTTCATTGTCAGCATTCCGTCCTTAACCCGCGCGGCAACCCCTAATGAAGAAACTGAATCGCCGGTTAGCGAGTTTGCGCATCCGGCGGATGCAGAAGTCGCCCCAGAGGATGTACGCGGGCTGAAAGCCCTGATCGTCGAAGATGACGCCGATTCGCGCGAGATGCTTGTAAACGTGATTAGGCAATGGGGCATAGAGCCTGTGGCGGTCTCATCGGCTGCCGAAGCGCTTGCGGCGATCAAGCGGCTTCGACCCGACGTGTTGATAAGCGACATAGGCATGCCGGGTGAGGACGGCTATGACCTGATTCGCAAAGTGAGAGCGCTGGAACCGGCGCAGGGAGGGTTAGTCCCGGCAGTAGCGTTGAGCGGGTACGCGAGCGAAGAGGATAAGGCCCGGTCGCTTTTATCAGGCTTCCAGGCCCACATCACCAAACCCATCGAACTGGACCTTCTGATAAGCACCATCACGACCCTCTTGAGATAAAGGGCAGTGGTCGGCCCAGCGTTATTCGTATCGGAGAGCGACCATCGGGTCTACCTTCATGGCGCGGCGAGCGGGCAAGAAGCTGGCTCCGAGGGCCACTCCCGCAAGCAAAAGCGATACGAGGGAAAACGTCAGGGGGTCGGTCGCGCTGACGCTGTAAAGCTGGCTTTCGAGCACGCGCGTTGCGAGGATCGCCCCGGCCAGGCCAAGGCCGACGCCGCCTGCGACGAGCCACACGCCTTCACCAACCACAAGCCGCATCACGTCGCTACGACTCGCGCCTAACGCCATGCGAATGCCGATCTCGTGCGTGCGCTGTGTGACTGTGTAACTCATCACGCCGTATATGCCGACGACCGCCAGCAGCAACGCGATCAGGGAAAAGACCCCGAGCAGTAATGTGCTGAACCGCGCCGGGGCCGTTATGTCGGCCAGGCGCTGCTTCATAGTCGTAACGCCGTAGACAGGGATGTTTGGATCGATGCTTTGCAGCTGCGCGCGAAGTGACTCGGTCAAGCCCGCCGGGTCGCCCACGGATCGAGATGCCAGCGTAAGCGCGGTCCCGCGTATTTGGGCGTAAGGTAGATAGACATCGGGATCGTTGTTCTGATCGTTTATCAACGTCCGGTATTTGACATCCCCGACGACGCCGACGACCTGCGTCCATATAGGCTTGCGATCTTTGTCTTCATCGAGGCTGAGCCGCTTCGTGAGCGGGTCTTCATTCGGCCAGAGGCGTTTAGCCATCGCTTGGCTGATGACGGCCACAAGGGGCGAGCCTTCAACGTCCTGCGGTGTAAAGTCGCGCCCCTTTATGAGCGGTATTCCCATGGTCGTAAAGAAATTCGGGCTTGTCTGATGGAGATAAATCCTCACTTCGTTCAAGTCAGGGTCGGCGGTTTCGACCGCAGCGATTGTTGCGCTTGAGGTCCCGTCAAACGGAGTGTCTGTCCCGGTCCCTACGGAACTGACGCCCGGCAACACGCTAGCCCGCTCGATCACCTGCTGGTGATAAGCTACCTTCTGGGCGGCTGTATAACTGCGCGGGAGGTTCATCCTCATTGTAATTACGTTGTCGGCTTTGAAGCCGGGATCGAACGTCTGCAAACGCTGGAAGCTCCTGAGCAGCAATCCCGCGCCTGTCAAAAGCACAAGCGCCATGGCCAGCTCGGCAACGACCAGCGCGCGGCGAAGCCTGTGGCGACGCGCCCCGCCGGACGTACCTCGCCCGCCTTCTTTCAACACCTCGTTAAGACCGGTCTTTGACGCCTGAAGCGCGGGGACGATGCCAAAGACGATCCCGGTCAGAAAAGAGACCAGAAGCGTAAATGAAAGAACCCCTAAATCAATTCCCGGCTTTATCAGAGTCGGGAGCTGGTTTCCCATAAAGGCCACGATCAAGTCAATCCCCCAGACCGCGAGCAGAAGGCCAAGCGCGCCGCCGAGCGCTGAGAGCAGTAAGCTCTCTGTGAGCATCTGCCGGACGAGACGCGCGCGACCGGCTCCCAGAGCGGTTCTTATCGCGATCTCTTTCTGGCGAACTGATGCGCGTGCAAGCAGGAGGTTGGCGACATTCACGCAGGCGATAAGCAGGACGAAGGCGACCGCGCAGAGCAGGACGATCAGCGTGGGCCGCAGGTTGCCGACCACCGCCTCGTGTGCGGCGACGACCTGCACGCCGCGATCTTTATTCGTGCCCGGATTTGCCTGCTCAAGCCCCTCAGCTATGGCGGTCAGGTCCGCCTGCGCTTGCTCGACCGTGACGGCTGGCTTCAGGCGACCGATCACCTGGTGCCACCGGGAGCCGCGATGTTGAAGTACGCTGGCCGAGCGAATGGCCGACACCATCGTCATCGGTATCCAGGTTTCGGCCGCGCCCGTTACTCCCGCGAACCCTTCGGGCATAACGCCGACAATCGTGAAATCCTTTTCGTTGATCTTGAGTGTCTTGTTGATGACGTTGGGATCGCCGTTGAACCGGCGCTGCCAGAGTTTGTGGCTCACGACGGTCACGGGGCTGGCATCGGGGGTGCGGTCTTCTTCAGGGAGAAATGTGCGGCCGAGCTTCGCGTTGACGCCGAGGATCGAGAAATAGCTCGCCGACACGATCTCAGCCGTTATGCGTTCAGCGCCGTCTCCGGTGATGTTGAGCCCGGGGTCGTCGAACGCCGCCAGGTCTTCAAACGTCTGGTTCCGCTCGCGCCAGTCAATGAAATCGGGGTAGGAAG
Source organism: uncultured Clostridia bacterium (assembly GCA_964615905.1). Taxonomy (GTDB): domain Bacteria; phylum Acidobacteriota; class Blastocatellia; order UBA7656; family UBA7656; genus DATLMR01. The sequence continues at coordinate 209,216 of CAZTUB010000007.1, forward strand.
CGGGCCGCGTCTCGACTGTGTCGCGGCGCACGGTTTCGGTGACGATGACCAGGCGGTCAGGATTCTCAAAAGGAAGCGGGCGAAGCAGCGTGGCGTTGATAACGCTAAAGATCGCCGTGTTCGCGCCAATCCCAAGGGCAAGCATAATAACCGCTACGGCTGTAAAACCGGGCTGTTTGAACAGCAACCGCGCGCTGTACCTCAAATCTTGCAACAAGCTACTCATCTATTCTCTCCCAATCATTGTAGGCTCGCTCTGGTTTAACCAACTCGCGTGCCAGTGTAGCCGTCGAAGCTAAGCAGCCCAATAATTGAGCTTAACATCGACTCTGGCGGCGTGATGGCGCGAACCCTGCCTTCGACGTGTCCGGTCCTGGGATTTTATTTCCCAATTTCAACACCTGGCTCAGGTTTGAATCACCCGCATCGTTCCTCTATACTCTTGCCGATCAGACCTCGCGTGGACGCCTGAACAACCTAAAACAATCAGGAGCAGATCACCATGTCACGAAAATCGACCGGAGAGACAGGTACGAGCGACGTCGCTTATGACGTGATCAGCGTTCTTTACCACGCGCTGACAAGCGCGGAGACTTATGACCAGTATATCAGCGACGCGGAGAAAGGCGGCGAGCAAGAGATAGCACAGTTCTTCCGCGACATAAAGGAAGAGAACCGCCAGCGCGCGCAACGGGCAAGGACCCTGCTCACATCGCTTTTGAGCAAGAGCAAAGATCAATCTACGGCCAGCTCGTGACACGGGCTAAGGGGGTTGACCGTGAGGTTGAGGTACTATAGTCTCACCGCGATCAAAATGGCGGGAGGCGTATTTGGCTATGGCAGGCTACAGGGAGCTTCTTAAAGGCTGGGCCCTCGTCGGGTGGACCGCGATAGTCATAGGCGGGCTTGTCGCGGCCCTGCTCGCATTAAAAGGCATTAACGAAGAAGGACTGTCGCTGGTGATAAGGTCAACGGCACAGACTTCGTTCGCGCTTTTTATGTGCGCATTCGTGGCTTCGGCTCTGCTCAAGCTGTGGCCGAACGGTTTCACAAAATGGCTGAGGGCGAACCGCCGCTATGTCGGAGTCTCTTTCGCGGTGTCGCATACCTTTCACGTGATGGCGATAGCGGCGCTCGCGGTCTACAGCTCAGGCCGGTCGATTCAAGACAGGGATCCATTCGAGCTTGCGGCAGGAGCGCTCGGCTACGTCTTTATCTACGGCATGGCTATCACTTCGTTTGACCGCACGGCTCGCTGGCTCGGCCCGCAAAAGTGGCGCGTCCTGCATACGGTCGGAGCGTACTATATCTGGGTAGTCTTCATGTTCAGCTATGGCGGTCGCGCATACTTTTCGGCCTCGTACCGCCCGGCCGCTTTAGCGCTGATCGCGGCGGTCATACTCCGGGTGATGGCCAGCAGAATGCGTAAACCGCTCGCCACGGCGAAGGCGGCATGACAATAAAGAAAATTTAGAGCCCAGGGGAAGATGATCGAGTATGGGAGAAGGGAAGAAAGAGCATCCGAAAAAGCGAGTCGCAGTCGGGGCAATGCTATTTAACGAGAAAGGCGAGTTGTTGATAGTAAAGCCGACATACAAAGATCACTGGTCGCTACCCGGCGGCATTGTGGATGACCACGAGTCGCCCGCTGCTGCTCTGGCCCGCGAGGTCGAAGAGGAGATCGGGTTACAGGTTCCGAGCTTCGGTTTCGTCTGCGTCGATTACATCCGCGACGGAGACGACGAGAGCCTTCAATTCAAATTCGACGGCGGTGTGCTGAGTAATGACAAGATTGCGAGGATAAAGCTCCAGGCCGGAGAATTGAGCGATTATAAATTTGTCGGCACTGCGGACGCCCCGAGATTTTTGAGCCCCAACCAGGCAAAGAATACGCCGCTGTGTCTTGCGGCGCTCAAGAAGAAGGTGCCTATCTATCTCGAATGCGGGAAACCGGTTTGACAGGTGACGGCTATGACTGATTCCGGTAAGAGCGAGGTGAAGATTGCCCGGTTGAGGTATGCGGGCGAAGACCAGTTTATCGGCGAATCGCCGAGCGGGCACGCGCTTGTGACGAGCTTTGCCGGAGCTGATGGAAAGGCGGCAACGCCGATGGAGTTGCTGCTCATCTCGCTTGGCGGCTGCACGGGCGCAGATGTCATAGGGATTCTTGAGAAGAAGCGGCAGCGCGTAACCGGCTATGAGATAGAGGTGCGCGGCGAGCGGCGGGCGGAGCACCCGCGCATCTATACAAAGATCGAAGTCATCCACCGCGTTAAAGGCCACGGCGTCGATTCAAAGGCCGTCGCGCACGCAATCGAGCTTTCCGAGACAAAGTATTGCAGCGTATCTGCGATGCTTTCGGCATCGGCTTCGATCATCACAAGCTACGAGATCGAAGAGGAGAAATAGAGACAGCCGTTTTGACTCTGCTTTTCAAAGTCGAACCCGGCTGCTAGAATCACTTCGGTATGCGTGCTGCGAAGAGTCCATTGGCCGTAGTATTGTCCGCGATAGCCGTCGCGGGCCTTCTGTTTTCGCAGCTGTGCAGCATCAAGTGCGACCTTTCCGATTGCGCTCCCGCTTCTTCTCACGTGCGCACTGCGGCGGCAGAGCACAAACCGCAACCGAGCCAATGCCACAATGATGCGGAGCCTGAGCAAGCGGGGCGAGAGAATCCTTCGCCCTCGCCGCACGGGGGCTCAAACGAGTGCAAGACTCACGGCGACATAGCGGCGCTTCTGCCTTCTGCCGCAAGCGCCATGCCCGCGCCGCATCTTGAAACGCAGCCAATCTTTGCCGAGCACACGGTGATTTTTCGACCTTCTTTCGGCAATCTCGCCGCCGTCGACAGAGCTAACATTCCCGACCGTTCGCCTCCCCGAAAGACCTCTTCGGTCCTCAGAATCTAAACGCCCCTTTGATCTGGAAAAAGCGCGAAGGGCGAGGTGTGCCCGCGCGCAGAGTTTTGCCTAACCAGTTTCCAGGTGAAAGGGAGAGTTTGACTATGTCTTACGTAAAACCGCGCGCGGATGCGGGCTTGTGCCTTCATCCCTGCGCGAAGCCATCGGCTTTGACGCTATCTATCATTGTGCTTGCCGCCGTTACTTTTTTTCCTTCATCCTTGCGTGCGCAGAGCCCTTCACAAGGGCCAGCGATTACGCTCGCAGAGATCGAGCGGATGGCATTGCAGAGCAACCCGACTCTGAATCAGGCCGAAGCAGGCATCCGCGCCGCTCAGGGCAGGCGGAGGCAGGCGGGCATGTGGCCCAACCCCGTTGTCGGCTACCAGATGGAAGAGGGCGCGTTGCGCGCCTTCAGGGAAAAAAGCGAGCACTTCTTCTTTATCGAGCAGACAATCCCGCTCGGAGGGAAGCTCGGTAAGAGCCGCCGCATAGCCGAGCAGGAGATCGCCCAGGCTGAAATCGAAGCGGTTGCCCAGAAACAGAGAGTCCTCAACACGGTGCGGATGCTCTATTACGAAGCGCTCGGCGCGCAGCAACGGGTAGAGTTGAGACAAGAGCTTGCGAGGATTGCGCGCGACGCGGTCAAGGTCACGTCCGAGCTGTTGAACGTCGGGCAAGCTGATCGCCCGGATTTTCTCGAATCTGAGATCGAAGCTCAGCAAGTCGAGCTTGAGCTTATCAACGCGCAAAACGACCTCGACCAAATATGGCGGCTGCTCGCCACTGTAATCGGGTCGCCCAATCTCACACCCACACGCATAGCGGGTGATCTTGAAGCAGGGTTGCCTAAGCTCGATCAGGAAGCCCTGACCGCGACGCTGCTGAGCGACAGCCCACAGATCAAGAGCGCGAGGGCGGAAGTCGAGAGAGCGCGTGCAGTGGTGGCGCGAGCAAGAGCCGAGCGCACGCCGGACCTTTTTGTGCGCGGGGCGGTCGGTCATAGTAACGAGTTGCTCGACACTCCCACTGGTTCGAACGGGAGAAAGGTAGGGCCCGAAACCTCGCTTGAGATCGGAATCACACTTCCAATATTCAACAGGAACCAGGGGGGCATCGCCGCGGCCGAGGCTGGACTTACAATCGCAGAGCGCGATTTGCAGCGGATAGAGCTTGCTCTTCGCATTCAACTGGCCCGTTCGTTCAGGGATTACAACACTGCGGTGAGCGCGGTTGATCGCTACAAGAATATCATTCTGCCGCGAGCGCAAAGAGCTTATGACATGTACCTTTCGAGCTTCCGGCAGATGGCCGCCGCATACCCCCAGGTTCTCATCTCGCAGCGCACGCTTTTTCAGGTCAGGGAGAATTATCTTGATTCGCTCGTAGACCTCAGACAGAACGCGATCCAGCTCGAAGGATTCTTCCTGACCGGAGCGCTTGACGCGCCCGGCGCTAGGTCTAACGTCTCTGACCGCCCACAAGGCGGCGCTGACGAAAGAAGGCACTGAAACGGTTTTAACGATATTTACAGGAGCAAAAGATGAATAATAATAGACGCAACTTCTTGCGCCGCACGGCGATGGTAGGAACGGGGCTGCTTGCCACAAATACGGTTGCCGCACAGCACGAGCAGCACACGCGCCCTCAACCACAGGCCCCGGAAAAACAGGCCCCCGCTCAGCCTCAATCACAGCCACCGCCGAATCGCCTGGCCACCTCCGGGGGCAACGTCCCTGTCATCACGCCCGACCTGCCCAGGCTTCCGTGGACGATGGAGAACGGGGTGAAGGTCTTCCACCTCAGCGCTGACGTAGTCAAGCGAGAGTTCCTGCCCGCCGCGCCGTGGGGGCCTGCGAAGGTGGTTGACGTGTGGGGATATAACGGCAGCATGCCCGGACCGACCATCGAAGTGAACGAAGGCGACCGCGTGAGAATAATATTTCACAACAACCTGCCGGAAGACACCACGATCCATTGGCACGGGCTTGAGGTACCGCTAGATATGGACGGCACGCCTTACATAAGCCAGCCGCCCGTAAAACCGGGCGGGATGTTCAAGTATGAATTCACGCTCAACCAGAATGGGACGTTCTTCTATCACTCGCACGGCGCGATGCAGGAGATGATGGGCATGATCGGTCTTTTTATCATCCATCCAAAAAGGCCACATCAGCCGGTAGTGCACAAAGACTTCGGGCTGATCCTGCAAGAGTGGGCTATCCTGCCTAATAACAGCGTGCCGAACACTATGGCGATGGAGTTCAACTGGCTGACGATCAACGGCAAAGCCGCGCCCGCCACCACACCGATGATCGTAAAGCTCGGCGAGAGGGTTCGCATTCGACTGGTCAATCTCGGTATGGATCACCACCCGATTCACGTCCACGGTCACCAGTTTTACGTTACGGGGACTGAAGGCGGGCGAATACCGCAGACAGGCTGGTACCCCGGCAACACAGTGCTGGTCGGCGTGGCCCAGGCGCGCGACATCGAATTCGACGCGGTCTATCCGGGCGACTGGATGCTCCATTGCCACCTGCCACATCACATGATGAACCAGATGATCTCGATGGTCGGGCCAATGGCGCACGTCGGGCATGGCATGCAGACAGGCGCGGGCATGGAAGAAGGCATGGGGATCGTACGCGAGGGCCACGCGCTGTCGGAGAATCTGGGACCGGCAATGGGGCGCGGGATGGGGATTGCCACCGACCGGGAAAGAGCCGTTACGACGATGGTAGGTCCGCAGCAACATCAACACGGCGCGGCTCCCGATCAGGAAGAAAAGAAGAAAATTCCCGGCTACCCGCAGGACGAGATGATGATGATGATGGTCATGGACAAATCGGTCGCAAAACCTGAAAACAACGGGCTCGCTCCCGGCTGGTCGTCCATGCTTCAAGGCATGATGTCGTTGATCCGCGTGCTCCCGGCTGACAAGTACGACAAGCTGATGGCCGACATTAGAGAGGGCAGGATCGAGCAGCCCGTGACCCAGCAAGAGCACAAGCATAACGATGAGTAGATCGCCTAGCAGCAGGTCACCGACGGTGAGGCTGGATTCCCAGCCTCACACTGTTTTGCAGCCTCTGTGAATGGTGATATTATCCCCGCGCCAGGCACGCTATCCGGCCATACGCCAGAGGGAGAAGAAGAGAGCTATGAAACTCAAAAATCTCTATCTGATTCTCGCGGTCATCGGTTTAATCGCTCCTTACTATTTTTTCATCTCGTTTCTTATGGCTCACGGACTTGACCTCAGGGCGCTGGTCGCGGGGCTGTTTGCCAACGACGCATCGTCATTTTTTGTCGTGGACCTCATGGTCTCAAGCGTCGTCTTTCTCTTCTACCTGCGACGAGAGGCGGTTGAGCATTCAATATCTAACTGGTGGCTCTACGTCGTTGCCCTTTTGGCGGTCGGGCTCTCGTTTGCGCTGCCGCTGTTTTTATACGCCCGCGAGTCACGCCTTCAGGCAAGGCCGCAAGCCGCCGGGGCGGCGCTTTAGCAGCCAGCGCGGGAACCTTCTTGACCTTAAAACGTAATTGAGGAGCAGGGAGGTAAGTCGCGTGATAGTTTTCCATGCCGTAACCGGGGTGGTCTCGATTGTCACAGGGCTGGTGATAGTTCTATCAAATAAAGGGACTGCCTTTCATAAAGTTGCCGGTAGAGTTTATGTCGCATCTATGTACGTACTCTGCTTCGCGTCATTCGGCATCCGTGACACCACCCCTTTCTTTAAGGGTTTCGGCATGTTTCATGTCATGGCCCTCGTAAGCATCGCGACCGTGACGGCTGGCCTCGTCCCTGCGCTCTACAGGGGGAGATTCAAAGACTGGTACGCAGCACATTATGCCTCAATGCTCTGGTCCTACGTAGGGCTCATCATGGCGCTCAACTCACACTTCTTCAAAGAGGTCTTCCTTTTCCTTAGCCTGAACATGGAGCTGGGGAAACTCATCGGCCTGATTCTGAGCATCGCGCTTTTATGGGGAGTGCCGCCGCTACTCGGCACCATCTTGATTAATCGTAGAGCCCCGATCTATTACCAAAAGATGAAAGGCAACGCTTAGCTTGAGGCGTATAACGCGCCGCGATGGAGAGAAGATGGGGCAGACAAGAACCACGAACAACCCGCTTGAGACTGTCATCGTTACGCGCACTCGCGACCTTGTGGGCGGTTTCCAGGTCCGGCGCGTGCTGCCGTCTGCGAAGCGGCGGATGGTCGGGCCTTTTATCTTCCTGGACCAGATGGGGCCGGAAGTTTTGCGGGCGGGCAATGGGCTTGATGTCCTGCCGCACCCGCACATCGGGCTAGCGACCGTCACCTACCTGTTCGACGGCGAACTGTTTCACCGTGACAGCCTCGGGACTGTGCAGCCAATCCGGCCGGGCGAGGTCAACTGGATGACAGCAGGTCGCGGCATCGCCCACTCCGAGCGTACCCCGCAAGAGATGAGGCAGGCAGGCTCGCGGCTTTTCGGTCTTCAATCCTGGGTCGCGCTCCCACAGAGGCACGAAGAGAGCGAGCCCGCGTTCGCTCATCACGAAGCGGGCGAGCTGCCAATCGTAGAAGGCGAAGGCAAGCGCATGCGTCTGATCGCAGGCAACCTGTTCGGTGCCCGCTCGCCGGTCGCTACGCTGTCGGAGATGTTCTACGCGGACGTTTTGCTTGAGGGCGGTGCAATCATCTCGATACCGCCAGAGCACGAAGAGCGAGCGGTATACGTTGTTGAGGGCTCGGTCGATCTGATAGGTGAGGACGGAGCCTTTGAAGCGGGGCAGCTTCTTGTCTTCAAGCCGGGCGCGGAAATCTCTCTGCGCGCGGCCCGCGTAGCGCCCGCACGGCTGATGCTGCTCGGCGGCGAGCCCATGGACGGCCCACGTCATATCTGGTGGAACTTCGTCTCAAGCTCAACTGATCGGATCGAGCAGGCGAAGGAAGACTGGAAGGCGGGCCGTTTCAGCGCCGTGCCTGGCGAGACGGAATTCATCCCCCTGCCGAAGACCGGCCCGGTCGTTGTGCGGTATCCGTAATTTGCGGGGTGTTCAACCCGAAGTCTCAAACCAAAGCCGCAAGTAGACGGCACGGCGGGCTAGGGGAATCCCGCTTCTTTCTCTAAAGGTGTCGTGGCAAATTCCGGCGGCATACGAAGCTCGCCCTCTTCGAAGTAGATCTCTTTTTCCGGTATGACAACCCAGTTCAACGCGTCGCTGGTTTCACGAAACTGGTCAAGTAGCAACTTGCCAAACCGCGCTTCGCCATACTCGCGTTGCCCCACTCTCAGCCTCTGACGGACGATATTGGTCTTTCTCGGAAACTTTATTAATCCGCCATCGCGTAGAGCTTGCCTGACGGTGAAACTCGGAATGTCCCCAAAGGTCCCCACATACAAAACCTGGTCAAAATCCGGCGGGTTCGTGAGTTTATGGACCATAAAGAGGTTGTTTTCGGTGCCGAATAGCAGGTATTCCAAAGGACCATTCTTTCTCGGCCTGGGAGCGTGCTTCGCGGGCTCTTCAAAAGCTTTCGGCAGGCATAGAGCTGTCCCGCCGTCGAGCCTGCAAGCGTAGAGGCTCCTCGTGACGCTGGCGACGACGTTTTCGAGAAGAGGTTTCCCGCCCTTTTCTACGTGCCGTCGAAGGATCGTCCCGCTTAACTTAATCGGATGCTTGCTGGGAGCTTGATTAAAGAAGAGTTTTTCGACATCGAACCACTCTGTGTTGAAGGTAAAGTACCCCCGTTGAGTTCGATTATCGGGGCCCGCCAGTTTATCAAGGTTTTTCATCGAGATGCTTTGCTGGCTGCCAGTCGCCTTGTCTGACGCCGTAAGACTGGCTTCCAGGAGAAGTTGATAACTGTGCGGGGTCTTAATTTCCGAGGGGCTGAATCTGGGCAGGAGCGACAGGTAGATGGTCTCAACTCCGAAAATCAGAAGATCATACCTGATAGAGCCATCTGCCTTGGAGGCAACGCAAGAGCCCTTTGTAAGGCCGTTGAACAACCCATAAAGATCGAGAGAATCGACTGCGAGCGTAGCCGCGCCTGCCTTCAAGAAACTCCTCCGCTCAATTCTGTTACACGTCCGGCTCATCGGTTCTTCTTGACCCCCTTGCCTGCCTGGCCGACTGGGGAAGTTACCCTGGCCAGAAGCGACTCGAACTCCTCCGCTTTGTCATTCTCGCCGATTCTGCGATAGAGCCTGGCGGTTATGGTGAGAACTTCTACCAGCCGGTCCGTGAGGCCGGTCTTCTTATAGACTGGCAGGAGTCGCGTGTATATCTCTATCGCTTTCGAAGACTCACCCTGCGCCGCGAGGTTGAGCGCCTCGCCTTCCAGGTCGGTCCTGATTTGATCTATCAACAGGGCGTGTTGCTCTCTTGCCCTGACGGCTTGCGTCTCACGAGAATTGGCCAGCCTTCTCAGGCCCTCAGCACGTTGTCTTTCCTCCTCGGCTATATACCTCTGATTATCCGCAAGTGCTTTTTGAGAAGCGGCGATTACGGTTTGCTCTTGAGCAAATACCTTCTCCTCCTCGGCTATCCTCCGAGCCTCGGCAGCGGCGGTCGCTAGCGCTTCCGCCTCCGATTTTCTGTCTTGCGCGAGTTTCATAGCCGCGACCGCGATCAAGAGCATCAAGACCAGCGCAAGCATTATCCACAGCAGCTTTTTCCGGGCGCGGTTCTGTTCGTCGATGCGTCGCTGCTGCTCTTCAACTCTCTGGCGTTCGGCCCTGGCCAGCGCCTCGGCCTGTTCTAACCTGATTCGCGCAGTCGCCTCTTTTTCCATCCGGGCAGCTTGCTCTTCAGCCTGCTTCCTGGCCTCGATCTGCTGTTGCGCCTGAATGTGCCGCACCCTCCAATCCAGGATTGCCGGCGCAAGCACGTCGTGGAATATCTCATAACGTTGCGACCGTGGATCGTTGACCGATGCAGCGACCGGGCGCAATATGCGTTCGGGATAACCGCTCAGCCTTGTCAACACGGGACTGAGTTCCCGAGGTGTCACACCCGCGAACGACGCCAGGTCAGAAACCTTGTGCGCGATCTTGGTCCCGGAAGGCGTGACCAGATGGTAGAAGATGCGCGCGGCCTTGTCCTGTTCGGCGACCGGCAACGAGTTCATGGTCTCATCCAGGTGCTCCAATACTATTCTGTCCGCCCCGCCTAGCTCCTCAAGTGTCTTGAGCCGCATCACTCTCGAACCCCTGGTTTTTTCCGCTTTCCACAAGCGGCTCATCACCAATTGTAGGTAAGGAGTTTCAATCTGCGTTCCTCCGGTGTCGACCCCGTTTCCGCTGTCGATGACGCCGCGCCCCGCCTGGCCAACGATAACCTGGCCAGTTCTAATCTGTCGCAAAATAGTTTCGACCAACGCTGGCTCGATGCCAACCTGATAATCGCTTTGTCTCAATATGTCTTCTACGGAATCGGGGCAGATAATCTGTTCGCCGCCCGGCGCAACCAGCCGGTTATATTCTCCAAGCGGTTTTATGATCGCATCGCGCGCCGATTTCTGGTCCAGATGTGAAATGCTCAGGCGGTTATCGACTATGTGAGGGATACTCTCCTTGAAAAAATCGAGCTTTGATAATGCGTCGTCGCGAATCGAGATAAGAAAATTGACGCAGAGGTTAGGGTCGTTGACCGCCTGTGGAAACTCGGTTGCGAACGTGTCTTCCTGGTCTTCATTCGCGTGATATAGGAAGTATTCCTCAAATTGATCGAGGATGATGAGCAGGTCGATATTAGGAAGTTCATTATCAGGGTTGAGCTTTGTCCAGGTCAGAAGACTCTGGCTAAGCTTGCGCGACGGGGGCACTAGATTCTCCGAATCGCCCTTCACAACTCTTCTGACAGAATTCCGAACCGCATTTATCAAATCTGTGACGGGATCGCCGCTCCAGGAGTTGAACACGACGACCGCATACTCAGGCGGCTCGTCATCCGTGAGGCTTTGCTCCATATTTCGACGCAGGTGGTGCGCGACACCTGCACGCAGCACAGAACTTTTGCCGACACCGCTTGGCCCGTACAAGACAGTGAGGCGCGAAGCCAGCAGATTATTCGTAATGATCTCTCGATCCTGCTCGCGCCCAAAAAAGAAAGCCGCATCCTCTTCCGAATAAGGTATGAGCCCCTTGTACGGGGATGAAGGGATGCGTGTCCTGGTCATGATCTAGCCCCAGCGCCGTGCGCAAGCGTTCATGATTGAGCGTCGAGCTTGAGTAAACAATCCTCCAGATCAGAGATCGCCTGTTCGGCCTGCAGAAGCGCGATCAACTGCCTGGCATACTCCAGTAGATGAGCATTGATTATCTCGATCTCACTTCGCTGCCAGAATTTCTGCTCCAACTCCTCAGGGTTCAATTGAATCGCCCACGAGGTATACTTCAGCTTTTGCTCGCCCCAGATGCGGCGCAGTATAACCCGCAGGTTCCAGTCTCGAAGGCTATAGCCAAGAAACAGGAAATTACTCCTCCTCATTATTGCCGCCAGGCTGGCAGGGATCAGGGTAGAGAGGTCATTGCGAGCCAGGTAATCTATGTAGTTATCTTCGGTAATTACAAAGCTGTCAAAACGCTCATCGTGGCCCTGTGGAGTGATCCGGTCAACTGCTCCGTGAATCTTCAAAATCACCGGGTACTGGTCCAATGACAGACCGTAATAAGAGTTGGGCCTACCGATCAGCTTAGGCGCGATCTCCGGAGGCCAGCGGGCCCAGAAAGCTTCGACCGCGCTCGGATCATTCTGCGCGGGGTCAGGCGCGAAATGCCAGTGCCAAAATTTTCCGCGATTGGCACCTTCTGCGACGTACGATACGAGATCGAACGGCTGGCGGCCCGCAAAGAAGGTGCGCTCCAACACGTCGTCGTAGTTGGTTGTCACAATCAGTTTGCAGCCCGCCGCCGGACAATTTTCGAATGATATGCGAGGTAAGACGGCGAGTAACTTATGCAGAAGCGTGGGCGGATAGTTTACGTCGAGCAGCTCATGGAGTTCTTCATAAAGCGCGCCGGTGCCGCCTCCGACGAGGGCGATATATTGCGACACTCGTGTGAGAAAGTCCGGGCGCTTGAGGTCGTCGGCCTCCGGGTAGTTAAAGTTCTTCGCCAGGTAGCGGGCCAATTCGCCGCCGTCTGGCAGGTACTGGTGCTGGCCCGCCTGCCAACTCGTCCCGGCGGGACGGTCGCACAGATTGACACCGGCTCCTAAAAAGGGAATGAGCTTTCCCTTCTTAATAGCTCGTATTACCGGGTAAAGTTTGACTTCCGTAGTATTCTGCATGGCTCACCGCTGCCTCCCCTCTCCCAAAGCAATTATTGGCAGTGAAAGAAATCATGTGGTTTGACACCTCACGTACAGTTTTAGGCCACGGTATCAGGATGAATAAATGTCTTAGGATGTCCTCGTTCTTAATAGACGTATTATGCATGGAAAATTATTCAATGTAATTAATGTGGCAGTTAATCCAACAAGCAGCGAGCTATAAGGCTTTACGCGCTGCCGAGGCCGGGTGAAGCGCAAGGGTCTGAAACGGATTGTGTTTATTTCTTGACAGGCGGCAAGTGGAAGGCCGGGCGACCTTCCGCCTGTCTTTGAAATAGTCGATGGAGCCGAGAGGCTTGATACCGAGTCGCGTTGAACGCGAGAAGCGGGTTTGACTACAACCGCTTGCCCTTTTCGCTATTGGTCGCCTCAACCCCCGATGGCGACCCTTATCCGTTCGATAATCTCGTCAATCGGCGCTTCCTTCGATACTCCCGGCCGCCCGCCTATCTGTCCCCCCATCTGCTCCACTTCCTCGCGGGATACGATTGAGGTTAAGTAGAGAATAGGGATATGGCGCGTCTGCTCGTCGTCAGACAGCGCCCTGCATACATCGCCGCCGTCCATTTCGGGCATATCTATGTCGCAGAGGATCAGGTCCGGCTGCTCTTTGCGCGCGATTGCCACAACCATCTTCGGGTTGTTGGTCGCCGTCACACCGTATGCCTTACCAAGTTTTACTCTGAGATAGTCGGTCACGGCGTGGTCATCATCGACCAACAGTATATTCTTTCTTTCACTCATTCAGGAATTCTCCTTGTTGCCTCGAATCTGCAAATTTATCACTTCAGCTCTACGCGCTATGACAACGGTATGCCGCACGGCTTTATTGATCGTTACCAGCCGTCAGGTCGACAAAACGGACAGGCGCGTTTCCCAGGTGATGGCGCAGCAAGGCCAGGTGTTCTTCGATGTCACCCCTGTCGAGGCGATCAGCCTCGCGCTCGATTATTTTGCAATGGCTGGCGGCCCACCGAAACCCGTAGAGGGCAAAACTTCCGGCGAGCCTGTGCGCGAGCTGTCTTAACTCGGCCGTATCTCCCATTGCACAGGCTTGTTTCATGTTGTCGACAGCCTCGCGGCGCGACTCCAGAAACGACGGCAGCCCTTCGCGCAGATCGATGTCAACGTATACCGCGTCTCCCGCCTCAACCTGAGCATGCATATCGGTTTTAGTGACGACCGGCGTAGTCTTCGCCGCAATGCTGCCGCTCGTCTGGGTTATGAGCGAACGCCTGAGTTCTTCTTTCGTCACAGGTTTCGTCAAGTAAAGATCACAGCCCGCCTCAAGAACGCGCCGCCGCGTCTCTTCATCGTCGTGCGAAGAGAGCCCAATGATAACGCATCGACCGTTGGGCGACGACTGCTCTCGTGCTCGCAGTTGCATCGTAGCTTCAAACCCATTCATGACGGGCATCTCTAGGTCCATAAATATAACGTCGGGCGGATTTAGCGCGGCGGCCTCGATTGCGGCACGCCCATTGATCGCCGTCTCGACTGTCAGCGGAGATGGCAGGTAGCGGCGCATCACCAGCAGATTATACTCGTCGTCGTCTACTACAAGCACTTTCAACGGCGGCAGCTCTGATGGCGGCGACCCTGCGGTACTCTCAGTCAATTCGGTTTGATCGGCCAGCGAGAGTGCTTCCGAAGCAGGGGCCGGGCGGAGATGCAACGTGAGTGTGGTTCCGGCTTCTTCGCAAGTGTGCATGAGAATCTCTCCGTCCTGCGTGCGAGCCATCAGCCGAGCCGAGTAGGTTCCGAGACCTGTCCCGTCGGACTTCCCGGCTGTCGCATACTTCTCGAAAAACGTGTCGCGGATTGTTTCCGGCACCGCCCCTTGATTGTGTATGCGGAGCGAGACAGACTCTCCTGCGTCGATAGAGATTGTGACTACGCCGCCTTCAGGAGAAGCCTCCACCGCGTTCTTCAAAAGGTTCGCCGCGATTGAATAACAGAGCAGTTCTTCTGCCCAGGCGTAGACGCGGGGCGACTGCGAGTCGATGCGCAACGAGACGTTCTTTGTGGCCGCGTGACTCCGTATGTCTGCCGCAACCTTTTCGAGCAGGTCTACGAGATCGACGGCACGAGGGCGGAAGCGGTATGTTCCTTGCTCAATCTTGAAGAGGTCGAGCGAGAGGTTGACCATGCTCAGTATGCGGTAGCCCGCCCGCTCAACCATCGTGAGCAGCTCATCGTCCTCGCGCATTATCTGCCCGTGCTCACGCAAAAGGCGAGGCACTGCGATGATACTGTTGAGCGGCGTCTTGAGGTCGTGTCGGCTGATGCGTTCGACTTCTTCCCTGAGCCTGACGTTCTCCTTGAGATATTCGTTTTGAACTTCGAGTTGTGCGGCCTGCGCGGCTATCTGGTCGTTCGATTCGCGGAGCGTCTCCGCAAGGCGCTCAAGTTGTAGCTCGGCATTTTTCCGAGCGGTGATGTTGAACAGCGTAATTGCCTGACCGGCGCGCGTTCCGTTCTCTTCCTTTATCTCGGAGCTCTGCGCAAAGAAGTATGCCTGCTCATCGCGCCGCCAGACCCCGACCTCTTTGCCGCCGTCAAGATTCTCCAGGTCGCGCCAGGGCGCGGGCTCATCTTTGATCGCCTTGCCAATAGCCTCCGAACGGGTCTTGCCCAACAGGTCTTGCGCGTACGGGTTGAGCTCGACGACGCGACCTAGTACGTCCAGCACAATGATGCCAGCGCCGATATTTTGCACAACGAGGTTGTGGGCTATGTGAACGAGGTTCAACGCGCCGTAGCGGAACAGCGCGAGGGCGAAGAGGATGCCGGAAAGCAGGAAGACGAAGATGACTTCATCGACCTGCGGGATAAAATCCATGCCCAGGAGTTCTTCAGCCATACGGCTCCCCGCGGGCAAAAAGCCGCCTACCGTGAGCAGAAGCGCCTGCTTGCGGAAGAATGCAGGCGTCGTGCGGTAGTAGTTGAAGTAAAGGACGACGCTGATCAAGGTAAACAGGTAGGTCGTACCGGCGTAGACGGAGAAGAACGGCCCGTGTGTGGCCTGTTCTTCGGGGACGCCGGGCACGAGAAATATCTCCTTCCACATCAAGTGATGGTAGCCGTTCGTAAATACAACCGCCCATGTAACCGCAACCAGAGCCAGAAGCGCGACCTGGAGCGGTTTACTCAGCCAGCGCTCCTTGTTCGTAGTCCGCAACGCGAATACGAACCAGGCGACAGGGGCAAGCCCGCTGCCGAAATATTTCATCTTCAGCCAGAATACCTTACCGTCAAGCGTGACGCTCGATAACCCCAGGACGTAGCAGAAAGTCTGCACGGTCAGCGCGAACATCAAAACGACAAATGCCTTAGCGGCCGACGTTCGCTTTTTGTATGCGTATACGGCCAGCAAAGCCGTGATGACCATCGATGCGACAAAGGGCAGGATTACCGGGTTGTATTCCAATTGCATATTCTGATCTCCTGGGGCTGCACCTGCCGGATCAAGTATCCCGGAGACTATTTCGGCCTGATACCATCTTGTCGTGCCTGGCGAGTCGGGGATGCGCCAAAGCGGTCCTGTGTAGTGGGGCTGTCGCCGGTATTCTTATACAGATCGGTTTAGGATGGAATACAAATTATGGAAGGACTGGTGGAGCTGAGCGAACTGGAATCCCTGGCCTCGTGAATGCGAGCCATGGTCTTAACCGGAGGCGCGGGGTAATTACTGGCGGAATTGCACCAGCTTCTCAAACAGCCCGACGAGCATCCGATCACCGATGTACGCGGGAGGGCGCCCTCTCAGATGTACTATTGCAACGTAATCAACAAAATCGCGAAACCCTTATCCAGCACACGCTGTCCGTTCCTGTTGTTTCAATCACACTCACTTCAATAGTTCATACTCTTTCTTCGCCTCAATCAAAACCGGCAACTCAGCGTCGGCATCCCTCCAAAGCAGGAAGAAATCTTCATAAGCCTTGCGGCTCTTCGTTACATCGCCCTGCAACGCTGCCGCGCGTGCCAGTCCGAGGTGCGCCAGTGGCCAGAGCGGCGAGAGGACATCCCAGCCGCGATGGCTGATTATTTTCTGGAACTCCTCCGTCGCGCGCGCTCCGTTGTTCGCCTGCAGATACACCTGTCCGCGTACCCACGTCGGCCTGAATGAGACGGCGGCTTCGTAATGTCGCGCCTGTTGCAACAGTTGTACGGCTTTGTCAGGCTCGGAGGCACGTCCACGCTTCAGCTCGGAAGTTGCGTGGATGAGCGGCAGCCAGACCGAGTTGTACATTGTGTTCAACGGGAGATCTCGTCCGAGATCTTGGGCAAGCGCGTGCGCCCACCGCTCCTCACCACATAACGCCAACGTCCAGGCCAGAGGCTGTGAATCCAATTGCTGAATTATAGAAGGCAGTAATTCTTCGGGGGCGATACTTTTGTTTTCCAGAAGCGCCAGCACCAGCGCGACTTGCTTCTCAGCCAGATGTGGCATCCCAAAAACCGCGTTCAAATTGGCCTCAGTAGCTAAGATTCGGGCCTTCTCCGCTTGCAGGCCGCGCGCCTCGGCCAGCGCGGCGGCTTGCGCGAAAAACTCGCTTGCCTGGCGGCGACGGCCTGTAAAGGCGAATGATCGCGCTTGAATTTCGCGTATCTGATACTCGTCGGGCCTCCCGGTGAACCAGTCGATCTGGCGATCTATCGCCTGCGCGTCGCCCTTGAGAAACGCGATCAGGTAAAGTCGATTGTGAAAGCCACTGGAGTCCATGTTGCGCGCCAGCCCCTCCTCGATGACTTCCTGTGCTTCGTCGAAACGGTTCAGCCCGATCAAGGAGAGCGCCAGATTCGCGCGCGACAGGGCAAAATCGGCATCCAGTCTGAGCGCCGCGCGGTAAGCCTCTGCGGCCTGCTCGTACTCGCCCGTGATGATTAGCGAATTGCCGTGAAGGTGGTGCGCAGAGGGGTCTTGCGGGTAGGTCTGCGCCAGCAGCGAGGTTGTTTCAATTCGCTTGTCGAGTTCACCCGTAATATGTCTGAAAAAGGTTGCGGAGATTTCGAGCCGCTCCCGCTCGCTTACCCGGTCGCGTAGCTGGTAGGCCCGCTCCAGATACTTGTTGCCGAGCGCCAGATTACGAAGATCGCGGTACGAAGTTCCGAGTTGGACATAAGCCAGAGCGAATTCGTCGTCGAGTTCAATCGCCCGTTTAAGCGGCGGGACTGACTGCTCGTATTGCCCCTTGCGCCGCAGCTCAACTCCGACGGCATAATTCTTGAAAGCTTCTAGCGAGGCGGTCGTCGCCTGCTCAATCGGTGAGTCGAACTTGCGGATAGAGGCCAGAGATTCGCCCAGATGCTCGCGCATCTCGGTCGAGGCCCGCCCCAGCGCCTTGAGCACCTGCTCTTTACCTTCGGCTTCGGCCTGCTGGCGCGCTATCGCCTCGCCGCTCTGGCTGTTGATCGCCTCCAGCGTGATGACGTAATTGTGTCCGAGACTGACGATTGTGCCGACGAGCAGCGCCTTGATTCCGCGCCGCTGGCAGATCTCGCGCCCGACCTCGCGAGTGATCTTCTCATCCTGCGACCGCTCCATCAGTCTTAGCGTCTCTCTTGCCCGCTCTTCGGGGAAGATGTTCAGGTAGGGCGATTGCCCAAGCTGAACTGCAAGACCTTGTTTGAGCGTCCCGTCAAAGACCTCATCGCCGGTCGTGTTGACGAAGTCCGCAAGCAGGATCGTATCTTTGCCGGTCAGCGCGGGGGCGGTTGGACCAAAGCCAAAGCCGCTACTGAAATAAAAATAGGCAGCGGTCGTTGCCATAATGGTCGCTATCACGACGGCGCGCTTATGCCTTTTCAGCCTGGTGAGCAGCGCGGCATCCGTCACTTTGTGTCGCGGGCCAAGGTCCGCGACCGTGGTCAGGTGAGCGCCTTCAACGGCCATCGTCTGTTCGTTAATCCGCAATGGCCTGCGCGCGCGTCCAATTCCGACCCGCTGAAGCCGGGTATCGCTTGCAAGTACGTCTTGCAGTCTTTCCAGATCGGCCAGCAACTCCCTCGCAGTTTGGTAACGGTTCCCACGATCCTTGGCCAGTGCCCGGCCGATGACCTGCTGCAAAGCGGCCGACGCGCCTTCTGTATAGCGTTCAATCGGCGCGGGCTCGACATCCCTGATCGCCACCATCGTGTGATACACGGTCTCGCCGGCGAACGGCTGATGCCCCGTGATTAATTCGTAAAGGACGACGCCCAGGCTGAATAGGTCGCTACGCCCGTCCACCTTCTGCCCGCGCGCCTGCTCTGGCGACATGTAGTTAACTGTGCCCAGCACCATCCCGGGCCGCGTGTCGAAATCCGAACTCATCCCAGTAGCATTCCGTTTGGCTTCATGGCCGCCCGGTTCCGGCTCTGTCAGCTTGGCCAGCCCGAAGTCAAGCACTTTGACGTACCCGTCGGGCCTGAGCATTATATTCTCCGGCTTGATGTCTCGGTGAACGATCCCTGCGGCGTGCGCGGCTTCGAGCGCGCTCGCCACTTGTATTGCCACGTCGAGTATCCGGTTGAGTGTCAAGTCCGGCTCGCCGACATAATCGCGCAGCGTGCGCCCCTCGACAAATTCCGAGGCGATGTAATCGCGCCCGTTCTCCTGTCCAAAGTCGTAGATGGTGATAATGTTGGGATGGCTCAGCGCGGTGGCGGCTCTGGCTTCCCGCTGGAAACGACGCACGCGCTCCGGATTGTTGATCAACCGTGAAGGAAGGAGTTTCAGCGCCGCCTGCCGCCCGAGCCGCGTGTCGTATGCGAGATAAACCGTGCCCATTCCTCCCCGCCCCAACTCACTCATAAGCTGGTAGTCGCCGATCATTTCGCCGCTGAAACTCTGCGAATCATCGGTACCAGGCATTGATGTGTCGCGGGCGCTTGCGGCCCCGTAAGCCGGGCGATCCATCATCAGGTCGTCTTGCGCGTCGGCAGCGAGCATAGCTTCCACGCGTCGCTGCAGCTCCTCATCTCCTGCACAGGCGCGCGTGAGAAATGGCGCGCGTTCGTCAGCGGGGCGCTCCAAGGCGGCCTCAAAAAGCTCTTGAATCTTTCGCCACTGTTCGGGATTCATTTTTTGAAATCAGAGAGGGCCCAACTCTGTTTGCAACCAGGCACGGGCTGCGCGCCATCCACGCTCAACGCTGGGAGTCGAGATGCCCATTACCTGCGCCGTCTCTTCAATCGTCAACCCGCCGAAGTAGCGGAGCTCGACGATCCGACTCCTTTGCGGGTCAACCTTGGCCAAGGTTTCGAGCGCCTCATTGAGCGCCAGCAGGTCCGCAGTCTGGTCGTTCGCGGTCTCGTCGGCGAACGTGAGCGAAATCTGCTGCCGGTCGCCGCCGCGTTTGAGCCGCTGCCGGGCGCGCGCGTAATCGACCAGGATCTGGCGCATTAACCGGGCCGCGATGCCGAAGAAGTGCTCGCGGCTCTGCCACGGAACCGATTGCTCGACCAGTTTAAGATAAGCTTCATTGATCAGCGCGGTGGTTTGCAGCGTGTGGCTAGCGCGCTCACCACGCAGATGATGACGCGCGATACGGCGCAACGCATCATAGATGAGCGGGATCAACTCATCGCGTGCCGCTTCATCGCCCTGTTCCCACGCAAGCAGCAACTGCGTCACGTTTTGCGATGCAGGCATTGTCATAGTGATCTTCCACGACACCCTGGGCTTACGTTAATTAGATCACAGAAAGCGAGTAATCATCAAATAGCGGCCCCTCCAGTTTCTCACATCTGGCCATACTCGGCCGCTTATACTAGCCGCCTTGGCCACCCCTGGCCCCAACCCCAGCTTAGTCCCTGATCATACTCCATCATCTTCAAATCAGAAAAAATTTTCGCTCTCGTGATGGATTTTTTCTCCAGATGACGCATACCAGAGTGAGACAGAAATTACTTTCTGATCTTGTTAGCAAATTCGTTGGCAAAGCGCCCCAATTGCTGGATTTGGCAATTCGCCAGGAGAACCAATTGACTATGATACGCACAATCATCTTTCCACTGGTGTTCGTTCTAGCGGTCATTTCGACCGGCTGCGGAAAGAGCGCTGATGCTGCTCGCCTTGAGCTTGCGCAAATGAACATCCCTTTTACTCAGAGGGCCTTCATTGACACCGTCCGGCAAGGCGACACCTCCACGCTGGCGCTGTTTTTGGACGCCGGGATGAGCACTGAGACAAAGACTTACGATGGTCAGCCTGCCTTGTCTGTCGCTGCATTATCCAATCAGCCAGACGCTCTGAAGTTGCTTATTACAAGAGGAGCAGCCACGAATGATAGAGATAAGCATGGCGGCACAGCTTTGATGACCGCCTGTTGGAAGGGCAATTCAGAGACAGTCAACACGCTGCTCGCCGAGGGGGCTGACCTTAATGCCCAGGCCGCAAACGGCATGACTGCTTTGATGTTTGCATCCTGGGAAGGTCATGCAGAGATTGTAGAAACCCTTTTGGAAAAAGGCGCAGATCCGGGCATCAGCGATAAAGAAGGCTGGACGGCATTGATGCGCGCAGTCTTTAAAGGCCACGCCAATACCGCCAAGGTTCTGCTGGAGCGAGGCGCGGATGTAGGCATCGAAAGCAACGATCAGAAGACAGCCCTCATGATCGCCGAGGATCGACGCCTCCCCGAAATGGTCCAGTTGTTAAAGAGCGTCGGTGCTACAAAGTGAGACTAGGAACTATTTGAAACCGATCCGCCAGGATCGGTCTTTGAGGAGAAAAAAACCATGAAGCCAAGAACAGTAAAACTCGCGATACTTTTTTCCTTCCTCCTGTTTATATCCGGAGGGGTCATTCTTGTTGATCTTCTTGAAAGCCGAGTGTCGGCTAATCCTGAAACCGGCGATCTACAGAGCACGGGTCTGGGCAGCGCTGAAACACTTGAGGCCGGGTACAAAGCGTGGGCGGCCAATTTCGAGCGGGACGGTGGCGAGCGAAACATTGTACTGCCCATGAATTCAAGCCGAGTCACAACATCCACGCAGGCTAGCGCCTACGGACTCGCAAAGTTGAACCTTATCGATAAGACGGTATCAGTCGAAGTCAGAGGCTTCCCCGAAGCTGAAGCGATGGATTTCTGGCTCATAGACAATGCCTCGGCTTCCGGCGGCACCGTACTACCGGAAGAGGGAGATGCTTTAGTACGTGTGGGCAGCTTGAGTCACAAAGGCGGGGTTGCAAAACTCGACGCCAGCTTCGGCGATGAAGTCCCCTCGGACTTCGAACCGGATTTCATAGCAATCTCGCCCGCCGGCAAAAGCCCCGTCGAAGACCGCCTCCTGACCGGGCAGACCACACTCTTTCACCGGCTCTACCTCAGCGAAAAACAGGGCAGGTTCGGAGTGCTTTCAGATAGCGACAAGCCGGCTGAGCCCGCCGGTGAGAAAGGCTTGCTTGAGAGGCTGGCTGGCTTTCTTAGTCCGACCGCCCAGGCCGATGTCGGGCCGATACCAAATCCATCAACTGCCCTGGAGCAGCTTATCACCCAGGGAAGGAACTCCTTTTTCAACGGCACGTTCAACGGCAACGGAAGAACCTGCGGCTCCTGCCACCGCGAAGATAACAACCTCACGATAGACCCGGAGTTCATCTCGACATTGTCCCCAACCGATCCGCTGTTTGTCGCGGAATTCAATCCTGCGCTCTCTCAGAATTTCGAGAACCCGGTCTTGATGAGGAAGTTCGGCCTGATACTGGAGAACGTCGACGGGTTTGACGATCTGCCTAACAAGTTTGTGATGCGCAGCGTGCCGCACACTCTGGCCATGCTTTCAGACACGCTCGCCCCGTCGCAATTCGATGAAACGCACACTCCATTAGGGCCTATTGTGCCGCCGGTGGAAAGAGTGGGATGGAGTGGTGACGGCGCTCCGGTCGGCACCTTTACGCTTGCCGACGGAACGGTTCATCAGGCTACAGGGACACTCAGGGATTTCATGATAGGCGCAATAATCCAGCACTATACAAAGACGCTGAACAGAGTCCCCGGCGTAGATTTCACAATGCCGACCGTGGCACAGCTTGATGCGCTGGAAGCCTTCCAGAAATCTTTGGGGCGCAGGCAAAATCTGAAACTGGCCGGGGCAGGCGCGTTGAAGCTGAAGTCTGAGAAGGCGAGTAAAGGACAGGAGATCTTCAATAATCCCGGAACCATCATCAACCCTCTTGACGGCACTCTACTTTTCAACCAACCTTCGCAGGGGGCCGGAAGGTGCATACTCTGCCATTTCAACGGGGGCGCAGGCGATTTCGTCGAGGGCGCTCTGTTCGGTCAAAACAACGATCCGGGCACAGGCACTGCACCAACCAACTCCAACTTCGACACGGGCGTAGAGGATCAGCCTAATCGTCCGGCGACTCTGTTGGTCCCGCCGCAGAACATACCGCCGGACGGTGGGTTCGGGAAAGACCCTGTCTTCCGCAACGGCAAATTCATAGGATTCGGGAACGGGGCCGCAAACTTCCCATTTCCTCCTAATGATCTAAACAAGCGGACCTTCAACACGCCTGTGCTGGTCGAAGCGGCAGATACAGGGCCTTTCTTCCACGACAACTCGATTACGACAATCGAAGGGGCGGTGGAATTCTACAACAGCGACTCTTTCAATAACTCGCCCATAGCTCAGAATATCAAGTTCCTCGATCCGAGTGGGATTGGGATACATCTGGAGGCGACTGAAGTAGAAGCAGTGGCCGCTTTTCTAAGGGTAATCAATGTGCTGGAGAACATCCGCTCCTCTGCTGATCTGGATAACAGGGCAAAGAATGCGACCAATTTCCAGCAGGCGCAGGAACTGCTTAAGCTCTCTATATCGGAACTTGACGATGCCATTGAAGTGCTCGACGGCGGTCACCTGCATCCCGAGGCCCAGAAGAAACTGCGTCAGGCAGCGGCTCTAGAGGCCGTAGCGCTTGGGACCCCAAGCCCGGTCTTGAGGAGTCAGTTGATCAATCAGGCGATCACTCTAAAGAATTCCGCCAGGGCCGATATGGCTTTTTGAGAAAGATAAACCACAAAGACACAGGGAGCATGAAGTTTGGATTCCCTTGTGTCTTTGTGGTTTCCACTTCGCTAACTTTCCCTTGTCGGCATTCGATTGATTGCCGATTTGATGAGTACAAATCCACAGCGAGGGCTGCTATCAACACGGCTGTCAGGCCCCCAAAAAATTGCTTAGGCCACCTTTCGGGGTGGCCTAATTTTTTGACTTTACTGGTGGAGGGTTAATTCCGGTCACAAATCGGTTACAGGAGCTAGAATCTCCAACCTTTGGGTTATGAGCCTATTACTTTCTTTGCCTGTTAGTACGCAATCTTGCCTCGTCCTTGTCTTGAATTGGCAAGGGTGTAATACTGCGCCTGTCACTCTCAGCCGCCCTTCGGAACTAGAGCCGTCACGCCCCACACACCGAACCCGGCAATTACAAAGAATGCAGCCGTGCCATACATCATTTTAGCGTCGTTCGTCTTCGAGAATGCCTGAAGACTGTCAAGGGCGCCGCCGGCCCGGTCGAGCGCCTGATTGCCGATTGTCTTGAGGTCGGTGGCCCAGATGCTGACGCCGCTCGTAAAGCCGCCGATGACGGCGCCTGTCCCGCCCCCGATCAGGGTGGCTTGCAGGAGGCCGCTATACCACGCCGGGTGGTCGGGTCCCGTGGCCGAGATGTTTGCCAGTATCTGTGTCAGGTCCGATGCGGCGGCTCCGACCACTCCCTGCGCGGCTACGTTGATCCCGAATTGAGCTAAGGGTCTCAATGAGTTCATCGCGCCCTGAAGCGCCGGCATCCCGGGGATGCCACCGAGTGCCCCACCGATTAATCCGCTTAAAGCGCCCCAGCCTGCCGACTCGAAGAAGCCCTTCACCGTAAACGTGCGCCCGTTTTGGATGTCGTATTGCAAACCCGATATGCCCGTGCCTTCCACTATGCCGATTCCTACTTGCAGCGACAGGTAGCCAAAGTTCGTGCTGGTGAACGACGACGCGGCGACCGCACTGCTTGCCGTCCCTGCACCCGATCCGGCCCCGGCACTGACCTCGCCCGCCGTGGCAGTGCCGCCCTCCGCAAGGGCTGCTTCACCTCCGGCCGCCGCCCCGCCCACGCCGGCACCTTCGGCTCCGGCGGTCGCAGTTGCTACACCGGCTGCTACTTCACCCCCGGTTTCTGCGCCTGCTAACGCCGCCTCGCCCGCAGCCAATCCCGGCGCGGCCGCGCCCCCCGTGGCAATCGTAACGGCAATCCCTGCGATTATCATCGCGCCCATAGCGATGCCGATCCCTATCCGCGCCCACAACGCTGTGTCACCTGTCGGATCAGTCACGCTCAGCGGATTGTTCGCGCAGAATACGTACGGGCTCGGGAACTGCCGCTGCGGATCGGGTGTCAGATACCGACGTAAAAGCGGGTCGTACAGGCGGTCGCGAAAGTTGTAGAGCAATAGCTCGGCGTCCCATTCCTGCCCCATGAAAGTGTAGGGCAGAATCGCGGGATTCGGCCCATCGGCTGTAACGATGCCGCCGAATGGCAGGTAGACATAGCGGCCCACAAGCCCTTTCGAATTCACCACTGCCCAGGCGTTGTGCTCGTTATCCTTCAGCGGGTAGTAAGCTTGATCTGAATATGTGGCCACAAGCCCCGTCGGACCATGCACGAGCGCTGTCCACGTCGAACCGTCCAACCGCGCGACAGGCAACCCAGACAGACCCGTGAAGTAAATCGTAGTTGATGCCTTCTCGCCGCTCGCTTGCTTGAGCACTCGCTGCCGACGGCTGCCGTAACCAAACTGCACCTTGTTGGAATTCATCGACCCGCCGATGGTAAGGTTTGTGGCGTTGTCGTAGCTGAGTGTCCTGCCCAGGGCGGTGGTGACTCGGCCGCGTACGTCACACGAGACAGGGCTCGAAGACCCGCCGATGCTCGCCTGCCGCAACTGGTCGCTGCCGGGCGCCTGCGTGAAGCTCTGCGATGCGCCGCGCTGCGTGACTGCGAAAATGTTTCCGTTGGGGTCGTAAGAGTTTATGTGATCGTCGGAGCTGCCTTGCGCGCTCGCCAGCCTGCCTTGTCCGTCGTATCTGTACACGTCGCTAAGCTCGCCCGTCGAAGATCCGAAGGCGTAAGCAATCTCGCGCGTCGCAACGGTGCTGTCGGCGTTATAGCTGTAAGACAGAGCCAGGCGCTGCTGATTGTCTGCCGAAGTCGTCACAACCTGTTGCACCCAGCCGGGTGACGTGTATTCCGCCGCGCGCGCCCATACGCCGTTGCCGAGGCTCTCGGTCTCCACTGCCCCGTCTGCCGAGTACGTGTAGGCGGCGATGTCTGTGGGGGAGTCGGCGGACGAACCGATTCCCGTGATCCATCCCTGATCGTTCATGGTGTAGAAGACCTGGGCGAGCGGCGAGCCGGAGGGGAGCTTCATGGCCGTCATTTCGCCGAGGTTGTTGTAGGAATAACCTATCGCGCCATTCGATGAAGCAGGCCCGCTTACGGAGAGCGCCGCCCCTGTGACCTGACCGAAGGCGTCATACGTGAAAACTTCATCCGCGACGCAGGGAGTCCCTCCCTGGGGCGCTGGCGTCCTCGTCACGCAGCCGGTCTTCTGCCCGATCAGCGTGGGATCGTTTCCGTCACCGTCGTAACTCAACGCGAGCGATACAGTGTGCGGAACCTCAGGTGTCGGCCAGTCAGGCTGCGCAGCCAGCGGACCGAGGACCTGAGGATCCCACTTCTGCGCTGCCGTGCCTTGCTCGACCACGCGGCCTACTGCATCGTACCGGGTGTAGAAAAACCACTCCTCGTCCTTTCCCATTGCCGGCTGCACAAACCGCACGCGCCCGCATGGGTCATAGAGAAACTGGGTCTGACCCGAGTCCGGGTCGCTCGTGGCAACCGCCCTGCTCGCGGCGTCCGTCGCAGTGGTCCGCACATATGACTCATCGCCTGACTGCGGCCCGGCGATGATCGCATTGGGAAGCTGGAGGTTGAGTGTGATCTGCGGTCCCGTCGCCGTCTGCGCATAACTGCGCACACCAGCCGACTGCGCGACGGCCTCGCTCGTGGAGCCCTTGTGCACGGACGCCACGCTTTGGCCGACCTTGTCGTTGACCCGATAAGAGACCTGCTTCAAGGGCGTTGTGACGGTGGTCTGTGAATACTGCGCAGCCGGCAATTCCGGGTTAGTGCCGCTGTTGCTGCCGTAGGCGAACTGAGTAGTCATGCGTTGCGCAGGCGTGGTTGAGCTAACGTCGTGGATCGCGTAGGGCAACCCCGGAAGCCCGACCTCTACCTTGCGCTTGCGCGGTGATGCTTCCCATTTCGTGCCGCGATAGGGATAGCCCTGGTCATTCGACCGCCGGATATTGTTGACGACCTGCCCCTGGTAATAATCCGCGACGTCGCCGGTCATCTTCCACGAGGAACTCAGCGAGGCCAGAAAGCCAGTCACATCGACGAATCCGGGCCTGTAACTTAAGACCGGCAGGCTGGCCCCGCTGCCGAAACTGCCCGGGGCGACGCGCGTAGTAGCCACCTTGCGGCCCAACGGATCGAAAACCACTTCCGAAACACGACTGTCCGCGCCATAAAGTTGGTGGACCTGGCGCTGGCGGCCCGACCCATCTCTATAAGTCAGCGACACGCGTGGCGATGCGAGAAAGGCGAGGTTAGAAAAGGTCAGGTCTGCGCTTGTGGTGATCGAGGGCGGCCCGCTGCTCCAGGCCCCTTTGACGGAAAAGATGAGCTGGCCGTCGCCGAACAACAGCGCCACGCCGTCTCCGGCGACCAGCAACCAGTGCCTCGCCATCTGAGGGGGAGTCGCCAGTGGTTGAGCGCCGCCCCAACCCGTGTACCCGTTGCCGGAATACGAACCTGAGATCGAGCCGGCGGTCAGGCTGAGGGCAGGCGGCTTATTGCCTGCGGAGACTTCGAAGTAGACCGCCCAGGTAGCAGGCAGCGCCCCCTTGTAGACGAGCGTGTCAGCATTTGTTCCAACGTGCGACAACGCCCCGCCGGAGGCCCGCCATGCCTGCGGATTAGCCGGTTGCCACACTTGTTGCCAGGCCCCGCCATCAAGGAATGTCTCGACACTGCCACCGTCAGCCGGGTGCAGCGTTAATTCCGCGTTCGGGCTTGTCGTCTCAAACGCGCCGCCGCCGCTCCCCTGACGCGAAAGGAATCGTTGGGCGAGTTCCTTGGGCTGGCCGTCAGGCCCTACCTGCAAGGTTGGCCGCAAGAAGCGGTCATACAGGCTCCAGCGAGTTCGCCCGCCAGCGTCTGTAGAACTCGTGACCATCTGGCCTTCCTCGTCAAAGGTCTTCGCGATCATACCGCCAGCAAGTGGGACGACGTAGACGCAATCGAGCAACACGTCAGCCGCCGTAGGGTTCGCGAGTGTCACCTCGATGGAAGGCGACCCGCCGCCCAAGATTGGCACCCCGATGGTCTTGAGAACCCACTCGCCGTTGGTCGGCTTAAAGTCCGAGGTATTCGAACTGCCCCCCGTCGCAATGGTCGCGCCCGCGCCCGAAGCAGGCGTGTAACCGGTGGCGGTCTTGTACCAGAACCCAACTACATAGGTCGGATACGCCGCCGAAACAGCCACTGACAACCGCGCCTCAGCACTCGCCGGAAGGAGCAGGCTGGTCGTCCCCGTGCGCGCATCGTTAGTGTTGAATCGCGTATTCGTTAAGGTCCAGGCAGAGGCGTCTTCATACGGCTCGAATCCAAGATAGGCTGCCCCGCCCAGCGCCGCGTTTGAGATGTGGGCCACCGGAAACGTGTGGTCGGCGCTGAAGATGACACAGCTCGTAGTGCCGCAGCCATCTTTAGTTTCCGACTCCTGCCCTGAGGCGGTACGCGCCGTGACGCGCCGCTCAAGCAGCCAGCCATCCGGCGTGCTTCCCGGAGCGTAGGACGAAAAGGGGAAGGCGTCTCCGGGGGAATTGACCATGCGGAACGCGCCTTCTTTGGCCGGAACCTGAACGCCATCCCCAGCCTCGCTCGGCCACATCGAATAGAAAGAGGCGGACGATTTGACCGCAACCGCACTGCCGCTTCCGGTCTGCTCGAACGTGGTGGTCTGGACGGTCGCCGACCGCATGTTGAGCGCGCGCATCGCCGCGCTCACCTCCGGCCCATAGGTGAAAGAGCGCGCGAACGTTTGCGGATTCCCGTCGCCGCCGTAAGACGAAGCCGTCGTCTTCACGGGCCTCCCACTGTAGGGTCCGGGGAAGCCGGGCCCGCCGTAGCTAATCGCCTTAGTCTGGTTCACACCATCGATCACCGAGACCTGCTGGGTCCGCATGACCCAGCCGCCCTGTAACTGGATTGCTGGCGCGTTCGAGTCAACCGGGTCGGAAGCTACCTGCCGGATCACCTGCCACGTGTTCTGGTGCGACTCAAGCAAGTTGCCGCCGCTGTCGTAGATTTCAGTCGACGCAAGCAGTCCGTCAAGCATGTCGTAGTAGTTCGCAGCTTCGACATTCAGCCCGTTCTGATACGTGCTCACGCTCTTCCCATAGGATGGCTGCGCGGGACCGGCGCTGCCGGGGTAGACTGTGTTCCGGTAGTACTTCACCACAGACCCTGTGGGATCGCAGGCCGCCTGCGAGGGGTCGGGAAAATATGTTGTGGTCGCGATGTCTTGATACTGGTCGTCAACCGCAATGCTCGTCACAGGGTAATGCACAATAGGCCCCGACACGGCGTCGCCGGCGTAGTGGTTCAAGTAAATAACAGACGCCCTGTTAAATCCCGCCGCGCCGGAGTCGTAGCTGACGAACACTCCCGGCCCTTGAGGAGAAGCTCCGGGCCCGGCTGGGCCGCCTTCGATTGACGGCGTATACATGCGCTGCAAGCTGAACGGAACGGGCGAGCCGACCTGCCCGTTCTGAAACACGAGCGATTGCACAATCGGATTTTGAGATTGACCGGGCGGGAAAACGCTGTAACTGAGATAGGCCGGCCCTTCGTTGATAAGCGACTGCGAGTCGTACCCCTGGCCTGCCAGGTCCGCAATGTTTGTCGGGGTATTCTGGGAAGCGACGGTCGTCCAATCCGTGGCCGTGCCACGGAAATAAAGATGGGGCCCCAGCATCGCGTAATCGGGGTTGCCGCCCGCCGGCCAGTTATCG
Organism: uncultured Clostridia bacterium; assembly: GCA_964615905.1. GTDB lineage: Bacteria > Acidobacteriota > Blastocatellia > UBA7656 > UBA7656 > DATLMR01. The sequence goes on from CAZTUB010000007.1 coordinate 238,573, forward strand.
TAAATCTTTTGCGCCGGGGGCAGGCTCGGCGTGGCGGGAGCGGTGCCCCACGCGGAAGGGTCCGCGTCGGGGTCGAACCCCAGCACCGCCGCATTGGTGCCATAGCCTTGCGAATTGGTTATCACCTGAAGCGCGTAATCGGGACCGTAAGAATACCTCTGCGTGCTGCCCGGTTGCGGGTGTTTGACGCTCAGGCTGGTGTTGCTCAGCCACGCATTGCCGTTAAAGCGGAAAAGGTTCCCATTGATCGCGATCAAGCTGTTCGTCACTATCACGGGCGCCCACCCGAGTGCGGGACCGCGTTGGGCCTGGGGCTCCGATATCGCGGGCGGACTCGATACGGGTTGCAGCCTGTGATTGGCGTCCCACTGGATCACGTGGATCTGGTATTCACGAACCAATGCATTGCTCGCCTTGAGAAGATTAACGACGGCCATCCCGGGCGCTGCCGCTAGCGCCACGTTCGCATAGTTTCCGCCGGGAAGGGCGAAACCGCTGATGGCGGCCGGCGCGGCTGTCTGCCAGGTGAGCGCGCCGTCGAGGTAAGAGAGGTTGATGTTGCCCTGCGAATCTAGGGCAAGGAGATACTCGCCGCCGGCCGCAAGCCATGTGAAGTTGCTCGGGGTTTTGGTTTCGACCTCCCACGACTGCGTGCTCCAGCGCCAGGTTAGGGTTTTGTAAATCCACGTGGATGAGTTCGGGTTCATCTGGGCGGCGGCGAAAAACGTATTCCCGCCCGTGTAAGTCACCGTGCCCGAAGTGCGCGAAAAAGTGAGTGTCGGCGCGTTCAGGCCGGTCTTGGCGCCTTGGATAGCAGCCGGTAGGAACTGGCCGGGACGCGCGGCGTCTTTGCTGAAGACCCAGGCGAGCGAAGAATCACCGGTGTTCAAGTGTATGACGAAAAACTCGGAATTCGTAAGCGCCCCGATAGTTGAGGGATCGAACGCCTCGCTGTAAAGCACCGGGCTCTCGGCGTCGAGCTGCCAGCATATCCATCGGCCCGCCCAGGTGTATACCTGCAAGGTCACGAGACTTTTCACCGCGTCATACCAGAGAGATACAACGTAATCATCCCCATAGAAGACGCGCGGGACGCCGTTAGGGGTCTGGCTCGGTCGTGGGATCGGCTGATTGCGGTCGCAGACTGAAAGCTTTTGCTGCGTGTAGGTGTAAGTGACGCTGCCGCCCTGCGGCGCGGTGACCGCTTTCAAAGCCCCCGGCTGCGTACCGGGTCCGTGCCCGTCGATGTAGTATTCGTATAAGTATCCGGGCAGGGAATCGCCCGCCGCATTAAGCGTAGTGACGCTCGTGAGGTATCGTTTGAATGTGTCGTTATATAGCGCGCCGGTGTATGAAGTGACATTCGCCACTTCCTGCTCAGGCCCCTTCACCGATGGCCTCGGCTGATACCCGAACTTTACAGTGAAGAGGGTCGCCCCATTTGTAGCCGATAGCGCGATGTCTGACAGGTACTTGGTCTCATACGAATCCTGGTAGGCGTTCGGGGCATTGCCTGGCGCGGCGCGATGCGGGTCGGAGTACTCCCGCGGCCCGTCCTCGTTCCACAGCTTGTCCCCGTACGAGAAAGTCGCCGTGCGGCCGAACACGTCTTTGACCGCGCTCAGGTAGACCGCCTTTGTGTATGGCAGGCCGCCCGTTCCTACCTGCTGCTCCACATCCGGTATCAGCCCTGCCGCGTTTCGTTCCCAGCCGTTATAGGCATAAGTGATCTTGTCGCCGAAACAGTTCGAAGTCGATTCCAGATACCAGGCGCGCGCCACCTGCACCTGTCCGCTCGTGAGGCTGCTTGGCCCGGTCCACCTGGGGATGCCATTCGTCCCCCACCAGACCTGCCAGGCGATGCTGTTTCCAATTGCGGTGCGGTAGCCCTGCGGTGTGTTCGGTCCAACGCCGCCGAACGACTTGCGGGTGGCGTCGTCGGTGACGATCAGCCACCGCTCGTAAACCGGGAAGTAGACTATCTGCCAGAAACGATAGCTCTGCAACTGGAAGGATTGCCCGCCATAGCAAACGTCGCACTCACCTGAACCAGCCGGCGAAGTCCGTATGGAAAACGACTGCTGGCGCGCGTCATCGGCGAGCGTCCACGCGCCTGCCTCGCCCGTGGCCGTGGCGCTCGCATCGAGCGGCAGGCCGTTTTGTAGAAAATAGTCTCGCACGGCGGCAGGAACTGCCTTGCCCGCTTGCAGGCTGTTGGCCACGCTCGACGGCATCTTAAACAGAAAGTGCTGCTGTGGCTGGCGCACCAACTCATTCGGGCTGCCGTTGTCGAACAGCACATAGGCGCGCGTGTCGGGGTCGGGCGAGCCGGTGTCGGCGGCCTGGATGTAGGTAAGCGGGAAACTCCAGCCAAGCCCTAAGACGCCGGTCGGCGCGTCCCTGTTCCAGAGCATGGCGTCTCGGAACACGTTGCTTTGATACAGGATCGTGATGTTGACGTCCATCGCGCCGCCGCTCGCGCGGCCGGGAAGCGTGAAGAGATTTTGCGGAATGTTTACGTCGCCGCGAAAAAGGTTCACGGCACTCGCCAGCTGCCCTATCGAGGTGGAATCGAATTGAAACGTGCGGATCGCCGGAATGCCGTTCGGGTCCGCAGAGCTGGAGTTGGAGGTTGCGGGCATACTTGTCTCCTTTGACTTCCCAGGGACGGCCGCGGCCGCCGGACCGCGGCCTCTGACTCAGGGGAGTGCGATGACCAGAACTGTGGCGTTTGATTTGGAGTCATTCTGCCAGTTGTTTGAACCATCGTTGAGGTGGGCGTAAAGGTTCGGGAGCGTCACGGTATTGCCGCTGATCTGCGGCCAGCCGAACGACCCTATGGAAAAGGCCTGCACATTATGGACGGAGTCGTACTCTACCTGCCACGCCCTTATCAGGCAGCAGACATTACTGATCGAGGTGAGCGAGGGAAATGTGATGGGGACGCCGCCAGGGGTCTGCTTGGTAACTTCCGCAATCGCAAAGCCCGGGCTGGCGTCGGTCGAGGCGATCACGCCCGAGTCCACCGTCGCAGTATTCGCCTGGTTGCCGCTGGCGTCATAAAGGCGGGCGCTGCCACTTATCATGCCTTGCGATTGGTTATAGTTGATACCGCAGTCCGCGCTCGCCCCAAGGACCTGGTGGTCGCCGGTCGAGAAATCGAGGGCGAACCCGGAGAGGAAGCTGGTCACCGCCGAAAAGCCGGACAGGCCAGGAAGCGTGACGGGAGCCGTGGACCCGTTGGCGATTGGGCCGACGTTCGTCATGACGGTATCGTTATCAGTAGTGCCAGTCACCGCTACACACACAGGGTAGATGACGGAAGGCCTGCTGGAGTTTTCGAGAGACACAGTATTGCCGCTGGAGTCTTGCAGTCGTGCGTTGACCCTCACCGACACGACGTTTCCGCTCACAGCAAGAGTTTCCGACTGGATCGGAAGCATCTTGATGCTGAAGTCTTGAACATAATGGTCTATGTCTGGTCCGTAGGTCAGTCTGAAAGCCCATATGCCGAGTGCATAGGCCTGGACCTGGTTTTTAAATGTGAACGTGGCGACCTGGCCCGGCTTAACTCCAGTTTGAGTCATTTGAATCTCTATTCCCATTCAAGTTACTCCTTCTTATGGCTGGATTTTGCGCGTGGAGCCCGCAGTATACATAGAAGCATGGTGGGGTTCAATTAGAATATTCTGGGTACTGACGACCCTTGCAGGTCCGAATACTTGCTGCAACACAGGCGCCTGATGTGGCATATGGCATCGGGGCGTTCAGGCAGGGACTTCTTATGAACGCTCCGTTCAAAATCTATCGGGTCAATATAATCGATTGTATTACCTGACTTTTCAGCGCCTTCGTGCGTCGCATCCATATCCTCAGTCATGGACATTTTCATCAAAATCACTACGGTTCGGCAATATTCTTCTTGACACTGAAAGTAGCTTATACTACAATCCAGCCGCTTCTTGATCTCGTTCCAGGCTAAGAACATCTCTTTGCTTTGCCGGTGTTCCTGTGGTTGAGCACCTGTTGCAAGGGATCGCAACGTAGTGCTCTTGACAGCCAGTTCTAAGGCGTCCCTAAATTGAGGGTCTAACAATAGAGAGCATATCCTCACTACAGTCAGTGTAAGACAGAGCACCCTTAGGGGCACAGCGTTCCTCCCTAAGGCCTTAAGAGTCTCGAACAATTGATTCATCGCCAATTGAGGGCTCCGACTTAAGGCTCGGTTTCCTAAGGCTAGGACTGTCAAGCAAAGTAAAAGAAGCAAAACTCACTCTGAAGCGGTTTCGTTGGCAGGCTAATAGGAGACCTCAAAGAAACTGCTCGAACTGCCACTACCAGTATTAAAAGCGGAATTTCTGTAAGTTCCTTGCTCTTGCCCGAGCCATGAGCCGGAGGTCTGTGTATAAGGCAAGTCTAAATAGACGGCAAGGCAACCACTTTGCTTTGGTCGACTGAAGATCCGCCTTGCCCGGCCACAACCCTCGATAAGAGGAGGGTGATTCCACTGGCTTCCAAAGAATGATCTGACGCAGCAATCACGAAAAGCGAGTCAAGCCGTTGTGTGTATGCAACGGACGGTTGGCGGGCTGGTCGTGCCCCAAGTCCCGCGAGGTGATTGACCATTCATTCAGCAAAATAGAAAGGAGAATATGATGAACCGCAAAAACTCAAGGCGTTTGAAGGTCCTTGTGATCTTCGTCGTAATGGCGGTGGTCGGCGCGGCGCTTGTGAGGACTGGGCCGGCAACCGGTGGAGGGGTCACCATACTAGCGCAATCGAGCGGTAAGGTCGGCAGGCCTGTGGTGACTATTAAGCGGTTGGAAGAGCCGCTGCCTGATGCCAACGCGATTCTCAGGATCCAGTTCCCCAATAAAGAGCGGATTGGCAAGCCGTTCAACCTGAGAATGAACGATGGCGTAACGCTGCGTTTTCAGGATGATGGAAAGCTCGGGGATGAGCAGGCAGACGATGGTGTGCTGTCGAGCCCGATCAACGCCAACTTTGCCGACATAGAGGCAAACCGCAACCGGATACTCGGTACTCACAGGGCGCTCAATGCCAATCTTACGGTCCCGCGATTCAGCGGGCGGCTTCTTGTCGGAGAGACGCCGCTGCAGGCTGCGGACCCGGATACGCTCTTAATCGACGATGGCACGGGCAGCGGAGAAGCTATGTCTTCCCCCTTGAACATCGATCCAGCTCGCTCGCTGCTTATCACCGACACGAGCGTTATTGAGGACCCGACTCGCACCTTCAACCCATGTACCGACGTAGGAACTCGGATGGGCAAGTGGACTTTCGGGTATCTGATGACTCAGATGGCCAATCAGACGCAAACCGGCATCGACCCCCGCGTATTCGCGCGCCAATGGTTGGCACACTGGGAGGCTCAGCAAACAATCAACGGGTTCGCGGTCCCGGGGCGACCGAGAGTCCGCGACAAAGTAATCATTCCGTGGGAGTTGGCAAGTGGGGGGCTGGGGGCTCCGCTCGATCTTTCGGAAGCCCCATTCAGGTTGCTGGCCATCGTCAACCGAATCGACCTGCGGGGTAATAGCGGTTATACGCAAAACAACGCCGGCGAAGCGCGCTTCGTTTTCGGCGTAATCGACAGAACCCCGGGTAGCGGGAACTGTTGCGTCGTATCGGAAATGACAGTGATCCTCGAATATGGCATCGACCGCTCTAGTTGTCAGGAGGTCAAGTCATGGGCGCAGCAATGGGTCGCTCTTTCATCAATTCCGATGCCTTCAGCTCAATTCAACCAGGCGCTTCAAAACATAACCGAGCAGTTTGTTGTCGCAGGCGTTGCGCCGCACAAGGTGAACGGCAGCGCCTTGAACCAGCTTCGGACGAATGAATTCCTGCCGCCGCAAACCGGAGACTGGGAGTTGAGGGAGTTCAGGCTGACTCCTGGGCCTGAAGACCCCTTCGTGGCAAACGGTCAACTGAAAATGACCACCGTCAAGCTCACTCCCGATAAGCAATTCAACAACACGGGAACGCTGGGCAACTACCTGAACGCGAACTTCGCACAAGTGTGCGCCGGACAGCACATCGTTCCGCTTCAGTTCGGCGGCGGGCCGTTCCTAGGTGGGAGCTCATTCGTCCCGCCGTTCCACTGGGATAGCCCGGCCTTCGTCTGTCCGCCAGACCCGAACTGTAACGTCGAGTTCAACTTCTCGTTCAACACCTGCAGCGGATGCCATCTCGGTGAGACGAACACGTTGTTCTATCACATCAGGCCGACTGCGTTCGGGCAGCCGCCGGTTCTCTCACCGTTTTTATCCGGGGTGGTGAACCAGCCCGACCCAAGGTGTGGATCACCATTCGTCAACACCTTTGACGAGATGAATCGGCGGCGGTCGATCCTGGATCAGATAGCCAATCAGCTATGCCCGACTCCTTGCAAGGATTGTTGCACTACGAGAATTTGTCAGTTTGAGGTGGAGTCCATGGCCAGCTCTGAGATCGTTTTCGTATCAGAAGAAGAGGCTGTGTTGAGGACCAGCCCCGGGTTCGTACATTGATTCTTTGAATCGTCCTGCTTTGGGCCGGGGCGCTTCAGTTCTGGGAAGCGCCCCCGGCTCATCTTAATGCGTGAGCAAATTGATAAGTCGGTGACTCCGGCATCCTGTTGATAGTCATAGCCACCCCCGCAAGCACCCCCGGCGGAATTGTTTTTCCTCGTAGTCGCCATAGCACTTTGCTACTCAGAAGCCCTACCTGTGCAGTCGAAGATTATATGAAGAGTAAGAATGCAAAAGACATTAACAGCCCTGAGCCGGATTATCTTGAAAGCCGAGAGCGAGAAGAGAAAAGCTTAACTGGTGGGTTGCTGTCAAAACCGCTATCAAATAGATCAAATACAGTTAAGGCCACCTTTCTGGGTGGCCTATCTTCTTGATTTTACTCGTGGAGCTGAGGTGATTCGAACCCCTGGCCTCGTGAATGCGAGTTCCAGAAAAGTGTATTGCTGAGTGCTTCCACATCCAAAAACCAACTACTTGCGTGCTGCCCTGTCGATTGTGTACTACGGCTTTCTTTGCTGTCTGCTGTCAAGGTTGCTGTCATGCTTGATCTGGTGCAAGTCGAATTTTTTTAACGCTACCGAGAAATTTTGTATTCTTTATCACTCTTTATCTTGCTCTTATTGACACCAAATGGCTGTTGGAATATCGTGTTCTTGCTCCAATCAAAGGGCTGGATTCTCACGAGTCTCTGCCTCTTGCATAACTCGCCAAAATCTAGCCTCAGAATATCATTCTTTAATCGGAGGTAAGATGATGGCCAGCTATACAAGAAAGAATGCCTGGAACAACGGTGGGACCTTCGACAATCCGGATCTCTCATGGTACGCGAAAGGCGTCGGCGAAATGCAATCGCTGTCCCTAGATAATCCGAACAGTTGGTGGTTCTTCGCCGCTATTCACGGCCAGTACATAACACCCCCCCGCCCCACATTTCCGGGTTGGGGTTTTATCCCTGGACAGCCACAGGTGCCAACGACACCGCTTCCATCCCAGAATCTTCTGGACCTGTATTGGGATCAGTGTCAGCATGGAAGCTGGTATTTCCCTCCATGGCATCGCGGATACCTGTTAGCGCTGGAAGCGCAAATCCGTGCGGCGGTGGTGAGTCTCGGTGGCCCTTCAGACTGGGCTTTGCCGTACTGGAATTATTTTGGACCGGGCAATGAATTTAAGATTCCGCCAGCCTTTACTCAGCAGACTTTACCGGGCGGGACACCAAACCCACTTTTCGTAACAGCTCGTTACGGACCCAACTTTGATGGTGACATCTATGTGACTACTGATGAAAATGCGGAGTGCCAAAACGACCCCATCTATCTCGACGGCTATGGCGGTGGGGATACGGGATTTTCGCATTCCGGAGGTGATGCTGGCAGCCTCGAACTCAATCCACATAATGGGGTGCACGTTGACGTCGGCGGCTATCTGAGTCGCAGAAATTTCGGATTGATGAGTAATCCGGGCGTTGCAGGACTCGACCCGATCTTCTATTTACACCATTGCAACATTGACCGGATGTGGGCGGCATGGAACGCGAACGGAAACAGCAATCCGACGGACTCGAACTGGCTTAACGGACCCGCAGCCATCGGCGAGCGGGAATTCGCGATGCCAATGCCGGATGGCTCTTCTTGGGTGTACACCCCGAACGATGTAAATAGTCTCAGTCAGCTGAATTATGATTATGATGACCTGACTACAGGTCTTCCGTCCCAGCCTGCCAACCTACTTGCCAATAGGTTAATGAGGTTGGGAGTAGCGGCTGACGCGGCGAGAACAGCGCAAGGAGGAAGTATGGACATCGGAGATAACACTGAACTCGTTGGAGCCCGCGATGGAGCTCTTCAGATTAAGAGCTCGGGGGCTCGCGCAACTGTCAAGCTTGATTCTGACGCCCGGGCGAAAGTGTCTGAGAGTCTCGCGGCAGCTTCTGATGCGAGCCTGCCGGATCGGGTCTACCTCCGGCTTGAAAATGTTCGAGGAAGCATAGACGCAACTAAACTCTATGTCTCCGTCAACGGACAGCAAGTAGGACATGTTGCCCTTTTTGGACTTGAGCGGGCAAGCTCAAAAGATGGCCAGCATGGTGGTGAGGGGCTCACCTTCAAGCTGGACATCACGAATGTCATCGACAATCTGTTCCTCAATAACAACAACGCTCTCGACACGGATTCGCTTGATGTGAGAATTGAGCCTAATCATGAGGTGCCTGATGATGAGGAACTCACCGTCGGGCGAGTCAGCATCTACCGCCAGGGGCAGCCATGACGGTAAGACCCCGAAAGCGTACACGGATTAACATCCTGGTACTGCTTATGAGTGCGATAACGTGGATGATGCTTCTAGTTAATCCCGGAAGCATCATGACTCTTGCTCACTGTCCGGTAACAGACTCAGGGGCATCGCCCGTTTCATTTCACATGCTGCTGGAGATGAATCCGATCTCTTCTTTGATGGCAGGCTGGGCACTGATGCTGGTCGCGATGATGTCGCCGACGTTGATCGCACCAATTCGCCACATACGCGAGCGCAGCTTCAAGCGTCGGCGTGTCCGGTCAGGTACGCTTTTTGTGATTGGGTATGCCGCGATTTGGATGGCGGCGGGCGGCGTATTGATAGCAGCAATGCTTATGCTGAGCCTGCTCGCGCCACAATCATATCTGCCGGCGGTCGTGGTAGGGGTTATTGCTTTCGTGTGGCAGTGTTCGCCGATAAAGCAGCGTTGCCTTAATAGAGGCCATAATCATAGTGAACTGGCAGCGTTTGGCATCGCCGCAGATTTGGACGCGTTGCGCTTCGGGATTACGCACGGAGTTTGGTGCGTCGGCTCCTGTTGGGCATTGATGCTACTCCCTATGCTGCTGCTAGAAGGGCATTTTGCCGCGATGGCTGTTGTAAGCTTCGTGATGATCAGCGAACGCCTTGAACAACCGAAACCGCTGAGTTGGCGACTGCGCTCTCCCAGCAAGCTTATGCGGATTGTGGTCGCCCAGACTCGGATACGATTGCAAAGGGTGATGATTGCCCTCGCCCTCGCACGATAAATAGCACTATCACACTCACGTTTTGCCTACGGTGAGAAAAGAAGCGATTGACCTGATGGATTCAATACTTACAGGTACAGAATAATCCCGGTTGCTACAGTGATTGCTACGAACACCCCTGAAAACGAGAAAGGCCGCTGAACTGGCGGCCTTATCTTATTGAGACTATTGGTGGAGCTGAGGGGATTCGAACCCCTGGCCTCGTGAATGCGAGCCATGTTCTTAACTTGTCAGTTAAACCCGTTTCGGTTACATGTAATTCTATTTAATGCGGGTTGCAGCCAGCGTACAGATCGGTCTTCTACCATACAATACCAGGCAGTTCCTTTAATTCTGGTCACAAATCGGTCACAGGAGATACAGTCTGCGGTCTTTGGGTTATGAGCCTGATAGCGGTTTGCAATTGGATGAAACTCGCGCCGAAAATGTGGGGCAGCCCTCTTTTATAGGTGGGCATCTATTGACGATAGATGCCTGTTTATCATTAATCACGACTCATCTATCATCAGTAGCAGGCCATCTATCGTCAGTAGCGGGCCATCTATGATTCGTAGTAGCTCGTCTACGATCGGTAGCAGCCTCGCTACCAATCAGAGTCGAGCTACTACGATCGGTAGCAGGCTGTCTATCTTTAATGGAGTTGCTTCTATAGCGACTTGCAGAGGCACGCCAGTTTTCCTCGCAATAGTTTCGGGCTGGAAACCAATAGCCCATGCTCCCTGTACCCCAAACCCAGATGAATCAGCCCTGCGGTTACGGCTCGAATGCTAAAAGCGATCTGGCCAGGTTATCTTTCGGCCTGCCATATTTCCATCCAGTTCACCAGCCGCCTTCTTGCGCTTGCAATTCACTGCGGCTCTTACTGGTTAAATTCCAGGGTCGTAGTTGTTCTCTCATGCTTCGGCACACAGCGCCACCATCCTCCGTAACTCGGCCACCCGAAACTTAACTGGGACAGGGTCCAGTTCGGTCCACCTTTTAGACCGGTTGGCGTGATCAGAAATTCAAACTCACCCACCGAACCAAGCCGATACGTCCCCCCCTCTTGATCGCGATCATATCGAAATACATTGCCATCCAACGAAACCCTATCACTTTCGCCAACCCTCCAGGATCTGATATATTTTAACTCCTCTTTGAAATGCAGGTAATACTGTCCATCCCTTTCCTTCAGCCCGGGCTCTGATTTACAGCCGACTATCCCTCTTGTCCTGTTCGTCCCAAATTCGACCACGTATTCTGCCTGGCGGTTTGGCGGATCGAATCTTATAGTCTCAAGAAACCAGAGGTAGTAATGATAATTAGGCCAATCAGGCAACTCACATATAGCCCTGTCGTCATTGGTCACGTTCCATCCTTTCACAGTTTGCCGAAAGAGAAATTGCTCGACGCTCTCAGCTTTCACATCCGCCTCATGCAATGCTTCCGGTCCACCTTTCCTCCTGGCGTAGATCTTAAACTTTGTGTCACGGGTGACGTTGTCAACCGTTATGGGGCCAGTCGCTCGCTTAGACTCGTCCACGGGAATACGGACGCTGTTCTGTTCTATTCTTACCTCGCTCGGATCCGCGAACGAGAATTCCCACTGCAGTGTAGTTTTCGCTGCGCCCAGGACGAGTGGATGCGCGGGAGTAGCCGTGAAGGATTTGACTCGGTACAGTTCCAGTCCGTCTCCTAGTTTGACTTCCTTTCTGGGCTTCTCTATGTCCGTCAATTTGGAACTCCAAGCTTGGAGCTTAAACGTTGTATTCTCATCGAAGACTCCATTGGAGGGCTTTAGGGAACACGTGCCACTCTTCTTGTCTTTTGGTTCCGGTTCGTAAAGAGTTGCACCGTTCTTGTCCTTAATCTCCACGTTCAGCCAACTCTCCATCTCACCGAATGCGACATTCCATTGCAGAAGGGCCTCTGTAGGGCTGCAAGTTGCCGTGAACGAATTAATCGTCGGGGAGGTATGAGTTACATGCACGTCCAGTTGTTTCTGCACACCCGGTATCGGTTTGTTACTGCGAAAGTCGGCCTCGGAGTTGTAACCACTCAGTGTATACGTAGTATCATCCACAATCCGGCCCTGATCTTCGTTAGTCGCCGTACCCGCCACAGGTTTGGTCAAGGTTTGCGAATCCTTTGTGGAACACGCCAGTACAAGATAGGGAACCGCGAACGACGACCAGGATAGCTTGACATCCGCCCCGTAGGGTACGGTCGCTGTAGGGCCGGTTAGAGAATCGATCACTGGAGTCGCTTGCGAACGCAGCACTTTTAGGACGAACCACCCGTCCAGGAAACCCGGCAGTTTCCTGAACAGCAGGTAAGCGTAGGCATCACCTTCAAGAAACTTCGGGCCGATGTGAATGTTGTTATACTTGAACGTAGCCGTACTGTTCGCCTTCAAGGGCTGGTTGGTTGTAAGTATCCAGTGCCTCCACGGTTTCGCATCGGCTGCATCCACCGACCAATTCTCAGCCTTGATGTAACCGATCTGGTTGATCAGTTCCGGGGTTGTAAGCGCCCCATTGTCGGTTTCGTCGCCGGCCACGAAACTCAACAAAAACTCCGCGCCAGTGAGGTTAAGGGTGCCCTCGCCGGATTCAGGGGTGTAAGCTAGTTCCAGCTTAAGCTCGTTGGAGAGCCAATTATTGGGGGAGGCCTCCAGATACGCCTGGGAAGTGATCCAGGCCTTCGCCAGTTCAGAATCAGCGGCAGAGGTCAGAGACACCGTCAGATTATTGCCAATCGCCGTTCTGGTCTCGGGAGGATCACTCACCATAATCGGAGTAATCGTGAAAAACCCTAGATTTGCGTGGAGCCGTCCACCCAGGTTGGAGTAATAGATATGAAGTAGATGCTGGGTGAAATCCTGGTTGGTACAGCTAACCCCGGCGAAATAGAATGCCACACTTTGATTTGCGGGCAGCACGACATCCGAGCCTGGACACAGACCCAGGCGGTTTTCGTTTGCAAACGACTTGAATTTCCAGCCGGCATCCTTGAAAGGTTTCGACTCGTCGCCGACAGATATCTTGGCGATAGACATCCGACTTAACTCTTCATGCTTAAAGACGTCGCCAAAATCGAGGAATAGAGTTGTTGGGCCATTTCTTAAATCGGGCTCGCTCTTTGCCGACGCGGGTAATTCTCCGCCAAATAGTTGGAGAGATTTGTTGGCGTGGTTGGTCAGCTTCAGGACTAGTTCATTCTTGTCACCAAGGTATATCTTGTTGGGCTGGATGGTGGAGTAGGCACTGTTTTCCAGATTGAACATGTCCTGGCGTGTCGTTTCGACTGTGGTGGCGTGCATGGGGTGTGACATATGGGATGTGGCATCCTTTCCAGAGATTATGAAGACCGGTCATTTTTTGGTCGTTGTTCGGATGGCGGCTTAGACGACGTGTCTGCCGGGTAGAGCCGCAGCCAGCCTTCGCTGAGGCACACAGGTGCGGAGAACGCGGCGCGCGAGTTGGGCGAGACGACAATATCCTGCGTTTGCCATTCGCGTCGTTGCTGCTGATCTGCTTGTAGCGTCAGCCAGGACCAGGCGTGACCGACCTCGCCGGGCACGGGCAATTCCAGAGTGCCCGGGCCGCCAAGAACGGGGGCAGTCAGGAACGTGACCGCTATACGCTTCAAGGCGTCGGCGAAGTGCGAGGGGGGAACACTGATGCTCTTGACCGGCAGGATGCCCGTGCTCAGATGCACCGGGGCGCGGGGATCGATGAGCATTGTCACCGTTAACGGGGCCTTATCCGCAGGCGCAAGCTTGAGAACCCCAGGTCCGTTGGGTAGCTTGACACGCTCGTTGCTTCCCTGCGCATGTGGCGAATAAAAGGTTCCATAGGTCTCTACAGGCTTCTTCTGCGCGCTTTCAACGAAGTATCCCACCAACCCGTCGTTGACTTTGGCGGAGTCACCCAGATGCGCGGGGAACCGAACCTGATCGAACTGCGCGGCATCACGGTTGCCATAATCATAAGTGGCGTCATCTTGGTTGAAAGCCTTCACAGCCTTATACAGCGCCTCGCGACTTTGATTCAAGGCGGGCAAGCCTCCATGCAGGTCGAGACGCAGGTCGGCTCGGACGAGGGCCAGAGGGCGACCCATAAGCAGTGACAGACCCTGATCTTGCGCATAGGAATCGGGCACGATGCCCATCGCGCCGTGATCTATCGTATCGAGCAGGGCTTTCAGAAAGTCATTGAATGCCTTTAAATGATCGGCCTCTTGTGAGTTCTGGGGTACCCCGCCACCCAGATTTAGCGCGAAATCCTTCAAATGTTTGTTGGCATCTTTGAACGAATCAGCCACGCTGCTCTCAAATTTCCCGTACGGGCCGGGTGTTGCCTGCCAGGAGGGGCCATGCAGGTTGAACGAGCCGATGGCCGTTCCTCCGGCGCTGTAGACAGCAAGCGCGTTATCGAGGCGATTGAGCAGAACCCAACCGAAGACCGGCGATGAGGCCGGGTCGCTGTTCATTTCCATCGTATCATCGCTTGCCGAGCGATAGCGGAAGGAGAGTCGGGCGGGTTGCGCGATTCGCAGTGGCAGCAGGGCGCGCGTTTCGGTTACGTCTTTGGGCTTCTTGAGGCCGTTAGAAAGAATAACGCGGTCCACGCCTATATCGCGTATCTGCCCAAAGGCGTCCAGAAGGCGCAATCTCGTGAGCTGCAACATCCCGGCCCGAAGAAGATTATAGTCAGCCGTAAGGAGCGTGGCCGCGTCGTTTTCGGAGCCGACCGCGTGGGCCACCTGGCGCACGAACGGGGCCTCGTACACAGGGTCGGCAGTCGGGTCGAATACGGGCAATTGAAGTGACTGGGAGCGCATCCGCAGTTGTCGGTGAAAGCCCCCCATCGCCTGGGCCATCATGGAGAGGCGTACGTTGCGGAGTCCTTCCAACGTCTGCTTCATTACCTGCATTGCCGGAGGATCATTAACTTCGTCAATAGGGTGGTTTTTCAGATATGTATCAATCTGCCCGGTCAAGTCAATCTCCGTACGGTGTGTCAGGGAGATCGTACCGCGATAGACCTTGCCATTTGGGTTCGAGGATGGCAGCTTGCCTTTGTATGCCAGTTCCCCGGTGTCGCTATCGAGTTCGAAATCGTCCAGCGCCAGAGTCTCAGAATAGCTCGTCTTCACATTAACTGGGTATACGGGATCGAATTTCGCCTCCCATTGCAACATGAGCGGTATCCAGGGCTGTTCGTGCCAAACGAACCCAACCAGTGACGGGGCAACGCCCGCAAATTTGATCACCGTTTCGGTGACGCTTGAAGACTCGGTCGGTTCAGTCCCAGCATGCGGCTGTAAGGGGACCAGAGGCCCGGTGGAATGATAACCAGTATATTCGTATTGGGCCTTCTGAATCTGTCCCACCACAGCCTTATTTGCGTCGGAGCTTAGGCAACTTGCTAGCAAGTACGCCTGGCGGTGGTCAAGGAATACCGCCTCGGCCACCAGAGCGTCGAAGTCTGAATCTACGGGAGTTTTAGTAGGCAGCTTGGGCAGTTTCGGGTTCCGGGCATTGATGGTCTCGTTGCCGATTGTTACTTCCCGCGTTATGTCGCTCGATAACCGGCAGATCAGGTTGCCACCCTTGTCAAAGCGCCCGTCGCCGCCATAACGGTACGACGGGTTCACATCCGGGCCGGAGAGCAAGATCACAGGATCGGCAGGCTGATAAAAACGCGGCGCTACGGACGATTCAAGTCTATACTGATCGGGAGACTCGTTCTTGTTGGCGAGGAGATTCGTGAGGCTGGTCTTTGCCTGGTCTCGGGCAACGCGACGTTCCTCAAGCTGTTTCTCAAGCTGGCCGGAATTGGGATCGTCCGGGTCGGTTACCAGCGCATTTATCTCGGCTTTCAGGTAGTCTACCAAAATATTAATATCTACGTTTTCATCATTAACATCTACGTCTTCACTCTTGCGGGAAATATACTGTGCCCAATCGACAAACACTTGCCCACGGCGGGTAGCCACATCTGCGGCAAGTGCGTCGTAAGACGATTGGGCGCTGTTCAGCGTCTTCAAAGCCTTGGCGATACGGTCAGGCAACGGCTTCCTCAGCGATTCGGCATCAGCGGTTATATTTTTATCGTTGCGTTTAATTATCCAGGTGAGACCGCTTTCGGTTGCGCTGTCGTGGCCTGCGGAGACGGGTGTGAAACCGCGCTGGTGTATGGCGTACCTGAGATTTGACTCGCCATCAAGTCCATACTCATTAAGCAGGTCATACTGTAGTTCGTTGAGGACCGTCTCGATGGCAGGGTTTTGGCTCTTGCTGGCCAGCAAGGCGGAAAGCGCCTCGGCGGTCGTTGCTCCGAGCGCGACATCAACCGGTGCTGTTGTCTGCGTCAAATATTTCTTTGCCGGATCCCACCCTAGGGAGATCAACTGCCCGACATACAGCGTGCGCGCAGGTTGTTCCTGTTCCTTTGCGGTATACGACCAGTGGTAATTCGCTTCGAGCGCCCTGGCAAGCGTCGCAGGTGTCACCGGCTTGTTTTCGCCGATCATCCGGGCTGTTTCCCGCGCAATAGGATCACCATTGGCATTATCGCTGTGCCAACCGATCACCAGATAGGAAAGGAAGGACTTGTCGCCCAATTGATAAAGACCATCCGGGCAACTGCTGTCAAACGGATCAAAGAACCCAAAGACGTTTGGGCAGTGCGGGTATGCCGCCGCGTAAGTCTCCGTACCGTAGCCAAGCGCCGTGTGGCCCGAGGGATCGCGATGCGAATCTGATTCCTTCCAGTCGGAATAGCGAACCACACGCCCCTTGTAGTCATAATATGGTTTGCTGAGCTCGGGGTTCAATGGCACAGATCGAGTGCGTGCATTGCGCAAATCAGACGAATCGGGTGTTGGAGAGCGGAAATCGCTCTCAACCACCCAGGCGTTCACTTTGGGAGGAGTATCCTGAGACGGCGTCTGCGAGGTGGCAAAACGGACGACCAGGAAGCGGTTTGGAGCGGGACGAAATATGACCTCTTTGTTCTTGTCGCCGACCTCGCCGTGCGCCAGTGCGTCGGGCAATGCCCAGTGCAAATGAACGCCAGCCGGGACGATCTCCCCATCGAACGGTTGGGGCAGTAGATGTTCGCCCAGGTACGGCGTGCTCGTTCCCAGTTTTTGGAAATCAACGGCCAGACTTCCAAAATGTCCATCTTGCTTGTCATGGGGGCTAACGCACAACGCCGTAAGATTGATCGGGACAATCAACGAAGTCGGTTTCATGGCGTCTAACCTCCAGCCTTTGGTGTAATGTTGATCGTCACTGCCTCGACCCCTTCGATCATTTCGAGGGCGAACTCAGCGGGAGTAAAACTATGCGGCTGTCCATTGTCTTTGTTGTTGCCCTGCACCTCCAGGAGCTTTGCAGCCATGCTTTGGGCGAGCGTGTTGATTTTGAGAACCTGCTTGGGTCTGAAATCGAGGGAAACCCCCAGGCGGCTATTACCATCCGGTATCGATGTGCCGGGAGGTGTCTGTGTTTTTTTGCTGCTGGGAACGTTAGCGTAGCGCAGCGATTTACTCCCTGTTAACGTCTCAACGCCGTCTTGATTGTCTTTTTTATCCAGTCCGAAGTGAATCCCTTCGCTCGGCTCCTGGAACGTCACGGAATCGATGATTCCCTCGACGAGATAGAGTAAAATATCCGGCGTAATTTGGCGGCCTGACGCTAACCCCTCTGGTGGAATCAGTTTGCGGTTGTTTGAGTCATAGGCCGTCACCCGGAGGCGGGGCCAGCCGGAAACAACCGCGGAGCGAAGCAAGAAACCGGAAAAATTGAACAGACAGGGCTCGTCGTGTAAGTCTGTATCCGATTTACGGGTCAGATGGTTATATAAGTTTGGGGCCACCTGTTTATAGAGGTTTGGCGCTACCACCTGGTCATGCACCAACTCGCTGGTTGTGAC
Source organism: uncultured Clostridia bacterium (assembly GCA_964615905.1). Lineage (GTDB taxonomy): Bacteria > Acidobacteriota > Blastocatellia > UBA7656 > UBA7656 > DATLMR01. Next base: position 256,078 of record CAZTUB010000007.1, read on the forward strand.
GCGCCCGACGCTATATGCGCCTTCAATCAAGCTGTAGATCCATTTCGGGTCGACCTGGAAAAATCGCAATGACTCACGGGGCAGCATGCGTTCATCGGGCACAAGATAGTCTAATGGTACGCCGCCCAGGACTGTCAGATTTTCCAGCCATTTCGTGACGGTGGCCGGTGGTGTGGTATGTTCGTGAATGCGGGCCAGATTTTCCAGCCATTGTTGCACGGTGGCCGACGCCACGGTATCGTCGAGAATACCGGCCGGTTGAGTGGGCGCCTTGATCAGATCACGATGATTCATTTCGCGGTATCCTTTCCATTGGAAGCCAGCAGGATATCCTTCAGTTTTTCCGCAACGAACTGGAAGGCCGTGGTCCGGATCTCTTCCGCGAGCAGGGGTTGTGCAACGCCTGTACGCAAGTGTTGAATGTGCGGCATCTTGTTGATGCGGCTAGTCTGATGATCATGGAAGGTCTTCCGGGCTACCTCCTGTTTCCACTGGTACAGAGAGTAGGCGAAACTCTTTTCTCGCATCGCCATGAGGCGACCGAGTTGCCAGGCGGCTGCGTAGGAGGCATCCAGCATTCCCAATTCGGGATCGTAACGTAGGGCCTCGTCTGCGGTGGAAAGCGGTACCGGCGAGGCGGACAGCGGGGAAATCACTACCGGCAACGTTTTGTAGGGCAGAAGCGGTCCGCGATACCACGAAATCGTCTGATCGCCCCATCGCGTATGGTGATTGAGCGCAGTGTAGCCCATCGCCAGTGCGTTTTTCACCGTTGATTCGGCCGCCAACTCCTCGTTCGTCGGGGATGGGGGCGAGAAGACGGGCGGGGAATAAGGAAGTTGCAGCGGGCCATAAGTAAGGTGTTGAAAAGACCCTTTGAACGTTTCGTGAGGTGCAGTGCAACTGAAGCTCCATTTCTTCAACACAACGAGACGTACATAACGGGCGTTTGGCCCCAGATTCGGGCTGGTGCCCGAGTCGAGCGGTAAGAACGCTTCCATACTTTCCAGAGATACCAGACAAGCCGTACTGACGCCGCCGTTCTTCGGAAGGCGATTGGCGATAATGACAGAGTACTCGCCGGGGGGCGTCTCGTCTACCGCGCCTTCCGCCGATGCCAAGGTGTTCGGTTCCTGTTCGTGCAAGACTTCCCGGGAGTGCGCCAACCAGCCCAGGTCCTCTTTTGTAGGGGCGATCGCGCTGAACAGTTCGACCGGAACATCCATTACCAGGCAGGGATCCTTAGGATTTTCGCCCGGCTCCAGTGCCCAGGGCTTGGAAGGATTGCTATACGTCTTCCTATAAGCATCGTCATAGGACAAGATGCCATTGCCGGGATCGCCCTTCACTTCGCCTACCGTCACCGCCTGGATTGCGGGGGGTGGGTCATCGTCGTGGAAGATCAGTAGGGCCAGCCAGGGCTTCGCACGCGGCATATCGTTCCCGACAGCTTCAGGAGCACCGATTTTGCGCTCCCAGGGCAGCGTTTTTCGCGAGAATATGATGTGCGGCAGGACGTTGAAGTGGTCGCCCTGATTCCGGTCCGGTGGAAATACGGAGGCGATGTCCAGCGGATCAATCGAGAATCGTTCTCCCTGAACGTACACCCTCTTCGTGTTGGTGTACGTTTCATTAATGTCGGGCCCGGTTACTTTCTGGTCTATCGTGAGCGTATACGTCCCCGCCTGGATCGGCGGCTCGTAGCTTTCCACAAACCGGATCGTCTCTTTGCTGGAATCGTTTTTCATCTGTTCTGCTCCCCTAACGGGCATATGACGGGCGCCGCCAGCAGTTCGCTATGCTTTGCGGCGAAGGCAAGATACTTGGTATCTCTGGTGGCGGCGAAAATGCTTCCTTGCCGCTGCAGGGCGGAGGCGATCTTATCGCGCTTCAGGTTGGTGTCAACCTTCGCCAATTCCGCCATTCTTGTAGCCGGACTGACCGGTTTGTCATCCGCTGTCGGAATGGTCGGGTTGGCCCATGACGAGATTGCCCCATTCTTTTCGTTGATTGTGTACAGTTCCACTTCCAGTTTGTCGACCTCGATCGGCAATATCTCGTCCGGCTTCGCCACTGTCGGCTTTAACGTAAATCCGGTTGTCAGTTCGTCTGTAACTCGGTCCCCATTAATCATCGTCATGGACGGGGGTTGCCTCGGGTCTGTCTTCGCATCTTTGAACCAGGCAGCGCGGGGAAATCGACTGGTAACGGCGGGCAGGACGTCGTCCTTCCCGGTCGGCGTAGTAGGACGCGCCCAGATAACCGGGCCGCCATCCTCGGTTTTCCACGTGATGGTATGTATGGATGTCAGAGCGCCATTGTCAATACCACACGCCGTGACACCGAATTTGTGCGAAATCTGTTTGGCACCCACTTCATGTGAGGAGTGTTGGTCACCGACCGTCTGAAGAAGGTGAGCTTCGGAACAGGGAATCTTGCTGGCCGTGACGATCTCGAACTTCTCAGGGTTTATAATCCAATCCGGGGCCTTACCTGCGGGGTCTGACGGAAGTTCTTTGATCAGACCGCCGGAAACCCGGCTGAAGCAGATGGTGTCGGACTGCTTTCCAGCGCCAAGCGCGTGAGGCGTCGCCCCGCCGGACTTGGAGTGGTCATTCGGCAACAGGTAGTGAGCCCTGAATTCCTCCCACTTGAGTGGTTGCGGACTGGAGTCTTTCGGACCAAAGTCGATCGCTATGCTGAACACGTACAGATCAATCACGGCTGTCCCACCGAATGGCGGCCCATGCAGTGTCACGTCCACGCCGACATGGACCGTGATCGTCCAGGCAGTCGTTCCCGAGCCGAGCGTATAGGACGCGCCCAGATTCAGACTCAGGTTCGCCAGATAGTGAAACGGCTCCCAGTAGAGCAGGAAGTCGGCTTTGGCATTGAACCACGCCTTAAAGCTGCCGCTCTCGAAGCTGGCTTCCAGAGTGCCTCCTGCCATGACTGCTACAGGCGTGAGGGCGAAGTAGAAGCCGCCCTTGATAGTTAGATTATCGCTGACCTGCCAGTTTGCTCCGACCAGCGGTACGGACGGGTAGCCCGCCGGTTTTTTAAAGTACGGACTGTAGCCGCCGAGCGAGACCACGAAATCACCTGCATGGACCTCATCCTTCTCTATTGCTTTGAACCAGGTATACAGCGCAAAGCCTCCGGTGAGGTGGCATGCCTCGGAGAGAATGTACGATCCCGGGGTCAGTTGCGCGGCGACTTTGAGCACACCATCGTCCGGTGCGTACGTCACCTCAAGCGCCAGTTGCGCGAAACCGATCGGCTTGGGCGCCAATGGCGGCATCGTGAGGCTGGAAAGACCTAACAGCGCGATCTCAAAACGGTTGCCGAAGGAGACGGTCAACAGGGCGAACGACTCCAGAATCTTGAACGACGTGAACTTGATACCCGCCGCCAGCCAGTTCTGACCGAGCGCAGGATAGACCCAATCGTTTATGACTCCCATCGCCTGCGCCGGATCGGTAGCTTTCTCCCCGCTAAACGGGCTTGGGTTGGTTGGGGTGGGCATGGCCGCAGCGACCAACGGGAACGCAGGCAACTGATCCAGTGTCGGAATCGTCAGGCTCCGGTTGTAGCCAAAGCCTGCCGCGATGCCGGTCACAACGAAGAAAGCGGGGCCGCCCAACGTGGCGTTCAGCACACCAAACAGGAACAGCGATTTGGATCCTTCCGGCGACTTGAACTCCGCGAATGAACCGATCGCCGAAAGGCCAAAGCCCTCCGCCTGGATCAGCAGTTCGCCGTTATATTCGTACTTCAGGGGCGAGGCTGAAGGCTGATAGACGTTCAGGAAGCCACCGCTGATTTCGAGGGGGCCGCTCTGGTAGGTGAGCGACATACCACGTAGATTCGGAGTGATGTGGTTGAGCGGGTCTTTGAGCGGGAATTTAAGGCCCAATCCATCCATCTCCAGGGTCAAGCCGGACAGGACCAGGGCGGCATCCAACATCAACACAATGTTCGGGCTGGCATACCCGATACCGATGCGCTTGATATTGACAGGGCCAAAGCTCCGCTGAATGTCGAGCCACGCCTCCGGCGGCGGCCCGGCGGCAGGCGGCGCAACGCCGAGCGAGCGGGGTTGCTCCCTGGGGGCCTGTTTGCTCGCTCCTGTGAGTTGAAACGTAAGCGGCGGCTGGACCTTCTCTCCGATGAAGAACGTTATGCCCAACTGAGCGCCTTTCGCCAGCCCGTCGGGTAATTTACTATTATTAGCGAACTTCCCGATAATGGGTTTAAGTTGCTCGATCTCTTGGACCCCAAATTTCTCCGATGCGAGGATGATCTGCAAGTCTTTGACGCCGAGCGCGGGTTGCTTCAGCAGATGGTCGCCGATGAGGGGGAGATGGGAAAGATCGAGGTTAGGCTGTACGTCGAGTTCCAATAGGTAGATGCGTTTCGTGTATGTGCTGGGCGGCTTGGGGAGAAACGACGCAAACAAGATTTGGCCGTAATTCTTCGAGGCCGCGCTAAACACCAACGTACCTCCATCGAAGTCGTAGTAGAACCCGGCGGCAGTGAGCGACAGGTCGAGATTCTCCGGCAAGTGCGGCATGTCGGTGTAGCCGAACCACTCCGCGATGTGCTCGAACGTGAGCGGTTGATCCGTGTCGGTCCACGTGAACAGCAGACTATTTCCCGTGGGGGCCGCCGTGAAATCGACTTCGAAGGTCGACGGCCCGATGCTGAGGTAACCGGTGAAGACGGTGGTGGCCGCCTGCGGGTGTTGGGCATCATCGTGCGTGCGGCCAAGATCGATGCCGATGTCCACGGTGGTACCCAGCATCGAAACCCGGCCTTCGCACGAGAAGCCGAAGTCCATGTTGCCGGTCTGGAGCATCATCTGCAGGCCGGTGATGCTGACCTGCGGTGCGTGCGCGGGAAGGCTAAGGCCAAACAGCTTAAGCACGTCGTTGATGAGATCGGTGAGCGAGATGTCCTGCGGTCCCAGCGTGCCACCGCTGAAAGACCAGCCCTGCTGCGCGCCCTCGTAATCCGCCGAGATTTGCACGGCGATGCCGGCCACGATCAACTGGGCCACCACCTGTCCCCTAGTCGAGGCACCCGTCCCGGCCTGGTGGGTGATGTCGAAGCCGATAGAACTGAGGGCGAACTTCGTGCCAAGAACATCGAAACTCCAATTATCCCGCACCGTCGCCTGGAAGCGATAAAGGTTTTGGCTCGCGTTGCCGAGCACACGCAGCTGCGTGCACTGGAGTTTGAAGTTCGGAGTGTGCTGTGTGAATGCACCCCCGGTGATGCTATCGAGGATCTGCGTTAGATCAATCGGGTTATTAGTCCCATCCAGCAGCTCACAGCAGAACGAGAGGTCGGGCAGGGCAATCCACGCGTCAAGTTCGCCCCCGGCCAATCTCGCCTTACAGTCTACGACCGTTTCCAGCGATGGCTCGGAAAATGGGCCGTGGGCAGCGAAGGTGACAAAGAGCCCCTCGAAAGCCAGCAGTTCGCCGAATGGCTTCCAGGCGCCGCCGGGTGGCGTGTAGCTGACCGTTGCCGCAGCGCTTATCAGCGCTCTCTTGTGTGGCTGCACCGTAAGGACAATGGTTTCCAGCGACAAACCCTTCAAGGCAGGGAACTGGGGGGACTCCTGGCTGCTTAAGCTGTCCACGCCCATCAACTTCGCCAGTTCCGTCAAGCCAAAGCTGCTCGCCTGGCGAAAGTTGCCGACCGCATTCACTTGCCCGGGCGGGTCGGAGTATAACTGCACATAGAAAGGAACTGTGATGCCCGGGCCGCCTGTCGGCAAGCCCAGATCTCCTTCGATAAGGCCCAGGGGGATGACGACGACGGTGGCGGGATTGTCGCGGCTCGCAGGCACCTCCAACAAGACGGAGACGAAATGGAACTTGACCGGGAGGGTGAACTTTTCCAGGCTCAACGACGCCAACGGCGCGGAAGCCAGGTCCATGGCTGGCAGGTGTCCGTCCCATTCGATCGGGCCTTGCACCTGCACTTTCTTGCCGCCTAACAGCCATACGAGGTCGCTCTCCTTGCCCTTATATTCCAGGTCGGCCTGAAAGGCCATGCCCCGCTGGAGTCGATTCGAGATGGAAACAGAGGGGGCGGGAAGCCCATACTCGGTCGGGAATGCGGGGGGCAGTTGGGCCGGGTTTGACGTGTCGAACTTGAAAGCCGCATTCGACCACCGGAACGCTGCCGCCAGTGACTCGTCCCACCCCGTCAACGCCTCTGGCAGACCCCAGTTGTCGATCTTGTCAGGCGGGGGCTGTAGGGTCATCTTCAACTGAACCGCCTTCTGAGCATCCAGGCTGAACACCGCCGTTACGTGGAATCCACTCAAAAAACCGTAAGCAGTCTGGAGCGGGCTCGTCAGCATGCCGCTCGCTGAAGGCGTGTTGCTGTCGAAGGCTACGCTCGCGTTGCTCAAATCAAGTTGCGCTTTCTGAAACAAATGACCAAACAGGGTGTGGATCGCTGTGGGCGGCATTGCAAAGACGCTCGCATCGAGGCTGAACGATGTCCCTGACAGCGCGTTTCGAATCGCGTTTTGGAGGGTTTGTAGATCCATGATCGAATCCTCAGGGCAGATTGAATTGAACCAGGATCGGCAAGTGATCGCTGATGAAACGGGCGCCGATGAGCCGATCGTTCCGCGTCAATGCGCCCCCTCCAGGCCCCAGGTTAAACGTTTGGTGGGCGTTGTGGGTACCGATGGCCAAATAATGAGCCCATGCGGCCGAGACATTGAAGTTTGCGTTGCCAGCAGCACCCCTAACGATTTGCGCAGGCACGTCGTGCACGAAACAGGCATCCAAGCCGTTAGGATCAAGAGTTTGGAACGTGGCACTCAGCTGCGTGCCGCCAAAGAAGAAGTTGTCGAAATTGGCACCCCTCAGGGCCAGTGTGTTGGGGGCGTGATGAACTGGATAGTGATGGAGGATGGTACCCGAACTTGTATTCGCCGCTTTCAGAGCCTGATTGATCAGCAGCAGGTTCGCAGGATTGGCGATCGGTCCTTCATCGAACGGCCCGGGAAACGGGAGGACTCCTGGAACGGGTCCCGCAGGTCCGGGATTGGCCGCAGGAGCAGCCGAACCTCCATTCGCCGTAGTCGGGGTCAGCGTATTAAGAGCCGTTCGATTGCCTGTCGTGAGACCACTGGCGACCAGGGGCGGGCTTTGCTCCGCGAAATCAATGTTGAAGTCGCCCATGACGATCAACTCCTCAATCCGCGTCGCGTTGTTGTTCAAGTCGATGTAGCTGTCCTGGGGTAGTGCGAGCGGGCCAGGATTGAGGAATTTTTGTGCGATATGGGTGGTTCTGTATTGCTCTACCTGACGTCGAGCCAGTGGATTTGCGCCTGCCCGGACCGCTCCGAGGTGGCAGGCTAACACTGGCACCACGTAATGAGGAGGTCCGGCTGCGTTAAGTATCTCGAACAGCATCAGGCAGGGCATCCGAAATCCCAGCCCCTCGGCGTAGCCTCCTACATTTGCCTTCTGACCCGAGAAGCGCGTACGCTTCCTACCGCCTGGGGGGGCTCGCACGTACAAGTCAGTCAACGGTAGCCTTGGTCGACCGACTACCGGTGCCGGATAGGCGTTCGCCATTGCGGCGAAAGTACCTGGCCAGGTCGAGAACTGGTTCCTGTTCAGGTTAGTCAGGTAGGCGTTTGGATCGGCGGGGTCCTCAGGGTCGTTTGGATGCAGGATGTGGCCGCTGCCATCGGGGCCACCGGTAACATGTATGGGTCTGACGACGTTGAGATCCTTGATGAGGACGCCGTAGCATTCGGCTCCAGTCTGGTAGGAAAGCAACCAGCCCGTATAGTCAGTAGCCGCGCCGCCCAGCGCCACGCTAGCGGCGTTTGCGGCAGCGGCCAACGCCGTCATGGCCCCAACCGCCGTGCCTTGAGAGACTTCCAGGATTATCGCGATGTCTGCTCCCACGGGCGCAACACCGCCTGGATTGTAAGCCGTGGCGATTACCTTTCCCATGGCGGTCGACAACCCGCCAATGTCAGTCTTGTTTGTGGAAAGCTTCTCGATGTTCCAGTTGAGAATCCTAATGTTGGGCATGGCATAGACCTCTATTTCAGGTGAAAGCGGGTAGGCGAGAGATCTTCCAGGAGCAGGGATGCAATGACGGACAGCAATGACAACCGACCGAGCATTCGGGTCTTGGCCCAAGCCAACTCCCCTCATTCCTCAATTCGCTCTCACGTACGAACTTCGGCGCCTTGTGGACAAACCATCATCGACCGGTTTTCGTTTTCATCCAATGCGCCTAGCGCCATCGGTTCGCTTTCATTCAGTAATTCGCGGTATGACTACAACTCGATTTTCGCCCTGTACGCGGCCGGTAGGCGCTCAGTGTCTTCGGTTACGAAACCGAGCTAGAACCCATAATGATTTTCGTGGGCGGCCATATTCTCACATTATTTTCTTCGATGACAAATTACGCGCGAACTGGTCTGCATACAGGAGGCTCGCTAACGGCCACGACTATACAATGTAATTAATCTAATAGCAAGATAGCGCATTGGTTATCCAGCTTGAGGAAAGAAGAATAGGGTGAAGTCGAATAGACCAGTTACAATGAAAAAGCGAGAGCGCCCTTTGCTCTCGCTAAATGTTAGGATTGAAAGTCGGGGCGATTGGATTCGAACCAACGACCTCTCGGTCCCGAAATAAGGTCATAACTCATCGGTTAAATCTGATGCGGTTCTATCTGATTCCGTTTAATGCGGGTTGCAGCCAGCCTACAGATCGGTCTTCTACCATACAATACCAGGCAGTTCCTTTAATTCCGGTCACAAATCGGTCACAAACGAAAAACGGAAGGCCGGTTGACCTTCCGCTAATCTTTGAATCTACTGGTGGAGCTGAGGGGATTCGAACCCCTGGCCTCGTGAATGCGAGCCACGCGCTCTGCCAACTGAGCTACAGCCCCACTTCAAATGAAAAACAAATGTTACGGGACGCTCCTGTGCCTGTCAAGCGTTGCGGCCCGCTTTCCCTCGACCGACTCAACCGCTCTCTTTTTCGCCCCTTGAATCGAGAATTAACACCGTTGTAATGATCAGCCCGTTGTTCTGCTCACCGTTTTTTGCTATCGTTTATAATTCTATGTTGAGCATGTTTTGCGACAATCAAATGCTCCAGCAAACTTTCGCTGAAAGCGAAGAGTTGCAGCTTGACAGGTGAGAGAAGAGAGACTGGTTGCAGGAAGGCTGCGGTTTCAGGCTACCGGATGCTTTGGTCCCTACATCCAATTAACAGCTTGACTGGCGCGCGTGGGCGGGAGCATTCGAGCTTCGTGGAGCGGACGCGCGCGACAGATTTATCGTAGGGAAGTGTGACAAAAGAACGAGAGGAATTTACGATGAGTGCTAATGCAATCACCCAACTACCGTACAAACCACTGGCTGACGGGCCGGGAACGGTTGAGATTGAGAAGCAGCTTGAGTGGTACAAGCTGATACACCTTGGCAGACTGCTTGACGACAAGGCCAGGAATTATCTAAGGCAAGCCAAGGGATGGTCTTATCACGCCTCGCATGCGGGCCACGACGGCATACAGGTAGCGCTTGGCCTCGCCTTCAGACCTAATAAAGATTTCATGTTCCCTTACTACCGCGACATGCTGACTTCGATAGCGGCCGGAATCACGCCCTACGAAATCATCCTCAACGGGCTGTCGAAGGCCGAAGACGTAGCCTCGGGCGGGCGGCACATGAGCAATCACTTTGCGAAGATCTCGATAGGGATATGGAACGTATCTTCGGCTACGGGCAATCACACTCAGCACGCGGCGGGGCTTGCTCGCGCGGTCAAGTATTACGACGCCGACTCGATTGTCTTTTCGAGCCAGGGCGAGTCTTCTTGCTCGGAGGGGTATGTATTTGAGGCGCTCAACGGAGCCAGCCGCGAGCAGCTTCCTGTTATCTTTGTCGTGCAGAACAACGGTTACGGCATCTCTGTCCCGGTCAATGAGCAGACGGCCAACCCTATAGTTTCTGAAAACTACCGGGGCCTGCGCGGGTTGACCATCATAAACTGCGACGGGACGAACCCGTTTGACGCAGTTAAGGCCATGCGCAAGGCGACTGACCATATCCACGCAGGAAGCGGGCCTGTGCTCGTCCACGCCTTCTGCGAGAGGATCAACGCGCATTCAAACTCTGACCGCCACGAGCTTTATCGGAGCGAGGAAGAGTTGAACGAAGTCCGCACATACGACCCGTACGAGCGGCTGAGGCTGCATCTTCTGAGCGTCGAAGGCGTCCAGGAGGTCACTCTCCTTGCGATTGAGGAAGAGAACAAGGCCGCCGTTGCCGAAGCCTCCGAGCGAGCCGAGGGTTCACCCGACCCGGACCCGAAGACCGCGACGTTGTTCGTTTTTCCCGAAGAGTCCGAGGTTGCTCCCGAATCGTTGAAGCCTGCCGAAACGGGGAAGGTGCTCACCCTGCGCGAGGCGATAAACGATACGCTGAAGCAGGAGTTCCGCCGCAACCCGAACACATTCCTGTGGGGACAGGACGTAGCCTCGAAAGAGAAGGGCGGCGTCTTTAACGTCACCAAAGGCATGCAGCAGGAGTTTGGACCGAGCCGCGTCTTTAACGCTCCGATTGCCGAGAACTACATAGTCGGGACCGCGAACGGGTTCTCAAGATTCCGAGACGATATTCGCGTGGTGATCGAGGCGGCGCAGTTTGCCGATTACGTCTGGCCCGCAATGGAGCAGATCGTCGATACGTCTCACGACTTCTACCGGTCGAACGGTCAATTCGCTCCGAATATGGTCTGCCGCCTATCACACGGCGGCTACATCGCGGGCGGACTATATCATTCGCAGAGCGTGGAAGGGCTCTTCAGCACCCTGCCCGGTCTGCGCATCGTGATGCCCGCGTTCGCAGACGACGCGATGGGTCTGCTTCGTCACGCGATCCGAAGCCGTGGCGTGACGATATACCTTGAGCCGAAGTACCTTTACAACCAGGTCTTCGCGAAGGCTGCCGACCCTGGCGAGAATTACGAGATACCGTTTGGTAAAGCGCGCGTTCGCCGCGAAGGCTCGGACCTGACAATCGTCTCTTACGGGACGCCTGTCCACTGGTGCCTGCGCGCGGCCACACAGTTGCTCGATGAGCAGGCGATCAATGCAGAAGTGATTGATTTAAGATCGCTTGTCCCGCTCGATATGGAGACAGTTCTGGCTTCTGTTCGAAAGACATCGAAGGCGCTTGTCGTACACGAGGACAAGGTCTTTAGCGGGCTTGGCGCAGAGATCGCTTCGCAGATTCAGGAGGAGTGCTTTAGCGAGCTCGACGGCCCTGTGCTGCGTGTCGGCAGCCCCTTCAGCCCCGTCCCTTTCTCCAAGATTCTGGAGCGTGCGATACTCCCGCAGGTGGAAGACATTGTAGAAAAGGCGCTGAAGCTGGCGCGTTACTAGCCGTTAATGAACGATTTACCGGCGGGCGGGAAGGCGAATTGCCTCTCCGCCCGCTCGCTTTTTGCTCGCAGTTTTTCTCCCCAGATTCAACTTTCGGGTTTACGCGCCGCCAAATTCGAGTAATAATAACCGCGCCTTCCTCAAAAACCCCCGAACACGGTTTGTATTGTCGCCCGCAGGAGTCTATAAAATCGGATCGTGGTATATTGATTGCAATTCAAATTGCATTAAATAAAGGGTGAGGGTAGCTGTACGGTGAAGAGATACATAATACTGCCATTACTGCTGTTGCTGTTGCCGGTCGAGATACAGGGGCCAAGGACGGTCGCATATCTCTCATCGGCGGTAAACACAACTCCGTCAGAACACGTCTCGTTAAACGCTCTCTCCGAATACAAGGAGACGCTTGAGACACGCGGCCAGAACCTTAACGATCAAGGGATCGTTATCGAGACGCTGGACGGGAAGCGGTCGCTTGGAGAACACAACGCCGACATCACCTTCAACCCCGCTTCCGTTATGAAGCTCGCCACATCGCTCGTTGCGTTGTCAAAGTTCACCCCGGACCACCGTTTCAGGACCGATTTCCTGGCCGATGGAGCCATCGACACCGCCGCAAGGAAGCTCGATGGCGATCTCGTCGTGCGGGGCGGTGTCGACCCGATGTTTTCATCGACCGACGCCGAAGAGGTCGCGCGTAACCTGTCGAAAGTAGGCGTCTCGCGTGTGACTGGCGGTTTGAGAATAGCCGGTCCTTTTTACTATTATGCAAGGGGCTATACATCGAACCTCTCGCGGGAGACATCGGCGGCAAAGCTGCGCGGCATCCTGGAGCGGGCCGGTATCAAGATCGACGGCGAGACCGTTTTCGGCGAAGAGTCGGGGCAGAGCCTCGTCACACACTACTCCGACAGGCTCGATAAGATACTGCTCTACCAGAACGCATACAGCAGCAACGCCGTGGCCGAGGTCGTAGGCGAAGCTGTCGGGGGGCCGCAGGCAGTTCAAGAGTACCTGATTAAGAACCTCGATCTGCGTGACAGCGAAGTTTATGTGGGCCGCACTTCGGGGCTAGATTTCAATCGAATCACCCCGCGCGCTTCGATCAAGGTTCTCCGAGCGCTTATGCTCGTCCTTGAGAGATATTCGCTCAAGCCCGAAGACATTATGCCCGTCGCCGGGATAGATTCGGGAACGCTGCGCGCGCGGCTTAGCAGCGAGCAGTTTCGCGGCTCCGTCATCGCAAAGACGGGTACGCTTGTCTCGCTTGAAAAAGGTGTCAGCACGCTTGTGGGCATTGCCTACACGAAAGCCGATGGCCCAGTGCTTTTTGCCATCTTCAATTCCGACGGGAACGTCAATCAATACAGGCGGCTTCAGGACAAGTTTGTCGAGCAGATATTGATCGAAGAAGGCGGTCCGACACCCGTCGGGCGGAGCGAGGATGCACTAGCGGAAAAAGAGCCGGGCGCGATCAATCAAGTGCTTTACAAGAACAGGCCCGCAAAGACCGAAGAACCAGCCGACTGATTGCTCGAAGGAGAATAAGTTTACCGCATGGCTTTTGACCTGGACCGCGCCCGACGCGAGACTCCCGGCTGCGAGCATGTCGCCCATTTCAATAACGCGGGCGCGGCCCTGATGCCGCAGCCTGTTATAGATGCTGTGTACGCTCACCTTGAGCTTGAAGCGAACTTCGGCGGGTACGAAGCGAAAGAGAAGAATATCGAATCTGTCGAGCGAGCCTACGACGCGCTCGCCGCTATGCTCAATTGTCGCCGCGACGAAATCGCTGTGACAGAGAATGCCACCCGCGCCTGGGACATGGCCTTCTATTCAATCGGGTTCAAACCCGGCGACCGCATTCTGACCGCCGTCTCAGAGTATGCCAGCAACTATATCGCGTACCTCCAGGTGTCCCGAAAGACGGGAGCCGTCATCGAAGTCATCCCTAATGATGAACACGGCCAGGTATCTATAAAAGCACTAAAGAACCGTCTGGACGAGCGCGTGAAATTGATCTCGATCACCCACGTCCCGACAAATAACGGGCTCGTAAACCCGGCCAAAGCTGTGGGAGCCGTCGCTCGCGAGGCAGGCATACTCTACCTGCTCGACGCCTGCCAGTCGGCGGGACAACTGCCGCTCGATGTCGAAGATATCGGCTGCGACATCTTATCCGGGACCGGGCGCAAATATCTTCGCGGTCCGCGCGGGACAGGGTTTTTGTACGTTCGCCGTGACTTGATAGAACGGCTTGAGCCGCCCTTCCTCGACCTGCACGCCGCAGAGCTTGTAGGGAAAAACGAGTATAAGATAAGGCGGGACGCGCGCCGGTTCGAAAACTGGGAGACGAATTATGCCGCGAAAGTGGGGCTGGGGGTCGCGGTCGATTATGCGCTGTCGTGGGGGCTCGACACTCTCTGGGAGCGGACCAGGTGGCTCGGCGAAACTTTGCGGTCTCGCCTTTCGGAGATCCCGCAGATTGATATTAAAGATGTAGGGCTTGAGCGATGCGGTATCGTTTGCTTCACCGTCGAAGGCAAAGCTCCGCTGGAGATTCGCAGGGCTCTGAACGCGAAAGGTATAAACGTCTGGGTCTCTGCGCCGCAAGACTCGCGGCTCGACCGTGAAGCGCAAGCCCTGCCGGAGTTCGTCCGCGCTTCGGTTCATTACTACAACAGCGAAGACGAGGTTGACCGGCTTCTAGCGGCGCTGTCGTCAATCATATGAATAGCGGTACGGAAAATTTAATTACCACCTGCCCGGAATAACTGCCTGACAATCGGGGCAGCTCCCCTGATCGACGCGGTTTTTAAGGATGTGAAAGCCGTATCGCTCGATCAGCAGGGCCTTACAGGCCGGGCAATAAGTATTCTCGTAGTTTCCTACACGGCCGGGAAGATTGCCTGCGTAAACGTAGCGCAGACCTGCTTGATTCCCGATTTCAGCCGCGCGCAGCAACGTTTCAACAGAGGTGTTGTCCGGGCCGGTCATCTTGTAATCCTGGTGAAAAGCTGTGACATGCCAGGGTATATCCGGCGATACTCCCGCTATGAATTCGGCGGCGGCTTTCACCTCATCTGTCGAATCGTTGAAGCCGGGAATCAACAGCGTCACGATCTCAAGCCAGAACCCACGTTCGTAAACCATCTTGATCGTGTTGAGGACATTTTCAAGCACCCCGCCCAGCTTGCGATAGTTGCGGTCATTGAACCCTTTGAGATCGATCTTGTACAAATCGACCCACGGCCTTATGTAGTCAAGGACTTCGGGCGTGGCGTTACCGTTAGAGACATAGCCGCAGACGAACCCCGCCGGTTTTGCCTTGCGAAAAATATCGACGGCCCACTCGCTTGTAATCAGCGGCTCGTTATAGCTCGATACGACGAGCCGCGCGCCGTACTTATCGGCCACGGCTACCATCTGCTCAGGCGTTACCTCTCTCGGCGGCGCGACGGCCTTTGGGTCCCGAAGCGCCTGCGACGTAACCCAGTTCTGACAGTTCTTCGATGTGATGAAGTTGGCGAGGTAAGAATGCTCTTCTTCGACCTCCATGTTGTAGACATCGCCAGAGTAGTCTTCAAAAGAGATGCTCCGCAACGGGATCAGATAGAACTCTTCTGTCTCTACGACCTTTCGCGCCGTTCGGCTCGTTTCGTACCACACGACAGTATACTGATGCGGAGCCCGCTTGATTTCGCGGCCCTGGATAAAGCCTCTTTCACTGATCGGCGAATCATAGAGCGACGGCAGGTAGCCTAGCTTCAAGGCTAACCAGGCGATGCCGTGCGCAAGGTCTTTCGAGACAGTAGTGATGCTGATCTTGCCGTTTTCATAATGGTGACCGTCGCCTTCGACAAACGCGTCAAGGAAGGCTTGTGCCACATGATCGGGAGCGGAAAAAAGAATTCGCGGCACTCGCTTCTTGCGAGAATCGGCCCCGGCGAGCGCCTTGAGCAAGAGTGCCGCAGAAGACTTACCCGCCGACAGGGCTAACGTCGTAGGCCGTCTAACGACGTTGGCCTTTACGTTCAGGCATCGCGCGAGCAACCCTCCTACCTGGTCTACGAGGTCGGATTCCGAGTGAGAAAAACTGAAGTTGAGCGTACAGCTATTCGGGCGATTCTTGCTTCTGGTGACGCACCCTTCAGCGCAGTAGTAGCCCAGCAACCTCGCCATCTCAATGCTAAGTGGGATGACAGCAGGTATCCCTGGCCTGTGCTCGTTCGGAAAACGTAGAAATCCGTTTTCGATTACCGGGCCGCCTGACCGCGTCTCTATTAGAAGCCCCCGCGCCATCTTGCTCCGAATATGCCGGATATATGAGGGGTCTTTTCCAAGCCCCGCGCCAATATCGCGGGAACTCTTTTCGTTTGCCGTCTCCGCTCGGATAAACTCCCGGTCAAGCGTTGAGATGGACCAGGGAATTCGATAACTAATCCTGTGATCCTTTAGGTGATCGAGAGCCGAGAGGTTCTCAATCGAGTGATTGCTGAACCTGCGGGGTATTGCCAGGTAGTGGTTTTTTGTCAGCCTTTGTGCTTCGATCGGCTCCGGTGTCTCACTCGCGTTGTCGGTGGCGTAAATCCTGTGATCGGGTGTGCAGCGCAACGCGGGCAAGTAGTAGGGCTTGATGTTCGCCAGCCTGCCTTGATATTTATGTTTAAAGACCGCTCGTACTTTTCTCAATGCGCCGGAAGCCGCCACCGCCTTCAGATCATCGGGATAGGCAATCTCGGCGTCACCTGTCACATCGACCCTCGTGGCCGACGAGAACAGGTCTGAGAATTCAACAGGGCCGCTGTCTGTAATTACAACCGTGTCGCCTGTAAAACAGTAGGAGCAGTGGTAGTCGCATCCGAGCATGCCGAACGTAAGCGCGAGCGATCCGGGGTATGCGTGGAAGAACGGTTTTTTTTCGGTCGGGTCGCACTGGATCGCGCCGACGTACCCGGTTGGGACCATCAGTTTTCCGCCCTCGTTGTATCGCACCCGGCATATGCCGTCCAGCCCCGGCAGTATCACGCATCTGTGGCCGCAGGCGTAGCAGAGAAGGCGGTCGCGCTCGAGTTTCTCGTACAATTCACCTTCAGCGGTGTGCTTCTTTAAAATATCTTTTAAGGTCGCTGCCATAACGAATCCGGGACGCTTTCTTAAAACTCTACCGAGAAGTTTAGCATGTCTATCGAGCGGGCGACCATATTCGACTTCACTAGCGCAGTTCGGCAATGGTAAATTGATTGGCTCGAATTTGGATTGGAGAGACGATCAAGCTGGATGAAACTTAGAATACTGCACCACGATCACTGTTTTGACGGGTTCGCTTCGGCAGCCGTCTTCTCGCGCGTCTTTTCTGAAAAGATCGAACCCGGCGCCGAGATCGCATACACGGGGTTGTCGCACAAGCCGAACCAGGTGTCGATTGAGGAAGAGCTTTTCGACGGCGACCAGAACGCCATAGTCGATTTCAAGTATAGCCCTTCGGGGAAGCTGACCTGGTGGTTTGACCACCACCAGAGCGCCTTTCTTTCGCCCGGCGACGAGCGCCATTTTTATGAGGAGAAATCCCCGACCAAGTTTTACGACCCTGATTACAAGTCCTGCACGAAATTCATCGCCGACACCGCTGCCGAAAAATTCGGGTTTGACCCGGCAGACCTCAAAGACTTGATCCACTGGGCCGATGTGATCGACGGGGCTCAATACGAGAACGCGAAGGTGGCTGTCGATCTCGAAGCCCCTGCTCTCAAGCTGATGCTAGTCATCGAAGCGAGTCGCGACCGCGCTTTGATGGAAAAGATAATTCGCGACATGCAGACGCGCTCGCTTGCGGAGATTGCCGACGACCCCGAAGTTCAGCGTGTCTTTAAGCCGCTTTACGAGCGACACCAGCGCATGATCGACCTGATCGGCCAGGCCGCCCACTCTGAAAGAGGCGTCGTCTATTTCGACCTTAGCAGCGAAGACGCGGAAGGTTACTCGAAGTTCATACCCTATAACCTTTTCCCTGATTGCCTTTATTCGGTTGGCGTCAGCCTGTCGCCCAGCCGGTCGAAGGTCTCTGTAGGGTTCAACCCGTGGAGCCCTGAACCGCGCAGGCACAATCTGGCTTCGATCTGCGAACGGTACAACGGTGGCGGCCACGCGGTTGTCGGCGCTATATCTTATCGCCCGGACGAGATTGAACGGGCGCGCGAAACCGCAAAAGAGATTGCGGCGGAGTTGAGGGCCTAGCGTAGCCGGGCCGCCTGCGGCTCAAGCCAGATTCCGCCCGTTTCGCCGCGCCACGGGCGTGCGCAATTATCCGTCGTGGCGAGCAACTCTTTGAGATGGCTGCCCGCGGCCGCAAGTGTACCCGTGCAGGTAGCAAGCCACTCTACAGGGCGAGAGATAAGCGAGCGAACCTCCTGGCCCGGCGCAGTCTCCTGTAAGAACGAGAGCTGCGTTCTTCCGTCCGCGTGCTCCCACACGCCGAGCGCATCGCCCGCGCAGAGAACCGGACCGCCGGGCGCAGTCGGCCAGTAGACCGCGAGCGACCCGGCAGAATGGCCCGGCACGGGCACTACCTCAACATCGTCAAAAACCCTTCGGACGGTTTCGACACGCTCGTCCGGCTCAAACCTGTTGCCGGGTAACGGCTCATCGCCACCGCCCATCCAGGACGGGATTTCAAGCGCGGCCGCCCAATCGCCCGCGAAGCCGACAAAATCCGTGTGGCTTACTACGAGCAGGCTCGCTCGATTCATACCCTTGACCCATTCGAGCGCGTCGGTCGTAAGCAGCGGCGGCGCGTCGAACAGGAGAACCCCATCGGGGTGCGCGAGGATATATGAAAAGTGGTTGTACTCTCTATGAAACAGCGGGCGTTTGCTCGCTCGCCACAGGCCGGGTGAAAGCTCCTCAAAGGCTACGCTGTGACGTTGCAGCCTCTCGTCGTCAAGCGCGAGCATGCTCTTGCGACCAGCCCCGCAAAGCGGGCAGGCGTAATGTGCGGGAAGCTCCTGGCCGGGCGCGATCCATTCCACATGCCCGCACACGGGGCAATAAAATCGCCTCCACCCCCTGGCGTCCGTCTGGATAATCATAAGGCCTCTGGCTTTAGAGCAGGCTCATAGGCGTGGGGTTCTGCGGGTCCGAATAATCGTAGAACCCTCGCCCGGCCTTCCTGCCGTACAGACCCGCAAGCACCATGCGTTTTAGCAGCGGCGGCGGGGCGAAACGCTTCTCTTTGAACTCATCGAACATGATGTTTGCGATGTAGTAGGTTGTGTCGAGCCCCACGAAATCACCGAGCGTCAGCGGCCCCATCGGGTACCCGCAACCGAGCTTCATCGCGTTGTCTATGTCGACAATCGACGCGACGCCTTCTTCGAGCACGCGAATCGAATCGAGCATGTAAGGGACAAGCAGCCGGTTGACTATAAACCCTGTACGGTCGGAAGTCTGAACAGGCACTTTGCCTATCTGGCGGCCAAACTCTGTCGCCGCCTGAAATACTTCGGGGTCGGTCAGGATCGTTCGTATCACCTCCACAAGCTTCATCACGGGCACGGGGTTGAAAAAGTGCATGCCGATAAAGCGGCGCTGCCGCTCCGCGCCGGTCGCGGTCATCATCTGCGTGACCGAGAGGCTCGACGTGTTTGACGCGAAGATCGTATCGGGTTTGCAGACGCGGTCAAGGGTTGAATATGTCCTGTTCTTTTCGTCGAGGTTCTCGATTATGGCTTCGATGACGATGTCGGCGTCGGCCGCGTCTTCTAGTTTGGTGCTGCCTCGCAGCCGCGACAGTGTCTGCTCGCGCGCGTCGGGCGCGAGCTTGCCTTTTTCGACCATCTTCGCCAGTTGCTTATCTATCCCGGAGAGCCCGCGACCCAGAAACTCTTCCGAAACCTCGATGATCGTCACGTCGCGCCCGGCCTGCGCGCAGACCTGTGCGATGCCGGAACCCATGAGCCCGCAGCCCAGCACCGCTACTTTGTTGATTGCCATTAGATTAAGCCTCCATTCAGGTAGAAAATATTTAGTGCTCAGGAACAGGTAAGGTTATTACTTCGCGGGCCATTCTTCAACCGTGAGTTCGCTTCCCACAGACGGCTATCAATTGCCTGTCCAGCGGTTGAAATCTTCGACTACCCTGGTTGATTTCTCAACAATACGGTTTTGCGCTTCGGCTGCTCGGACGCGGTTTATAGTCCCGTCGCTGCTGTGTTGCTCGATCATCGCTTTCTGTTCTCCGAGAAGCTCAAGCAACCGTTGTTTGAACTGGTCCGCATCGTCGTTCTGGGCGGGAAGGGAGTTGAGGATTCGGGTCCCGCGCTCGGCGGCTTCGAGAGCCGGTCCCGTATCGACAGACCTCTCGCTCGACCTGAGAGCTTCGGAGAAGAGATTGAACGAGTCTGTGAGCGCCCTGTGGCCGTCGGCCAGCCCGTGCAGAAAAGCGTTCCTGTTCGTTTGCGGGTTGAGCCTCAGGTTGGACATCTTCAGCGGCGGGCCGTCATAGTCTCTCGCGGCGATCACGATTGATGTCGCGATAACTCCAAGGCTCAAAATCATCAGCGACTGCCAGACTACAGGCGTTATCTTCTCGTGCGGCCGCTTGTAGGGGATGATCAGCGCAAGCCCTACTCCGGCGATAAGACCGCCGATGTGCGCCGCGTTGTCTATCTGCGCGATGAATACACCGAACGAGAGATTTATCAGGATCAGAGGGATTACGCGCCGCTTGATCTCCTTGCTGAGCAGGTCGGGTATCTCTTTGCGAAACCTGAAGGCGAAAGTCGCCATCACGCCAAACAGGCCGAAGATCGCGCCCGACGCGCCAGCCGATGTGTTCGGCGTGTAGAGGTAGCTGGCAATGGACCCGGCTATGCCTGTCAGCAGGCACAGCAGCACAAACCGCGACGAGCCGTAGAGCCGTTCGATCTCCTGGCCGACGATCATCAAAGCGTAGCAGTTGAAGAAGAGGTGAATGAACCCTATGTGGATGAACATAGAGGTCACTAGCCGCCAGTACTGGCCTTCTTCGGCGATAAGCCTGTTGACCTTTGCGCCGAACCCCACGAGCACGCGCTCGTCGGCCTCCATAGCGCTCATGCCGCCGGCAAGCCACATCAGCACGAACACGGCTACGTTCATGCCTATAAAGAGAAAAGTGAACGGGTTCGAGCGCGTCATGAGCGCGCGGAAGAAGTGGCTCTCTTTATCCGCCTTGTGATGCTCTACGACCGCTTCAACCGAGCGGAGGCCACAATGTATACATTCGGGGGAGACGGCGGGCGTAGGGTTGCCGCACCCTGGGCAGTGTCTGAAACCTGTTTGATTAGTAGCTCGATCCAATATTTGCTATAAGACCCTGTTTGAAAGTCGGTCCTACTCGATCACAAAATCCGTGCTCCTTTCCAGCTTAATCTTTCCTCTCTCTCCAGACAAGTTGACAATAAGCATGTAGCGGCCCCGCTCGGCCGGGAGCTTCAGCCGCGTTCCCTGTGTGGCCTGCCTGGAATCCTCGCCAGCTTTTGGCGGAGCGGTCGGCAGGTTGGCGTTTATCAGTATGCGGCCCTGCTCGTTTATTATGCGAACGCGCTGGACCACGGCCTGGATATACTGCGGCGGGTTGTATATGACGTAATGGAGGTCGGCTTCGACTCCGGGCTTAAAGCTGTTGTGGCCGTCAAAGCCTTTCTGACCGGGCGCGAGCAGAACAAGGCTGCTAAGCGCGGTCGATTTGCGGTCCCTGAGGTCAGGCACTTCAAAGAACTGGTAGGCGCTTCCGACAAGCCCCGTCGTCTTTTCTCTCATCACTGCTCGTATCTGGTAGCTGCCCGGCGCAAGGTCGTAAAACTCTTTCACCATCACGAACCCCTGAGACTTGAGCTTGTCGCGGGCGCCGGGGTCGGCCTTCAGATCATAGTTGAAAGTGTGCTCGACCGCGCCGACAGGGTTGTCCTTACCGGCGGCAAAGACGAGCATCACGACTTCATAAGAGGCCTTCTGCTCGGCCTCGGTCTGCGTGGGCAGCTTCAAATAGTTTCGACCGATATGAACCCCTGCTTGAATAATCTGGCGGCCTTCTCTCGGCACTACGTTGGCGACGACTTCGAGCGGAAGGTCTATTCGCGGGACGGGTGACAGAAGCGCGGCGAGCAGCTCCGCCCCTTTGCCCTTGCTGCTCTCTTCGTCCACATAGAAGTAGCCGTATTTTGTGCGGACTATCAGGTCCGACCTCCCTTTTACAGTGACAGCCAGGCGGTGAAATCGGTTATCGGGCGGGGATGTGGGCGTGAACCCTAACACGTAGTATGCGCTGGAATCTTCGACCGCTTTTTGAAGCCCTAAACTGAGGTTGTTGGTGTTGCTTATGATCTCGCCGCCCGTGCCGAGCGTCAGCGCGCGCGCCGCGCCCATGTTCTCAAAGTCCGTAAAAGTAACGCCTGAAGTCGACATCCTCGCGGCAAGACCCAGACCTGTTATCCGCTCGCTTGCCATAGGGCTTTGCGTGCGCAGCCCGCCCGCGTCAACCGTGTAGACGCTCACCCCGCTCCTCCTCGCTAGATCGACCAGACGGAGTAGCTGGCCGGATACGTCCTCTGACGTGCCGCTCGCGGTCACTAACATCTCTGTGACGACGACGACAACTTTGCGACCGGGTAGCTCCGACATCGAGCGACAGAGGTTTTCGAGCGTCTTCATTGTGCTTCGGACGCCGAACCCTATCTGGCGAACGACTGTCCGGGCCGTCTCTCTTATCATCGACTCAAGGGCCTCGGCGGGCATTAGTTGAAATGCGAGGTCGTCGTTGCTGATGCGCCTGACGACCGCGTCGAGCACCATCGAGTCGTTCGAGTCGATGCGAATCGCTTCGCCGGGGCTGAGGTTAACGCGCGGGTCGCGCGACCTTTCGAAGATGTTGACGCTCGGGCCTGAGCGGTTTATCGCCGCCAACAATCGCTGTTTGTCTGAGGTGAACTGCTGCATCCCCGCGACCCCGCCAGCGGTCGATGTGACGGCGACGATGTCGGACGTGCTGACGCGAGTGTTGACGTATTCGGCGAGGGCCATTCGTGAGCGCAGAAGGTTTTCGCCCGACAGGTGCAGGTCATCAATCACGATTGCGATGTACCGCCCACGAAATGGAGTGGCGAGCGGCGTTACGGTCACGCCGGGCATCGAGTCGTCATCGTTCGGGATCATAGCCGGCGCGCGTTCGCGGGTTGTGCGTTCGTCTATTGGCAGAAAGAAGTCCAGGGTCTGCGGAACCCCTTCGTCCATTACCTGAAAATCTTCGGACTTAAGCCCGTTGATCCGCCTCCCGGTTTTATCAGTGACGATCACGTCCATCTGAACGGCGGCAGTGCCGATCTTTATCGTATCCTTGTCTTGAGGGTTTGACTGGCTCGCCGGGTCCTGTTGTGACCAGGCCGGAAAAGCCTGCATGAGAGCCAGAAAGAGAGCGGCTAAAGATTTTAAAGCCATCACGGGTCTCCCAAAGCTCGGAAATCTTGGCGGGGCGTCGTCCGGGCTGCGCAGCCCGGAATCGGCCCCGCGTTTAGCTTTCTGCCCCTACTCGATTACGAAATCGGCGCGTCGTTCGAGATCGACTTTGCCCTTATCGCCTTGCAAGGTTACAACCAGCGCGTAACGCCCGCGCATGGGAGGCAGCTTGAACTTGGTCCCCTGCGGCGCGGCAGTCGGGTCGGCCGCCTGCGCGGGGCCGATGCCGAGCGGGCTGTCGAACAGCACTTTCCCGGAATTCGAGTCGATCAGCTTCACCTGCTGTGTGTAGCCCTGAAGGCTCTTGGGCGGGTTATAGAGTACGTAGCGAATCTCCATCTCTTCACCCGGCTTGAAATTGTTGCTGCCGTCGAAGCCCGGCTGACCAGGCGTTTGAAGAATCAAGCTCGACAGCGCGGGGTACTTCTTATTTTTCAGGTCGGGGACTTCGAAGAACTGGTAGGCGGAGCCGAGCATCCCCGTCGCCCTCTCGCGGACCACTGCGCGGACCTGATAGCTGCCCGGCTCAAGCTGCGTGAATGTCTTCACGTATGTGAACCCATCGGTCTTTAGCTTCTGGCGCGCGTCAGGGTCTTTGGTGAAATCGTAGTTGACGGTCGTTCGCACTTCGCCCACGGGCTGGTCTTTCCCGGAAGCAAAGACGACCATCATAATGTCGTAGGCCGATGTCTGCTGGGGCGCGGTTGCGGCGGGTAGGCTCAAGTACCTGCGGCCCACGTGAAGCCCTGTCAGTATTGTCTGCTCTCCCTTTTCAGGAACCACGTTGGCGACTATATCGAGCCGCAGATCGGTTCGCTGGACAGGCGAGATGATAGCGGCGAGCATCTCGGTCCCTGTCCCTCTTGCCGTCTCCTCGTTAAGCGCGAGATACCCTTTGCGGCTTCTGACGATAAGGTCCGGCTTGCCTTTGACGGTGACGACCAGCCTGTGAAACTTGTTGTCGGGCGTGGCGGCCGGGGTGAACCCGACTACGTAATACGTGCTCGAATCCTCGACCGCTCTTTGAAGACCCGTGCCGAGGCTGTTGGTGTTTGCGATCACCTCGCCGCCCGTCGCAAGCGCGAGCGCGTGGGCTCCGCCGAGGTTCTGGAAGTCTGTATAAGCCGTGCTTGCGTCGCGGTTGCGCTGGTTGATAGCGGCAATCGAGCTGCGCTCGCTCGCCTGGGTGTTGCCCGCGCGAAGACCGCCCGCGTCGAGCGCGTAAATGCTTATGCCGCTCCGGCGAGCCCTGTCAATAACGCGGTTGACCTGCGAGGAAACGTCGTAATCGGTCCCGCCGGACGTGTAGAGTTGCTCCGTCATCAAGACGGCGATCTTGCGGCCGGGCAACTCGGCCATGCTCTTGAACAGAGAGTCGAGCGTGGCGAGAGTATTTCGCGTGGTCTGAGAAGATAAGGAGAGCAGGGTCCGAGATTCGATTCGCACCTGGTTCTCGATCATCTCTTTGGTCATCCCGGCGAAGGTGCTTTCGTCCTGCGCGAGCCGCGTAACGACCGTGTCGAGCATTTGCTGGTCGCCCTGGTCGATGCGCGCGGCTTCGGCAGGGGTAAGGTTCAACCTCGCGCTGTTCTTCTCGACTGCGCCTGTCTGCGCAGCTATGCGATTGAGCGCGGCCAGCAACCGTTGCTTGTCGGTTGTGAACTGCTGCAAAGCGCCGAGGTACCCGCCCGTCGAAGTTATCGATACCATGTCTTCCGGGGAGACCTGCGTGTTTATATAATCGACCAGTGATTTTCGGGCCCTGTTGAAATTCTCAGGCGAGATATTGTATGTATCAAAAAGGAGTGCAATGAAGCGGCCTTGAAACGGCATGGCTAGCGGCGAAGCCTGAGCGCGAGCGGCCGCCGCGCCGCCCTGCGTGGCTGTGGCCGCAAGCTCTGTCCGCCCCTTTGAGCCTTCGAACGCATAGAAGAAGTCGATCTTCTGAGGCTGGCCTTCATCCGTCACTTCGAAATCGGCTGCGGTAAGCCCGTTTATTCGCCTCCCGGTCTTGTCTGTCACGATGACGTCGAGTTGAACGGATGATGTGGCGAGACGGATAGGCTCGTCCTGGGCCGGTTGAGCGGGCGGAGTCTGCGCAGGCTGTTGCGGGAAGACCGTAACGACCTGCGTGAGGGAAAGGACTATTATCGTAAGGACTTTCAATATCATTCTGCTACCTCTAGTTTTGGATTGATTGATGCGCTAGATGCCTGCCCTGACTTCCACTGCGCGGGCAGGACTAAAGAAGGTCGGCAGCCACCCCGTTCACCGCCGACCTTCGTATTAAAACCCGGCTAGAACGCCTCGACGATCATGGCGATGCCCTGACCGCCGCCGATGCACGCCGTAGCGAGGCCGTACTTCTTGCCTCGTCGTTTCAATTCGTGCAGCACCGTGAGAACGAGCCTCGTGCCGGAAGCAGCCAGCGGGTGACCGAGCGCGATGGCCCCTCCGTTTACATTTGTGCGCTGGCGGTCGAGGCCAAGCTCGCGCTCGACTGCGATAAACTGGCCTGCGAACGCCTCGTTGACTTCGACCAGGTCCATCTGGTCGAGGCCGAGCCCGGCCGCTTCAAGCGCCTTGCGCGAAGCGGGGACTGGGCCGATGCCCATGATCTCAGGCGGGACCCCCGCGATGCCCCAGGAGACTATGCGCCCAAGCGGCTGGGTTTCGAGCCTTCGGGCAGTATCTTCATCTGCGATGACAACCACGGCTGCGCCGTCGACAATTCCCGACGCGTTGCCCGCTGTAACAAAGCCGTCTTTTGAGAAAGCGGGCTTGAGTTTTGCGAGCCCTTCGATTGTGGTGTCGGGACGAAGGTGGTCGTCACGCTCAAAAAGCGTCGTTCCCTTGCGGGTCTTTATTTCGACAGCGACCACTTCATCCGCCAGGCGGCCTGACTCCCAGGCTTCAGTTGCGCGCTTCTGGCTCAGCAGCGCGAACTCGTCTTGCTCGTCGCGTGAAATATCGTGTTTGCGCGCGAGGTTTTCAGCCGTCTGCGCCATGTAATACCCGCAATGTGTGTCGAGAAGGGCGACCATCAGCGAGTCTTCGAGCTTGCCTTCGCCGAGCCTGTAACCCCATCGCGCGCCGCGTAAGACGTGCGGAGCCTGGCTCATCGACTCCATCCCGCCCGCGAGCACAGTGCTTGCTTCGCCAAGCTGTATCATCTGCGCGCCAGAGATGATCGACTGAATCCCTGAGCCGCAGAGCCTGTTGACCGTAAGAGCGGGCTTGTCGATTGCCACGCCCGCTTTGAGCGCGACGTGGCGCGCCCCGTAAATCGCATCGCCCGATGTTTGGAGCGCGTTGCCGATAACCGTGTGATCTACCATGTCGGGCGCGACCCGGCTGCGCTCCATCGCTGCGCGCGCGGCTATCGCCCCAAGCTCGATTGCCGACAGGTCGCGAAGCTCCCCGCCGTACTCACCCATAGGCGTTCTCGCGCCGCCCAGTACAAGAATCTCTTTCGCCATTTTTCTCCCCAAGCAATTTAGAATGTAAACGGACTTTTGAAATCAGCCTCCCGCCCGGCACGAGCGAGAGCGTTTCGGATCGGTATCCAAAATCAGACTGGCGATACCTGCTTGATTCTGGAAGCTGATTGCTGACTATAAACTTACCAGAATTCGTTTATACCAATCAATCAAAGAACAGTTTGAAAGGTCTTTGTTGCAAAGAGAATTGTCGGCAGCCGCCGGCCGCTCAAAGGTGAAACAGCGGTTGGTTGTCAACCGTATAGCTTTCCGTTAAAATCAGAAATGTAAAAGTCTAGGCCACGCGCTAGCGCAGGGTGTCCGACGACTTTGCTCCTGATGTTATTACCGAGGAGAGACTCAAAGATGAAACCACGGAAACGGTACTGGTTGCTGGTGGCGGCACTTATTATGCCCCTCACGTTCGCCGGGGCGCACCCCGGACAGCGCGTGATGGGTCAGAACGGCGATGAAGCTACTAACCGTCAAAAGATCGCCGAAGATTATGCGAGGGCTTTGCTCGTAGCGAAAGACAACTACGCGGGTACAATAGATTTTGACAGGCTGAACAAGTCGTCTATTTTAGGGATGCTTCATCAGCTCGACCCGCACTCTTCCTACTTCGACCGTAAAGAGTGGGAGTCCTTCATGAACGATCAGCGCAGTCGTTATTCCGGCATCGGCGCGACGATTGCCCAGCGCAACAATGTCGTCTATGTGATGTCGCCTTTTGCCGGAACGCCCGCGCACAAGGCGGGCATCCGCTACGGCGACCAGATCGTGGCAATCGACAACGAATCGACCGAAGGGTGGACGTCGACGCAGGTATCGGGCAAGCTGCTCGGACCCGAAGGCACTCAGGTGACGGTAAAGATAGCGCGCCTGGGCGTCAGCCAGCCCATCGAGTTCAAGATCACCCGCGCATCGGTCCCGCTTCCTTCGATTGCCAACTATTACATGCTCCCCGGCGGCGTCGGCTATATCAATCTTCAACGCGGCTTCAACACGACCACACACGAAGAGATGAAGAACGCCTTGCAGGAGCTGCGCGACCAGGGGATGACTTCGCTCGTCCTGGACCTGCGCGGCAACCGTGGCGGGCTTGTCGATCAGGCCTGGAAAGTCGCGAACATCTTCCTTTATAAGGGACAGAAAGTAGTATCAATGCGGGGCCGCCCAGGCGTCTTCCCGCCGGTTGACCGGTCGGCCTTCAACAATAACCCGGATGATTACCCGATTGTCGTCTTGATAAACGGCGGCTCGGCATCGGCCGCCGAGATCGTCGCCGGAGCGCTGCAAGATCACGACCGCGCGCGGCTGGTTGGCGAAAACAGCTTCGGCAAGGGGCTTGTGCAAAATGTCTTCCCGCTTTCGGACGGCTCAGGGCTTACGCTTACGACCGGCAAGTATTACACGCCGAGCGGGCGGCTGATACAGCGCGAATACGAAGGGCGCTCGTTCTACGACTATTACCTGCAACGTGGCGATAAGGAAGCTGTCCACAAGACCGAAGAGAAGACGACCGATTCGGGTCGCAAGGTCTACGGCGGCGGCGGCATCGACCCCGATGTCGAGGTAAAGTACCCGGCCAGGGATATTGAAGTCACGCGGACCTGGCTTGAGCCGACGTTCCAGTTTGCCCGCGCGCTCGTGGCGGGCCAGGTGCCGGGTCTTTCCGAGTACAAGATCGACCGCGCGGCTGACCACTCGCACGTTCTCAAACCCGAAGAGTACGTCATAAGCGACAAGGCTCTGGCGGCGTTTAAGAACTTCCTGCGCGAGCGCAAAGACCTGAGGGTGGACCCGGCTCGCGTCGATAAGGATGCTGCATATCTCAAGCGGCAGCTCCGTTACGAAGTGGTGACGGCGGCCTACGGGCAGGAAGTAGCCTATCAGGTGCAGCTCGAAGGCGACCTTCAGATGCAGCGCGCGATTCAGGAGGTGCCGAAGGCAAAGGTCATGGCCGACGACATACGGCGCATTCGCGCCTCGGCGCGCGGCGGCGAGCCTCGCAGGGACTAGTCGCTCGATCTTATTGAGCAGCGGGCCCGGTCTTTGGCCGGGCCTTTTTTATGGGATAGATTAGTCTCGGTCGAATCCTCCGGTCGTATGTTATACTAGGCGGACCGTAAGGCATTTTGGAGGCCTCCTTGAAACAGAGATCTTCCGAACAGGCAGAGCTATTAAAGCTATGGACGAAAGTGGTGATCCGCGTCCTGCTGGTGATCGGCCTGGTCATCGTGGTCTTTTGGGCGCTATACGCTCTGCGCACAGTGCTGCTGCTTCTGGTCCTTTCGATCTTCTTCTGTTACATGATCGCCCCGCTCGTCCGAGTCTTCGAACAGCCCGTCTACGTATCGAATCGAGAGATCAGGTTGCCTCGCGGCGCGGCCATAATCGTCGTCTATGTGCTGATGGGCACGGTCTTTTATGTGGGGCTTCAACTGTTCCTGCCGATTCTCTGGCAGCAGGTCACAGACCTCGGCAACAACCTGCCGAACTATGTTCAGGGCGTGACAACATCGGTTAACAAGGCGTTTAACGACGCGAACGGGTGGGTGGGGCATCTGAAGCTTCCACAAAAATGGCGCGACTATCTGATAAGCCAGGCCAGCCACCTCGCAGAATCATTGCTCCTTTTTGTCGGCGTGCTTCTGCCGGGCGTATGGAGTTTTCTGCTCCGCCTGCCCTGGCTCATCCTGATTCCAGTGCTCTCGTTCTTCCTTTTGAAAGACGCTCCTTATTTCGAGCGCGCGGCTGTCGAGCTTGTCCCTGAGCGGTTGCAGAAACGGTTCCACTACCTCCTGCTCGACGTAAGCAAGACGATTGCCGCATACATACGCGCGCAGATAACGGCCTGCATAGCGGTCGGCGCGATAACGACTGTGGGCTTCGGGTTGATCGGCGTCCCTTACGCGGTGGTGCTCGGCGCGGTCTGCGCCGTCCTGGAATTTCTGCCGATGGTCGGGCCGCTTCTTTCTGCCGTCATAGTCTTTTCGATCTCGCTTACAATCTCGGTCAAGATGGCGTTTGTCGTGGCGTTGTTCCTGATAATACTTCGCATCGTGCAGGACTACATCATCTATCCGCGCATCGTGGGGCAGGGGATCAAGATGCACCCGCTCGTCGTCGTGCTTGCGATCTTTGGCGGGGCAGAGGTCGGAGGGCTGGCAGGCGTTTTCCTCGCAATCCCGTTCGTCGCGCTTTTGATCGTCGGCTATAACCATTTTCTCGCGTACAAAGGATTGCGCGAGCTGAAGCCGACGGCGACCGGCAACCTGACGGTCATAGCTGTTGACGAAGCGCCTGATCGTGTTCCGCCTGAACCGGAAGTGAGCGCTTCAGGCTCGTTGAGAGACTAACCTTTTATGAGTAAATTGATAACAATCGCTGCATCGAAGGGCGGGACCGGCAAGACGACTACGACCTGGAATCTGGGCTTCGGGCTGGCGCTCGCCGGGGCTCGCGTGCTTCTTGTCGATTGCGACCCCCAGGATAATCTGAGGATCATCGCGGGGCTTGAAGCCAGCAAGGATTCTGTCGCGTCGGCTATAGATTCGGGCGCGGCGCGACCGGCCGAGCTGAGGGAAGGGATATGGGTGCTGCCGAGCGGTGGCCGCAGGCTCTTACAACTCATACAGTCGTCCGACGGGCTCAGGACGATCACGACCCCGCTCAGGCGTGCTATCAGCAACTGGAACGAGGATGGCGTAGATTTTGTCCTCTTCGACTGCCCGCCGGAGTTTGGAAGGATGACCCAGGCGGCGCTGTCGCTTTCCGACTACCTGCTGATACCGTGCATATCGACGTGGCTCGGGCTGCGGTCAATCGACCAGATGGTCGAGTTTATAGACGCTCACGCGCGCGACGCACATATTGAAAGCGACCGGACCGGCGTTGTGATGACCTTTTACACGACGCGCCGCGCAGGGCCTGAGGCTGTCAGGCAGGAGGCAAAGAAGATATTTCGCAACCGCCTCTTGAAAACATTGATCCGCGAACGCACGGAGCTGGATTACTCGCAGGAAGCGCAAAAGTCTGTCTTTGAATATGCGCCTCACAGCGACGGGGCGCAGGATTACACATCGCTCGTCAAAGAGGTTATAAAACGGGTCGGCTAGCGCGCGGCCGCCAGCGCCTGCTCGATAAACTGCTCGGCCTCCGATTCGATGATTTCACCCGACACGGTGTAGATGTGGTTGGCCAGCGCGTTCAGCTTGTTCACCTCAAGAATGTCCTCTCGTTTCAAGATCACATAAAACGGCGTGCCCCATTTTCGCTTGTCGCCGACGGCGCTCCGAAAACGGTAGTGCTGGGACTTCTGGCGGTCGCTCTGCTTGCTCGTCTCGACCACTACAGGGTAATCGACCCCTATGCGTTTCATATGAACGCGGACTTCTTCGGCGTCCGAATATTCCGAGACGAGTACGACCCCCAACCCGCGACTCTTGTACTTGTCGTGCAGCCGCTTTACGATGTGGCCGTTGTTGTTGCTGTTCTCGCACCACCCGGCGATGTAGCCTACTATCACCATACGTTTGTCTGTAGCAAAGTCGCGGAGGTTCAAGGTCTTGCCGTCAGTCGTCTTGAGCGTAAAACTCGTATAATCCATGAACCGCTCGACGATTGGCGCAGGCTCCGGGTCGCTCCCCGGCGCTCGCGAGATGGCCGTCCCGGCCAGGATAAAGACCGACAAAAGCAGGGCCGTTACCCTAAAGGTTCGCTCGAACAACTGCTTATGGATTTGGATTTGATGCATCATTATGTTTATACTTTACGGGAGCGGTTATAGCTTATGCAAATGTACGGCGACCACAAATTTCCGGGCAAGCTCTTTATAGTCGAGGGCATTGACGGCTCCGGCAAATCCACGCAGCTCAGCTTGCTGCGTCAATGGCTCAGGCGCGAAGGCTACATGGTCTTTTTCAGCGAGTGGAACTCCTCGCCGCTCGTCAAAGAGACTACTCGACGCGGCAAAAAGAAGCAGATGTTCACGCCGTCAACCTTCTCGCTCATACACTCGACCGATCTGGCGGACCGCATCGAGCGCCACATCATACCGCCGTTGAAAGCGGGCGCGATAGTTCTTGCCGACCGCTACATCTACACCGCCTTCGCGCGCGACGGCGCTCGCGGGGTCGGCCCGCAATGGGTTCGCGAGCTTTATCGCTTCGCCGTCAAACCTACAATCGCATTTTACTTTCGCGTGCCGCTCGACGTTTCGCTCAAGCGAATCCTCGGCGCGCGCGCAGGGCTCAAGTACTACGAAGCGGGGATGGACCTGGGGTTGTCTGACGACATAGAGGAGAGCTTCAAGCTCTTCCAGGGGATGATAAAAGACCGCTACGAGGAGATGGTCGACGAATTCGGTCTAACGGTCATCGACGCGACTCAGTCGATTGAGCAGCAGCAGAATCGTGTGCGCGCGATTGTCGAGCAAGAGTTACAGGGAGTGCCAAAGCACCCGGCCCCCGCGCTTTCGTTTGAAGAGGACTAAAAGGGTTTGGAGAACCGAGCAATCAAACACAGCTTTGAGTTCTACGGCGAAGGGATCCCCTACGTCGACCTGCAAGAGTTGCAGGGAAGGCTTATCGTGATTGAAGGCCCCGACGGCGTAGGCAGATCCACGCAAGTCTCGCTGCTGAAGCCCTGGCTCGAATCCAACGGCCATGCGGTGCTCGACACGGGGATGACGAGGTCGGCTCTGGCAGGGAGCGGGATCAAACAGGCCAAGGAAGGTCTGACGCTTGGGCCAATCTCGCTGACGCTCTTTTATGCGACAGACTTTGCCGACAGGCTTGAGAACCAGATGATCCCCGCGCTGCGCGCAGGCTTCATCGTTTTGACGGACCGTTACATCTATTCGCTCATCGCGCGAGCCATCGTTCGCGGGGAAGACCCGGAGTGGATCAAGTCCGTTTACGGGTTGGCCCTGAAGCCTGACGCTATATTTTACCTGCGAGCGAGCGTGACGGATTTGATCCCACGAGTGTTGACCAGCCCCACGGGGTTCGATTACTGGGAGTCGGGGATGGACATGCACCTCGGCACGGATTTGTTTGACAGCTTTGTCGAGTACCAGCAGCGCATGCTCGCGGTCTTCGACTCTATGATAGACGAGTACGGGTTTGAGGTGATCGACGCCGCTCAGCAGCCGGACAACATCTACAGATCATTACAGAGGCGCATCGGCCGTCTTCTCAGAGAGACTTACTGACCGCTATTCATACCGCAGCGCTTCGATTGGGTCGAGGCGCGCGGCCTTCATCGCAGGCCAGAGCCCGAAAATCAACCCTATCCCGGCCGAGACCGAGAGCCCGACAACCGGAGCCCACGTCGGCACATAGACCGGAAGGATCAGGTTTACGGCCAGGCTCAAGAGCCACCCTAGCGTGATTCCTAGCAGCCCGCCCGCGCCTGTCAACGCCATCGCCTCGATCAGGAATTGACGCATTATGTCGCGGCGGCGAGCGCCTATGGCCTTCCGTATGCCTATCTCTTTCGTGCGCTCCGTGACGGAGACGAGCATGATGTTCATCACGCCTATCCCCCCGATCAGAAGACCCACGCTTGATATGGCCACCATCAAGATGGCGATCCCGCCCGTGATCTGATGGAACTGTTCGCTCATGGCATCGGGGCTCGACAGGCCAAAGTTGTCCGGCTTCTCATAAGGCACTTCACGACGGCGACGAAGCACCTGCCTGATCTCGTCCATGGCGACGGACATCTTGCCTTCGGCAGCCTGGGCCATGACGAAGTGATCTTTTTCTTGCGGGTACATCTTTCGGATGGTCCCGTATGGAACGTAAACGGCGCGGTTCTGGTTGCCGCCGTCGTTTTCGTCCATGAAGAAGTTGTCCTGCTTGGCAAGAACGCCGATCACCCTGAGCGGCTTATCGTCTACGAGTATCTCTTTATCAAGCGCGCCGACGTGCGG
Organism: uncultured Clostridia bacterium; assembly: GCA_964615905.1. Lineage (GTDB taxonomy): Bacteria > Acidobacteriota > Blastocatellia > UBA7656 > UBA7656 > DATLMR01. The sequence goes on from CAZTUB010000007.1 coordinate 289,444, forward strand.
GAAGAACTTCTCGGCGATGTCGCCGCCGATCACCGCTATGGGCTCGCGCCGCTGGTTTTCGGTCTCGGTAAAGAAACGGCCTTCGGCTACTTCGACCGACGCCATGCGCTCGTATTCGGGAAGCGTGCCCTGCACCTGCGTAACATAGAGCTCGTCATTTTGATACCGGACCTTTGCAACATTGTCCGGGCCGAGGAAGGGGGCGACATATGTGACCGACGGGCATTGTTCTTTTATCGCCATCGCGTCTTCATAGCTGATAGGCTTTCGCATGCGCTCTTCTGCGGTGAGGTTGCCCATGCGAATCCCCGGCTCGAATTTATATATGAAGATCGTGTTGGTCCCGAAGACCTGTATCTCCTGCGTGAATTTATGGTCGAGCCCGGCGATGAAAGAGGCGATCACCATCACGGTCACGGTCCCTATGACGACGCCGAGCACGGTCAGAAACGAGCGGAACTTGTTCGCCCTGAGCGTCGACAGCGCCATCCTCAAGCTCTCGCCTATATCCTGTCTTTTCATAGTCGTACTACCTCGCCGCTAGTCAGCCCTGAGCGCCTCTATGGGATCGAGCTTTGCCGCCTTCCACGCCGGGTAGATGCCGAAGAAGAGCCCTATACCCCCTGAAACCGAAAGCGCCATGATCGTCCAAAAGATAGGCAGCGCGGTCGGGAGCGAAAAGAGCGCTGTGGCCAGCTGGCCGATACCGTAGGCAAGCGCCACGCCGACCAGACCGCCGAACAGCGAGAGCACCGTCGATTCGGCCAGAAACTGGCTGAGTATGTCGCGGCGGCGAGCGCCTAGCGACTTGCGTATGCCGATCTCGCGCGTGCGCTCGGTCACCGTGACAAGCATCATGTTCATGATGACTATGCCGCCGACGATCAACGCAATCGAAGTGACGCCGACTGTCACCACAGAGATCGTCCCGAATATCTGTTCCCGCAAATTGTTTATGGCATCGCCCGTGATAATTCCGAAATTGTCGGGGTCGTTATATTTCAAATGCCTTCTCGCGCGAAGAATGACGCGGACCTCGTCCTGTGCCTTCTCAATCGTGTCGGGCCCGGTGGCCGCGACCTTGAGCGAGACAGACCCGCGAGAGCCGTAAATCTTCTGGAAGGTCGAGATAGGGATTATTATGAAGTTGTCTTGCGGGTTGCCGAATACAGTGCCTATCTCTTGAGCGATGCCGACTATCCTGAACATCCGCCCGTCGACCTTTATCTCTTTACCGATTGGGTCTTCGCCGGGGAAGAATTGGTTGACGACCTCATACCCGACGAAACAGACCTCGCGGCTCCGCTCTTCTTCCGAGAAGTTTATGTAGCGGCCCTGACCTACTTTGATCGTGTCGATGTCGATCATGTTATGCGTCACGCCGCGCAGCGAAATGTCCTGAAGAATGCGCGTGTCGTATTTCGCGCTGACCCTGCGAAATGCAATGGCCCCGGCATCGCGGACGTAGAAAGGCTTCTCTTTGATCGCGTGAAGGTCTTCGAGCTTGATGTCCTTGTTCCTCTTGCTCTTTTCTATCCACTCTTCGAGGCTTGTGATCATGCCCATCTTGTTAACGACGAAAGCATTCGAGCCGAGGTTGGCGATCTTTTCGTCAACGTATTTGTTGAACCCCTCGATAAGAGAGACGACCACGATCACCGTCGCCACGCCGAAGATGATGCCGAGCAGCGTCAGAAACGACCTCAGCTTGTGTGCCCCTATGGCACTCAGCGCCAGACTTATTGCTTCCCCGTATTTCATAGTTTTTAGTCCGCAACTTACTGCAGGCAGCGTCGCCGTTCGCCACCTTATAAAACGAGATTCCCTGTAATAAGTTCGTGGAAACTATGCCGGTCGTCGAGCCTTGCTGATTGACCCGCTCGCTTCGTATTTTGAGGATGTACAGCGGAGAGTCAGGGGCGAATTATCGAGTTGCCGGTCATATTTTACGACAACCCGAAACCGTGGATTCAAGCCCAGAGTTCGGAAGCGCCGCCCGGAGCTTACTCGTCGCGCCGTCTCTGTGAGGCTTGCAATTGAGCAGCGCGGCGACGCAGGGCGCGAGCCATGCGCTGCGAGGTGATGGTAATCGACCTGGGCACGTTGACTGGGAAGAGTCGCGCGATCAGCGTCTGCTTCTTCTTGTTCAGGTGCGCGGCGGCTTGAAGCATTCGAGCCGATTCGGCGAGATGCTCTTTTATGAACTTCCTGCGGTAGACTATCGTGATGATCTCTTCTTCCAGCGCTTCGAGATCGTGCCAGTCGCCTATGCGGTCCTGTAGCGTTCTGAGCGGGACGAGCGCGCGAGATGCGTCGCCGTGGCCAAGCTCCGAGACTATTTCGAGCAGATACCTCAAACGCTTTGCGGCGATCCTCAACTGGTGAAACTCGGCCGGGTCTGTGGTGGCGTGTGATTGGGCGGCCAGCGCCTGAAATTCCGCGAGCCTCTGTTCCAATCTCTCGGCGGCACGCGTTATTATCGCTGCTTCATCGTCGAGCGCGTCAGTCTTTGTCTTAACTGATGAGGACTCTTCGCCAGTCCCTGTGTTTGCGCCAGGAGACTCGTGCCCCTGCGGCTGGTCTAAAGCCGCATCTGAGACAGATGTATCAGGTTCAGCTTCGATGTCTTCGGGGGAGGCAATCGCGTCAGCAACTTCACCGGCAGGTTCAACCGAGAGGCCGAGTTTCGAGGCGATCTTGCCGGTGCTCCTACGTTCGAGATATTTGCGAATCTTTGCGGCCCGGCTCTCCCGGCGTTCCTGGAGCCGCGCGATTAGCGATTCAAATTGCTGCTTTGACCTCCGCGAGCCCGTCTCTTTTTCAAGCAATTCCAAAAACACGTCATAGTTGCGCACTTCCGACAGCCTCTGCCGCCATTCGCGCAGATTGCGTTTTAGCTTGCGAGCCTTTAGCGGGTCGGCCCTTGTCTGGAGTAGATCGAGCGATGCTTGCAGACGCCGGGTGGTAACACGCATCTTGTGTATGCTGTCGACGGAGCCGCTTTCGAGCACGCTCGCGCGATGCTTTTGAAGCGTCTGAAGTTGAGAGGCGATTATATCTCGAAGCGTGCGGGCCCCGGCTTCGGGCTGAGCGATGGGTTCTTCCACCGCCGTTTCGGTCTTTACGTTTTCAGTCACCTGCACCACCATCTATCCGACAAATCTATTCAGTCCTTCTGGGAGATGACAGATTACTATTTCATCCTTATGAGGGCAATGCTTGTTTGCAGGTTTGTTAAAGGGGTCGGGCCGCCACAGCAGATCAACGTATCTGCCTGTAAAGCCTGATTAGCCGTTCGCGCGTGTCGGCCTCGCGTATGCTCTTATCCGGTCGCTCGCGCTTGAAACGGGGGATTCGCAGCGCGTACCCTGACGTATAGGCGATCGTCTTCTGTATCCCCTGGAAATCGACTTCGATCACGGTCGTAGGCTCCATCTCAACATTGTGGCCACGGGTGGTAATGATAGTTGGTTCGAGCCTTGCGGTCAGGTCTTTGAGCGCCTCTTCCGAGAACCCTGTGCCGACTTTTCCGACGGTCTTGAAGGAGTCTTTGTCACGGATAGCAAGGATCAGGCTCGACAGCAACCCGCGCCGCCGCCCTGACCCCCAGATGCCGCCGACTATCACAACGTCGAGCGTTTCAAAGGCTGGCTTCAGCTTCATCCACGAGTCGCTGCGCTTTCCCGCCTCGTAAACCGCGTCAGGGTCCTTAGCCATGAGCCCTTCGTGACCGGCTTCGATTGCCTCTGTGAAAAAGGCCCGCTCCCGGTCGAGCGCCGGGGTCTCAATCGCATGGGTCATCTTAACCCGGTTGCTCTCTTTGAAGAGCTTTTTAAGGCGGTCGCGCCTCGCCTTTTGCGGGACGCTTATCAGGTTCTCGCCGTCGTCATAAAGCAGGTCGAACAGGTAGAGAACGAGCGGTATCTCCTTAGCCTTCTCTTCGATGTCGTGCTTGCGTCCGAGCCTCATCAGCACCGATTGGAAGGGGAGCCTCTTTTGCAAGCTGGCGTCATAGGCAACCGCCTCTCCCTCCAGTATTGCGTCACCGCCCTTCCAGGCTTTTTCAATCGCCCTGACCAGGTCGGGCATGCTCGCTGTGTCGTCATTCAGCTTGCGCGAGTAGAGCTTGATATTCACGCCGCGCTTGATATGAATCTGTAATCTCGCGCCGTCATACTTGATCTCGAATATGACGGTCTTGCCCTCGAACCGCTTAAAGACCTCCTGCGGGTCGTCTTGCTTGTGAGCGGTCATGAACTGGTACGGGCGAAACAACCGCAACCCCGCGCGCCGCAGGCTAGCCCGGCCGCGCTGCGCGCGAGTAGCCGCAAGCCCGATGTCGTTGCTCAACGCATAGAGCCGTTGAACCTGGTCTGCGTCGACATCAAATGCTTCGGCAAGCGCCCTGATGAGCGTGTCCGTTCCCACGCCGATGCGCATCTGGTTCAAGACCATCCGTGTAAAATACTTCGCGCCCGCTGGCGTCGTGTTGGCAAATACGCGCTCGATTAACTCCTGCCGGTCCTCGTCGCGGGTTGCCGTCTGGTTTGTGAGCCTCCATAACTCCGCGACTTCAATTCTGTCTTTGCCGCGAAAGAGTCGCGCGGCCACTTCGCCCATATCGCCCGACTCTTTGACCGCCTCGTCGACCTCCTGCGCGTCTCGTCCCGAAAGCCACGCGATTGCGTTGCGAATAGCCCCCGGTCCGATTCCGAGACGCTCGCTGAGCGTTGGCGCGACGACCTCGCCCACCGTAAAATGCGCAATCGCTTCGAGCGTCTTTTCATCGCTCTGGCGAAACAGCTGTGTTAACAGAGGCGCTTTTCGAAATTCGCCCTGCGACTGGCTGATCTTGTCGTAAGTTTGTGCAAGTTTGGAAAGTTTCATAGCAAGTTAGTCACAATCCATAACGAAAAGAAGCCCTTTCTTGCTCAAATTCTGTGTCTGCAATTTGCAAGCCTGTAATATAGACAGGGAGGGATGAGAATGACGAAATCCGAGAAGGCGAAAAGGCTGGCCGAGCTGGCCGAGCAGATAAAGGTTTGCGTAAAGTGCCCGCTACACGAATCCCGAACGCTTGCGGTGCCGGGCGACGGCAAGCCGGGCGCGAAGGTGATGATTGTGGCGGAAGCACCCGGCAAAGAAGAAGACCTGACTGGTCACCCGTTCGTAGGGGCGAGCGGGAAGTTCTTGAACTCCGTTATGGAAGGGAGCGGTCTTGACCGTGGCGATTTCTTTATAACCAACACGGTGAAATGTCGCCCGCCAAAAAACCGGACTCCAAAGCGGAACGAGATCGAAACCTGCACGACCAACTATCTCTTCGAGCAGATTGAGCTGGTAAACCCGAAGCTCCTGATGTTGCTGGGCGGAGTGGCGGCCAAAAGAGTGCTTGGCATAAAGACCATCAATGAGGCGAGAGGCCAGGTGATCGAGCGAGACGGGCGCAAGCACATAGTCGGCTACCACCCGGCGGTTCGCTTCTACCGGGAAGACCTGAAACAGAAAGTCTACGAGGATTTTGAGCTGCTCAAACAAGAGATCGAAAAACTGTAAGGGCGAATAGCGGTTAGCTATTCCAATTGCCCTGGCCCCTGCCCGACAGCGACCCATCAGTCATCTCGCAGGCGAGACACCGGCATTTTGGTTATACTGTCAAAGGCGACCTCTATCGGCATGAATTGAATGAGAGATGGAAATACTCAAACTCGACATCGAAGCGCAGGAAGCAGCCCCGTTATCCGAACAGGAGGTCGGGTTTCAAGTAGGATTGCTCGCCGCGCTCGCCTGTGTGCTCGCGAGCTTCGTTGTCCGCTTTGTCTTCGACGGGCCACTGGTCCCGGAGTTGATGGCGCAGTTTATCTTCTCTGTCGCGCCAATCTCTGTGGTCGAGGTGGCGGTCGGTCTTCTCGGCCCGTTTGCAAAGCGGCTGGCCTTTCTCGGCTGCGTTGTCGTTTACGCAATCGCGCTTGCGGCGGCTGCCATTGCGTTTCTCAGGATTCAAAAAAAGAGAGCCAGGGCCGTTGATGAGCGTCTCGCCCTCGCGCTCTTTTCGTCAGCAGCATACGCAGTAACTCTCTTTGTCATCCTTCCACTTCTCGGCGGCGGACTTTCGGGCCGGTACCTTCGACAGGGCGCTGCCTCGACCGCTGTGTCGTTCGCGTTTGTCTATGCCGCATACGGCGCGGCGCTCTACGTTATCAAAAGATTTTATGAGGCCAGACCTGAAACGGCGGTAGCTAACAGCCACAGGCTCAGCCGTCGCGGCGTCATGCGCGGAGTCGCCTACGCCGTCGTAGCCGTGGCAGCCTATGACATAGGCCGCTCGTTGCTCAAAGACTGGTGGCGAAGGGGCGCGGGGCGCGTGCGCGGCGGCACCGGAATCTTTCCTGAGATCGACAACCTCGCGCTTGAGGTCACCCCCACCAAGGATTTTTACGAAGTCTCGAAAAACCCTTTTGACCCGCAGGTGGACGCTGCGCGATGGCTATTGGAGATCGCCGGCAATATAGATTCGCCCTACTCACTAAGTCTTGACGAGCTTAAAGGACTGCCGTCAATCGAGCAATATGCGACGCTCGAATGCATAGATAACAAGGTCGGCGGCGAGTTAATAGGCAATGCGCTCTGGCGCGGCGTCAGGTTGAAAGATTTACTCGCAAAGGCTGGATTAAAAGAGGGCGTCGTGGACATTATCTTTCGCGCGAGCGACGATTACGCCGATTCGATACCGCTGGACCGCGCGCTCGCAGAATCCACCCTGCTCGCATACGAGATGAACGGCGAACCGCTCAACGCCGCGCACGGCTATCCGCTCAGGCTCATAGTCCCAGGCATATTCGGCATGAAGAACGTCAAATGGATAAAAAGGATCGAGGCCGTCAATTATGACTTCAAGGGATACTGGCAGCGGCGCGGCTGGGATGATCGCGCGCCTTACAAAACCATGTCGCGCATCGACGCGCCGCAGGGTAAAGCCAGCCGTGGTATCACCATTGCCGGAATCGCATTCGCGGGTGACAGGGGCGTGTCGAAAGTCGAGGTCTCAATCGACGGCGGAAAGACCTGGGCCGACGCAGAGATTAAAGAATCGCTCTCGCCCTATTGCTGGGTGCTATGGCATAAACAACTGGATTCGCTCGAACCGGGCGAAAGGGTGATCGTCGTCAGAGCAACAGACGGCACAGGCGAGACTCAGACTGCGCGCCGCGCGCCTGCTGCGCCCGACGGCACTTCCGGCCATCACAGCGTGACCGTAGAGATCGCCTGACCCGCGCGCAAAAATCGACTTGGCTTCCAGCCCACTTTATATCTATATTTCTGGGCGCAACTGCCTCGCCTTTTCGAAAAAGTGGAAGTTCGGGTGGTTATGCGCAAGAAGCCTGCACAACAATCGACGGCGACAAATCGACGCGCCTTGTCATCGCCGCAAGGCCAAACGCCCGACCTTGAGCCGCGTCCTGTCTACCCGTTTACGGCGATTGTTGCGCAAGAAGAGTTGAAGCTTGCCCTGTTGCTCACGGTGATCGACCCGCACATCGGCGGCGTCATCATCATGGGTCACCGGGGCACGGGCAAATCGACCGCCGTTCGGGCGCTTGCAGACCTGCTGCCACGCGTCAAGAAGGTTAAGGGTTGCGCTTACAACTGCGATCCGTCGCTTGTAAAAGACCTTTGTCTGGATTGCAGGGCGCGCAGGGCAAGAGAAGAGAACTTGCCTGTTGAATCATCTACGATCCCTGTTGTCGATTTGCCGCTTGGTGCTACGGAAGACCGCGTGTGTGGAACGCTCGACATCGAGCGTGCGCTTTCAGGCGGCGTCAAGGCATTTGAGCCGGGGCTGCTCGCCCGCGCCAATCGGGGGTTCCTTTACATCGACGAAGTGAACCTGCTGGACGACCACATTGTCGATCTTCTGCTCGATGCGGCGGCGAGCGGCTACAACATAGTCGAGCGCGAAGGAATCTCTATCCGCCACCCGTCGCGGTTCGTGCTTGTCGGGTCGGGAAACCCTGAAGAAGGCGAGCTGCGACCCCAGTTGCTCGACCGCTTTGGCCTCTTCACAGAGATCACGACCATCACAGACCTCGATCAGCGTGTCGAGATAGTCGAGCGCCGCGACAGGTTCGAGCGCGACGGCGAGGATTTCAGAGCAGAGACGCAGTCGGGGCAGGCTGCGCTCAGGCAAAAACTCGCGCGAGCAAAACGGTTGCTACCCGGCGTCGAGCTTCGACGGGATATGCTCCGGTCGATAGCCGGGTTGTGCGTAGCGCTTCAGATTGACGGTCATAGAGGCGAGCTGACCCTGGCCAGAGCAGCGCGCGCGCTTTGCGCATTTGAAGGCCGCAAGACAGTGGCGGTTGACGACATAAAAAGAGTCGCGGTGATGGCCCTGCGCCATCGCTTGAGAAAGAACCCGCTCGACCGCACCGACTCCGGGTATATGATTCGACAGGCTCTTGACGAGCTGTTTCCGCAAACGGGTTCCGGCACCCGTATATCAATCGCCGGGTAGCGACCAGGTCAATAAGGCAACGCGGGATGATTCATTCACAAACAGACCAACCGGCTGTTGATCCGGCAGCCTTTCCATTCTCGGCCGTCACCGGTCACGAGCAGGCAAAGCACGCACTGCTGTTGCTTGCCGTAGAGCCTCGACTGCGCGGAGTGGTCATCTCTTCCGCGCACGGTTCGGCCAAGAGCGTGCTCGCGCGCGGGTTTGAATCTATTCTCCCAGGAAACAACGCACGCCCCTTTGTCGAGCTTCCCCTGAACGCGACTGAAGACAGCCTGCTCGGCTATCTGAATCTAGAAGCGACGCTGGCAACCGGTACGGCACAGTTGACGACGGGTCTGCTAACGCGAGCGCACGGCGGCATTCTTTATGCCGATGATCTTGGATTGCTGGAAGCGGGGCTTACAAACCATATTGCGGCCGCGCTCGATTCAAGAAGCGTGAAAATCGAGCGCGACGGCATAAGCGCGATGCATCCGGCAGACTTTGTTCTGGTGGCGACCTGCGACTGCGAGCCGCGAGATGTCTCGCGGGGTTTGCTAGACCGCATCGGGTTGCGGATCGACGCGCAGCAAGTGAGCGACCCCGGCGAGAGGGCCGAGATAATCGGGCTGGGGCTGCGGTTTCAAAGCGATCCCGGCTCGTTCTCACGCGAGTTCGCCGCCAGGGATGAAGAGACGAAGACCGCTCTGTCGCGCGCCCGCGCCTTGCTGCCGATTGTATCGCTCGGCAGGACAGCCGCGCGCCATCTCGCAGAGGCTTCGATCCGGCTTGGGGTAGAGGGAAACCGCGCAGACATATTTGCCTGCCGCGCGGCGCGAGCGGGCGCAGCCCTGGCCGGTCGCCGCGAAGTCGCAGATGATGATCTCGTTACCGCTATCAAATTTGTCCTGCTGCCTCGTGCGACCAGTCTCCTCGACGATGCGCTACAAGGCGACCTCGATTCACGCGATGAGAAGGAAGAAGCTCTGGAACCTTCCAGGGAGGATCAACCGCCGCCGCTTGAGACGACTGCGGGTGAGCTTATCCTCCGCGCCGCTGATTCGGCTATACGGCTCGATCTCGTAAACAAGCGCCTGCCCCGGACTCGATACCAGTCATCGGGGAGACGTGTGGCGTCGATCAACTCGGAGCGCGGTCGAGCGCGTCATGCGGTACATAAAATCAGTGAGTCGAAGCGCGTCGCGGTATGCGCAACGGTTCGCGCCGCTGCCCCTTACCAACGCCGTCGTAAAGACAACTCTCCTGCAAATTCGACCGGAACGCGGCTGCTGATCGAGCCGTCAGATTTGAGGTTTAAGAAGTTTAAGCAAAAGACGGGAGCCTTCTTTATCTTTGCCGTGGATGCGAGCGGCAGCATGGCCGTCAACCGAATGGCGCAGGCCAAGGGGGCCATGACGCGGCTCTTGCAAGAAGCCTACCTGCACCGCGACAAAGTTGCGTTAATCTCTTTTCGAGGGAGCCGGGCCGAGGTGTTGCTTCAGCCCACGCGGAGCGTAGAGCTGGCAAAGCGGCTGGTTGACGCGATACCTTCCGGCGGCGCTACCCCTGTCGCAGCGGCTTTGATAAAAGCGCTGGAGCTTACGCGTATTGCGCGGGCGCGCGGCTGCGGTCGAGCTACGCTACTTTTGTTCACTGACGGCCGGGCAAACGTAGCTTTGACCGCGAGCGAGGACCGTGAGGCGACCAGCGGGCCGCCCGGCATACGGCAGGAGTTGGAGAAGCTAGGTCAGGCGCTTCAAGCTTCAGAGATCGACGCGGTTGTAATAGACACGAAATCGAAGTTCATATCAAACGGCGAGGGGAGCGAGCTTGCCCGACTGCTTGGCGGGCGCTACCTTTATCTGCCGCGAGCAAGCTCGGATGATATTTACAGGGCCGTCAAAGATGTCAGAGTCAGGTAACGAATTGATGAGTGATCGAGAGAACAGCGAAGACAGAGACAGGCGCGTGCTTGAGCTTTACGACCGTATTCTGGAGATCGAGCAAAGGCTTATTCCAACGGGGCTTCACGTCTTTGGGCGCGCTCCGGGAGCGGGCGAAGCAGGCGACCTGCTCAGGATGGTAGCGTCGTTTGACAGGCCTGAGCTTGGCTTGCGCGCGCTCACGGATGTCGTTGCCGAAGGATTGGGGCTTGCCGCCTACGCCACATTGTTAAACGAGAGCGGCACGTCTCAACGTAGCTTGGAGGATCGAGAGAAGGTCGATTCCATAGTCTCTGAAGTCATCTCGGATTTTCTCCGGGCCGATGAAGCGTCAGCAGTCGAGACTGCCGTCAATTCTCTCAAGGCTCGTGTGCCAGCGGGAGAGGAGCAGACGCGGAAGTTGTTTCAATTCCTTCTCAGCATCAGAAGAGAACTGGGTGAAAACTCTGAAATCGCAGGGCTCATGAAAGCGCTGGCCGGGAGATACATCGAGCCAGGGCCGGGTGCCGATATAGTTCAAAACCCCGCTATCTTGCCGACGGGTCGGAACACGCACGCTGTGAACCCATATAGCGTGCCGTCGCCTGCCGCTGTCAGGCGCGCTGAGCCTGTGGCCGCCGCCCTGCTCAGCCGCCAGCAGGCCGAATCTGGCCGTTATCCTCAATCAATCGCGATGGTGCTGTGGGGCATCGACAATATCAAGACCGAAGGCGAAGCGGTTGCGCAGGCGCTATGGCTGCTTGGCGTCACGCCGCGCAGGGATTCGCTCAACCGCGTGACCGATGTAGAGGTAGTTCCGCTCGACAGGCTTGGCCGCCCGCGCATAGATGTCGTGATGACGGTGTCGGGCATATTCCGCGATCTGTTCGGGGCGACTATGGCCGTGCTCGACAGCGCTGTGCGGCGTGTCGCCGCGCTTGACGAGCCCGATGAGTTGAACTACGTCCGAAAGCACGTCCGCGCTCAGATGATGGAAACGGGCGAGCCGTTTGATGAAGCTGCTGTTCGCGTCTTCTCGAACGCGGCTGGAAATTACGGCACTAACGTAAATTTCATGGTGCTTGAAAGCCAGTGGGAAGACAGCGCGGAGCTTGGCGATCTTTTCCTGACCCGAAAATGTTTTGCATACGGAAGGGACTCGCGGGGGATGAGTTTTGACGGGCGCGAGTCAAAGCGACTGCTCGAACGCGCGCTAGAGAGGGTCGAGATAACATACCAGAATATAGACACGGCGGAAGTCGGCATCACGGATGTCGATCACTACTTTGAATATCTAGGCGGCGTTTCGAGAGCGGTCGAGTCTAAGCGAGGCGTGCGACCAAAGATTTACCTCTCCGATTCGCTCGCTCCGGCGGCGCGTGTTCGCACTCTTGAAGAGACGGTCGCGCTTGAGACTCGCACAAAGGTGTTAAACCCAAAATGGCACGAGGGCATGTTAAAGCACGGGTTCAGCGGCGTGGCCGAGATCGAGCATCAGGTGACCAACACGTTCGGCTGGTCGGCCACGGCCGATGCGGTTGACGACTGGGTCTACACAGAAGTTGCCGAGACGTTCGTGCTCGACGAAGCGATGCTGGCGAGACTCACCTCGCTCAACCCGTACTCGGCCCGAACGATGGTCGGGCGGCTTCTTGAAGCAAATGGTCGGGGCTACTGGGACGCCGCGCCAGAGGTTATCGAGCGGCTTCAGGAGGCATTCACAGGCCTCGAAGATCAACTCGAAGGGGTCACGCGTTGAAGATCACAGTCTTTTATGTCGGGTCCAGTCTCCTTGCGCCGCTCAAGAAAGCCGAGGCCGAGATCAACCGGCTTTACGGTCTGGAACTAAGCCTCGCAACACACAACTGCGGCGCTCCGTTTTCAGAGGACGCATGGGCCCAGGCCGAGCGCGACATAAAAGAATCAGACCTCGCCTTCATTATCCACGTCACGGAAGATGCGAACGCCGAGCGCATCAAACAGGCCCTGGATAGAAGACCGGACAATCTGCGCGCGGTCATCGCGTTTAACTGCATGCCGGCGCTTATGCGCTGCACGAGGATGGGCAAGCTTGAATTCGCAAGCTTGATGAAGCGAGAGCCGGGGGCGAAACGCGACGCCGAAGCGTCGAGCCGCAACCTTCTGCATAAGCTCTCGTCGTGGATGCAGGACAGCTTCAAGCGCAACTCTGCCGGAAGTCTTGACGAGCCCGGCGATAATAGACAGAAGACGAACCACGGGCAATACATAAAGCTGATAAACCGGCTGCCGCGCGTGTTGAAATTCGTGCCCGCGACCGGGAGGCTTGCGGACATCAAGCATTATCTCAACCTATTTTGTTACTTTTTGCAGCCCACGCCCGGCAACATTCGCTCGATGTTGCTTTACGCGATAAAACATTATTCGACTGACCGGAAAAGAGCGATTAAGGTTGCCCCGCTTGAGGCGATGCCCGCCGTGGGCATATATCACCCGGACGCGGCGGGCATATTCGAGACATTCGACTCGTACGCCCGTTGGCACAGGCAAAGCGGGAGGGCTGATCTGGAGCCGGATTCAACCATAGGGCTTCTTTTGATGCGCCCGCAGATCATAAGCGACGCGAAACAGCATTATGACGGTTTGATTCGCTCGATTGAACGCGAAGGGCTCGCGGTCATCCCGGCGATCTCGACCTTCATGGATAACCGGGAAGCGTCCGGCGCATTCTTCGTAGCGGAAAGCGGGACGCCGCGCGTCAGCCAGATCGTCTCGTTGACAGGGTTCAGCTTTGTCGGCGGCCCTGCGATGAATGACAGCCGCGCGGCGGTCGAGTTCTTTAGCAATCTGGGCGTGCCTTTTCGCTCGATGGTCTCGCTCGACTTTCAAACGATTGATCACTGGCAAACGAGCAAGCTTGGACTCAACCCTATACAAGCGGCGATGCAGGTGGCGATTCCTGAGATAGACGGAGCCACCGAGCCTTTTATCTTTGGCGGGCTCAGGCAGGGAAGCGAGCAGCCAGAGCCTCTAGAAGACCGTTGCCGAAAGATCGCGCGCCGCCTCGCCCGCTGGAATCATCTCAGCCGGTCCGAGCGCGCAGATGTGCGGCTGGCGTTTCTAGTGTTCTGTTTCCCGCCCAACAAAGGAAACATCGGCACGGCGGCAGACCTCGATGTCTTCCCAAGCCTCCTGGAGATTCTTCGCCAGCTTGAAAGCGAAGGGTACAAGGTAGCAGTCCCCGAAAGCGCCGACGATTTGCGCGAGATGCTGTTGGGCGGGAACTCCGACGAGTCAGGCTCTATCGCAAATGTCGCATACAGGTTGAGCGTCGATCAGTACCGCGCGCTTTGCCCCTACGTCGCCGAGATCGAGCGCGAGTGGGGTCGCGCCCCTGGCCTTATTAATTCTGACGGCACCGAGATTCTGATACACGGCATCGAGCTTGGAAACGTCTTTGTCGGGGTGCAGCCGACTTTCGGATACGAAGGCGATCCGATGCGAATGCTGGCCGCGGAGAGCGGCGCGCCGCATCACGGGTTTATTGGGCTATACACATACATCGAGAAGATCTTTAGCGCGGACGCGGTCATCCACGTCGGCACGCACGGGTCGCTTGAGTTCATGCCGGGCAAGCAGGTCGGCCTGTCATCACGCTGCTGGCCGGATAGGCTGATCGGGGAGCTGCCGAATATCTATATCTACAGCGTAAACAATCCCTCGGAAGGAACTATTGCGCGGCGCAGGTCTTATGCCGAGCTTGTGTCGTACCTGACCCCTCCGATTCAAAATGCGGGGCTCTATAAAGAGCTCGCGGTGATGAAGGAGCTTTTAAGCGCCTATCGCCAGGCTGCGGGCCAGAGTGAGCGCCAGAGGTTATACGAGGCGATTGAAGAGAAGGCGCGCGCGTTGAATCTTTGATGAAAAGCCTGGGCGATATTCTTATAACCATACTGGTGATCGGCGCTGTCTTGATCGTGCCTTTCATCTTGACAAATATTTTTACTCGCGCAATGTATAACAGGTGCACACGGTGCGGCGCGTTAAACGCAAAGCGCCGATCCAGCTGCAGGCTTTGTGAAGAGGACATAGCGCCGAGAGTCGAGTGAAGGGCAATCGCACAACCGGCTGTTGAAAGCGTGCATCCCGGCTCAGGCATCAGTCCTCGGTCCTGATCGCTTACAAAAGGTTTCCCCACTAGAACCAAATCTCCAATCCGTCAGGAGGCACTCATGCTTTTTAAGACGCTGAGCGCGGCTGTCTACGGGATAGACGCGCACGTGATCGAGGTCGAGATAGACTTAACGCCGAAGTCAGGCGACGGGATGGCCTCTTCGTTCACCATGGTGGGGCTCCCCGACGCGGCTGTGCGTGAGAGCCGCGAGCGGATTCGCGCATCGATAAACAACTGCGGCTTCTTCTTTCCCGTACATCGCGTGACGGTTAACCTCGCACCCGCCGATGTCAAGAAGGAAGGTTCAAGCTTTGACCTCCCCATTGCCGTAGGCATACTCGGCGCGAACGGGGACCTCAGGCGAGAAGAGCTGAACGACGCGATGATCGTCGGTGAGCTGTCGCTCGACGGTCGCGTGCGGCCTGTGAAAGGGGCGTTGCCCATCGCGGTGGCAGCAAGGGAGGGCGGTGTAAAGCGGCTGATCGTGCCGGAAGAGAACGCGGGCGAGGCCGCCGTCGTAAGCGGGTTGATGGTCTACCCAGTGACATCATTAAAGGCGGTTGTGGAGTTGATAAACAGCCAGAACCCGCCGTCTCCGCTGAGGATAGACACCGACTCGCTGCTCGGCAACCTGAGCCATTACCCGGTAGATTTCCACGAGGTGCGAGGGCAGTTACACGCAAAGCGCGCGTTGGAAGTAGCGACAAGCGGAGGCCACAACATCCTCGCGATTGGCCCGCCCGGATCGGGAAAGACGATGCTGGCCAGGAGGCTGCCTACGATCCTACCGCCTCTCGAATTCGAGGAGGCCATCGAGTGCACAAAGATTCACTCGGTCGCGGGGCTGACTGAAAAACGTGGGCTTGTCTCTACGCGCCCGTTTCGCTCGCCACACCACACCATCTCAGATGCGGGGCTAATCGGCGGCGGCAGCGTCCCAAGGCCCGGCGAGGTGTCGCTTGCTCACAACGGAGTGCTGTTTCTTGACGAGCTACCTGAGTTCGAGCGCAACGTGCTTGAGGTCTTGCGCCAGCCGCTCGAAGACGGGTCTGTGACGATAAGCCGCGCTTCGATGTCGCTTACATTTCCGTCGAGATTCATGCTAGCGGCAGCTATGAATCCATGCCCCTGCGGCCATTTCAATGACCCTACCCGCGAGTGCAAGTGCTCGCCCATGCAGATTCAGCGATACGTGTCGAAAATCTCAGGCCCGCTGCTTGACCGCATAGACATTCACATAGACGTGCCAGCGGTGAAGTTCAAAGAGTTATCGAACGAAACGGCTGTTGAGTCTTCTGCCGAGATTCGCGAGCGGGTGGTTCGAGCGCGACAGATACAGAGAGAGAGGTTTAAAGGCGAAATGCTTTATTGCAACGCTCAGATGATGCCTCGTCTAATCAGGAAGCATTGCGTGATAGACTCTTCGTCCAAGTCGCTTTTGGAGACGGCCATAAACAGGCTTGGGCTTTCAGCCAGGGCTTACGACAGGATTCTGAAAGTCAGTCGAACGCTTGCGGACCTCGAAGGCTCGGACTCTGTAAAGCAGTCGCACCTGAGCGAAGCAATTCAATACCGGACCCTGGACAGGAATTTCTGGGTCTGAGTTTGCGGGACTAGGCGAGGACGCTTGCAGCTAGTCTTCAACCCAGTGGCGCGCAGGGAGCGAGAGCACCGGGTAGCGGTTACGGAGTCGTTCGACCTCGCTCGCGTAATCGCTCTTTGCGATCAGCCCTGCGCGGAATCTGTCGCGGAGCGAGCGAATCTCAATCAGATAAAGGTCGTTTACAAATTCGCGGACAAGCTCAACGGGCGTTTCGGCTGTAGGTCTTACGCCGTGCCGCGCAAGCTCTGCAAGAACTGACTGCCTGTATTTGATCGCCACCGTAGCGTCTCAGCCTAGCCTATAGGCATGAGCGGAAGCTGCTTTAGCGACTCTTTGATCGCATTGTCGGCTCTTGTCGACGGGTCCGCCTCAAGGTCGTGGGCCAGTAGCGAGATGGTAGTCTTGCGCAGCCCCTTGATGACCGTTACGAAAAGGCGACCGCTCGCCTCGTCATACATTGTGCCTGAGACAATCGTATCGGGGTCGATCTTTCTGATCTTGGATTCAACTTGTCGGCCCAGCTTCTTTCCGTTCGCAGCCATCTTTCCTCCACCAGTAGGTTTTAAGAGAGAGTAATCGTTCCTGGATGGCCGCACAAGGGTTGACTGGAAATGTTGATAGGATACAATCGCTTCCCCAGGTCCCAAACCACCTGCCCGCTCTCCGGCAGAACCGACTTAACTCAGAGGACAAATGGAAAAGACCGCCATTGACTCGAAGATTGATTGGGTCGCGCTCAGTCTTGTAACAGGCATAGGGTCGCGCACCGCAGGCTTGTTGATCGACCGGTTCGGATCGCCAAAGGGCTGTTTCGACGCCAGCCCGCACGCTCTCGAAGCCGCCGGGTTGAAGCGCGACGCTATTGCTGCCATCAAGAGTGCCGAGCCGCGCGAGCGCGCTTCGCGTGAGGTAGAGCAACTCGGAAAGCTCGGCGCAGAAGTCATCACACTTGCCGAGAGTCGATACCCGTGGCTGCTCCGCGAGACATACGACCCGCCCGTTGTCATCTACTGCCTCGGTGAGATTGAGAGCGCGTTTGCGCGGCCCGCCATAGCGATAGTGGGGTCGCGCCATTGCTCGACCTATGGCCGCAACGTATCCGAGATGCTCGCGCGCGACCTGGCAGAAAGAGGGATCACAATTATTTCAGGACTGGCGCGAGGAATTGACACGGCCGCGCACGCGGGCGCGCTTTCGAGCCGGGGGGCGACAATAGCTGTGATGGGGACTGGCCTCGACTCAATCTATCCGAAAGAGAACCGCAAACTCGCCGAACGTATCGTCAGACAGGGCGTTCTGCTGACGGAGTTCCCGCTCTCGACTCCGCCGCTCAAGCAGAATTTCCCATTTCGCAACCGTGTAATCAGCGGGCTAGCTCTCGGCGTGCTGGTCGTCGAAGGCGCGGAGCGCAGCGGCTCGCTCATAACAGCGCGCATGGCCTACGAGCAGGGGCGCGATGTCTTCGCGGTCCCTGGCAACATCACTTCATCAAAGAGCTTTGGGCCGAACTATCTTATAAAAGACGGCGCAAAACTCGTACAGACCTGGCGCGACGTAGTCGACGAGCTTCCGTCGGACCTGAAGACGGCCCTGCTGGCTTCTGAAAAAGCGACGCCTGGCCAAGGGCAAATGGCTTTTGATGAAGTCGCTCTATCCGATGTCGAACGCCGTGTGCTTGCCATCTTGAAGCCGGATGAGCCTGTCCACATTGACCATTTGATCGCCGGTGCGAGCCTCCCGCAGGGCGATCTGATGGCGGCTTTGTTGAGTCTTGAGATGCAGGATAGAGTGAGGCAGCTTCCCGGTAAGAGCTTCGTGCGCCGCCTGTGAGCGAAAAGTGGCGTTGCTTGACACCGCAGTCCTGCAACGCTAGAGTGAATGTTTTCAGGTGAGAGTTCGAAAGCTGACCGGGACTATAGGTCCAATTTATACAGGCATTTCGCAATTATGGCAAAATCACTCGTAGTCGTTGAATCGCCGTCAAAGGCGAAGACAATCAATAAATATTTA
This sequence comes from uncultured Clostridia bacterium, assembly GCA_964615905.1. Lineage (GTDB taxonomy): Bacteria > Acidobacteriota > Blastocatellia > UBA7656 > UBA7656 > DATLMR01. The sequence continues at coordinate 307,629 of CAZTUB010000007.1, forward strand.
GGCTCTGAGTATCAAGTCCTGGCTTCGGTCGGCCATATCAAAGACCTGCCGAAAAAAGGGATAGGCATCGATTTCGACAACGAATTCGAGCCTACTTACGAAGTGATACCAGGCAAAGAGAAGGTCATTAAGCAGCTCAAGGCCGCCGCGAAGGAGGCCGATACCATCTACGTCGCGACAGACCCTGATCGCGAGGGTGAGGCGATTGGCTGGCACATCAAAGAAGAGCTTGAGGGGCGGGGCAAGAACCGCAAGCCCGTCCGTCGCGTCATGTTTAACGAGATCACGAAATCGGCCATACAGGAGTCCTTCAAGCACCCGACAGAGATCGACCAGAACCTCGTCGATGCGCAGCAGGCGCGTCGCTTGCTCGACCGGATAGTCGGCTATCAGGTTAGCCCGCTTTTGTGGGACAAGGTACGAAGGGGGCTTTCGGCGGGCCGTGTCCAGTCGGTTGCGCTCCGGCTTGTCGTCGAGCGCGAGCGCGAGATTCTCGCTTTCGTGCCGACAGAGTATTGGACGATAACGGCGAATCTATCTTCCCACCTGCCGCCCGCCTTCGACGCGCGGCTACTGCGGGTTGACGACAAGACGGTCAAGACTTCCGACTTCGGCGAAGATGTTAAGAAGACCGAAGTACACATCAAGGAAGAAAAGCATGCCAAACAGATAGTCGCCGACCTGAAAAAGCAGAGCTTCGTCGTCTCTTCCGTCACGACGAAAGAGAAGAAGCGCAATCCCGTGCCGCCGTTCATCACCTCCAAGTTACAGCAAGAGGCCGCCCGCAAGCTGCGCTTCAACGTGAAGAAGACTATGCAGCTTGCCCAAAGGCTTTACGAAGGCGTAGAGATCGGTAGCGAAGGGCTTGTCGGCCTTATCAGCTACATGCGAACCGATTCGACTCGCGTCGCCGACACGGCTCTCGCGGAGGTGCGCGATATGATCGGCTCCCAGTTCGGGCCGGACTACCTGCCCGAAAAGGCTGTGCATTACCGCTCGAAGAAAGACGCCCAGGATGCGCACGAAGCGATCCGTCCGACCTCTGCGATGCGAACACCTGATTCGGTTGCGCGCTATCTCGGAAAAGACGAGCTTGCGCTCTACAAGCTCATCTGGCAGCGGTTCGTTGCGTCTCAGATGATGCCCGCGCTTTTCGACCAGACCACGATAGACATAAAGGCGGGCGAGCGGTACCTGTTCCGCGCTACCGGGTCCGTCTTGAAGTTCAACGGCTTTCTCGCCGTCTACGAAGAAGGCAAGGACGAGAAGGACGAGGAAGACGAGGAGCAGGCGCTGACGCTGCCTCGTGTCGAGCAAGGCGAGCAGCTCAAGCTCAACAAGCTGAAGCCCGACCAGCACTTCACGGAACCGCCGCCTCGCTTCACAGAGGCCACGCTGGTGAAGGCGCTTGAAGAGAAGGGCATCGGTCGGCCTTCGACTTACGCATCTATCATGACGGTCATACTTGACCGCGAATACGTTGCCCGCAAGGATGGACGGTTCATGCCTACAGAGCTTGGCATGATCGTCAACGATCTTCTGGTCGAAAGCTTTCACGATCTTTTCAACATCCAGTACACGGCCCGAATGGAAGAAGAGCTGGACGAGATCGAAGAAGGCAAGATGAAATGGACAGACGCGCTCGCGGAGTTTTACGGCAAGTTTACAAAAGACCTTGAGAGCGCGAAGGCGCACATGCGCGACGTAAAGCGGCAGGAGATCATCACCGACGAGAAATGCGAGAATTGCGGCTCGCCGATGGCGATCAAGTTCGGGCGCTACGGCCAGTTCCTCGCCTGCACGAATTATCCTGATTGCAAGACCACGCGCGATATAGCCAAGGTGCACGATGAAGCGGGCGAAGAAGCGCACGCCGAAGCGGCAGAGGAGCTTTGCGAAACCTGCGGTCGCCCGATGGCGATGAAGCGCGGGAGGTTCGGCCAGTTCCTCGCCTGCACGGGCTACCCTGAATGCAAGACCACACGCAAGATTCAGAAGGGAGGCAAGATCGCCGCCGCCGATGTTGCGCTCGAAGAGTTATGCCCGAACTGCTCTAAGCACCTCGTTATCAAGCAGGGCAGGTTCGGCCCGTTCACGGCCTGCTCGAATTACCCGGAGTGCAAGTACATAAAGCAGGAGACCACAGGCGTAACTTGCCCCGAAGACGGCGGCGAGATCGTCGTCAAGAAGGGAAAACGCAACCGCGTCTTTTACGGCTGCTCGAACTATCCGAAGTGCAACTTTGCCGTGTGGGATAAGCCTGTGCCGAAGCCCTGCCCGGAGTGTGGCGCGCGCTTTCTTGTGGAGAAGGCGACCAAAGACGGCGACCGATTCCTGGCCTGCCGCACCGAAGGGTGCAAACACAAAGAGCCGCTGCCCGATAGAGGCGATACGGGGAAGGGCGGCGATGTGTCGCGCCTTACCGCGTGACGGGTCTCGGTTTAATTCGACAGGCGAGAGCGGCGCGTCCGGTCGGGCGTGCCGCTCTTTTCGTTTGCCGCCAACTTTTGATATACAAACCCGCGCGGTTTTGTTATACAAATCGGGCGAGATAAGGCTCGGTCCATGGCTCGGCTCATTTGACCCCGTATGATTAAAAAGCGAATAACGCTCATATTTCTCCTCATCGTTACGGCCTTTGCTTTATACCTCAGCTATCTTCTGTTCGAGCCGTTTCTAGCTCCGCTCTTTTCGGCGGTCGTCATCGCGGTGGTCTTCTACCCCGTCCAAGCGCGCATGCACCAGCTTATAAAGAGCCCAAGCGTCTCCGCGCTTCTTTCGACAATCCTCGTCAGCCTGATCATAATCGGGCCGGGATTGATGCTCGTCGCGGCGCTGACCCACGAAATCACTTCGCTCTATGACCTCCTCGATCAAAAAAGCTCTGACGCGGGCGGATTCAGCCCGTTTATCACGCAGTTGATAGACAAGCCGATGCAGTTTGTCGGGAGATATATAGACGTGTCGAACTTTAACCCGCGCGCGTGGCTTGCCGGTCGGCTTCAACAGATAAGCGGTTTCGTGTTCGCGCAGGCAGGGATGATCCTTAGCAACCTGACATCATTCATCGTGAGCACTGTAGTGGCCTTCTTCACGCTATTCTTCCTGTTTCGTGAGGGCCGCACCATGCGAAGGCGCGCCGCCGCCGTCTTGCCGCTCAGCCACGAACAGGTGGACAAGCTCTTTACGGGGATCAATAACATAATCATAGCTACCGTTTACGGCGGCGGCGTAGTGGCCGCCGTACAGGGCGCGATGGTAGGTCTCGCGCTGTGGGTGCTTGGCGTTCCGTCGCCTGTCCTCTGGAGCCTTGTCGCGGCGTTCTTCGCGTTGATCCCGCTGGTCGGGACGGCTGCCGTGTGGCTCCCGGCTGCGCTCTATCTCGGATTCACTGGAAGCTGGGTGAAGGCGATAATCCTCGTCGCATGGGGCGCTGGCGTGGTCGGCCTTGTCGATAATTTCCTTCGGCCTATCCTGATTAGCGGGCGCGTGCAGATGCACACGCTGCTTGTCTTTTTTTCGCTCTTTGGCGGAGCGACCGTCTTCGGCTTCCTGGGCCTGTTTATCGGGCCTGTTATAATCGCTTTGACGATAACTCTGCTTGGCATGCTCCGAGATGAGCTGCGCACCTGGCAGGAGTTCTGGCACGAGCAACCGGCAGAGGTCGCCGCCCCCGTTACTCCCGTTGTTGATGTGCCGGGTACGCCGCCCCTGGAATAAGAAAAGTCTGCCCCGTCCAACCATTCCGGCTGGCTCCTCATCGAAAAGCGCGTCGCTTTGCAATTCCGGCGACGCTAATGTACCCTTTATGGTGAGGTTTTCGAAGCTTCCACCACTAAACAAAGTCTTACTGACATCGAGGGGCGATATGCGCGTTTTAGACAATCTTAAAGGCTCCGTGAACGGATTCGGAAATTCACACAACTGGCTACAGGACTTCTTCCGCCAGTACACATTCCTGGCGCTTGTCGCGCTGTCGGTCATCGCAGGGATCATGTTCGGCGCGACCGTGGCATATCAGGCGAGCATGACCGAGGAGGCTCGCCAGGTGGCCGCGCTCGCCAGCTACAGGCCGAACCTTGTCACGCAGGTTATCGCCGCCGACGGCAAGACTGTTGTCGGTGAGTTCTCGCTCGAACGGCGAATCCCCGTCACATACGACCAGATACCTGAGCGGCTTCGCCAGGCCATCTGGGCTATCGAAGACGACAGGTTCTTTCAGCACATAGGCGTGGACCCGATCCGCATAGGCATGGCCGTCGTCAAGAACGTGACTACAGGCAGGAAAGCCGAGGGCGCTTCGACACTGACGCAGCAGCTCGCACGCGCGCTCTTTCTTACCCCGGAAAAGACCTACACGAGAAAGATCAAAGAGATACTTCTATCGCTTCAAATCGAGCGTTACTACACCAAAGAGCAGATCATGGAGATGTATTGCAACCAGATCTTTCTCGGCGGCGGCGCATACGGGTTCGAAGCGGCCTCACAATATTATTTCTCAAAACCGTTAAAAGACCTGAGCCTTGAAGAGGCTGCGCTTTTGGCGGGGCTCCCGCAAGCGCCGAGCCTCTACTCGCCGACCCGCGACGAGAAGGCGGCGACCGACCGCCGAAACATCGTGCTTTTCCGCATGCGCGAAGAAGGCTACATCTCAGAGGAGCAGTACAATCAGGCGCGGCAAAAGAAGATCAACCTGACCTTGAGCCCGCAGCGCGACAATAACAACTCGATCCACGGCTACTTTGTCGAAGAGGTGCGGCAAGAAGCCGAGCAGACCTTCGGGACTCAACAGACCCTGACCCAGGGCATGAACATCTACACGACGATAGATCACGTCGCGCAGAGAGAGGCGTTGCGTGCGGTAAGGCGTGGCGTGCACGCATACCAGGACCGCCACGGTAAGAAATGGAGGGGCAAGCTGATAAACGTGCTCGACACGAAGATGGCTTACGACCTCAATCACTTTTCGCACGCCGATTGGATGGGCGATTACATCGCGGGCGAATACATACACGGGCTTGTGATGAACGTGTTACCGGCGAGCGCGGAAATCCGTTTCGGGGATTACAAGGCGACCGTTACAGAAGCGGCGACGAAATGGGCAGGCGGGCCGCCTTCGCGGCTTTTGAAGAAAGGCGACCTGGCCGTCTTCAGGGTCATCAAGGTCGAAAATGACAAGAAGCTGCTCGAAGTGACTTTAGATCAGATCCCGCTCGTAGACGCAGCGCTTGTCTGTCTCGACTCAAAGAACGGGGAGGTCAAGGCGCTCGTGGGCGGGTATGACTTCTCGACTCGGAAGTTTAACAACGCTACACAGGCAGAGCGGCAGACGGGGTCGGTCTTCAAACCGTTTTTGTACGCCGCCGCAATCGAGTACGGGTTCACGCCCGACACGGTTGTTGACGGCAGCGCTTTCCATGACCCGCGAACCGGGTGGTCGCCGCACAATTATGACGGTTCGGCCGGGAGCGGGTCGTTGCCGCTCAGGAATGCCTTACAGCACTCGCTGAACGTCGTCGCCGTGCGGCTGTTGCATACAATCGGCGTGGATAAAGGCGCCGAGATCGTAAAGCGATTCGGGCTGCCAAACCCGATGAAGCGAGTGCTCCCGTCGGCGCTCGGCGCGACCGAAGAGCCGCTGATCGATATGGTAAGCGCGTACTCCGCTTTCTCGAACCAGGGTGTGAGGGTCAAGCCTCACTTGATCAAACAGGTCACGGATTCGGACGGGAACGTCTTGCAGGAGTGGCCGCAGGAATCCTACAAAGTCATCTCGCCCTATGTCGCGTCGCAGATGCAAGACATGATGCGAACGGTTGTGACGAGCGGGACCGGCGGCCCGATCATGGGCAACAAGGAACTGGCTAAGCGGATGATCGCAGGGAAGACCGGGACGGTGAACGATTTCACGGATGCGTGGTTTATCGGCTACACGCCGACATATACAGCGGGAGTTTGGATCGGATACCCTGGCATGAAACGGAGCCTTGGCAACAAGGAGGCCGGTGGCGTCGCGGCCCTGCCCATGTGGATTCATTTCATGGAAAAGTTCCTCAAGGACAAGCCGAACGACAGGTTCCCGAAAGCCCCTGCGCCGGATAAGGAGATACTCGCTCGCCGCAGCGAGGCGCAGCGAGCCATCCAACGAGTCGCGGCGGAAGAAGCGACCGCTCCTGTCCTTGATGACATAGCCGATCAGGCGAAGAACGCCGTGAAGGAAGGCGAAGAGCAAAAAGAGCCGACGGACCGCCCTGTTCCCAAGATGGAAGAGCCCGAACGCGGGCAGCCGCCCCGGACGAACCGCGAGGAGAGGCCTCGTCCCGATTCTGACCGCCCGCCGCCGGATGACCGTGGCAAGGAAGAGAAAGAGAAGAAAAAACGCGGGAAGAACGGTTGATTCGGTCGTCAGACAATTAAATGCCCGGAGGCGGTTTCCCTTTGGAACGCTTCCGGGCTAGCGCATTAACCCCCGGCCTTTTGTTAACGACATGCTGCTCATAATTATCTTTGTAGCAATCGTTGTCTCCGCCCTCTGGTGGTTCAATAGCCAGAGGCGTATAAGCTACAACGAGCGCCATTATCTGAAGCAGCGAGGGTATGAGGTAGAGAGCGCGGCGGAAGCGAGGCCGCCCGTTCCGAAAGACGCGCGGTTGTTTGCGCTGATCGAATCCCTAAGCGACCTGTCGCCTTACTCGCGCCAGAAAGCCGCTGAAGACCTGCTCAAAATGTGCGCAGCCGGCAACCGCGATGAGCGAATGCTCTCCGCGCTTACAAGCGCGCTCGAAGACAGCGACGCATCGGTCCGCCGCACCGCCGCCACGGCCCTCGGAGAGCTTGGCGATGCCCGCGCAATCGAGCCGTTAACCAATCTTGTCGAATCGGAAGATTCTATCCACGTTCGTTCGGCCGCGCAGAAGGCGCTGGCGAAGCTGACAACAGACTGAAGCTGCCCCGCTTGAAATGAACAGGCATGCCAGGAATTTAGTTATCGCGGTCTTCGTGATCTCTTCTCTTACCGGGATCGACGAGGCTCATATATTCGCACAGTCTAAGCCCGAAGCGGCCTCGGCCGACTTCGGTGAGTTTACGAGTATGAAATCCGAAGAGATTATCAACGAAGCCCTCAAGACCGGCAGCGTCGTGATAATCATCAGCCGTCTTGGAAAAGGCGATACTCGCGCAAATCTCCACCGGAGGCGCTTGCATAATGCGCGAGCGCGTCTCGTTGATTACTCGCAGCGACTGGCTAAAGAGAAGGTAGTCACGGCCATCGGAGACCGTGTAAAAGGCGGCGGGCAAGTCGAGTATTACGTCAACGGCAGGCTTGTTTATATTGTCATATTCAAACCCAATCAAGATTTCAGCGTGGACTGCTGCGACGAGGACCCCCTGTATTACCCCTGGTACAAAGAGGGAAAGCGAAAACGCATCTAGTTGATCAGCTGCGGTACCTTAAAGCTTGTGCTCGCCGTTCACATAATATTTGAAGGCCATCTTTGCCAGCTTCCAGACCTTGCCCCACTCGATGTTGCCGCTCTCGCCGCGTATCAACTGGTTTACGATCAACCCGCGCAGGTAACGGCCTTCGCGCTTGAACATAAACCGTTTGGCGTAAGGCCGCGCAACCTCAAAAAAGTTGAAGTTCGGATCGACCTGAGTGCCGATGCCTTCGAGCGTCATGATCGCCCTGATGATGTACGTAAAGCTCGCCGGTATGCGGAAAGGAAATTCATAGACCACGTCCGCCAGATCGAACATCAGCTCTTTGAAATGCACGTCGCCAAGCCGCTGCCCCAGGTATCTCGTAAAGAGCATCTCAATCGTAGGCTTGAACCGGGCTTCCTCTTCCGGCGACAGTTCGATGAAACCCATCCGAACCATATCTTCGACCAGCCCGTGAACATCACGCTCGACTATGTGAAAGAAGGCGTTGATGAGCTTCGATTGAAGCTCTACAGGGAGCCGCCCGACCATCCCGAAATCGAAGAATGCCAATCGCCCGTCCGCCATCACACGCAAGTTGCCGGGGTGCGGGTCGGCGTGAAAGAAACCGTCTTCGAGCAGTTGTTTTAGATAAGTTCGCGCAAGTAGCTTTACTACTTCGTGCGGGTTCATCCCGGCAGCGGTTACGCCCTCATTGTCCGTGACCTTGAGCCCCTCGATGAACTCCATCACTATCAGCCGCCTGGTCGAGAATATCTGGAAAATCTGCGGGACGTATACCTCGCGCCATTCCACGAAATTCTTCCTGAAAATCTCGGCGTTGCGTGTCTCAAGCTCGTAATCCATCTCGTCCGAGATTGTGGCGCGAAACTCTCTGAGAGTGCCGTGCCAATCGACTCCGCGAATCAGGTTCGGGTATCGCTCAAGGATGGTTGCCACTCTGTGAAGCGCGGCTACGTCAAAATCGATTTGCTCTGAGATGTCGGGCCGCTGCACCTTTACGGCTACCACATGACCAGTTTTGAGAGTCGCCCTGTAGACCTGTCCGAGCGACGCGGCAGCGATTGGCTCCGCGCCAAAGTCATCGAATATCTCTTCGATCTTTGCCTGTAGCTCATGCTCGATAATCCGCCGTGCCTCTACGGTCGGGAAAGGCGGCACTTCATCCTGAAGCTTTGACAGTTCCTGTATGTATTCAACCGGCAGGATGTCTGCGCGTGTCGCGAGCGTCTGACCAATCTTAATAAAAGTAGGGCCGAGGGCGAGCAGCTTATCTCTCAAGACGCGCCCTTCGCGATGTCGAAGGTCTGTTGCGGGAGTCTTCTTTGTGCCGAACCACCCGCGCGAGTTGATGTAGAGCCGCGCTCCAAACGCAAGAAATGTCAGGAGGATTCTAAGCAGCCGCAGATAGCCTTTGAAGCCGAGCGGCGGGTAGGTCACTTCCTCTTTCGCGGCAGGGGCTAACGCCTCAGGCTCCACGACTCTGGCGTCGATTGGCGCGAGCTCTCGCGGTGGAGGAGAATCTGGCAGTTGGCTTTGCATCAATACCTAATACGCTGTTCGTCCCTAAAACGTTGCCACACCAAAATTCTAGCACACCTCAAATTACTTAAATATCACTCGAAGAAATTTCCGCTTGCCGACCTGGATCAAAGCCTCTTCCGCCGTGGCCCCCAGCTCGAACTTTACGTCGTTTACGCGCTCGTTATTTACCCGGACGCTGCCCTGCGTGACAAGCCGCTGCGCTTCCGATATTGACGGCGCGAGACCTTCTGCCGCGAGCAATTTCGCAATGCGAACGCTTCCGGCCTCTCTTTCGACCGCCGGTATCTCGGACGGCGCCTGGTGCTCGCGGAACATGCGGTCGAACTCGCTCGACGCTTCTTCCGCATCAGCTTGAGTGTGGAAGTCGGCCACGATCTTTCGCCCAAGCTCCGCTTTCAGGTCGCGCGGGTGACGCTCTCCGCGCGCCGCCGCTTCTTTTAATGACCGAACCTCGGCCGGAGTCATATCGGTCAGAAGCTCGTAGTAACGCCACATCAAATCGTCGCTGACGGACATGACCTTGCCGAACATCTCGCGCGGCGGCTCTGTTATGCCTATGTAATTACCGAGGCTCTTTGACATCTTCTGCACGCCGTCGAGACCTTCGAGCAGCGGCGTGGTCATTATCAACTGGGGCTCGCGTATGCCGTACTCGCGCTGAATCTGCCGGGCCATCAGGAGATTGAAAGTCTGATCGGTCCCGCCAAGCTCGATGTCCGATTCCAGCGCGACAGAGTCATACCCCTGCGCTACGGGGTAGAGCAGCTCGTGCAGGTTTATAGTCACATTCGAAGCGAACCGCTTTCGGAAATCGTCGCGCTCCAACAACTGCGCGACGGTCGCTTTCGCCGTCAACCGGACGAAATCTTCGGCAGATAATCTGGACATCCACTCGCTGTTAAACCGCAGCTCTGTCGATTCGGGGTCGAGCAGCTTGAATATCTGCTCTTTGTACGTCTCCGCGTTTTGATCTATCTGCTCGCGCGTGAGCGGCGGGCGGGTAGCGGACCGGCCTGACGGGTCGCCTATCATCCCCGTAAAATCGCCTATCAAGAAAATCACCCGGTGGCCGAGTTGTTGAAAGTGGCGCATTTTACGGATCAATACCGTATGGCCAATGTGCAGGTCAGGCGCGGTAGGGTCAAACCCTGCTTTTACCCTGAGCGGCTTGCCGGTCTTTGCAGAGCGTTCGAGCTTTCGTTTTAGCTCTTCGTCGGGTATGCAATCGACCACGCCCTTTTTTAAGTATGAAACCTGTTCGTCTATCGTCATCAGTAACCTATCGAAACCCCGCCGAGTCGCGGGTCGGATGCGCCGAGCCTCATCCCTGTATCCGGCTCAATCATTATGCCTTCCGCGTCGCCCATGTATCCAGGCTTGTCCGCAAATGAGTGACCGCGCGATTCCAGGGCGCGGCGCGTGTCGTCGTTTAGCCCGAAAGGCTCCCACCTGATACTGTCGGGCATCCACTGGTGATGCACGCGGGGCGCGTCTATGGCCTGTTGTATATTCATACCGTAGTCGAGAATATTGATGATGACCTGAAGCACGGTGTTGATTATGGTCGGCCCGCCGGGGCTGCCTACGGCAAAATAAACTTTGCCGTCTTTGAGAACGATGGTCGGCGTCATGGCCGAAAGCGGGCGTTTGCGAGGCGCAATCGAGTTGTTCTCGCTTTGCAGCAGCCCATACATATTCGGCTCGCCCGGCTTGGATGTGAAGTCGTCCATCTCGTTGTTGAGCAAGATGCCAGTGCCCGGTGTGGTGACTCCCGAACCGTAGCTGTTGTTAAGCGTGTATGTGTTCGAGACCACGTTGCCTTCCGAATCGACCACCGTGAAATGCGTAGTCTCAGGCGATTCATAACCGACAGGCGAGCCCGCGCGAACTTCGCCGCTCGGTGTGGCCCGGTCGAATTTGATCGTCTTCGCTATCTCTGCCGCGTAGTCTTTCGAGATCAACCCCTCTACCGGAACCTTTACAAAATCGGCGTCGCCCAGGTAGGTCGCGCGGTCGGCGAAAGCTCGCCTCATAACCTCTGTCAGCAGATGAATCTCGTCGGAGGAATTATGGCCAAGCTCGCCGACGTTATACCGTTCAAGCATGTTCAGCATTTCAATAAGGGCGGTCCCGCCCGAAGATGGGGGCGGCATGGTCAATATCTCGTAGCCGCGATATGCGCCCTTGAGCGGCTGGCGAATGGTCGGCTCGTACTGCTTGAGGTCTTCTGCGGTTATCAGCCCGCCGTTTGCCTTCATGTCTTCTACTATGAGCCGCGCCGTCTCTCCTTCATAAAATTCGCGCGGGCCTTTCTCTTTCAAACGCGTGAGCGTTGCCGCAAGCTCAGGCTGGATGAACTGCTCGCCCTCCTTGAACTGATTACCGTCGCGCAGGTATATGCGCTTGCTTTCGGGGAACTTTGAGAGCAGGCCAGCGCTCTTTTCGATGCTGAGAGCGGTCGCGTAATTGACCACAAACCCTTCCGCTGCAAGCCGCCGCGCCGGCTCGACCGTGTCGGCCCATTTAAGCTTGCCGTGTCGCTCAAGGGCGAGGGCAAATCCAGCCACAGACCCCGGCACGCCCACGGCCCTGTAGCCTACTGTCGAAGCGTGGTCGATCACGTTGCCCTGCGGGTCCAGGTACATATCACGAGTTGCGGCAAGCGGCGCGCGCTCGCGGTAATCGATAATCTCTGTCCGCCCGTCGGCGCGGCGTATCATCATAAACCCGCCGCCGCCGATGTTGCCCGCAGACGGCCAGGTGACGGTCAACGCCAACCCGACTGCTACTGCCGCATCAATGGCGTTGCCGCCGCGTTGCATCACTTCGACGCCGACGCGCGAAGCTATGTCGTTTACGGTAGCGACCATTCCGTTTCGCGCCCTTACAGGCTGGCTGGCGAGATAGCCAAGCGCGGGCGTGGCGGACACGGGCTGGGCGGTCTGCTTTATTGCCGACTGCTGTGTCGGCGTGGGCTGCGGCTTCTGACAGGCCAGAAGAGCCGCCGTCAAGATGGCGATTAAAGTCAGCGTGAGTTTCTTTGACAAAATTTTTTGCGCCTCCAATCGCGTAGAGAGCTTGCGACGGTTCAAGTGTAAAGAGTCAAGTACCAGGCGATCAACGGCTGCCCGATAAAGAGAGAGATTATCGACGCCGGGCCCAGGAAGACGCCGAACGGTATCTCTGTTTTCATGCTGCCGCTGCGGAGCCAGATCAGCGCGACGCCGATCAGCGAGCCTAGAAGTGATGCGACAAAGATTGTGAGCAGGCTCAACTGCCAGCCGAGAAATGCGCCGACCATCAGCATCATCTTTACGTCGCCAAGCCCCATCCCTTCGACGTGGCGGACCCTGAAATAAAACTCTCTCACAAGCCACAGGCTACCGCCCCCCACGAGCGCGCCGATCAACGAGCCAACCAGCGCCACTGCCCATGCGGGCCAGCTTTCAAGACCCCACGTCGCGCGTGTAGCCTCGGTTACCACCGGGTCGGGGGCAATCGCGCGAAGAATTGTGAGAACGACCAGGCCGGGATATGTGATCTTGTTGGGCAGCAGCTTGTGGCGCAGGTCGATAAAGACCAGCGGCACGATAAGCGAGACGAATACAAGATCAGCGACAAGCCGGGTTGTAAGCCCGTCCCTCAAAAAGATTAGGAAGTAAAGTATCCCGACCAGTAGTTCTACGGCAGGGTAGACTACCGAGATCTTGACCTTGCAGGCGCGACATCGACCGCCGAGCGCGAGGTAGCTGAGCACAGGAAAGTTATCGTAAGGCTTAACGGGCGCGTTGCACGAAGGGCAGTGGGAGCCGGGGAAAGCGAGTGATTCGCCAAGCGGCAGCCTGTAGATGACCACGTTCAAAAAACTTCCGATAATGAGACCGAACAAAAAGACCGATACTCCGATGAAGTAGGTCGGGAGATTTTCCATTATAACCTTTCCTGGCAGCGTGCGGATTGGTCGGGGGCAAATATGCTCTTGATCGCCTCGTACATTCGATTGCCAGCCGCGATCATTTGGATTAAATTAGCGCGGCGCGTTATTGTCAAGCTTAGCTTATGAAGATCCTGCAAATCTGTTCGGCGTCAGAGATGGGAGGCGGAGAGGTCCACGTTGCCGACCTTGTTTACGCGCTCGCGAGCCGTGGCCACGCAATCTATCTCGCGGTCAGACCGCAAAGCCCTCTGCGCGCGCCGCTCGCCGGGGTAATCGCCAGCTGGCACGAGATGCCGTTAAGAAACTCGCTCGACCTGCAATCTGTCAAATCAATCGCAAACCTGATAAACCAGCACGGCATAGAGATCGTCCACGCGCACGTAGGGAGAGATTACCTTGTCGCCGCTATGGCCACACGCAAAGCCCCGCGCGCAAAGCTTGTGATAACAAGGCATCATTACCTGCCGCTGAAGAAAAACCCGCTTTACAGGTGGATGCTCGAAGACGTATCGGCAGTAATCGCCGTTTCGGATTCGGTCCGTGATTCAATCTTGGAACGGGTCGGCCTTGAGCCCGAACGAGTTCACACGATCCCAAACTGGATAGACCCGGCGCGGTTTCAACCCGTCGACCGGGACGCGGCCCGCGCTATGTTTCAGCTGCGGTCGAATCTGACTGTTGCTTGCATTGGCCAAATTGTCGCTGCGAAGGGGCAGGAAGAGTTCATCCGCGCCGCCAGTCGCGTGGCGCAAATGAGATCGGACGTGACGTTTCTCGTCGTCGGGGAAGAGAAGGAAGAAGGCCACCCCTTCACTCAGGAGTTAAAGGCGCTGACGGATAAGCTGGGACTCCGCGACCGTGTGAAATTCATCGGTTTCGTCAACGACATCCCGACCCTGCTCGCGGCGGTCGATGTGGTGGTCGTCCCGTCCTGGAACGAAGGGTTTTCGCTTGTGACAATCGAAGCCCTCGCCTCCCGCAAACCCGTGCTTGCATCAAACACAGGCGGCATCACGGGGATCATCAAAGAAGGTGTTACGGGTCTGCTCTTCACGCCAAGAGACGTGAAGGGGCTGGCCGATAAGATGACCTGGATGCTTTCCGACGCGCCGCTCCGCGAACGGCTTGCCGTGCAGGGGCAGAAGGATGTTTACGTACGCTTTGGCCGCGATCAGATCATCGACCGCATCGAAGCGCTTTATCTCGACCTGCTAGGCCGCCGCAAAGCAGAAGGGTTCCGCTAAGCCCCGCCTAATTTTCGGGCTTTGCGTCAATCTCACTTTCGCGTTCCATCTCCCACAGCTTCAAGTTCTTCAAAAAGACGTAGTGAGCGGCAAAGGCTGAGATAGCCAGTCCCTGCGTGCCGTCTAAAAAGCCTCGTTTGAGGATGTAAGACCGTAAAAAAGCGGCGACCGGCGAGAGCAGGATAGATAAAGCGCTTGCTCGCTTCCCCCGCGCGAAACGCTCTCGCGCCGCAAGCGTCGTGTAGCGGTCAATTCTCAAGTGATGATCGGAAGAGTTGCGAACAGTGTAGTGAAGTATCTCGCCCGCGAGCCTGTCAATGCGTCCGCTCACCTGAACCGATTCGTGGACATATTCGCCGCGCCATCCACCCGCGTTTCGGTTGTAGAGTCGGAGCTTGTAGTCGGGATACCAGCCCGCATGTTTTATCCAGCGACCCAGGTAGTATGTAAGCCGGGGGATTTCAAACCCGCTCGCGGAGATATCGGTCTTCACTTTCAACTGCTCGATCTCAAGCGCGAGCCGGTCTGAAACTCGCTCGTCCGCGTCGAGGTTGAATACCCAATCGTTCGATGCCTGCTCTGCCGCGAAGCTCTTCTGAGCGGAGTAGCCCGGCCAGGGTCTTACAAATACTCTGTCCGTGAACCGGCGCGCGATCTCGACTGTCCTGTCTGTGCTTTCAGAATCGACGACGATTATCTCATCAGCCCACTTGAGAGATTCAAGCGCGGCGGCGATGTTCGCTTCTTCGTTAAAAGTGATTACGGTCGCGCTTATCTTCATCGGTTCGAGCCGTGGGATTACATAAGTCTTGCGCGGAGTTTTCTCAGGACCCCGAGAGCTTCCTCCGGTGAAAGGTTGTCCGCGTCGAGCAGGCGAAGCTCTTCGATCACCACATCATTTACGGCTTGAAAGAGCGTAGGCTGAGGCTGTCCCTTTCGTGAAGGCATATGACGCGCGAGCTTTGGCCTGCCCGTCACGTCAAGCTCGTTCGCCTCCAGGTTCGATAAAATCTCTCTGGCGCGCTCGATTACTGCCTTTGGCAACCCCGCGAGCCGCGCTACCTCGATGCCGTACGATTTTGAGGTGCTGCCCTCGACCACGCGCCTCAAGAATACGATTGCGCCGCCGGTATCTTTGACCGCCATCTGGTAGTTGCGTACGCCCGGCAGAAGCTTCGCAAGCTCAGTCATCTCGTGGTAGTGCGTTGCAAAAAGCGTCTTCGCCGCGTGCTGCGGGTTGTCGTGCAGGTACTCCGCGATTGCCCACGCAAGCGACAGCCCGTCAAAGGTAGCCGTCCCGCGCCCTACTTCGTCGAGGAGCACGAGGCTGCGAGGCGTCGCCGTGTTCAAAATATTGGCGGTCTCGGTCATCTCAACCATAAAAGTCGAGCGACCGCGCGCGAGGCTGTCGGATGCGCCAACGCGTGTGAATACTCTATCGACCAGCGCGATGCGCGCTTCGTCGGCGGGCACGAACGAGCCTATCTGCGCCATGATGGCGATCAGTGCGGCCTGCCTGAGATAGACGGACTTGCCGCCCATATTCGGGCCGGTGATTATTAGCAGCCGGTCTGTCGAGTTGTTCAAGTAGGCGTCGTTTGGTATGAACCTCTCGCCGCCTGCCTCGATTATCGCGTGGCGTCCTGCGCGTATGTAAAGCTCGTCGTCTTCGGTCAAGGTGGGGCGGCAATAGTTGCGGCGGGCTGCGACCTCCGCGAGCGACAACAACACATCGAGCGCCGAAAGCGCCTGCGCGACCATCTGCACGCGGCGGGTTTCAAACGCTACGGCCTGGCGAATCGTGTTGAATAGCTGCTGCTCCAACTCGACGATCTTCTCTTCGGCTCCCAGGACTTTTGCTTCGTACTCCTTCAGCTCAGGCGTCGTGTACCGCTCTGCGTTGGCAAGCGTCTGCCGCCGCTCGTAATCATCCGGGACGCTCTTGAGATTTGATTTCGATACTTCGAGAAAGTAGCCAAACACGTTGTTGAACTTCACCTTAAGCGAAGCGATCCCTGTGCGCGTGCGCTCGCGCGCTTCGATGCGCGCAATAACACTCTTGCCAGAGGTTGAAAGCTCGCGCAGCTCGTCAAGCTCCTGGTTGTACCCCTCGCGTATGTAACCGCCGTCGGCCATTGTCGCGGGCGGCTCGTCCGATATGCTCGCGCCGATCAGGTCTCGCAGATCGGGTAGCTCATCCAGGTTCTCTGCGAGAATCTCAAGAAGCGAAGATGTAGCATCGCCAAGCAACTCCTTTATATCAGGAACGCAATCGGCCGAAAGTTTTAAAGAGACAAGGTCGCGAGGCGTCGCGCGCCCCAGGCTTATGCGGCCCATCAACCTTTCAAGGTCCGAGACTTTCTTTAACTCCAACCTGAGACGGTCGCGGAGAATCAGAGCGGTCTTCAACTCTTCAACCGCGTCCAGCCGCGCACTGAGCTCCCCCATCTTCATCGACGGGCGCAATAGCCATTGCTTGAGCAAGCGCGACCCCATCCCCGTCATCGTTTCGTCAAGGACGCCAAGAAGCGTCCGCGAGCGCGAGCCGTCGAGTGATTCGACAAGCTCCAGGTTGCGGACAGTCGGTGTATCGAGAATCAGGTAGGCATTCGGCTCGAAGTAAGAGACGCCCGTGATGTGCGCCGCGTCTTCTTTCTGTGTCTCGCGGACGTAATGAAGCGCCGCGCCCGCCGCCGAGACCGCAAGCCCTCGCCCGCCCAGACCAAAGCCGTCGAGCGACATCACGTCGAAATGTGTTCTAAGCAGATTGTGAGCGTGGTCATGCTCGAACAACCAGTCATCAGTCGGGTACATCGACGGCTCGTTCCCTGACAAGCTTAGATTGGCCGCCTTCTTTTCATTCGAATCCGCCTCCGACTCCTGAACGGGCTGCGCGCTCGGCTTGAACAGCGGTTCAAGCGATTTTGGGAAGATGATCTCTCGCGGCCCAAAGCAATCGAGCTGTTCGATGATGCGCTCCCACGATCCCTGCCCTTCAAATTCTGTAGCGACAAACTCGCCAGTCGAAAGATCGAGAAACGCGACGGCCATCCCGCTCCCTGTGCCGTACACGGAGGCGAGGTAGCTGTTTTCGCGTGAGTCGAGCAACTGCGAGTCAATGGCTGTGCCGGGTGTGATTATGCGGACTACTTCGCGTTTTACCAGCTTGGTCGCTTTCTTTGGGTCCTCTGTCTGCTCGCAGATCGCCACGCGGTACCCTTTGCGGACGAGCTTGGCGATATAACCGCTCGCGGCGTGGTAGGGAACTCCGCACATCGGCACGGGGTTCCCGCGCTCGCGGTTCCGGGCCGTGAGCGTTATCTCAAGCTCGCGGGCGCCGATGATGGCGTCGTCAAAGAATAGCTCGTAAAAATCGCCGAGCCTGAAAAAAAGTATTGTACCGGGATGCTGGCGCTTGATCTCCTGGTACTGCTTGAGCATGGGAGATGGTTGTTGCATATCAGTTAGCGGAAGGCGTCCGGCTTTGTTGGTTTAGACCTGAGGGGTGCCGGGTGCCACAATCCATTAGCAAATCGTTCGTAGCTATCCGAAAAATATCTCTGCCGTTTCGTAAATCTTTTCGTCAACCGGGCGATGTTTGTCCGCGATCTCTTCGAGCGGCACGCTTGTGATATTCATACCCCGGACGCCAACCATCCGCCCGAACTCGCCCCGGATGACATGCTCAACCGCGTTTACACCAAGCCGCGTTGCGAGCACGCGGTCATAAGCCGTGGGCGAGCCGCCGCGCTGTATGTAGCCGAGCACGGTCACGCGCGTAGAAAGCCCCGTCCGCTCCTCTATCTGGTTGCCGACGAGCTGGCCTATCCCGCCGAGGTTTTCGGTCTTGTAGATTCGGCTCTGTTGATCTGGATCAAGAAAATTCTCGTCCGGGTGGGGCCTTGCGTCTTCGGCTACGACGACGATTGAAAACGGCCTGCCCATCTCTTTGCGTCTTGCCAGCAGCGCGCAGACCTCTGAGATGCGGAAAGGCTTCTCCGGGATGAGTATGATATCTCCCGCTCCTGCAATCCCAGCGTAGGTTGCGATCCAGCCGCTGTGGCGGCCCATCACTTCCACGACCATGACGCGGTGATGAGCTTCGGCGGTGGTATGCAACCGGTCAATCGCCTCAGTGGCAATCGATACCGAAGTGTCAAACCCTATCGACGCGTCGGTGCCCTCGACATCGTTATCGACCGTCTTTGGTATGCCGATGATCGGGTAGCCGTGGTCGCGCCACATTCTCAAAGAACAGGAGAGCGTTCCGTTCCCGCCTACAACTATGAGCGACGAAAGACCGAATTTGCGCCAGTGCGTGCGTACCTTTTGAAGCGATTCATCGTCCACAGGGTTACAGCGCGAGGTTCCAAGTATGGTTCCTCCCTTGTACTGTATGCCCGCTACCGAGTACCTTGTCAGCGGCTCGATGTCGCCGTCGATCAACCCCTGCCACCCTGAATGTATCCCGAGAACGCGAATGTTATCCTTGAGCGCGCGGCGGACGACGGCTCTTATGACCGCATTCAAACCGGGACAGTCTCCGCCGCCTGTGAGGATGCCCAGATAATTATCCATTTGAAAAAGCCTTGAACCCTTCTGTTAAGCCGATCCATCTTGTCAAAGCGGCAGAGGTTGTCTCTGCCATAACCAGAATATATAATCGGCCACTGATGAAAGTGTCAAACAAGCCAGCCCGGTTTGTCTAGAGGCCCTGATTGGGCTGGTGAGCGCGTCATGACAAATTCAATGAATTATAACAGGTCGGGCAACGAGCAGCCCTTGATTCTTGCGCTCGACACCTCTTCAAGCCATACAAGCATCGCTATTGCCGTAGGTGAGCGCGTAATAGCGAGCACATATCACGAAAAGGATGATTCGCGCTCGGACCTTCTCTGGGAACAGATCGATTCACTCTTAACACAGGCGGGCGCAAAGATAGCCGATATAGCTCTTTATGCGACGTGTGTCGGGCCCGGCGGCTTCACCGGGCTGAGGGTCGGACTCGCGGCTATAAAAGGGTTTGCGATGGCGGCCGTCAAACCAATCGCAGCGGTGACATCGCTTGAAGCGACTGCTCTCGCTGCTTGTGGTGCTGGTCCCGCCGGGTTGGTGCTTGCTCTCGTGCAGGCGTATAGAGGTGAAGTCTACTCGCAGCTCTTTGCGTTTGACCGGGACGGCTATCCGGTAGCGCAGGGGCGCGCAGTGGTCACGACGCTTGAAGAAGCGGTCGAATCTCACGCACACCTCGACGGGCTAACGCTGGCAGGTGATGTGGAATCTACAGACAAACACCTCATCAAACAGATTGCCGAACCGCGAGCGCTGACCGTGGCCCGATCAGGCTACATGAAATTTTTGCGTGATGAGCTTGAGAGCGCAGAGTCCTTAAAGGCATTCTATATTCGGCCCTCCGAAGCGGAGATGAAATTATCACAGGGTCTTCTGGGCTCGAAAATTCGGCGGACACTGGATAAGGAGTAAAAATAGAGCTATGGTTAAGCAGGTCAGGGCCTCGACGCCTGCCGGAGAAGGAGATAGGTTGTGTCACTAAGCGATCTGAACAGCTTGAATCAGCCGATGGTTTTTCTGCCTTACACGATTGATGTGATGCTGGAGCAGGACCTTCGAGCAGTCGTAGAGATCGAAGAGATCACAGGCTTGAACCGCTGGGGCTATGACGCGTACAGGCGCGAATTGTTGAAGAACCAGAACTCCGTGATGCTGGTAGCGCGGGCGATTGAAGCCGAGCGTCCGAACGGGAATGTCGTGGGCTTTTTCGCCGGGTGGATGATCGAAGACGAGCTTCACGTAAATAACATAGCGTCGCATCCTGACCACAGGCGCATAGGGATCGGGCAAAGCCTTTTAGAGGCAGGGATCGAAGCGGCAAAGCGGCGCGGGGTCTGTTACGTACTGCTCGAAGTGCGAGCGTCAAACGAGGCCGCGCAATCGCTCTACCGGAAGATGGGCTTTAATTTTATAGGGCGTCGGAGAGATTATTATCGCGTGCCGACGGAAGATGCCTTTGTGATGAAGCTGGAGCTGAAATAGGGTTGAGAGTAGGAGTTGACAGATTCCGGGGGGCGACGCTAATATTTAGAACTTCGAGCGGGAGTAACTCAGCGGTAGAGTGCGACCTTGCCAAGGTCGAAGTCGCGGGTTCAAATCCCGTCTCCCGCTCCAGAAAATTTAAGGGCGAAGGCGGCAACTGAGTTTCGCCTTCGCCTTTGCTTTAAGAGAACGGCGGCGTAGCCAAGTGGTAAGGCAGAGGTCTGCAAAACCTTTATTCATCGGTTCGATTCCGATCGCCGCCTCTTTCATTTCAACACTTACAGTCACTACCCTCTGTCTCAAGGAGGTGCATATCCAACACCTGCACAGTAAGCTCAGCGCTGCAGGCGATAGAGTTCATCATCAAGTAACTTCAGAGAAGTCCACCACATCAATGATGTTTCACTTCCAACAAACAGTCCTTTGTAATGCATCAAACTCATTGACTTAGTTCAAGAGGTGGTGTAAAACCATCAATCTTCCTTAATAGATACGTTCTAGTATTCTAAGCAGCTTTCAACCTCGGTTGAGTTAATGAGAGCAAAGAACAGAATAGAATTAATTCTTGGAGATACATATCCTCTGGCACGTCATATTGTCCAGCTGACAGCCGTTTTTGTTCTATTACTATTGAGTATCTACATAGTGCGTAGTCTTATATTCCTCTTATTTCCACCAGGAGAATTTCTCACACAGCTACTACATGGGATTGATACCTACGCGGCACTACTTGGGATTATTGGATATGTTGTATGGCTAACTCTAGATATGGTTTCCCTGATTATAGGTCGTGGTAAGAAGGCCATGAAAAAGGGAGGAGCAAAGAATGCTAAAGTGGATAAAGGAAAGTGACTATTTTAGGTGTGCTTGGATGACCCTTATAGGGAGTTCTGTATTTGGTATTGTACTTGTAGGGGGATTACAAGCTGTTGCTGCAACGTCTTCTGAAGTCTCGCCTCAGCTTATGGATAAGTACATCACTTTGGGATCTATTCCTTGGTTTGTGTTTTGGTATCTCTTCTGCAAATTTGGTCACAACATTAAGATAACCGTTGCTACATCTGAGGCAGAAGAGAAAAAAGAAGACTCTAAGGAATAAATAGAAGGACTATTCATAGGCACTTAATCGACCTACCACCATATAGAGTACCTCTTCAAAATTTTCCCACCATTCTTAGTGCAGGGGACAGAAACCTGTGGTAGTCTTTATGCGTTAGAATTTCTTTTAACTGCGCCCTTATGGTAACGCCCCGAAGTTGTCCTGTAGGGTAGTACGGAGGAAAAATGTCTAAAGCTTCTGATATTCTCACGCCCCCAAGCACTGACGTTATGAGGTTTGCATTCCTCTATGTCGGGCAGGGTGAAGCCACATTGGCATTCATTCCCAATGGAGGGAGCCACAAGACGATGCTAATTGATGCAAACCAGGGCAGGAGAACTGGTGGCGTTGACCTCGTTCGAATGCTGAAGGATTTGCTCGATGACAGTGATGACGATCATCTGAACTACTTTGTGAACACACATCCGCATATGGATCACGCTGGCGAACTGGATGAAATTAGCGATGCCATAACGATTGATAACATCTGGCATAGCGGTCACGACCCCGGTAAGGACCACAATGACGCATATCAGGCCATCCAGCGATTAAGAAAAAAGGTCCAGGATGCTGGCGGGGAAGACATCGAGCTGCGCGGTACGAACGATACAGCCACCATAGGCAACGCCGAATACAATGTCCTGTCGCCGGCAGATCACGTCAAGGATGATATTGCCGGTGAGGATTGTGATGCACGCTATAGGCGCATTCACGAGCACTGTGCAGTAATCAGGTTCAAGTATGGGAGCCCTGAATCAAAGAATGTGATGATTACCGGCGATTCTGACAAATGTGCTTGGAGCGAGCATATAACTGAGTATCACGGAAATGGTGGTGAGAATCGCTTACGCGCTCACGTTCTTAGCGCTTCTCATCACGGCTCGCGCACTTTCTTCAAAACCTGCGAGGATGACAAGGAGCCGTATCGCAGGCATATGGAGCTAATAGAGCCGGAGTATCTTGTCATCTCATCTCCTCTTCAGGAGGATAGCCCTCACGGTCATCCTCACGATGACGCTTTAGAGATCTACAAGGAATTTGTGGATGAAGAAAACATCATGCACACCGGAGATGGAAAGAAGGCTATTCTCCTGGATATTTATGCTAATGGCACATACCAAATAACTGATGACGCCGGTGATCTTGCCAAAGAGTATGGGTTTAAATCAGAAGATGACGATGATGGCGGAGACGACGACTCCTCAAAAAGTAGGGTTGCGTTCATCATTCCACCAAGAATTGACCAGCGACCGATGGGGGGAAAGTGATTTCTTGGATTGCCCTGTATCCTGAACTCTACAGGCAAGAAAGGGAACAAGTAGAAAAAGGCTATTCAAGTCTTAAGTTGTGTGATGGCGCTCTCGAAAGGGGAAGTCTCGCGTATCACGGTGAGCTTGTAGTTCGCGGCTCGGGAGGGACTAAACGCTACAAGATTCTGTTTCAGTATCCTCGGACTTTCCCCTACCATTTGCCTTTTGTAGTGCCTCTCCAAGCTTTGCCTGGGGAAGAACCTCATCTTGACTGGAAGGTAGAGCCTGACCTTAAAAGTGCACGTCACCAGATGCCAGGAGGAGTCTTGTGCCTGATAGAGCAGGATCCTTTCCGTAACCCTGGGGAGATAGTTGGCGGAGTAAATATTCTCAGAAGAGCAGAAAAATGGTTCTTCTCAATTGAGAATAAAACGAATCCTTACGATTCAATAGAAGCAGATATTCAAGCACATATACCTATGGCTGCAGACATCTTGATAGGTCCTGAATTCTATGATTCGGATTTGAAGGTTGGAGGATTTTTTTATGGAGGGCGTGTTTGGGATGGGGAAGACCAAAGAGCCCGCTTTCTCGGAATTTCCATCAGCTCAGATTTCTCAGCTCCGGTGGGTTTTCGTGATTCCAGAAAGATACTTCAAACACCTTTTCCCTGGATCAGGAACAAAGTTTGGAATGCTGCACAAGCCTTAGGAAGCGGTGAATCGCAGTTTGGCGAATTACTCAAAGAGGAAGTGGTGATAAGAGGTGTGTGGTGGGATCTTCCAGAAGAGCCGCCTCCACCTCGTACAGGCGCACACTTATTGAAGATTATTCGAGACCAAGGTTTGGAAGGTACGATTGAAAAGGCACTTGATGAAATTCGATCCTACATAGCTACAGAGAAATACGCCTACTTTGGGCTGAGATTCCCTGATAGGAAAGACGGTTATGATTGGGTATTCCTAATCTTAGATTTAAGAGAAAAGCCACAAACTGATTTTGTCCCAGTGCTTAGCCCTGCCAAGAAAATTGAAATAATTGAGGCTGCTAATGTCTTTGGAATGTGCCGTCATTCTCTTCGGCCTCAGACGCTGGCTTTGAGAAATCAAGGCAGAGTTCCAGAAACCCTCGCTGAGAAGAAAATCGCTTTGCTAGGTACGGGTGCGCTCGGTTCATGCATCGGAGATTTACTTGCCAAAGCAGGTGCCGGAGAATTACATCTTTTCGATAAAGACATAATGGAAGTTGGAAATTCCATAAGGCATATAGTGGGAATAGACTCTTTTGGAGTAATTAAAGCCGGTGCTACAGGTTTAAAACTGATCCAGCACAATCCTTTTTGTAGGGTGAAAATATGGAACGGTGACTTACTAGCTTCATTTGAAAACTTAGAGATTGCATTATCGGTTGGGGACTTGTCTATTTCAACAACAGCCGATGAATCAGTAGAAACTGCAGTGAATGAAGTTGCAACCCGATTAGGCAAGACCGTTTACTATGCTCGCGCAGTCAGAGGCGGGGCAAGCGGTCGTATTTTCAGGGTTATTCCAGGCAAGGATGCGTGTGGGTTCTGTATTCGCCTACATAAGCAGCAAGGGGAAGAACTGGGCACCTGGCTCACAATCGAAGAGGATGGGGACACTGTGCTGGCGCACGAATGCGGAAATCCAATCATTGCCTCTAGCGGGGCTGACCTTACACTAATTGGAAGCCTCGCAGTGAGGCTGGTTCTTGATGACATGAAAAACGGCTATGGAGAAGCGAACCATTGGCTATGGACTACAGAGATAGTGGAAGGCCATCCGGCATTGCAGGAACCTTATAAGCTGAGCGCAAGGAATGTTCCGCCTTACGAAAGATGTCCGTTTTGCTCTGAGCCTCCGGTAAAGAAAATTCGTATTCTTGCTTCCGTAAAGGCGATGATGGGCGAACTGGCACGGAGAGCCAAAGGCAATGAGGTATGCGGGATCTTTGTAGGCTATTTCAAGGATGACGGGACGGTCGAAGTAGTCGCAGCCTCCGATGTCGGGCCTAATGCTAAAGGAACTCCAGACGGCTGCTGGCGCGATGTTGAATATGTGCAAAAATGGATTGATGGAAAACTAGCACAGGATGCAAATCTTCGTTACGTGGGAGAATGGCACAGCCATCCAAGCTCTGATACTCGCCCAAGTCACACGGACGTTGAATCTTTGATGGGAATTGCAGCCTCGGAGAATTACCTTTGCCCGACTCCTATAATGATGGTTTTGGGTTTGTCAGATCAAGGGGAAGTGTCAGCGTCAGCTTATTCGTTTGCTGTCGAAAGACCTTATAAAGAAATCGAGTGGGAAGAGACTGAAGGATAATTGACAAAGGACCTGAAGTCATATGAGCGAAAAACTAGCTGAGAAGTTCGAGCTTTATGATGTATTAGGAGTAATCATCCCCGGTCTCGTTTCAGTGGGGTTCATCTACGCTTTCTCATATTGGACCGGACACAATATTACAATCCCGACGATGCCAGATGCGCTACAGGTTTTTGTTTTGGCTGCCGTTGCAATCGTCCTCGGCCAGGCTATTCAGGCGCTAAGCAGTATCCTGGAACCTTTCTACTATTGGACCTGGGGCGGAAAGCCCAGTGATAGGGCAATGCAGGGAAGAACCAAACGAATCTCCCCAGCACTCGCCAATGAAATAAAAGGAAGATTCAAAACCTATATAGTGCAAGGCGCAAATCGTGAAGTTTCGGATAACGAAATCTTTCTATGTGCGTTGTCAATTTGTACTCACAAATCGCTCGGAAGAGTTGCAAGGTTTAATTCCCTTTATGCTTATCACAGGGCTTTGACTACACTCCTGCTGGTGGCAACTGTGGCCACCCTGTTGATCATAATCTTTGTTGAGCCAAGGCCACCTATGGCGTGGAGGATCTTTTTCATCGAGTTTGGCGTGACTTTATTATTCTGGTATAGAACAAAACAGAGGGGGCATTACTTCTCGGATGAAGTGGTGAAGATCGGTGATTTGGAGATAAGACAGCCTGCAGCACAGGCGCAGCCTTAATCTAATTTGTAAAAGTAAACGTAATATGACATTGAATTATCCGGCAGAGTGGAAATTTGGGGGAATTGGGTTTCCAATTCCAGATGATGCACATCATGCGTTGATAGAAATTATTCACCGAATTTCCCGTGGCACCTCTGATGCTTGGCACGTTTTCGAAACATTTAAGACAGCCTATGGGGTAACCTCAACTAGTTCCTCATCTGATTGGGCAGTTACTGACCTTATAAGGATTATGGACGCAGAGGTGGGGAATGCCGCGACTTATATTGATTCGTACTGGCAGGCGATAACAGTTTTGAATGGGGAAGGAATTCAAGTGCCAGACGCAGGATTTATAAATCAAATTCTACGCAAACATGATGTACCACTAACAATAAATCCTCCTAACCTTGAACGTGCATCTAGCGATGCCTCCTTGATACCATATACCGACGTGGAGACTAGCGGCAATTCTACTTTAAATTCATATGAATTGGGTGAACGAATTGGGAGTGGGGGATTCGGGACTGTATTTCGAGCAATAAAGAAAACAAGTGTAGCGGAATTCAGTTTCGCTGTAAAAATTCTTGATCCTAGTGCATTCGTAAATGACTCAGAGCCCGTCAAAGAGCGGTTCAGTCGTGAGGTTCTTGTGATTCAGAAGTTAAATCATCGCGCAATTATTTCATATGTAGATGCGGGATTTGACCAAGAAGATAGACCGTATATCGTAATGCCTCTCATTGAAGGAAAGGATTTGCGAGATGCAACAGCAGGTCGCCCATTGCTGGAGACTATAGATCTTTTCATAGAAGTATTAAACGGACTGAATCACGCGCATAGTATGGGGGTCTTACATCGTGATCTTAAACCCTCGAACATACTCGTCAACGAGTCCGACCAACAACCGATTATTCTTGATTTTGGATGCGCCCACCTACATGGTGAAGCCACGATAACCATTAATGCAGTCGGAACACCGGCCTATATTCCTCATGAGGTTATGGAAAATCCAAAACTTCGGATACCTGAACACGATGTCTATGCATGTGGCATTATCTTATACGAGATAATAGCGGGGAGAAGACCGGAGCCGGGCAACTATATTCCTTTGGCTAGAGCTACTAAATCTACTGAGAGTTATTACGAGCTAATAGATCCCTTAATCCGCCGCGCTATAGCGCCGTTGGAAAGCCGGATTTCAACTATGAATGAATTACTACAAGCAACAGTTAAATTAAGGAGTGATCTAGATAAGCTACTGAATCCAAGTAACCCTAGTGCTGAAGTAGCGTTCGCTGCTCGACGAGAGCAATTTCACCAATCTGGCATACTGGAAAACTTGAAGCAAAAAAGAGAGATAAGCCGTTTTCTTCACAAACTCAGCCTCACACTCAAAGCCAAATTGGGAGAAATCTCCAGGTCGGCAGATTTTTCATTCTCAATGGATAACCCCTCTGTCCATACTGAGGAAAATGGGTATCCCGCTGTAAATATGCTTTTTGGTATTTATCTGCAACCAGGAGAGGGCACGCCCCAGGCATCCAACACTTTCCGAATCGAGGACGGTATGTACGTTGCCATGTTTGGCATAGATGGCAAAGGCACCCAAGAGTACTCCCGAGTATCCGTAGATACCCCCAACACTTTTGAATCAGATGTTTTAGATTACGCTTATCGTATGATTAGTGAGCTAATTGATGTATATATGGATAGACACAAATGAGGCATTTCCCTGCTATTTTTCAGGTTTTTTAATGTTCTCTCCTTTGTGGAATCATTAGCTCCGCCTATGAACCATATGAAGAAGGTGATCCAATGGGCTTCTTTTGTTTCTAGTTTATGGCCTTTAATGGGGTTAGAGCTAGATATTCCTATCCAAGGACAAGATTCAGAAGGGAATTATCTTTTGGCTAACTTAGCCAAAGCTCGGTGGTACAGTAGATGGATCACTGGGTAGAATTGAACAGCCCAAGGCAGGCGAGGGAGGAACGAAAAGAAAGTTAGTAGCTATAGGAGATCAATATGCCCACTCCTAAAGAACCAGATCAGAATAAAAGCGATGTGACCTGTATATTCTCGAAGGAAAAACCTGCCTTTGTATCACGTGCTCTTGTACTTTCAGATCTCCATGACAAGAAAGAAACCAAGAGAATAGCAAAATACCAAGTCAGTTTTGGGAGTCGCATTTTTAAGATCGAGGTTCATCCAGACTATTACGAGTATGATGAAGTATATCGTAGTAATGACCCATTTGCATTTCTTGCTGATTTCGCTAGAGAATCAGACTCTAGTTTCAAGGCCGTTACTTGTGGCCTCTCTGCATTACAATCTAGCTTCTTGAAAAGCAGTGATGTTGTATACGACCTTATTGCGCGAAACGAAGAGGCAGCAGGGCTAATTCAAGGGCTACTGCAAAATACCGATAAGCTTTTCTCGTTAAACCATATTGATAGAGAGAGTTTGTATTCAGTTTCAGATTTGAAGCAGCCAAAAAGTGGAAAATCCGTAAGGGAAGAGAATCTGATTATAGACCAAAATGTAAATCACTTTCTAAAATCTAAGAAGACTTACGCAGCCCTCGCCTATCTTCGCAATCGTATTTCATCTGTACGGTTCGGATTCCCTTTGCAAATTGATCACGGTTGGCTTTCTGAGTCGTAAGCTCCCCCGTCAAGTTTACAGTTCAAAAGTAGAGGTTCCGGCCTCCA
>CAZTUB010000008.1:0-68612 GCA_964615905.1 uncultured Clostridia bacterium
ATGTATCGATTAAAAAACGATGCTTCGTCTGCCGGCTCGCCCGCATTCGCCGCATGAGCTTCGCGAGGTCTCTCCTCATAAGAGACCAGCGGCAGCGTTGAGGCGGGCGGAACATCACCGCCGTCTGTCTCGTCCGGGCCTCCGCTCTTTTGTCGTTCGACATCCACTAAGGTGGATGAGGTTAGCGGGGCGGTCTGAAGGCTCTTTCGCTCCGAGAGCAGCTTGCGGACAATCTCAAGCATGGCTCGCTCTTCGGGAGGGCTTGCGAGCAAAGCGTCGGCGCGCACGCGGAAGGCTTCCGCCTGATCGTACTGCTCGAACCCGCTGACGAGCAGGACCACAGGCACATTTCTCAAACCCGGATTGCTCTTTACGTCCTCGCATAGCTCGTACCCGTTCCTGCCGGGCAGCGAGACGCTGGCAAGCACGATGTCCGGCTTTATCTCGTTTAAACGATCCCTCGCTTCCAGCCCGCTCGATATACCTGTGACCTCAAAATCACGCTCGGAAAAGATGAGCGTGACGACACGCTGGATTGTCAGGCTGGAATCAGCGATTAAAATTCTGCTTGGCATCGGGTCTTCTCTCGTGTTCCGCGCTCTGGCTTTCTAAACCATGCTCGAAGGACTACACTCGTGCCGGATTCTAGCTCAAATGGTTTGTCCTGCACCAGATTAAACTGTAGGCTTGAGTCAGCCGGACGGGCGTGGTATATTCTGAGCGCCTCCTAAAGCCTCCACACCTTAAAACAAGCTTTAACGGAATGATATGAATCGCCTGCCCGGAGTGATATAGTCACCTTTTAAGGGAGTACAGCGCGTGTATTGTTCGACTTTCTCCTCTGAAGTTATGCGCAGAAAGCTTCAATGGCTCTTATTCACACGGCTCGCGGTGGCGGGCGCGCTGGTCGCCGCCGTCACTATTTTCGAGCAGGGGAACGGCGCGCGTCCCTTCTTACCCACGCTTGCGACCGTCTTTGCAGTGGTAGTGGTCGCTTCGGGTTTTTACCTGCTCGCCCTGCGCTCTTCCATCCCGTTAAAGGCTCAAGGCTACATACAGCTCTCGCTCGATCTAATCATCGTGACCGCGCTTGTCTTCAAAACGGGCGATGTGGAGTCCCCGCTTCTTGCGCTCTATCTGGTCATCATATTTGCCGCCAGCTCGCTGTTCGGGAGGCGCGAGGTCATACTGCTTGGAATATCGGGAGGCATGCTTTACGCGACGGTCTGCCTGCTTGTGATGACCGGCATCATAGGCCGCCCCGACGGGGCATACGACGCGCAGATGATTGCCTGGCTTCGATCCAGGTTCGCGCTGAACCTGATTGCGATATTTGCGGTTGCGGCGCTCTCAAGCCACCTGGCCGAGCGCGCGCGCCGCAGCGAACACGAGCTTGCGACCGCCACGAAAGACCTCGCGGATTACAGGCTCTTCAACGACCGCATCATCGAGAGCATGCGCAGCGGTCTGGTCACGACGGACCTGCGCGGCAACATAATCACTTTCAACCGCGCCGCCGAAGAGATCACGGGCTATAAGATGCCCGACCTGCGCGGGACAAATATCTTTGCGATATTCGGAGACATTCAAAAGCAGATCGAAGTCGGGCTTGAGTCAATACGCACGCGGTCGCGGCTGCCGAGGTTCGACATCGGCTGCAAGACGGCCGACAACCGCGAGCTTCATCTCGGCTTTTCGGTCGCGCCGCTCGTCGATGAATCGGATCAGGCGCGCGGGTACGTCTTGACGTTTCAAGACCTAACGGAGGTTATGGAGCTTGAGCGCGAAGTCCGCAGGCAGGAGCGGCTCGCCGCGCTTGGAAAGATGGCCGCAGGCCTCGCGCACGAGATTCGCAACCCGCTCGCATCCATGCGAGGCTCGGTCCAGGTGCTCGCAAGCGAGCTTAGCCTTTTGCCCGACCAGTCGCAGTTGATGGAGATAGTCTTGCGCGAATCGGACAGGCTCAATCGAATCGTCTCGGACTTTCTGACCTACGCGCGCCCGCCGCGAATAGAGCGAACGACAATCGAGCTGTCGAGCATACTTTCGGAAACGGTCGCCCTTTTGCGCAACAGCCCCGAGCTTACGCCCGAACACGTCGTCACGGAAGATTACCCGAACCAGCCTGTCCATTACGAAGGCGACCCGAACCAGATTCGGCAGATCTTCTGGAACCTCACGCGAAACGCAATCCAGGCGATGCCGCACGGCGGCGAGCTTCGCGTCAGACTCTACGCTCAGCCGGGCCGCGAGGTCACGATCACTTTTAGCGACACAGGCCAGGGGATGAGCCGCGAACAAAAAGAGCGAATGTTCGAGCCGTTCAACTCGTCGAGCGGCGGCACCGGCCTCGGTATGGCTATCGTCTACCAGCTTGTGCAGGACCATAACGGCAAAATCTTTGTCGAAAGCCAAGCTGGCAAAGGCACACAAATCTCAATTAAACTGCCTGCGAGTGGGCGCATTAGCCGCGATACAGAGTCGCGAGAGGATGCTGATTCGGAGGCGCGTCGAGACCGGTTTGAAACTATGAAGGCTGTGGCCACACTCCCTTCGTCGCTTGAAAGAGGAAGCAATGGAGAAGATTTTAGTAGTTGACGACGAGCGCAGCATGCGCGAACTGCTGGAGCTTGTGTTAAAGCGCCAGGGTTACGCTGTGCATACGGCCGAGAACGGGACCCGCGCGCTTGAGCAGGTGCGGCAAAACGTTTACGACCTGATTATCTCCGACGTTAAGATGCCCGACATCAACGGCATAGAGCTTCTAGAGCGTGTGCGCGAAATATCTCCCGAAACCATGGTCGTCATGATCACGGCGTTCGCGACCGTCGACACGGCGAGGCGGGCTTTCAAGCTTGGGGCAGAGGATTTCTACATCAAGGACGCGGGGTTTGATGTAGAAGAGTTGAAGATCACCATCGGCAAGGCGCTTGAGAAAAAGAAGCTCCGGCAGGAGAACACGCTCCTCAAACGCGAGCTTCGCCTGCGCAACTCGCTCGACAACATAATAGGCCGCTCGCCGCAGATGCAGGCCGTCTACCAGATGATCGAAACGGTCGCCGCCACCACTTCGACCGTGTTAATCACGGGCGAATCGGGCACGGGAAAAGAGCTTGTCGCGCGAGCCATTCACAATATGTCGAACCGCGCGGCCAACCCTTTCGTGTCGATCAACTGCGGGGCCTTCACAGAGACGCTGCTCGAATCCGAGCTGTTCGGCTACATGAAGGGTTCGTTCACCGGCGCGCAGTCGAACCGGAAAGGGCTTTTCGAAGCTGCCGAAGGCGGGACCATATTCCTTGACGAGATAGGCGAGACGACCCTGACCATGCAGGTCAAGATGCTGCGCGTGCTCCAGGAGCGGAGCATACGCCGGGTCGGCGGGGTCGAAGAGATTCCCGTCGACAGCCGCGTGGTCGCCGCGACCAACCGCGACCTGGCGAGTATGGTCGAAGACGGGACCTTCAGAAACGATCTCTTCTATCGCATAAGCGTGATCCCTATCGAGATGCCGCCGCTCAGGGCGCGGCGCATCGATATACCTGAGCTTGTCCGCCACTTTCTCGAAAAATACAGCACATCGGCGGGAAGGCCGCCGCTCGACATCTCCGAAGAGGCGATGCGGTACCTTGAATCCTACGACTGGCCCGGCAATGTTCGAGAGCTTGAAAACACCATAGAGCGCGCGGTCGCGCTTGAGCGGACGAACGTCATAAGCCCCGAGAGGCTGCCCGACCGCATCCTGAAGTACAAGCCCAGGAGCGTGACGGATATTGATCTTCCAGAAGACGGGCTCGATCTCGAAGCGTATCTCGCGCAGCTTGAGAAGGACTACATCATACGCGCGCTGCAACGCACTGCGGGCAACCAGACGCGAGCCGCAGAGATCTTGAATATGTCCGTTCGCAGTCTTCGCCACCTGCTCGATAAGCACAAGATAAGGCAGACGGCGAGCTTGCTAAGAGAATCGACTGCCGCGACCGATAGCGTCGCTCATAAGTAGCGCCTTAATAGAGTGTCGCGCCCTGACCGCAGCGGGGCGCGACGGCTTGCCTCGACTCACGACGATCTTTCCCGCCGCACTCTGATAATCGAGCATTCTGTATTTTCTTCTGTCGGATAGAGTCATAATGACATGCCGGGCTCTTTGTCGCCCGTCGCTGCCGTTATCTGGACCTTACCCGTATGGGTTATTAAAGAGCGCAGGCTTTGAGATCGTTTCCGGCGAGCGGCGATTCTTCAACCTGGCACAGGCATTGCAGAACATGGCCTGCCATACGTGTAAAGTCTGAACGCTTGCGAAGGTAAAGGAGAATACGATGAAAAGGGAAAGCGGCTTTTCATTGATCGAGTTATTGATGGTGGTTGTGATAATCGGCGTGATAGCGGCGCTGGCCATTCCGGGTCTGCGCAAAGCGCGACAAAACGCCAACGCCGGTTCGGCGATACAATCGCTTAGAACTCTCACAACTGCGCAACACCTGTACGAGAGGAAGAATCAGGTTTACGGCACATTTGCGCAGCTTATGGCCGAAGGCCAGATCGATACCCATCTGGGCGGCGGCACAAAGAGCGGCTATGATTTCAACGTCATTTTAGGGGCCGGTTCAAAGAGCTTCACCTGCACGGCTATGCCGAACGAAGACCCGTTGACACTGACACATTTCTTCGTAGACGAGACGGCGGTCATACGTTTTAGGGAAGGCGCTCCCGCCGACGTCACAAGCGATCCCATTCCAAGATAAGGCTCCGGTTTTTAACAAAAAGTGGCAATCACCTCTACCGCTTTTTGTTATAAATCCCGCTATCAAACCCTTCCCGCGAAGTCGCGCTCAACAAAATCCCTTTAATTCCAACCAGTTCCCGATTGCGAGGTCGGGGACTGGTCTGCGGCATAGCCCTTGCGATTGGGTACGCTGCGATCTGTCGTAGTTCGGCAGGAAGGGAACTGACCTACGGCGATAATTATGACTGAGAGAATTGAGACTAAAAGGAGCATGAAGCTTATGAAGAACGAGAGAGGATTTTCACTGATCGAGCTGCTAATCGTGGTGGCAATCATTGGGATTATCGCTGCTATAGCTATTCCTAACTTGCTTAAATCACGACAGGCTGCTAACGAATCATCTGCAATCGGTTCGACACGCACAATCGGAACGGCACAGGCGACGTTCCAGTCCACACGCGGTCTTGGCCGTGATTTCGCGGCTGACCTTACGGCGCTCGGAAACGACGGCGCGGTAGACTCGACACTGGCCTCTGGTCAGAAGAGCGGCTTCAACTTTGTTTCGGCCGGCGTCGCGGCAGCGGCTGGCGTCCCGTCCTACTTCGACACGACTGCAGACCCGATCTCGACCGGTAACTTTGGAACCGGCAACCGCGCGTTCGCGTCGAACGAAACCTACATAATCTGGCAGATCGACGCCAGCGGTGGTGGCGCGGCGGCAACAGGCGCGGCCCCTCCGGGCGACCGCACACCTGCCGGTATGACGGTTCTCGAATAACAGCGAATCGCAACCAAATCACAGGAATCCGAAAACGGGGGAGCCTTTCAGGGGCTCCCCCGTTTGTGTTATAGTTTCTCCATCAGCTCAAAAATTAAATGAACCGCCCGTAACGGGCGGCGTTCGATTTCGCAAGAGAGCATAAAGCTATACCCCGAACGGGGAAGCGCATACTGGGGCTGAGGAGATAACAATGAATCATAGACGGAGAGAGAGAGGTTTTTCGCTGATCGAGTTGCTCATCGTCGTAGCAATCATCGGCATCATCGCAGCCATCGCAATCCCTAACCTGCTCAAATCGCAGCAGGCCGCGCGCGAAACCGCCGCGCTATCGGAAGTACAATCCATCGGCAAAGCTCAAGTGCTTTATTCGCTGACAAAGGGTCGCGGCAAATTCTCGGACCTCGCGGGCCTCGGCGCGCAGGGCATCATCGACGGCACGATAGCGTCGGGAACGAAGGGTGGTTATCTTTTCACCTCCACGCCTGTCGGGAGCGAAGGCATGCCCTCGATGTTTGACACGACCTCAAAGCCCGCGTCTGCCGGGACCTTCGGCACAGGCAATCGCTCGTTTTATTCGAACGAGAATTCCGTTGTCTATGAAGTCGAAGGGGCCGAGCCTCCGACCGCCACGCCCCAGGACCGCGTGCCGAAAGACGGCCAGCCAATATCGCAGTAACTTAGAAGATTATGAGCGGGGCGAAAAGCTCTCGACAAGACGGCTTTTCGCCCCGCTCATACGCCCGCCTGTAGTCTCCCCCGAACAACCGACTGTCCAGCCGGAATTCGACTTGAAAGCGGCCGTCGCTGTGCTATCATCTCGGTGTCATTTAGCCCCCGCATAGTTCATCAATCTTGATTCCGCATACAGCCTTGTAAACTTGCGCCCGGAGGCATAAGAATCGTGAGTATGGCATTAAGCGACGTGGAAGCAACCCAGGCTCGCGCGCGCGGCGCGGGCAAGGGTTCGGGCATGTTCAGAAGGGTCGGGGCAATCGCGCTTAACACGTTTCGCGAATCTGTGCGCGACCGCGTCCTCTACAACCTTATCCTGTTCGTGCTGGTGCTTGTCGCGGCGTCTATCTTCGTGAGCGACCTTTCCATCGACGAAGAGGCCAAGTTTATCGCGGACCTGGGGTTGAGCGTGATGCTGGTCTTTGGCGCGCTGATAGCCATCTTTATCGGCGTAGGGCTTGTCTACAAAGAGATCGACAAGCGGACCATTTACAATCTGCTTTCAAAACCTGTTCACCGTTATGAGTTCATCATAGGCAAGTACCTGGGGCTTTGCATGACTCTGTTTGTGAACTCGGCAGTCATGGTGGCGGGCACGGAGCTGGCGCTGGCGTATGTCAAAAGGGGGTTCGCCCCCGTTCAGTTGACCATCCTCCCGGCGGCTTTTCTTATCTTCGTGGAGCTGTGTCTTGTGGTGGCGGTAGCGCTGATGTTTTCGAGCTTTTCGACCCCGATGCTTTCGGCGCTGTTCACCTTCGCCGTCTACGTCATCGGCCACTTCAGCAACGACCTCAGGCTGGCGGCGCAACTGACAGAATCGTCCGTGACTCGCATAGTATTAAACGTGCTCTACTACTTTTTGCCGAACCTTTCAAACTTCGGGTTTATCGGAGACGCCTCGCGCGGGCGCATGATCGCGCTTCAAACGGTGCTGTCGGCCTCGGTTTACGGGCTCGTCTATATCAGCATATTGCTGTCGGCGGCGGCGTTGATCTTTCAACGGCGCAATTTCAAATAGGGCGTTTGTAATATGAGACGCGCGATTCCTATTCTTGTCATCATAGCTGGACTGGGTTTGATCTACCCGTTGCAGCGCTGGATCGAAACCACGACCCCGCGAGAGGTGATCAGCGAAGAGTCGCTTTACTTTGCGTCGGGCGAGACGATAAAGCGAATGAGCCTCGGCCTGGACGCTATTGTGGCCGACGTTTACTGGATACGCACGGTCCAGTATTTCGGGCGCAAGTTACTCGACAGCGGCCAGCCGTTATCGAGCGCGAGCACGCAGAACATACGAATGGACCTGCTTGCGCCGCTGCTGAAGATCATCGTAACGCTCGACCCGCATCACATACCCGCATACAGGTTCGGCGCGATCTTTCTCCCCGAAAGAGATTTCGGCGCGGCGGTCGAATTATTGGAGCATGGAGTGCGCGACAACCCGAACGAGTGGCGACTCTATCAAGACCTGGGCTATATGTACTGGCAATCGGGCGATTACGAGAAAGCGGCAGAGTGGTACGAGCAAGGAGGGCGCATACCGGGAGCCCTGTGGTGGATGCGTGACCTTGCGGGGTTGATGAAGATTCGCGGCGGGAGCCGCGAGACGGCCCGCGAGATCTATTCGCGTTACCTTGAAAGCGACGACGAAAATATACGCGCTCAGGCGGCCACGCGACTCAACCAGCTTCGCTCGCTCGATGAAAGGGACGCGCTGAACAATCTTTTGGACCGTTACCGCCAGCAGACGGGAACCTGCCCGAACAGCTTGCGCGCGCTCGCCGGTGTTACGCGTTCGCTCGGATTCAATCTCAACGAGGATTTGATCCCGGTCGACCCGGAGGGCTCGCCCTACGTGTTGAACAAAGAGGAGTGCAAAGCCAAACTGTCGCCCGATTCCAAAATCCCGCTTTGAATGCTTTTGTCTTATTTGGACTGCTGGGCCTGTTTCAACTCTATCGATACGGTTGCGCCTGACGTCTTTATCTTGGCGCGAACAGGTATTCTCTTCTCGTCGTCTGTGACCCAGATGAACATCTCGCCGCTGCGTTTGACGTAGCGGCCGTCGAAGGCTTTTACCTCAAGCACAACGGTGTCGAACTTCCGGGCGTCCACCTTGATCTTTTCCCGCTTGCCCACGATTACGTCGATGTTATAAACCTGCGGCCCGTCGCTTATAGGCACGGAGATGACGTCGCCCTGATTCAGCTTTTGAGTTCGCACAAAGTAGCAGGCCGACAGCGTGTCCTGAACCCAGGTTGGCGCGGCCGTCTCGTGTACGCGCGGCTCTGCCTTCTCGTTTACCAGATCGCGGTCGGTGTATGTAACGCGACCCGCTTCGCGGTTTACGACAGACTTCTGCTCACGCCGAACCGAGCCTTCTTCGATAAGGCGCGTCGCGGTGTGAAGCCCGAAATCTTTTGAGCTGACAACCGAGTGAAACCTGTCTCTGACCTTGATCCCGAATATCTTTGGGAAGAAGCCCTTTGAGACCGCCTCGGCCTGTAGCTCGATCAATTCGCCTTTCTCTTCTTTCGCGCGATTGCCCACCATCAGCTTCAATTCGCCGATGGTCCCCGAAAAGATGTACTTGGAAAAGCTGACCTCGTAGACGAGGCTCTCGCCGGTTTTGAAGGGAAGAGTGTGTATCACTCTGGGGGCGATTGACGCTACCTGATCGCTGCGCGCCTGCGCGCCCGTCGGCCCCGCTCCCAGGACAGAGGCCAGAGTGAGGATTAAGAGGGCTCTCAGCATAGCTATATTATACTCCCGTTTTTACCGCTTACGAACAAGCTCATCGCCATAAATATCGCGCGATAAAAAAAGCGAAGACGGCGATGACCCCAAGCGCCGCGTTGTATTCGCGGTGGCGTAAATACAGGGACAACTCAAACCTGTTTTTGCCTGAGGGCGTCTCTTTGATGCCGCCTTTGCTCCGAGAGGATGCACGGTAAGGCGTAAGCCTTGGCGCAAACAGCGGGACCGCTCTCTTGTAATCGGCATACTCTTCCGGGAAAAGCTCGCTCATGTAATCGGCTTCGGCAAACATCACCGGCAAGTAGATCACAAGGTAGACCACCATAAACAGAGCGGTAAACCACATAACCCCCGAGCCTATGGCCACGCCTGTGCCCATAACAAAAGTGCCCAGGTAAAGAGGGTTGCGCGTGAAAGCATACGGCCCCCATACGGTAAGCTCGCGGTTCTTCTTCAAGCACCCCGACGCCCATGCTCTTATCACCAGCCCGCCTACAGCTACAACGAACCCGGCTGCCATCGAGAGCGCAGTCGGTCTTGCGACGATCAGCAGCAGCGGGATTAACAAGAACCCCACGGGCACACGTATGCGCTGGATGATGTCTCGAAGACTCGCTTTTCTCTCTTTCTGCGCTTCAACCATAAAAGATAGTGACAAGTAAACAGTGACAAGTGACAAGTGAGGCCGGAGCGGGTTTTGCCCTTTCCCTCTTCTTGTCACTTGTCACTTGTCACTGTTTACTCTCCCCAAAAGTCTTCTCGAAATCGCCTCCAGCACCTTACCCACGGGTATGTCCATACACGACCAGTGCCAGCAACTGCGGCGGTGGCAATCTACGCGGCACCAAAGGTCTCTGGCGATTGTCAGGTCACGCGGGTCGAAAGGGCCGTTGCGCTCCGGCGATGTCGGGCCGTATAGCCCGATGATTGGAGTCCCGCAAGCCGCCGCGAGATGGAGCGGGCCCGTATCGCCGCCTACGAACAGCTCTGCTCTGCGGGCGAGCGCTACGAACTGTTTTAGCGTCGAGGCAATCGTTTGAGCCGCCCCCGCGCGCGAGCTTGAAGCGACAGACTCGGCCAGCGCTTCTTCTCCCGGCCCGTAGGTTATAAATGACCTGATACCGTGTGCGGTCAGCAGCTCATCGGCCACCTGGCCGAACCGCTCGGCGGGCCAGAGCTTGGTCGGCCACCCGCCGCCCGGATTCAGGATGGCAAACCTGCCCGCTTCGGCTACGGCTTCATCAATGTACCGCTCATCTTGATCCGATACCTCTATCGGGAACTCATAACGTGCCGGGCCGGGTTTCATCTCAACCATGTCATTGCCCGTAACCAGGACTGCCGCGCGGGCGAGCGCGAGGTTCTTTTCTATGACATGTGCGATATGAGCAGTCTTGATCTGGTCGGTCAAAAACATGCGGCTTGCGCTCTCGCGCAAATCCGCGCTCTCAAACCCGATTCTTTTGGGCGCGCCGGAAGCCCTGGCGACCACGCCCGATTTCAAAAGCCCTTGAAAGTCGATGGCAATATCTACTGGCTCATCCTTTTCAGAGCCGCGCAGCCTCTGTGTGTGCTCCTTGATCTGTGTGATCGTCGCTTTGTTAAACGGCCGCTTGCGCCACACTCGCGTGTCGATCTCGATAAGGCGATCAATGACGGGCGAGTCTTTGAGGATCGCGGCAGCCTTGCGTTCGACTACCCAGCTTATCCGCGCGCCGGGTAACGCGCGCCTTATCCGCGCGACTGCCGGAAGCGTGTGGACTACGTCGCCTATTGCGCTAAGTTTGACGATAAGAATATTCATTCAGCGGCGATTACAGAGACGCATTATAACATCCGTGTCGCTTGCCCATCAGCCGCCGTCTTTGATAATCGCTCGATATGCGTGTTAGAATTCGCCTTCGGGTCTCCTTATGAAAAGCGTGAGTATACTCGGTTCGACAGGCTCTATAGGCCAGAGCACCCTGTCCGTTATCGAATCCCTCCCGGACAATTTTCTAATCTCTGCGCTCGCCGCCGGGCGCGACCTCGATGGACTGGCGAAACAGGTAGCGCGCTTCCGCCCCCGACTCGTCTCGGTCGCGGACCCTTGTGACATAGATGCTTTCATAGAAAAGCTCGAAACTGAAGGGGTAAGACACCTCCCCGAAATAGTCGCGGGCGAACAGGGGCTGGTCACCGTCGCCTGTATGGACGATGTGGATATAGTCGTTTCGGCGACCGTGGGCGCGGTCGGGTTTTTGCCGACCTACAAAGCGCTTTCGCTTGGGCGGCGGGTATGTCTCGCAAACAAAGAGACGCTCGTAATGGCAGGCGAGTTGATGACACGCGCGGCGCGAGAGTCGGGCGCTGAGCTTCTGCCCGTCGATAGCGAGCACAACGCCCTGCACCAGTGTCTGAGAGGCGAGCGCGCCTCGGAAGTAAAACGGTTGATCCTTACAGCGTCGGGCGGCCCTTTTCGCAACCGCCCCCTTGTCGACATGCAAAAGGCCACGGTCGAAGAGGCCCTGGCGCATCCCACCTGGCAGATGGGGTCCAAGATCACTATTGATTCGGCGACGCTGATGAACAAGGGGCTTGAGGTAATAGAAGCGGGCTGGCTTTTTGGCTTTGGCGCGAATCAAATATCGGTCGCGGTCCATCCCCAGTCCATCGTCCACTCGATGATCGAGATGGTAGACGGGTCTATTATCGCGCAGCTTGGCATAACCGACATGCGTTTGATGATCCAGTACGCGCTCACATACCCGGACAGGCTCCCGACGGAGCTTCCCGCGCTCGGGCTGGATAAGCTGTCGCGGCTCGAATTCTTCGACCCTGACTTTGAACGGTTTCCCTGTCTCGGTCTCGCTTACCAGAGCATGCGCGAAGGCGGGACGATGCCTGCCGCCATGAGCGCGGCAAACGAAGTCGCGGTCGCGGCCTTTCTCGACCGCCGAATTGGCTTTGGCGATATCGCGCGCGTCATCACGGCAACCATGACTGCGCACAACTCGCAAAGGATCGAATCAATCGAGACGGTCGTCGAGGCCGACCGCTGGGCGCGAGCAAAAGCCGAAGCCGTTATAAGCGCGGGCGGCGCAAACGGCGGCAAATCGCAATGAATTAATCCAATTTTCCGGCGTGGCAACTCGAAATGCCTTATAGACACTCAAACCTCCACTAGGATAAACTAAAAGATATAAATTGAGTCTGATGAGCGCATTCAGGTGTGTCTTCACGCTCTTTAGCCGAATCGAATAGAGGAGAATTATTTTGTTTAGTCTTATTCAGATGGCAGTTGTATTCGCACTCGTCTTAGGCGCGATGGTCGTTATTCACGAGTTTGGCCATTTTATCGTGGCAAAGTATTTCGGCATAAGGGTCGAGGTCTTCAGCGTAGGCTTTGGCCGCCGGTTGTGGGGATTCAAGAAAGGCGATACAGACTACCGTTTGAGCCTCATCCCGCTTGGCGGGTACGTAAAGATGGCGGGCGAAAACCTGGACGAGCAGACTACAGGCGCGCCCGACGAATTCAGCTCGAAGCCGAAATGGCAGCGATTCTGCGTCGCGGTCGCAGGCCCTGTGATGAATATCCTGACGGCGCTTGCCATACCGGCCGCGCTTGCGATGATCCATTACGAAGCTCCCGCGTATTTGAACCAGCCGGCGGTGATAAACGCCGTAGCGCCCGGCTCGCCCGCCGAAACGGCGGGGTTACAGTCCGGCGACCTCGTGCTGAAGGTGGCCGACGTTGAAAACCCGACGTGGCGCGACTTGACAGAGCAGGTGATCGTCAGGCCGGACCAGGACATCGATCTGACGGTTCAAAGAAACGGCGAGATAAAGCATATCACGGTTCACGCCAAGTCTGACCCCTCGGAGGAGGAGAAGATCGGCTATATCGGCGCAAGGCCGAGCCCCGGCCAGAACGCAAGGGTGACGGTCGAATCGGTTCTACAGGGCAAGCCCGCCGAGCAGGCAGGCTTGAAAGAGGGCGACCAGATTGTCGCCGTAAACGGTAAGCCTTTGCCGCAGGATTGGCAGGGCGGGCTCGATCTAAACCGCGCCATACAGTCGAGCGGCGGCCAGCAGATCACCGTCACCGTAAAACGCGGGGGCGAGACGATCGACCTCAAGGCTGTACCGCAGCAGACCGACACGGGGCTGCTGCTTGGGTTCAACCACGCGATTCGCGGGTCGGATGTGATAATCACGCGGCTCGGCCCTATCGAGGCCCTGCAATACTCGTGGGACATGAACGTGCGAATCCTCAAGCTGACAAAGACGGCTCTTACTCAGGTCTTTGTCGGGCAGCGCAAGGCGAGCGATACGTTCACAGGCCCCGTCGGCATCTTCAAGCTTTCGGGTGACGCCGCCGAGCGCGGAGCGTCATCCGTCTTTCAATTGATGGCGCTGCTGTCGCTAAACCTCGGCATCTTCAACCTCTTGCCGATACCTGTGCTCGACGGCGGGCTTATCTTCATGCTCGCGCTCGAAGGGCTGCTAGGGCTGTTCGGATTCCAGCTGCTCCCGCGCATAAAAGAGCGCATGATGCAGGTCGGGTTCGTCATGCTGATGTTATTGATGGGCTTTGTGATCTTTAACGACATCTCGAAGCTTATACCCAGCAACAAACCCGCAGCGCAGCAGGCCGAACAGCCTGCTCCGCCAAAGGACAAGTAGCGCAAATGGTCCGGGCCGGGCACAGAGAACGTCCGGCCCTGTTTCGCTTGGCCCCAATGTTTGCAATTTTCTTGTGACCTTGCTTCGCCCCCTCGGTAAATCTATAATTGGTGGCGCATTCCGGGTTCACAAGAACGCAAATTTCAAAAGTGTCGTGGAAATCCTCTACCCCTATGTTTATTCGGATAATTATCGACTCGTTTGAGGAAGCGATATGAAAAAGCATTTCGTACTATTTCTGGCCTTGATAATGTTGGCACTGACGTTAGCGCCGGGGTCGAGCGTCCAATCCCAGAAGACGCCCAGATTCAAAGCTCCCTACGTCAAGGACCATATTCTTGTGAAGCTGCGTGATGACGTAGACACGACGGTCGATGCGGGGCAGGTTCCCGACCTTATGCTCAATCTCCCCGGCAGCAAGACCGAGCGCCTCGATTTCCAGGCGCAGCCGGGCGCGCGAAACGCGGGCGGGCTCTACCTGCTTGAGCTCGACGGGACGATTTCGGTCGAGGAGGCTGTCGCTCGCGCAGAGGCCAGCCCCCTTGTCGAATTCGCAGAGCCCGACTACATCGTGCGACCCAACATGACGCCCAACGATACGCGGTTTATCGATCAATGGGGATTGCTAAACACCGGGGCTCTTTTTGGAAAACCCGGCGCGGACATCAACGTCGCGCAGGCGTGGGAGCTGACGACGGGCAGCAGCGATCTGGTGGTCGGTGTGCTCGATACGGGCGTCGACATTCTTCATCCAGACCTCGCGCCGAACCGGTGGATAAATCCCAACGAGACCGCCGGCAACGGCATAGACGATGACGGCAACGGGTTCACCGATGATATAAACGGCTGGAACTTTTTCTCTAACAACAACAGCGTTCTGGAAGACCCCACCATCGGGTTTGGCGAGGGCTTCGGGCACGGGACTCACGTGGCCGGTACGATAGGCGCGGCTGGAAACAACGGCGAGGGCGTCACGGGCGTTGCCTGGAACGTCAAGCTTTTGGGCCTGCGCGTCGTCGGCAGGGGGACGGACGGAGAGGTCGGCGGGCCGATCTCCGCGCTGGTCGAGGGCATCAATTACGCGATTGCCCAGCGCGCGCGCGGCATAAACATCAGGGTAATAAATTCGAGCCTCGGCGGCGCGGGGAATGCTAAATCGCTCAGAAACGCCATCAGGAACGCCGGGGAGGCCGGTATCCTCGTCGTCGCTTCGGCTGGTAATTCAGGCGATGATAATGACACGGCGTCTGAGCCTAACTATCCCGCGGCGTGGTCTTCTTCGATCAACACGCTGGTTTCGGTCGCAGCGATCAACCGCGCCGACCACCTCTGGGCGTTTTCAAACACCGGCCACACGACGGTTGACGTAGGCGCGCCCGGCGTAGACGTTCTCAGCACATTCCCCGGCGGGGCGTATGTCTTTAGCTCTGGAACGTCAATGTCAACGCCTCACGTATCAGGCATAGCGGCTTTGATCTGGTCACGCGAGCCGGGCCTGACACCGGCCGAAGTCAAACAGCGCATCAGAAGGACCTCACAGCCTATCGTCTCGCTCGCGTCGCGCGTCGCAAGCTCCGGCCGCGCAAACGCGCTCGCCGCTTTGAACGACACCGTTCCTGACCCTGAGCTTGCGCTCGCCAGCGTCGAGACGAACAAGAAGTTTGTGACCGTCAACGGTCTGGCCTTTGCCAAGGACTCTTTTGTGGTCGAGGTCAACGGGATCCCGCTCACCGGCAAGGTCACCTTCGACAACGCTTATGCGCTGGGGAACGGCACTTTTTCACAGGCAAGGGTGAAGGCTGGAAAGTCGCAGGTGAAGAACCTTTTCCCTGTGAATACTACTGTACAGGTGACGATCTTTGACCCGACGACCGGCAAGCGAACGTCTGCCGTCGGCTATCGCAAGCTTTAAGATGAGCGACGAAAATAACCAGACCGAAGACGATGCGTTTATCTCGACGCTCAAGACGCTTGTGCCGCCCGAAGGTCAGCCGGGCTCTGAATACCTGCTGCTCTATACTTCGTTCGGGCTGGTCAAGGGGCGAGTAGGGCTCGTGGTCGCTCAGAACCTCCACAGCGAAGACAGGGTAGGCAAGATAAGCCAGTCGGAAGTGATCGAGCTGTCGAATGTGGCCGTAGAGCATTATTCGAATCACCTGCCGACGGCCAGCTTCGAGCGATTTTATCTCAGACTCTCAGAGATTCAGGGGCTTGCGGTCATCTCTATGGTGAGTTAGCCCCGCGCCTTCAGGCTTCGCGAAGCAAGCCGGATAACTCCTCGGCGCTCAGTTGATATGCCTCGTTGCAAAAATGGCATGTCAGCTCGGCGCCGTTATCTTTTTCGAGCATGTCCTCGACCTCTTCACGTCCGAGCGCCGATATTATTTGCAGCGCGCGCTCTCGCGAGCACTGGCAGTAAAAGCGCGGCTCCTTCTCTTCGAGCACTCTCAGATCGAGGTCGCCAAGCACCGTCTCAAGCATCTGTTTGGGCGACATCCCTGCGCGCACCATATCGGTCGCGTGCGGAGCGTTGGGGATCACCCGCTCCAGGTGCTCGATCAGCCCCTCGTCGGCGCTCGGCATCATCTGGATGATGAAACCGCCAGAGGCGGCAACCCTGAGCCTGTCTATGTGAAATTCCGGCGACTCGTCCGCACCGGTCGAAGGCTCTCCCGTCACGGGGTCTACAGTCACGAGCACGCCGAGACTGACCGCCGAATTTATCTGCTCGGATTTCGCAAGGTAGTAGGCGATGTCCTCGCCTATCTCGCCTGAGACGATTGGCACAGACCCTCTGTAAGCCTCTTTGTGAAGACCAATATCGAACCCCGCGTCGCGCGTGACATAGAGTGTGCCGCCGCCGACAACGGAAC
Organism: uncultured Clostridia bacterium; assembly: GCA_964615905.1. GTDB lineage: Bacteria > Acidobacteriota > Blastocatellia > UBA7656 > UBA7656 > DATLMR01. The sequence continues at coordinate 16,535 of CAZTUB010000008.1, forward strand.
GCACATCGAGCTTTCCCCGCTCGTTCATCCAGGTGGCGTCGGCTTCGGGGTTTGAAACGTAGCCGCGCACGTTGCTATGAGCATCGGCCTGAGCGATGATGTTCCCAATCGGCCCCTGGCAATCGAAATGGACCGTGATCTTTTCCAGGTCCTTTATCCCCGCTCCCAAAAGCAACCCGCCTGTAATCACACGGCCGAGCGCGGCCGAAGCTGTCGGCGATGTTTTGTGACGGCGGCAGGCCTCGCCTACAAGATTCGTCGTCACGGTAGCCATGCAGCGTAGCTGGTTTTCTGCGGCTACGGCGTGAACAAGCCTGTCACTGTTTTGACCCATTACCCTATGTTCTCCCCCTTGTTCCGTCTCAGGCGCATTTCGGTGACTGGTCCGTGATGAGACCGATTGCGTGCGGTATCTGGCTGCGGATCGCTGTGAAGTTTTCAACAGCGCCGCGTCGGCTCCCCGGCAGGTTTATTATCAGCGTGCGCCCGCGTATGCCGCACACTGCTCTCGAAAGCGGCGCGAGCGGCGTCGAATCGAGGCTTCGCATTCGCATAAGCTCTGCGAGCCCCGGCGCTTCGCGCTCTATAACCGCGCGCGTCGCTTCGGGCGTGTTGTCGCGCGGGGCAAATCCCGTCCCGCCCGTCGTGCATATCAAATTTACGTCCGGGCGGTCCGCGTACTCTATCAGCTTTGAAGCTATAAGCTCGCGGTCATCCGAGATGATCTCGGTCGCGGTAATTTTGCACCCCAACTTTTCAAGCTCTGCGACAGTAGCCGGGCCTGACATGTCTTCGCGCTCGCCGCGCGAAGCCGAATCGCTTATGGTCAGGACTACTGCCAGTATATCGACTCTTGCCATGATCTTACCTGACGGCCTCCGACAAAGTGTTAATCGATAGTATTGCAGCCCCGCATTGACTTTGTAAACGGTCAGGGTCGCGGGCCGTCTCCCGGCAGGTTTATCGCGGCCAGTGGCGTGTAGATAGAGCCACCCGCGCTCAGCTGGCTTTGCATAAGGATAATCCTATCTGCGGTGAATCGCTCATTTGCGAAGCCTTCCGCGATCAGCCTGTCGGCAAGCTCGCCGCCATTCTGGGGCGAGCGAAGCCGCGCAATCGTCAGGTGCGGCGAGAACCTTTTCTGTTCACGCGGGAACCCCTCGCGCGCCAGCTCGTCTTCGACCTGTTTGTGAAGCCGTATCAGCTCCGCAGGCAAGCTCGCCAGCCCGATCCAAAGCACGCGCGGGCTTCGCGGAGAAGGGAAGCACCCGGCCCCGCCTACCTCGATCTCTATGTGCGGAACGCCTGCGACGGCGCGTTCGAGCCCGGCCTTCACATCATCGAGTCGGGACCTGCGCACGTCGCCCAGGAATTTCAAAGTAAGGTGGATATTCGAGGGCTTGACCCAGCTGGCCTGCCCGCCCGCCTTCTTGAGAGATTGTTCGAGCGCGCCTATCCGCTCGCGTATGGGCTCGGGGATTTCGATGCAGACAAAGGTGCGGATCGAATCGATCTGTTTCTCCCGGCCTGATCTGCTGTCGGTGCTCATAACCTTCCGGCCGTCAATTGCTGCTGTAGAACTTTATGAAATGGGCCTGGCTGTCTATCACCTCTTCGCCTTCGGCTGGCCGCACGCGCTCGTAAGTTCCGTCGACCTGCAAGCGGCGGGCTTTTACATTATCGCGCAGGCATATGTCGAGTATCTCGTCCTTCAGGTGACGTTTCAGCTTCTGGTCATCTATCGGCGTGACAAGCTCCACCCTGCGATTGAGGTTGCGAAGCATCCAGTCGGCCGAGCCGATGTATATCTCCTCTTCGCCCGCGTGCTCGAAATAGAAGATGCGGCTGTGCTCAAGGAACCTGCCCACTATGCTTGTGACCTTTATCTTGTCAGACAGCCCCGGCACTCCGGGTCTGAGCGAGCAGATGCCCCGCACGATCAGGTCGACCGGGACCCCCGCCTGCGATGCTCTGTATAGCTCGCGGACCAGCTTGGTATCGGTCAGAGAGTTGACCTTCACGATTATTCGAGCGGGGCGGCCCGCCTGATGATTGGTGATCTCGCGCTCGACAAGCTCCGAGAAGCGCTCTCGCAGGTTTACAGGAGCTATCAAAAGACGCCGGAACTGTGTTTGCCGAGACAAACCTGTAAGATAGTTGAACAGGTCCGTCGCATCCTTTCCAATCTGCGCATCCGTCGTAAACAGGCCGAGGTCCGTGTAGATTTTCGCGGTGGCGGGGTTGTAATTTCCCGTGCCGATGTGCAGGTATCGGCGCAGCGTGTCGCCTTCGCGGCGAACCACCAGCGCCAGCTTGCAATGGGTCTTTAACCCGAGCAGCCCGTAGACTACGTGTACGCCTGCGCGCTCAAGCCTGCGCGCCCACTCGATGTTGTTCTCTTCATCAAACCTCGCTTTCAACTCGACAAGCACGGCCACCTGTTTCCCGCGCTCGGACGCCTCCATCAACGAGCGTACGATGGGCGAATCCTGGCCCGTGCGGTAGAGCGTCATCTTTATGGCCAGCACGTCCGGGTCTGTCGCGGCGCTGTTGATGAAATCGACCACGGTCGAAAAAGAGTTGTAAGGATGATGGACGAGAATGTCCTGCCGCTTCATCACTTCAAAGATCGACTCGCCGCCTCTGAGCGGCGCGGGGAGCGAAGCCACGAGCGGCTTGTCTTTAAGCTCAGGGCGATTCGATCCATACAAATCCATCAGGTCCGGCACGCTCAGCGGGCCGTCAATCACGTAAACGTCGTCGGCCGTCAGGTTCAGGTTCGTCGCTAGGTATCGCATCATCTCGCCGGGCATGGTCGAGCTTACTTCGAGGCGGACCGCCGTGCCGAAGCGCCGCTTCCTGAGCTGCTCCTCCATAGTCTGCAACAGGTCGTTTGCTTCGTCCTCTCGTATCTCTATATCGGCGTCGCGCGTGATCCTGAAGACGTGGCTCTCGCTGACCTGCATCCCCGGAAAGAGCGCGTCTACGTGCGCGGCTATGACCTCTTCGAGGAAGGTGAACTCCGTGCCCGAATCGCCCACTGGAACAAGCCTCGAAACCAGAGGCGGGACCTTGACGCGCGCAAAGCGCGGCTCGCTCAGGTTCGTCGCAGGCGACACCTTGCTTATCTCATCCGACGGCTGGATCATCACGCCCAGGTTCAGGCTGAGGTTCGAGATGTACGGGAACGGGTGGCTCGGATCGACCGCCTGCGGGGTGAGAACAGGAAAGACGTTCTCCATAAAATATGCCGAAAGCGCGCGGCGCTCGCGGTCAGAAAGCGCGCGGTAGGGCGTGATTACGATCCCTTGTTTTGCCAGCTCAGGAAGCAGGTCGTCTTTCAAGCTGCGCATCTGCTCAGGCAATATCTCGTGCAGCTTTTCGTTGATCTTCTTTAACTGCGCAATCGGAGTCAGCCCGTCGAGCGATAATTCGGTAATGCCCTCCTCGATCTGCTGCTTAATCCCGGAAACGCGGATCATGAAGAACTCGTCCAGGTTTGTCGAGAAGATGGAGAGGAACTTCAGCCTCTCAAGCAGCGGCTGCGACAGGTCGAGCGCTTCTTCAAGCACCCGGCGGTTGAACTCAAGCCAGCTCAGCTCGCGGTTGAACAATAACTGCCTGTGTAGAAACAGCGTGGGCGGAAGGGTTATGTTGCGGACGTCACTCTTGTCGTCCTTGCCCTGGTGCTTTATTGCATCTGTCATATTCTAGTCTTTAACACTCTCTCCCTGGATTTCGCTTTGTAAAAGAATAACAGCCCGCACCCTCCTGTCACCAGTCTGGCTTCGGATTACTCCGTCGCGCGGCGTTCGGGTCGAGCCTCCTGCCGGATCAGCTTGTAAGCCTTGCCTACGGGTATGCATAGCGAGATTTCGTTTGCGAAGTCCACGTTGGCGGTGATGATCCCCACGACCTCGCCTCGGCGGTTGAACAACGGGCCGCCGCTCGCGCCACGGTAAGCGCGGAGCTGTACCTGAATCAAATCTTGATTGACGCGGCTGACCACGCCCGTCGAGAGCGAGTTTTCGATGAGTTCGTTGTTGGTGAGTTGCATCAAATCCAGGCCGAGCGGGTAGCCGATTACCGCAACCTCGTCGCCTTGATTGATCGATTCGAGATTGTTGTTGATGCCCAAAACTCGCGCCATATTCTCAAAAGGCGTGATCTTCAAAACGGCGACATCGACCTCCTTGGACTCCGAGAGCCTGAAAACTTCCGCCGGTAAGGCGTTCTCGCGCTTCTGCCCCGGAAAGACGATCTCGATATGCGAAGTGCGGCCCGTCGTCCCCGGCTGCGGCTCGTTGTACTCCCAATCGCGGATAAGGTGGCGGTTGGTTACGATCAGGCCGGTATCTGTGACGACAAAGCCCGATCCGGTGCGCGACTGTCTTGAGATGACCTGCTCGTTCTCGTCCACAAGCTCGAATTCGGAGCGTATAAAGACGACGGCGGGGCTATTGCGCTGGGCGACCTCGGAAAAGCTCATCTGGCCCCGCTCCGAGTTGCCTGCCCTTGTCGAGAGCAGAACGCCTGCCGTAGCCCCTATGACCAGCGCGGCCAGAAGCGCAAGGATAAGCCTGAGATTCCCCGCCCGCGTTCGGGCTGTTCTGCCCAGTAGCCTGCTTATCGCGCCTGAACTGAGCGAAGCGCGGGCAAACTGGTTCGCTTCGGTCTGGTCGGCGGGCGGCTCTTCCCTTATTATGGCGAAACGCAGCAGCGGCCCGCCCGCGCCGAATTCGATCATGTCTTCGTCCCTCAGCTCGCTTGCGATCACGCGCCGGCCGTTGATCATTGTGCCGTTCGTCGAGCCAAGATCGCGTAACAGGTAATGGTCGCCTCTGCGAATGATTTCGGCGTGGTGAGAAGAGACACGGCGCTGGTTGCCGTCAAAGCTCAGGCTATTGTCAGGCGCGCGCCCGACCGTAATCCGCTCGGCAGTGAATGTCTCTCGCTGCCCCTTGTTGGGGCCTACGAGATAGGTGAAGCTGACAGGCATTCAGCTAACTTCAACCTCAAAATTGAATAGGCGCTTCGGTCCAGGGTTATCAAACAAGCGCGGTAGGATTCTAATTCATCAATACAGACCGCACAAGCTCTCGCTACTTTCAATATGGAAATCCTGTTCGTAAAATATTACAACGTGGTATACTCTGACCATCCCAGGCATTCATAGGATTTCAGAGGCCCGTATGACAGACGATTCGACAACAAGACCCACCATCGAAACCGTGCTGGAGAAGATCAATCTTTTTGGTCAGAGGTTTGATACACGCCTGGGAAGCGTAGACTCAAATCTGGGGAGCCTCCGCGCTGGGGTGCAAGGAATCGAAGATCAGATGCACGGAATTGAAGCTCGGATGGAAAAGATTGAATCTGAGCTATCACAATTGCGGCTCGACATAAACACCCGTTTCCGCAGGGTCGAGCGGAAGATAGAACTGCTCAACCGTGATTTTCTTTCGATACGCGGGGATAACGAAGACTTGCTGCAGCGCGTGGAAGACCTGGAATCTAAAGCGTCTTGACTCGGCTGCAGATCAAAGATAACAACTCAGTCGCCAGTGAGCGCGAGTATACATTGTCGAATCGGGAAGGGGATTTCTGTCTCTCCCGCCACGGGTTTCAGGTGAACGAGAAACTCGCGGTTGCCTTCGGCTCCGTGTATAGGCGAGTCGATCAGCCCTATAGCCTTCAGCCCCGCGCTCAAGGCCGATTCGATCACCTCTGTCAGCACGCGCCTGTGTTGCGCCGGGTCGCTTACAATCCCGCCCCGCCCGACCTCGCCTTTGCCTACCTCGAATTGGGGCTTGATGAGCGCGACCGTGTCTGCGCCCGCTGCAATCACCCCGGCGATTGAAGGCAGTATCATTCCGAGCGAGATAAAAGAGACGTCGATAGTCGCGAGGTCGAATCTCACATCGAACTGGTCGGGGTCGAGGTACCGCGCGTTCTGCCCTTCGATCACACAGACTCGCGGGTCCTGGCGAATCCGCCACGCGAGCTGGTTGTGGCCTACGTCAACCGCCCACACTCGCGCCGCGCCGCGTTGTAACAGGCAATCGGTAAAGCCGCCCGTCGATGCGCCCACGTCGATACAGGTCTTGCCTTGCGTGTCTATACCGAACTCGTCGAGCGCCGCTTCAAGCTTCAGCCCGCCACGGCTGACATACTTCAGCGTCTCGCCTTTTATCCTTATCTCCGCGCCCGCTTCGACCATCTGGCCGGGCTTATCTACGCGCTGCTCGCGCACGAGCACCTGCCCGGCCAGAATCATGGCCTGCGCGCGCGTGCGACTGTCGGCAAGCCCGCGCTCGACTATCACTTTGTCAATCCGCTCTTTCGCCATCAGAACTTAATTCGCACCCGCGCGCCGACCGCCGCGCGCTGCCGTCTTGCCGCCTTTCCTGGTCTTGCTTGCCACGCCCGACGATTTAGCCGGTTTCCGCTTAGCCTTTGACGCGGCCCTGGCCGAAGCCGCTTTCGGTTTTGCCTGCGCCGCACGATTGCTCTTTTCAGCTTTGGCCGTACCCAGCTGGCTCAGGGCGGTTGCAATCAGGCTCTCATCGGGGAGTTGCCCGTCGGCAAAAGCAAAGACATGAAAGTGATCTCGCGTCTCGCGCAGTGCTTCGAGCCGACCGGCCTGTTTGAGCTTCGCGATCTCAGCCATCAAGTAGTCCTGCTCGGCAGCCGTCATGTACTTGTAATATATGTCGAACGCAAGCCCCGTCGTATGAGGCGGGACGGCAATCCGCGTGGCGTTCGGGTTTGTCTCGCTCAATTCTTGCTGGTAACTCTCCGTGCGCACGAGCGAGGTTATCGGCAGCGGGCGGTCGAACTTTTGCTTGTAGCTGCGGGCGATTTCAAGCATCACGTCGCGTGCTTCGGGGCGCATAAAGCTGAGGAGCCGGACCTTCATATTCTGCCTGCCCGCCGGGTCGTTCAAGTCGTACGCCTTGCCGCCGAAATCCGCCGCAAGCTCGGCAAGCTGACGGTACTCCGCAAAGACGAGCTTGCTCCGCTCAGGGCTCTTGTAGAAAGAGGCGAGCAGCTTCTTCCTTTTATCAAGCTCCGCGATGGTCTTGCGCGCCCCTGCGACCTGAGACTGTAACTCCCTGCGGCGGCTCGCGTCTTTCTTGCGAGTCTTTGCGATCTCCTGTTGAAACCCGGCTACCTGCTTTTCCTGCTCCTGGGTAAGCTCTGTCAGGCGCGCGTACTCTGCGTCGAAGCCTTCCTTTGAAGAGTAAAGCGGGATCTCTTCGCCCGACGCTTCGTCATAGTGTGTGAATGGGTCCTTCGAGGCGTGCCCGCCGACCCCGTAAAGTATATACTCAGGGCCGAGCGGGGCCATCTCGACCATCTGGTTCTGTTTTATCAGGTCGATCAACTCCGCGTAATCGTGCGGTACGGGGTACTTCTGCTCGCGCCATTCCGCGACCTGGACGGCGAGAAAGCGGCGGCGGTCGCTGTAATGCTTTAGCTCCGGCGGCACATCGACCTCTGCCTTGCGCCCTGCAGGCTCGCCGCGATCCTCTTCGATCTTGTTAGCCGCCTCTTTCCAGGGGTTGACCATCGGCGGCTCAATCGTGGGCGGAGGCGGGACGTATGTCTCCTTCGGCTCTCGTTTACACCCTTCGGTAAAGAGCAGGAGCAGCAAGCATAGTAAAAGAAGTGGCTTCGCCGTCTTTGAAGCCGTCGTCAAGGGCCGTGTCGCTGTGCCTTTTCCCATTGCTCGTATTATAACCCCTTGTATAGAATACTCGATCTATAAACTTCGATGCTACAGTTGCCGTATTAAGTTTGAAGGCTAAGGGCTATAATTCTTATTAAAACGACTGGAGGCGAGATGTTCTGCCCAACATGCAGCGCAGAGGCGGTTTCAGGACAACGGTTCTGCAAAGGCTGCGGGACCAACATTCAGCTCGTGTCGGACGCGCTCGCGCGCGGCGACGACACGCTTGGACAGTTGAGAATCGACGTCGAAGCTCTCAAGAACAAGGCGGTCGATTTTGCGAAAGGGATCGGCGCTGAGGTCTCCGAAGCGGTCCAGGCGCACAACCAGGCCAGCATCACCCAGGGCGGCAAGCGGGATACGAACCCCATTAAAGCCGAGCCCGTAACCAAACCTAAAGATTACCTCTCTTATTCGTGGCAGCATAATCTGAAGGACGGGATCATCACACTGCTGGGCGGAGTAGGGCTTGGCGTGCTGCTCTATTACCTGACCCGCGCGGGCCTAGAAGCGGGCACGGTTGAAGACATGGAGCTGAAGTGGCAGATACGCGGGCTGACGCGGCTGGCCGGTTTGATGTGGCTCTTTGCGTTGATACCCGTCTTAAAGGGGCTCGGCCAGATATTTTATGCGGCTTTCTTTGCCGAATCTATGGCCACGCTCGCCACGCGGTTCGCGCCCCCGCCGGTCCAGCAGATCTCGATTCAGCCGCCGCAGCCGACTCAAAACTTCGCCAACGTCGCAGAGCCCCCCTCAAGCGTCACAGAGCACACGACTCAATTCTTTGAAGACGCCAAGCATTGAGTGACAAGTAAACAGTGACAAGTGACGAGTGACAAGAAAGACCTGTAGCCGCGTCGGTTCTTCTCCCTTTCTTGTCACTCGTCACTTGTCACTTGTCACCTTCTTCCGTTCACGGTTTACGTGGTAAAGCTGTACTTGCGCGCCACAAAATCACGTACGCTTGAGTATATGCCGTCGCCGTCAAGGCCGTACTTGGCAAGCAGGAGACTTTGGCTCCCGTGCTCGATCAGCTTGTCGGGGAAGCCGAGCCTCAACACGCGCACCTCTGACATCTTGTGCTCTTCGAGCAACTCCATCACCGCCGAGCCGAACCCTGCCGACAGGTAATGGTCTTCGACCGTAACAATCGAGCCGTGCGTGCGCGCAAGAGTCAATATCAGCTCCTCGTCGAGCGGTTTGACGAACCGCGCGTTGACCACAGTAGGCGCGAGGCCTTCGGCCGCGAGACGGTCTGCGGCTTTCAGACAGTGATGGACCTGCGAACCTATGCCCAGGATCGCCACTTCAGCGCCTTCGCGCAGTATCTCTGCCTTGCCGATCTCAAGCGCCTCAATCTTTTCATCCATCACTGCTCCGACGCCGGGCCCGCGAGGGTAGCGGACAGATGCCGGGCCGTTATAGTCGACGGCGGTTTTGAGCATGTGGCGCAGCTCGTTCTCGTCCTTCGGAGCCATGATGACGAAGCCGGGCATCGGCCGGAGGTAAGCAAAATCCATCAGCCCGTGATGAGTAGGCCCGTCGGCGCCTGCCACGCCTCCGCGATCAAGCGCAAACGTAACGTCGAGCCCCATCAGCACTACGTCGTGGAATATCTGATCGTATGCGCGCTGAAGAAAAGATGAGTAGATGGCCGCGATTGGCTTTAACCCTTCGGTCGCCATGCCAGCGGCAAAAGTGACGGCGTGCTGTTCCGCGATGGCCGTATCAAATGTGCGTTCGGGGTAAGCCTGCATCACCTTGGCCAGCCCTGTCCCGTCGGGCATCGCGGCGGTGATCGCCACTATTCGCTCGTCCTCTTTCATAAGGTCGAGCGTCGCCTGCGCAAAGACGGCTGTGTAGGTCGGCGCAGCGGCCGGCTCTTTGATGAACTTGCCTGTCGAAATCTCAAACGGCGTCGTGCCGTGCCACGCGCACTTGTCGCGCTCTGCCGGTTCGTAGCCCTTGCCTTTGACCGTCAGCGCGTGAATCAAAACGGGGCCCTCTTCCTTCTTCGCCTCTTCCAGCGTGGTCAGGATGGAATTTATGTCGTGCCCGTTGATCGGCCCCATGTACTTTAGCCCCAGCTCTTCCCAAAGCGAGCCGGGGATGAAAGCGCGTGCGAGCGTGTCTTTTAGCGCTTTGGCTCCCGAAAGCATCATCTCGCCTACGGCCGGGATCGACTTTAAAACCTCTTCGACTTCGTGTTTGAACTCGTTGTAGGGCCGCGCAGTGCGTATGCGATTGAGGTAGCCAGCCAGCGCCCCGACGTTGGGCGAGATAGACATCTCGTTGTCGTTGAGCAGGATTATCATGCGAGTCTTGAGATGGCCCACCTGGTTGATGCCTTCAAGCGCCATCCCGGCGGTCAATCCGGCGTCGCCGATGAAAGCTATAACGTCGAAATCTTCCTGGTTCAGGTCGCGCGCGGCTGCGATGCCGAGCGCCGCCGAGATCGACGTGCCCGCGTGGGCGGCGTTGAAAACGTCATAGATCGACTCGTCGCGTTTGAGAAACCCGCTGATACCGTCGTACTGCCTGATGGTAGGGAAAGCGTCCCTGCGGCCTGTTATGATCTTGTGCGCGTATGCCTGGTGGCCGATGTCGAAGACGAGCCTGTCGCGCGGGGTGTCGAATGCGTAATGCAGGCCGAGGATCAATTCGACGGGGCCGAGGCTCGCGCCCGTGTGCCCGCCGATCTTCGACAGCACTTCGATCATGTACTCTCGGATCTCGTCGGCGAGCGGTTGCAGCTTCGATTGCGGCAGCTTTCGCATGTCCGCCGGGTCGTTTATCTGTGACAGCAAGTTCATAGCTTTGAAAGGGTCTCCTAGGTTTTTAGTTCAGGCTCGCTTTCCGATGCGTGCTCGCTGGTAAAAGATGCTCAGGCGTAAAAGTAATTAGAAGGATAGCCCGATTAAGACCTCCTGGCAATAACGAATCTGGCTATATCCTCAAGCTCGCGCGTGTTGGCGCCGGTTGACGATACTATTTCGACAGCTTCCTCTACGAGGCGGCGCGCCTCGGCCTCGCTCGCCTCAATGCCGTGGATGGCGGGATATGTGGCCTTCATTGAATCGATATCCTTGCCCGCAGTCTTTCCGAGTTGCTGGCTGGTCGAAGTCACATCGAGAATATCGTCCGCGATCTGGAACGCGAGGCCGATCCTCTCGCCGTAAGCGCGCAATCGATCAACCTGTTCTTCGGTAGCCCCTGCGAGTATCCCTCCCGTGACGACCGAGGCGCGAATCATAGCGCCAGTCTTCGAGCGGTGTATGTATTGAAGCTCGATTGCCGAGACCTCCCTGCCTTCTGCCTCGATGTCGGCCATCTGCCCGCCGATAAGCGCATCGACCGTCCCCGATGCGGTTGCGACTTCGCGGATAACTCGAAGCTGCCGCGTCGCGTCAGTTGCGGTCACTTCCGAAGAGAGTATGCCAAAGGCGAGCGTGAGCAGCGCATCGCCCGCGAGGATAGCCACGGCCTCGCCAAATTTCTTATGACAGGTAGGCCGCCCGCGTCTCAGGTCGTCGTTGTCCATCGCGGGCAGATCGTCGTGGATCAACGAGTATGTGTGGATCATCTCGATTGCGCAGGCCGTGGGGGCGAGGTCTTCGGTCGGGGCTCCGAATGCTTCACCGGCGGCGAGCGTCAGGACGGGTCTCAAACGCTTGCCGCCGCCAAGCATCGAATACCGCATCGCGCGATGAAGCAGCTTCGGCTCGATTGATTCGGCGGGCAACAGGAGGTCAAGCCACGAGTTGACCTCTTCGGCGCGCCGCGCAAGGTAATCCGTTATCGGCTCGGTCACGCTCATCACTCTGCCTCGTCGAAATCCCTTGTGGTCAAATTGCCATCCTCGTCCTTGAGCAGCAGTTCGACCTTTCGCTCGGCTTCGTCGAGACGCCGCTGGCATTCGCGTGATAGACGGACGCCCTGCTCGAACAACTCCAGAGACCGCTCAAGCGGCAGGTCTCCGCCTTCGAGCTGCTCTACTATCCGCTCAAGCTCTTTGAGCGATCCTTCAAACGTCTTCAGTTTTGACATAACCGGTCTTTTCTCTACTTCCTCGCCAGTATGAGCGGCGACGGAGCCGGGGCATCAATCGTGCTGACCTTCTTAAAGCCCGCGTCTTTGAGCCACTCGCGATACTCGCGCATCGTAAAGACATCGCCACGCTCCGTGTGCAAGAGCATGTTGAGCCCGAAAAGCAGCGGTTGGGCCGGCCCGGTCCGCGTGTCGTTCGGGACCATCTCGCCGATCAGCAGCAACCCGTTTTCACCCAGCGCCCTGTAGCATTTCTTTATTAGCTTCTTGCCCCACTTCTCGCCTTCGGAATGGATGATGTGGCCGAGAATTATCAGGTCATACTTATTGCGGCCAAAGTCGATCTCGCGGAGATTGCCTTCGACATAGTCATAGCGGTCGGCCACACCCAACCGCTCTGTGAACTGCCGGGTTATCGGCGTCACCTCCGGGTAATCTATTACGGTCACGCGTGCGTCCGGGAGGGCCTGCGCGAAGGCAATCGACCACGCGCCCGAACCCGCCGCGACATCGAGTATATGCTTTATGCTCTTTTTGTCCTTTCCAGGCAGTTGAGCCGCCGTGACGCGCGCAGCCTGAAAGCTCATAGGGAAGATCGCAGCAACCAGCTTGGGGAAGAATTCGCGCCCGGCCGTATCCTGGTCCACGGTGTTTACGGAGCGGCCGCTTCTCACGGAATCGGTGAGATTTCCCCAGATTTGCCATGTCAGTTTTTGTGAGAAAGCCATGTCTCCGACATACGACTCTTTGTTTTTATCGAGAAACATGTCGGCGACAGGGCTCAACCCGTACTTGTCGCCTTTCCGAGTCAGATAGCCCATCCCGACGAGCGCGTCCAGCAGCCTGGTTACGCCGTTTTCGCTTGCCTTGGCGGCGCGGGCGATCTCTTTGGCCGTCCGCTTGCCCGCCGCGATATGAGTGAAAACGTCAAGCTCGACGCCAGCTATTAATGCCTGTGTGCGCCACGCGGCCCACAAATCTTCCATGATCGGTTGAGGTGTCACGTCAGTGTTGTTTAAGTTCTGTGCCATTCTTATGAGCTTCTCCTGTTGTTTGATTATTTGGAAGTACAGTCGATCTCGCCCTCTGCGACGCGCACGCGAATCGGCTCGCCTGCGCGCACATCGGCGGCGCGTTTGATTATCCGGCCTTTGCTGTCGAAAGCAATCGCGTAGCCTCGCGCGAGCACTGCGAGCGGCGACAGCGAGCCGAGCTTTCCGGCAGCGACGGCGAGGTGCTCCCCGCTCTTATCCAGAGACGCCGAAGCGGCAGACTTCAGCCGCTCCGTAAGCACGCCCAGCTTGCCTTGTTGTAGGACGGTGTAGCGGCGTATGTCTGCGTCGCGGAGCCTTCCCGAAACCCGCTCGTGAGCGGCGCGGGTCTCCTTGATCGTCTTTGCGAGCGAGGTTTCAAGCGAGAAAAGCGCGGCATCGACTCGCTGAGAAAGAGACTGCAGGCGCGCGGGCGTCTCGTTAAAGGCCCGACTTGACGACAGCTCTCGAAGCGAGTTTTCCAGTTCGAGCAGCCGGTAGCGAATCGCCGTAGTCATAATGTCGCGCAGGTCTTCGAGCCTCCCGGAGACTTCGCCGAGAGCCAGCGTCACCATCTCGGCGGCGGCCGAAGGCGTCGAGGCGCGATAATCCGCGACAAAATCTGCGATGGTGAAATCGGTTTCGTGACCCACGGCAGAGATCACAGGCGCGCGCGAAGCATGGATGGCGCGAGCCACAGCTTCTTCGTTAAAGCACCAGAGGTCTTCAATCGACCCGCCGCCGCGCCCGACTATAATCACATCCACGTCGTCCAAAGCGTTAAGCCGCTCTATAGCCTCGGCTATTTCAAGCGCCGCCCCGTCGCCCTGGACGCGTGCCGGGGCGATCACGACGCTTACGCTCTCGTTGCGATTTTTGAGTATTCTCAAGATGTCGCGGATGGCCGCGCCCGTCGGCGATGTGACAACGCCTATGCGGCGCGGCAGCAAGGGCAGCGGTCGCTTTCGCTCGATCTCGAAAAGCCCTTCGGCGGCCAGGCGGTCTTTCAATTGCTCGAAGGCCAGTTGTAATGCGCCAACGCCGACAGGCTCAAGATACTCGACCAGCAACTGGTACTCGCCGCGCGCTTCGTAAAGCGAGAGCCGCCCGCTCGCTCTCACCGTAAGCCCGTCTTCGGGCATGAACCTTATGAGCCGGTTCTGCATGCGGAAGCTCGCGCACCTGAGCAGCGCCCCGTCGTCTTTGAGCGTGAAATACCAGTGGCCCGAAGAATGCCTGCGAAAGTTCGAGATTTCGCCCTCGACCCACACGTCAAGGAAGGTGCCTTCGATTAGAATCTTGATTCGCGCAGTAAGCTCTGACACGGTCATAGCCCTGCGCTCCTGCATCAATAGTTCGATGAAGCTCGGATGTGACATCAATCTTCCCGGCGGCTCTAGGGCAGGCCGTGCGACAAAGGGTTTGCGGTTACTCTTCTTCAATTCCCAATCGTTCAAGCTCCTTCTGAAGCTTCTTCCAGTCGAACGGCTTCAGGCTGAAGACCGTGCCGTCTATATCGAAAGTGGGCACGATGCGCCGGCCGTTGTTCGCCGTCTCGACTACGCGCGCTCCGGCGGGGGACTCTTCAATGTCGATCTCCTCATAAAAGATGCCTTCGTCGTCGAGGAACCTCTTGGCTTGATCACAGTCCCCGCTCCAGGTCGTTGTATAGACCTTGATTTCGGCCACACGCCACCTCCGTCCTACTTGCTCTCTCGAATCCCCTGATCGAATTAACTCGCAATTCTACTACGGCCCAGACGGAACGCAAAGTTAGACGGGCGCGAATCCGCGCTTTGCTCAAATAAATGCAAATATTTCGGTCGGCTGTTTGAATCAGCTTCATACAGTCGGGATTTGTCACGGCTCCCGGTGATTGATTCTAAGTGATTACCTCAAAAGCCTTCCGCGTATCATCTCGATTGGAACGACTGTTGCACTCTTCCACACCGGAGGAAGAGATGAAAAGACCGTTAGCAATAACAATCCTTCTGCTGATCGCATTATCGGCAGCCCCCGCCTGCGCGGTCAAAAACCGCGAAGCCAACCAGACTCCGCCGCCGCAAATCGAAAAGCGAATCGAGAAGCACGTAAAGGATAGCCCGGCTCTGCTTGCCTGGTCGAGGTAGTCTGCCCGCAGGAGCCGTTTATGAAAGCGCCGCGTCAACCCTGAACGTCACCCAACGTCTGACCGCACATTAAGCCCGCCTCCCTCTTTCCGCGCAGATATTCCGCCGCCGCCTGCAAGGTCGAAGCTTTTCAGGTACAATCTTCGCCCGGCGACGCGCAGTTTTGATTAAACCATTTGTAGCAAATCGCCTGTACGTTATAATATGCGACCGAGGTGTCTTATATGTGGCATAAGAACGCAACCAAAAAGTTTCTGCCCCGTCTAACATTGTCATTAACTCTTGCCGCGAGCATCTTCAGCGTGAGCGCGGTTGCACAAGACCCTTCGGGTCGCCCGCCGGAATCTCCGTCGAAGGGCAAGCGCACGACAAAACGCACCGGCACCAAGCCCGACCCCGGCCCTATCACCGTGACGCTTACGATCCTGACCGATCCGCCTGAGAGCGAAATCTATATCAACGGCGAGCAGCGCGGCGCGACAAACGCCGAGGGGCGCATCCAGTTCGACAAGATTCCGCTTGGCGGTTACAGCGTCGAGGTCCGCAAAGAAGGGTACGACAATATGCTGCGCGGCTTCAGGGCCGGCACCGATTCGCCAACGCTTGTCTTCAAGCTGAGCCCGAAGCTCGTCGAGATCACAAAGGAGTTCGACGCTCTCATGGCCGCGGGCACGCTTTCGGGGCCTGATTCCCCGAACGCTTATGACGAGCTCGACGCGATCTCTAAAAAATACCCTGATCGCCCTGAGATCGCGCAGATGAGAGGCGTGCTTGCCGCAAAGCTTGTCGAAAAGTTCATGCCGGTCATAAACCAGACGACCGCGAACTGGCGAAAACTCGACCCGGCCGAGCTTCCCAAGGCGGCAGATGCCGCGACCAAAGCCGCTACCTTGAAAGACGACAAGCGAACCCAGGCGCAGGCAAGCTATCTTCGCGGCGTGATGGAGCTGAGGGCCTGGCAGACAGGAAGCCCCGCGCCCGGCGGCACCAGCGGCGAGAACGGGCCGAGCGGTGACGCGAGGCTTGCTGCCGCGCGGGCCGAGCTTGAAAAAGCCGCCCAGCTTGACGACACCTGGGCGCCTCCCCGGTATCAGCTTGGGCTAGCCTTGCTCTACGCCGGAGACGCGGCGGGCGCGGAAGCGGCTTTCATGAAGGTGACGCAGCTTGAGCCGCGATGGTCGCCCGGCTTCACCGCACTCGGCTCGGCTCAACAGGCTACGGGTAAGCTGAAAGAGGCTGTCGACAGTTTCCGCAAAGCCATCGAGCTCGACGCAAACTCGTCGCAGGCACACGCAGGCATGGGGCTTGCGCGCGCGCTCAAGGGCGAGGTGAGAGAGGGGATCAAGGACGTCGAGCGAGCCATTCAGCTTGACCCTACGAGCGCGGTCGCTCATTACAATCTCGGCTTCATCTACTCGCAGTCAAAGAAGGGCAAGGAGACCGCCAGAGAGATCGCCAAAGCCATCGAAGAGTACAAGAAGGCCATCGAGATGAATCCGAACAACCTTGAGTTCCGAAACAGCGTGGCCGAACAGATGATCGTGAGCCTGCAAAACCGGACCAAGAAGAGGTAAACCGTGAACCGTGAACCGTGACAAGAAAGAGAAGATGCGACGCGCGGTACTCCCGTCTGACTTGTGACGGTTCACGGTTTACGGTTCCCGCCCTCTTAATTGAATTTTGCGCGGTTCTTAAAAATCTGTTTGATCTGCTCGCGCACAGCCTCTTCGTCCGGCGCGTTCGGGACGAGCATTAGATACTTTTCAAGCAGCGACATAGACTTTTCGGTCTCGCCCGTCGCGGCAAGCAGCAACCCGTAGTCGCGTATGTGCGGCGGCGAGCCGGGGTTGATAAGCAGTATCCGCTCGATTACCGCTATAGCTCTATTGTAGTCGTTCGCGCCCGCGTATATTCCGAGCAAGTTCGAAAGCATCCTCGTTATGATCTGTTTTGTAGTGACGGGGGCGAGGTGCGCGGGGTGGAACTCGATGCGCCCTCCGCTCGTTTCCGAGACAAGCTCGCGGCAGGTCGCCTCGCCGATTATCCGCCCTTCGTTGAACGGGTCTATCAGCAGGCTTTCATTGTCGGCCTTGAGCCTCGCGATAAAATGGCCTGGCAAGCCTATGCCTTCGACGGCAACTCCGATGCGGCGCGCTACTTCGATGTAGACGACCGTGAGCGTGATCGGTATCCCCGTGCGCAGTTCGATGACTTCGTTTAGAAAGCTGTTGCGCGGGTCAAAGTACTTGTCGCGGTTGCCGTGAAACCCAAGCTCGTCAAAAAGTGCCGCCCCAAGCGCGGCGGCATAACCTTGCGCGCCGCGCGCCCGCTCTGCGCGCTCGCGCGCGATGTCGCCAAAGCGGTCGAGCTTTTCCAGGTAAAAATCGACGTTCAGCCGGGGGTACTCGTCCGCCGCTATCAGCAGGGCGGCTTCAGCGAGATTTATCTGCTCGTCTTCAAGCGACGCTATCTCCTTAAATCGCTCGCGGCTCTGTTTGAGAGACCTCTTTGACACAGGCTTGTGCGCACCTCTCTGGCTTTCGATCTGCCCTCAAAATCAAAGGGCCGACGGTCTCCCGTCGGCCCAAATATATCACGACTAAAAACCGGCCGCCCTACCGCGTGGCGCGCGTCTTGACTTCGGGCAGCGCCGAGAAATTTTTCCACAGAAAACCGTAGGAATGGTCCGCGACCGAGATCATGTACTCCCAGCCGTGGTTGCCGGGAAAGAGGTGGAATTCGTGCTCAAGCCCAGCCTTCGTCATCGCGGCATCGAGCGCCTTGTTGCTCTCCTGAAACCCGTATCGGTCCTGCTCCCCGACATCGAAATAGACTTTAAGCCCCGCCTTTTTTATAGCGGCGGCGTTCGTCTCCGCCAGGTAGAGCGGGTTGTTGGCTTTAAAGTACTGCTCGTCGGGCGGGTCGCCGTACATGTTGCCGATCAGGCGGCTCATAAACTGCGAGCGGCGGTCTGTGCCGCCGGTCTTCGGCAACTCGGCAAATAGCGCAGAGCTATGCGCCGTGACGGAAGAGAACATATCAGGGTGTTTGAAGGCCAGCATCAACGCGCCGAAGCCGCCCATCGAGATGCCTTGAATCGCGCGGCCCTGCGTCTTTCCGATTGCGCGATATGTCTTCTCGACGTGCGGTATCAGGTCTTTTATTATCGCGTCTTCATAACGCGGGCCGTTCTTCGCGTTAAGATAGAAGCTGTTCTCACCGGCGGGCGCGACGATTATAAGCTCGCCCACTTTGCCTTCGCTCCTCAAACGGTCAACCGCTGCGGCCACCCCACGGCGCTCGAACTCGCCCTCGTTGCCGTTCATGCCGTGCAGAAAGTAAAGGACCGGAAAACGCGTAGTCTTGTCTCTGTCATACGACGGCGGAAGCTGAACGGCATACTTCAACTCGCGGCCCAGAGCCGCCGATTGAACCGTAGAGTATTCGACCCTCGATTGAGCTTGAGCGGTCTGAGCCGCAGGCTGAGCGGTCTGAGCCGTTGCAGGGCTTTCGGTCGTGGCCCGGCCCGTTAAGAGCCAGGCCCCGCAGGCGACCAGCGTCGCGGCTGCGGTGAGCGAACCTGCCAGGATTCTCTTTTTAACTTGCATCTGTTAAGCCCTTGTTAACCCTTTGCTAAACCGTCTTCAAGCTTTAAAACGCGGTCCTTCGCTTGGGAAAAGATTGATGTCGAGATTCGCGGCGGCTATGTCCGTCAGGTCGATGACCGCCGCCGCGTTGATCGCGCAGGCGATGGAGATCGTCTCGCTTATCTCTTCGCGGGTAGCGCCCGCCGCAATCGCCTTCTTCAAGTGGCCCTCGATACAGCCCTGGCATTTAGCGACAAGGCTCGCGGCAATCGAGATAAGCTCCTGCGTCTTTGTATCGAGGTGTTTTGCTTCGGAAAAATATATCTCTCTGTAAAACTCGCCGTAGATGCGCCGCATCTTCGGTTCCATCATCGAATACGAGGGTGGCTTCGTCGTGGCGGGCTGGGGATTTGAAACGGGTACCTCTGGTTGCGCGTCACTCTCGCCCTTTTCAACCTCTGGCGCCAACTTGCTATCCATATTTTCTATTATCTCCTTCTCAAAATTTCCGTGCACTGGTTCATGCGCTAAAGCTCTCTGCTGCCGGGCCACTCCATTATACGTAACGGTTTCGTATCCGTTCATGGATTAAAATCAACTTTTACATCTTTTTACTTTTCTTGCTCTTTTCGAGAGCCTTATGACTTCTACCATACCAAAACATGGCTAATCAACCGCTCTCAATTCACTTCGATCAGGTGGCTGTCGTCGTGCTCCTCATAGACCTTCGCGCTCAAAGCCTTTGCCGCTTCGATGGCTGCGCGAGGGTGTACCATCCCCCACCCCTGCCGCTCTATCGCGACGTGCGGCAACCTGACGGCTGTCTTTATCAACGCCAGCTTGACTTCGTGCGGCTTCAAAACGGGCACGGCTTCAAGAATCTGCGCGGCGATTGACGAGACAATCGGCGCGGCAAAGCTCGTGCCGTCTACGTGTTTGTAATGGCCGCTGATGACGTTATTATCGCGCACCTTTATCCACACGATCTGACGCAGCAGGTAAGTCTCAAGGTGCATGGCCTGGTCCAAATCTTCGTCAACTCCCGGATTATCTTTTATGATCCTGCGCAGGTCCGCGTCACTGGCGTGTTCCAAAAGCGAGAGCAGCCGCGCCTGGTCCGCCGTAGGAGTGCCGGGGAGAATGGGCGCGGCAATCCATATGCCTGGCGCCAGGACTTCGGGCTTTTGAAGCCCGTCGATTGTCGGGCCGTAGCTTGAGCGGTACATATCGTTGTCGTGAAACTCAAGGTTGTTCTTATCGTCAAGCCCGCCGACCGTGATGACAGAGGGGCAGGAGGCGGGCGGCAAGACGGGGTGGTTGGGCAGATGCCCGGAGTTGCCGCTGGCCGCGACCACGACTATCCCTGCGCGCGCCGCGTCCTCGCACGCGCGGCAAATCTCGTCTGTTACGTATGTCTCTTCACGGTCACCGCCGGCAGATACGTTTATTATACGTATGTTGTACTGCTCGCGGTTGCGTATGACCCAGCGAATGCCCGCGGCGATGTCCGCGTGGCGTATTCGCGAGGACTTGCCCACTTTGACTAGCACAAGGTTCGCTTCCGACGCGATCCCTCTGTACAGCCCGCCCGAAAGGTAGCCGTTTCCTGCGGCGACGACGCTTGTCATCATCCCGTGCCAGGATGAGACCATCGGCGTGCGCAGGTCTGCCGCCCTTGTACGGTCGACGATATTGACGTACTTCAGGATTCGGTTCCGAGGCTCCGTCAGATCGGGGTGCGCATAAAATCCCGCGTCAAGAAACGCTATCGTGACGCCTCGCCCGCGATAATCGTCGGGCGCTTCCAGCCGCATCGGCGTGGGCAATATCTTCGACTCCTGCTCGGCAAAATGAGGGAAGGCCGCCGCCATCTCATCACGCACCCTGAAAAATCTCAAAACGCACTCCTGGCAGATGTGCTTGCCCGGCTCCCAGTTGTGAGTGTTTACCGTAAGCAGCGGCTTGATCGAATCGTCAATCGCATCCGGCGGAATTATGTGCTCGGCGGCAACCTCGCGGTTGCACACGGGGCAGCCAATCGATAGTATTTCCATAATCTGTTCCCAATCCTGCTCTCATCCCCACAGGCTCGAACTTCAAAGATCAATTCTAGCAAATAAACCCCTCCGGCACAGAATCAATCTTTGACCCGAAAGTTCGCATCCTTCTCACGGCTTTTTCTCGCGTGCTATCATGGCAAAGGATTTGACCTATGAGTAAAGAGAAAGAGAAAGCATACCGCTACGATCTGTTCGTAACGCCCGATTGGCGAGACAGGTTCGACAGCCTTGTAAACGAGAAGCTCAGTCTAGCGACAGAAGGCAGACTGCTTGATGTCAACTGCGGCACGGGCGCGCACGCAATCGAGCTGGCCGAAAAGATGAACCGGAAAGGCGAGGTCGTCGCGACCGATGCCGATCTTGAAAGGGTCGAGCTTTCGCGCGCAAAGGCGCTGGTCAAGAAGGTAAATAACGCCGCCTTCGAGCATACGAGCGGCGACGACCTGCCGTTTGATAACGACGTATTCGACATTGTAATAGGCGACGCTTCGCTGCTTCCGCCGGATGAAGTGGAAGACACCTTATCGGAGATGGTTCGCGTGGCCCAGCCGGGCGGGCGCGTGATTCTCAAGCTTGCGACGAGCGGGAGCTTTGACGAGTTCTTTTCGATCTACTGGGAGGCTCTCAATAACCTCGGCCTGGTCGAAGATGTGTGGCACGACCTTGAAGAGATAATCAGGTCCCGGCGCACGGTCTCTGACGCGGAGGCGCTGATGAAAGGGATGGGTCTAAAAAGGGTCGAGAGCTTCACGAGCAAAGAGGAGTTCGAATTTGAGACCGGCGGCGAGTTTCTGGAAGCTCCGATGATTCAGGACCTGTTTTTGGACGACTGGCTTGAGATAGTGCCGGAGGAGAGCCGCCAGGATGTCTATGACCAGATAGTCACCGTGATTGAGCGCGCGCGCGCGGGCGCTCCCTATGATGTTTCGATAAAGGCGACTGTGCTTGCAGGCACAAAGTAGTGGGTTCCAAAAGTAGCAAACCCGACTCGGTACTTGCGCGGCCCGCGGCCTGTGTGGTAAAAATATAGATACTAAAAGCAGCAATTGAGGTGCCTCCTCAATTCCTGAAGTGAGCGGAATGGTAGAGGACGAGAGACTGGATGTGCAGTTCTCGTCCTCATTTTTTTTCTAACACAGCTTACGGAAATGGTATCTTGACCGTGGTAGAACCAGTGTGTATGATCCGAGAAGGTAGAGGGCTACTGCGGGGTTGGTGATTGGCTTACCAATTTTTTACCAACGTCAACGCAACGGGGGCCAGGTATAACAGTGTCGAGCGCAATGCCCCACAAGATCGGGGACGCCCAAACGGCATTGTTCAGGTCACCCACCTGTCATACGACAGGTTCTAAATTGGTAAGGCACACGGCTCAGCGGTTGCCCTCGCTGCCACCCTCATCGATCAAACGGACCTTCAGGCTCATTCCTCCCTGAGCGCGATCATCGGATCGACTCTTGTAGCCCTGCGAGCAGGGACATAGCTTGCCACAAGCGCGGCGCTCGCGAGCACAAGCGAGATGACCAGAAAAGTGGTCAGGTCGGTAGCGCTTACCCCGTATAGCAGGCTCGACACGAGGCGAGTTACGCCGAAGGCCGCGACCACTCCGATCCCTATCCCAATCGTCGACAGTACAAGCCCCTGGCCGACCACGAGCTTCAAAACATCGCGCCGTTGCGCCCCTAAAGCCATGCGAATCCCGATCTCGTGCGTGTTTTGCGTCACCGTGTAAGACATGACGCCGTATATCCCCATGATCGCCAGGATCAACGCCACCGAGGCAAAAACGCCGAAGATCACCAGGCTGAAACGTCGCGTGTCGAGCGAGGCCGAAAATATCTGCTCTATGGTGCGAAAGCTCGTCGGCAGCTCGGAGTTGATCGACTGAACCGCCTGGCGCATCAAGGGTACGAGCGACATCGGGTCGGCCTGCGCCCTTACCACCACAGCCATGCTCGAAGATTGAGGCCGCTGAAGATCGTAAGCGTAAAGCGTCGCGCCTGGGTTCGCTTCAAGCCCACGGTCTCGCACGTCTCCGACTATCCCGACGATCTCAATCAGCCGCATATCTCCGTCCATATTCCCGAACTGTATGCGCTTGCCGATAGGGTTCTCGTTGGGCCAGTACCGCTCTGCAAAGACCTGACTTATGACCGCGACCGGCGGCGAATCCGACCTGTCGCTCTGGTCAAACAGGCGACCGCGCAAAAGAGGGATGCCCATGGCGGCGAAGTAGCCGGGGCTCGTTACACGGTAATCGGCCGAGCCTGTCTTTGCCGGGTCGTTGTCGATAAGGAAAGTGCCGCTGCTGCCGCCACCCCTCAGCGGGAAGGTATTGATTGAGCCGACCGCAATCACGCCCGGAATCTGGTTCAGCCTTTCGAGTATCTGCTGTTTCGCCCGCGCGGTCTGTCGCTGCCGCTCGTCCTGGTCGGGCCGCGCCAGCTCGCTCTCAGGTACGGGCTTGCCTTCTTGAAGCGCTTTCAGGTTCGCCATGACTCGTTTCATCTCTTCCGGGCCTCTGTCGTAGCGCGGCAGCGACAGGTCCATGACGACCGCGCTCTCCGGGCGGAAGCCAGGATCGTTTTGAAGCAGGCGATAAAAGCTCTTGCCAAGCAGACCGGCGTTGATAAGCAGTATCAACGTCAACGCCATCTGCGATATGACGAGCAGGCTGCGCAATCGGCGCGCCCCGGCGGCGGTCGTCCCGCGCCCGGACTCTTTAAGCCCTGTTTGCAGGTCTATGCTTGAAAAGCGAGCGACGGGGACCAATCCGAGCGCGACGGCTATGGCGAGCGAGAGCCCGAAAGTGAAAACTAGCGCCCTTGTGTCCACGCCGATCTCAGAGGCACGCGGGAGCGCGTTCTGGTTCAGGCTGACGAGCAGGTCGACTCCCCAATAGGAAAGAAGGACTCCAAGCAGACCGGCGGCCAGCGCGAGCACCACGTTTTCGGTTATGAACTGCCGGGCAAGCCTCAGCCGCGTCGCTCCAAGGGCTGTGCGAACGGCGAACTCCCTGTGGCGCGCAGTCACCTGCGCAAGCAGAAGGTTGGCGACGTTCGTGCAGGCGACCAGCAGCAGAACCGCTACCGCGACAAGGATGATGACCAGAACGGTTCGCACATTGCCCACGAGGTATTCCTGAAGCGGGATGAGCGTGAAGTCGATTGCATCCATGTCTTTGCCGTGTTCCTGTTTTAGCTCGCGGTGGATTGCGCTCACCTCTGCGACGGCCTGCTCGACAGTCGCGCCGGGGCGAAGCCGCGCGACCACGCTCCAGTTGTGGCCTGAGCGAGATGTCTGTGGCGTGAATATCTCGCGCGGAATCCATATCTCTGTGCTTTGAGGAAAATCGAAACCCTGCGGCATAACGCCGATGACGGTCAGGCTCTTGTCATCAATCCTCAAGACCGTATTGTCGAGGCTGGCCCTTCCGCCCAGCAGCCGCTGCCAGAACCCGTAGCTCACGACCGCTACGGGCGCGTCACCGGCGCGGTCCTCTGTAGAGAAAGTGCGACCGACGAGCGGCTGCACGCCGAGCACGCGAAAGAAGTCGGCCGAGGCCGTAAGCGTCCTGGCCCGCACCGGCTCGCTTCCGCCTGTCACGGTCACGAGCCCGCCGCTATATTGCGCGGCTGCTTCGAGGCTGCGGCTGCGCTCGCGCACGTCGAGGAAGTTTGGCTCGGCGACGGCCATCTGCGACCCCTTCTCGTTTATCTCTCTGAACTGGACGATGCGGTCAGACTCAGGGTAAGGCAGAGATCGAAGCAAGACGGCATCTACGATGCTGAAGATGGCCGTGCACGCCCCGATGCCTAAGGCCAGCGTCATCACGGCTATGACCGCAAAGCTCGGCCTCTTTAACAGGATACGGTAACTGTAGCGCAGGTCGTTGACTAGAGCTTCCATCGTCTCCTCCTGGGTGAAATGTCCGGTATTCCCGTTAGTGCCGAGCGGAGCCAAAAGGTTTCAGGCTGACGGCTCACGTCTAGATTTTTCTTGACTCGCCCGGTCATTGGAGTAAAATCACAGCCGTTCGTGTGATTTTTAATACCGATCACGCGACGATCAAGAGTTGATTTGGCACTCAGCAGTGCGGCCCTTTCCTTACCACTTAAGAATTTCTACCTGCGAGAAACGAGCAAGAATAGTCCGAATCAGTGTGTCAACCCGCCGGTTTCTGTTTGAATAGCCGCGCCGGGTTATGACCGAGATAAAGACTTTTATGGCAAAGCTGGCTGTTTTGTCTATTCTTCTGAATCTGGCGCTCACCTCCTGTACTGGCCTGGCCCAAAAAGATGAAGCGAGCAACGGCAATAAGCCGCCGGAACAGGCTAATTCTACCGCGCAGCCAAAAAAATCTCCCGGTCCAATCAACTCAAACGGCTCAACGCAGCTTGAGGACCGCTCCTCAACCGAAATGAACCAGAAGCAGCTCCTTGATCTCATGCCGAAAGAGCTGCGGCAGTTGACCGAGTGCAATATCGAGGAGGATGTCACTGTCACGCCTGATCGGGGAGGCGCAGTCTCGTCGGCAATACTATTTGATGCCAGCGGTTCTAAAGCCCCTTGCGGGAAGATTGTCAGGTATGTCTGGGACTTTGGCGATGGCACAAAGGGTAAAGGCGGCAAGGCAAGGCACGCTTACAAAAGTCCTGGGCGATACCGAGTCACTTTAAACATGACCGATGATAAAGGTAATCATAACCTGCTAGAGGTTGATTATGTCGTGACCATTACGCCGGACGGCGTGACCACAGAGACTGTTGCGCATCCGGCCGCCAAATCAGCGAAGCCGGTTCGACGGCCGGGCAGCCCAAAGAGAAAACGGCCCGGATCGTAGGCCCGGCGTCTGTATGCCGTCTCTTCCCGCACAGCTTATTAGACAAGGAGAAAAGCCATGAGTTTTAGAAGGACGCTTACCCTGGTAATAGCTCTACTGGTCGGTTCCGCGCTGTTCACTTACCTGACAAACACCGGTCAGGCGCAGGGAGGACCGGCCACCTCCTTTTATGATCTGGATGTCATCGCGGTTTCAGGACAGAATAACCTGATGACACTGTTTACCGCCCCCTCGATCAACGGCAAAGGCGTCGTTTCATTCGCCGGTCGAACGACGGGAGGGGGCTTCAACGTCTTTCTAAGCGACGCGCCGGGAGCCTATCACTCCCTGAACCCTGGCGGCACAAATAGAGCTATCTCCGGGAATACTCAAATCAGCACGTCGAATCAAATCGTGGCCCTGGAGTCGATAATAGGGTTAGGCCAGCAAGAGCTTCGTGTCTGGGACGGTAATACACTAAACACCTCAACTCCAGTTGCCGGGAGCAGCACTGCCTTTAATGACTTTGCTGCGATCCTGCCCAACCCCAGTATGAATAACACGCTTCAACCCGCCTTTAGCGCACAGGCGAAGACGACCTTCACCCACCAGCTCGTGACCGGGACGCGGACCACCGCTTTCAATACGACCAACATCCCTCTCACCTTTAAGCCTATGATCGCCGATGACGGGCAGGTCGTAGTCCGCGCGGGCAACACTATCACTTCTCCGATAGTCCTCTACCAGTTCAACCTCATCGGCTCGGTAACAATCGCGTCGTCGCCCAATTTCAGCCAGCTCGGCGACGGCCCGGGGATCAGCGACGACGGGAAAGTCGTGGTCTTCTTCGGCAACCTTTCCGCAAGCGGTGCCCTGAGCCTGGGGCTCACGCCCGGTCCGGGCATTTTCGCGAGCGTCGACGAGGGCGGCCCCAATCGCAGGGTGCTGAGGCTCTCAGGCAGGACAAGGGAATTGGGAAGCGATGCGGCCGGAAACCCAATCGGGTTTGACCCCGCTTCATACTCCGCCTTCAACAGGGTTACGGTTACCAACCAGGAGTTGGGGCCGTTGGGCATCGACGGGGATAGCTTTACAGTCTGTTTCCAGGCCACCCCGACCGCGCCCAGCCCCAACGGATTATTTACAGCCAATAACGGCCTGTGGACCGCGCGCACCGACGTCAGGCTGCAAGGCGGGAGCCTCACTTATAGAACATTGGGGCCGATCCCTGTGGCGCAAATCGGCACCGTGATCGACGGCAAGACCGTCACGGACATAATTGTCAACGATGCCATTGCTAACGCAACAACCGACACCATAAACGGGAATGCTCGGATCATCCGACGTGGCGAGTGCAGGGTCGCCTTTTCTGCTTTCACTAACGCGGGAGACATCCTCGTGCGCGGCACTTACTTCGACAGTGATGAAGACGCGTTGCCCGACCACTGGGAGACGCAGGGCGTATACTTCGGCATGGGGGTGGTTGATCTGCCAGCCATGGGGGCGAGCCCCATGCATAAAGATATATTCGTGCATATCGATTACATGGAGCCGAACGCGGGAGTTTCATTCAAGCCGAAAGCCGCCGCGCTCAACGCAGTGATCACCGCATTCAGACAAGCGCCGGTCAACAACCCGGACGGCACGATCGGCATCAACATACACATTGACGCAGGGCCTGATTCGATTATGGACCCCCGCAACAACAGGAAATGGCGAGCGCGGTCTTTATCGACCACTGTGCCGTTTCAATCTCCGATAATGCTGTGGAACGGCGCTACGTGGCATTTTGCCGACCTGTACAATATCAAGGCGGCATTTTTCGGGTTCACGGGACGCGCGCCCATCTTCCATTACGCTCTATTCGGGAGTCAATTCGGCGGGCCGCTCGACCCCGGCGGAGGAACATTCACAGGGGTTTCGCCCTCGATCCCCGACTCCGATTTCTTCGTGGCGCTCGGCAGTATGGTGCCGGCGGGCGGCACAACGCTTCAACAGGCGGGGACATTCATGCACGAGTTAGGGCATAACCTCGGTCTGTTCCACGGCGGGAATGAGAACACGCAACTCAAGCCGAACTACTTGAGCATCATGAACTACAGCTTTCAGCTTACCGGGCTTATAAAGGCCAACCGAAAGCTGCACATGGATTACTCAAGAGACGCGCTGCCGACTTTGAGCGAGGCGATGCTGAATGAAAACCTGGGCATACAAGACCCCGGCAATCACAGGACCATCTGGTCCGATCAAAACTTGATTCGACGCTTATCAGGCACCCCTCCGGTCGTCGACTGGTTCTTTAACGGCGTGAGAGATAATCCGATGCCGTCAGTAAACGTCAACCGCGACGCCGGGATCGGGAATCTCACGGGATTCAAGGACTGGGATGCCATCATTTTTGACGGGGGCGGCAAGATTGGGACGGGGGCGACGGGCGACACAGGCGTCGAACCCGGAACCGTTCATGAAGAGTTCAACGAGAGTGATCTCAGGAATTTGATCCCGGCCGATCTCACCCTTCAGTGCGAGATCGAAGAGGATGTTGTTGTCACACCCGAAGGCGCGGGGAACGCGCCGTTCGCGGTCACGTTTGACGCCAGCGCTTCGACGGCTCCCTGCGCGGCGATTGTAAGCTACAGTTGGGACTTCGGCGACAAGTCCACCGGCAGCGGCGCGATAGTTACGCACACGTACACGACGCCGGGGACATATACCGCGAGCGTCATCATCACGGACGCCAACGGCAACATCAACTCTCTGGAGACAGACTATATTGTAGTCGTCAATGCATCTGGAACCTGCGCCTATTCGATCTCGCCTCAGAGCGTCTTTTTTACCGCTTCGGGCGGGGACAGCGATTTCGTCAGCGTCTCAGCCCCTCCCGGCTGTAACTGGACTGCTGTGAGCAACGTAAGCTGGATCGATGTCCTCGCGGGAAGCCCCGGCAGCGGGAACGGCACCGTCAGCTACGTCGTCCGAGAGAACTTCACCGGCAGCGCAAGAACAGGGACCATGACGGTAGCAGGACATACCTTCACCGTGATCCAGAACTCTACCGCCACCTGCTCTTACTCAATCTCCCCGATAAACACTGTGATCGGGGCGGCAGGCGGCAGCGGCAGCGTCAATATCACGACCTCAACCATCTGTGCCTGGCAAGCCGTGACCAATGTCCCGTGGATTACTGTCACTTCGGGCAACATCGGTGTCGGAAGCGGGAGAACCACTTTTTCTGTAGCGCCGAACCCCGGCCCCAAAGGGCGAGACGGGTTAATAACAATCGGCGGCCAGAATTTCGCCATAAAGCAGACCTTCCCCTAGTTTTGTGATCGACCTGGCGGAGTCATTAAGAAGGCACGAACATCTCGCTCGTGCCTTCTTTTATCCGGCAGGCTGATTAGAGAACGACTATGAGGATGACGACCGTCGATGAGCGTGTGGGTGAATCTCTGCTCACCGCTCGATGGCCGGACGGGAAAGACCTGTTCCCAGTAACTCGACAGCCTTCAGCACGCGCAGGGTGCTCCGGTTGATATAAGCGCCGAGCGCAACCAGACCTAACGCCAGGATCGAGTAGACCGCAACTGTCGCCAGCAGGATCAGGAGTTGGGTTCTATCCTTCAGGTCCGCAAGAAGCAGAAAACCCACGAGAAAGAACATTTCGATGACGGCGGCTCCGAAAAATGCCAGCCTGTAGTGCCGCTCGCTCCGGTCAATGCGATTGAGCGCCGCCCCGCGTATTACGTCAATGTTCGTAGCGTCAGACATAATGACCTCCAGTTGAAAGGTTTGGATCATCGAACGATCAGGTAGATTATCAATGGAATAAGCACCAGCGCTTCGATGATCGCGTAAATTATGATCGCCCGTTTCAGGCTATCCTTTTCATCGTTTTCCGGTTTTGAATCTTCAGAATCGGCTTTCATATGAAGAACGCTCCCGCTCACCGATCAGTCTCCAGCCTCTGTTTTCCTATCGCCCGCCGCAGGCTTTCAAGCCCGTAGGCGAGCCGCGATTTGACCGTGCCCTGCGCGATGCCCAGCACGTCGGAAATCTCGCCCAGCGACATCTCTTCAAGGTAATGCAAGATCAAGACGGCGCGGCTTGCAGGTGAGACGCTGGCGATGAAACGCGGAAGGTGCTCGATCAACTCAGGCATAAAAGCCTCTTCCTCGTGCCGGGCCGGAAGCCGCTCCAGCACCGATTCGTCTCTCACCTGCTCGGCCCATCGCCGCTCCCGCTTCAATCGCTTGAACGCCTCTCTCGAAGCGATTCGATAGGCCCAGGGCCGGAACAGCTCAGGCTCCCTCAGCCATCTGAGCTTGCGGTAGATAATTATAAAGACCTCTTGCAATATATCTTTTGCAAGATCGGGGTCCTGCGCCAGTCTTGAGACGTAACGATAAAGCGGCTCCTGAACAGCCTTCAACAGGTCATCGAGCGCCGCGAGGTCGCCCGACTGCGCGCGAAGCACCAGCCATCCTTCCTGTTTTTGATCAGCCGTATCCGTCATTCAATTATTAAGAGACAGCCGCGCCTGAAACGGTTCGAATCAATATTAGTCTTAAAGATTCGTTTATGCTTTAATAAATGAGGAGCATTAGATTGGAGAGAAGATGCGAGTCTTAATCATCGGGGACATTGTGGGGAAGCCAGGGCGGCAGGTTCTTGCCGAAACGCTTAGGCGGCTCAAGGACCGCCACGAGATAGAGTTCGTCGTGGCCAACGCCGAAAACGCCGCCGCCGGGGCCGGGGTCATCCCGCGAGTGGGCGAAGAGATCATAAAGGCCGGTGTCGATGTCATGACTTCCGGCAATCACATCTACGATAAAAAAGAGGTCATTCAATATATCGAGAAAGAGCCGCGCTTGCTCAGGCCCGCCAACTATGCGCCGGAGACGCCGGGTCGCGGTGTCTGGCTGGGAGCTACGGGGGCGGGAACGCCTGTGGCGGTAATCAACTTGCAGGGCCGCGTCTTCATGCCGCCGACCGAGTGCCCTTTCAGGACAGCCGACCGCGTGCTTTCAGAGATCGGCAACCGTGCCTCGGTTATCATCGTCGATCACCACGCCGAAGCGACTTCCGAAAAATGGGCGATGGGCCGCTACCTCGACGGGCGAGTCTCCGCAGTCGTGGGAACGCACACACACGTGCAGACCGCAGACGAGCAGGTGCTTGCGGGCGGTACAGCCTACATAACCGATCTTGGGATGACCGGGCCGCACGACAGCATCATAGGCGTTGAATCGAGCCTCGTGCTAAACAAGTTCCTGCGAGGCATGCCGACGCGGTTTGAGACCGCGACCAATGATGCCCGGCTCAACGGCGTGGTCGTCGAGATAGACGAACGAACCGGCAAGGCAATCTCTATAGAAAGAGTGCAGGAGCGTTAGGCAGTGGTCAGTAAAGAGGTTGTAAGCGACGGTGCTTTCCAATCTTCAAAACTGACCACTGACACCTGCTCAGGCCGCTACCCGGCCGACGCCATAGCCTCTTCAACCGTGCTGATGGCAAAATCCGCCTGCTCGCGATCAATTATCAAAGGCGGCGAGAAGCGAATCGACGACTCGCCCGCGCCCTGAATCACAAGGCCGCGATTAAAACACTCGATGACTACCCTGTCCCTGTAATCGGGCCAGGGTTCGAGCGTCTTCGCGTCTTTGGCAAACTCAACGCCGATCATAAGCCCAAGCCCTCGCACGTCGACTATCGAGGCGTTCTTCGCCTGAAGCTCGCGCAGGCGGGCCATCATATAATTGCCGACATCTTCGGCATTTTTCATCACCCCGTTTTCGAGTATCTCAAGCGTCTTCAACGAAGCCTGGATCGCTACGGGGTTGCCGCCGAAGGTCGATGCGTGCGCGCCGACGTGCCACCGCATAAGGTCTTCGCGGGCGATGGTGACGCCGAGCGGTATGCCGCCGCCGATTGCCTTGGCCATGCAGATAATGTCGGGTGTGACGTTGAAATGCTCGACGGCCCATAGTTTCCCCGTCCGTCCCACGCCCGACTGCACTTCGTCTGCGATCAAGACTATTCCGTGCCTGTCGCAGATTTGCCTGAGCGCGGGCAGGAAATCCGGGGTCGGCACCACGTACCCGCCTTCACCTTGAACCGGCTCGACTATGATGGCCGCGCAATCTTCGGGTGGAACTGTGGTCTTAAAGATCGTCTCTTCGATGTAGCGCGCGACTCTCGCCCCTGCGCTCTCACCTTCGCGGCGTTCGAGAGGGAACCGTATGGGGTTAGCGTAAGGGACGTGCGTGACGTCTAGCGCCTGCGCGCCGAACCCGCGTCGCTGGGCCGCGCGCGAGCCCGTGAGCGAGAGCGTGCCGAACGTCCTGCCGTGAAACGCGCCGCGAAATGCTATGAACTTCTGCCTCCCGGTCGAGTAGATGGCTGCCTTGAGCGCGCCCTCCATCGCCTCCGCGCCGGAATTTGAGTAGTGAACCTTCTTGTCGAAATCGCCCGGCGTAACCTGCGCGAGCTTTTCGGCAAGCTCCGTCTGGTGCGGGTAGTAATAATCCGTGCCTGATATGTGCGTAAACTCTCGCGCCTGTTTATAAATAACCTCGGCAATCTCAGGATGCGCGTGGCCGAGCGCGCAGACCGCGACGCCCGCGTTGAAATCCAAAAACAGATTGCCGTCCACGTCTTCGATCATCGCGCCGTATCCTCGCCGTGCCATGAGCGGGTAGCTGCGCGTATAACTCGGGCTGATAAACTTTGCGTCCTTCTCTAAAAGCTCTCTGGTTTTCGGCCCCGGAAGCTCTGTCTTTATCTGCGGCAGCTTGGGTTCGGTGATAGCTTGCATAGATCCTCCATACGTATGCTTGAGGTGGAAAATTCGACCGGCAGGAGCCGGCGCGATTTGAGAGAAGAGAGAGGCTAATCGCCAAAGAGGTTTCTACGAACCGAGCGGGGGGTGTATCTGCTTATCATCTCCACTTGCGTGAGCCCTCAGTTGAAATGCTCTCGCATTCTAGCACGTGTTTCGGCCCTTTATCAAACAGTGCGCTCTGGCCCGTTCGGGGGGCTAAAACAGGCTCGCGCGCCCGTTTGAGAGGTCTGCGAGAAAGGGGCCCGATTTTTCTTTAAAACTAATCAAATTATCGGCCTGAAACTTCTTGCGTGTTACATGTGCGCATGCTAAATTTTATTTTCCAAGGAGTTACTTGGATTTAGGGCTGACTGACCGGGCTCGATGCGGTCGATGGCGCGCCACTGACTCAAGGTGAGAAGATATCAGTGTACGCCGAGAAGCTAGTACCGTGTAAAGCTCAAAGACTATGTTTACTTACCGCGAGCTTCGTCGTCCTGCCTTGAAAGTTAAGACCTCTTGCTCCGCTGATTCGTGGGTGAAATTGGCTGGCGTTTATTGTGAGTGAAATCATCAGGCGTGTGTCTGGCAGATTCACCTCAGTTCGCCGTTTACGAATTTGCGGATGCGAGAAAAAGTTGTAAACATCACGCTCTTTGAAGCTGCTATGCGGTTGCACGATTCGCTCGACACCGGCGAGGTCGCTTCTGCCGCCGTCGCGACGCTCGACAGGCTTGTGCAAGCTCGCTCGTGGGGTCTTTTTTTGAAAGCCGACGAGGCGGACAGGCTCGACCTGATCACGGCGGTCAACGCTCTGGCGCTGCCAGTCGGGCCGGTCGTTTACCTCAAGGCTACAAGCAACGCTGCGGGCAGCCCTGTGGCGCTGTCGGTTAACGAAAGCCGTTCGGTTATCTGTAGCGGGGCGACAGGTCGCGAGAGTTCCGCTCGAAGAAGAGGCAAAGAGACGGACGCGCTGCTTTCGGTTCCGCTCGTCGCCGACGGTATCGTTATCGGCGCAGTGGTCGGCGGTCGAAAGTCGAAGTCGAGGGTGATCACCGGCGAAGGGCCTGCGCCTGAAGAAGGGTTTACCGCTCAAGAGGTCGAAGCCGTCGAGATCGTTTCAAGATCGCTCGCGAGGGCTCTTAGAAACGCCGTCGCCTACGCGAAGTCGGAGCGACAGGCGCTGATAGACGATCTGACGCGGCTTTACAATCTGCGTTATCTGCACCAGGCGCTTGAAGCTGAGATTCGCCGCTCGCGCCGGTACGGGACTTCGGTCTCTGTAGTCTTTATGGACCTGGACGGGTTCAAGCAGGTCAATGACGCATTCGGGCATCAAACCGGCAGCCTGACTCTGGCAGAAGTGGCCCGCGTGGTCACCTGGTCGGTCCGTGAAGCCGACCTTGTCGCAAGGTACGGCGGCGATGAGTTTGTCGTCATCTTGCCCGAAACGTCCACGCGCCGCGCCGTGCAGGTGGCCGAGCGAGTCCGCTCTCAAATCGAGCGGCACACGTTTGGCGGCGATATGGTCGAGATCGCGCTTACGGCCTGCTTCGGCGTTGCCTCTTACCCCGAGCACGCGTCTGAGGCCGGCAGGTTGATAGAGCTTGCCGATGCAGCGATGTATCGTGCGAAGCTGAGCAAGAAGAACGCTGTGAGGTTGGCTGAACCGCAGGCAAAGCCCCTGCGCAGCCGCTAGAGTTAGCGCGTTATCACGTTTAACGTCGGGACGCGACGCGCGATTTTGGTTTGGAGAATTTTTGAAGATAGTTGACAAGGATGAGAAATTTATTTAATCCCTTTTCCAGTGATCTAGCCATAGACCTTGGAACCGCAAATACCCTGGTTTATGCCAAGGGCAGAGGCATCGTAGTCAGCGAGCCCTCTATCGTCGCCATTAACAAGATAACCAACAAGGTTGAAGCTGTCGGCAAAGAGGCCAAGGAGATGCTCGGCCGCACGCCCGGCAACATAATCGCCATACGCCCGATGAAAGACGGCGTGATAGCCGACTTTGAAGTTACGGAGAAGATGCTCCAGCACTTCATACGCAAGGCGCACAACGGGCGGTCGTGGGTTTCGCCGAGGGTCGTCATAGGCGTGCCGGGCGAGATCACGCAGGTCGAGCGGCGCGCGGTCGAAGACGCCGCCTATCGCGCCAAAGCGTCAAAGGTCTATCTCGTCGCCGAGGCGATGGCCGCGGCAATCGGCGCGGGCCTTCCCATCACAGAGCCTTACGGCAATATGATCGTCGATATCGGCGGCGGAACGACGGACATCGCGGTCATCTCGCTTTCGGGAATCGTATATTCTCGCGCCGTCCGGGTCGCCGGTAACGAGCTTGACGAAGCGATCATCCAATACATCAAGCGGAAGTATAATCTGCTGATCGGCGAGCGCACGGCCGAATCGATCAAGATAGAGCTAGGCTCTGCCTGGCCCATTGACGAGCCGATCCAGATGGAGATCAAGGGGCGCAACCTGATCGAAGGCGTGCCGCGCACGATCACGATCACGGATGAAGAGGTGCGCGAGGCGCTCGCCGACCCGATCTCGACCGTGGTCAACGCTGTGCGCGTCGCGCTTGAGCGCACGCCGCCGGAGCTTTCGGCTGACATCGCCGAGCGCGGTATAGTCCTGACGGGCGGCGGCGCGCTGCTCAAGGGTATCGATAAACGGCTGATGCACGAGACGGGCGTGCCTGTTTCGCTTGCGGAAAATCCGCTCTCCTCTGTCGCGCTGGGAACAGGGAAGATGCTAGCGGATTTCGATCTTTTAAGCCGCGTGAGCTGGGAAAACACCATGCTTCACCACGGGCATGGGCTCTAAGCCGGGATTCGCGAATCAGGGTTCAGGGTTCACTAGGGGTGATAGATGCTTTACCCTCCGAGCCCTGGCTCCTGATTTCTGAATCTTGATTCTTTATGAGTGCAAGTACCGGACAAAAGAGAGCGCCGTGGATGCTGGCTCTGCTGCTTGTGTCACAGGTCGTGGTGATGTCCATTTACGCCCGCAACCCCGACAGCGAGCAATCGGTCTTGAGGACCTGGCTCGTTTCGGGCTTTGCCCCTGTCGTCGGCGCTATTGACGGCGCGGTGTCGTGGGTGACGGGCGGTGTGACGAGCTACACGGACCTGAAGGGCGCGCGCGACGAAAACATCGAGTTGCGCGCACAGGTCGAGAAGCTAACCGCCGAACGAAACGCGGCCGTCGAGCGCGCAACCGATTACAATAACCTGCGCACACAGCTCGCATTGCCTCCGACCCCGACCTACCCGCAGCTTTCCGCCAATGTCATCTCAAGAGATGTGAGCTTGTGGTTTCGGCGTCTTGTGATAGATCGCGGCACGCTCGACGGCGTGAAGCGCAACATGCCTGTCACGACCGCCACGGGAGTGGTCGGCCGCGTCGTATCCGTAGGCCCGAATCACGCGATGGTTCAGGTCATAACGGACAAACACGCGGGGCTCGGCGCGATGCTGCAAAACTCGCGCGCGAAGGGCGAGGTTCGCGGGCTCGGCGACGCCCGGTGCGAGCTGATGAACATAACCACGAGCGAGACGGTCGAGGTGGGCGAAGCGATAGTGACGACGGGGCTTGACCGGATATATCCGAAAGGGCTTCAAGTCGGGACCGTCGAGCGGATTGAAAATGACCCCAGCGCGCCCTGGCACAAGCTGATCGTCAAGCCCTCGGCGCCCGTCGATAAAGTCGAGCACGTTTTCGTCCTTCTCGTCGAGCAGAAGGACCTGACCATTGAAGAGACAGGCAAATAGACCGAGGTAGCCGGAAGAGTGCAGACATTAAAAGTCGTCCTAATCATCATCCTCGCGCTATTGCTTCAAATGTTGCTCCCGAACTATCTGCGGTTCTTTCGGTACATAGACCTGCCGCTGCTTGTCACGGTCTATTTCAGTTTGCAGCGCGCGCCCGTTTTAGGGATGACGACGGGCGTGGCCTCGGGGCTCGGAGGTGATCTGATCGCCGGCGGCATCCCTGGCGTTGGCGGCTTCACCAAAACGCTGATAGGCTATTTGATAGCGGTTACGAGCATAAAGTTCCCGCTCGAAAACCCGCTGGCGCGGTTTGCGATCGTCGCGGTCGCTTCGGCGGCCAACACGGTCCTTTTTGTCGGGCTCTATTTGATGCTCGAACAGGATCAACGACTCGAACAGGCCCTGCCGTATGTCGGCAACTGGGCCTCGCTCGGAAAGACGGTTGGATGGAAAGCCCTCGCCGACACCGTCACTTCCGTTGTTTTTTTTGTAGTATTAGATCGGGTGTTTTCTGACCAGGCAGCCGCCCGGAGAATGGCGATCAAAAGAAGGTTCTATGAGTAAGCAAAAGAACCCTAAAGAAAGCTCCAGTGATTTCGAGATGCGCGTCTACGTCGTCCAGTACCTTGTGCTGGCACTGTTTGTCGCGCTCGGCATAAGATTTTACATGCTTCAGGTCGCGCGCCACGCCGATTTTCAGGCGCGGGCCGAAAACAACCGCATACGTGAGATTCCCATAATCGCGCCGAGAGGCGCTATCTTAGACCGGAACGGCAACCCGCTGGTCGACAACACGCCCGCGTTCAACATAATCGTGACGCCTGTCGACATGACCAACACGGACGAGACGGTCAAGGCGCTGGTCGAAAATCTCGGCGTTGACCGCGACCAGCTTCTCTCGGAGCTACACAACCCGCTCAGGCCAAAGTCTCAGCCGATCCTCGTAAAGCAGAACGCGACGGCTGCCGACCGCGCGTGGGTCGCCGCTCACGAATACGAAAACCCCGAAATCACAATCGAGCAGCAGCCGCAGCGGCAATACCGATACGGCAAGCTCGCGGCCCACGTCTTAGGCTACATCGGCGAGATCAGCCCCAAGCAGCTTGAGAACCCGAAATTCAGCGAGGCGGGCTACAAGTCGGGCGACATAATCGGCAAGGACGGGATCGAAGCCGTTTACGACAAGATTCTTCGCGGCAGGGACGGCATGCGGCGTGTGATCGTCGACAGCCGCGGCCGCCCACAGCGCGAGCTTGAGCGCATCCCGCCCGTCAAGGGACAGGACATCATCACAACGCTCGACCTAGATCTTCAGAAGGTTGCCGAAGAACAGTTTGACCTCGTAAAAGACACGGGCGTGGCGATAGCGATGAACCCGCAAAACGGCGAAATCCTGACGATGGTGTCGCGCCCGTCGTTCGACCCGAACGTCTTTGCGCGAAACGTCGTCTCGTCGGACAACCGCGCGGAGATTCGCGCGATCATGAGCGACAAGACGAACCCGCTCTATCATAAAGCCATCAAAGGGATATACCCGACGGGCTCGACCTGGAAGCTGCT
This sequence comes from uncultured Clostridia bacterium, assembly GCA_964615905.1. Lineage (GTDB taxonomy): Bacteria > Acidobacteriota > Blastocatellia > UBA7656 > UBA7656 > DATLMR01. Next base: position 54,099 of record CAZTUB010000008.1, read on the forward strand.
TATGAGCACGGCGGCGCTCGAAGAGGGCGTGATTACGGCCAAGGACTCCCGGCTGACCTGCGGCGGCGGCATCAGCATGGGCAATCGCTTTATCCGCTGCATGGGCAACCACGGCGCGCCCGACATCCACACCGCTATTGTCAAATCCTGCGACGGGTACTACTACAGGCTCGCGCTCAAGATGGGCATAGACATGATCCACGATTGGATGGTGAGGTTCGGGACGGGCCGAAAGATCGGCATCGACCTGCCGGGCGAGTCCGCCGGGTGGATACCTGACCGAAAGCTCAAGGCGCGGTTCAACCCGCGCGACCCTGAATGGAAGGACTTCGACACGGTCCTTGCCTCAATCGGCCAGGGTTCGGTTGCCATCTCGCCCATGCAACTGCTCTACGCCACGAACGGCGTCATGGTGGGCGGCGAGTACTTCACACCGCACGTCTTCAAAGAAGCGAAGGAGACGGCCCTCGCCCCCGTCAAGTACTACGAGAACACGCCGCGTGAATTGAAGATATCGAAAGAGACGGTTGACATTGTAAGTTACGGCGCGTGGGGCGTCGTAAACGAAGGCGGGACGGCGGGCGGCGTCGGCTTTCCGAAAGAGTTAAATATCGGCGGAAAGACAGGGACGGCGCAGGTCATCGCTATGGAGAAGGCGCGCGGCGGGCGCGAGCACAAAGACCACGCATGGTTTATCAGCTACGCCCCGATTCATACGGGCGAGAAACCGGAGATAGCAGTCGTCGTGCTTACCGAGCACGGCGGGTTCGGCGGGCGCGCGTCCGCCCCCAAGGCCAAGATGATCTTCGGCGCGTACTTCTCGAAGAAGCTTGGGCGTCCTGTCTTGCCAGAGCTGGTGGCAAAGACTGACCCTGTGCAGGGGGAGCTGCGCGCAGAGCGCGGGGCGGTCCCTGCGACCAACCCAGCGCAGGTTCGGCGGTGAAAACTTTAAGACGCAACTCGCCGCATGATAAGATAGACGTGTGAGTTATAAAACGGGCCGCACTCGCGCGAGCCCCGGCTGACAAGCGGTAATGGTTGATCTCAAGCGCAGAACTTTAAGAGACGTAGACTGGTTGCTGGTCCTGGCGCCGATAGCGTTAACGCTGTTCGGCTGTCTGGGGATATACAGCACGGCTCCCGCGCCCGCCGATTTCGTAAAGAAACAGGTTGTGGCGCTCTGCATAGGGGTCACAATCGCCGTCGCCCTGACCTTCACCGATTACCGAAAGATAGTCAATAACGGCGGCCCCTTCTTTTACGCCTTCGTTCTTTTCCTGCTCGTGTTAGTGCTTTTCATCGGCGTCGAGATAAACGGCAACAAGGCGTGGATTCACCTGCCGGGTCTCCCGAGCATACAGCCGAGCGAGTTCGCCAAGGTCGCCACGATCATGATGCTCGCTCGCCACGTCGCGCAGATGCGGTCGGCCGATCTCACCATAAGAGACATGGCCATCATGGCGGGCATCGCGCTGATTCCAATCGTCTTGATTCACCTCGAAAACGATACCGGGACGATGCTCACGTTCGGAGCCATCCTCGGATCGTTCTACTTCCTTGGCGGCATCCGCAAGATATTTCTTGTCGTCGCTTTAGTCACAGTCGTGGGCGGAGTCGTGGCCGTATACCCCCACCTGAAGCCTTACCAGAAGGCGCGCGTTGACGCGGTTCTAAACCCGGAAGAGGCCGACCCCAAGGGCTACGGCTACCAGACTATTCAATCGATGGTCGCGGTCGGGTCGGGCGGCGTGATGGGGAAGGGGATAGGCGACGGCACGCAGGGAACGCTCGGCTTTCTGCCTTATGCCTACTCGGATTTCATAGCCGCCGTTACGGCTGAAGAGACGGGGTTTCTCGGCATACTGTTTGTCTTGATGCTCTACCTGGTCATGATCTGGCGGCTCATAAGTATTGCGCGAGGGGCCCGCGACCGCGCCGGGGCGCTGATGGTGATGGCCTTTGTCGCGCTGATAACCTTTCATATCGTCTGTAACCTTGGGATGGTCGTGGGGCTTATGCCGATCATGGGGATACCGCTGCCTTTGATGAGCGCGGGCGGCTGGTCTGTCATGTCTATGTTCGCGTGTGTCGGTCTTGCGTTGAGCGTGCGGATGCGGAGGTTCGTAAATTAGCCGATTGGAAACAGGTGATGACTAGAGAGATCGATTTCAGGGCCGAGCTTGACCGCATACTCCCAACGGTGGAAAAACCCGCTCGATATGTGGGCGGCGAATGGAATGCCGTCCATAAAACCGCTTCCGAGATCACATCGCGCATCGCGCTCTGTTTCCCCGACTCTTACGAGATAGGGATGAGCCATCTGGGGCTCAAGATTCTCTACAGCCTGCTCAACAAGCATGAAGGATGGGCCGCCGAGCGCGTCTATGCCCCGTGGCCCGACATGGAGGCTCGGTTGCGCGAGCGCGGGCTGCCGCTGTTTTCGCTCGAAAGCTACACGCCGCTCGACCAGTTCGACATAGTCGGTTTCTCGCTTCAGTACGAGCTTACGTACACAAACGTCCTGACTATGCTCGACCTCGGGCGCATCCCGCTGCGCACGCGTGATCGCACGCTCGACGACCCGCTCGTCATCGCGGGCGGCCCGACCATCTATTCGTCCGAGCCGGTTGCCGATTTTATCGACGTGATCGTCGTAGGCGACGGCGAAGAGGCGTTCCCTGAGCTTATCACTCGCTACATGGAGCTGAAGGCGATGGGGGACGATCTCACGCGCAGGGACGTGCTCAAAGAGATAGCCCAGATCGAAGGCATGTACGTGCCGTCTCTTTACCCGACAAAGGTGAGCCCGCAGCACGGGCTGCTCATCGTCGATAAGCCTGACGACGGGGGCCTGCCATATCCGATACGGCGTCGAGTGGTCACGGACATAAACCAGTATCCTTTCCCTTCCGACTCGCCCGTCCCGGCAATCGAAGCGGTGCACGACCGCGTCGCCATCGAGATAGCGCGAGGCTGCGTTGACGGCTGCCGGTTCTGCCAGGCGGGGACTATTTACAGGCCCGTGCGCGAGCGCGACCCGAAGACAATCGTCAAGACGATCATCGACGGGATAGAGAAGGGCGGCTACGACGAGACGAGCCTGACATCGCTTTCTACCGCCGATTACACCTGTCTTGAGCCTCTGGTTAAAGAGCTTGGCAAAGAGCTTGAGGAGCGCAAGGTCAGTTTCTCCGTCTCGTCGCTCAGGGCGAGCGGCGTAAAAGAATCGCTGGCCCGCGAGATTGCGCGAGTCCGCAAGACGGGCTTTACCATCGCGCCCGAAGCCGGCACGCAGCGCATGCGCGATTGCATCAACAAGAACATCACCGAACAGGACGTGATGAACTCGTGCTCGGTCGCTTTCTCGGAAGGCTGGACCGCCATGAAGATGTATTTCATGATCGGGCTGCCTACGGAAACGGATGAAGACGTGGCCGGGATCGCTGAGCTTGGTCGCAAGGTCCGCGAGCTTGGGAAACAGAAGTTTAACAAAAACGTCAAAGTAACCTGCTCGGCTTCCTACTTCGTGCCAAAGCCGCACACGCCTTTTCAGTGGTGCAAACAGGAAGAGATAGACTCGATCAAGCGGAAACAGCGCACGCTAAAAGAGATGGGCCGCCGTTATCGCATCGACGTGAAGGTCCACCACGCGGAGACGTCGCTGCTCGAAGGCGTAATCTCGCGCGGCGATAGAACGCTCGGTCGCGTGATCGAGCGCGCCTGGATGATGGGGTGCCGCTTTGACGGTTGGACAGAGCAGTTCGACTTTGAGAAATGGATGCAGGCATTCGAGGCCGAGGGCGTAAGCATCGAGCCTTACCTGAAAGAGTTTCCCGTGCGCGAGTTCGATAAGCCGGGCGCTCCGCTCGTTCAATTGCCCTGGGACCACATCGACACGCTGGTAAAGCGCGATTTCAACGCCCGCGAGTACACGAAAGGGATCAAGGCGAAGATCTCGCCGCCGTGCGAGCTGCCTGTCGAGATTATCGACGGTCGCCCGACCGCTATCGCCCCGTCGCACGAAGACTTCGCCCGCGTCGCCGCGCAGCCGCTGCTCTGCTATCACTGCGGGCTTGAGTGCGATCTCACGGTGTCGCGTGAGCATCTTGAAAAAGCATACTCGATGCACCTGGACGTTCGGACATACGACGAGCGCATCGCCCCGGTCAAAGACCAGATAGAGCAGCCTTTGGTCCAATTAGAGCGAGCGGTTCAACGGCCTGAGCAACCGGTCGCGGCTCAAAAAGAGCACGCGGCGTTGAACCGGTATCGGGCCGTCTTTACGAAAGGCGAAACGGTTAAATACCTTTCTCATCTCGACCTGACGCGCGCCCTCCCGCGCGCCTTCCGCCGCGCAAAAGTGAGCCTCGGTTACAGTCAGGGGTTTCATCCCATGCCGCTGATCCAGTACGGCCCCGCGCTCGGAGTCGGCACTGGCGGCGACAACGAGTTGATAGACTTTGACACGCCGGACAATTTAACCGAGCGCGACTTTCTTGACCGCATGAACGCTGTGCTCCCCGTCGGGCTCAGGTTCAAGGCGCTTGAGCGATTGCCCGCCGGGGCTCAGGCTTTGATAAAAGTCATCGACCGCGCGGAGTACAGCGTCGCGCTCGACATCCCTGAGCTTGCGGACGCGGTTGAGCGGCTCCGCTCGACGCGCGCGGATTTCGCAGGGCTAGACGACATGGAGATTCACGAGCGTCTGGCCGATGAGTTTATGATGCGCGAGTCCTGCATAATCGAGCGTGTGCGCAAAGACAAGCGCCAGCGAGTCGATGTGCGCCATTACACGCGCGATCTCCAGCTGGACGGCGAGGGCAGGACTTTAAGGGTTGTGGCCGTGGTCTCGGCCAACGGCGGCGTCAAGCCGATTGAGGTTATAGGTTCGATTTATGGTCTGTCTGCCGACGAGATGATCTCGCTCAGCTCGCGTGTGCGTCGATTAAGGTTATACGCAGACGGCGAGCGGGCCGAGGGGTTCGCGCCGAGCGCTGACCGTAAGGCAGTTCCCCCGACCGACAGGCCGCACCTTGCGGCCGGAGGGTCGGCGGGCGATTGATGTGAGAGTTGATTCGAGAATTGATTTTTGAAGGTTTGTGCTACCGGAGTGGTAAGCTTTGACCTTTGCTTCGGGCCATAGACGACGTGCGGCTACTGCCGCTGGCGAGTGGTTTTTTAACGGAGCGCGTGCAGCATAGCAGAGAGGGTTGAAAAGATTATTTGCGAGCGCGAGAAGTGATTGGACGTGAAGTCTAACCGCGCTTAAAGAGTTTGTCAGGTTTCATACACCCGCTCTCAATTTTCTGCGATAAGAGGTCCGGCAGAGCGCCGATTGTTTTTATTGGAGCCGTCGATCAGCCTGCCTTTCTTGCCCGCCTGAATAGCCCGAACCGGACTAGGAGAATGAATGACGAAAGAATTGATAATCAGCGCCAACGTGCACGAAAAGAAGGTCAGCATCGTTGAAGACGGGGTGGTCACGGAGTTTTATGTCGAGCGCAGGGACGAAAACCAGGGGGTAGTCGGCAACCTCTATAAAGGCCGCGTGATGAAGGTGCTGCCAGGCATGCAATCGGCCTTCGTAGATATTGGGCTTGAGCGCGACGCCTTCCTCTACGTCTCGGATTTCACCGAGTTTATGGAAGAGGAAGAAGAGATAGATTTTACTGAGAAGGTCGAGGAGATCGGCGGCGCGCCTGCCGCCCCGCGCCAGGAGGAACGCCCGCGCCGCGATGACCGCCGCCGCCACGAGCCCGCCGCTCAGCAACAGCGACCGCCGCAGCGCCCTAAAGATGAGCCAATCGCCGCCCGGCCTGCCGGGTCAGTCGAGCCAGGTGAGATTGAACCCGTCGAGATAGAGGACGCCGTCGAGCAGCTTGCAGAGATCGCCGACGAGAGCATGATCCCGCCGCCGCCTACCGAAGAAGAGATTTACGCTGCGAATCATCCACCGGCCTCAGCCGCTGAAGAAGCGGAGCAGGAACCGGCAGAGGCCGAGGTGACCCCTGTCGAGGAACTGGTCGAGGAGTTTTTTGCAGAGCGTATAACGGACGACGACCTGCCGGTCAAAGAAGCGGCCGCGCCTGTTGAGCCGGAGGTTGAAGAAGAGGCCGCGCCTTCGAAGGCTAAAAAAGGCCGCTCTCGAAAGAAGGCCGTCGAGGCAGAGCCCGCGAAGAAGTCTACGAGGTCGAAAAAGAAGACCGACGAAGCGAAAGATGACGAGAGCGCGGCTCCTGAATCGTCGGGTCGTAAGACGTCCGCCAGGGCCGCTTCAAAGAAACCCTCGCGCAAGCGCGGCGCAAAGGCCACGGCGGAAACAGCTGCCAACACGCCTGAGTTTGAGCGCGTCACGGACGAAGACCTGGCGGCGGACGCGGGCGATCTTTTGAAGGACGCGATTGTTCAAGAGAAGATCATAGAGCAGGTTCACAACGCCGAGTATTCCACGCCCGGTTTTCAACCTGAGCCGGAGCCGGAGTGGCGCGTAGGCAGCTTGCTGTCACAGATGGGCGACACGGCCGATTTCGAGCGTGTAATCGATGAATCGGCGAGCGCGGTTGAAGCCGGCGAGCTTGACGAATCACTCGCCCCCGGCCCCGGGTTTCGCCACATAGCTGAGGCCGTGCCCGAAGGGCTGTACGAACGTGCCCAGGCCGAAAGCGGGGAGATAAGCGACCTGAGCGGCATGACGGCCACGGGCGATTCGGAGGCCGAGCTTGAGGCAGCGGGCGACGATGAGGATAGAGAGGCGAGCGTGACCGACCGGTATGGTCGCGGTGAATTTTCCAACCGCCGTGGCGGGCGTGGCCGCAGGAGACGCCGCGAGCCCGGCGCACCCGCTGGCGGTGACGGGGAGGAGACAGAGCCGGTCACGACCCCTGATGAAGGTGAAACGCCAGAGGAAGCGCCTCGCGTGGAGGCTGCGCGTCCTACTCGCGCCCCCCAGCCTACACGTACGGCTCCGCCGCCGCGCCAGCAGGAGTCGCGATATGAGCGACGCCCCGACGGCCAGCGCCGCCCCGACGGGCAGGGGCGCAGACCCGATCCGCCGCCGCAACGCCGCCCGGATCGCGGCGTGCCGACGATCAGCGAGCTTCTGCACGAAGGCCAGGAGATTCTCGTTCAAATTGCCAAAGAGCCGATTGCAAAGAAGGGCGCTCGCATCACTTCTCATATAGCGTTGCCCGGTCGCTATCTTGTCTACATGCCGACCGTGAACCACGTAGGCGTGTCGCGCAAAATTCCTTCCGACAGCGAGCGCATCCGGCTGAAACGCATAGTCGCCTCGCTTAGAGAGCGCGAAGGCGGGCAGGGCGGGTTTATCGCTCGAACAGCCTGCACAGGCCACACCGAGCAAGAGCTGCACGACGATATGAAATACCTCTTGAGGACGTGGGCCGATATGCGAAAGAAGGCCGACCGCGAAAAAGCCCCTGCGCTTGTCCATCGTGACCTCGACCTTGTGCAGCGAATCCTTCGAGATCAGTTGTCCGAAGAGTTCACGGCGATCCGTGTCGATAACGAAGTCGAGTTCGCCCGCATAGTCGAGTTCGTCAACCGCGTGCAGCCAAAGCTTGTCAAGCGCGTGAAACTCTACACGGGCAGCCAGCCGGTTCTTGAGAAATACGGCGTGCAGCCGGAGATCGATAAAGCCGTACGCCCGCGCGTGTGGTTAAGGTCGGGCGGCTATATCGTCATAAACCAGACCGAGGCGCTTGTGGCAATCGACGTGAACACGGGCAAGTTTGTAGGCAAATCCGACCGCCTCGAAGACACGATAACCCGCACGAATCTGGAAGCCGCCAAGGAGATAGTCCGGCAGGTCAGGTTGCGCGATCTCGGCGGAATCATCGTAATAGACTTTATCGACATGGAGGAGCGCAAGAACCGGCAAAAGGTCATGCTCGCGTTGCAGCAAGAGCTTGAAGCCGACCGCGCGCCGTCGAAGATACTTTCTATAAACGATTTCGGTCTGGTGGCGATCACGCGCAAGCGCGTCAAGCAGTCGCTCGAACGGACGCTTTGCGCGCCGTGCCCGTACTGCCAGGGCGCAGGGATGGTCAAGTCGCCGCAGACCATGTGCTTCGAGATTCTTGAGCAGGCGAAAGCTATGTCAAGACAGGCGTTGTCTTACAACGATGTTATGTTGAGGGTGTCGCCTGATGTCGCTGAGGCGTTCAGGGCTACCGAGCGCGCGGTGCTCGAAGAGATCGAGGCTTACTTTGGGACTCCCGTGACCATCGAGGCCGACCCGAACCTTCACCAGGAGCAGTACGATTTCGCGATGCTGTAAACTACGCGGGAGCGCGGGCGATCCGTCCGCGCTCCCGGTCTTTCTAACACCCCGCCTCAGGGCCGCTTGGTCTTCGCCTTCCTGGGAGATGGTTTGAGCGGCGCGTCATAATTCATCGCCTTCAGATGCATGATGATCGCTTGCGCCTCATCCTCCTGAATAATGTCCGGTCTTGCCACGCGACCGTTAGCGAGAATGACGCTGAAGTCGCCGCCCGCCTTCTGACCCTGTGACCCGTGGCATCCCATGCACCCGCCCATAAGGTACTTGTTGATGGTAGGCTTTTTGGGGTCAACGACGACAAACGTGTTGAAATCTTTGCCCGCCGGTTGCGGGAAAATGTAGTTGCTATAATCGAAAATCTTCCCGTTCAGCACGTTCAACCCGCCGCTGAACTGTTGAAGCGAGGGGTTTGTCTCTACCACTTCGTTTGCGAGGTGGTATGTCGGCAGGTCGGCAGGCTGAAGGCTGTCGATGTCGATGGGCCGGGCCTGCACGTTGATTAGCCTGTAGTTCAACCAGACGGCCTTGCTGTTGGCAGCGGCTATCGCCGCCTGTGCCGCCCTGTTGGCCGCAGTTATTGTAGAGGGGATCATATACAGCCGCCTGTTGACGGTTATCGGGCCTTTGTACAGAGCGCCGCCCGGCGTTATCGTCGTGACCTCCTTGCCGCTGACATTGTGATAATAAAGCTGCGGGCTGTTGGTGTTGACGACAGGGGTGCCTGTGGTGGTCTCTGTCTGAAAAGTGCCGGGCTTATCGGGCGGCGGGGTGATAGTCAACGACGGGATAAACGGCTATGTGTTGACGTACTGAGGCTTTGTAGTACCGTCTGGCTCCTCGACGGGGTTGCCGCTGGCATCTACTATGTTGTTGTTGTGACCGAAGGTCGCGTAAATGAAGGCCGGGGCGTTGGTGATATATTGTTTATTTGACATGGTTTCTCTCCTTATTTACGGGCTTCTCGGTTGTCCGAACAGAGTCTGAGAGACTCTCTTCAGGGTGAGCTGTCTTGAAGCGATCATGAAAATCCCGGCGCTTCGAATTCTTTGGTTTAACCTGTGAGCTGTTTTAAATCATTCGCATTATACACAACCTTTGGCCTGTTGTATGTTAAATATTACAAGATCAAAAATTATCACCTGGACATCCGCCGGGATACGCCACCGACCGCAGCAAACGCGCGACGCAATCGGCTGGCGAGTTCCTGCTGCTATCTCTTTTTGGGCGCGATGAAACCGGCCAGTACCAGGCCGATATAGATAATCACGACCAGAGGCAATACCACGCGCAGTGTAATCATCAAGAGGGTTGATGGCGGGTCAATCAGACTGCTGACCAGAAAGAGAGCCTGTGAGACTAAAAGTAGCCATAAGGCCGCCCGATTGTTTTTCATAATCATTGCCTTTTCTTTGGAGCCTGCTCAGGGAATTTCTTCAAAAGCTCGGCAAGCGGAGGCACGCCGTATTTCGCCCGCTCACTGTCCGGCGTTTTTCGATCAATAGGGACAAGCTCCTCTTTCCCTGTCTCCTGGTTGTTCACTCGATTCGTCCCGTATTTCTGGTAGCCTTCGGTGAAGCTCAGGTAGCGGTCAATGGATGAGGCTACAAGAAAGCGAGCGTCTTTATAGCCGGATTCAAAGGCGCTCTTAAACAGGTAGTGTGCGAGAAGATAGTTGTCGGGGCTGAAGCTGACGAGCTGTTTGTCACAAAACGTCAGCCTCGTGTGTTGGAGAATGAGAGCGGCGTTGAATTTGTCTTCGGGGACCTTTACTTCACCCTGGCCTATTAAAGACAACACGATTTTGATGCGATCTTCATTGGTCCGAGCAACCTTTTCATCTCTTTGCGCGGCTTGATCCTCCTTTGCCAGCTCTCTAAGCAAAGCGTTCTGACCGTACGCCGCGCTCGGTGTTAGCAGGGAACAGGAAATAAAGGTGAAAAACAGGGCTGAGATTATATATCTATTCAAGACCGTCTCCTCCAGGGATCGTACACGCTCCGGTGCAGGCGGTTGCGGCGTTGCTTTTGGGCTACCCGTTTTTCCATTTAATCATTATAACTTCAGCGCTCTCAAACGGATTATCTCTCTTACGCTTTGGCCGCCTGTTTGCGTGACGGTCCTTTATTTTAGAAAGGTCCGTGCTGCCGATCAATCTGATAGATACGGAATCGTAGTTGTAGTCACCGCTCCAGGTTTGACCGAAAACGAAGCCGAAACCGAAGAACTCTCCTTGAGCGCCTCGCTCCGCGATTGGCACAAGCTCGTCGATTATCTCTTTAACCAGATCGGCGTCTATTGTTCGCTCCAGCCGAACAGTAGAGTCGGTTCCAGAAAAGCGCTCGATCCTTACCTGAGATAACCGCCCATCGGCAGCCTTTTCAACTCTCATCATAATGCCGGGACGTAGCTCCTGAGCTTGAAAAGCCTTTTCCGACTTTGATTCCGCATAGTCAGTCGTCTGGCCTGCTGCCTGTATGCCGGAAACCAGCATAAAAATGCCAAGCCTTAGAAATAATGATTTAGTTTTCATCACCTCACCGGTTATCTCTTGAAGTCGTATCGCTCGTATCGTAGATCGGCTTCCATTTCATGTTTTTTCAGGAACCCTCAGGCAGCACCATTTATCTTGTCTGGACGATCATAGTAGTTATGAGTGTGATTTGCTATCTCAGTCATCTCTATAAAGATAATAACCTCGCTCCTTTCCTTGAGAGACAATCTTATCCTTTATAATGTCAGCAGGAGGCGTGCTGAATGACGGGAAAGTCATTGCCAGCCTTAATGAAAGAATCTGTCTCACCTGATCTCCTCTGTTACGTTGAGGCTATGAATCTACGTGCTCTCACATACTGGCAGCATCAGCGCGCCTCAGCGCCGTGCTGCGAGTCGTACCGTGCCGCCATCTCAGGCTTACCCCACCGCTCATAAAGAACAGACAGCCTGCGCTGCGCCTGTCTCAATCTGTAGCTATGCGGAACCTGTTTGCCTTTCAAAGAATCATAGCTCTCGATTAGAAACGGCTCTGCCTCCTCGAATCTTTTTTGTGCTGTCAGGCATTCGCCGAGATATGCATTCAGGTCACTCATCGTATACGCGGTCTGAGGCTTGCCGAGGCTGCGGAGTCTCAGCGCCTCTCTCAGGTAGCTTTCGCCGCGAGCGAGACGCCCCATCCTGGTCTCGACGTATCCCATAGCTGTCAGCCCGCCCGCCCGTTGCGGGCTGCCGTCGCCGTACGCCTGCCGGTCAATCTCTATCGCTTTTTCTGTCTCCTGCCTTGCCGTCTTGTAATCGCCTCTTTCAAGGGCAAGGCGCGCGAGAGAATACCTCGCAGCTATAGTCCCGTGGTGCTTTTCGCCGTGTTGTCGAATGTAAAGGGCGAGTGCCTCGCGCAGCAGCGACTCGGACTTTTCATACTCTTCTCTTATCGTGTAAATCTGGCCAAGCCTGAGCCTTGCCGTAGCCGTATTGGTCTCGGAGTTTTTCTTGTAGAGCCGCAGAGCTTCTTCCAGCTCTGCGCGGGCAGTCTCCAGGTCGCCCCCAAAGTAATAGCAGTTTCCGAGGTATTCGTGCGAGATCGCCACGGTCATATGCTCCGGCCCGTGCTTATCGCGAAATATGTGGTGCGCCTCGCCGAGTATCTCGATTGCTTCGACGAACTCTCCCTTCGAGACAAGAAGGCTTCCCATATCCAGCAGCATGTATGGCAGGTTATTTCCCTCATTCGGCATAGTGCGCTGAATGGCCAGCGCGTCGCGATAAAGCTGCTCGCCCTGCGTTGCGTCTCCCTTCAATACTCTTACGCCGCCCAGATAATAAAGACTCTCCGCGACTTCCTTGTGATGGTCACCAAAAAGCTCGCGCCTCAGTTTCAGCGCGGCTTCAAAGTGCGGCTCGGCAAGGTCCATGCGCCCTATCGCGCGGTAAGTGTCGCCTATGGTTGTGTGAATCTCGGCTTTAACTTCGGGCTGATCATCCAGCTCTGTATTAATCCGGCGAGACGCTTCGTCCAGGGCTTCAATAACCGTCAGGTCGCGGCGCTTGTCCTTGCCGGGCGCGTACCAGCTTGGGTTGGCGTAAGCAAGCATCTGCTGTAGAAATGAGTTGATGCGCTCGGCTTTAACCTGCTCAAGTTGCGCGCGGTCGCGCTGCTCGGTGGCTATTCGCGCCTGTTCCGAAGCGCGTCTAGCCTGCCATACAGTTGTGATAATGCCTGCAATAAGCGTCACCGCGATCAAAAAAACTGCCGCCGTGGCGGCCTTATTTCGTCGTATGAACTTTGCGGCGCGATAGCCAAATGTGTCCTTACGCGCGAGGACGGGCCGCCCTTCGAGATAACGCTGGATGTCGTCGGAAAACTGTTCAACCGATGAATATCGCCGCAGGGCTTCCTTGCGCATCGCCATTAGGATGATGTTATCGAGGTCGCCTTGAAGCTGACGGCGCAAGGGTTTTTGATCCCGGCTTTGGGTTCCCACCAGGCGGCTGACGGCTGCGCTCGGTCTTTCGGGTTGGGTTTCACAGATGGCTCGCGAGATTTCAATCGGGTCTGTGGTCTTGATGCGATAAGGGCGAACGCCTGTGAGCATTTGATATAGAAGAACTCCCAGCGAGTAAATATCGCTCGCCGTCGTTGCGCGCTCGCCTTTGATCTGCTCAGGGCTTGCATATTCTGGAGTCATCACGCGAAGCTCAGTTCTTGTAACGTCCGGGGCTTGATCCTGCGAGTCGGGCCGGAAAACTTTTGCTATCCCGAAATCGAGCAGCTTTGCCACGCCTTCCGTATTCACAATGATATTACACGGCTTGAGGTCGCGGTGGATTACAAGATTCTGATGCGCGTAATGAACCGCCGAACAGACGGTGCGGAAAAGCTTCAATCGCTCGATTGTTGAAAGCTCGTGGCTGTCGCAGTAATCAATCAGCGGAAGCCCTTCGACATATTCCATGACGATGTAGGGCAAACCGTCCTCGGTCGTGCCGCCGTCAAGAAGCCTTGCGATGTTCGGGTGATCGAGATTGGCGAGTATCTGTCGCTCGGCAAGAAATCGGCGGCGGATCTCTGAGATGTCGAGCCCGCGACGCACCACTTTAATCGCGACCTGCTTATGGTAATGATCGTCGGCGCGCTCGGAGAGGTAAACAGTGCCCATGCCGCCCTGACCTATTTCACCGACGATTTTATAAGGCCCGATTCGCTGCCCTTCTACGAGTGATGACCGGTGATCTGTCAGCAGGTCAGAAGCGAGATCGAAGGCAGGGGTTTCGATGAAACTGTCGGCGCGGTAGTGTGCGGCAAGCAGCTTTTCAACCGCGCTCTTGAGCGAGCGGTCATCGCCGCACGCTTCATCAACGAACGCCGGGCGAGCGTCCGGGCTCAACTCAAGCGCCGCATTGAAGAGGTGTTTGACTTGCTTGTACTGCTCAGGTTTCATCATTGCTCAACTGGTCATAGAGCCAGGCTTTTGCCATTACCCACTCGCGTTTGACGGTCGAGCGCGAGATGCAGAGCACTTCCGAGGTTTCATCGAGCGTCAGCCCGCCAAAGAATCTAAGCTCTACGATGCGACTCTGCTGAGGGTCCAGCTTTGCCAGGTCAGCGAGCGCATCGTCAAGAGCTATGAGATCAACGTCGCGCTTTTCCTCAAAAGAGACCGCTTCATCGAGCGACAGCTTCCGGCGGTGGCCGCCGCGCTTTTCAACGTGATGGAGCCGCGCATGATCTACGAGTATGCGCCGCATCATCTGAGCGGCGACACCTACGAAGTGCGCGCGATTTTGCCACGTAACCTGTGTTTGATCTACGAGCCGCAGGTATGCTTCGTGAACGAGGGCGGTCGGCTGCAACGTGTGGTCAGGCCGTTCACGGTTGAGGTAGCGGCTCGCCAACCGGCGAAGCTCGTCATAGACCAGCGGCATCAGCCGGTCTGGCGCGTCGCGGCTGCCCGCGCTCATGTCGTTTAGGATTCGGGTGACTTCTTCAACTGAGGTCAGAGCCACAATGGCCTCCCGCTCGCGTTGGTGATCTTCGGGCCGCAGCGATTATACAAGGAATTCGGCTCCCGGCTGCATAAAATTTTCCCGTTCCTGGACCTTTTCGCACCTCTTTTTCGCGTTAAGTAAAGAAGGCCCTAAAAGACGCTGGCTTAGGAACTATTAAATTGAAGGAGTCAAATTAAATGATCGCAACGGTAACTCGTAAAGCGAAACTTTCCGCG
>CAZTUB010000008.1:68627-297818 GCA_964615905.1 uncultured Clostridia bacterium
TTATAGCCGCCTGCCTCACCCACCTGGCTATCCCGTGGGTGGCTATGGCCGCAGAGGAATTGATCCTTGACAGGCATAGGGCGATAACAAACGGAGATACAATTATCGGATTTCAGGGTCCGGATAAAGAACCTACCACACTCCCCATCCGGGGGCTTAACGGAGAGAAGATTAAGGCGATAGAATATGACCCCGATCTAGACAATCTTGGCGTTTCCGACAAGTTTCTGGCGGTGGGCGACAACGGCGGCGTTTTTGAGATCGATTCCACAGGGCAGGCAAAACTGATCGGCAGTATCCCGGAGCAGTTTCGCGGAGTTCCGCTAGACATCGACCTCGATCCCATGACCGGCGACATATTCGTGGTCAATAAGATCGGCCTGCTGATCAAGTTTAACCGCGAAAAGCCGACCATCTTCAAAATCAACGAATTCTTATATGGCAAAGATGACCCGAACATGAATAAAGTGGGGAAGGGAGCCTTCACCTTTACAGAGCAGGGCGGGTTTCTGCTCGACGTGATTAACGGCGTGCTTGCGCAGATTACAAATCTAGAGTTTGGCTTGGTCAAGACAGTGGGGCCGCTCAACCTCGGCGATATTACTGCCATGGGTTTTGACACGAATCCGCTGACAAACAGAAGCTTCGCGTCGATAGTGACTCAGGGGCAAACGCTCCCCGACCTTTATGAGATCGACCTCGCGAGCGGTGAGGCGACAAAGCTCGGGCCGTTCGGTGACCAGTTTGAAGGGCTAACCATCACGCCGCCCCTCCTGAAAAACTTTCATTGCGTCGTATCGCCACCCGAAGCGATCAACAAGACCGGAACAAGTCATACGATCAACGTAACGGTCTTCTCCGGGAGCACCGAGATAGGAGGCATTGACAGGGTTGATTATAAGGTGCTTAGTGGGCCGAACGTGGGCGCGGGCGCTGATTTTGGCGACGTCTCATTCACATACCAGAGCAACGGTCTTAAGGGCATAGACATTATCGAGGCAACGGTAATCGACGGCATCGACACGGCCAGCTGCACGGCCAAAAAACAATGGGTCGACGCGCCTGACATTGCAGCCGTCACCAAGAATAAGAAGAAGCTTACCGTCATGGGTCAGTTCGACACCACAGCCGATAACCGCATTCTTGTAGACGGTAAGGAGCAGGCGACCAAGACCGTGTCAGATACCGAATTATTGAGCAAGAAGGGCGGTAAGAAAGCTAAACCGGACTCTGTGATAACCGTAAAGTCTAACGGTAACCCGTCGAACGATTTCCGCGTAGATCAGCCCCCTGCGGGCCTCCAGTGCGTGCTGACGCCGCAATTCGCCATCACTCAGATCGAGCAAGGCAAAGAGCAGAAGCACAACCTCACGCTTCAGGTCTTCGCCAACGGCAAGCTCATAAGCGAGGAGCTTACCGTCGCTTTCGAGATCATAGCTGGCCCGAATTCGTTTGGGGTAGCTAACAAGATAGACGCGGGCGGGACCTTCACGCACAGCTATACAAGCAACGGGAAACCTGGCTTCGACGTTATCAAGGCGAGCGGAACGTTTAAGGGAGGCCCCTTTAGCTGCCTGGCGGTGAAGCGTTGGCAGTAGGCCCGTTCCTTACCTGGTCGCCGCTTGAGTGCGCTGGACCGCCAGCTCGACATGGCCGTCGGGGAATATCTCTCTTATCGAGTTCGTGAGCTCAGGCGTGACCTTCACCTTGACGAACTGGTTCGGTTGCACGCGCGCTATGCTGCCGTCATTGAGCGCGATCTCAAAGACGAGCCCGCAGTCGCCTCTGTGGCTGTCGAGCAGGGTGTGCAGCCGCTCAAGCTTGTCGCCTGTGATCGATTCGACGTCGAAGCGCAATATCATGGTTCGCGCGGAACGCTCACGTATGTTTTCAAGCGCCTGAATCTCATCAGAGATAATGCTCATCGCCCCGCCGTCGTCTACCTCAAGCCGTCCCTTTACCAGCACCGGCGTGTCGTTTTGGAGGACGCCGTTTGCCTTGCCGAATATTTCGGGCTACGCGACTACCTTTACAGAGCCGAACTGGTCTTCGATAAAGAAGAGGCCGAACCTGTCGCCCTTCTTCGTAGTTCTGACGTTTAGCTCTGTAACCACGCCCCCGATTGTCACCTGCGCGCCGTGATAGAAATTCGCAAGCCTGTCTATGTCGGCGTTGGCGAAGTCGGCCAGAACGCCTTCGTATCTGAGCAGCGGGTGGCCTGAGATATAAAAGCCGAGCGTCTCTTTCTCGCCCTTGAGCATCTCCTGATACGACCAGTCTTCGGCTGGCGGGAGCGGCAGGTCGGTTATGGGCATGGCGGCCGTGAGCACGCCGAAAAGATCGGCCTGCCCGTTTGCGCGTGACCTTTGCGCCCGCTGCCCGCTTTCGATAGCCGGGTCGATGGCCGCGAACATCCTCGCGCGGCTCTGCCCAAGCGTATCGAACGCGCCCGCTCGAATCAGGCTCTCAAGCACCCGCTTGTTTACCGCGCGAGGATCGACGCGCTCTGTGAAGTCGAAGATCGATTTGAAAGACCCGCCTTCGTTTCGCGCATCGGTGATGCACGAAACTGCGGACTGGCCTATGCCTTTGATGGCCGCGAGCCCGAACCTTATCGTGTTGCCGCTGGCCGTAAAGCTGTCGAAGCTCTCGTTCACGTCGGGCGGCAGAATCTGTATCCCCTGCGTGCGCGCTTCGTTTATGTACTTGACCACCTTGGCCGTGTTGTTCAATTCGTTCGAGAGCACGGCGGCCCAGAAGTGCGTCGAGTAGTGGGCCTTCAGGTAGGCTGTCTGATAGGCGAGGTAGCCGTACGAGAAGGAGTGCGCACGGTTAAAGGCGTAGTCGGCAAACCCTTCAAAGCTGTGCCACAGCTTTTCGAGCTTCGTCTTGTCGTGGCCGCGCTCGGCGGCTTGCTTCAAAAACTTCTCTTTGTGCTTGTCCAGCTCTTCGCGCTTCTTCTTGCCCATTGCGCGGCGGACAAGGTCGGCCTCGCCGAGCGAATAACCCGCGAGCTTTTGAAATACCGCCATGAGCTGTTCTTGATAGACGCAGATGCCGAGCGTGTTGCCCATCACCTCCTTCAACTCAGGGAAGTCGTAGCGGACTTTTTTGCGACCGTGCCGCCGCTCGATAAAGTCATCGACCATTCCGCTGTCGATAGGGCCGGGGCGATAAAGAGCGTTGAGCGCCGACAGGTCTTCAAGGCCGTCCGGTTTCAGGCGGCGGCAAATATCTTTCATGCCTTCGGATTCGAACTGGAATATCGCCTCGGTCTTCCCGTCGGCAAAAAGCTGGAGCGATGCGCGGTCGTCGAGCGGTATCTTTGACAGATCGAGGTCGCGGCCCGTCTCGCGCTTGATCGATTTAAGCGCGTCGTCGATGATCGTTAGCGTGGTCAAAGCCAGGAAGTCCATCTTGAGCATCCCTGTCTTTTCCAGATCGGTCATCGTGTACTGCGTCGTTATTTCATCCCGCGATGTCTTTGATACAGGAACCAGCTCGTAGATCGGCTTAGGCGAAATGACTACGCCCGCGGCGTGAACGGACGAGTGGCGCGAGCAGCCTTCGAGCCGCTGGGCAATCTCGATGACTTCCTTGACTCGCGGGTCAGCGTCGATAGCCTTCTTCAGATCGGGGTTCTGTTTTATTGCGTCGGTAATGCTCACATTCCTACCGCGAACCGGCGGCGGGATCATCTTGGCGATCTTGTCGACTTCCGCGTAGGGCATCTCAAGCGCGCGGCCCACGTCCTTAATTGCGGCCTTTGACGCCATGGTCCCGAACGTAGAGATTTGCGCGACGTGATCGCGGCCATAGTAATCCGCGACGTAATCTATGACCTGCTGCCGTCCGCGAACGCAGAAATCTATGTCGATGTCGGGCATCGAGACGCGCTCCGGGTTCAGGAACCGCTCGAACAGGAGATCATATTGCAAGGGGTCGATGTCGGTGATCTCCATCGAGTAGGCTACAAGCGAACCCGCCGCCGACCCGCGCCCTGGGCCGACAGGTATGTTCGCCTTCTTGGCGTAACGGATGAAATCCCAGACGATCAGGAAGTAACCTGGGAAGCCCATCTGCGTGATGACCTGTATCTCAAGCTCAAGCCGCTGCTTGTAATCGTCGAGGTCAGATTTCCTATCGGGCCGGTCCTTGACCGCAACCCAACGACGTTCGAGTCCTTCGCGCGCGACCCTTGCGAAATAGCTGTCGATGGTTTCGCCTTCCGGGACGCGGTAGACCGGCAGGTGATTTTGACCCGAAGGCAGGGAAAGCTCGCACATCTCGGCTATCGCCACCGTGTTCAAAAGCGCTTCGGGCATATCCTTGCCGAAAAGCAGCCACATCTCTTTGGCGGTCCTGACATAGAACTCGCCCTCTTTGTACTTAACGCCGCGCTTTTCGTTGACGGTCTTGCCCGCACCTATGCAGACGAGTATATCGTGCGCGCGCCAGTCGTCCTGCATCAGGTAGTGGCAATCGTTTGTGGCGACCAGCGGTATGCCCGTCTTCTTTGACAGCGCAAGCATGCCGGGGATGACGGTCTTTGTCTCTTCATCGAGGCCGTGGTTCTGGACTTCTAGATAGTAATTGCCCTTGCCGAGTATGTCTTCGAACTCTTTCGCCTGACGAGCCGCCTCGTCAAACTTGTCGGTCAACAGCAGGGAAGAAGGGACGCCCGAAAGACACGCCGAGAGCGCAACGATCCCCTCGCTGTGTTTGGCCAGCAGCTCCTTGTCTATGCGCGGCTTGTAGTAGTACCCGTGTGTGAAGGCGAATGACGACAGCTTGGCCAGGTTATGATAGCCCTGTAAATTTTTCGCGAGCAGGATAATATGGTTTGTGCCGCGCTCGCCCTGCGCGTCGCCCCTGTCTGTGTGCTTCCCGCGAGCGATATAGGCTTCCATCCCGATGATCGGCTTGATGCCTGAGCCTTTCATCTGGTTATAAAACGAGATCGCGCCGTACATATTGCCGTGGTCAGTGACGGCAACCGCGCGCGAGCCCAGCTCTTCGGCGCGCTTGGCTAACGACTTTATCTTTATCGCTCCGTCAAGAAGACTGAAATCCGAATGAAGGTGAAGGTGTACAAAATCTTTTTCGTCCATTGTGCTCTTCGATAAGGGGGTTGAAGCGCGGTAAGGGGAGCCGCTCAAGTCTCTAAATAAAACGCCTTCGACCGATCTTTACAGCAGAAAACCTTGCTTGAAACCCTTCTGTTCACGCGCCGCAATATAGCATATGAAACCAGACCTGTACACCATAAATTGTGCCGAAATCATTACAACGCGCAATATGTTGAGGCAGAACAGTTAGGCTGTGGAAAATGTGTGGAAAAGCTGTGGACGTTTTTGAGTGAAAATGTCAGCCGGCGGCAGCCGCTTCCCATTCGTGATAGAGCGCCTCAAGATTGGCGGTAAGCTCGGCCTGTCGCCGGTCGATCTCCAGGTATTGCTCCGGCCTCCAATCGGATGTGGGACTTGCCAGCTTGTCGGAAAGCTCCCGCAACTCAGCTTCAACCGCGCTTATCTGCTGCTCGATCTCGGCGGGAGAGCGAAGCCGTTCTTTCTTACGCGTATCTTTCTTCTGTGTCGCCGGGCGCGCCTTCACAGGCTTTGCGGCGGATTTGACCGCATGAATCTGCGCAGGTTCTTGCTGGCGGCGGTGTCGCTCGGCGTAATAATCGGAATAGCTCCCCGTGTGATAAGTGGCCGTGCGGTCTTCAAAGTGGAGTATCTCCGTCGCTATCCGGTCGAGAAAGTACCTGTCGTGCGAGACTGTGATGATCGTGCCCGTATACTCTGTCAGCGCCCGCTCAAGCGCCTCGCGCGAAGGTATGTCGAGATGGTTTGTCGGCTCGTCGAGCACGAGCACGTTCGCCTGCCCGTAAATTATCTTGGCAAGCGCCAGGCGGCTTTTTTCGCCGCCCGAAAGCGCCGCGACAGGCTTGAATATGTCGTCACCCGTGAAAAGAAACCTCGCAAGGACGGCGCGCAACTCGCCCGCCGATGCGCGCGGGGCCGTGACCGCAAGCTCTTCGATGACGGTCGAGGTCAAATCCAGGCTTGCGAGTTCTTGATCGAAGTAGTCAACGTCGGTCTTCGCGCCCCAGGTCAGCCCGCCTTCCAGAGGCTCTATCTCGCCGGTGATGGTCTTGAGAAAGGTGGTCTTTCCAGACCCGTTCGGGCCTATGATACCAAGCCGCTCGCCGCGCCTCAAAAGAAACGAAATCTTGGCCGCGAGTCTATTCTCGCCGTAGCCTACGGTGAGGTCGCGAGCCGCCAGGACGTTATCGCCTGTGCGCACGACCGATTGCAGGCCAAAATGCGACGTGTGGTCCTGCTGCACGGCTTCTACCCGGTCGATCTTTTCGAGCATCTTCCGGCGAGACTTGGCCTGCTTGGTCTTCTGCCCCGCGATGTTGCGGCGGATGAACTCCTCTGTGCGAGAGATCAGCTCCTGCTGCTGTTCGTACTCTTTGGCCTGGAGGGCTAGCCGCTCCTCGCGCTGTCTGACGTAGCTCGTGTAGTTTCCAGAATAGACGATTGCTCGATGGCGCGCGATCTCTACGATCTTTGTCGCTGTCCTGTCGAGTAAAAAGCGGTCGTGAGAGATGATTACAAAAGCCGACTTGTACTCTGCCAGAAAGTCTTCGAGCCACTCGACGGCGTTTACGTCCAGGTGGTTTGTCGGCTCGTCGAGCAGCAGCACGTCCGGCTCTGATAGCAACAGCTTGGCGAGCGCGAGCCTGGCTTTTTGCCCGCCGCTTAACTGGTCCGAGGGTCTTTCAATATCATCGCTCTTAAATCCCAGGCCGGCCAGCACCGCCTCTGCGCGGGCGGGGTATGTGAAGCCCCCTTCGACCTCGTAGCGGTGGCGCAGGTCGCTGTAATCGTGCATTGCCTGGTCGAGTTCTGCGCCCGTCGCTTCGGCCATCAAATGCTCAAGCCGCGACATCTCCCCTTCTATCGAAACCAGTGAGGTGAAGACCGAAAGCGCCTCGTCGCGCACGGTCTTTTGACCTTCGAAGACTGGCTCTTGCTCAAGCACGCCGACCCGCAGCCCGCGAAGCAGGATGACCTCGCCACGGTCAGGCTCTTCGACGCCTGTGACGAGGCGAAAGACGGTCGTCTTGCCCGCGCCGTTTCGGCCCACAAGACCGACGCGCTCGCCGGGGTTGATCTGAAAAGTCACATCGCGCAGCACTTCGTGCGCGCCGTAAGACTTGCTTATATCTTGAAGACGAAAAAGCATCGGGCGGTAACAACTATCGGGCGGCAGGCTACAGGCTAAAACAGGCGGGGAAGCGAGGACTTATTCTTCAAATCCTCGCCCCCCGGTTCTCTTTCACCTGATTGTCGGCGCGCTTACCGGTTGGCGTTTGGCGAAGCCGGGCTGCTGTTGCCGTTCCCGCTCCCGCCGGACCGGTTGGCGTTGGAAGCGCCCGCGCGGTTGGCATTGCCCGTGGCAGGGCTGTTAGCCGGGGGTGCAGGCGAGGCGCCCTGGTTCTGGTTTTCGATGCGAGGCTGCGGTTGCTGTGGTTGCTGCCCTCCGCTCTGCTGAAGCAGTTCCGACGGGCGCAACTCGACTATCGTCTTAGGGTTCTTCAAGAACCTGTCGGCCAGGTAGTTCTCGATCTCAGCCTCCTGCGTCGCCACAAGCACGAGCGCGTTCAACAAGACGGTCTGGCGCTGCTGCGTGATGGTGTCTACGATGTTCTGTCGAACCTGTTCAAGCGACAGGTTACGCGGCGCTTCCAGCTTGTCGTTGAGCTTGACGATCACCCATGCTCCAGCGGTCGGCTCCGATATTGGCTCGGTGTACTGGCCGGGCGTCATAGACATAATGCGCTGTACGACTTCCTGCCGCGTGCCGAACATCTGTCTCAACCTGGCCTCGGAGTTGAAGCCGAGCGCCCCGCCGCGTACCGCCGATGCGTCTTCGGACCTCTGCGCGGCGACGGTGGCAAAGTCCATACCGCCCTTTAACTGCTCGTAGACGGCCTTGATCTTCTGCTCGGCGGCGGCTGTGCCCACCGCGTCGGTCGGGATGCCGTTATCGGCCGGGTCTGCGAAGATCACAGAGATGTCCGCGCCACGGTCCGCGATAAACGAACCGCGATTGTCGTTGTAATACTTCTCGATCTCGGCAGTGGTTGGCGGCTCGATGTTTTTGGTTACACGGTCGTTGAGCGCCTTGATGGCGAGGTCTTTCTTTATTCGCTCGCGCCATTCGGCTTCCGTGAGGCCCGATGCCTTCAACTGCTCGTCGTACTGTTCTTTGGAGAGCCGGGCCTCTTGAATTCTTCTCTGGATCTCCTCGCTGATCTTATTGTCATCGGGGACGAGGTTTTCGCGCTGCGCCTTTTGAAACAGCGACTCTTCGCGCACGAGGTTGTCGAGCACGCTGAGCCTCGCGTTGGCAAGCTCGGCCGACGTGAGCGACGCGCCGCTTCTGCCGCTCTGGTCAATCTGTTGTTTGATAACACGGTCAATATCTTTGAGTGTTATTTCGTGAGAGCCGATTTTTGCCGCAACTTCACCGGCGGCTTCCGACCCGCTGTTTTTGCACGAGGCGAGCAAAACAGAACAAAGAGCGATCATCAATACTGCAATCAGTTTAGGGGAACGGTACACAATGCTGCTCCTTAACGAAAAAGGTTTGACGGCCGCTTGGCCGTTTATGTTAAACTCTTGGTTTGATTTCATCATAGAATTCTCAACTGGAGGTATATCCACTATGTCTAAACGTTGTGACGTGTGTGGCAAGGGACCGCAGTTCGGTCACAAGGTCAGCCACGCCAATAATCGTACCAACCGTCGCTTTGACCCGAATCTTCAGGCGGTCCGCGCACTTATAAGCGGTCGCGCTCAGCGCGTTCGCGTTTGCACCCGTTGCCTTAAAGCCGGAAAAATTGTCAAGGCTGCTTAAGAACACTCTCATTCAGGTTTGGGTTTTAGATTTTGCATAACCCCTAGGGTGCGAAATCTAAAACCCAGGCTTCCCTCTACCTCGCAATCGCAATCACGTCTATCTCAATTCGAACATCCTTTGGCAGCCGCGAGACTTCGACCGTCGATCTTGCCGGAGGCGTTTCCCCAAAGAACCGGCCGTAAACATCGTTCATCTCGGCAAAGTCTCCGAAGTCTGCGAGAAAGACCGTCGTCTTGACCGCAAGTTCAAGCGAGCTGCCGGCAGCCTCAAGCACCGCCGAAAGGTTCTTGAGCACCCGCTCGGTCTGCTCGCGAATACCGCCTTCGATGACCTGGCCCGTGCCGGGGTCGAGCGCGACCTGCCCCGATGCAAAGATAAACCCGGAAGCCTTTATCGCCTGCGAGTAAGGCCCGATAGCTTTCGGCGCGTTGGGGGTTTCGATACGCTCTTTCACTCGTCCGTGGCTCCAAGGATAAGAATCAACCTGCTTGCTGAAATTGCAGATTATCTCAAATGTGAGCGCAATTGTCCACCAAAGCGGCTTGCTCAACTGGCGGCGGCGTAGATGGTTACTGCAAAGATAAAGATAAGCGATCCGTTACGCTTCGGCCATTTCGCCCGTCATGCGCTCGACGTCTATCACCCCTTTGACGCTCTTGAGCGCGGCGGTGATCTTTTCGAAATGTTTGAGGTCGAAGATTTCGGCCGTCAAAACAAGCTGCCCGCGCCCTTCGTCGTCGAGCGAGGCGCGGATGTCGCGTATGTTAGTCCCGACCCCAGCGATGGCCTGCGTAACGTCTGCGACCATACCGGGACGGTCTTCGGTTATCAGCCGAATCGAGATCGGGTAGGCGGACGACTTGCCGCCCTCGGCCTTCATCCACTCGACTTCGATTATCCGTTCGGGGTTTATCATAAGCCCCGGCGCGTTCGGGCAGCGCGTCGAATGGACCGCTACGCCCTTGCCGCGCGTGATGTAACCCATGATCTGCTCCCCGCGAATCGGGTTACAACAGCGGGCCCGGTAGACCATTATGTCGTCGATGCCTTTGACGACTATGCGATCTTGAAGCCCTAGCGCGCGCTTAACCACCTGTTTGAAAGTCGGCCGCTTCTCCTGCTCTATCTCTGCGAGGCGGTCGGGCGGCAACAGTTTCGCGATCACCGTGCGCGGGAGCACCTTGCCGTACCCGATTGCCGCGAGGAGGTCGTCGGAGCGCGCGCATCCGTGGTCGGGCGCTATGCGCTCAAGCTCGCCGTTCGAGAGTATCTTTTTGGAGTTGAGGCGGAAGCGGTCGGCCTCTTTTTCAAAGAGCTTCTTGCCGATCTCGATTGCCGCCGCACGCTCGTTCTCGGCTAGGTAGTGCCTTATCTTCGACCTCGCGCGCGAGGTCTTGACAAAGTTCATCCAGTCGCGCGACGGGTGGGACGAAGGCGAAGTCATGATCTCTACAACGTCGCCGTTGACGAGCTGGTACTTGAGCGGCACGATGCGCCCGTTCACTTTTGCGCCGTTGCAGGTCAACCCGACTTCGGTGTGAATATGAAAGGCGAAATCTATCGGCGTCGCCCCTCGCGGCAGCTCTATTACTCGCCCTTTCGGCGTGAAGCAGTAAACCTCCTTCGGGTAGAGGTCCAGCTTCAATGAGTCGAGGAACTCGCGCGAATCCTTCACCTCTTGCTGCCATTCGACCAGCCGCTTTAACCACATGAAGGCTTCGTCTTCGTCCGTGTGAGTGCCGCGCCGCCCCTCTTTGTATTTCCAGTGCGCGGCGATCCCTTCCTCGGCGATGCTGTTCATCTCCTCCGTGCGTATCTGCACTTCGAACGGCTGGCCGCCGTCGCCTACGACCGACGTATGGAGCGACTGGTAAAAGTTCTCGCGCGGAATAGCTATCCAATCCTTGAACCGTCCGGGTATTGGCTTCCAGGCAGTGTGGATGACCCCAAGCGCGGCATAGCAATCCTTGACCGAATCGGTGATGATGCGAACAGCCACAAGGTCATAAACCTGGTCGATGGTTATGTGCTGGCGTTTCAGCTTCTGGTATATGGAAAAGAGCCGTTTCAACCGCCCTTCGATCTTGACGATCTTGATGTCAGCCTGGCCCATCATATCGACGATGCGGTGCTGCAACTCATCGAGGTAAGATTCGAGGCGCGCGCGCCGGTTCTCGACCAGCTCGGTCAGCTTGCTGTACTCTTCCGGCTCGATGTATTTGAATGCGAGGTCCTCAAGCTCCCCCCGGACGCGGCTCATACCGAGCCGATGCGCGATGGGCGCATAAACGTCGAGCGTCTCCTGGGCTATGCGCCGCCGTTTTCCACCCTTCAAGTATTCGAGCGTCCGCATGTTATGAAGGCGGTCGGCAAGCTTCACAAGCACAACCCGAACGTCATCGACCATCGCCAGCAGCATCTTGCGCATGTTGAGCGCCTGCCGCTCTTCGTGAGAGGCGTGATCGAGCTTTGAAATCTTGGTCAACCCGTCGACGAGGTGCGAGACCTCCTTGCCGAAATACTCCTCCATTACCTCAATCGGCGTTTCCGTATCTTCGACGATGTCGTGGAGCAGCCCCGTGGCGATGCAGACAGGGTCGAGCTTCCACTCGGCAAGTATGTTCGCCACCTCAAGCGGGTGGACGAGATAAGGCTCACCCGATTTGCGTATCTGACCGCGATGCTCGCGGGCCGAAAACAGGTATGCCTTGCGCAACAGCTCTTCGTCCGCGCCGGGGTGGTTCTGCCGAACCTTTTCCAATATGGTTTCGAATCGAATCATCGTAAGAGTTACTAAGTGCCGCCAAAATAAAAAGGTGACGACCCAACAGAGTCGTCACCTGAATTTTAGCACATAGAGGGTAGCTACTTCACTGTGAACCGGCTGCCTGCTGCGCGCGCTTGTTGATTTCGAGGTACTTATCCTGGTATTCCTTGATCTTCGCCGCCAACTCCTGTTTGCGTTTGGGGTCGTTGGTCCAGTACGTATCCTGGATAAAGGTGAGCTTCTCGTAAAAATATGCGTCGGCGTAATCGGGCTGGGTCGCTACGGCCTTCTGGAAGTATTCGTGCGCCTTTTGCGTAAGCTGTTTCAACTTCTCGGAGGCTTCCGGCGAGAGCGGCTGTTTCAAGACGCCGCCCGCGTCGGTGTAGGGGCGGCTCGTCTGAAACGCCTCGTCCCAGTAGCTGTGCCCCAGCGTGTAGTAGACATCGGCCTTCGTCTTGGTGCTTGCGCCGGGCAGTTCTGCCCGCTTTAGCACAAGCTCTCGCCGCCTCTCTTTGTACTCGTTTGCCTTGTTCGGGTTTATGACGGCGAGTTTTTGGTTGACGTCGGCCTGGAAGGCGAGCGCCTGGTCCACGGCCTTCTCGTTGTCCTTGTTCTTCTGGATTATCTGTTCGTAAGCCTGGATGGTCGCAAGGCCTGTCTCTTCTGTCTGGTTGTTGTCGAACTTCTGATTGAGAGAGCGCGCATGAAACATCATCGCGTTGGTGTTATCGGGGTCAAGCTCAAGCGCGCGCGCGAACCGTTTTTCCGCTTCGTCGTACTTCCCCCTGTTGAATTCGCGCACACCGTTGTTGAGGGCGTCTTTTGCGCGCAGGTTGTTTATGATCCCACAGCCCTGAGCCGTCGCCGAGAAGGCGACAAGCCCGGCTACGAGCAGCGTTTTATACATTCTGTTCAAGGCTTGATTCCTCCTGTGCCTTTACTCTTGCAAGAAATCTATCTGAAGTCCGATGGGCTGTGCGCCCGCGCCCTTCATCACGTCTATGACCGTTACGATGTCGCCGTAATTCTTATCTTTAGGTGCTTTGAGAAAGACGGCTTTGTCGGGGCGCTGTTCCAGGAGCGACTTCAGAGTGTCGCCAAGCTCCACCAGAGACATCGGTTTTGAGTTCAGCTCGACGGACTGTTCGAGCCCGCTGCCGGATTTCACGTCGACCATCAAAAGATCGGTCGGCGGTTGAACG
The DNA here is from genome assembly GCA_964615905.1 of uncultured Clostridia bacterium. Lineage (GTDB taxonomy): Bacteria > Acidobacteriota > Blastocatellia > UBA7656 > UBA7656 > DATLMR01. Next base: position 81,534 of record CAZTUB010000008.1, read on the forward strand.
GCGTTTTCAGTGTCCTGCGGTTTTTGCGGTATCTGCGATTCGAACTTGGCCTCTTTCTGCGGCTGGATCACGAAGAAGATGATCAGCAGCACGAGCAAAACGTCTACAAGCGGAGTGACGTTGATATTAGGCGCGGCCAGGCCGATGCCGTGTTTAGTCGGGACCTCGTCTACTTCACCGTGTGCCATTTCGTTTTACGCTGCCTGCTCACGCGCATTCGGCGCGGCAGGCAACTCCTCCTGATTTTTAATAGACCAGTATTTGCGGGTGCTTTCCCAGAAAGCACCCGCACTTTCATTGCTACTTCTAACCTTCGCCTTCGGCCTTTTCCTTCTCGGCGACGAGCCCGATGCGGTCAAAGCCCGACTCGCGAATCGCGTCGATGACGCTTACCACCGTGCCGTACTTAACATTGGTGCTGCTCTTGATATAGACGACCTGCTCGGCGGCGGGCTTGTCCTTGAGCATCCTCTCGACGGTCTTCGGGATGTCGGCCTGCGCTATCTTATCGCGACCGATATAGAACTCGCCGTCCGCAGGGATGGCCAGAACGACCGAAGTGTCTTTGACAATGTTAGGGTCCGGGTCGGGGTATTTCGATTTCGGCAGCGCAACGCTGACGCCGCTCTGCAACATGGGTGCGACCACCATCATGATGATGAGCAGACAAAGCATCACGTCTACCAGCGGAGTGACGTTAATATCGGAGACCAGGCTGCCGTCGCCGCCTCCTACTGCCATTCCCATAATATCACCTCAATTCGCGCCGTTTGATGAAGTAGTCGACCAGCTCCGACGACGAGTTGTCCATCTCGATCTGGAACGCTTCGACCTTGTTCTGGAATATGTTGAAGGCCCACACCGCAGGGATTGCCACGAGCAGCCCGAACGCGGTTTCGATCAGCGCTTCAGAGATGCCGCCGGCGACCGCCGAGATACCCGTACCTTGCGCGGAGCTCATGCCCTGGAACGCCGAGATGATGCCGATGACGGTCCCAAGCAGTCCGACGAACGGGGCCGTCGATCCGATTGTCGCAAGACCCGACAATCCGCGTTTCAACTCCGCGTTCTTAAGAGCCGTAGCGCGTTGGAGCGCGCGCCGCGCCGCGTCCATCGTCGTGCCGGGAATATCCGACCCCGCCGACTGGTGCGCCTGGAACTCTTGCAGCCCGGCGTTTACCACCATAGCGAGGTGCGATTTCTTGTGACGGTCCGAAATGGCTATGGCTTCGTCAATACGGTTTTCGCGAAGAGCAGCCGCTACTTTGGGGGCGAACTGCCGCGACTGATTGCGGGCCGCGTTATAGGTGAGCCAGCGCTCGACCATGATGGCGATGGAGTACATGCTCATCAATGCTAGAACGATAGCTACAGTGATGGCGGGCCATTCCATCTTCTGGATCATTCCCCACAGGGAAAGATCTTCACCGCCGGTCGGGCTTTCGCCGCCGCCTTCGGCGGCCTGGAGCAGAAAGAAAGCGAGCTTGTTGCCCGCCAGCATTACATTCGATAGAAGTAGCATTGGTTAAAACCCTCCAAATCAATTTTAGAATCTTTTCCGTTGCGGGTCTGGTGTGGGCCAGACCCGCGAGAGGGGTCACAGAGTGAAGTTAAAGGTTATTGTCCCGATGACCTTCACCGCCTGACCACTGAGTTGAGTCGGGGTCCAGCGCCAGCCGCGCGCGGCGCCTTCAGCCGCGGCCTTCAAAAGCGGGTGGCCCGATACGGCGCGCGCAGAGATCACTCTGCCGTCCTCGCCGATTGTCACCTCGACGACGACCGATCCGCTTACGCGTGCGGCCTTGGCAAGCGGCGGGTAAGCGGGCGCGGGTTTGCTGATGGCCGAGCCCTGCAACACGCCCCCTGACTTGCGGACCACTTTCGGAACTTCCTTCGGAGGCGGAGGCGGAGGCGGTGGAGGCGGTGGAGGCGGAGGTTCTCCGGCCCCTGTGCCGCCGGGCACGCCACCTACGACGCCGCCGGGCACGCCGCCGGGCACGCCGCCGGGCACGCCGCCGGGCACGCCGCCTTCAACTCCACCAGAGACGCCGCCGGTCGAGATGACGGGGGGCGCTGCTGACGGAGGCTTGATCTCTTTGGGAGCCTCTTTCGGAGCGACAAAACCCGTAGGCGCTTCTATCTTCGTAGGCGTCTTGGGCTGGCTTGCTCCGGGCGGAGGCGGCGGAGGCGGCGGAGGCGGTGGGGGCGGTGGCGCGAGCAGAGTCAGCGCCTCGAACTGCTCGTTCAGCTTGGCGTCGTATGCGTAGATGCCCCACGCTATCACGCCCGCGAGCAGCGAAACCCAGATCGCCGCCGTCACCGTGAAATAGAGCCAGGTATTGGTCTTCTTTTTCTGGGACGACGAATCAATTAATTGATCGAACATTTGGTTGATACCTCCGGCAGTTGTCAGATGGGTCTTTTAGGTAAGCTACCTGGGCGATGCCGGATAAGCGTGTCGGCTCGAAATTGACTGTCGCTCGACCAGGCTATTGATGCCCATTGCAACTACCTCATAGGAGTCGCCGCCGCTCCTGAGCAGAACGGCTAACTGAGCAGACTAAAACCGGAAACAATGTGCTAAGTGCTAAAGAAATCAGGTCAAAAACCGGCTGAGTCTACTACTCGCCTTCCCATCAAGTCAAGAAGTTTCGCAACTTCTCAACCACTTAGACACCGCTTGCGCGATGTTTGTTCCCCGAAGGCTAAGAGCCCGCGCGGCCCTTCGCCCTCCGGGGATACTTCTAAACCTTTGCCAGTGTGCGGTCCGTGGCGCGAGCCTTGGACTCGGCCACGCGGCTCCCGCCACTCTTCCCGCTCTTGCTCGTTATGGCCTGCCACCAGAGCATGATCGGGGTCGCGATTGCCACGGTCGAGAACGTGCCGACGATGATACCGACCGTCAGCGCGAGCGAGAAACCGCGAAGGACTTCGCCGCCAAATATAAGTATAGCTACAACCGACACAAACGTCAGCCCGTTTGTGATGACCGTGCGCGACAGTGTCTCGTTGATCGAGTCGTTGGCGAGCTGGAACATATTCGCCCTTCGCTTAAGCCGCAGGTTTTCTCGTATCCTGTCGAAGATGACGATTGTGTCGTTCATCGAAAAACCGACAAGCGTCAGCAGCGCGGCGATGACCGTCAGGCTGATCTCTTCTTGTATCAAGCTGAATACGCCGAGCGTCACAAGTACGTCGTGAAAGACCGCCGCCACGGCCGCGACGCCGTAAATCCACTCGAACCTGAATGCGATATAGACGAGCATACCCGCGAGCGCCGCAAGCGTGACGTAGATAGCCCGGTTGCGAAGGTCTTCGCCGACCTGCGGCCCAACGACTTCGGCCGACAAAATAGCGAAATTTCCGGTCGTGAAGTACGGCTCCATCTTTTCGAGGAGGTCGGCCGGAACGTTCTGGTCTTGAATCTCGCGCAGGCCGCTTATCACGCCGTCGCGGTCGTTGCGGTACTTGCTGATGGCCTCGGAGGCCTTCTTGTATGTGTCGTCGTTGACCCCAATCGGGTTGATGCGATATAGCGCGTCTTCGATCTCTTTCGAGCCTACAAGGTTCAGGTCGATCTTGCCTGCGTAAAACCGCTCGACAAGCACCTGCTTGACCCTCGTTTGGTCGAACTCAGTGAAGTTGGGCGCGGTCAGGTTGAGCTGCTGAATCTGGTTTATGTCCTGGATATAGCCCTCGCTCTGCTGGTCTCGGAAGGCGACGACCTGGTCTCCGACCTGGCGATAAGGATGCGGGCCTTCAAATATCTGATCGTTGATCGCAAGCGGGTCGGCCTCGCGCAGCTCAAGCTCGATCCCTTCAGCGTTGACGACGTTCAGATTGGCCCTGCCTACCGCCGTCCGGTCTTCCGCGTTCAACGCCTGCAAGGCGCGCGTGATGCGCCGCTTGTCCTGAAACTCGTTGCCCGTTTGCGGGGCGCGGATCTGAAACTCGTTCGCGCGGTTTGTGACGCTCTGTATCGTCACGTCGTTGACCCCTGTCGCAGCGAGCGCCGACCGAATCTGGTCCGGGGTCGTGGGGTTCTTGAAGCGCGTGGTTATGAGCGTGCCGCCTGAGAAATCGACTCCCAGGCTGAAGCCGCGAATCTGCACCGACAACGCGCCCAGTAAAAGTAGGGCGATGGAGATCGGGATGAAATACCTTTTGGCTCTGAGCCAGTTTATCCGTGGATTAGTAAATAACTCTACCATAATGACCTTCAGACAAGAATATCGGGGCGAGTCTGCGTAAGACCCGCCCCCGCCCTTTTATATGCTAAGCGTCTCGGTCCGCCTGCTGCGGTTAAGATGCCACATGAAAATCGTCCTCGAAACGAAAACCGCCGTGAAGACGTTTGCCAGAAGTCCCGCAACCAGCGAGACCGCGAACCCGCGTATCAGCCCGGTCCCGAAGACGAACAGGAAGACTGCCGAAACGATTGTCGTCACGTGCGTGTCGATGATCGTCAAGAAAGCCTTGTTGAAGCCGACATCGACTGCCGACGCTACGACCTTGCCGTTGCGTAACTCTTCGCGGATACGCTCGAAGATGAGAACGTTCGAGTCGACCGCCATACCGATTGTCAGGATGATGCCCGCTATGCCCGGCAGCGTAAGCGCCGCATCAAACAGCACGAGCACGGCCATCAAAAGGAGCAGGTTCAATATCAGGGCCAGCACAGCGTTGACGCCCGACAGCCTGTAGTACCACAGCATGAAGAGGACGACCGCTATCAGCCCCGCTATCGAAGCCGCCACGCCCTGGCGAATCGAGTCTGCGCCAAGCGATGGCCCGACCGTGCGCTCTTCGATGTAGTTGACCTTCGCAGGCAGCGCGCCCGACCTGAGCGTAAGCGCCAGGTCTTCGGCCGACTGCTTTGTAAAGCCGCCCGTGATAGTCCCCCGGTCGGTGATCTGAGAGTTGATCGTGGGCGCGGACTTCACCTCGTTATTCAAAACGATTGCCAGCTGGTCGCCGACATGCTGGCCCGTCACCTCGCCGAACCTGACAGAGCCGCGCGGCGTCAGCGTGAACAGTATCTCGTAGTTCTGCGTGTCGTATTGCGCGGACATCGCCTGGGCATCGCGCATGTCAAAGCCTGTGACGACAGGCTTCTTCTCAAGCACCACCCAGCCTTCGGTCGCAATGCCGCCGTCGTCCGGGCGCGAGCGGTATAGCATGACTTCATAGGTGTCGAGCCCGCCCGGCTGACTCCTCGCGGCGGCCTCGGCGGCTTCTCTTGTGGGGTAGGGCAACTGCGTGCCCTTGGCGACGAGCTTCAACTCAAGGTTGGAGTCCGCGTTCAAAGTGTTTTTTACGCGCTCAGGGTCGTCCACGCCCGGCATCTGTATGAGTATCTGGTAGCGACCGTCGCCGCCGTGTCGCTGGACGACCGGCTCCGCGACGCCGAATGCGTCGACACGATTTTCGACGATCTGTTTCGCAAGCTCCGTCGCGCGCTCGCGCTCGCGGTTTTGCACAGACTGGTCGAGCTTGAAGACGATTGTGTTGCCCGATTCGGTCGCGGTCCACCCGCGTTCTCCGAGCGTGCTGTTAAAATCGCCTTGAATCTCCTGAATGATGTCGTTGTTGTGCGAGCGGTCGGGAACGACAACCGAAATCTCATCTACGCCGGTGCGCTTAACCTCCGTGAAGGCCCACCCCTTGGCTTGAAGCTTGGCCCGCGCCACGTCGATGTTCTTTTCGGTTATGCCGCGAATAACGTCGTCTGTCTGGACTTGAAGGACCAGATGGCTGCCGCCGCGCAAATCGAGGCCAAGCCGGATGTTTTTCGACAGGTTCTCTTTGACCTGAGTCCAGCTCGTGAAATCCCTCACCGTCGGCTTGCGGCCTTTCGGCACCAGGACCAGGTAGAGCCCCAGCAGCGTTACGGCAAATATGATGATCGTTCGTGTCCGAATCTTGCTTCTCATATCAGTGCTCGTCCTAACTCTATTGTTTAATTACACAGGGACTATTATTTCACAACTTCGGTCTCTTTTCCTTCCGCCGATTGAGGCCCGGCGATGGCTGCGCGCTGAACTTCGATTGATACGGACTGCGCTATCCTTAGCTGCACCCTGTCGTCTTTGACGCTGACAATCGTCCCGTAGATGCCGCCCGTTGTGACGACCTTATCGCCCGCCTTGAGCGACGAGAGCATCTGCTCGCGCTCCTGCTGCGCCTGGCGCGCCTTTTTTTGCTGGGGTCGAATCAAAAGCAGGTAGAAGATCGCAAAGATTACGATCATCGGCAGCAAGGACATTATGAGACTGCCGCCGCCGCCTGTCTGGGCTTGCAGTATGGGAAGGAGACCGAGGGCTATTATCGTGTTCATTGAGTTCTCGCCGGCACGTTTTGGGGAGGTTCTGCGCACGCGCGAAATCGATCAAAAAGCCTCGAAAACTCAGTCCGGTCCGCGTGCAAGGTCCTTCAGAAAAGATTTATGAAACTCGTCAAAAGTGCCAAGCTTGATAGCTTGCCTGATTCGCTCCATCGTGTCAAGGTAGAAGCGAATGTTGTGCAGCGTCATCAGCACCGAAGCGAGTATCTCTCCGCTCATGTAAAGATGGCGAAGGTATGCGCGCGAGTATCTCGCGCATGTCTCGCACTCGCAGGCCGCGTCGACCGTCTGCTTGTCATCGCGGTAACGACTGTTTTTTATGTTCAACCGGCCGCGACTTGTGAACATCTGCCCGTTGCGGGCGTTGCGCGTAGGCATGACGCAATCGAACATGTCGATGCCGAGCCTGACCGCCTCGATTATGTCTTCAGGAGTCCCGACGCCCATCAGATACCGTGGTCTGTCGGCGGGCATAAGCGGCGCGATTGAAGAGACCACATCGAACATCTCCGACTTATCTTCGCCCACCGAAAGGCCGCCGATGGCGTACCCGTCAAACCCTATCTCGACAAGGCTTTCGAGGCTTTGCTCGCGCAGGTCCGGGTAGACGCTCCCCTGGTTTATTCCAAAAAGCGCCTGGCCGGGGTTAACCACGCTAAAGCCTGCGCGCGCGCTCAAAGCCGCGTCGGCGTGAATCTGCGCGAAGGCAGCTTTCGACCTTCGCGCCCACTCCTGTGTGATCTCAAGCGACCGCAGCGCCTCCGCGCGCGTGGCCGGGTAGGGCGTGCATTCGTCAAAGACCATGACTATGTCGGCCCCGAGCGCGGTCTGAATCTCGACAGATTTTTCGGGCGTGAGCAGGTGGCGTGAGCCGTCGATGTGAGATTGGAATTCGACTCCCGCCTCTGTCAGCTTGCGAAGCGGGCCGAGGCTGAAGACTTGAAACCCGCCGCTGTCTGTCAGTATCGGGCGGTCCCACGAGATAAATTTGTGAAGCCCGCCAAGGCGGTTTATAAGCTCGTGGCCCGGCCTCAAGTAAAGATGATACGTATTGCCGAGTATTATCCCGGCGCCCGCCTCTTCAAGCATCCGCTGGGTCAGGGCCTTGACCGTCCCCTGCGTGCCGACCGGCATAAAGACGGGCGTGTCGAAAGCGCCGTGCGGCGTCTGTACGCGCCCGGCCCGCGCGCCGCTTTTCGAGTCGCGGGCAACCACGTCGAATGAGAATCTTTGAGCCATCAACCAATGTTGCCTGTCACGCGCGCCCAGGCGCAAGCCGCGCCCGTTTTTGTGAGATTTGACGCCACCAAACCGCCAATGAGAGAATCGGCGCTCGCCGTTTGAGGCTCAACATCGGCTCAACAATGAATCGAAAGGCCCGCGTGTGCTAGCCGTCTTTTACATCCTTGCCGCGCTCTTGATAGTTCAAGGGATCTTTTCGCTCATCGAAGGCGCGCGCTTTCTCGCGTATGTGAAACGAGAGATGGGATCGCCAAACGGCAATTTCACTCCCAAAGTCACAATCATTGCGCCGTGTAAAAACCTCGACCCCTCGCTCGAAGAGAACCTCGCGGCGCTCTTCAAACAGGATTACCCGGATTACGAGATCATATTTATCGTCGCCTCGCCCGGCGACCCTGCCCGCGCGGTCATACAGAAAGTCATGGCCGATAACCCCGCCCGCCCTGCAAGGCTCGTAATTGCGGGCAAGGCGCGCGGGCGAAGCGAGAAGGTCAATAACCTTCTTGCCGCCGTCGCAGATGCGAGGATTGATTCGGCAGCCTACGCGACAGTCGATTCCGACGCGCGCGTTCACACTCTCTGGCTCAGGAGGCTTGTCGCGCCGCTCGCGGATGAAAAGGTGGGGGCCTCGACCGGCTATCGCTGGTACTTGCCAGCAGATTCACCGGCGCAGCCATCAAAGGCGCGCGGGTTCTGGCAGGCGCTGCTTTCGGCCTGGAACGGTTCGATAGCCACAGGGCTTGGGCCGCACAGAAGAAATTTCGCCTGGGGAGGCTCGACCGCAATCCTCAAAAGCAACTTCGAGCGATTAAAGATCGCGGACCGCTGGCGACACGCGCTGAGCGACGATTACGCGCTGACTAGCGGCGTACAGGCAGCAGGCAAGCACATACACTTTGTCCCAGACTGCCTCCTTGTTTCTCGCGATGATATGGGGCCTTCGGCGCTTTTTGAATTCACAACCCGCCAGATAATCATCACGCGAGTCTACAACCCGAAGCTATGGTGGACAGGCATGGTTTCGCACGCGCTCTTTTGCTCCACCTTCTTCGGCGGCATCGTCCTGGCTCTCGCGCAAACCGTAAAAGGCCATGAGTCTTTGCTTATATGGATCATGCTGGCGTTGATTTACGCCCTGGGCTCCGCGAAAGGATGGTTGCGGCTTGCGGGCGCAAAAGAGGCGCTCCCGTCGTTAACAAGCGAGATCGACAGGTTATGGTGGATGTTTATTCTCTTGTGGCCTCTGGTGGCCGCCCTCTTTTTTTATAACTTCACGAGGTCGGCTACCACGCGAGAGATCGACTGGCGCGGTACACGTTACGAGATGCGCTCGGCTACCGAGACAATCGTGATTGCAAAAGAGTGAAATACGTTGTGGCCCACTCGACAGGTTTGTTGTAGGATTGCGGCACGCGAAATAGAGAAAGGAAAGATGGGAGTATGCCACAGGCATTAGAAGGCACGCGCGTGCTCGACCTATCGCGCATGCTGCCGGGCCCGTTTGCCTCGATGATGCTCGGCGATCTCGGCGCGGAGGTTATCAAGATCGAAGAGCCTCGGATCGGCGACCCGACGCGCTGGAGCCCGCCGAAGATCGGAACCGCGAGCGCGGCTTTTTTACAGGTCAACCGCAATAAAAAATCTGTCGCGCTCGATCTGAAGGCCGAAGAAGGTCGCGACATCTTCTTGAACCTGGCCGCGACCGCAGACGTTGTGCTCGAACAGTTCCGGCCCGGAGTCTGCGACCGGCTTCGCATAGGCTACGGCGATCTTCAAAAGCTCAACCCGAAGCTCGTTTACTGCTCGCTGAGCGGCTACGGGCAGGCGGGGCCGTACCGCGACCGTGGCGGCCACGATCTGAATTACATAGCGCTGTCAGGAATCCTGGGGCTCACGACTGACGAGCGAGGCAAGCCCGTTATACCGGGCGTGCAGATTGCAGACATAGCGGGCGGGATGCTGACGGCCTTTTCCATCCTGGCCGCGCTTATGGCGCGCGACCGCACAGGCGCAGGGCAGTACGTCGATGTCTCGATGTTCGACGTGATGCTCTCGATGCTCGCCGTCCCTGCCGCTTACGAGTTTGCGGGGTCGGCGGTCGGAGTAGGAGAGAAGTACGGGCTGACGGGCGCGTACCCTTTTTATAACGTCTATGAGACGAGCGACAGAAGGTTCATGTCGCTTGGGGCGCTGGAGCCAAAGTTCTGGGCCAATTTTTGTCGCGCCGTCAACCGCGAAGACCTGATTGCGCGCCAGTTTGACGAAGGCGAGCTTCGCGCATCGCTTTTTGAAGAGGTGCGCGCAGTATTCAAATCGAAGACTCAATCGGAGTGGGTAGAATTGTTCGGCCGTCACGACGCGTGCTGCGAGCCTGTGCTCTCTATGACAGAAGCGTTCGATCACGAGCACACGAAAGCGAGAGCGGGAGTCGAGGAGATCAAACAGACGGTTGAGGGAGCGATAAAGCAACTCGGCTTTGCCTATAAGCTAACGGGCACGCCGCCCGCGACAAGGCTCGCGCCGCCCGCGTTAGGCGAGCACACGGCAGAGATTCTTTCGGCGCTCGGACTCTCGGAGCCTGAGCGCGAGCGGCTTGAGCAGGCGGGCATCACCCGCACCGCAGGCACTGCGCAGACGACAGGCGATGATAATAGGGGAACCCTTCGAATTTGATGGAGGCAATGATGGATTACACGCTGACGGAAGAACAGGAGCAGCTAACCCGGCTGATCGAAGAGTTTGTCACGGGCGATGTGAAGCCTTACTGGGAGAAGCAGGGCCACGAAGAGTTTCCGTGGCCGCTTTTTAGAAAGCTGGGCGAGCTCGGTTTAGCGGCGATCCCGTTCGCGGTCGAGTACGGCGGCGGGGGCCTGGATTACTCGACATACGCGCTGGTGCTCGAAGAGTTGTCGAGGTTGGAGAGCAATCTCGGCGGCGTGCTCGCGGTTCACGGGCTGCCGCAGCTTATCCTTACACAGTTCGGGACGGAGGATCAGAAGCGCAAGTACCTTCCTGCGATGGCTCGCGCGGAGCTTCTGGGCGCGTTCGCCCTCACAGAGCCGCACGCGGGCTCGGACGCCGCGTCGATAAACACGCGCGCTGAGCTACGCGGCGATAGATATATTCTTCGCGGGCAGAAAATCTGGATCACACACGGTGGCGAGGCGGACGTTTATGTGGCGATGGCCGTGACCGAAAAAGGGAAGGGCGCGAAGGGAGTGAGCGCATTTATCGTCGAGAAAGGCGCGCAGGGTCTCGCCTTCGGGAAACGCGAGCGACCGATGGGGCTTCCGCACCACACGCGCGAAGTCTTCTTTGAGGATTGCGAAGTGCCGCGCGAAAACTTGATCGGGCGCGAAGGCGACGGCTTCCGCGTGGCGATGACCGCTTTGGATTCCGGGCGCATCACGGTCGCCGCGACCTCCGTCGGTCTTGCGCAGGCGGCCTTCGACCACGCGCTGCGGTACGCGACCGAGCGCCGCGCGTTCGGGCAGGCGATAGCGGAGTTTCAAGGCATACAGTTTATGCTTGCGGACATGGCCGCGAGCATCGAAGCCGCGCGGTGCGTGGTTCGCAAGGCCGCCTGGCTGCGTGATCGCGGACTGCCCTTTAACGCCGTCGCTTCGATGGGCAAGCTGCTTGCGACCGACACCGCCATGAAGGTGACGACCGACGCGGTGCAGATTTACGGGGGCTACGGCACGAGTGAGGACTACCCCGTGCAGGTGCTCATGCGGGAGGCGAAGATAGGCCAGATCGTCGAAGGCACAAACCAGATACAGCGAATGATAATCGCCCGCGACCTGCTGAAAAAGTTCAAGCAGTAAGCTGGCTTCGCGCGCTCGACTCCAATCTGAAATCCTAACAACCGCCTGCCTCCAGCGCGGCCGAACTTCCTTCCTTTCCGGCAGGGAGTAGAGTAATATAAATACCGCTCGCGCGAGCCGCCCCGGCACACCGGAGAGATGTTTACGTTTGTTAGCCTCGCGGTCCGCTTAAAGGACATCAAGAGACATCAGGCCTACAGTTAACTCAATGTCCTTTATTAATCCTTATCATTGATGCCAATCAATGTTGCTTTCGCTACCGTAACCTTTACGGTGAAATAGGAGTAAAAACATGACAACACACCATGGTCAGCTTTACCTCAGAGACATAGTTCCACCTCGTTCAAAATACTATGCGAGTGGAAGGTTCGGCAGGCTCTTTCCAACCCTACCCCCTTTCGCGACCGACACGCAAAAGGTGCGCGCCGCGTTGATGGAATTGGGGAAACCGGGCGGGATCATGGACCCGGGCGAGGCAGACAACCCTGACAATCCGAACATTGCGGCGGGTTTTACCTTCCTCGGTCAATTTCTCGACCACGACATTACGTTCGACCCCACATCGAGTCTCGAACGCCAGAACGATCCTGAGTCGATCTCAAACTTTCGCACGCCCGCCTTCGAACTCGACAGCGTTTACGGGGCTGGGCGTGGCGCAAGCCCGCACCTGTACGACCAGTTGCAACCGGGCAAGCTGCTGGTAGACGCAATCGCGCAAAATGACTTGCCCAGGAACAGTCAAAACGTCGCTCTGATCGGTGATCCGAGGAATGATGAGAACGTAATCGTTTCTCAGCTCCAACTGGCGTTCATCAAATTTCACAACGCGACGCTCGATTTTGTAAGCCAGACAATCCCTGATCCTAACGAGGCATTCGAGGAGGCGCAGCGGCTGGTCCGCTGGCACTACCAGTGGATCATACTGCACGAGTTTTTGCCGCATACGGTAGGTCAAAAGGTTGTTGATGACATACTGAAGTACGGGCGGAAGTTTTACGACTGGCGGAACGAGCCTTTCATACCTGTCGAGTTCTCCGTCGCCGCCTACCGCTTTGGCCATAGCCAGATCAGGCCGGGCTATCCGGCCAATGACGACTTCCGCGCGCCCATCTTCGACGCCACTTTAGACCCGGACGATCCGGACCCGGACGACCTGCGCGGAGGCAAGCGCGCTGACCGCCGCTTTATCAAGTGGAGCAACTTCTTCGAGCTTGGCGGCCAGGTAGTGCCAAGCAAGCGGATAGATACTTTGCTCTCGCCGCCTTTATTCGCGCTGCCTTTCATCCCGCCGAACATGCCGGGGAACCCCAGGTCGCTTGCGCAACGGAACCTGCTCAGGCATCTGACCTTCAGCCTGCCTTCCGGGCAGCGAGTCGCAAAGGCCATGAGGCTCAAGACGCTCTCTCCCAGAGACCTGAAAGATGTGGCCAAGCTTGGATTCGACGACCATACCCCGCTGTGGTTCTACATCCTGAGGGAAGCCGATAAGCTCGGCGGTGGTAAGACGCTTGGGCCGGTCGGCGGGCGCATAGTGGCCGAAGTCTTTATCGGCTTGCTCGAAGGCGACCGCATGTCTTACGTCAGGCAGAATCCCGACTGGGTCCCAGAGCTTCCCGGCGCAAAGAAAGGTGACTTCAGCATGGCAGACCTGCTCAAATTCGCAGGCGTCGCATAACCGTGTGATCGAGCCTGGGTCGGGTTGAAAAATCGCGCGCGCGTGATAGCCTGCGGAAGTTTCCCAGCTCCAGGCTGTCACGCGCCGGTGTCGTTCGACCGCAAATGGGAACCGGTTGCTTGCGGAAGAGAGACGAGTACAATACCATCCATTGCCTGACGCGGAGCGGTCACGGAAAGAATTGCAGAGTGAGTTGTGAGATAGGAGCAAGCGATGTATTGCCCTAACTGCGGGAATCTGAATTCGACGGAGCAGAAATTCTGCCGCTCTTGCGGGCTCGCCTTAGAGAAGATTGTGCAATCGCTTGCCGAGCAGACTCAACCGGCGGCCCTCGATAAAGAGATTCAGGAGCGACAACGCAAGGTTGATCTCTGGCTGAAAATTGTCGGCGGAGCGGCGGCGACGATTGTTGCGGGGGGCGTGCTGTGGGGGATCGTCTATGAAGTAATCCTTGGCAAAGCCGACCTCGTGGCGGGGCTGATGCTGCTCGGTTTCATGATCGGGCTGATTCTCTTCGCGCTGCTGATGCTTTATCGTGAATCCCTGGAAAAGCGTCAGGGGAAACGCGACCTGCCGAAACCTGCGGAGCCGCAAGCAGCGGATACTGCGAAGCTCCTGGCCGAATCTTTCGTTCAACCCATGCAGAGCGTGACAGAGCGCACGACAGAGTTTATTACCTCGGACCGAAAAGAGAGCGGGAAGTAGCAACGACATGGATTTTGGACTAACAGACGAGCAGCAGCAATACATGAAATCGCTCGGCGAATTCCTCGCCGCGGAGATCGCGCCGCACGCCGCCGAGCTGGACCGCACGGAGACGTTCCGGCGTGAAAACCTCGCCGCTCTTGCCAGGTTCGGTTTTACGGGGCTGAACTTTCCCGAAGAGTACGGAGGAACGGGCGCGGACCTGTTGACTACGACTATGGCGTCGATAGAGCTTTCGCGCGCCTGCGCCGCGACCGCGCTATCAGTCGGAGCGAGCCTCGCGCTGTGCGGCTTTCCCATACTAAAACACGGCACGGACGAGCAACGCAGCCGTTACCTGCCGCGCCTTATCTCAGGCGAGTGGGTCGGCGCGCTCGCCTTGACAGAGCCGGGGGCCGGGTCCGACCTCGCTTCGATAAAGACGCACGCCCGCCGCTCCGGCGATTCGCATTTCGTCATAAACGGGTCGAAGACCTATATAACGAACGGCCCCATCGCGGACCTGATCCTGGTCTTTGCGGTGACGGAAGAAGCCGGAAAGCTGGCCTACACACTCATCCTTGTCGAAGGCGATACGCCCGGCTTGATGCGCGGCAACAAGCTCGAAAAGATGGGCGTGAGGGGCTCGCCCACTTCCGAGCTCTTCTTTGAAGATTGCCGCGTTCCCGCTTCAAACGTGATTGGGCGAGCGGGAGCGGGGTTTCCGATACTGATGCAGTCGTTAGCCTACGACCGCATAGGCATGGCCAGTTTCTGCCTCGGGATCGCCAAGGCGAGCCTCGATGAATCACTTCGCTACAGCACGACTCGTAAAGCGTTCGGCGTGACGATAGCGAGCTTTGAAGAGATAAGCTTTAAGCTGGCCGATATTAAAGCCGAGATAGACACGGCAGAGCTTTTGATCCTGCGCGCGGCCTGGCTTCACGACCAGGGCAGGGACGTGACCTCTGAAGCGTCAATCGCAAAGCTCTACGCGAGCGAAGTTGCAAAGCGAGCCGCAGACCACGCGGTTCAGATACACGGCGGCGCAGGATACTTTCGCGATTACCCCGTCGAGCGGCTTTATCGCGACGCGAGGCTGTGCGAGATAGGCGAAGGCACAAGCGAGATACAGCGCATGATAATCGCTCGCTCGATCCTAGGACCGGGCGAGCATTCCAGAAGCTGAGTTATAAAGCAGTTGATTAGTTGCGATCCGAGTCGCGTTTGGTCAGGCGGCGGTCGGGCAGGGGGATGTTGCGCGGGCGGCTGTGGCGCGCGCTCACGACTTTCGCGATCAACGAGATGAACTTATCGAATTCGATAGGCTTTTGATAGACCGCTATTGCTCCAAGCTCCATGGCGCGGTTAAGCTGCTGTCGCTCGACGGCGCTCATCGCCACAATTGGCACGCCCGCCAGCTTGCCGTCTTCTTTGACCAGACGAATCAAGTCCAACCCACTCACATTGGGCATGTTTATGTCGGTCACAATCAGGTCGGGGCGCTCGACTACGGCTTTTAAATACGCCTCGTGGCCGTCACAGGCTGAAATTACGTCGAAACCTTCAAGCTCGAATAACATCGCCAGTGCATAGCGTGTGTCCGCGTCGTCCTCGACCAGCAGTATCCTGTTTTTGCTTCCTAAAACCATTCTAACACTCACATTACGCGGAAAATCAAACTATCGTTCCCGTCGTCAAACTTGTAAACCTTCAATACATCTTAACCAGCTACATCTATATAATTAGCAAGCACCGTACCACCCCTGCGCTGCGCTCGAACCGACTCTAACCTGTTGAGATTCGGTGATCGCAGCCCGCTCCAAGAAAGAGCAAGGTTTACGAGCTGACATTTAATGTCATATGGAAAGTCGCTGTCTCCCAGACCTGCCCCTCTTTACCTGCTCGATTTGGTGTAAAGATCGACCATCTCGCGTATCATAATCAAGCAAATTCAATCTCGACCGGGTTAGGGATGATTCCGGCTTTGTGCGCGCGTTCGAGCAGCAGCCTAACCGCTTCGCGTCCCTGTTCGCCGTAATCGATGGTGTAGTCGTTTACGTACATTCCGACGAACTTATCGGTCATCTCCGTTTCCATCCCGCGACCGTACTTCATGCTGTGATCGACGGCAGGCGCGCGGTTCGCGAGTCCGTACTCGATAGACTCGCGCAGCAGCCGCGAGACCTTTGCTATCAAGTCCGGCCCCAGAGACTTCTTTATCGCGTTGCCGCCGAGCGGCAGCGGCAGCCCCGTTTCGGACTTCCACCACTCGCCCAGATCGACCACCTTATGAAACCCGCGCGTCGAATATGTCAACTGGCCTTCGTGGATGAGCAACCCGGCATCTACGCGCCCACTCTCGACGGCGTCCATTATTTGATCGAAAGAGACCACGACCGTATTCGCATCCCCCATGTAGAGCCTGAGGGCGAGGTATGCGGTCGTCATCTCGCCGGGTATGGCGATTGTGGTGGTCTTTAGCTGCTCAGGCCGCATCGGCTCGCGCGCGATCACAAGCGGCCCGTAGTTGTCCCCCATCGACGCGCCCGACTCAAGCAGCGCGTACTGATCGATGAGGTAAGCATAGGCGTGAATCGACACTGCCGTCACATCAAGCTCGGCTTTAAGGGCCCTTCGGTTCAGTGTTTCGATGTCTTCGATTATGTGCCGGAAGGTAAGGCCCTCGGTGTCGATCTTATCGGCGGCCAGAGCGTAAAACATGAATGCGTCGTCGGGGTCGGGGCTATGCCCAAGGGTAATCTCTCTCGTCTCCATTCAACTCACCGGCTCCTTAATCAATACAATAACCAGCCCGCGCGGGCTTTTCAACAAACTCGAAACTATAGCTACCGCTGACGACCTTTCGCAAGCCTGTGAGGGTGAGTTATACTTCCCGGTTAATTTTTTGCGCCTGCGCGGCACAGTGATCGAATCGAGCCGCTTGCCGCACGGGCGACTTTACAGGAGCTATTAACCCTATGGTGAAAATAGGTCTGCTTGTCGGACGCGAACGCTCGTTCCCCGACGCGCTCATAAACGAAGTCAACGGCCGCGACGCGGGCGTTACGGCCGAGTACATAAAGCTCGGCGATATCAAAAGCAACGAGCCCTGCGCTTATCGCCTGATCGTTGATCGCATTTCGCACGAGGTCACGTTTTACCAGCCTTACCTGAAAGCGGCCGCGCTTTCGGGGACGGAGGTGATAAACAACCCCTTCTGGCGAAGCGCCGACGACAAATTTTTCGGGACCGCTCTGGTTGAGCGGTTGGGCGTGGCCGTACCAAAGACGCTCATCCTTCCGTCGCACTCCTATCCGAGCACGCTCATCGCAGAGAGCCTGAGCAATTTGAAATACCCGCTCGATTGGGACGAGGCGGTCGCTTACACAGGCTTGCCCGCGATATTAAAGCCTTTCTCCGGCGGCGGCTGGAGAGACGTTCACAAGGTCGATACGCTTGACGAGCTGTTGGCGGCTTACAACCAGACGCATCAGCTAGTCATGATGCTTCAGGAGTTCATCGACTGGCAGCAATACGTCCGCTGCCTGTGCATCGGCAAGACGAAGATATTGATAACAAACTGGGACCCGCGCCGCTCGCATTTCGAGCGGTACAACAACGCCGACCAGTCGATAGATGATGACCTTATTGAGCGCATAGAGGCCGACGCGATAAAGATCAATACCGCTCTCGGATACGATATGAACACGGTCGAGTTCGCTATCCGCGACGGCGTGCCCTACGCGATTGACTTTACAAACTCCGCGCCCGATTTCGACATCTCGTCTCTAACCGAGAGGTACTTTCCGTGGGTCGTCAAAGCGATGGCGGACCTTGTCATCTCGCGCGCAAAAGAGACGAGCCGAAAGCCGCAGCAGAATCGCTGGGAAGCTTTTCTCAACTTCGCTTAAACGAAGCGCCTGCCCGACAGTAGAAGGTGGATCGATGGAATACCTGCCGCTTATATCGCTATCGTTGGGCGTGTGGTGGCTGGCGCGAAGACGGTTCTTGCCATGCGTCATTTCAACGCTTGCGGGGTTGGCCTATTCGTTCGTGCTCGCGCTCAATTCGCTGACTGCGTTGTCTTACCATGAGGACGGCCCTCACTATGCGACCCTGGCATTCCTATTTATCGGCATACACGCGCTCTTGTTTTTCCTGACCGTGGGGTATTATAGCTCTCGCCGGACTGTCGGGAAGTAGCAATAGCTGAACCCATGCGCTACGCTTTTCTTTATGGATCGAGCAAAGGCATTTGATGCTATCGATTACTATCACGAGCTGCTGGCGGGAGATTATCTCGCGAGCACCGTCGAAGCCCTGGACGCGGCCACCGCGCGCTGGAATCTCCGCTTCGGCAGCCGCCCGGTCTGCACGGTGCTGCGGCCTTATTTCATAACCGAAGCGCAATACGAAGCGGTCGGCCGCGCCTCGTCTCTCGTCATGCGCGGGATCGCCGCTTTGAGCAAGCAACTGGCCGCCGACAGTCAACTCCGCGCCGAGCTCGACCTCACGCCCGAAGAAGAGGCGATTTCGCTGATCGCAACCGGGTACGGCGCGCCCGACGTCAGCGCGCGGCTCGACGGGTTTTTAAGCCCGGATGGCGAATTCAATTTCGTCGAGTACAACGCCGAAAGCCCCGGCGGGCTTGCCTACGGCGATGCGCTCGGTATTGCTTTCAGCGAGATGCCAATTCTTCAGGCATTCGCGCGGCGGTTCGATTATCGCGCGGTGCCTGTCCGCGACATGGTCTTCAACGCGCTCACGTCTGCATATCGCGGCTGGGGAGGCGGGGGGCTTCCGAACATCGCCATCATCGACTGGCGCGGGGTCAGCACATACAGCGAGTTCCTGCTGATGAAGGAGCGCTTCGAATCATACGGCTGCCGCGTGAAGATCGCCGACCCCGGCGAGTTGGAATACCGCGACGGGCAACTCTTTATCGAAGAATTCAAGGTCGATCTTGTCTACAAACGCGTTGTGATCGCGGAGCTTCTTGCCAAACTTGGCCTCGACCACACTCTTGTGCGCGCGGTTCGTGACCGCGCCGTTTGCATGGCGAACGGATTCGGCGTTCAGATGCTAAACAAGAAGGCGATCTTCGCTCTGCTGAGCGACACTTCTTTCTCGCACCTGTTCGACGCGGACGTATCGGCGGCGCTCGCCCGCCACATCCCCTGGACACGGAAGGTGCGCGAGGCAAAGACCGATTACAGAGGCATGCAGGTCGATCTGGTCGAGTTCATCTTAAACAACCGCGAGCGGCTGGTGTTGAAACCCAACGGCGAGTACGGCGGCAAAGGCGTCGCGCTTGGATGGGAGTGCGACGAGTCGGCGTGGTCGTCCGTCTTACGCGAAGCGCTCGCGACCTCCTACATCGTGCAGGAGCGAGTGCCGCTTGGCGAGGAAGTCTTTCCGAGTATCGTTGACGGCAAGCCCAGTTTTGATAATCGCTATCTCGATCTCGACCCGTATGTCTGGGGCGGGGAGAGGGTCGAAGGCTGCGGCGTGCGACTGTCATCGCTTCAGTTGTTGAACGTGACGGCGGGCGGCGGGTCCGCCACGCCTATGTTTATCATCAAGGCGAGATGATCTGCGGGAAGAAGTTCGGTCGCGCTTGCCACGCCTGCGCAAGCGCGGCTAACATGACCGGCTCCCGGCAAGTGGCAATCGAGCGACATTACAGATGAGGACAAACGAAGATGACAATGATCGAGAGAGTCAACGCTAGAGAGATACTCGATTCTCGCGGCAACCCGACCGTCGAAGCCGAAGTGACGCTCGCGAGCGGGGTAATAGGCCGCGCGGCAGTGCCTTCGGGCGCGTCGACCGGCGAAAACGAAGCGCTTGAGATGCGCGATAACGACAAGAAACGGTATCTGGGTAAAGGCGTGCTCAAGGCTGTCGCGAACATCAACACGACTATCGCAAAAGCCCTGACCGGGCGCGATGCTCTTGAGCAGTCCGAAATCGACGCGGCGATGTTGCAGGCCGACGGCACGCCGAACAAGAAGAAGCTGGGCGCGAACGCGATCCTGGCCGTGTCGCTTGCGACCGCCAGAGCGGCGGCGGATACGGTAGGCCTCCCGCTCTACCAGTACCTTGGAGGCGTCGGCGGGCGCACGCTCCCGGTCCCGATGATGAACATAATCAACGGCGGCGCGCACGCCGACAACAATGTCGATTTTCAAGAGTTCATGATCGTCCCGGCGGGCTTCTCGAAGTTCAGCGATGCGCTCAGAGCCGGAGTCGAAGTCTTCCACACGCTCAAGTCTGTGCTGAAAAAGCAGGGCTACTCGACAACGGTAGGCGACGAAGGCGGGTTCGCGCCCAACTTAAAATCGAACGAAGAGGCGGTCGAGGTGATTCTGGAAGCGATTCAGCAGGCGGGATACAGGCCGGGCGAGCAGATCGCGCTTGCGCTCGATCCCGCGTCGAGCGAGTTTTACAGAGAAGGCCGGTATGTCTTTCACAAGTCGGATAACTCTGTGAGGACATCGGACGAGATGGTCGCCCTTTATAAAACCTGGGTCGAGCGATACCCGATAGTTTCGATTGAAGACGGTCTTGCCGAGTCCGACTGGTCGGGGTGGTCCGCGCTCACAAGAGAGCTTGGCAATCGCGTTCAGCTTGTCGGCGACGATCTTTTTGTGACAAACACGGAATACCTGGCTCGCGGCATCAAGGAGAAGGTGGCCAACTCGATTCTGATCAAGGTGAACCAGATCGGCTCGCTCACCGAAACGCTGGACGCAATCGAGATGGCAAAGGTTCACGGATATACGTCGGTTATCTCGCACCGTTCCGGCGAGACCGAAGATACGTTTATCGCTGACCTCGCGGTTGCAACCAACGCGGGGCAGATCAAGACGGGCTCGGCCAGCCGAACCGACCGGGTGGCGAAATATAACCAGCTTCTGAGGATCGAAGAGGAGTTAGGGCGCGCGGCGCGGTTCGAGGGGTTCAAGACCTTTACGAGCGCGGCAGTGGCCGAAGCCCTTGCGAAGCGATCCTCGCGAGCCGCCGCAAAGAAATAAGCGTCGGCCACGTCCTACACGCTGAATAATCGAAGAACTTGATTGTGACACCTCCCGGCGACACGTCCATTACTCAGAGCAGCGCGGTCGTAAACGGCGCGCGCGCGCGGGTGCTCGACATCGGTTGTGGCGTCAACAAGACTCCCGGCGCAATCGGCATGGACGTGAACCCGCGCACGTCGGCGGACATAATCCACGACCTCGACGACCTGCCCTACCCGTTTGCCGACGACGAGTTTGACGAGGTGATCGGCCGCCACGTGATCGAGCACGTCCAGAACCCGCTCGCAGTCATGAACGAGCTGCACCGCATCACGCGCGCAGGGGGCATAGTCAAGCTGCTCGCGCCTCACTGGACCAATCCCGACTTTGCGACAGACCTGACGCACCGCAACCACCTCAACAGCTACTCTTTTCGCAACCTGACGAGCGAGCGGGCCGTCTTTGACTTCTACACCGACGCGAGGTTTCGGCAGCGAGTGGCGCGAGTCACGACTTTGAACCTCTGGAAGTACCTCGGCTTCGAGTTCCTTATCAACATCGACCACAGGTATCCGGGCCTGCGGTTCTTTCGCAAGTTCTGGGAGCAGTATCTGAACGCCATCGCGCGCGGCAAAGAGATTTACTTTGAGCTTGAAGTCGTAAAGCCCGCCGACCGGTGATAAAGTTAAGGGGAAGGTGACAAGTAAACAGTGACAAGTGACAAGAAAAGCCAGGCTCGACTGTGATTACTCTCTTTCTTGTCACTTGTCACTTGTCACTGTTTACTTATGGAGGTTCTGATTATTGGTTAGCTCGAAACACACGCCGCTGGCGTTAGTAATACTGGACGGGTTCGGTCATTCGGTCGAGCGGGAAGGGAACGCGATTGCGCTGGCGCGCACTCCCAATTTTGACGAGTGGTTCGCAAACTACCCGAACACGTTTATCGACGGGTCCGGCAAGTCTGTTGGGCTGCCTCCGGGGCAGATGGGAAACAGCGAGGTCGGCCATCTCAACATGGGCGCCGGGCGCATAGTCAGGATGGACATCTCGCGGATCGACCACGCGATTGAAACGGGCGAGTTCTTCAGTAACCCCGAACTGGTCCAGGCGATGGAGCACCCCGGGTTGAATGATTCGTCGCTTCATCTGATGGGGCTGGTCTCCGAAGGCGGCGTTCATTCCTGGCACGAGCACCTTTACGCGCTTCTCAGGATGGCCGCCGAGCGCAAAGTCGAGCGGGTCTATATTCACGCGTTCCTCGACGGGCGGGACACGCCTCCCGATTCCGGCGCGGGCTATGTAGCAGACCTGATCGAGAAGATGAGGGAATACAACGCGGGCCAGGTCGCGTCGATCATCGGCCGTTACTACGCGATGGACCGCGACAAACGCTGGGAGCGCACAGTGAAAGCCTACCAGTTGCTCGTGGCGGGCGAGGGGCGGCCCCGCCGCGATGCTGTGGCGGCAATCAAGGAATCTTACGCGGAAGGCGTGACGGACGAGTTCATGCTTCCCATTGTGATTACGGGCGAAGATGACAGGCCCGTTGCTACGATCAAAGACCGCGACAGCGTGATCTTTTTCAACTTCCGCGCCGACCGCGCCCGCCAGATCACGCGGGCGCTGACCGAGGAGGAGTTCGCGGGGTTTAATCGAGGCCCGCGCCCAGGCATACGCTTCACCTGCTTCACGCAGTACAGCCACGCCTTCCCGCTCCCCGTCGCTTTCGGCCCTGTGGCGCATCGCGAGATACTCGCGGAGGTCTTTGCCGACGCGGGGATCAAGAACCTGCGCATCGCGGAAACGGAAAAGTATGCCCACGTCACGTTCTTTTTTAACGGCGGCGTCGAGATGGAATTCCCCGGCGAGAAGCGATTGCTGGTTTCGTCGCCGAAGGTCGCCACTTACGACCTGAAGCCTGAGATGAGCGCCTACGAGCTTACGTCTGAAGTCACAGAGGCAATCGAAGGCGGCGAGTTTGATGTTTTTATTATCAACTATGCGAACGCGGACATGGTCGGCCACACGGGAAACCTCGAAGCGACGATCAAGGCTATCGAGACGCTGGATGATTGCCTGGGGCGCGTGGTAGAGCGGATAAAAGCCAGGAACGGAACCGTCATCATCACCGCCGATCACGGAAACGCCGAGCAGATGATCGACCCGGAAACGGGCGGGATTTTCACCGCGCACACGACCAACCTTGTGCCGTTTATCCTGATAAACGATTTTCGCGGAAGCCTGCGCGCAGGCGGCTCGCTTCAGGATGTGGCCCCGACGATGCTCGGCATACTCGGAATACCGCAGCCTGCCGAGATGACCGGACAGGACTTGAGGATCGTGAACCGTGAACCGTAAACCGTGACAAGTCAGATGAGAGTAAACAGTGACAAGTGACAAGTGACAAGAAAGAGAGAAACGGAGCTTGGCCGGTCTCTCCTTCTTGTCACGGTTTGCGGTTCACGGTTCACGCATAGAAGCTTGGGGGATAAATGAAAGTAGGACTGGTAGGTTTCGCAGGGTCGGGAAAGACGACCATATTTAACACGCTGACAGGGTTGACCGCGGAGGTCGGCGGCTACGGCGGGCGCGAGAAAGCCAACATCGGCGTCATCAAAGTCCCCGACGCGCGGATTGAAAAGCTGGCGGAGTTGTACAACCCGAAAAAGAAGACCTTTGCCGAGATCAGCTTTGTAGACGTGGCGGGGCCGCAGGGCGACGCGGGCGAGCGCTCCGAATCGGGCCTCGACCCGAAACTCGTTCAGCACATGCGCGAAGTCGACGCGCTCGTACACGTCGTGCGAGGCTTCGATAACCCCATGCTTTTGCAGGCGGCAGACGCCGCGCGCGACATACGCGCTTTTGATGACGAGTTGATGCTCACAGACCTTGTGCAGATCGAAAACCGCATCGCTCGATTGAAGAAAGAGAAAGATTCCGGGCGCGAACAGGAGCTGATGGACAGGCTAAAAGCCACGCTCGAAGACGAACGCCCGTTGCGCGACCTGGAGCTTTCGCCGGAAGAGCTGACCTTGATCACGGGCTTTCGGTTCCTGAGCCTGAAGCCGCTCTTGTTGCTCCTGAACGTCGGCGAAGAGGCTGTCTCCGCCGAGCCAGCAGGCGAAATCGTTGAGCTGGCGCGGACGAAGGGGCTCAGCTTGATCTCGATGTCGGGCAGGACCGAGATGGAGATAGCGCAGCTTGACGCCGACGAGCAGAAAGACTTTCTGCAAGACCTTGGCCTGAGCGAGCCGGCTCGCGACAGGTTTATCCGCGCCGCGTACAACCAGCTCGATTTGATAAGCTTCCTGACATCGGGCGAAGACGAATGCCGCGCGTGGGACATACGGCGAGGCACCATTGCTCAGAAGGCAGCGGGGCGGATTCACTCCGACATCGAGCGCGGCTTTATTCGAGCGGAGGTTGTGAAATTTGAAGACTTGATAGAACTCGGCAGCGAAGCGCGATGCCGCGAGCAGGGCAAGCTCAGGCTCGAAGGGAAAGAGTATATCGTTCAAGACGGCGATGTGATCCACTTCCGGTTCAATGTCTAACCACAACCGCGACTCACAATCAGACGAATCTAAAACGCGCGTCCTGTTATTCGACATCGACGGCACGCTTATCCGCGCCGTCCGACGGCCCGAATACCGCTCCTCGATACGCGAGATGCTCATGGAGACGTTCGGGACCTGCGGGCGTATCGCGGAGGTCGATTTCGCGGGAAAAACGGACCTTGCCATCTACCGCGAGGCGCTCGAATGCGAAGGCGTGAGCCGCGAGACGATTCGCGAAGTCTTGCCACGGCTCGAATCGCGCATGGTAGAGATTCTCGAAACGCTTTCGTCCACGGGCGAAACGTTCCGCCTCTGTCGCGGTGTGAAAGAACTGCTCGACCGGCTCAAGACAGACTCGCGGTTTCTGCCTACGCTGCTGACGGGGAATGTCGAGCGGCTGGCCGAAGCAAAGCTGCGAGTCGTAGGCATCTGGGACTACTTCTGCGGGCGAGGGGCGTTCGGAGGCGACGCCGAAGACCGCGACCACCTGCCTGCGATTGCGGCTCAAAGAGCGTCCGAGTTTGTCGGCCGCAGCCTTGCCCCGGAGAGCTTCATCGTCATCGGCGACACCACCCGCGACATCTCCTGCGCGCGGTTTTTCGGCGCGAAGGTCCTCGCCGTCGCTTCCGGCTCTCACACAATCGAGCAGTTAAGCCTTCACTCGCCCGACGCCTTGCTCGAAGACCTGTCGGATACGGATAAGGTTTTGGAACTTCTCGCGCGGCTTTAGAGAATATATTTACGGCGAACAATCGACTGGTGTTAGAATATTCGCGGCTGAACTTGTTATTGGATATTGACCGGGTACCCCTCTTAAAGGCTGTAACCTTATCGCACGCGCTCTGATCGAATCGCGTTCCAGAACTGTCAGTCGTAATTCCCACTATCCGGAGGTTATTTATGAAGCCATTATTGACGCTGGTTATAATGCTGGTTCTGTTTACGGAAACCCTTGTTCTGGCGGGGCAGACTCAAAGCGAAAAGGCGAAGCCGCAGCCATCAGGTCAGGCCAGCGCCGCTAGACAGACCGGTAAACCCGACGAGCCTGCGGGTGACGACGTCGTCAAAATCTCAGTCACGCTGGTCCAGATGGACGTTGTGGTCACGGACCGACAGGGGAGGCTCGTCACGGACCTCAAGGCCGACGACTTCGAGGTGTTCGAGGACGGCCGAAAGCAAGAGATTTCAAATTTCTCTTTTGTAACCACCGGCGCGGAGTCGGCTGAGTTGAGTGTTGCCCCCAGGGCTTCAAGCAAACACGGGGTGATCGTCCCGCCGGTCCGTCTCCGGCCCGACCAGGTGCGCCGCACGATTGCGCTCGTCGTAGACGACCTCTCGCTATCATTTCAAAGCACACATTATGTCCGGCAGGCCCTAAGAAAGTATGTCGACGAACAGATGCAGCCGGGTGACCTTGTAGCCATCATCCGCACAGGTCGCGGGGTCGGCGCGTTACAGCAATTCACCTCGGACAAGCGCCAGCTATACGCCGCCATTGATCGGGTGAAGTGGAACCTTTCCGGTCGCGGCGGGATGAGCGCGTTCTCGCCGTATGCGACCGACCCGGCTGACAGGACAGGGCTACGCCCATCACAGGCGGGCGGCGGGACCGACTCGACGACAGGGGCGACTGCGAGGCAGGCCGCGGGGGACGACCTTGAGCGGTTCCGCGAAGAGGTTTTCACGGTCGGGACTCTCGGCGCCGTGAACTACGTGGTCCGGGGGCTATCCGAAATGCCGGGGCGGAAATCTGTGGTCCTGTTTTCCGACGGCGTTCGCATTTTTAACAGGAGCGGCGGGGCGGGGACTAACGCGAGGGTTGTCCACGCGCTGCGAAGACTCACGGACCTCGCCAACCGCGCCTCTGTCGTCATCTACTCGATAGACGCGCGCGGTCTTCTGACGCTCAGCGCGACCGCCGAAGACGACATATCTTCGACAGAGGGCTCAAGCGCGGCTGAAAAGATAGACGCTCTGGCCAACGACCGCCGCACGGAGTTGATCGATTCGCAAGAGGGGCTCGAATACCTCGCGCACCAAACGGGCGGATTCCTCGTCAAGAATAACAACGACATCGGCGGCGGCCTTAACCGCGTGCTCAACGACCAGAAGGGGTATTACTTGATCGGCTACGTGCCCGACGACGACACGTTCAAGCGCAGCGGCCGCCCGGATTTTCACAGCCTGAAGATAAAGGTAAAGCGGCCCGGCCTGAGCGTCCGCACGCGCAAGGGTTTTTTCGGCGTGTCGGACGAAGAGGTTAGCCCGGCGAAAGCGACCGTCGCCGGAAGGATGTGGGATGCGCTCACATCTCCATTCGCGTCGGGCGATCTGCAGTTGCGGTTGACCTCGCTCTTCCTCCACGACGCGAAGAAGGGCCCGTTCGTGCGGTCATTGCTCCACATCGATTCGAGCGGCCTGACATTTACCGAGGAGGCGGACGGATGGAAGAAGGCGTCGCTTGATGTTCTTGCGCTCACGTTCGCCGACGACGGCAGGGTGGTCGATCAAAAAAGCAACACGTTTGCGATCCGCGTCCGTGGCGAGACCTACGAAGATATAAAGAGACACGGCTTTCTCTACAACGTGATGCTTCCCGTCAAGAAGGCCGGGGCTTACCAGCTGCGCGTGGCGGTTCGCGATACGACGGCTGACCGCATAGGGTCGGCCAACCAGTTTATCGAAGTGCCCGACATAAAGAAGCGGCGTCTCACCCTGTCGGGGCTTGTGATAGACGGTGCGGACGCGAACGCTGCGCCTGACACAGAGGCCGGGAGACTGGTCGAGGTGGGGGCGGCGGCCGCCCCCGCAGGTGCGCAGAGCGAGGCGGCGGCAGAGGCAACCCCTGCCACGAGAAAATTCAGGACCGGGATGATGCTCGATTACGCCTACCTGATCTACAACGCGAGGCTGGACCGCGCGACCAAACAACCGCGACTTGAGACACAGGCGGTGCTCTACAGGGACGGACAGGTCGTCTACACGGGGAAGCCTACGCCTGTCACGGGCCAGAGAGACGATTGGACGCAGATAGGGATGGGCGGCAGGCTGAAACTCGGCAGAGACTTACCCCCCGGCGAATACGTCTTGCAGGTGATCGTCACCGACACGCTCGCGGGCGAGAAACACGGCGTCACCTCTCAATGGATGGATTTCGAGATCGTGAAGTGATATTCCGATTTCGTTAGTAAGAACATTCCTCCCCTGACCGGCGTTCATGTGAACGCCGGTTTTTTGTAGGGTATAATCTTGATATGTCAAATTCTCCGCGCTCAATACTGGTGGTCGACGCCTCGCCTTTCGGGCGTTCGCTCGCGGTCCTGGCGCTCGCGCACGCACTCAGGCAAGCATACCCGACGAGTTTCCTGACCGCCGCGACGTCGAAAGGGGCGTGTGAGCTGCTCCTGGCGCACGGCCTGGCCGACGCTGTCATAGACCTTGGATTGATAAAAAAGACCGATCACGGGTTGGGCAGCAGCTTGAAACGGTTTGCGCAGCTGATACACCGCGCTCGCGGATACGATGTCGATCTGGTGCTCGACCTCTCGTCGAGCGCTGAGACGCAAGCCCTGTCGCGCTTCGTGCTTCGAGCGCGGACCGTCACGCCTTCGCGCCTGTCTAACATCATCGACGCCGTCGTGGGCCGCGCAAAGGGCAAGGCGCGCCACGGCGATCATCTGGCCGAATGTCGAAGCGTGCTCGGGCAGCTTGGCATAGAGCTTGTGCAGGGAGCTTTGACCATCACGCCGCCCGACGAAGAGAACAAACAGTTCGAACAGCTACTCTCGCGCAAGGGGTCGCGCGGCGGCGAGCCGATTGTAGTCTTGCACGGCTCGAACGCGAATGACCCGCACTCCTGGCCCGCAGGCTCTTTTGCCGAGCTCGGCGTCATGCTCGCAAACAGCTTCGGCGCGCGCATAATCGCCGCTGACGACCCGTTCAGCAACGACTTCGCGGATTCGCTAAAGGGGCTGCTTCCGTCAAACGCAATCACGCTTCGCGAGCCGCGCTCTCTGGAATTTATCGCCGCCATCGCCCGCGCAAGCGTGCTTGTGACAGATGATTCGGGCGTTGCGCGGCTTGCCGTCGATCTCGGCACGCCTGTCGTCGAGCTTGCCGAAGGCGATCCGCACCCGCCATGCTCGCAAACGCACAGGGTCATCGGCGCGGCCTCGACGGCTAGGATTCCGACCGATGACGTTTATCAGGCTGCATCCGAGATGATCCAGGAGAACCGCTCGGTTTCACTTTTTCACCGCTGAGAGGTGCCTTGCGCCCGTCGGCCCCAAGACCATCTTTGACAATCACTGGTTTAGTGTATAATTGAGGCGCAGGGTAAGAGTAATCCGCACCGCATCTGTAGTTGATTAGTAGGGCTTTATTCTTAACAAATAGAGGAGGGAGCCATGAAGCATCTACTCTGGGTGGTGGGACTGATTTCCCTAGGTGTCGGGGCCTGGTTTCTTTACCAGTACATGTATGAGAAGTCAGGCGGCGATGATCGATCAAACCTCATTTACGGCGGCATCTTCTTCGGACTCTCGCTTATCTGCTGGGCTGTCTTCTTCTTCATGAAGTTCCGCGAAGAAGGCGAGCAGGACATAAGCATAACAAAGTTTTAACCGGTCCGAGTCGATTTGAAGGAGCGCCTGAGAACAGATGGGTTGAAACACCCGTTCGCAGGAGGCCCGGGCATCCGGCTCCGTGCGGACGGGCCGGTTTCAATCTATGGTGTTCCGCCGGTAGCGACTCCTGCCCGCGCGCCTGTCCGGCTGTGGTGCGCCGTACTTTTATTTTCTCCCCATAATCCAATCGCCCATTGGTAGATCGTCACTCTCTGCTGTTAAAATATCCTGGAACGATTACGGGCGCTCTTTAGAGGGGCGCGCATTGTGGGCTGCCAGCAAATTCGTGTGAGGGTGTAGGGTAGAATGAATATTTGCATGAGTTGTGGCTCACCGTCGCCGTCGTCCGGCGGCCAGTGCCCCCGGTGCGGCGCTCGGTCCTATCAACGCGAAGATAAACTCATTGGCACCACCATCGCGGACAAGTACCTGCTGGAATCCAAACTGGGGACCGGCGGCATGTGCGAAGTTTATCGCGCGCGCCACGTAGTCATCGGCAAAGAGGTGGCGGTAAAGATTCTCCGCCCGGAGCTTGCGGCTGATCCCATGATCGCCGAGCGGTTCGAGCAGGAAGCTCGCGCCGCCAGTCGTATACGCCACCCGAACGCCATCGACGTAAACGATTTCGGCGTGGCCGACGGGACGACACCCTACATCGTCATGGAACTGGTCGACGGCAAGACCGTTGGCCAGCTTTTGCGCGAGAGCGGCCAGTTTTCGGTCGAGCGAGCGGTAAACATCCTGCGCCAGGTCTGTAGCGCGTTAGAGTCTGCGCACATGGCGGGCGTCATCCACCGCGACATCAAACCCGACAACATTATGATCGCCGAGTACGAGGGCGGTGATTGGGTTGAGGTGTGCGACTTTGGCGTCGCAAAGATTCAAGAAGACGTAAATCGCAGGGCCGCGCTCACGGGCGCTAACTTTATACTCGGCACGCCGCGATACATGTCGCCCGAACAGTGCGAGGAGCGCCCTGTCGATGCGCGAAGCGACATCTACTCGCTCGGCGTAGTCCTGTATGAGATGCTGACGGGCGAAGCGCCGTTCGAGGGCAACTCCACGCGGCTGCTCGTCGCGCACACGTTCGAGACGCCGCCGCTCATCCGCTCTAAACGCCCCGACCTGCCCGCCGATCTCGAAGCGGTCGTGATGCGCGCGCTTGACAAGGACCCGGCCCGAAGACCGCAAAGCGCGGCAGAGTTTTTTCAAGCCGTGGAACGCGCAGTCGCAGGCCATCCCGTCAAAGTAGAGACGGGAAGCTCCGGCCCCTTCGCGCGCGTCAACGTCCCGCTCGAACTTGGAGACGTTGAGCCCAAGCCGGACGCCAGCACCGGTGAGATTGCCGGGCCTGACGAGACGACGCTCGTAAGAAAGCGACCTCAAGAGGATGAAGAGTTCGACTCGCATCCCGAAACGCTCAGAGACCTCTCCGAAGTCGATCCGTATAAGACGATCCCCGGCGTAACATCGACCGGCTCGGTCGCCGCGCCCGACGGCCTTGAGGATCAGTCGAGACAGACTGAGATTGTCGAACAGGCCAGGGCGACCCAGGCCGGAAGCGATCCGGCCAAAGCAGATACGGGAGCGCGCACTAGAAGCGGGCTTATAAGAGCGATGGTTGCCACGGCGGTTGTTGTCGCGGTTATCGTCGCCGTGCTTGTCTTTACCAGCCGCCCGACTCGTTCGACCTCGACGCCTGCATCGACCCCCGCGACGCCCGCGCAGCAGCCTCAAGCGCAGACGCCGCAAGAGGCCCCGCCGCCGCCGTTGAAAGACGACGGCATAGACATCACGCCGGAATCGGTCGAAGCGGTTCAGTCGCCCGAACAGGTCGCCGCCGACCCGCCGGACCCGCCGGAGCCTGTCGTCTCAAGCCCGAAGATAAACGTGAAGGCGATTCAAAGAGAAGTCGTCTCGACCTTGAGCGGGTGGACAAGCGCGCTTGAGCGGCGCAGCCTCGAAGGCCATCTCCGTTACTTCGCGCCCTCGCTTCACACCTTTTATCTGAAGCGTAACGTGAGCCGCGATTATGTCCGCGACGACATCGCGCGCGCTCTCGCAACCTATTCGGACATTAATTTTCAGTTCTCGAATATCTCCGTAAAGCCAGACCAGACGGGCAAACGAGCGGTCGCGACCTTTACGAAAGCGTGGGATTTTAAAGGCCAGCAGAGCATTTCGGGCTCTGTGCAAGAGCGGGTCTGGCTTGAAAAGGTATCGGGCAGGTGGTTGATAACCGGCGTTAGAGATTT
Source organism: uncultured Clostridia bacterium (assembly GCA_964615905.1). GTDB lineage: Bacteria > Acidobacteriota > Blastocatellia > UBA7656 > UBA7656 > DATLMR01. The sequence goes on from CAZTUB010000008.1 coordinate 112,767, forward strand.
GAAGATAAACTACCGCCGGAGCGAATAGAGAACTCTGCACAGAGCGCGGCGACGGCGGGCCTCGGCACAACCGGCCTAGCGCAGCGTCTTTACCACATCAGCCAGACGCTCGACCCCCCGGCGGATGACCTCAAGCGAGTTGGCGTAAGAGATTCTGAGGTATCCTTCGATCCCGAATGACGAACCCGGCGTGACTACTACGCGCGCCTCTTCGAGCAGAATGCGAGCAAGCTCCGCCGAGCTTTTTGCGCGGCCCCCGAGCAACTGCTTGACGTTCGGCATCATGTAAAACGCGCCTTCGGGCGTAGTGCACTCGATCCCTTCGATCTTGTTGAGCGCGGCGGCTAGCCAGTCGCGCCGCTTGCGGTATTCGCCGATCATGAAGTGAAGCGAGTCCTGCGGTCCCGTCGCCGCTTCGAGCGCGGCATACTGCGAGATCGAAGTCGCGTTCGAGGTCGAATGGCTCTGCACCTTGAGCATGGCGCGTATCCACTCTTCGGGTCCGAGCGCGTAACCTATCCGCCAACCTGTCATGGCATGCGATTTTGAAAACGACCCGCTTATCATCACCCGCTCGCGCAGCTCCGAGGGCAATTGTCCCGCCGTGAAAGGGCTGGCGGGCGGGTAGGCGAAATAGAGATAGCACTCGTCGCTTATGACCCATATGTCGCGCTCGGCGGCCACTTCGATAATCTTTCTGTACTCGTCGGGCGGGATGACGCGCCCTGTAGGGTTATTCGGCGAGTTGATTATCAAAAGCCGCGTGCGCGCAGTGACGCGGTCGCGAATCATATCGGCCGTCAGCACGAACCGGTTCGGCTCTGTGTCGAGGATAATGGAGTTGCCGCGAAGAAACGTCACTATCTCAGGAAACGTCACCCAGTACGGGGAAGGGATCAGCACGTCGTCGCCGGGATTGATGAGCGTAGCCATGGCGTTAAAGATCGCCTGCTTGCCGCCAATTGTCACTAAGACCTGTGGCAGCGTGTAGCTCGCGCCGAAGTCGCGCTCGATCATATCGAGTATGGCCTGCCTGAGCGGGGTGATGCCGCTTGTCGAGGTGTAACGGGTCAGGTCCTGCTCGATTGCCCGCCCGCCCGCCTGCTTTACGTTATCGGGTGTGGGAAAGTCGGGCTCGCCCGCGCCAAGGTCGACCACGTCCACCCCTTCGGCGCGCAGCCGCTCGGCTTCCATCAAAACGCTGAGCGTTGACGATACAGCCATCCTCGATACGCTGTCCGATTCTTTGTAGGCCCGCTCGCTCATCTTTCTCCCCTGTCACGGCCGTTTCTGTCGCATGCGAAGCTCGACAAGTTCGGGCACAAGCCCTGTGACCGTGCCGTCGAGCTTGTAGACCTCTTTAATCAGCCGCGAGCTGACGTAAGAATATTCCTCAGCCGCCATCAAAAATACCGTCTCGACTCGCGGCTCAAGCCTGCGATTCATAAGCGCCATCTGAAGCTCGTACTCGTAATCCGAGATCGCGCGGATGCCGCGCACGATCACCTGCGCGTTTTGCTCCATCGCGTAATGGACGAGCAGCCCTTCAAAAGTACCCACGCGCACGTTGTCAAAGCGGGCGGTCTCGCGGATCATCTCGACTCGCTCATCGGTGGTAAACATCGGCTGCTTTTCAATGTTGAGCAGGACGGCGACGATCACTTCATCAAAAAGCTTGGCCGACCTCTCGATGATGTCCAGGTGCCCGTTCGTAAGTGGATCGAATGATCCGGGGTAGATTGCTCGGCGCGTCAAATTCACTCTCCTAAATTAGCCTGGCGAAACAGAGGTCCAACAACTTTCCGCGATACTAACATGGAACAGACCATGATTCTAGTAATTGGCTTTCATATGCGCGCGTAGAAGGCGAGCGCAGACTCCCCTTGCTTCACCTCGCGGTAGACGCGGAAGCTGCCGAACGTCTCGTCGGGCGGCGTCTTCGCGCGGTGCTCGACTACGATGATCCCGTCGCCTGCGACCAGGGGTTGCCCGGCAAGCTGGGCCATGACGCGCGGGTAAATCTCTGACGCGTAGGGCGGATCAAAAAAGATTATGTCGAATGGCTTACTCTCTTCGGCCAGCCGCTTGAGCGCAAACAGAGCATCCCGATTTATAAGCTCAAACCCTTCGGTGATGCCGAGCGCGGCGAGGTTCGAGGCTATGGCCGTCGAGGCGCGGCGCGAGCGGTCGATAAAGGTGACGTGGCTCACCCCGCGCGAGAGCGCTTCTATGCCAACTGCACCCGAACCTGCGCAGATGTCGAGGAAGCGCGCGCCGACTACGCCTGGCGCAAGTATGTTGAAGAGCGTTTCGCGAAGCCTGTCCGATGTCGGCCTGACCTCAAGCCCCTGGATTGTGCGCAGCCGCCTGCCCCTGTGGCTCCCGCCTATTACTCTCATAGCTATGAAGGGTGACAAGTGACGAGTGACAAGTGACAAGAGGGGGAACGATCAAGGTCCAGTTTGGTCTTTCTTGTCACTTGTCACTCGTCACTTGTCACTCGCTCCTGTTGACTTTTTGCGGTCGTCAACCGCAGAATTAAACGTACCAGTCGAGTGTACAGACCGCAATTGTAATCAAGGAGCAAACGGGATGAAGCGAAGGTTGATGAGCGCGCTTGTTGTGCTCTGTTCGCTGGCCGCAATTGTCGCGGCAGGGCAAAAGCCTGGCACGCTCAAAGGGAAGATCGAAAACGACAAGGGCAAACCCATTGCCGGGGCCGAAGTCCGCGTGATGAGCAGCCGGACGCGGGCCGTTAAGGATACGACCACGGACCAGTCTGGCTATTACTCTTTCGAGCTTGAGCCGGACGATTACACGGTCAGCTTTGACGCGGAAGGCTTTCAAGGCGGAACGCTTGTGCAGATGCAGCAGGTCGAAGAAGGGAAGGCGACAAGCGTCAAGACCATCAGGCTCCAAAAAGCGCAGCGGACTTCGCTTATTCGCGGGGCGGTCTTCGATTCCTCTGGCGCGTCGCTTGCGGGCGCGCGGGTAAAGCTCGTGCGTATCCCGACCGATCAGGAAGCTAAAGAGAAGAAGAAGATCGAATCTCTCAGCCGCGACTACGTCTCAAACAGCCGTGGTGAGTTCGCCTTTCGCCTCCCTTCGATGCGCGCGCGCTACCAGTTGACCGCGATGTTGAGCGGCTACAAACCCGAAACGAAGGTCGTCGATATAAACGAAGGCGAGTCGGCGCCCGTGGCTTTCTCGCTTGAACAGGTGAAAGAGTAATTGGCGAGTGACAATCAACCAAACCGGAAGCGCGCCGCGCAGCTTGATTCGGGTGAGGCGGAAGCGTCTGAGGCTACACGCTCCGAGCAGGTGAGCGGCAAGAAAGGCGATGATAAAAAGGTCGAGTACCTGACAGCCCGCCAGCTCGCGGGCGTCTTGCAGGTAAGCGAGTCGACCGTCCATCGCTTGAGACGCGCGGGGCGAATACCCGCCGTCACGCTTACGGACAGGCTGATACGGTTCAACCTGCGCGACGTGCAGAAGGCGCTCAAATCGACGGCGGCAGCCGAGGCTCAAAACGGCCAGGCGAAAGAAGAACCGAGCCCGCAGCTTTCGTTCGGAGACATCTTTTCAAACTTCGGCTAGGCCCTCAACCCGGATCAAGTCATCAAGAATAATCTCTGAGATCGCATCGCGGCCCGACCGCGCGCGCGAGATCGTCTCGCCTTCGGTCGCGGTCCTGAAGACCGCCGCTTTTGATGTGCCCGACACTCTATAAAACGGCGAATCCACGGCCAGGAGCTTTGGAGCGACGCTTACACGCACGCGGCCCTGCCAGATGCGCGCGCGAGCGACGAGCCGGACTCTTCGATTGCTCGCGCGACCGACCCTTATCAACTCTTCGGTCTCCGGGCCGATGCCGATTCTCGATACGTCTCGAATACCGCCTTCGGCCTGCATGAGAGTCTTTGCGAGAATTAATATCTTGCACGCCGAATCCCAACCTTCGACATCGAGTCGCGGGTCGGGCTCGGCAATCCCGCTTTGTTGGGCGTAGCTGAGCGCCGCTTCAAAAGATAGCTCGCGTTCTTGCATCTCCGTCAGGACGTAGTTGGTAGTCCCGTTCAACACGCCTCGAATCTCAAGCACGCGCGAGTTAATAATCTTTTCAGGGATGCTGACGCCGGTAGTTCCTGTGTAGCCCAACCGCGCTCCCGAAGCCGCGCAAGCTTCGGTCAACTCGTCGAAGCCGTGTACGAGCGGCCCTTTATCGACCGTGACGACATTGACCCCGCGCTTGAGCGCGGCTGTGAGCAATTCAAGCGCGGGCTGGCCGTCATCAAGGTTCGTAGGCAGCGATTCAACTACGGAGAAGATGCCCGCAGGGCGAAGCGAGGCGATAAACTCTGTGGGGTTCCGGATCAGCCGCGAAGGGGCGTAATCGTTAAGGCTGCGGCCCGCTCTCTTAACTTCCAGGATGGCCTTGATCTCGTCCGTTCGATCAAGAAAGAGGCCGCCGCCGGAATCTGCTACCGCACGGATCCGAGGCAGCAGACGAGACTGGACCTCGCGATCATCAATTCTTAGCAGGTAATCAATAAAAGACTGTCCTACGTTCCCCAGGCCCAGCAGCGCGATCTCTCTGTGTGTCATACGGTGGTCGAAGCGGGCAGCAGCCCCTTGATGTCGTGGACGACGCGGGCTACGTCTTCCTGATCGCCCAGCGCCATCATGAAGAACTTGTAGCCGTTGTGAAAGCAGACCAGCCCGTTTCCGAAGAGCCAGATGCTGGAAAGCATCGGGTTGCCGCCGAGCACAAGGCTTATCGGCACTCCTGTGACTGCCGCGCCCGTGAATGCTTCATAGACAAGCCCCGCGCCCGCCGCTATGCTGAACGCGCCCAGGAGCGGAGCGCCCACGTACTTCGCCATATCGCGCTCGAATTTCACCCGCGACTGCTCGGCTTCCGAGAGCTTGCCTTCTTTCAACAGCGCTTCCTGGTTCTTCAAGTAATCTTCGTATTTTTCCGAGAGCTTCCTCAATCCGTAAGGGACGAGCGCGGAATGAAAGAGCCAGTTTCCAGCGCCGCCCGCGCCGAGCAGCGTCACGTCGAGCGCAGAAAATGCGGAGCCTGCGCGTGTGCCTGCGACCAGCGCGAGCGAGACGAGCGCGGTCTTTCCGGGGTTCTCTTTGATCCAGGTTCGCGCGGACGACACCGCCCCCGATACGGACGAAGGCAGGCGCGCGGCCGAAACGCTTGCCTTTGCCGCCCCGGAAGCGTGCTCGTAGTATCGCCGCGCCTCACCGAAAAAATCCGTGGCTTTCTCTTTAGCGTCGGAGGCGACCTCGCTCACTTTATCCTTTGCGCCCGATGTGCGGATCGCCTGGTCGGCGCGGTCTGCGGCGCGGCGAGCGCTTTCGGATGCGCGGCGGGCGTTCTCGCCCACCTTCTCCGTGATCTTGTGCTCGCGGTTCACACGAGCCGCCTCTTCGCGGGCGACGTTGATGCCTGATGAAGCGGCGTCCGCGCCCTTGCGAATAGCCTCTTCGGCAACGCGCGTGCCCTGCTCGATCTTCGACTTGATCTCGTACTTTTCGTTTAACTCGCGTGCGGCCTTCTCAGCGCGCCGCTTCAGTTCGTCAAGCTTGCTTGCCATCATAAACTCCCTGAACTTAATCTACGCTTTAAATCTACGCCGTGTTATACGTGTTTGAAAAGCTCACAATTGGTCATACGCGGCGGCGAAAGCGGGGGTTCCCGCTCTAACTCTCGTAAACAGCGCGGGCTGCGCGCAGCGTGTTGCAATGCGCTTCGACCGTATCCGTTATCTCTCGCCCGTAGCCGCCGCCGAGCGTGATGACGCAGGGAATCTCGCGGCTGCGGCATGCTTCAAAGACGAGCCTGTCTCTCAAGAAAAGCCCTTCGTGTGTGAGCGCGAGTCTTCCGAGCCGGTCATGCCTCAATGGATCGACACCCGCCTGATAAAAGAGAACGTCGGGGCGAAACCTGTCGAGCACCGGCGCAAGATGCTGTTCCAGCAGGGCGAGGTATTCTTCGTCTTCAGTGCCGTCGGCGAGCGGGATGTCGATTGTGCTCCGCTGTTTCACCAGGGGGTAGTTTTTATCGCCGTGAAGCGACAGCGTATAAACTTCCGGATCGTTTGCGAAGATCGCGGCGGTCCCGTTCCCCTGGTGAACGTCGCAGTCGATGACCGCCGCGCGGCTGATCTTTGCTTCGGCGCGCAAAAGGTTGACCGCTACGGCTATATCGTTGAGCACGCAGAATGCTTCGCCGTGGTCCGCAAAAGCGTGGTGTGTGCCGCCCCCGAGGTTCGCGCATATCAGATCATTTAACGCAACGCGCGCCGCCGCGAGCGTGCCGCCGACAGCAGTGCGCGAGCGACCAACGAGCGCCTCGGACCACGGAAGGCCAAGCCTGCGAATCTCGCGCTCCGTAAGCAGCCCGTCAACAAGGCGGTCATAATAGTCTCTGGTGTGGACGAGCAGAACCTGTTCGCGGTCGGCCAGAGCGGGCTCGGACAGGCCGCCTGGTTCGAGCGTGCCTTCGGCCACCAGGCGATCACGTATCATCGAATACTTGGTGATGGGGAAGGCGTGCCCGTCGGGCAGCTTTATTACGTATCGCTGGGAATAGAACGCTCGCATGGTCTAATCGATGGGCTTCGGCACGACCACTCAGCTTTCCGGTACGGGATCGTCGCGGACGGGAGTGGGCTTGCGGTTATCGTCAACCGCGACGTATACGACTACAGCCTCGGTCACACGGACGCGCGAGCCGGGGCTGCTAACGCGGTCCGCTTCCACTATAACTTTGGTGGTGATCGACGTGCGCCCGATTCGGACAAGCTCAGTGTAAAAGCTGACAAGGTCTCCGACAAAGACGGGCGCGACGAAGACGACTTCGTGCATAGCCACCGTGACAAACTTTTTCCTCGTGTGCTTCCGCACTTCAATAGCGGCTGCGAGGTCGATGTAGCTGAGAATCACGCCGCCAAAGATCGTCCCGTGCGCGTTTGTGTCCTTGGGCATCAGCACCACTCTTATGGCCGGGTCGCCGCAAGGATCATAAGGTGGTCCTTCTGAAACTTGTTCGCTCATAAGTAGACAGCCTAGCCCGGCAGCCCCTGGGTGTCAATTCACACGTCATCGTGATAGTGTGACGACCGTGAGCGATAGCGAAAACAAGAAGGTCGCGGCTGGCGGGATCGTGCTGGCCCGCGACCGTAACGGGCCTGTGCGTGTAGTCGTCGTCCACCGCCCCCGATACGACGACTGGTCGTTCCCGAAAGGCAAGCAGCGTGAAGGCGAGTCCGTCGAGCAGACTGCGCTCAGAGAGGTGAGGGAAGAGACAGGGCTCTCTTGCCACATCACGCGTGAGCTTGAGCCTATCGAGTATTGCTACGCGAGCCGAAAAGGCAATACAAAAGAGAAGCGGGTCTATTACTTCTTGATGGAGTCAGAGGCGACCTTGCCGGACGATTTGAGGGGCGACGGAGAAGAGGTCGACCGGGTCGAGTGGCTCGATGCGCGCGAGGCGCTCGCGCGGCTCAGTTACAAGGCCGACCGCGAGGTGCTTGGCGACCTGCTCGGCGAGCTGTTCGGCGGCGATCCATCTTAACAGACGAAAACTATTGCCTCGTAAGTTAGAATGGCTACAACCCTGAAAAACGGCCTGATTGATTAAGGAGAGCTTTATGGCTGACAAAAGACCCATAATCACGCTGACCACCGATTTTGGCGAAGCCGATTATTTCGTTCCCGCGATGAAGGGCGCGATCTACTCCGTAAACCCGGACGTAGACATTGTCGATCTGACTCACCAGATTCCGCCGTACGATCTTTACGCCGCTGCGTTCATGCTGATGTGCTGCTACAAAGACTTTCCGAGGCGCACCATTCACGTTGTAGTTGTCGATCCGGGGGTGGGGTCGGGTCGGCGGCCTATTCTCATCATGACGGATGAGTACAACTTCATAGGCCCTGACAACGGGGTCTTTAGCTACATATACCAGCGCGAGCGCGTAAACCGTGTGGTCCATCTCTCGGAGGCGCATTATTACCGCCAGCCCGTCTCGAACACTTTTCATGGACGCGATGTCTTCGCGCCACTCGCCGGGTACGTGTCAAAGCTTGTCGATTGGTCCAAGATGGGCGCGCCCATCGAGGACCCTGTTAAGTTCAATACGCCGACGGCGCGCGTAATGTCTGACAAAGAGATTCGCGGCCACGTGCTCCACGTGGACCGATTCGGCAACGTCATCACGAACATCAGCGCGGAGGAATTGCCGCCTGAGCGCGCAGCAGGCGGCGCGCGAGTGCGCGTGGGCAAGCACGAAGCCGTGCGAGTCGTGACGCATTTCGCCGAAGCCGCGCCGAACGAGCTTTTTGCCTATTTCGGGAGCGCGGGGTTTCTTGAGATAGGCGTACAGCGCCAGTCAGCCGCCCGATTGACCGAAGCCCGCAGAGGGATAGAGGTGGAGGTGATGCTCCCTTAACCGGTCGCGGTCGTCTCGCGCCGCGCTTAGACGTGACTGTTGATTGACACGCTCGTGGCTTCCGCCTATCCTAGAATATTGGGCGAGACTATCGCGTAGCTCTTTATAGCTAACGACACAGTGAAAGGAACGAAAGAGATGTCGAGTGAAGCAAATGTCGCCAAGGCGGGGCTTGAAGGGGTCGTTGCCGCGCAGTCGTCAATCAGCGCTGTGGACGGCGAGAAGGGCGTGCTGATCTATCGCGGCTATGATATTCACGACCTGGCCGAGCACGCGACCTTCGAAGAGGTTGTATACCTCCTTTGGAACGGAAGCCTTCCAAATCGCGCGCAGCTTGAGCAGCTAAAAGAAGAACTCGGACGAGAGACGCGGCTGCCTGAAGAGATTCAACACCTGATAAGGTTCTTCCCGAAAGAAGTGAACCCGATGGACATGCTGCGAAGCATCATATCGGCGCTCGCGTTCTACGACGCGGAAGCGGCCGACATGTCGCGCGAGGCGAATGTGCGAAAAGCCATCAGGCTGACCGCAAAGTTTCCGACGATTGTCACAACCTTCCAGCGAATCCGCAACGGCCAGGAGCCGGTGGAGCCGAGGCCCGATCTTTCGATTGCCGGAAACTTTCTCTACACGCTGCGAGGGCAGGAGCCGGACGAAATCGAGGCTCGCACGATGGACGTGGCCCTTATACTTCACGCAGACCACGAGCTGAACGCCTCGACCTTTGCGGCGCGGGTGACGGCGGCGACGCTTTCGGACATGTATTCGGCAATCGTCTCTGCAATCGGCACGCTCAAGGGGCCGCTGCACGGCGGCGCGAACGAGGGCGTCATCAAGAACCTGCTTGAGATAGGCGACCTTGAGAATGTCGAGCCCTGGACGATGAAGGCTTTTGCGGACAAGAAGAAGATTATGGGTTTCGGCCACAGGGTCTATCGCACGACAGACCCGCGCGCAACTCACCTGCGAAAGATGAGCGGCCAGCTTGGCGAGCGGACAGGCAACCGGAGATGGTACGACATGTCGCTCAAGATGGAAGAGGTCGTGATGCGCGAAAAGAAACTCTACCCGAACGTAGACTTCTTCTCGGCCTCGACCTATTACTCGATGGGCCTGCCGACAGACCTGTTCACGCCGATCTTCGCTTGCAGCCGCATCGCGGGGTGGACGGCCCATGTGCTTGAACAGTACGAGAACAATCGCCTCATCCGTCCTCGCGCCGAATACGTCGGCCCGCGCGGGTTGAAGTACGTGCCTGGCGACGAGCGCGGATAACCGCTCTCCGAACCTGCGGACAAAATAAAGGCCGCGCTGTCACAGGTCGGACAGCGCGGCCTTCTTGTTTTTGTTACCGCTCTTATTCGTAGCGGAGGGCGATCATCGGATCGACCTTTGTCGCCTTGAGCGCCGGGATGTAGCAGGCCGCAAGCGAGATCGACCCAAGCACCGCAGTCACCATCGCAAAGGTGATGGGGTCGACCGCGCTTATGCCAAACAGCATGCTCGAAAGAAACCGCGTAAGCGCAAACGACGCCCCAAGCCCTATCGCAAGGCCTATGGCTGTCAGCAACATCCCGCGCCCGACTACCAGCCGCAGCACGTTGCTGCGCCCTGCGCCAAGCGCCATGCGAATGCCGATCTCGTGCGTGCGCTGCGTGACCGAGTACGACATCACGCCGTATATGCCGACAGCGGCAAGCACGAGCGCCACGCCCGCGAATATTGTCAGCAGCAGCGTCGAGAATCGAGACCTTGACACGGATTCGGAAATCAAATCTTGCATCATGCGAACGTCGGCAATGGGCAGGTCTTTATCCATTACAGAGACTTCGCGCTGGATCGCGGCGGCGATTGTGTCCGGGTCGGAATCGGTCCTGACCACGATGGACATAAAAGAGTACGTAAGCTCAGGCGGCGGCCAGTAGGCAAAGGGCCGCACTTCGGTGTCGAGCCCGTGGTGCTTCACATCCCCGACGACGCCGATGATCTCGCACGGAGCGGGCTTGTCCATCATGTCTATCAAGAGCTTCTGGCCAAGGGGGTCCTGGTTGGGGAAGTGCTCTTTGACCATCGCCTCGTTGACGATGACGACGTGCGACAGCTCTGTCGCTTCCTTGTCGGTGAAAGTCCTGCCCTTGATGATCGGTATCCCCATGGTCTCGAAATATCCCGGCTGCGCAACCCTGACTTCGGTCCCGGGCTCTTCTCCCACTCCGGGCTGGGGATGGCCAACGACTGTAAAGCCTGTCGCCGCCGCAAGCCCTGTGAAAGGCAGAAAGTTTATGGCCGATGCCGAGCGCACGCCCGGTATCGTTTCGACTCGCCCGACGATCTGGTTGAAGAAGCTGATTACCTGGTGGTCTTCGCGGTACTTCGATGCCGGGAGCAACATCCTCACCGTGAGAAGGTTCTCCGAATTAAAACCCGGATTGACAGACTGTAAGCGCATGAAGCTCTTTATCATCAGACCCGAACCGATCAGCAAAACAAGCGCGAGCGCCACTTGCGCGACCACGAACAGGTTGCGCAGGCTGTGGCCGCCGTCGGCCGCAGAGGTCTTGCCGCCCTCTTTCAGGGCCAGGTTGAGGTTCGCTCTCGACGCCGTGAGCGCGGGGACGAGCCCGAAGATTATCCCTGTCAGAAGCGAGACGATCAGGGTAAAGCCGAGAACTTGCGGGTTTATCCCTATGTCTTTGATGCCGAGCAGGTCTTTTGGGCTGAGAGCGAGAAGCAGGTCGGTCCCCCACATCGCCAGCAGCAACCCGAGCACCCCGCCGACCGTGGCGAGTAAGACGCTCTCCGTCAGCAACTGCCGCACGACTCGCCAACGGCCCGCGCCAAGCGCAGTCCGAATCGCTATCTCTTTTTGACGCGAGGCGGCGCGCGCAAGCAGCAGGTTTGCGACGTTAGCGCAGGCGATCAAAAGCACAAAGGCGACCGCCCCCAAAAGCACGAGCAGTGCGGGGCGTATCTCGCCTACCAGCTGATCTTTGATCGGCACAATGTTGACGCCCCAGCCGTTGTTGAATTCCTTGTATTGCTCTTCGAGCCGACCGGCGATGGCATTCATCTCGGCCTGCGCCTGCTCGACCGTAACGCCGGGCTTGAGCCGCGCGACCGCGCTCATAAATCGACCCTGCCGCACTCTGTGTTGAGCAGTGAAGGCTATGGGCCGCCAGGCGTCCGCCTGCTTGCCGGACAGGGTGCCCCGTTTTATGTAGAGCGTAAAGTTGCGCGGCATAACGCCTATGATCGTATAGTTATTCCCGTTCAACTGAATGGTCTGGCCCACGATGGACGGGTCGCCGCCGTACCTGCGCTGCCACAGGCTGTGGCTGAGGACGACGATGTTGGTCTTGCCCTCTGTCCCCTCGTCGGCGGCAAACGTCCGGCCGACAACGGGGTTTGCGCCGAGCAGTTGAAATATATTCGAGGTAACCGCCTGAACAGGTATCTCTTCAGGTGTGTCGAACCCGGTGAGGTTAGCCCGCCCGTCATAAAATGCGCCCATCTCTGCGAAGACCGTGTTCTGGTCTTGCCAGTCGAGATAGTTTGCGGGCGATATGACGTTCTCCCGGCGGTCACGCGGGCGGTTGTGCTCCCAGACCATCACTACCTCGTCGGCGTTGCGGAAGGGGAGCGCGCTGAGCAGCACGGCATTGACAACGGTGAAGATCGCCGTGTTGGCTCCGATTCCGAGCGCAAGCGCGACCACTGCTACAACCGTAAACCCTGGCTTCTTGAGCAGCGTCCTGACGCCGTACTTTATATCCTGCAACAATGTCTCCATAAGCTTACCTCTACCTCCGGGCGATAAATGACAGCCTCTATATCCAACTCCTGTGCCGAAGCTCAAGAGCGAGGCTAAACCTATATATTCCACTCTTTTTGGTGACAAAGGGCAGGAGACGGCCCGCCAGGGCGTTCGCTTGTGGGATTCGAATTTTCCGAAACTGGCACGGCGGCCGCTCAAGCCCCCGCAGGTCTTATCTCGCGCGCCCGTTCGAGAAGCGCGCGAAGATTGTCGAAACGCGAGAGCGCGCTTATCGACACGATTGACCGCTCGATTGCCGGTTCTATGTAATCGACGTATGTCAGATTGTTCACCACAGCCGTCTGGTAAGAATATGTCCCGACGGCTTTGAGCATGCGCTGTATGGTCATCAGCTCAAGCTCCACGCAGAACTCTTCAGCGTCGCTCAAAGGGGCGGTCGAAGCGGCTTTGCCTTCGATGAATCGCCCTATCAGCTCGGCAGACAGCTCGCTTTCGAGCGCCGTATAGGGGTCGCTCACGAGCGAAGCGAGGTCATAGCTTGCCGGTCCCATCCGCGCATCCTGATGGTCTATGATAAACATATCGTCCCCGACCATCATCAGGTTGCGCGCGTGGTAATCGCGGTGAACGAGCACGCGCGGCCGCGCGGCAAGCTCCGAGCAAAGCGTTTTGAAATCCTGCTGCACTCCGTTTGCCGTCGCCGCGTCGAGCTTCAATCCGAGGTAACGGTTGAAGTAGTTGGCGAAGAAGAACCCTAGCTCCCATCTGAGCTTCGCTTCGTCAAAGGCGATCTTCGAGCAGATCGAGCCGGTCGATACGGCAAGCTCTGTCGCTTCTTGAATCTTTACGATCAGGTCTACGGCCTTGCGATAAGCGTCGGCGATCTGTGTCGGGGTGTGGTCCGCGATCCAGTCCTGCAAGCGCACGTCGCCCACATCTTCAAAAAGCAGGGCGCGGTCGCGGCCCGACGCCGAAATCAGGCGAGGCACGGGCAGCCCTGCTTTAAGAAATAACTCCGTCACTTCGATATGGGCGCACGGGTCGTTTGCAAAAGTCAGCCGGGCGGCCGGGTTGGCGGCCTCCATCTTTGCAAGCCTCGATTCAACACGTTCCGTTTCGTCAAACGGCTCGGCATAGATCGAGACTATAACTGGCGCATCTTTTGCCTGCGCGCGAAAGTACGTGCGGGTCGATGCGTCGCCTGTGAGTTGAGTGATGGCCAGCTCTGTTGCAGGAGCGTTTAATGCTTGCGCGGCCAGCTCGACGGCGTGCGGTGAAAGCTTGCTTTCAGATGATGTGCTCATATCTCTTAATAGTAAACAGTGACAAGTGACAAGTGACAAGATGGAGCGAACGATCAAAGTCCGGTCTGGTCTTTCTTGTCACTTGTCACTTGTCACTTGTCACTTGTCACTTTCCTGACAGATGAACGATGACATTATCGCCCTGGACCTCTCCTTGCTCAATCTCGTCTACATGGTCGCGGCGCACGACGACCGAATTCTCTATACAAGCGCCAGCCGGTATTCTCACTTTGTCGCCAAGAACCGAGCGGCGAACGACTGCGCCGCTCTCGACTGTCACGTCCTTCCAGAGTATCGAATCTTTGACCTCGGCCCCGTCTTCGATGCGGCAGCCCGAATCGCTCATCATGCTCTCGCCACGCTTGCGCATAAAGAGCAGGCTCGCTTCGAGGTAGCGGTCGAGCGTGCTCATCTCGTACCAGTCGCCGTTCGAGACATGGCCGAGCACCACCTCGCCGGCCGCGATTGCTTTAGGGTAAACGTCCACGGTCGAATGCGAGAAGCGATTTCGCGGGACGAAGTCGAAGATGCGAGGCGAGAGCACCTGTATCCCTGTGAACATCAGCGGGGCCGCGTCGTTTCTGGTCAGGCTGCCCGTGTTGGGTCGAGACGGGTCGGAAGCGAGCGCTTCCGCAGCGGTTGGCTCAGGGAACCCCGCGAACCGTTTTATCAAGCCCTGCGCGTCCACCTCGACTATGCTGAACCGCTCGCGCCGCGCGTTCTCCTTTAAGACGAGCGTGGCAATCGCCTCGCGCTCGCGGTGGGCGCGGATCGTCTCGTCGAGATCGACCGTGGTGATTATCTTGCCGTTTATGACAATGAAATCGTCGTCGAGCAGGTGCTCGCGGACGCGGTCAATAGCCCCCGATGTGCCGAGTATCTCTTCTTCTTCCGAATAGTGGATCTTAACGCCTATATCGGAGCCGTCGCCTAATGAGTCGCGCACGGAATCGGGCTGATGATGAAGGTTGACGATGATATCGCGGATGCCGAAAGAAGCGAGGTAATCGACACAGTAGGCGATGAGCGGTCGGTTAAGAAATGGTATTGCGGGTTTTGTTCGGTCCTCGGTGAGCGGCCAGAGCCGCGTGCCGAATCCCGCTGCCAGTATCATTGCTTTCATATTTGAGCTTTCACAAGTGGGTCTTCACGATCCGGTCGGATGATCCTCAAAGATCAGGTCTTCGAGCGGCACGCCTCGCGCTTTACAAAGCGAGGCCTGAAGCTCCGGGTAGCTTTCCCGGATTATATCGCCGTCGGAGAACCCGGCCGCTTCGAGCACAAGCCTGATCTTATCTTCTTCTCCTTCGATCTCTATAAAGCTGCCAATCGGCAACTCGTCGAACGTCACCTCAAGCTCGGTCCCGTCGAGCGCGAGCGCGTAAACGGTCCGGTACTTTTGATACCTGAACGACTTTCGATACCCCAGGCGGTCGAATATCTCGCGCACGCGCTCGGGCTCTGTCGCTTCGCTTTCAAGCTCTTCGCGGACTTTCACAGGCGAGTCGCCGCCCGCGCGGGCGACGCCTTTGTATGTGACAAGCCCCTGGCCGCCCACAGTCCTTATTCGCAATGCAGCTCCCCGGCTTAAAAGCCTGTGGTCGTCCGAGTCGAGCAGAACGTTGTCCTCGAAATGGCGGTCTTTTATTAGCCTCAGATCGAACCCCGCGTTGCGGATGCGGTTTAGATCGTCGCAGGCCAGTTTTACTTCGGTCTCAAGGGTTGTCCCCATATTATTTCCACTGTGTCCGAAACGTCCGGTAATTATTTCAGTGCGGCTCGTCGAGCGTCAATGCTCAGAAGTGCAAAATCTAACAACTGTTGCCCAAAGGTCACAGAATGTTGTAACTTGTTCAACGTCAGAATTCTAGTGCCGTACCTTACACGGCGCTCAGCGCTTTGAGTTTCATCACAATCTCCTTTCACCGATTGCGGGAGCCAGCGAGCGATGGTAGTCGGCTATCAACCTACTTTGGGCGAGGCAGCGAACTTTTCCGATAATCTCTGCCGGTGGAAGCCGAAAATGACCGGCCACTACGAGGCATGGTTTCTAACCTTAAACCACAGGGCCTCGCGCAAGGGGTTCTGGTTTCGCTACGCAATCGACTCGCCGCGCAGTTCCGGAGAGAGCCAACAGCAGGCGGCCCGGCCGAGCGCCTCTTTGTGGGCCACCGTCTTTGACCGCGCGCGGCCCGAAGACAACTTCTGCTTGAAGGCAGTCTACCCGATTGACCAGTTCGCATTCAGCGGGCGGGAGCAGTTCAACCTGAAGCTCGGCGACGGCGATTTTTCACCGTCGCGGGCTACGGGCCGCATAGAGAAAGACGGCCGCCGGGTCGCGTGGGACTTGAGCTTCAAACCGAACCCGCGAACCTATCACCACGTCACGCGGAAACTGAAGATGGTGACGCGCCCTTCTTCGCATGTCTGCTCGCCCAATCTGGATACAGAGTTCACAGGCGTAATCGAAGTTGACGGGCGCGAGATATTTCTCGATGCGGAACCGGGCTGCCAGTCTCACCTGTGGGGGCACAAGCGCGTTGACGAATGGGTGTGGGTCCACTCGAACGCCTTTGACAAACATCCGGGCACGGTCTTTGAAGGGCTCGCCGCGAGGCCGCGCACGGCGGGCCACACGCTTCCGCCCATACAATCGCTTTTCCTGCGCCACAGGGGCGAGGAGCACCATTTCGTGCGCCTGCGGTTCGCGGAGCAATGGCAGCGTAACCTCGGCATTGGCTACTGGTCGTTTTCAGCCATGAACCACCGCATCTCAATCGAAGGGGCGGCCCAGTGCCGCCTCCGCGACATGCTACAGGTCGAGTACACAGACCCGGATTCCGAGCCGCTCTACTGCATCAACAGCGAAGTGGCAAACCTGAAGATAAGGATATTCCGGCGCGTTCACGCCATACGGTGGCGGCACGTCGAGACGATAAAGGCTTATGCGACGGCGCACCTTGAACACGCCGCGCGCTCGATTGACCCCAATGTCAGGCGTGTAACCGGGCTTTGAGACTTCGGCCAACCCACGGTTAGTAAAATGCTTCTTATCTATCAGCCAATTTTCCAGACTAAATCTTGCGCTGTATCGTCTAAACAGACGAACTGACCGATTCTGGATTGATGAAGTGGGGATAATCTATGAAAGCTATTAGAAAGTCATCGTTTGCCGTTTCCGTTATCGCGCTGGTCATTTGCTGGTCGCTCGCGGCGGGCACGATCACACCGGCCTCTGCCGATAAAGCGCGAAGGCTCACGGAAGACCAGAAGATAATACACGTCCTAAACAGGCTCGGATACGGGCCTCGACCCGGCGATGTCGAGCGCGTAAAGCGCATCGGGCTCGAAAAATATATAGAACAGCAATTGAACCCCGCAAAGATAGACGATTCGGCGGCCGAGGCGCGGCTCACAGGGCTCGCGTCGCTTCAGATGACGGTGTCTGAGCTTTATGACAAGTACCCGCAGCCCGGCCAAGTTGCCCGCAAGCTCGGTCTTTACAACCCCGCACAGGCGCTTGCTCAGGGCAAGCCCGGCGAGGCGGGTATGGTTCAAGGCGATGACGCCGCCTCGAAAGAAGACGACCGCGAGCGGCGCAAGAAGGTTCTATCGTATTACATGGAGAACGGGTTGAAGCCGCCCAACATCCTGCTTCAGGAGCTTCAAGCACAGAAGATAATCCGCGCCGCATACAGCGAGCGGCAGTTGCAGGAGGTGATGACCGATTTCTGGTTCAACCACTTCAATATCTACTGGGCGAAAGGCGCGGACCGCTGGCTGACGACCGACTTCGAGATGAATGCGGTGCGGCCGCACACGCTTGGCAAATTCAAGGAGCTGTTGCTTGCGACCGCCAAGAGCCCCGCCATGCTCTTTTACCTCGACAATTTTCAGTCGATGTCGCCGGACGCGGAATTGCCCGGCGGGCGGAAGATGAACAGGAGACGCAACAACGCCAGGCGTCCGGGTCTTTTTGGCGACCGCACGGAGATGCGGCGGACCAATCGCCGACGCGACGAGATGGACCGGGCAGAGATGCAGCGCGACCGTATGGAGGCGCAAAAGCCCGACCCGATGGCGAGCCCCGACCAGATGACCCCCGACGAGCGACGCCAGCAGGCTATGAAGCAGCTCCGCTCGCGCAAGCGGGGCATAAACGAGAACTATGCGCGCGAGATCATGGAGCTTCACACGCTCGGCGTTGACAGCGGGTACACCCAGAAGGATGTCCAGGAGGTTGCGCGAGCCTTTACCGGTTGGACGATTCAGCAGCCGCGACAGAACGGAGTCTTTATCTTCCGCCCCTGGATGCACGACGACGGCGAAAAGGTAGTTCTCGGACAGAAAATCCCCGCGGGCGGCGGCATTAAGGACGGGGAGCGCGTCATAGAGATTCTCGCGAGCCACCCTGCGACCGCCAGATTTATCTCGACAAAGCTTGTCCGCCGCTTCGTCAGCGACAACCCGCCAAAGTCGCTTGTCGATAAAGTGGCTGCGGTTTACACAAAGACCGACGGCGATATAACGGCGATGCTCAGGACGATCTTCACCTCGCAGGAGTTCTACTCGACCGAAGCATACCGCGCTAAGATCAAATCGCCTTTCGAGCTTGCAGTCTCGGCTGTTCGCGCGCTCGGCGGTGAGACGAACGGTGCGGGGCAGGTGGCGCAGTTCGTGGCCAAGATGGGGCAGCCGCTCTATCTCTACCAGCCGCCAACGGGCTACCCGGACCGCGCAGAGCAATGGGTAAACACGGGCGCGCTGCTTGAGCGGTTGAATTTTGGCATAGCGCTGAGCGCGAACAGGGTTCGCGGGACGGTTGTCGACCTGGACCGCGCGGCCAGCCGGGATGAGATGTCTGGACCCTCGGCGCTCCTGGACCGCGCGATTCTTATGCTGCTGAACGGGGAAATATCGACTGAGACTCGCGCCATCATAGACAGGCAGTTGAAAGAAGGCGTCCCGGTTAAAGGCGAGCTTGGCAACGCTCAGGCAAACGCTTTGGCGACAGGTGACAGTGTGGCCGTGGGCGATTCGATGAGCGCAGACAACGTAAAGCTTAACAGGAAAGGCCAGTACGTCGAGCGAAAAGGGCGTGGCCGGCGCGGCCAGCGGTTTGATATTGGCGGCGGGCCCACAATACAGGTGGCGACCAGTTCCGAGCTGGCGCAGGTCTTTGGCCTGGTGCTCGGATCGCCGGAGTTTCAAAGACGGTAGGCTGGAGTTACTGAGATGACGATTACAAGAAGACTTTTTCTGAAATCATCGGGGCTTGCGATGGCGAGCTTTGCAACCGTGCCCTCTTTTTTGCAAAGGACCGCGCTCGGCCAGACCACAGGCGCGACGGGCAAGGACCGGCCCATCATCATAGCGATCTTCCAGCGCGGCGCGGCAGACGGGATTTCGATGGTCGTTCCCTTTGGGGATAGAAGCTACGCGGCTTCGCGACCGCAGATAGCCGTGCCCGCGCCGAAGGCCGGGAGCGCGGACACGGCCATCGACCTCGACGGCTTTTTCGGGCTCCACCCCGCGCTCGATTCGTTCAAGCCGCTTTACGCTTCGGGGCAGCTTGCGATAGTTCACGCCGTGGGATCGCCCGACAACACAAGGTCGCATTTTGACGCGCAGGACTACATGGAGTCAGCGACTCCAGGGGTCAAGAGCACGCCCGACGGCTGGCTCAACCGCTATCTTGGCGGTAAGGAAGGCTCGAAGGCGCAGGCGAAATCTTCGCCGTTCCGCGCCGTCGCTTTCAGCGCAAATATGCCGCGCTCGCTTATGGGGTCCGCGCCAGCAGTTGCTATGACTAGCCTTTCGGATTTCGGCGTGCGTGTGGGGCAGGGCAACAAGGAGACGGCTTCCAGCTTTGAAGCTTTATACGCGCAAGGCTCGGTCGATATGCTCCGGGGGACGGGGAAAGAAGCCTTCGAGGCGGTGCGCATGCTCAAGCGGGCTAATCCGCAGCAGCACCGCGCAGCGAACGGGGCCAACTATCCGCGCACGCCTTACGGGCGGTCATTGATGCAGATCGCTCAGCTTATCAAATCGGACCTGGGGCTTGAAGTCGCCTTTACGGACATCGGCGGTTGGGATACGCATGCCAACCAGGGCTCGTCTCGCGGCCAGCTTGCTAACCGGCTGCGTGAGTTCAGCGAAGGCATCACGGCGCTCTACAAAGACCTGGGCGACCGCATGAGCAACGTCGTGATTTTGACGATGACAGAGTTCGGCCGCACGATCCGCCAGAACGGTTCGGGCGGCACTGACCACGGCCACGCGAGCTGTCTGTTCGCGCTCGGCGGCCCTGTCGCGGGCGGCAAAGTCTACGGCAAATGGCCCGGCCTTGCAGCCGAGCAGCTATACGAGGGGCGAGACCTTGCTCTCACAACAGACTTTCGTGACGTATTTGCCGAAGTCGCCGCGCGCCACCTTAAGGCTAAAAATACCGGCACGATATTTCCGGGTTTCAACCCGAACCCGGCAAATTTCCGGGGCTTGATCCGGGCGTAACCCGCCCGCAAGGCTCGACACTCTAAAGGGCTGCGCAGTCTCGATGCTGCGCGGCCCTTTCTCTTACTACGCGGCAGGTTTGCGCGCAATCGACCGGTTAGAGCCCTGTGCTGGCCAGCCAGCTTTCAATCGTGTATGATCTCGCGTTGCGCCGGGGTGAAGGCGCGAATACATAATCACGAGAGAGGATTTCAAGATGGCAGACTACAGGCTCCTTGCGGGAAAGTCGGCGATTGTCACGGGTTCGGGGCGCGGCATAGGGCGCAGCATAGCCCGGCTCTTTGCGGAACACGGCGCGTCGGTTGTCATAAACGATCTGGACGCTGAGGTGGCCGAGGCCACCGCGAAAGAGATCACGGAAGCGGGCGGCAGCGCGGTCGTGTGCGCGGGCAGCGTGACCGATGTCGAGTTCCCGGACCGGCTGGTCAAGGCCGCCGCCGACTCGTTTGGCGGCATAGACATACTTGTAAACAACGCGGGCTATACCTGGGACGCGGTCATTCAAAACATGACCGACGAGCAGTGGTACGCGATGATCGACGTTCACCTGACCGCGCCGTTTCGCATCATCCGCGCCGCGACCCCTTACATGCGCGAGAAGGCGAAACAAGAGATAGCCGAAGGGCAAAGAGTTCAACGCAAGATCATCAACGTCTCTTCGACTTCCGGCGTCGCAGGCAATCCGGGCCAGGTCAACTACTCCGCAGGGAAGATGGGCATAGTCGGCGTGACCAAGACGATGGCGAAAGAGTGGGGCCGTTTCAACATCAACGTCAACGCAGTGGCTTACGGCTTCATCGACACGCGGCTCACACAGGCAAAAGAGCGGCACGAGACGATGACCGTCCAGGGCAAAGAGGTCGAACTCGGCATACCGGAAGCGATGCGAAAGATGGCGCCGAACTTCATCCCGCTCGGCCGGCCGGGCACGCCCGACGAAGCCGCCGGGCCGGTGCTTTTCCTAGCCTCGCCGCTTTCGGATTATGTATCGGGCCACGTCCTTTTAGTGACCGGCGGCTCTTACGTGTAGCGGGGCGCGATGGAGTGCTGCCCGCGCGCGCCAATGCGAATCGCGCCCGTCGCCGTAGCTTCACAAGCTTTGAAGCGGTGTGTTATATTTCTCGTCTTTTAGATCTCGACTGATCTCATCATACATGGACTGGGGAGAACCACTTGAGCATACTGGTTGATAAAGAGACACGCGTTCTGGTGCAGGGGATCACCGGCAAAGAAGGCTCGTTTCACACGGCGCAGATGGTCGCTTACGGCACAAAGATCGTGGGCGGGGTGACGCCCGGCAAGGGCGGGACACAGCACGAAGGCATCCCTGTCTTCGACACGGTTGCCGACGCCGTCCGCGAGACGGGAGCAACCGCGAGCGTCATATACGTCCCGCCTCCGTTCGCAGCAGACGCGATCATGGAAGCCGCTGACGCCGGGCTACCGCTCGCGGTCTGCATCACGGAAGGGATTCCCGCGCTCGATATGGTGCGCGCTTTCGATTACCTGCGCGGCCGAAATACAAGGCTGATAGGCCCAAACTGTCCCGGCATCATCTCTCCCGGCAAGTGCAAGATCGGTATCATGCCCGGTCACATCCACACAGAGGGGCGCGTCGGCGTCGTATCGCGAAGCGGGACGCTGACTTATGAAGCGGTTCATCAATTGACGGGTCTGGGATTGGGCCAATCGACCGCAATAGGGATCGGTGGCGACCCTGTGATCGGCACGAACTTTGTTGACGCGCTCAGGTTGTTCGAGCAGGACCCCGAAACCGAAGCGGTCGTGATGATAGGCGAGATAGGCGGCACTGCCGAAGAGGAAGCAGCGCGGTTTGTCCGCGATCACATGAGCAAGCCTGTCGTCGGGTTTATAGCCGGGCAGACGGCCCCTCCGGGCCGCCGCATGGGCCATGCGGGCGCGATCATCGCCGGGGGCAAGGGAACTGCGGCCGAGAAGATGACCGCGATGGAAGAGGCCGGAATCCTTGTCGTCAAGAGCCCGGCCGACCTGGGCGCTCGCACCGCCGAGGCTCTAAAGAAGTAGAACCCCGGCCGTCGCTGCGGCTTGAAAGCGGCATTCGATCATGGGAAGCACCGGAAAAATCCTGCTCTTTGTCGGCTTGATCGTAGCCGCAATCGGGTTGGGCTTTATCGCGGTTGAGCGGTTTTCCGGCGTCAAGCCGGGCAGGCTCCCCGGCGATATCTACATCGAGCGCGACCGATGGCGGTTCTACTTCCCGGTGGTAACTTCAATCATTCTAAGCATTATCATCTCTTTCATCATGTGGCTCTTTAGCCGCAAGTGAGCGCCCGGACTAAAGCTGTGAAAAAGACCGCTCGTATCGTATGTGCGAACGAAAAGGAGTTCTGGACCACGCAGAAGCAGTTCTGGACGTGGGTGCGCGAGGGGCTTGTCGATGTCACAAGCCAGCAGCCACTCACGGGCCGGTTCGCCGGTCGTCGCGAGCGGCTGCTCGTCATGGTCCGCCACGTCATCTTGGACAACGCCAACCCCGTCCATAAACAGGAAGTCCTCGACCAGTACTCAAAGCTCAAACCTCACGTGACAAAGAAAAGGGATTAGGAAAAAACGGGACCGAGACGGGTGGCGCAATAACAGATCGAGCAGCTTGTACATTCAAGCGCATTAGAATTGAATCGACGCAAAGACGAACCAGGCCCGCCAATATGCGAAGCGAAACCCATCGCTAGAGTTAAACTACATTCGGCAGGAGTTTGACTTAAAGAATTGGTAGGGAATAGACTTGCGAGCAACCTATGAAAGCCGCAATGATTACATTCGCGTTCGTTATTTCGATGCCATTTTTTGTGTTAGCCCAAGAGTCCTCTTATTTAACCTGGACAGCTAGACAAGCATCAACCATAGGGAAAAGCATGCGTCGATCTGTGCGTGTCTCTGGTACGGGGCGAGGACTTCTTAACACGAATAAATCTTCCAGTTATAAGGTTCGTGCAACCTGGCTCACACCGGAAGTTATACGAGCTACTGCCAGGTTAAATCAGATCAATAATCGCCTAAGCAATGAAGAAACTATGGAGATGGTTCGTAAGGCAGAAGAAAGCGGCGACCTTATCTTTATGATTGAGATAGATCCTAATGAGGGATCCGGTATCGTTCCATCAAATTGGCAAGCATTTCTACAACCCGGCGGATTTAAGCGTGGCCAGCCAGGGGCTATCAAAGGTGCGATAAATTCAAGCCTGGGTAGAATGAAGGTGCTGAACGGTATAGAACCAAGAGACTATGATTATGACGTTTTTTGGGCTGCGTTTGCTTTAAATAACGAGACAAGAAATACCTTATTCAATTCCACATCACAAGAGATTGAGTTAGTTGTAAGAATTGAAGAAAAAGAAGGAAAGATTAGATTCCCAA
This sequence comes from uncultured Clostridia bacterium, assembly GCA_964615905.1. Taxonomy (GTDB): domain Bacteria; phylum Acidobacteriota; class Blastocatellia; order UBA7656; family UBA7656; genus DATLMR01. The sequence continues at coordinate 136,226 of CAZTUB010000008.1, forward strand.
TACCGGATTCCTTCAGAAAAACACTAGCTAATAAAAACTAGGAGGCGTTATGGCACAAGTACCATCAAAAGTAGCTGATCGACTAACAACCGCTCTAAAGAAATTCCAGCCAATTCTTTCATCGGCCCGCACGCGAGATGTAAATGAGTCAGACACTTCGATAATAGTCACTGACCTTTTGGCCGATATGTTTGGCTATGACAAATATTCTGAGATAACCCGCGAGCACGCCATTCGAGGCACGTTTTGCGACCTGGCGGTGAAGTTGGATAACGAGCTTCAATTTCTAATTGAAGTCAAAGCTATAGGGCTCGATCTAAAAGACGCTCATATCAAACAAGCTGTTGATTACGCCGCCAATCAAGGGGTCGATTGGGTGATATTGACTAACGGCACAACGTGGCGCGTCTTTAAAGTAATCTTTGGCAAGCCTATTGACCATGAGGTTGTGCTTGATATTAATCTATCAAGCCTTAATCCTCGCACATCTTCACATATTGAATCGCTTTATCACATCACCCGCGAAGGATTATTGAAAGGCTCTCTCCCTGCTTACCAGGCCCAGCAACAGGCAACGAGTAAGTTCTTTTTATCTGCCGTTATTTTGACGACCCCTGTGCTCGACACTATTCGCCGCGAGCTTCGGCGATTCGCTCCAGATGTAAAGATCAACTCTGACGAAATAAAGGCCGCTCTCATTAACGATGTGCTAAAGCGCGAAGTCGTTGAAGGAGAGAAGGCCGACGAAGCACGAAAGAAAGTGCAACGTGCAACTGCTAAGATTGAACGAGCAAAGCGGCCGAAGGAGTCAGCACAAGCGCAGCAAGAAACCGAGCCGCTGTCTGAATTGACGCCAAGCGTAGAGAGCCCAAGTTAGGCCCTGGCAGCTCCTAGCCGCCGTACTAAAATTGATTTTACGCGATGTCATCCTCCCTTATACTTCGCACCAGGAGAAAAAAGTATCCTACATTTTTAGGGAATAGTACCGGGATTTGACAATCCCGACCGCTCGTCTTAACATGCGTGTGGCAATCAGGACCGAGAGCGGGTGTAACTCAATGGTAGAGTGTCAGCTTCCCAAGCTGAAAGTTGCGAGTTCGAGCCTCGTCACCCGCTCCATCACATACCCAACGCCTTAAACCTTAAACCACATCCTCAAGAGTCGGCGTATCGACTTTTAACTTATCACTTCAGCTCGCAAGGCGCACCTGATGATTCTCTGCCTACTTCGCCGCCGTCAAAGTTATAAGAGTGACCTCTGCGGGCGCGTGATAACGAATGGGAGCGAGCGTCAATCCGAGCCCGTTGTTCACGCTGACGAACATGTCTCCGAGGTGATAAAAGCCTGAGACGTACCTTGTTTCGAAAGACGAGCCGGTCAGCAGGAATCCCGGCAGCGGGAATACTACCTGCCCGCCGTGCGTGTGACCCGCGACAAACAGGTCGTACCCTTTTTCCGAAGCGTATTTGACAAGGTCGTTGGCCGGCTGGTGAGCGAGCATGATGTTGACGGGGCCGCGCATTCGCTGCTGGTCTATCACGTCAAGCGTCCGCTCGGTCGGGCGGGTGCGGTAGACCCAGGTAATCCCCGTCACCGAAATGTAGGATGAGCCGACAGGGACGACGGCCGCGAGGTTATCGAGCACGGTGACGCCCTGGCCTTCGAGCGCGCGTATCACCATGTCGCGGTTTGAAAAATGGTCGTGGTCGCCCAGGCAGGCATACACCCCGTGGCGCGCCTCGATCTTTCCCATAGCCTCCGCCCCCATCTCTATGTAGTCGACGCCAGAGGTGACAAGGTCGCCTCCGAACAACACAAGGTCGGGCTTCAGATTGTTCACGGTGTCGATGTAAGGCTGAAGCTTGTTCCACTGAGTCGGGGCGTCCGCCTGAAGATCGGCCACCTGCACGATCCGAAACCCTTCAAGCTCTGCGGGCAGGTCTTTGATTTGAAGCTCGGTCGCGCGCGTCCTGACTGTGAAGGTGTCGTTATAGACCCTGGCGACCGCGTAAACCGAGATGAGCCCGACAAGCGCTATCACGACCCACGATTGAATGAGCCGCCATCGCGGCTTGTTCTTTCGATAGACCGGAAAAAAGAGCAGGCGAATGATGTCTACAAGGAGAAAGAACATCGCCAATTGGACCGCCAGAATTATCCCGATCCAGTAGGGGTATGTGAATATCCAGGCGAGCGCCATATTCGATCTTTGAAGCGCCGCCGAGACATTGCTCCAACCCATGTAATAGCTCGCGAGCAGAATCGCGGGATAAAGGATTATCCACACGATCACCACTGCCACCGTCAGCCGCACGCGCTTTCTCGGCCAGCCTGTTACGGCCTCGACGGCATTGGCGGTCTTTCTCGCGACATAGAGCTGAAAAATCATCGCGAGCGCCGTCAGTATCAGCATCATCCTCAAACCCCAGGGCATACGAAAAATCTCCTTCGATTAATTTATAGCAAAGAGCAATGTTGCAAGCGAGACTGCTTTCGGTTTAGAATCCGAGGCGTTGGGATAATGCCTATGATTGTTCGCTAAAAAACGGGTTGCTCAAGCGGTTTACGCGAGGGTTTCATACCGGCGCGGTGCGCGGCGAGCGGCTCGTCCTGCCTCAACTCCACACTTTCAGAGATTACGGGATTCAGGATCGTGCCCTGTTGCGCTTGAACTTTATGGTCTTGTGGGCACATCCTTTAAACGAGCGGGCGCGGTCCCGCGATGGAGAAGGCTGAGATGATGACTTTGGAAGCACTTGGTTGGGATTCATTTTTCGAAAAGAGTTTTGAGCCCTACGCTCTGGCGGGGTTACAACCGGCGCGATTGGCGCTTGAGCACAAGCACGTTTTCCGGCTCTACTCGGAGCAAGGAGAGATCGAAGCAGGGATAACCGGAAGGATGAGGCACGAGGCTCTGAGCAGGCAAGACCTCCCGGCGGTGGGCGACTGGGTTGCTGTGCGCGCCCGACAGGAGCAGGGGAAGGCGACCATCCACGCGATACTGCCGAGAAAGAGCAGGTTTGTCCGCAAGGTGGCGGGCCACCGCGCCGAGGAGCAGATTGTCGGCGCAAACATCGACACAGTCTTTCTGGTCATGGCTTTGAACAATGACTACAACGTGCGAAGGATCGAGCGGTATCTGGCCGCGGCCTGGGAGAGCGGCGCGCGGCCGGTGGTCGTCTTGAGCAAAGCCGACCTGTCTACGGATGTGGAGGCTCAGGCGCGCGAGGTCGAAGCGGTTGCTATGACCGTGCCTGTCCACGTAATCAGCGTGCGCGCAAATCGCGGGCTTGAGGAGCTGGACAGATATTTTTACGAGGGGCACACGGTCGCGCTGCTCGGCTCATCCGGCGTCGGGAAGTCTACGTTGATAAACAGGGTGATCGGAAGAGACGTGCAAAAAGTGAACGAGGTCCGCGAGCACGACGACCGTGGCAAGCACACGACCACACACCGCGAGTTGATACTGCTCCCTAAAGGCGGGCTGGTTTTAGATACTCCGGGCATGCGCGAGCTACAACTGTGGGACGCGAGCGCGGGCGTGCAGGAGGCGTTTGACGACATAGAAGACCTGGCGGCGCGGTGTCATTTCACCGATTGCCAGCACAGAAACGAGCCCGCGTGCGCGGTCCGCGAAGCGGTCGAAGAGGGCACGCTCACCGCCGAACGGTTCGAAAACTACAAGAAGCTTCAAAAGGAACAGGAGTTCTTATCCGTTAGACAGGAGTTCAACGCCAAGGTGGCCGAGAAGCGGCGCTGGAAGAAAGTCATGCAGGAGGTCAGGAAGAACGAAAACCGCAGGTAGCCGCTCAAATAACTGAGCGCCGCAACCGGTTGCGGCGCTCAGTCACGGCTCGCTACATCGCTGCTACTGGGCGATCTCGACCGTCAAGATCACCGACGCGCGGACCTCAATCGTTCCCGGTTCTACGGGGGTGCTTACGTCACTCGCCTTCGCCTGCATCATCTCCGCCCTCGCATAGATGGGCATTACGACCGGGCCGCTCTCTTCGGCTAAAAGTATCCGAACCACGCGCACCCCAAGCGCGGAGGCAAGCGTCTCGGCTTTCGTCCTGGCTTTGGCAGCCGCTTCGCGAAGCGCCTGTGCGCGAACCGCCTGGTCGTCTTTCAATGTGAATTGAAGGCTCTGAATATTGTTCGCACCGTTTTGTGATGCGGTGTCGATTATGGTCCCGACCTGTGTCAGGTCTTTAGTCTTTACCTGCACGATGTTTGAAGCAGTGAAGCCGTTTATCCTCGGCTGACCGCCGCCGGGCGGGTATACGTAGTTAGGGTTGAGCGAATAGCCCACGGTCTTTATCTCTGCGTCAGGGCCGAGAACCTTGCGGAGCGCCGCCAGAACCGCGTCCACCTTGCGGGCGTTCTCGTCTGCGGCCGCCTTGGCGGTCGACGCCTGCGTGACCACGCCTACATCGATCTGAGCCTGGTCGGGCCGCGCGCTCACGATTGCATCGCCTGTCACGCGAATCGATGGGCGCATTCTATCAGTTACCTCTTGCGCCGTAGCTCCCACAGTAAAAATTGCCACAAGGGCAATCAGCAAAAGCGATCTTGTTATTTTCTTATTCATCAAACTCTCCACCATGCGTTCTTGTTAGCTGCCTTGTTGTTGACGATCTTGCACGGACTATCCATCAACCGGCCTCACTTGACATGATGCCGCCGGGCGGGCTCCGGGTTGGCAGACCGTCTGACTCGTGAACCGCGACAAGACGGACGGAATTACTATAGATGCGTCGGGCCTTCTTGTCACGGTTTACGGCTCACGGTTCACGCCCCCTCCTGTGCTATCATGTAGCGGCTTGCGCGGGTGGTGTGCGCAACACGGGCAAATATCGTGGCATCAAAGTCTCAGGATACGCCATGTCTGACAAAGTAAAATTCCTGATGACGTTTCGAGCGCGGCTGATGTTGTTGCTCACGTCCTTCTTGATAATCACAATCGTGCTGGTCCTTTTCCTGGACAACGTCGCCACGAAGCGCACAGCCGAAGAGGTGCAGCTTCAGAGCGAGCAGGTGAAAGCCGCTGTAAGCGGCGGCCTCGGAGACCTTGCCGTCGGGATGGGCATCGCGATAAACAACCTTGGCTCCGACAAGTTTCTTTACGAGATTTATACTCGCGATCAGTTGCCTGCCACAATCGAGCACATCATAGTCACCGACGATAAAGGCGAAGTCAAAGACACGACCCTGCCCGATCAGCAGGGCCGAATAATGCCCCTTCCAGACAAGTCGCTCGGCGCAGTGCAGGAGCAGGACGGCGACCCTGTCGAGAGCGAGCTTGAGAGCGAGCCTCACGACCGCGAGATGAAGACCTACAGCATCTCGTTCGAGACGACGAAGGGGAATTACTGGATTTTAATCGTTCAGAATCAGGGCGGCATTATTAACAAGATCGACGACGCGCAGGCGACGCTTGCCGCGAGGCTCAGGCAGTTGTCCGACATCAGGTTCGCCATCACAACGGGGCTGCTCGCGCTCGCGCTCGCCATCGCCGTGGTGATCGGCTGGCGGTTCACCCAGCCGATCAAGGAGCTTGCCGCAGCGGCTCATAGAGTTGCCGCGGGCGACCTCGACTTTCGCGTCAAGCACGACCGCGCAGATGAAGTAGGGCAACTCGCCACTACCTTCAACGAGATGATCGTGGGGCTGAAGTCGAAACGCGAGCTTGAAGAGAAGCTCGGACAGGCCGAGCGCGCAGCCGTCATCGGTAGAATGACTCAGGCGGTCGCGCACGAGATTCGCAACCCCTTAAATGTGATAAACCTCTCGATTGACCACGCCAGCAAGCGGTACGCGCCCGAAGACGAGACGAAGCGCAAGCAGTTTACGCGTATGCTCTCGTCGATAAAAGACGAGATAGCGCGGCTCAATCATATGGTAAATGATGTTTTGAATTTCGGCCGCCCGGCTCGCATGGCGGTCGAGAAGGTCGACCTGCGCAGCCTCGTCGATGAAACGATTGCGCTAGTGCGGCCTCAAGCCGATGAGCAGGGGGTCGAGATCGAGGTGCGGCAGGACGGAGACCGCGCGGACGTGCAGGGCGACCGCGAGCGTTTGAAGTCGTGCCTGTCGAACATCGCCATCAACGCGCTTCAGGCCATGCCCGCGGGCGGGCATCTGACGGCCCGCGTACACCAGACGAACGGAACGGTCGCCGTAAGCATCACAGATACGGGCGTGGGCATAAGCGATGAAGCGCAGTCGAAGATATTTGACGCATATTACTCGACAAAGCAGACGGGGTTCGGCCTCGGGCTTGCAGTGACAAAGAAGATAGTCGAGGATCATAAAGGCACGATAGAGGTTGAGTCGGAGCCGGACCGGGGAACGACTTTCACGGTCAAGCTTCCGGCGTCAGACGGTTGATTAGCAGGTAAGAGAGGGAGAGATTAAATGGCAAGGAACAGAGTGCTGGTCGTAGACGACGAGAAGAACCAGCGAGAGATCTACCGGTTGATATTGGAAGACGACGGGTACGAGGTCACGACGGCGCAGAGCGGCGAGCAGGCTCTCAGGTTCGCTCAGGAACAGAGTTTCGACCTCGTGCTTACCGACTACAAGATGGCAGGCATAAGCGGCCTAGACCTTCTCGGACAACTGCTGGCCAACGACCCTTCGATCATAGTCGTGATGATGACCGCGCACGGGTCTGTCGAATCGGTCAAAGAGGCTTTGCGCGGGGGCGTCTTCGATTATCTCGAAAAGCCCGTTGACCGCGACCAGCTGCTCAAGGTCGTCGAGAGCGCGCTGGTCCGCCTCAAACGGATCGACGACGAGATAGTCGGGGAGTCCGACGAGATGGAGCGGGTCAAAAAGATGATCCTCAAAGTCGCGGGCTCTACGTCGACCGTGATGATAAGGGGCGAGTCCGGCGTCGGCAAAGAACGTGTCGCGCGGGCCATCCACAAAGCGAGCCAGCGCGCGGGCGAGGTCTTCCAGGCCGTCAACTGCGCGGCGATAAACGAGAACCTGATCGAATCAGAGTTGTTCGGTCACGAGAAAGGCTCTTTCACCGGCGCGCACGTTCAGAAGAAGGGACAGTTCGAGATCGCGGACCACGGCACGCTCTTTCTCGACGAGATCGGCGACCTCAATGTCAGCATGCAGGCGAAGCTGCTTCGCGCGCTCCAGGAGCGAGAGATCATGCGAGTCGGCGGGACGAAGCCCATAAAGGTCGACGTGCGGGTCATCGCCGCCACCAACCGCGATCTTGAATCGATGGTCAAGGACAATCGTTTTCGCGAAGACCTCTATTACAGGCTCAACATAATCCCGATCACCATTCCGCCGCTGCGCAACCGTCGCGCAGACATACCGCCTTTGATCGACTACTTTGTCGCCAAGCACAGCCTTGGCTCGAATCAACCGGTTCGCGGGCTCTCGGCATCCGCTCGAAATCTGATCATGAACTACTCGTGGCCGGGCAATGTCCGCCAGCTCGAATCCGCAATCGAGCGCGCGATACTGTTGTGCGAGGGCGACGAGATAGTCGTCGAGGATTTGCCGCTTGAGATAAGACAGGAAGGCTCGCCCGCAAACAGCTTCAATTTCAAGCTGCCGCCCGAAGGCATCTCGTTTGAAGACCTGGAGCGGTCCTTGATCACGCAGGCGATGGAGCAGACCAACTGGAATATTACGCGCGCGTCAAAGCTCCTGGGTCTTTCGTTCCGCACGCTCCAGTACAGGCTGGAAAAGTTCGGGTTGAAAAAGCCCGGCAAGGATTAAAAGAGCTTGAGCGCGCGCGCGTACTCTTCGGGCGTGTTGATGTTTTCAAAGAACAGCTCGGCTCGCGGCAGGTGGCGTATCTCTTCATACGCCACAAACCGCGCCGGGACGAGATCGAAAAGACGGCTGACTTTCAACTCGCGCCGCTCGATCAATCGATTGACGTGGGCGAGAGCATCTGTCGAGTACAAGGCCGAGAGCGGCTGCAAGCGGCCGTCTTTGCCAACAGGCACGACCGCCTGGTGGGCCGCGCGAGCGCCGATCAAATACCTGAATAGCTCTGTTGAAATAAATGGGATGTCACAGCCTGCCAGCAGGACCGTAGGTGACCGGCTGTTTAGAAGCGCGGTTCTTATGGCTTCAAGCGGCCCCAGGCCCGCGTGGGTGTCAGGAAAGACCGGAAACCCAAGTTGCCTGTAACGGTCGTCATTGGCGATGATCGAAACCGTGGTCGCTACGGGCCTGACGGCGTCAATAACCCGCTCGATCATCGTGCGGCCGTTAAGATCGAGCCACGCCTTGTCCTGTCTCATCCGCGAGCTTTTGCCGCCCGCCGTAACGAACCCGCTGACTTGCATTACAGGGAAGTATAACAGGGAAGCAAGCGGTTTTTAGAGATCAACCAAACTCCATATCCGGGAATTGCTGTAGGAGATTTTTCCTGAGCCCTCTAAAATCGGTTCGTAATTCCAGCATGTCGTTTCGCGTCGTGTTCACGACTTTCTCGATAGTATCCAGTCTCTGCTCTGTGATAAATCGAAACGAAGAGAGATTAGCGTCCGCCGCGTCGAGCCGCTTGTTTATCCCGTTGAATCGTTCTTCAATTAGCGCCCAGAGTGGCTGGGTCTCTTTCAAACGCTGGTCAACCTTTGTCTCAAGAGAACCCACCTTGGTTTCAAGCCCGCCAAGGCGCGAGTCGATAGAGCCAACCTGGGCGGTGAGCCCTTGAAGTTCTTTGAGCATCTGCCCAATCAGCAAGATTAGTTGACCCAGGCGATCATCGTCCTGCTGATCGTCATTCGGGTCGCGTGGCAGCCGGGTTGTAGGATCGTCATTCATGATTTTCTACAATGGTAGCTTGGATATACTACAATAGGCCGCCTGATTTAATAGGGTATCAGCCCGTTACGGTCGAAAGTCAGGGCTGACCCGCGATGCGGTGACGTGCTATCATCACGGGCTTGAACTCTTGTTAGAACAGAGGTGCAGGATTGATGGAGTCATCAAAGGAGACCGTTACAGATTCCGACCAGCAGCTGCTTTCGATCTTTCACGAGACGGGGGCGCTGCTCGAAGGCCATTTTCAGCTTACGTCGGGGCTTCACAGCCCGCGCTATCTTCAATGCGCGCTCGTGCTTCAACACCCTCCTCATGCAGAGATGGCAGGCCGCTCGCTCGCCGCTCATTTCGCGGACGAACAGATCGACATCGTCGTGGCTCCCGCGATAGGCGGGATCATAGTCGGTTATGAAACCGCCCGCGCGGCAGGCGCTCGCGCGTTGTTTACCGAGCGCGAGGCGGGCACGATGACCTTGCGGCGCGGCTTCAGCATAAAGCCCGGTGAGCGCGTGCTTGTCGTCGAAGACGTTGTGACCACGGGCGGCTCGACTCGCGAGACAATCGAGACAGTCAGGCGCGCGGGCGGCGAGGTCGTCGGCGCGGGCTCGATGGTTGACCGCAGCGGCGGCGCGGTCGATCTGGGCGTAAGACGGGTCGCGCTCGTCACGCTCGATGTTCCCGCTTATGACCCGGCATCTTGCCCGCTTTGCCAGTCAGGCACCCCGGCCGTCAAGCCGGGCAGTCGCAAGTTTTAGCCCGCTCTGTTTTCAAGTCCGTGTGGAATTACAAGATCACAGTTCAATATGACGGGACCGATTATCACGGCTGGCAGATGCAGTCGAACGCGCGGACCGTCCAGGGCGAGTTGACACGCGTAGTGTCGCTGCTCGATCATCGCCCCGTGACAATCCACGGGGCAGGGCGAACCGACGCAGGGGTTCACGCCGAAGGACAGGTCGCCAGCTTCCTGCTCGAACGCAGGTTCGAGCCGCGCGCGCTCTCGGATGCCATAAACGCCAACCTCGACCGCGACCTGCGAGTCTTCGAAGCTCAGCTAGTGGACGATTCGTTTCACGCAAGGTTTTCAGCCAGGATGAAGACCTATCGCTACCAGATATGGACAGGCGATTTCGTTCCCCCATTTATCCACAGGTATGTTCATCATCATCGCGGGACCCTGGATGTCGCGGCGATGCGCGAAGGCGCGTCGCATCTTGTCGGCCATTACGACTTCAGCGCGTTTACGCTGCTAAATTCGGAGTTCGAGAGCCACATCCGAACTTTGAAGCGGCTCGACGTAGAGCAGGACGGCCACTTGATCTTGATCCACGCGGCCTCGGAAGGGTTCCTGCGCTACATGGTCAGGACCATCGTAGGGACGCTGGTCCAGGTAGGCAGGGGCAAGGTTTCGCCTGGCGCACTGCTCGACATTTTAGAGAGCCGCGACCGTGCGCGCGCCGGGGCAACCGCGCCTGCCGCAGGGTTGACTTTGGTGCGAGTGGACTATTAAAGTGACGGTTCAGATGGACAATAATGAGCAATGATATTCTGAAACATTTCGAAGACGTAATAGAGAGCGGCTCCAGAGACGAATTTCTTCTCAGGCAGATTGATCCCAATCGGCTACCATCGCACATAGCCGTCATCATGGACGGGAACGGGCGGTGGGCCGCGCGCCGCAGCCGTCCTCGCGTGGCAGGCCACCGCGCAGGGGCAGAGTCGGTCCGCGCCACCGTCGAAGCTACGGCTCGGCTCGGCATCGCTTACCTCACGCTTTACGCGTTCTCGATGGAGAACTGGAAGCGCCCACGGCTTGAAGTCGAAGCGCTGATGGCGCTGTTAAAAGAGTTTTTGCGCAAAGAGCTCCGCAGCCTTCAAGAGAACAACATAAGGTTTCAGACGATAGGCCGTGAAGAGGGCCTTGATTCCGCCGTCCGCCGCGAGATCGAGCGAGCGCGGCTCGAAACCGCTAATAACACGGGAACAGTGCTATCGGTCGCGCTGAACTACAGCGGGCGGTCAGAGATCCTTGAAGCCTGCAAGAAGCTGATCGCGGAAGCGTTGGCGTCGGGCCTCACCCCCTCCGGCCTGACCGAGTTCGATTTCGAGCGCAATCTCTACACGGCAGGGCTCCCGGACCCCGACCTGCTAATTCGGACGAGCGGCGAGATGCGCGTGTCGAATTTCTTGCTCTGGCAGATAGCCTATAGCGAGATATACGTGACGGAAACACTGTGGCCGGATTTTCGCCGCGCAGACCTCTTCCGGGCTCTCATCGACTTTCAGAAACGCGAGCGCCGTTACGGCGATGTCAAACCTGCCGAGGATGGCTCGCTTGTCGCAGCAAATATGAAGTAGTGGCCGTTTCACAGCAGCAAGTAGCTCGGTTTCACCTGGCAAATCCTCTCGCCGCTGACCACTGCCTATGAAGAGAATCCTGACTGCCTTAGTCGCGCTTCCGATCCTGCTTTACACGGTCTGGAGTTCCATCCCGCATTTCTTCGTAGGGATTGCCGCCGTCTCAATCCTGCTCGCGCTCGATGAGTTTTATAATCTTGCATCGAAGGTCGATTGCCGGGCGTTAAAGAGCCTGGGGTCGCTGGCCGCGCTCGGAGTGGTTGCCTGCTTTTATCTCGATAAGCCGACCTGGATAGCGGCTGTGCTTGCCGCGCTCGCAATCGTCTCGCTCGCTTTTGAGATTGCTCGCCCGGATGAGATGGGCCGCGCGCTCCAGTCTGCCTCTGCCACGGTCTTTGGAGTCGTTTATGTAGCGCTGCTGGCGGGGTACCTTGTCGGCATAAGGATGACCCCGGATACCGCAGCTATACAGCAGCTTGCGCCGAAACTGCTCACGATGTTTTTTGCGATGGTGATGATGACAGACACAGGCGCTTATTACACGGGCCGCACGCTGGGCCGCCACAAACTCGCGCCACGCGTCAGCCCAGGAAAGACCATCGAAGGCTCGGTAGGCGGCTTTATAGCCGCGGCGCTCACGGGACTGCTCGTCAAGCTCATCTTCTTTCCCGAAATCCCGATGGCCCACGCCGTTATTTTAGGAGCGTTGGTAGGGGTGCTCGGTCAGATCGGCGACCTTGCCGAATCACTGCTCAAGCGAGGCTCCGGCGTGAAAGATTCGGGAAACCTGCTTCCAGGCCACGGAGGGATGCTCGACCGCGTCGACAGCATACTTTTCTGCGCGCCGCTGGTCTATTATTACTCGCGCATCTTTCTCGTTTGACGTTGTTTGCCATTGATTGACATGGAGCTTGATGCGAAAGCTGCGCCTCACGTTTCTGTTCATAGCGGTGTTGGGGAGCGGTATTTTCTTCGCTCGCAACTCAGGCCCTGACCCGCAAAAATACGCTAACGATTTCAACGTATATTATTTCGCCTCGACGGAGGTGATCGAAGGGCGCGACCCCTATCAAAACTCGCTCGGCTCGTGGACCCCTTACCTGTACCCGCCGCTGCTCGCAGAGTTGTTGATCCCGCTCGCGCTTATGCCGCTTCCGGTCGCGGCTTTTTTCTGGTACTTGATCGGCGCGGCATCGATTGCAGCAGCCGCGAGCATGTCGGCGGATATGGCCGCGAAGACGGCCGCCAAACTCGCCCCGGTTGAGACGACAATCAACTCTCGTATGGAATTTGATTGGCCGTTTACTTCAGCGGTCGATCAACCGACGCTTATCGCCTGGGCCAGCCTTATCCTTCTCGCTCGATTTGTGCTCGACAACTTCGCGATGGGTCAGGCAAACGCGCTCGTCCTATTTTTCGCCGTCGCGCACGTCTACTTTTATCAAAGAGAGAAAAAGCTGTGGTCTGCGCTTGCGCTTGCGGTTGCGATCTCCATCAAAATAACGCCCGCCCTCTTCCTCGTTTACCACCTCGGAAAAGGAAGGATAAAATTCGCCTCAACCAGCCTTGCGTTGCTGGCGGCGATAACCTTGCTAAGCCTCGCGCCGTTCGGCTCACGCGCCCCCGAAGTTTTCATGACGTTTACTAAAAGAACTCTCGGAAACGAGCAAGGATTCAATCTGGCTTACTCAGGCAACCAGTCGCTTCGCGGCGCGGTCGGTCGAGCTATGGGTGAATCGGCTGATGACTCGCGCCGCGCTTCCACGCCTCAATCAATCCTGGCGTCGATCTTCCTGCTGGCGCTTGCAGTAATCGCATCACGGAAAGCGCAGGACGATGTTGCCGCCTCGGCCCCGTTTTTTTGCTTGCTCGTTTTGCTTTCGCCGCTAAGCTGGAAGGCGCACTTCGTCGCGCTCATGCTCCCGCTCGCGCACCTCGCCGCGCAGGCCGCGAGCGCAATCTCCACAAGGCGGCGGGTCGTTTTAATCTCGACTATAGCGTGCGTGTTTTTGCTCTTCAATTTTACGAGCCCCTTTGTGATTCCGCTTCAACTGTCGGAGTGGGCCGACACACTCTCGCTCGTCTGGGGGGGTGCGATGCTCGTCTTCGGCTGCTGTGTCGGTCTTAACTTTAGTGCGCGGAAATTTGGCAACACTCCCGCCGTTTTGTTACTCTGAAGAAGTTATGACGACGAAAGAGCATGGCCAGAAGAAGAACGAAACCAGCTCCGGCATCCCTATGAAAGTCGCTTTCCGCCCTCCCGACGCCCAGCTCGATTACGAGGCGGAGCTTGGAGACCCCGGCCAGTTTCCTTTTACTCGCGGGCCTTATCCGACGATGTATCGCGGGAAGCTCTGGACCATGCGACAGTACGCCGGTTACGCGACCGCTTCGGAATCGAACGCGCGTTATCGCTACCTTCTGGCGCAGGGGCAGACAGGGCTTTCCGTGGCTTTCGACCTGCCCACTCAGATGGGGTACGACTCTGACCACGCGATGTCTCGCGGCGAGGTGGGCAAGGTCGGCGTTGCCATAGACACGCTCGGCGACATGGAGCGGTTGTTCGACCAGATACCGCTCGATCAAGTCTCTACGTCGATGACGATAAACTCGACGGCGGCGATACTGCTCGCTATGTACATCGCCGTCGCAAAAAAACAGGGCGTTTCACCGGACCGCATCTCAGGCACGATTCAAAACGACATACTCAAAGAGTACATAGCTCGCGGGACATACATCTACCCGCCGCGACCTAGCCTTCGCATCGTCACGGACATCTTTGCGTATTGCGCACAGTCAGTTCCGCGATGGAACACGATCTCGATTTCGGGCTACCACATACGCGAAGCGGGCTCGACCGCCGCGCAGGAAGTAGCCTTCACGCTGGCCGACGCCATAGCCTACGTGCAGGCGGCTATCGAAAGCGGGCTGGCGGTCGACGACTTCGCGCCGCGTATAGCGTTCTTTTTCAACTCTCACAACGAATTTCTCGAAGAGGTTGCCAAGTTCCGCGCAGCCCGAAGGCTCTGGGCCACGATCATGCGCGACCGCTTCCAGGCGCGCGATCCGAAGTCCCAGATGCTCAGGTTTCACGCGCAGACCGCGGGGTCCACGCTCACCGCGCAGCAGCCCGAAGTCAACATCGTGCGGACCACTATCCAGGCGCTCGCCGCCGTGCTCGGAGGCGCGCAGTCGCTTCACACGAACTCTATGGACGAAGCGCTTGGGCTTCCAACTGAGCACGCGGCGCGAATCGCTCTCCGCACGCAGCAGGTCATCGGCTATGAATCGGGAGTGGCGGCGACCGCCGACGCGCTCGGCGGTTCGTATGCAATCGAGCACCTGACGAACGAGATAGAGCGGCTGGCCACCGAATACATTCGAAAGATCGATGATCTCGGCGGCATGCTCCGGGCAATCGAGACAGGTTACGTGCAGCGAGAGATAGAGCGCGCGGCCTACGATTACCAGCGCGCGGTCGAAGCGGGCGAGGAGGTCGTCGTCGGCGTCAACCGCTTTACCATGAAAGAGAGCGCGAGCGTTCCTGTGCTGCGTGTCGATGAAGACCTGGAGCGGCAACAGATCGAACGTCTCACGGAGGTGCGCGCCCGCCGCGACCGGCGCGCGGTCGAGGATGCGCTCGCGCGAGTGGGGCAGGCCGCCGAGGGGGATGAAAACCTCATGCCTCATATCATCCGGGCGGTCGAGGCTTACGCCACGCTCGGCGAAATATCCGATGCGCTGAGACGCGTGTTCGGGGAATACGCGGGGGCGAGCTACGAATAGGGATGGGAAATATCCTCGAAGTTAAAAACCTCTGCACATATTTCGACACGCGCGCCGGGACCGTGCGCGCGGTTGAAGATGTGAGCTTTGAGATCAAGCGCGGCTCGACGCTCGCGCTCGTGGGCGAGTCAGGGAGCGGAAAGTCTGTAACAAGCCTCTCCATCATGCGGCTCGTGCAAAAGCCCGGACGTATTGCGGCGGGCGAGATACTATTCAACGACCGCAACCTGTTAAAGCTCGATGAATCGGAGATGAGGCGGCTGCGCGGGAGCGAGATCGCCATGATCTTTCAAGACCCGATGACTTCGCTCAATCCCGTCTATACGGTCGGGGATCAGATAGCCGAAGCCGTCACGCTTCACGAAGGGCTGCCGCGAGCAGCGGCCTGGGGGAAGGCCGTCGAGATGATGCAGCGCGTTATGATACCCGACGCCGCGCGACGCGCGCGCGACTACCCCTACCAGCTTTCCGGCGGCATGAGACAGCGGGTTATGATCGCTATGGCGCTCTCGTGCAACCCCGAGCTTTTGATCGCCGACGAGCCGACGACCGCGCTAGACGTGACGATTCAAGCCGAGATACTCGACCTGCTCAAGGGGTTAAAAAACGACCTTAATCTTTCGATGCTGCTCATTACTCACGACCTCGGAGTGGTCGCAGAGACGGCCGACACCGTGGCGGTGATGTATGCGGGGCGTGTGGTCGAGCACGCCCCCGTCCACCCGATATTCCAGTCGCCCCGCCACCCTTACACCGAAGGGCTGTTGCGGTCGGTGCCAAAATTGACCGATGAGGGCATAAAACAGCGCAGACTTCAGACGATAGAGGGAACTGTTCCCGGCCTTCTGAATTTGCCGAAGGGGTGCAAGTTCGCGCCCCGGTGTTCTTACGTTGTTGAGGATTGCACAATCGGCGAGATACCGTTGATCCAGGTTAACTCAGACCGCAGCGCGCGGTGCATCCGGTTCGATTCGGTCGGGGACGAGTCGGCAAAGACTCACCCTGAGCGGTCAGGGGCCGCCCGCTCGTCGGGAGCTTGAGCAAGGTCAGGCATGCAAAGTATGACTGTCGATAACGAGAATCTTTTAGAAGTCCGTGGCCTGAAGAAATACTTTCCCATCAAGGGGGGACCGCTCGGCCTGGGCGGCGATGCGGTTAAGGCGGTCGACGATGTTAGCTTCAGCATCCGGCGCGGCGAGACGTTCGGGCTTGTCGGCGAATCGGGTTGCGGGAAATCCACAACCGGGCGCGCGATACTTCGATTGATCGAGCCGACCGAGGGCGAGGTGCGATTCAACGGGCGAGACCTGCTCGGAGTCGGCGCGGAAGAACTGCGCAGGCTCCGCAGGGATATGCAGATCATCTTCCAGGACCCTTACTCTTCGCTAAACCCGCGCATGACGATTGGCAACATAATCGAAGAGCCGATGATCATTCATAGCGCGGGCAACCGCAAGGAGCGCCGCGCCCGCGTGGCGGAGCTTTTAGGCGTTGTCGGGCTCGACCCTGCGCACGCCGCCCGCTACCCGCACGAGTTTTCCGGCGGGCAGCGCCAGCGCATAGGCATCGCCCGCGCCCTGGCGCTAAACCCAAGCTTTATCGTCTGCGACGAGCCCGTCTCTGCGCTTGATGTCTCCGTACAGGCGCAGGTCGTCAACCTGCTTCAAGATTTGCAGGAGCAGTTCGGGCTCACATACCTTTTCATCTCGCACGGGCTGAGCGTCGTCGAACACATATCGACGCGCGTGGGGATCATGTACCTCGGCAAGCTTGTCGAGGTGGCGACCAGCGAAGAGATATTCAAGAACCCGCTCCACCCTTACACTCGCGCGCTGCTTTCGGCAATCCCCGTCCCTGACCCCGACGCGCGCCGGGAGCGGCTGCCGCTTACAGGCGAGATTCCTACCGCCATCAGCCCTCCGTCTGGGTGTCGTTTCCGTACCCGCTGCCCGCTTGCGGAGCCGCGATGCGCCGAAGTTGTGCCGGAACTTGTCGAGGTCGGCCCGGACCATTTTGTCGCCTGCATAGTCGTTGCGCCCGGCGCGAAAAAAGAGTAGTCTTCAGGCGAAAATCCGAATCTATAATCTGGAGGTCATATGAGTCACCCGGAGACGGAAAAGCCTGATCTGTACCCTCCCGCCGCGCCTCCTGCTTTTACCCAGGATGTGGCGGCTGAGCCCGCGCGGCTGGGGCCTGCCCAGAGACTCGTCGGAGTGCTTTTCTCGCCCGGCGAGACGTTCGAGGATATTAATCGAAAACCGACCTGGATAACCCCTCTGCTCATCACGATGGTTGCGGCGGTCCTCTTTACACTCTTTTTTAACTGGTGGGTGAACCCCGACTGGGACCGCATCACGCGCGACATGATACGCAAGCAGAGCGAAAGGTTTGGCCAGTCGATGCCGCCCGAAGATCAGATACAGCAGCAGATCGCTTTCACAAAGGCGATACAGAAATACTCGCCCGTGATCGCTCCTATAGTCCCTGTCTTCGTCACTTTCCTGCTGGCTGGCATATACGCTCTGGGCATGATGGTTATGCAGGCTCAGACGACCTTCAAGAAGATACTGTCGGTCGTCGCCTGGTCGAACGCGGCGGTCGGGAACGCCTATGCTCAGGGAATAGTCTATGTGCTCATCTCAATCGCATCGCTTATGGCACGCGACACAGAGACTATCGACCCGACGCAGCCGGGCGGTCTTTCGGCCACAAACCTCGCCCCTTTCCTGCCCACGGGCACGTCCCCGGTTATATCTTCCGTGGTCGCCTCAATCGATATTCTCACGATCTGGACGCTGATCCTGTTCACGATAGGGTTTGCCGCTATCGGCGGGACAAAGAAATTCACCACGAAAAAGACCGGCACACTCGTCTTCGGATCGTGGCTGCTCTGGGTGCTGCTCAAAGCCGGTCTGTCGCCCTTCACGGGCGGTTAAGCCGTGTACGGTTATATTTCGAGCCCCGGCCGAGTGCTACGTTTTAAATCAGCACGGCAGGCCGGGGCTTTCTGGCTTATGCCCCAATCCCCACATTATCGCGGTACATCTTTGAATTACTCGTCTCGGCACGCCGTTTGCTCATATATGCTTGGAGCTAAATAGGTAGTGTATTGGAGGAACGGCGATGGGGATGAGACAGGAGAATATGGATGTCGATATGGTTGAAGTATTCGAGCAGATGCTTTACCAGAGAGCGGCAAAAGGCATAAGACCCGTTTTGTATGTCTCATCATACACCGATCTTGAGTGCAGCATGCTCATGCTGCTCGACGAGACGTCGACTCATCGCGCTTCCGGCCAGCAGCAGCCAGTGCCGCACGGAGTCGGTTATCACGTCATAACTAACTGAGCCTGTCCTGGGAGATGATGAGGCGATATGCCTCATCTGCCGGGCGAAATTACTTAAAACCGATCATTCATACCGCAGCGCCTCAATTGGATTGAGGCGCGCTGCTTTTAGGGCGGGCCATAACCCGAATACCAGACCCACTGCGCAAGAGACGAAGAACCCCAGCAATACAGCCCACAACGGGATTACAGACGGCAAGGTCGGCGCAAGCAGCCTGAGGCCGAGGCTCACGAGCCAGCCGACGATAATGCCTATAACGCCGCCCACGCCTGTCAGCGTCACCGCTTCGGTTAGAAACTGCCATACGATGTCGCTTTTGCGAGCCCCGATTGCGCGGCGGACGCCGATCTCTTTTGTCCGCTCCGTGACAGAGACGAGCATGATATTCATCACGCCTATGCCGCCCACCAGAAGACCCGCTGCCGACAACGGCACGACGATAAAGCTTGCAACCGCTGCTATCTGGCTGAGCGATTCGAAGATGCCTTCGGGCGTGCTTATGCCGAAATTGTTCGGGCGGTTGGCGGGGACTTCGCGGCGGCGGCGCATCAACTCGGTTATCTGATCGACCATCACGCCGAACTGGCCGGGCCGCGACCGGGCCGTGATCGTTATGAAGTCGATCTCAGGGTGATTGCCCTGTAGCGTCTCGAACGGGACAAGGAGCTGGCGGTCTTCGATAGCTTCACCGCCGAAGAGGCTGCCGGGCGCTTTCTCCATCACCCCTATGACCTGATAAATCTCGCCTTCTACTTCGATCTCACGGCCCACGGGGTCGAGCGCGCCGTAAAGTGTCTCGGCAATCGACGCGCCGATTATCGCGACCTCCGACTGCCGCTGCTGTTCGGTCAACGAAAAGAAGCGGCCCGATTTGACGTAGACGTTGCGAATCTCGTCATAGTTCGAATAGACCCCCTGAATGATCGGGCGGCTCGCCTCGACGCCCTTGTACTTGACCACGGGCTGCGTGCCCGACGGGCCGAACGAGCCGACGGTGAGCGTGGGGCTTGCTCCCAGGACCGAAGGCAACTCGGCTATGGCGTCTGCGTCTTCGACCGTCACGTCCTTTCGCGTCCGTTCGGCTTGCGACGGTCGGCTGAAGCGTATGCCTATGCTGTCGAACTTCGATATGAATACCAGGTCGGGCCCGAACCTTTCGGTCTGCGATATTACGAACTGTCTGAGGCCGGTCAAAAACGACGAGATGGCTATAACCGTCATGGTCCCGCCGATGACGCCGAGCATCGTGAGCGCGGACCGCACCTTGTGCGACCTGAGCGTATCGAAGGCCATCTGAATGTTTTCGCCGATCTCAAATATGTTCATCGTTTTAATCAGCCCTGAGCGCGACTATGGGGTCGAGCCGAGCCGCGCGCCGCGCAGGGTACAGGCCGAAAAAGAGGCCGACAAGGGTCGATACGGTTATGGCGATGGCCGGGGCCCAGAACGGGATGGCTACGGGCACGGGCGCGAATCTCCCGACGAGCGTCATAACGGAGACGGCGAGCAGCAACCCGATCAACCCGCCGAGAGCCGAAAGCATGACCGACTCGACAAGAAACTGGATCATGATGTCGCGGCGCGTAGCGCCCAGGCTCTTGCGAATACCGATCTCGCGAGTCCGCTCCGTGACGGTCGCAAGCATGATGTTCATAATCACGATCCCGCCGATCACAAGCGATATGCCGACCACGGGGAAGGCGACGGCGGCGACAGTCCCTGTGATCTGGCCGAACAGCTCTTCCGTAACCTTGTCGGTTATCAACGAGAAATCGTCCGGCTGGCCGTAATTGAGCTTGTGCCGTGTTCTAAGCGTCACGCGCACCTGATCCTGCACGGTCTCGACCGGCACGCCTTCGCGGGCTCTGACGACGAGGGTCAGCGAGCGGCGTTGACCAAAGACTTTCTGGAAGGTCGAAAGCGGTATCTGAACGAAGTTGTCCTGCGACTGGCCGAGCACGGCCCCAAGGCCCTTCGCCACCCCGATCACATTGTAGACCTCACGCCCGATGCGTATCTCCTGACCGACCGGGTCTGTGGAAGGGAACAGCCCTCGCGCCACCTCCGCGCCGAGGAAGACGGCGTGGCGGCGGTCGGCGTGGTCGAACTCACTGAAGTAGCGGCCCTGCTCGACCTCTATGTTTGTAAGCGAGATGAGGTTTGGCGTCACGCCCTGCACGCCTATCCCTTCAAGCGACGTGTTGCCGAATTTGACCGGCTGCGAAGCCCCGTCCTGCGCGCCCACCTGCTCTGCAAGAGTCACGGACTCTCTGAGCGCGAGCAGATCATCATAGTTGAGGTCGGGGTTTTTACGGAGAGCTTCGAGAAACTTTTCAAAGTTGCCGAACCCCGTGGGGCTCGCCTTCTGTACGCGAAAGACGCCGGAGCCGAGCGTGGCGATCTTTTCGGTTATGTAGACGTTCGCGCCTTCGATTACGGTAGCAACCGCCGTGACCACTGCTACGCCGATGATGACGCCGAGCAACGTGAGAAACGATCTCAGCTTGTGAGATAGAATTGATGTCAGGGCAATCTTGGCTGCTTCAATGAATTTGTTCATATCGGCTCATTTCAAGGGAAGGCACCCCCTGGTTTCAAATATCGCAGCCCTGGTTCAGGTATCGCCGGGTCTTTACCGCCCACTGGTTTCCGGTCTGGCTAAAGTATAGATTGTGCGAGGACTTGGGGCAAGCACAGGAGCGCAAACAGTAGGCCGTGAACCGTAAAACCGTAAACCGTGACAAGTCAGAGGAGAGTGCCAAGCCGCACGCCCCTTCTTTCTTGTCACGGTTTACGGTTTACAGCTTACGCTTCGAGGTTACCTCATACGTTCGTCGCGGTTGATGCGCCCGTCGAGGATATGAAGGACGCGGTGCGCGTGTTCGGCGATGTCGTGCTCGTGTGTAACAAGTATGATGGTGTTGCCCTGGCGGTGAAGCTCGTCAAACAGGCCCATGATCTCCTGCGATGTCTGGGAGTCGAGGTTTCCCGTAGGCTCGTCTGCGAGGATGATTGAGGGGTTATTGACGAGCGCGCGTGCAATGGCTACGCGCTGGCGCTGGCCGCCCGACAGCTCGTTCGGCTTGTGCTCCATTCGATTCGCAAGGTCGACTCGATCAAGCGCGCGTTTGGCCATATCGATACGCTGAGAGCGAGGAGTGCCGTTATAGATCAGAGGCAACTCGACGTTATGCAGAGCGCTTGCGCGAGGCAGCAGGTTGAAGGTCTGAAAGACGAAGCCGATCTCTTTGTTTCGAATGTAAGCAAGCTCGTCGTCGTCCATCTCAGAGACGAGCTTGCCGTTCAACCAGTACTGACCCGACGACGGCGTGTCGAGACAGCCTATCAAGTTCATCAGCGTAGACTTGCCCGACCCCGAAGGACCCATGATGGCCACGTACTCGCCGCGCTCGATCTCAAACGAAACGCCGCGAAGCGCGTGGACCTCTTCGGCCCCCATCACGTAGGTCTTCCACAGATCGTCTGTGCGGATGACTGTCCCGGCGTCCGGCTCCGCGTAGGTGTGGACTCGCTCTCTTTCGAGCACGGCTTCTTCGATCATGTTGTCGCCTCTGTCTGTTTCGGTTCTATCTGACATTAGTCCGTCAAGCGGGTGATTGGCCCTACCTGGCCTCTGGCGAACCCGTAGGCCTGGCCTCGCGTGTCACCTGATCCCCGTCCTTTAGAGTACGAAGCGTTTTATACGGCCCGGTCACGATCTCTTCGCCTTCGGTGAGTCCTTCTTTAACTTCGATCTCCTGGTCGCCTTTTATGCCGGTCTTGATAGGCCTGAACTCGACGCGACCGCCTTTAAGAAGGAACACGCCTTCGACTTCCTTTTTGCCTTTGGGGCCGCCCGCCGCCGGCTGGTCGCCCGAAGGCTGCTCGCCGTCTTTCACTTCGCGCGGCACGATTGCCTGTAGCGGGACGGTCAGAGTGTTTTCGACCGTCGCGGTTGTGATGACTGCGGTCGTAGACATGCCCGGCCGCAGCTTGTCGCGGATTTCAGGGGTCGGGTTGAGCTTGACCTTAACAAGAAAGTCCTTGGCCTCCTGCGAGCCTGAGGTCTGAGAGATGGTCTGGCCCGACCGCGTGATTGCCGAAGCGCCTTTCTCGATAACCTCGCCTTCGATCTCGGCGTCGCCAAGCGCGTCAACCTTGATCTTCACCCTCTGCCCTACCTGGACCTCTGCCACGTCCGTCTCGTCGACTTTGATCTCTGCGTTTATCTGCGACATATCGGCGACGGTCAGAAGCGGCGTCGTCGAAAAGTTGGCGAGCGCGAACTGGCCGACTTTGACCGGCAGGCTCGAAACCACGCCGTCTATGGGCGAGAAGCGAGTCGTCTTTCTCAACTGGTCCGATTCGATGCTGAGCTGCGCCTGGCTCTGGCTGACGCGCGCCTGCGAGGAGTTCAACACGGCGCGAGCGCGGTTGACGCCGAGCTCGGCCTCTTTCACCTGCGAATGAAGCTGTGTGACCCGCGACTGGTTCGCGCGAACGGTGGCGCGCTGCTGATCGTATCTCGACTTGGCCTGGTCGAATTGCGAGCGGTTTACAACACCCTTCTCGACCAGCTCCTGATAGCGTTTATATTCCTGCTCCTGGAAGTCCAGCTCGGCTTTGCTGCGCTCAAGGTCGGCTTCGGCAGCGCCGAGGCTCGCCTTCATCTGGTTGACTGCCGCTTCGGCCTGCTGGACGGCGACCTGCTGGTTGACGGTCTCGGCCTGAGTGACGCGGACGGCGGCTTCGTTGGCCTGAACCTGAGATGAGATCTGCGTCGGGTCTACTTTGACGAGCGCCTGTCCCTTCTTGACCACGTCGCCTTCGCTTACGAAAATCTGCTCGACGCGGCCCGCGACCTCTGCCGTAAGGTCATAGAATTTCACCGGTCGAATCTCGCCCGATGCGGTCACTTTCGATTCAAGACGAACTCGGCGCTCGACCTTGCCGCCCTGCACGGGCTCGCCTTCCTTCTTCTGAATGGCTCGCGATAAAACCACTATTGTGATAAGGCCGATCACGGCGGCCGATATAATGACAATCTTCTTCTTACGTGTTATCTGCATGATATGGGGATGTCCTCCAAATAATTGTGCAACTGAGCAACCGTTTCTAAGTACGCCCCTTTGTTTCCGCAGGTTTCAACAATCTTGCCCTCGCCCGTCCACTTCGGTTCGAGAATCGGATCACAGTAATTCTACACACAAGAAATGCTAAGCAATTATCCCAAGCCTAACCCTTTATGATAACGACCCGTGGTCAGCCATGTCAAAACTATTGGCTTGCGGCTCTGTTATATAACTCTTACATTGACGTGAAGCCCCTTTGATGCCGAATTCCGGCATGCGGATGCTCACAGATTTCAAAAGCGGGAGGCTATGACGCACGCCACCTTATCTCCTTAATACGGGCCTGCCGCCTGTCGAGAGTGCAGCGGTTGAACGACGAAGACGGGTTCGAGTGGCTGACAGGCACAATTGAGATTCAAACTGACTTTGGCTTATGGTATCCTAATGAACCTTTTATGGATGAACCGTTAAGAAACACTGAAAATGCCTGCCCGAATTGCGGCGCAAGTGAAAACGAACCCGACGCGAGCTTCTGTCAGACCTGTGGCGCGAGGCTCGGCTCATTGCTTGTAAGCCCGCCTGTGCCGCCTGAGCCTTCATCGCAGGGCAAGATAGTCGCCGCGCGGTTCCGCATAGACGCGCTGTTATGGACTGCGCCCACTTATAACGCTTACTCGGCCACGTCGATTGAAGACGAGCAACAGCACTTCACAATAATCGAGCAGCGGACGTCGCTGGGCGACCCGCTGGCCGGTCTGTCGCCCGTATCGGGCTCGGAGACGGCTGAGGGCGAGCGGCCAAAGGTGTCGGGCAATCTTACGGAAGCGGGCGCGGCCTTCGAGCGGTTCGGCTTGATACGGCCCATTGAGCACTCGGTCGAAGGCGACCACCTTTTCATCGTCTTCGAGCAGTTCCAGGGCCAGTCAATCGCGCACCTCGATCAGGTCGGCGAGAAAGAGGCGAAGGCCATCGGAATTCACCTGTGCACGCTTGCCGAGCAGTTTCACCGCCACGGCTGGGTTTACAACGGGTTCGAGCCCTATAACGTAGTTGTCGAGTATAGCGGGCGCGTAAGGCTTCTCGGCTTCGACAGGGCGCGTCAAGCAGACACTCTCATCGAGCAAGCGCCCGTCTACCCCAGTCGCGGGTTCACCGCGCCTGAGATGTTCGAAGATGACGGCGTATACGGTATGCGAGCCGATGTCTATTCCATCGCCGCGCTGTTGCAGTTCCTGCTCACGGGCGAAAGCCTGGGCGCAAGCGAAGGCGCGGGGCTCTACCCGATTGCGACCGTGACGCCGAACGTCGAGCGGTTGCTTTTGCGAGCGCTTGCAGAAGACCCGGACCAGCGGTTTCAAACCGCGACAGAGTTTAGAAACGCGCTAGCCGCGCTCAACCTGCCCGTGGTCCTTCAATCGGGACACTTCACGGATGTGGGGTTGATACGCGAGCTGAACGAAGACTCTGTGCTCTCGCTCAACCTGACGCAGTACTTTGAATCCGTTCAGACGCAGATAGGGCTCTATATCGTCTCCGACGGCATGGGCGGCGAAGCGGCGGGCGAAGTCGCGTCGCGCGTGACCGTGCGCGCGGTCGCAGAGTGGGTGACGGAAAAATTGATCTCCGCCTCGCTCCGCTCCACTCACGAAGAGAAGATAGCCGCCCCGACTCAGACGGGCGGGCTGAAACTGGCCGTAGCCGACGGCCACGACATGGCGACGACAGAGATGCTCAAGATGGCCGTCGCAAACGCCAACCGCGAGGTCATGGCTTATGCGCGAGCACACCCGGACGACAGGGGGCTCGGCGCGACCGTGACCGTCGCGATGATCGTCGGCGAAGTGCTGACTATCGCCCACGTGGGCGACAGCCGGTGCTACCTGCTTTCAGGCGACAGGTTCGAGCAACTGACCGAGGACCATTCTCTCGTCCAGAAGATGGTCAATACGGGAAACCTCTCGCGGGCGGACGCGCGCATACACCCTTACCGCAACGTGATCTACCGGTCGATAGGCGCGGACGAGCACATAGAGATCGACGTGCTCAGGCGCAAGCTTTCGAGCGGCGACGTGATCATGCTTTGCAGCGACGGGTTGAACGGGATGATAAGCGACGACCAGATACGTGACATCCTCCTCGTAAACCCCGACCCTAATCTTGCAGCGAAAGAGCTGGTCGTCGCCGCCAACGCGGCCGGTGGAGAGGACAACACCTCTGTCATCGTCGTCAAGCTTACTTGATCGGGTAAGCGCGATCTTTTGAATCACGCAAATTCGATCTCTATATCACCTTTTTCGGGAACCGCTCGGACAGGCGACTGACGATATTTGTTAGCCGCCTCGTTCCAGAATCTGTTACCTTGCGGCAGCCGCCGCTCCTGCAACCTCGAAATTCAAACAATTTAATAGTACCCGATAAGGGTATGAGCGCTGGCACAGCCGTTGCTCAAGCGAGAGATGTAGCTTCTGACAAAACGAGCGGGCGGGATCACGGGGGCGATGCCGTCAGCTAATTTACCGGGGCTACAGATTTCCTTTTGCAAGCTGCGAGAGTCGGGATGACGGGGGCCATGCCGGCCCTCGCGGCTTGCGCCCTTCTGAAACCGGCAGGCAATAAAATCAAAGCCCTGAATCACAAAATCAATTCGAGACAGGTAGGTGCAAAATGCGTAGCAAATCTGATTTGAGAAGAGAAGTGGGATCATTAGAAGTCCTGATAAACTTGATCTCAGACGAGCTGAACGACGCGCGCAACACGCCCGCGACTCTCGCGAAAGAGATGGAAGAGGCGCTCGAAGAACTGAGACTGGCGCGCGCGCTCAGGAAGATTATGCTGACCGCATTTGATGACAACGCGGAGACGAAACCGGAGAGAGCGCGCAACTTTCGCCGAAGCAGCCTGACACCGGCGGCTTAACAATCAGGCATCGAGCCTTAACCCTGCTCTTGCCTCAAAGAGACAAACAGAGAGCCTGAATTCGCACTCAAGAAACTCAAAGGGAGCGCCAGCCCATGTCAAAGACGAGCACCATTGAACACGACGATTTTGATGCCATCCTCGAACCCAAGCGCGACGAGCTGTTGATAGAGTACGGAGACATAAGCGACATCTTGTTACCCGAAGCAGGCGCGACCGATACGCTCGACACGATAGCCATCGTGGACCCGGACGAGGCGCTCATAGAGGCCGTCGTGACGCTGGCCGGCGACGAGCCCGCGCTTCCGGCTTCCTTTGAAGACGATCTCGATATAGATTTCTCTGCCGGTAAGGATCGCGTGGACGACCCTGTCCGGTTGTACATGCGCGAGATGGCGGTCGTCCCGCTGCTCACTCGTGAAGGCGAAGTGGCGCTCGCCAAGCGGATAGAGCGCGGCAGGACGCGCTCGATAAAAGCCGTATCCCGCTCGCCGATCTCTGTCGAAGAATTGATAACCCTTGGCGATCAGTTGAAACGCGGAAACGCGCAGATTCGCGACCTCGTCAAATTCAGCGAGCAGGAAGGGCTGACCAACGAAAAGGTCGAAGAGTACCAGAACGAAACCATCCAGCAGATTGCCGAGATCAAGAAACTCTATTCGAAGACCACTCGCATCCATAAATCGCTTGCCGAAGAACCGCGCCGGAGCCCGCGACTTCCGAAACTGCGCCGGCGGCTTGCGCGCGCGCGAGTCGAGTTGAGCCGCAAGGTGCGGGCTCTCGACCTCGCTGTGCAGCGTCAGGACATACTCGTCGAGCGAATTCGCGAGTGCGCCGAGCAATCGAGACGGGCGAGCGCGGCGATAGAAAAGGTGAAGCGCGCGATTGAAGCAAACAAGAAGGCTGACGACGAACGCGCGCTCAAACGAAACTTGCGCGAAGCCAAATCGAGCCTCACTCAGATGGAAGCCCGGTGGCGCATCTCGACCGTCGAGCTTGAGAGGTCGCTTGCGACTATCACGGTTGGCGAGGCGCAGGCGGGCCAGGCAAAATCCGAGATGATCGAGGCAAACTTGCGGCTGGTCGTCTCGATTGCCAACAAGTACACGAATCGCGGCCTTCAACTGCTCGACCTTATTCAGGAAGGCAACATCGGCTTGATGAAAGCCGTCGACAAGTTCGACTGGCGGCACGGGTTCAAGTTCTCTACATACGCGACGTGGTGGATTCGCCAGGCCATAACGAGGGCTATCGCCGATCAGGCGCGCACCATCAGAATCCCTGTTCATATGTTCGATACGATCAGCAAGCTCATGCGCACGACGCGCGCGCTGGTTCAAGAGCTTGGGCGCGAGCCGGGCTACGACGAGATCGCCGAGCGGATGGAGATACCAGTCGAGAAGGTCCGCAACCTGCTCAAGATCGCCCAGCAGCCGATCTCTCTTGAGACGCCGGTTGATGAGGAGGAAGAGTCGCACCTGTCGGATTTCATCGAAGACAAGTCGCTCTGCAACCCGACCGAGACGATCATCGGGAACAAGCTGCGAGAGGTGACTTACGAAGCTTTGAAGCTGCTGACTCCGCGTGAGGAGAAGGTTATCAAGATGCGTTTCGGACTCTGCTCAAGCGGCAACGAGCACACGCTTGAAGAGGTAGGCCAGCACTTCGCGGTAACGCGCGAGCGCGTGCGCCAGATCGAAGCAAAGGCGCTCAACAAGCTAGGCCACGCCGCCCGCGCGCGAAAGCTAAGGTCTTTTCTTGAAGGCTCAAGGATCACCGCGTGAGCGTAAACCGTGACAAGAAAGAGCTGTCGCCAGGCTAGCGGTTTCCTCTTTCTTGTCACTTGTCACTTGTCACTGTTTACCTTCCTCTGACTTGTCACGGTTTACGAAGAATAAGAGTCGGGAATAGCGGTTGAACTGGTCGCGGTTATTGCTGACGACGCTCGATTGAGCGACGGGCCTCAGAGATACCCCTGCGCGCTTCACTCCACGAGATTCTGTCTTTGACCGTTCGGGCCATGCCCGCGCGAGAAGTCTATTCACCTTGTTGAAATCTCTGTCAACTTTCGCGCCGGACGCGATCTGCTCGAATCTCGCAATCAGCGATTCAAAGTTTAACTCTGTCCGAAACGCGAGCGGCGCTACCAGCCCTGAATAGTCGAACGCGTCCGCCCGTATTCTAAAACTCCGTTCGAGAGACTCCGTGTAAACGTCGAGGAGCATCTCTTCAGATCGAAACTCGGCAGTATCGAGCACGTTGCCCGACCCGCCGCGCAACCCCGCCTTGCCTTCTGTGAAATCTACACGATTATTTTTGAGCAGCCCGACGACCATCAGCTTTATTTCGCCGGGCGCGATTGAGAGCTTCCCTCCGGGGTGAGTGATCTCAAGCCCGGCTTCGGTCACGGTAACTCGTCGAGCGCGAATCGCGTCCAAGTCCGGCTTCAACTCTTCATCGGCGATCACGCGCGAAGCCATGCCGCAGGTCCGAACCAAGGTCGCTATAAGCTCGGCCTCCTGGCGGGTCTGACTGCGAGCTACGGGCAGGTGTTTGCCTGACGAGATGATAGCGCGGGCCTCGCCTGCTTCTATTCTAAGCGCGGCGGCGAGCGCGGCCTCTCGGCGGGCGTCTGCCGGGCCTTCGCCAACTGGCTCGACGACGGTGTTGAAAGCCGATTCGCTGCTGTCGATTGCGCGTTGAGGCGGCGCTGCTTCAATGCTCGTCACAGGCAGCGCCGCGCCGCAGTACATGCAGGCCGCGCGGGCCGAAGGCGTCCGCCGCGAGCACGCCGGACAGTTCATCACATCCTGACTCAATCTCTTCTCGCTTTCGCCGAAGTCTTCGGCCCGGATTATACCATAACCCCGATGTTAGATGCGGAGGCAGACTCTGACCGTTATGTAAGCAAAACGCCTTTGAAATTATCGATAGAAAGGCTTATGTTTAAGCCTTCTAAACTTACTACGTCTTTCGCTCAAATATCACTGTCCATAAGGCAGTTATAATTCACAAGAGGTAAAGATGTCAGCCATCAGACGCGCTTCAGTCAAACAGTTAGCATATAAAATCAAAGACTCAGGGAAAAATCCTCGCTTTGCTTTTTTTCTTGGAGCAGGAGCGTCACGCCAATCGGGAATCATTACTGCGGGCGAGATGATCCGTCATTTCAAAGAGCGCATCATAACCGAATGTTGTCCAGATGGGATGAGGACCGAGCAAGAGAATGAACAATGGTTAAAAGCGCAGGGCTGGTATCAAAAGGAAGGCAGCGATTATTGCAAGTTATTCGAGCAGTATGAGCCGAAGGAGATAGGCAGGCAGCGATACATAGAAAGCATAATCGAAGGGCAAGCGCCTTCTTTCGGCTACGTGGTGCTGGCCAACCTGATGGCCAGTAGTTATATCAATACTATCATCACCACAAATTTTGATGATTTGATATACAGCGCGTGCACGAGTTATACGAGCATCCGCCCGATTGTCTTTGCCTATGGGATACTTGCTTCCGAGATGCGCATCACCGCTCAGCGCCCGAAAATCCTGAAACTGCATGGCGATTACCTCTACTCGACGCTCAAGAACACAGACTCGGAAACCGCCTGGCAAGACCCGAATATGTCGAGGCAACTCACCCAGGTGTTGAGCGAGTACGGCTTGATAGTAGTTGGATATAGTGGGGGAGATAAATCCATTATGGATACTCTTTCGCAAATCTCGGAAAAGAATGATCTGTACTGGTGCGTCTATCGCGGCTCTGAGCCTGACGATTCCGTAAAACTGCTTTTGGAAGCAAAAGGCGGGTTCCTTATAGAGATAGACGGTTTCGACGAGATGATGAACGAGATACGCCACATCGTAGGATTCGACGTGGGGAAAATGCTCGGTTCGATTCAAGAACGACAAGACACGATAATCGAGAAGTTAAAGACCTTTGCGCCATATTCAGTCGATATTCTGGGTGAAATTGTAATAGCGCTTCAAGAGCAAGCTCAACAGGTTTCTGAAGAGCAGGAAAGAATAAAAAGAATCCAGGGGCTCGATTTTTTTACTAGAGCGTTCCAGGCCGCCAAAGCAGAAAACTTTACAAAAGCGGAAGAGCTTTATCACAGGGTTATCGAGCTTAACCCGAAAGATGCCAAAGCCTACAACAATCTCGGTTTTCTTTTATACGATAAGTTTAATCGATATGAAGAGGCCGAGGCTGCTCTCCGCAAAGCCATTGAACTTGATCCGAATTATGCTTTGGCCTACAACAATCTCGGTCATCTTCTGACCGATAAATTGAATCGGTATGAAGAGGCCGAGGCTGCTCTCCGCAAAGCCATTGAATTCAATCCGAATTATGCTCTGAGTTATCTAAATCTGGGCAACGTGCTTTACAATGACAGCTCACGCCAAGGTGAAGTTGAACCTCTTTACCGCAAAGCTATCGAACTTGATCCGAATCTTGCATTAGCCTACACCAATCTTGGTTTGTTCTTTTTTTATAGGTTAGAGCGCGATGATGAGGCTGAAAAGGCGCTTCGCAAAGCTGTTGAACTCGACCCGAGTTATATCAAAGCTTACAAGGTGTTGGGAGACCTTTTGCAGAAGTTCCATCGCCATGATGAGGCTGAGCAAGTTCTTGTGAAGGCCATCGAGCTTGATCCCAAAGATACTCAATCGGTTCAGGGTATGGTTATGGTGCTCCGTTTACAAGGCCGCGAAACCGAAGCGCTCGCATTCGCTGAAAAGTGGATTCAACTCGATTCACAGAATTTCTCGCCTGCCCTGTCACTGGCAGATATACACAAGAAATTAGGAAACCAGGCTGAGTCAACTCAATACGCTGCACAAGCGCGCGAGCGTATCGCGCCGGATGATTGGTATAACCTGGCGTGCCTGGAATCGATCTGTGGCAATACAGATGTGGCAATAGAGAGATTAACGGAGGCGAGTAAGCAAGATTCATTTAATCGCGACTGGGCCAAGCGCGATCCCGATTTTGAGTGGATTCGTGATGATCCGCGTTTCAATGAAATACTGAGTCAGGAATAATTCTTGCCTAAGCGGCGCTTTGAAATGCTTGTGCCTGAGACAGACTTTATACTCACCCTCCATTTTGCTTGGTCGCGCAGGCTCTTGACTATACATCCGGGGCTGTGACAAGACTCTAGTTGGTGACTACAGGTTCAGATTCGGGAAAGAGTTCACGAATTTCGGCTTTTATGACGCGCAGGAATCTGCTGCTCGTTGCCGCGCTGCTCGTCGTCGCGATAGCCGTTTCCACTTACTTCGCGCTGCGCCGCCCGGCGCGCGTAGCGATGGAGAGATACATACCGGCCACCGCGCTCGCTTTCATCGAAGTTGAAAACCTGCCCGATGTGCTCGACGGACTGACAGACACTCGCGCGTGGCGCGAGCTTGCGCCCGCTCTCGGCGTGTCGAGCCAGCTCCGTCAGCTCGGCACTGCAAGCGACCTCGTGGGCCGAACTGGGCTTGGGCCTGATGAAGCCGTAGTCGCGGGCCGCGCTCAATACGCGCTCGCGCTCACGGGCTTTGAGGCCGAAGCGGGGAACACCCCCGAAGGGCCTTTTCTACACCTGAAGCCGCGCGTCGCATTGATAATCGAGACTCACGCAGAACACGAAGTCGCAGACCGCATCGTGCGCCAGCGCGCAGCGATGTTCGCTCAGCGAATCTATTCGGAGCCCGCTGCTCAATCAGAAGAAGATTATTTCGGCACGCGGCTGCTGATATTTCAGGGGCCGCAGCCCGACCGCCAATTCGTAGCCGCCGCTTCCGGCAGCCGCATCCTGATTGCCAACCATGTCTCCGCGATAAAGCCGTGTCTCGATACGATCAACAACCGCGCCGAATCTCTCGCGACCGATTCGACTCTCAGCCGTTTGCGACCGAGCGTAGATAAAGGCGGGGCGGTCTTTGCCTTCGTCACCAGAACCGGGATCGAGAAGCTCGCGGAGTTTGGTCCGGCAATCATCGCCAGCCGAATGACGACAGACCCGGATAAGCTCGGAACGATTGCGGGGCTGTTCGGTCATCTTTCAAAACAGACCACTGCGGGGCTGCTCTACAGCTCGGAGTTCACATCCGAAGGGGTCACAGAGCGGTACTTGACAGTCCTCAGCGAGCGCGTGGCGGCGGCTCTTGTTGAGCCTATGAAACCGGCCGCCACTCAGAGTTTCAAATCGCTTGAGCTGATCCCTCGCGCGATTGAGGACTTTACAATCTTTAACGTCGAAGCCGCTGGAGAACTGCCCGAACGGCTGCTCAAACAGCTTACGCCCAACGTGGACCTTGTGGCAGGAATGGCCTTCAGAGAGTTTGTCCTAAACTTCAACCGCGAGCTTGGGCTTGAGCCGGGCGACACGGCCGCCAGGGCTGTTGGAAATGAAGTCGCGCTCATGAAATTCTCAGACGAAGAACCGACCGGCATGCTCATCGCCGTCAAAGACAGGGCGGCGTTAGCGGCAGTCGTCGAAAGATATTTGAGCGAGGAAGCGGCGACCATCTCTTCCGAGCAATACGGCGGGGTGGAGATTTCCGTCTCTTCGAACGCGGACGGGCGGGCGGCGGCTTTCGTCGGCCCCTTCCTTGTGCTTGGGACACGCGACCAGATCGCAAGGATCGTCGACGCGCAATCTTCGAGAGATACAATTGCCCGCGACAACTCGATTACCGAAATGCTTCAGCCGGGCGGAGCCAGAGCTTCGATAATCTCTTACGAGCCGGATTCGACCGACGCGGCCGAGATGATGCTGTCGGTCTCAAAGATCACGCGGACCACGGACGGCTCTCCAGACCTCCTTGACCGCGCAGAAGTGCGAGAAGCTTTAGACAGATTGCCGCCTTCGATCAGCTTCACTTCGTTTCAAAGCGCAGGGGTTTACACGGAGGTGCGGTCGGCGGTCGGCAGCTTTGGACTGCTCGGTCGAACGCTTCGGGATTGAAAAAGCTAGTGCCGTCTGGGGTCTGCTTTCAAGCTATCAGGGGTGGCTCCGGCGGCGGCGGCGGTCGTCTTGCGCCTGCGGCGGCGCAGTATGCGCATCTTCCTTCGCTCGCGCACTTCTACGCGGTCGCGGACCTTGCCGTAAAATTTTGTGAAGTAATCGTACATCGACCAGAGCGCGAAAAAGACGACTATCCACAGCATCGCGCGCCCCGCGCCGTAGCAGAGCACGCGCAGGCCGTCGATGGTAACAGCGCCCTCGCGTGTGAATGTTAAGATGACCGCGCCCGCTTCTTCGAACGAAGCGAACGAGACATCGGGCTGGACCTGCGGCGGCGGCTGCAATCCGTAAGGGCCTTCGGGAACGCTGCCTACTATCAAAAGGGTTATAGCTATGACCTGCGTCAGCATCTTGAACTTGGCTTTTCTCGATGCCGATATGGTGAACCCTTCGGCGGCGGCGATTGATCTGAGACCTGAGACGGCGAACTCTCTGCCGAGGATGATGACGATGGCCCAGGCGGGAGCGAGGCGGTTCTCTACGAGCGAGACCAGAGCGGCCGAGATCAATAATTTGTCGGCAATCGGGTCGAGCAGCGTTCCGAGGGTTGACACCTGACCACGTTTGCGAGCAATGTAGCCGTCGAGCCAGTCTGTGAACGAGGCTCCTACGAACAGCGCGAGCCCCAGGAGCTGTTGCGGGACACCGAGCAGATCGCTTGGGAACTTTGTCAACAAGACAACGACCAGCAACGGGACCACGAAAATTCTTGAAAGCGTAAGTGCGTTCGGAAGATTCAAGCTATCGGTTTCCTGCGTCGGTAATTCGGGCACGGATGCTATAGCCTGATGGGTCGCGAATTATCCCATCGAGGCGGATTGACTATATTGGCCCCGGCGATCAGTTGTCAAGCTGCGCCACTTTTTGCGCCCGCGCGCACGGCCTTCGAACGATCTTTGGGCAGGTCTGAATAAATTATTTACCTTTTTAATTTTTTTGCATCTAAGGCGAGCGACAGAAGAGTAAAATAGCAGCCGGACTTCTCGGCCCGGTTGTGGTCTGTGCTTTCGTTTATAAAAATGGCAATTCAGTTCTCAAAAATCAAACCCGGTGGAAGGCGAGCCGCCCTGATCGCGGCGGCCTCGGTCATCGCAATCGCCGTTTTCGTTGTGGTCTATCTCGTGCGCATCAACCGCAACCTGGACTTTGAGCGCGACCGCGCATCCGATGCGGCCCGCGTAGAGGTGCGCGAGGCCCAGTTGCGCGCGCCTTCGACCGACGGGGTCGCGGCTTTCTTGAATGCGGCGAGTGTGCGCGCAACCGCCGTCTTCTCCGGCACGCGTTACCTTGCCACCTCCGGCGGGCTCGTCGCCCTCGACGCCGACGGCAATATCAAGCGGCGCTACACGACGCTCGACGGCCTGCCCGATAATGATATGACCGCGCTCGCGGTATTCCGCGACAAACTCTTTATCGGGACCGCGACATCAGGGCTCGTAGCTTTCGATCAGACGGTTTTTACGCATTACAGTTTTATAAAACCAAAGGCCGCGCGCGTAAGCGCGCTTGTCGCTACCGATCAGGAGTTGCTCGTCGGCACCCTCGATCAAGGGCTGTTTGAGTTCGACGGCGAGCGATTCTCTAAGAGGATCAATTCGGCGACCGGCGCGGAGTTCAGGCGAGTGACTGCGCTTCAGCCCCTGGAATCCCGGCTCTATATCGGCACTCAGGACCAGGGGCTCTTCATCTGGCGCGAGGGCCGTATTGAGCGCATCTCGACAAACGAAGGGCTGCCGTCGCCGCACGTTACGGGGTTGGCGTCCTTGCCCGGCAAGCTCGCCGCCTCCGGGTCGGTCGCGGTGGCGACAGACTTCGGCATAGTCGGTCTGACGGACGCAAACGAGCTTCGGCCAATCTCTGCCCAGCCCAACATCACTTCGATTGCCGTGAGCGGCGGGAAGCTTGTGGCGGGACTTTTCTCAGGCGGGTTAGTGACGATCAACCTTGACTCCGACGACAAGAGGCACGAGCAGGGATCATCTGAGGCTACCGCCTTGCCGCGTTCGGCTCCGACAACCGTTGTGGCAGGCGAAGGCTACCTGTGGGCGCTCACGACCGAAGGGCTTTTCCAGCGCGCAGACGGGGCGGACGCGCAGAGGTTCGATCCTGTTGCCCCGTCACTTGTGGGCGAGCGAATGCTTACGGGCGAGCACATAACCGGCCTCGATTTCGATGAAGCAAACCGGTTATGGGTAGGGTATTTCGACAACGGCGTCGATGTGATCGACACGGAGTTCGGCGAGCGTGTGTCGCACATCGAAGACGACCGCGTGCGCGAAGTCAACTTTGTGCGGCACGACACGGCGGACGGCAGGATGCTCGTGGCAACATCTCGCGGGCTGGTCGATTTTGACGGCGGCCAGAAGCAGACCGTCCTGACGCGCGAGAAGGATGGGATAATAAGCGACGCGGTCGCGCACGTCTCTTTCATGGACTCGTCTGAGATTGGGGCCACGCTCATCGCTTCGCAGGCGGGCGCGGCAGCAAGCCGGGCGATGGTTCTGGCGACGGGCGGCGGGTTGACTCAGGTGGTCGGCGGGCGGGCCAGATCGCTCACGGCGTTTCACGGGCTTGCGAGCAATTACCTCTACACATCCGCTACAATCGGCTCGCGCCTTTTTGTTGGAAGCTCAGCAGGGCTTGTCGAGCTTGAAGGGCTGCGGGTGCTTCGCACATATAAGACCGCAAACTCGCCGCTTTCACACGACTGGGTGTCGGCGCTTGCGGAAGCCGACGGGACTCTGTATATCGGCACGAACGGCGGCGGTCTGGACGCGCTGCTATCGACGGGCGAGTGGATCAATTTTTCGGACGAGCTTGGCAAGTTTGAAGTCAACCAGAACGCCTTGCGCCACGACGGCGAGCGGCTCTATGTCGGGACGACAGACCGTGGGCTTCTGGTTTATGACCTGAAGGCGAGGCGGTGGAATAAGTTCTCGGACGGGCTGGCCTCGCAAAATGTCACGGCGATTGCAACTGATGACCGGTTCGTATATATAGGCACTCTCAACGGCCTGACACGTATCGAGAAGCGAATCTTGTGAGCGTCTTATGAAACAGAATCTTTTACGAGCAGTTTTTACGAACGCTGCTTTGATCCTGCTGTTGTTAGTCGCGCCGTCAATCGCGCGAGCGCAATCGGGCGTGCTGATCCCTTCGAGCACGGGCAAACCCGATCCCCAGGTTCTCGCGCTCGACGAGATGTCCGTGCGTATTGTGATCGACAACCAGTATGCGCGCGTGCGCGTGACGCAGGTCTTCGGCAACCGGACACAACAGATACAGGAAGGCCGCTACGTCTTTTTGATCCCCACGACCGCTTCGATCTCGGACTTCGCCGTCTGGGACGGCGACGTGCGAATACCGGGCGTCATTCTAGAGAAGCGGCGGGCAGAGGAGATTTATGAAGACCTCGCGCTTCAATCGATTGATCCGGGGCTGCTCAAGCAGGAGGACGAAGACGAGGCGGCGACGGCCTTTACGGTAGAGGTCGCGCCGATTCCGGCTTACGGCACAAAGCGGCTTGAGATCGAATACACAGAGTTGTTGCGGGTCGAAAACCTCGAATCCTACTTTTCGTTCCCGTTCAAGCCGGGCGAGTACGGCACGCAGATGGTCGGCCACCTCGACCTGCGGCTGCAAATCGCCAGCCGGTTCCCGATGAGCGATCTCATCATAAGAAGCAAGACATATCCTTTGAATTTCATCGAGAATACCGCGCAGTACAAATCGGCTACGTTTGAAGCCAGCAACTTCAACCTGACAGAAGATTTCGGATTCAGCTACGGTTTGACGGTCCCGCAAACGGCTTTTGAGTTCCTGGCCTATCGCTTCCCGGAACGCATATCGGCAGACGAGCTGCGCGACCCCCGCAGGGCTGAGGCGAACCCGGACGGGTATTTCGAGGCCGCAGTCATCTTTAATGAAGCGGGCCGCGCGCCGGGCGAGACCACGCCGCCCCCGCCGCGCTCTGTTCTCATAATGCTCGACACCTCCCTGTCCATGCAGTGGGAGAAGCTCGACCGCGCATACGAAGCGGTCGAGGCGATGCTGAGGTCGCTTCTGCCGCAGGACTCGTTCAACCTCGTGCTGTTCAACGACGACGTTGCGGCCTTCAGCGATAAGCCGGTTTCGGCCGCGGCAGACCAGATTGACCGCGCTCTCACCTTTATCAAGACGAGCTACCTATCGGGAGGCACCGATTTCGGCGCGGCGCTCGAAAAGGCCTCGCAGCTTGCTAAGGCCTTGCCGTCAAAAGATCAGCGCGCAATCGTGATAATCACGGACGGGAATTCCAACCTTTCGACCACCCGCACGCGCGTCATCGTCGAACGGTTTCAGAAGGCGAACGATTCCGGCGCGCGCGCCCGTTTGAACATATTCGGCATCGGCGCTGACACGAACATCGGCCTGCTGGGCGAGCTTGCGCGCGCAAGCCGTGGATACTTCGACTGGACTCGCGAGACCGATGATGTCGAGTTCAAGCTGAAATCTTTTGTGAGCAAAGTCGGGCGCGACCCCGTAGATTCGATCAAGCTCGAAAACCAGGACGCGGCGAACTTCTACCACGTATACCCGGATTACAACGTGTCGGCTTATGACGGCACGCGGCTCTCTTTCGTCGGGCGGTACAAGAGGCCGGGCACGTCATCGCTGACCGTGACCGGGAGCAGCGCGGGCAAGCAGGTCCGTCTCTCACAGCAGGTCAATCTACCTGAGAGAGACGATTCGCACCCGCACATCCCGCGCATGTGGGCGCGAGCGCGCGTCGACGCATTGCTCCGCCAGATCGCGCTCGCGGGCGAGACTCGCGAGGCGATTGACGAGATAATCGCGCTCTCAAAGAAATACAAGTTTGTTACGCCTTACACGTCATTTCTTGCCGCGCCGCGCTCGCTGCTCAGGCCGAGAGTCATTCGCCCCGGCGACCCTGTGCTGAAGGTGCGCGCCGACCAGTCGATCATTTCCGTGACAGCCGTTTTCCCGTTCGGCCTCACGAAGAAGCTCGATTATCTCAAAGGCGAAGATTTGTGGGAGACTCGCTTCATCGCCCCGAAAGAGATGAGCGACGGGGTCTATCGCTGCCGCCTTGTGCTTGTTGACAAACAGGGGCGCGCCTACCAGGAAGAGAAGAGTTTTGTGATAGACAGCCGCCCGCCGCGACTGAACCCCACGGTTGACAGGGCAAGGGCAAGGGCAGGTGAAGACGTGCTCATAACCGTTCGCGCCGACAGCGACACCCGCACGATAGCTGCGCGAATCTTTGGGGCTATGCCTGTGCGCATCGTCTGGGATCCGGCGGCGAAGGCGAACACGGGACGGTTGAGAATCCCGGCCGGTCTGCCTTCGGGCAAGTACACCATACAGGTGACGGCAGAGGACTTCGCGCACAATTCGAGCGTTACCGAAGTCGAGATCGAGGTCATCGGAAACTAAAGGCGGGGCAGTTTTGATAATCACGGCGACGCGCCGTTACAGGTAGTCAAAAATTATGGCCAGACGAATCTACCTTACCATCGCAATCGTGCTAGCGGTCGGATCAATCTCGTTCGCCACATACCAGGCGGCGAAGAAGCGCCCCGCGCAGCGGACTCCTGCGCAGGGGGCCAACGCCGCGCGCCGCGCGCCGCGCACAGCGCAGGCGGCAGCGCAAACGCCGCTGCGGCCGGCCGACCCGAACCGCGCGCCGCAACCGGCTGTGGACGACGCGCTCTACACGACGGAAGAATTTTTCGGGACGAACGCGCTGGTGATGCGGCCCTACTCGATTGCCCTCGACCGCGTGACCGCGCTCGCGGCGCAGTACCCGAAAGATGCGCGGCTTCACCTGCACGCGGCGCGGCTTGCGAATCGCTTAGGCCAGTTCGACAAGGCAGCTGGCGAGATGGTCCAGTACGCCGATTTGAAGAGGCGGTCGCCGGACGCGCTCAGGCGGCTCGCGGATTTCTATCACAACCGCGCGCGGTATTCGGATGAGGTTCGCACGCTCCGCGAGCTTGCCGTCGCGCTGCCTGTCGACCATCGCTCGGACGTATACAAGCGGGCGGCTCTCCTTGTCCGCTCGCGGTCGTTGAAAGAGTTTTCGCCCTCGGATTTCTTCCGAGAGCTTGTCGAGGCGGACCCTTCAAACATCCAGCCGGTCAAGGACTATGTAGAGGAGCTTCGACTGGCGAACCGTTCACAGGAAGCGCTCGCAGTGCTTGCATCGTTTCAGCCGAAGTTCCCAGGCGAGCTTGCCTATTTCTTAAAGACTCGCGCACAGGTAACGGAAGCCACGGGCGACCGCCGCGCGGCAGAGCAGGTCTATTCGTCGGCATTCGACCCGAACTGGCCGCGAGCAATCGCTAGCGATTATTACGACCAGCTTCGCCGCTTTGGCCGTTACCGCATAGTCAGGCGCGGCCTGCAAGACCAGGTCCGAACGGGCGCGATTGATCTTCAAACGGTAGCGAGGCTGTTCAGCATCTATGCCTACGAAGGCGGCTTCGAGCAGGCAGCGCGGCTACTCACAGAGCTTGAGACGCGGCGTGCAGGCGGGCAGGGGCAGGCGACCCAGCCGGGCGCAACGCAGCCCGCGCCTGTCAGGACTAACGGGTGGACGGCAGACGAGATAAAGATGGCCGCAGCTATGTTTGCCTCGATAGGCCACTACGATCAATCGTCGCGTTATCTCTACACGCTCTACTTGATCGGCGGGTTGCAGCCCGCGAGTCCCGCGCGCGAGGACGCGCTCTACAGATTGTTCAAGGTGATGCTCGACGCTGCGGGCACGCCGACGCGTGTGGCTGGCGGCGACCTGTCGCTTTATAAAGACATAGCCGAAGTGGACCAGCACCCCGGCTTTATGAACGGCGTGCTCTCGCTGATACTTGCCGACACAAACCCTTCGGGGCAATTCTATACGCAGGAGCAGGCGGCGGCCGGGTATTTCAACCGCGCCTTCGCTTACAGAGTCTTCACGGCGTTCAAGCAGGAGTACGCGCAATCGAACCGCCTGGGCGAGATGTACCTCGGCGTGGTCAACGTCTTCTCGTCACTCGGCGAGCACAGGCTCGCAATCGAAGCGGGGCGCGAATTTCAAAAGAGCTACCCGGCTTCCCCTTCATACGCAGAGGTCTCTCTGCGCATTGCCGATTCGTACGTCGCGCTTAAAGATCGAGCGGGCGAGCGGGCGGTTCTGGCGGAACTGCTCGACAGGCTTGCTCGCAACAGGCCTCGCGGTGTGCCTCTGGTTCCTGTTGCGTCAAAGAAGTGGTATTACGGCCTCTCGCCTCAAGATGAACAGCTGATAGATCGCATCAAGTACAACATCGAAGCTTACAGCGACACATACGAGCCCGTGGGCGACGACCCGCCCTCCGACGCGTCCGAAGAGCAGTACGACGTGGAAGTGACCGATGTCGGCAGCGCGCAACAACCGCAAGGGCCGACCTACAGCGCTGTGCTTGAAAGGTATATATCCTCGCTTGCGAACGAGGAGAAGAACACCGAGACCATCGCGCTTTTCTGGGGCGAGATCAAAAAGCACCCGCGCGAAGAAGGGTTGTACGAGCGATTCTTGCGATGGCTTGGGCAGGCGCAGATCATCAACGAGCAGCTCAAGGCTTACAACGCGGCCATCCGCCAGTTCGATTCAAACACGTGGTATCACAGGATGGGCCGCTGGTACGTTCGCCAGAAACGCGGGCGCGAGCTGGCCCGGTACTCGCGCCAGCTTATAGACATCTTTGACGAAGAGGAGATCAGCGAATACCTCCTCAGGTTCGCGGGCTACGGCACGACGGCGACGGGCGATGAGCTTGACTGGGACCAGCGGCTGGCCTTCGACCTCTTCAGCTATGCCCGCACGCGGTTCCCGCGCAATCTCTTTTTTGTGCGAGGCATGCTGACGTATCTCGAAAAGCACGACCGCGCGCGATGGGAGAAGCTGTCGGCCGAGTATTACTTTGCCGACCGGTCGATACGTGACCCGTACCTTGAGTGGCTTTCAAAGCAGGGCCAGTTGCGCGACCGCTACAAACAGGCCAGCGCGCGGGCGGCGGCTCCCAATCAACCGGCAACAGGCCAGGCAGGCACAGCTCAAACGAAAGCTATAGGGTCGGCTTTCACCTACCGCATCTTCACTGCGGACGCGGCCATCTGGCTTTCACATCACGAAGAAGCGCTCGACGCATACCGACAGCTCATTGCGCTCTATCCGGGCGAGCCACAGTACGCGGACCGTCTCGCCGACCTGACGCGCTCGTTTGGCAAGCAAGACGATAAGCTCTACGAAGAGTCTGCGCGGGTTCTTGCTCAGATGGCCGACATTTACCCTGCCAGGCACGACTACCGCGTCAAAGCGGGCGAAGTCTACGCCGAGCTTGGAGACTTCAAACGAGCGGGCGAGCAGTGGGACACGCTCGTACGCATGGAGCCGGGCGACCGCGAGACTTTTCTCGAAGTCGCAACGATTTATTGGGACTACTACCAGTTTGATAACGCCATCCGCGTGCTGAAGGATTTGCGAACCGTATCGGGCGACCAATCTATCTACGCCTACAGGCTTGGCGCGGTCTACGAAGCGAAAGGCGATATGGACGCGGCCATCGCGGAGTACATAAAAGTGCTGCCGGAGCAGGGCGAGGGGCGCGACACGGTTGCGCGGCGGCTCGCTCAGCTATCGCGGCGCGCGGGGCTGGCCGAAAGGATCAACGCTGCCTACCAGAGCGCGAGAAGCGCGAACCCTGACCAGTGGCAGTCGATTATCGGTTATGCAGTCTACCTTGCCGAACGCGACCGTCAGGCGGACGCGCTCGCTCACCTTCGCAGCGAGGTTGACCGCTCGACCAACGTGGCGTTTCTCGAATCGGTGCGCGACCTCTTCAGGACTATTCTCAGACCGGAAGACGAGCAGCAGGTAATCACGCGGCTCGCGTCCATCGCGCGCGACGAGCGCGAGGCCATGATGTACAGGCTCCAGCTCGCGGCCTTCCTCGAACGACAGGAGAAGAAAGACGCGGCCGTGTCCGTCATCGACAGGCTTGTGGCAGAGTACCCGACGAACCTCGGCGTGGTCGAAGAGTCCGCTCAATTTTACTGGCGGGCGGGGCTTGTCGATAAATCGCTCGACCTTTACAAGCGCACGCTCGCCCGCGCGCGCGGTGCGAACCGCCGCACGTTGACGCTTCAGCTCGCGCGGCGGCAGAGCGAAGCCAACAAGCTTCAAGACGCCGAAGCGACGCTGCGGGCCTTTTATAACGAGAACCGCGCCGACACGGAAGTCTTTGGCGAGCTTGCCCGCACACTTGGCGCTCAGAACCGTCTCGCCGACCTGGCGGAACTTTACCAGGGCGCGTTCAAAGACGTGCGCGAGTCGGGGCTGGCGGGCGACGAGGCGAAGGCGCGAATGGTCGAGCTGCGGCTGGGGATGGTAAAGACTCTCGACCGTTTGGGCAAGCGGCAAGAAGCGCTGGACCAGTACATCGAAGTCATCAACCTGTTGCCGGAAGACGCCGACCGCCTCGCGACCGCAATCGATTATGCCGAGCGGCACAATCTTACAGACAGGCTCGTCGGCTACTACGAAAAGCTCTCGGCCGAATCGTACAAGAATTACCGCTGGCAGCTCGTGCTCGGCCGAATCTATGAACGGCGCGGGAATTTTTCGGGCGCATCCGACCAGTACCGCGTCGCGGTTCAAAACGAGCCGCAACGCTCGGACCTGCGACTCAACCTAGCTTCGTCGCTTGCGCGGCAGCGTCGCTTTGACGAAGCCATAGCGATATTGCGCGAAGGGTGGGCGCTCGCCGGGCGCGACCCGCAATGGCTGATGGAGGTGGCAAAGCTTCAGGTCCAGCAGGGCAAACGCGACGAGGCCGTCCAGACAGTCCGCCAGGCGCTCGCCTCAAAGAAGGACGCAAAGGTCTCTGCTCAGATGCAGATTGCGAATCAACTTTCTGACTGGGGCATGAGCGGCGAAGCGGTACGGCTTTACGAGCAGGCGCTTGCGCTGTTGCCCAGGAGCTTGAAAGACGAGCCGGTAAATTACGAAGAGTTCGCCACCTACGTTAAAGCGCTGATAAAGACAGAGCCCGCCCCCGCCGTTTATCAAAAGCTCGAACGGTTGCGCGCACAATACTTTGCAATCGGCGAGAATTCCCAGGACACCGACGGTTATAAGGCAAAGAGCATCGTGAGCCGTCTGGACCAGGCCATGAGGTCAGATTTCGGGCCTGGCGTGGTCGAGTACGCTAACCAGTCTGAGACTGTCGCGCTCACTTCTGCCCTGCGCGCTTCGGTCGTGCGCCACACCACCTATGCCGAGCGCGAACAGATGCAGAGGTATCTTGCGATAGCGCGCGCCGCGAATCTGGTCGATCTCGAACACGACATCCTCGTTCAGATCAAGGAGGCTGCGTTCAAGGCGAGGACGAGGGCGGAGGATACAAGTTATTACACGGAGCTGCGCTGGCTTGTAGCCTTCCACAACCGCCACGCGTCATTCGCACGCGCGGGTGAGCTGCTCGCATCGGAGTTCGCGCGCGATCAGTATAAAGACAGGTTCGACTATCAAAATCAGATAGCGACCGAATACAGGCTGGCGGGCGACCGGTCGCGCGAGCTCGATTCACTGCGGGCGGCATACCGGAGCGCGAGCGGCGATATGACCGCAGACCACGTCGATTGGGTCGACCGGTACCTCTCGCTGCTTTACGCATCGGGCAATCGCGACGAGCTGACGCGGCTTGCATCGACTTACAGCCCTCACCAGTTGCAGCTTGTCAATTTCCTTATCTCGAAAAACGAGAAGGTGCTTGCTCGCACGGCAATCGCCAGCGCGAAGCAGTCGCCCGCGTGGGCGGCGTCGCGGAGCGCCGAGGTCGGGTTGTTCCTCAAAGACACGTCACCCGAAACCGAGGCCTTGTTCAAACGCGCGCTCGACATCAAGCCCATCGGGGAGATGTTGGGCAAACGCGTCGACCCAAACACGAGCCTTGTCGGCGACGACTGGTTTGTGGCCGCGCGCAATTACGGGTTCTGGCTAGGGCTCGTGCCCGCGCGCGAACCCGAGATTCGCAAATTTGTGGCGGCAGAGATCGAGGGCGATTCTTCGAGCGCGCTTGCTCAATTAGAGCTTGCCGGTTTTTACCTTGATCGCAAAGACACGACGCGAGCCGCCGCACACACTCAACTGGCGACAGAGCTTGCGCCCGACAGCCGTGAGGCTACGGCCATGCGCGGCGCGGTTGCGTTTGCGCGAGGCGACCGCAAGGCCGCGCTCGATGCGTGGGCGACTCTGTTGACCGGGCGGGTGAGCGTTGCCTCGGCCCAGAGCTATTTGAAGGTGCTC
Source organism: uncultured Clostridia bacterium (assembly GCA_964615905.1). GTDB lineage: Bacteria > Acidobacteriota > Blastocatellia > UBA7656 > UBA7656 > DATLMR01. The sequence goes on from CAZTUB010000008.1 coordinate 180,860, forward strand.
GCCGACAACGGCCTGCTGCGCGAAGCGTTGCCGCAGCTCGAAAACTTCCTTGTGGCTTACTTGAACCAGAGGTCGCGCAACGACGACGACAGCAGCCGCATTGAAGCGGTCAAGCCGCTTGTCACGGAGATTGCAAACCGCGCAGCGGCAGACCCCAGGCTCGCAGACGATGTTGCGGCCTTTTTCCATAAGGTCGTCGCTCGCACGCCAAACGATCTGGCCATCGCGCCTATGTTGATCGAAGAGAACCTTCTGTCAGGCGCAGGGCTGGCTGCGATCTACCGGACGTACCATCAACGGCTGGCCGACAACGCCAGGGCGGTTTTTGGCACGGCTGAATACGAGAACGGGTACTATCACAGGGGCGATTACGTCTACCCGGCGCGCGCCCTGAGCGAATGGCGGCGGCGGTTTGTCGATTTCCTGATTCGCGCGCGAGCCTACGATGAAGCGCGGTTGCTCGTCAGCGCGATCAGGCAAGAGGAGGCTGCAAACTCGCTTGAGCTTGGCACGCGCGAGAACTCTTACGAGAGCAGCAGCCGTTATGACTGGGTCCCGCTTGCTGCCGCGCTCATCGAGCTGAGGGCAGGCCGCGACCCGGCTTCTGCGCTCGCAGAACTGAGGCGGTATTGCGGTCTCGCCGACGCTTCCGCGAGCAGTCAATCGACGGGGCAGACAATGGACGGGGCGCCGCTTCAAGAGAGGTGCTTGAAAGGCTACTCGCTGCTGGTGGCAGAAGGGAGGCGAGCGGAAGCCGACGCATTGCTTTACGAGGCATACAGCGCGGCTGCCCGGTCACGGTATTCAAATGACGCGAGCCTTGCGGGGCTTGCCGAGCTTGAAGCGAGGCGGGGTCGCATGGACGAGGCGTCAAGGCTGCTCAAGCTGCTGGTCGCGCGTTCGACGGACAACGCGGGCGCGCTGAGACTCGCGGCAGAGACCGCCGGTCGCATAAACGCGCTTGCCGAAGCCATCGAATTCAGGGAGCTGATTGCAAGAGCCAACCCGGAAGACTCTATAAACAGGCTTGAGCTTGCGCGGTTGACGCTCGCGGCAGGGCGCGGCGGCGACGCGATTGGGCAGGTCATCTCGCTCGCGTCCGAGCGCACGACGCCGAACAGCGTTCGAACGCAGGCTATGGAAGTCCTTGGCGACATCGTGCGGGCTGACCGCTCGCTCGCCGCCCGCGCCCAGACTCTTGCCGCCGAGCGGTTGCCTCAGAGCGAGCCAATCGCGCAGCTTGCTCGCGCTTCAATCGCCGAGGCAGACGGGCGTGCCGCCGAAGCTCGGACCGCGCTGTCGGCTATCAAGGCCGGGCCGCTGGCTGCCGTGGCGCATGCCAAGCTCGGTCAGCTCGCGGTTGCGGCGGGCAATGACCCGGAAGCCGTCGCAAACTTCGAGCGCGCCACATACCTCGACGCCGACGAAACGCTGACGGGCTCGATAGCCTATCGCGTTCCCAGCCCGCGCGCGCAATTGATCTTGCTCTACGGCAAGTCTGGCCGCGACCTGGCGGCTTTCCGGCTGGCCGAGAGCGACGAATCGGGCAGGCCGTCATTCATAGTCTCGACTCTTCGCTACGCGCTGTCGAGCAACAACGAGTCGAGAGAAGACGGGGCCGACGAGTTGTTCGAGCCTGCGCTCGATTCGGCGCAGTCGGAAAGCGCGGGGGTAAAGACCATCGCCGAGTTGAATCAAGCGGCCCAGGCTCAAATCCAGGACCGGCTGCTCGCGTCGCTCGCGGAGTCCGCGGGCAGGCTTGAGCAGTTTGACAAGGCCATAGCAATTGAGCGGGCTCGATTGCGCGACGAAGAGAGGGCTGAACAGAAGGCAGTCATCGAGAGGAGACTCGCCGAGGTGATCGCGGCCCAACGCGCGCGCCAGTTGAGAGACGCGCTCCAGCCGAGGATTGATCGGGCAAACGCGACGGCATCGCTTTACGCCGCGCGTTTTCTTGGTGAGGTGAGATAACCGTCATGAAAAACAGCAAGCTCATTATGCTGATAGCGGTGGCCGTCATCGCCCTGGCTCACAGGTCGGACGGTCAGCAGGCACGGTCCGTTCAAGACCAGATGCGACTGGCAGGAATCACGCCGCGAGGGGCCATCGTGTATCTCCAGGCGCGAGACTTCGGCGCTCTGATGCGAGCGTGGACGGCCTCGACCGTGCGCAACGACTTTTACAAGAGCGCCAGCTTCACGGCCTTCTCGAAATCGCGCATATACCTCAAGCTCCAGGACCGTCGGCAAGATTTCGAGAAAGCAATCGGCTTCGGTATTGATGAAAGCCGAGTGGCCGAGCTTGCCTCCGGGACGGCGGCGATAGCTGTCTACGACATAGGCAAGCTTGAGGTCGTCTTCGTTACCGAGATGGGGCGCGAGCGCGCTATTGCGACCGCGCTGTTCAAGCAAGCGGCGCAGTTTCAAGAGCGGCCGTCGGAGGCGGGCGTCTACTACGTGCGAGACGTAACGACCGACGCGGGGCGGTTGAACCAGCAATTCTGCTTTGCTCACACGAACGGGAAGCTCATTGTCACTACCACCGAAGGGTTGATGATCCGCGCGCTTGCGAACGCGAAGTCTGCGGGCGCGGACTCGCTGCTCGCAGACGTTGCGGCGACCGCCGGACGGGCCGACGGGTTTGCTTCAAACGACCTGACCATGTGGCTCGATCAAGCCCGGCTGAACCGCAACCGCCATTTCAACAGCTACTGGGTCCATCAAAACTCGCATCTGTCTGACACTCCCACGGGCACGGGGCTCGGCGAGATCGAGACCGGTTTGATCGACCTTAAGATCTCGCGGGAAGGGCTTACGGAACAGCGGTGGTTTGTGATGAATGAGGCGACCGGCTCGCAGTCGACGAGGACCGCCTCGATAAGCGCGGAGCAGGCCACGGCTCTTTTGCGATTCGCTCCCGCCTCGTCGCAACTTGTCGAGGTGCGCGGCTCGTCAACAGGGCTGGCCTCGGCCGTATCCAAAGCGCTTTTTGGCAAAGTGCCTGACGGCCCGACTTCTACCCCTTCTATCCCTGACCGCACGTGGGATACAAACAACGAAGGCGATGGTCAGGCGAGGACCGGGCGCTATCAAAGGCTCGACACTCGGTTTGATCGCGACGTTGACGACGATCAAGGAGCGCCCTCATCCGCATCTCAAACCCCGGCCGCCGCGCCGCCTGTGGCATCGGTACTTGACGCGATGATCGACAGGGTTACGGCCGCCGGATACTCCGAGTTTGCGCGAGCGAGAGTTGAAGCAGGGAGGCCTTTCACGCGGTTCGAGCGCGCGGTCGTGATCGAAACGACCGCCTCGGTTGACCGCGCGTCGCTTGAGCGCGCCCTCACCGAAGAGCTTCGCGCGAGGTTTGTCGTGGCGGGCGTCGAGCCGTCGCTTTCGTGGCAATCTGACGGCGAAGTCAGATTTCTAGCCCAATCGCTGCTCGAACAGGGGGCCGCTTATGCCGTGTCGGGTAAGTATCTCGTGCTCGCTTCGAGCAGGGATTTTGCCCGCGAGATTCTTCAAGCCTCGACCGCCGCCTCGGTTGCACCGATAAGACTGGACGCGGCAGTCAGCTATTACGCGGTGACGCGCTTGGCCGAGGCCCGGCCCGCTTACGATCTGCTCATGTCAAAGCTTGACGGGAAGACGGACCAGCCTGTTCGATCAAGCTCGAATGACGACGAGACGGAAGAGACGCACGAAGTGAAGTTCTTTAGCGAAAATCTGTCGAGCCTTGTCGCCGCATCTGCCGTGCGCGAGACGCGGCTTTCCAGGCGGTCAGACGGGCCGGTCATGGTAGAGCGTGTCAGCTATTCGTGGTAGGCCGGTCGCAGGATTGCTGCGACCGGAGCAGTCTTATGTGGTTTATCTGCTCTCAAGCTTATAAAGAGCAGATAAACGCATCTGGCTCTCTTTCAGCGTTGTGCAGTATCCCAGAGGGCCGGCTTCGGGCAACCTTGTTTCAAGCGACCGCCATATATCCTTAAAGCCAGACTGGTACACATTCCCCACGCTCTCGTATGAGAAAGAGCAGAGCCTTATATCACCGTTGTGTCCAACGACCACGCTTGTGCGTCCACAGGAGCAACCGGGCAGCAGAACAATCGTCAGACCGGGAATTGAGTTTTTCCAATTATCTATTCTCTGTTTGATTAGCCGCACAGCTTCAGGGCCGACGACGCCAAACTGCGCGCGTGCTCCGTTAAGCCCTGTCTTTTTGAACAGGCTTATATAACACTCGTTAATCCCAAGCCTGAGCATGAATTCGGGCAAATAGTCTAGCTCCGCTATATTCCCCGAATGGATTGTCCACACCATACCGGTTCGCTTTATCCCTGCCTGCTGTGCGTGGCGAATTGCTTGAGAAGCGCGAAGGTATGTTCCCACTCCTCTCGATCTTTCGTGGCTATCTTGAAATAAGCCGTCAAAGCTTACCTCAATCTGGTTGAGACCGGCATCGGCCAGCGCTCTTGCCCTGCCCGGCGTCAGGCGCTGCCCGTTTGTGATTGTCTTGACGAATACTCCTTCATCTCGAAGAGACCCCACCAGTTCTTCCAGGTCGTCTCGCAGGAGCGGTTCCCCTCCCAGCATCCCGACGTAAAAGATTCCCGTCTCTACAAGCTGCCGCATCAAGCTAAGAGCGTCTGCCTTATCCGGGCCTTTATCCTTGAAGTGCGGCAAATAGCAAATTTCGCATCGCAGGTCGCAGGCGGTATTAAGCTCCCACAGGCAGTACCAGGGGATGACCGATTGCGAAAGCTGGAACTGGACTTCGGGGGCTGAAAACTCTTTCTTGAGAAGTTCGGCAGGCGGCAGATGACCGTCGAGTCCGTCTATCTCTTTTATGAAGCCCAGCATCATCAGCCGTTTTAAGAACGGGGCGACCTCGTCGCGTCCGAATACGCGCAGGGCCTCGCGGCGAATTTGCCCTATAGACCAACCGGCGACCAGCCCGCGCCAGCAAAGGCTCCCGTAGGGAGCGAGAGCAAGCAGGGGGTTGTTGAACGGTGTTTGCTGTGTGTTAAACAGGATGTGGAGGTCAGGCGACTCCGCATACCACTTTATATATTTGTCGCTTACCTGTGGAACGAGCGAATCGATATTCAAAGAATTATATGTGGCCCCGTGAGATTCGGGAGCGAGAATAAATCCTTCCGTAGACAGGTTCTCAATATCCCGATCAGTAAATGAATCCGGCGCGCCTTCCCAGGCTGCCCAGGCTGCCGTTTGCCGTGAATCCAGCGACCGCTTCAAGCCTGTTAATTGATTGACAACGGCCAGACCGGAATGACTCTTATCTCTGAGGACCAGCGTGTCGGCGCTCTTATGCCAGCTGTTTAGTACCATGACTTTATGCTCCTACGAATCGATTCGGCCTGTCGGCGTGTAGAGGTCGCCAAAGGCGACGCGGGCATCGATGTGCTGCGCGCAACGGGCCACCCAGTTCAGGAAAGTTTTCAACCGGTCCCCTTCGAGGTGGACCAGTATATGGCCCAATTTGATATGCGCGGTTCTGGGGACATTGACCTCTAACTGCGGAAGGTCTTTTTTGAGCCGGGCCCTTATCTCGTATAACCGGTCATCGGAAGGGAAGCCCGGCACGATCAATCTTCCGAAGGGTGTAAGGATCAATCCGTTGAAGTGGAGCCGCAGCATTCCAGCTCCGGTTGCGTCGATTATAGCCTGCGCTGATCGCCGCTCCTCGTCTGAAAGCATGTGGCTGCTCCCTTCCATCAGGCTGGCTTTTGTGACATCGAAATGTGTACGGTTGTTGAGCGTCACATGATAGAAGTCGGGCGGCACGAAGGCGAAGGCGGGCGCTACGGTATTCGAAAGCGCGCAGAGGTATCGCTCTGCCAGCCGGGAGAACTGCCATAGTCTTCGCGTGAACCGCCTGTCCGGCAGAGGGCAGCCCGCCGCGATTCCTGTCGGTTTATAGGCAACCTCGCGCAAGTAGCATATTGAGCCTTCTCGAAAGGAGAGCCGGTTTCTCGACTCTTCGATCTCGCGGGCATCTAACCCGCGCCTCCTGCATTCACTTGCTAGAAACCTGTATCTCCTCCGGCAAAGCGCGTCTGGACTCTCGGCTTTTGTATGGACCGCCTTCATATTTCAACCTCTGAATCGATGACCCAGGGAAGCCCTGGATCGGGGCGCGACATGATTGCCACTTTATCTACGCGGATAGTCCGGTCACGAACCTGCTCGGCAAAAAGCTGCTCGATTGCCTGACAGGTCTGCTCCTGATCGTCGGGAGGCACGTTATTCAGCAGGGTAAAATGCGGGGTGAATCTGTTAAGTATGTATGGGCTGAGATACCGCTTAATCATGAACCGCGCCCGGCGATCATCCTTGTCTCGGACAGGTCTTGTGAGCCCCAGCGTGTAATAAGAGGCCGTCGCGCGGCGGTTTATTCTGTGGACAAGCTCGTGATGCAGCGCCTCCAACTGACCGCTGCTCTCATCCATCGCCACCGATATGCTCGTCGCATCAGGAAACGCCTTTTCGACTCTGAGATTGGTCAGGTTGAACGGTTTGAAATCTCTCAGGAGGAACCTCACCTCGGCTATCGCGGTTTTGACTTCGGATTCGTTCAGGAAATAGAGCGCATCGCATAATGTAAGGTGAAAGCCGAACTGTCTGGCCGCGCCTACCATCCCCTCCCAGGGAGAGGCGACAGCCTCTTTTTGATAGATTTCATAACCGAGTACCTTTGTGCCGAATTCGTATATCTCCGTATTGCGAGCAGGGATGACGTATAGGGCGAACGGGTGAAGAGTTTCAATATCAGGCGGCTTGTTGCTGCGCACCTGCATGACGGCCTCTGCGTCGAGCGCATCATTCGATAAGCGATCATAATGCTCATCAAGGAAAGCTATGATCTCCTTATCGGCAGGTTCCTTTTGAGAGAACCGGAAGACGGGGCTGAAATTACCAAGGTTGGCATAACCGTATGGGTAGACGAAATATTCCGAATCTACGATCATCAAGGCGAAGGTCAGATAGTTTACAGTTAGCTTGATCTTGACGTTTTCAGGCTGTGCCAGGTCCCTCCACATCAACAACAGCGTCTCTATTCGCCGAATCAAGCCGTCTCGCCCGATGGGCGGTTTGATCTTGCCGCGCTCCTCCTCAATCAATCTCATCTCGACGGCGGGGCTGAAAGGGTCGGAAAGAAGTATCTCTATTTCGCACAAACCCTCGGCCCCGTTTTTCAGCAGCTTTGTGGCAAATACGTCGCGCTGGATGATATTGAGGCCCACGCCGCTCAACTTGACGCTCTTGGCGTCGAGCATGAGTCCTTGAAGGTATGTTTGAAACTCTGCGCTTTCGCTCTGGGCAAAGATGCGCCGGTCTTTGGCAAAGGGCAGCGCGGCTACTGCGCTTTCAGAGTTTTGCGCAAACCACCTGATTCTTGATTCGAGCTGTCTCTTGAGGCTGGCCAGCTTGCCTTTGTAGATGATATGCGTGTAGTGCTTCAAATCGAACGGTATGTCGTCCGCGTCCTGCGTGAGCAGGATCACCTGTTTGTTTAACGCGTGCGCGTACCCGACCTCATAGAAGACATTTGCATTGCGTCCCGTCATCTCCGCGACGATTATGTCGGCGGCGGCAATCTGGTTATAGACCCTGTCGAGTATCTTCTCTCTGAATATCTGTTCGTCTACTCTTTCGCAGAACGCGCCCGCGTCCTTACAGGCCGGTTTGATTCCGGCCTCATATATATCCTCGAACTCCTCGCTAAACGGCATCAGGACGAATACAAAAGGCCTGGGGGCGTTCTCATCCATCTAACCTTCCAACCTTTGTAAAAGAGTAGCGTGAGAGACGGCTTGGTGACAAAGATTCCAGCCCGGCATTATACCCGATTTGTTATAGAAAAAAACATTCCCGTGTCAATAAAGTTGCTCGTTCGGCGGCGATCTTTGACAGGTTATTGCTGTCTTGAACCGTGTGATGCGGGGCTGCGATTGGAGTCGTCTATTTTATTGATTTCCCGCCTGTAGTGCTGCTATTGTTCATGCTCTCCTGGAGAGCAGGTTCAATTCCCATTAAACGAGGTTTGGATGTTTCGGATTATTATTCTTGCGCTCTTTTTGTTGGCGCTGACAGGTTTTACTGCTTGCAAGGGTGAGGCTCCTCCCACGGAGGCCTATGTAGAGGGCGATAAATTCATCGAGCGGTTGAAGAAGGCCGAATACGACATCATCTATAACGATGCGTCGGACCTTCTGAAAGAGAAGCTGACCAGAACCGCCGCCATCGACGAGATGAAAAAGATTACAGCGGTCGGCAAGATTCAAGACTACAAACGAACACGCATGACGGTCGGCATCGAGAACGGCAGATCGTTTGCGAGCCCCGTATACGGCGTCGCTTTTGAGAAATCGAACGGCCAGTTGACTCTGCAATTCGTAGACACTGGCGGCAGTTGGAAGCTTTCAGGGTTCGGAGCAACGACTCGCGGTGGAAACACGGCCCCCCCATCGCCAGTTCCCACTCCTCAGTCCTAAAGAACAATCAGTGTGGCATCAGCACCGGAGGTTTTATGAAGCGCAGCGGACTCCTTTCATTCTTCATCCTGGCAATATTCTGTCTGGCTACGGTCGTCGGGGCGGACATCAAATCGCTTCGAGGCGGGAAAACCGGCGAAGTCGGAGCCGAACCGGCCAAGCGGGGGCTTTCTCATAAAGCATCGACCATAATCGACGCCGGAACCTATCGCAGCCCTTCGCGGCTTCACAAGGTCTTGATCGACTCGAAAGATGTGGCGACACTCTCGCGTACGTTGTCGAGCGGAGCGATAGAGGTGGCCGATTACGGCTCGTTCAAGCTGGTTGCGATGGACGAAGCGCAAGCGGGTTATGGCGAGGCCAGGGTGCGGGACGATTATAACGTATTGATGCTGCGCTCGCAGGCTATCGATACCACCGCCCAAGATGCGCCCGGCACGCTTCTCGGCCTCGGCAAAGCGCTGACATCAGGCTCGGAGTTTTCAGGCCCGGATGTTACACCCCTGCCGCGCGCGAGCAAGGTCGACAAACAGAAGGGCGCGGAGAGTTCGCTCCGGCTCGTTCAATTCGTTGGCCCGGTCAAACAGGAGTGGCTCGACAAGCTCCAGGCCGCCGGGCTTGAGCCGATTGCCTACGTGCCTAATAACGCTTACCTTGTGCGCGGCAGGCGGAGCGCGACCGAACAACTCGTCAAGGCGGCGGGCGAAAGCTATCCCTTTGTCCAGTGGGAAGGCGCTTTCCTCGATGAGTACAAGATTCACCCCGCGCTCATAGAAGCCAGAAATAGCGACCCTGCGACCGAGCTAACAATCGCCATACAGATCGCGCGCGAGGATGGTCAAAACGGTGCCGTCTCACAGGCCGATCTCAAACGCGTTAAGGAACTGGCGGCGGCAACGCTGACGGATGCCTATGACGTGCTCGGTTTCACAAATCTCAGGTTGAAAGTGAAAGCCACGGAGCTTGGCAGTCTTGCTTCGCTCGGCAACGTGGTCAACATAGAACCCTGGACCACGCCCCGGCTTCACGACGAGCGGTCGGGCCAGATCATCGCGGGAGAGTTGAGCGACGACGGGAAACAGGCGCGCGGCCCCGGCTACCTGCAATGGCTTCAGGCGCGCGGCCTTGCCTCGCCTTTCAACTTCGCCATCGACATCACGGACACGGGGCTTGATCGCGGCGAGACGACGCCGGGCAACCTCCACCCGGACTTTCTCGACCAGAACGGCCAGAGCCGTATAGCGTATGCGCGCGACTACACATCGGAGCTTGACGCGGGCGACCCCGCGGGGCACGGGACGATAAACCTGTCGATAGCCGGTGGCGGCAACACTTCGACCGCCAACGGGATGCGAGACGCCGCCGGGTTCAACTACGGCCTCGGCATAGCGCCTTTTGCGCGGCTCGGTTCTTCAAAGATTTTTCAGGGTACGGGTAATTTCGACCTGGTCGAGCCTTACTCAAAGCTGATCTCGGAAGCTTATAACAGCGGCGCTCGAATCTCTTCCAACAGCTGGGGCTTTGGCTCGAACGAGTACACAATCGACGCGCAGGAGTACGACGCGAGGGTGCGGGATGCAATCCCCGCGCAGCCCGGCAATCAGGAGATAGTGATACTCTTTTCGGCGGGGAACGCTGGCGGAGGCGGGAACATCGGCTCGCCCGGCTCAGGCAAGAACGTCATCTCTGTCGCCGCGAGCGAGAGCTTTAGAAAAGATGGCGAAGACGGTTGCGGCGTTCTGGACGCGGATGCCGACAGCGCGCTCGACATCGCGTTCTTCTCGTCGGGCGGCCCGTTAAAAGACGGGCGGATGAAGCCCGATTTTTCTGCGCCGGGCTCGCATATTCAGGGCGCGGCAACACAGCACCCCGATTTCGTCGGCGAAGGCGTTTGCGGCAGGTCGATTGACGATCCGTATTTCCCGACGGGGCAGACGCTCTACACCTGGTCGTCGGGCACGAGCCACGCCGCGCCTGCCGCTGCCGGAGCCGCCGCGCTCGTTCGCCAGTTCTTTTTGAACAAAGGGGACGAGCCGAGCGCGGCCCTGGTCAGGACGCTGCTGGCCAACTCGACAACCTTTATGACGGGCGAGCTTGCGACCGGCGACCTCCCGCACCCGCGACAGGGGTGGGGCCTTCTCAACCTGAACAGGACTTTCGATTCGCAGCCGCGAATTATCGTGGACCAGACGCACACCTTCTCCGACAGCGGGCAGGAATTCTTGCTGACCGGCGAAGTTAAGGACGCTACAAAGCCGTTTCGTGTAACGCTTGGGTGGACTGACGCGCCGGGGCTCTCTGCCTTTGCCCCGTGGGTCAACGACCTGGACCTCGAAGTGGTCATCAACGGCCAGGTCTATGCGGCCAACAACCTGAAAGGCGAAGTGTCGCAACCCGGCGGCGCTCCGAGCAGCAAAGACAACACCGAAAGCGTGTGGCTCCCGGCAGGCACGACCGGCACGTTTCTGGTCCGAGTGCGGTCGAGCAACATCGCAGGCGACGGCGTGCCGGGCAACGGCGACCTGAGCGATCAAGACTTTGCGCTCGTCGTCTACAACGGCGAGAGCAGAAACGCTGCGGTGGCAAAGATCGCAACCATCGAGATCGCATCGGGTAGCGACGCGGTGGCCGACCCCGGTGAGGCCGCTTCGATGAGGCTCGCGGTGACAAACGTTTCGCCCATTGCGCTTTCAGGCGGCCGTGGGGTCTTAACCACGACGACCGGGGGCGTGACGATCACCTCAGCCGAGGCCGACTTCCCCCTGATAAGCCGCGACCAGACCGGCGAGAGCCTCGCGCCGTTCACGTTTACCGTCTCCAACTCGGTTGCGTGCGGCTCGCCCATTGAGTTCGTCCTTAACGTCACGAGCCAGGGCGCGGTTTCGCGCGTGCCGTTCACGGTAGTGGCGGGCAACCTGACCGCTTCGGAATTTTTTACAGACGATGTGGAATCGGGCGGCGCTAAATGGACGCACGGAAGCCTCGTCAAGAAGAAGAAGAATCGAATAGACACCTGGGTGATTTCGGGCAAGCGGTTCAGGTCAGGCGGCAAGTCCTGGTTTACGCCGAACCTCGGCAAGGCGACAGACGCAAATCTCGATACCGCGCCAATTGCGCTACCCTCGGACGGTCGCAACCTGACGCTTGAATTTTTCCACTCGTTCGAGTTCGAGCCGGGCGGGTTTGACGGCGGCGTGCTGGAAATATCCGTTGACGGCGGCAAATTCGAAGACCTCGGCTCCCGGATCATAAAAGGTCAATACACGGGCGTGGTCCTCAACGTGCCGTCAAATGCGCTCAAACTGCGCCAGGCCTGGATCGGCGGCAGGCACGGCGCGCTCAAGCCTGTTGTTGTAAACCTTTCGGAGTTCGCCGGAAAGACGGTCGTGATACGGTTCCGAATAGGGACAGATTCCGATGTCAGAAGTCTCGGCTGGTACGTCGACGACGTGGTCATAAAAGGCGACCGCGTCAGTTGCGCGCCGCTCCCCTGAGCGATCAGTAGGGCAGGAACTGGTCCTGCCCTACTTCACCCCTAGCCTCTGAAGCTTCCTCTTAAACTCTTTTACGTCCACGCTGTGCTTGAAAGCCTTGACTCCGTTTATCAAGACCACGGGGATGTCGTACCTGTAGCGCGCGAAAAGCTGCGCGTCGGTTTCGATGTTGACCTCTTCCAGCGTGAACTCTTCGGGGCCGCGCGCGGCGAGTATATTCTCCTTCGCCACATCGCAAAGGTGACAGCCCGGTTTTGTGTAGATTGTGACGACGGTCTTCATTGCCGGAGGGATGTTAGACGAGATTGTCGCGCGGCGGCAAGACGCTTTATCTGGTAGGCGGGGGCTTCGACCTCGCAAAATCCTGTGGAGCGCGGGCGCGTATGCTTGACAACGGTAGCAACGGCATGTTAAAAGCGAGGCACTTCATTATAAGTTGTCTGCGGTAACTGTCTGGGAAGAGCAAATGGTGAGCAATCAGCAAAATTTATACAGTATAAGTCGTCGAGAAGCGTCTCGCGCTTCTCACACAGGGTTTGGCAATCATCGTCTCTCTTATGATAGACGCCACAACGGAGACCTACGGCATGGACACCGTTCAGGATACGAGCCAGAAGAACGAAACGACAGTCAAAGTAGAAGGTGAAGAGAAGACCAAGCTAACATCGCAGGCGCAGAAAGCATCCGCATCGACCGCTGACCGGCCGGCGCAATCGGCCAAACCGGCGGTCGGCACCTCGGCCGGGGCCAAGACCAAGACGGTCACGAGCGATCCGCCGCCCGACCCGGTCAACAAGATGCGCCGTCGCATCGTCTGGACTGCCGTTGGCGGGTTCCTCGCCACCAGCTTCTTGATGTTCCTTCGTTTCTTCCTCCCTCGCACGCTTTTCGAGCCGCCGACAGTCTTTCGTGTAGGTTACCCATCGGACTACGGGTTTGGGGTAGACACAAAGTTCCAGCAACAGTACCGCATCTGGGTAGTTCGCAACGCCGAGAGGCTGTTTGTGATCTACGCACGGTGCACACACCTCGGATGCACTCCTGATTGGAAGCAAAGCGAAAACAAGTTTAAGTGCCCATGCCACGGCAGCGGCTACACCCCGGAAGGCATGAACTTCGAGGGGCCCGCGCCGCGCCCGATGGACCGCGCGCACGTTGAGCTCGACCCGTCGGGTCAGATAGTGGTCGATGTGGGCCGCCTGTATGAATGGCCCAAGGGCGGGCAGAACAAGTTCAACGACGACGGCGCTTTTATTCGCGTTTGATACCGGTGGCGCTTTAACCGATTCGCCCAAGCAGTAAACCGTTCCTTTCGTTTATCACCTGGGAGTAAAACGATGGACTCTGATAAGCCTGACAAGCCTGACAAGCCAGAGGTGAGGCCCGATACGAACGTCGGCCTGGTCGATAGAGTGCGCTCAAGCGTCAAAGACGACATTGAAATGCTCAAGGCAAAGACGAGCAAGGAGAATGTCAAAGAGGAGGTCGAGAACCTCAAACAGCCGACGCGCACCCAGCTCTACAAGTCGATGTTCCGCGTCAAGCACGAGCCGACGCCGCGCTCGCGGTCGCTCGGCGTGCTGACGAACGTATTCCTGCACCTTCACCCGGCAAAGATAAACCGCGACGCAGTTAGGTTCAGCTACACGTGGGGCATGGGCGGGATCACCTTCTACCTCTTCATCGTGTTGACGTTCACGGGGATACTCCTGATGTTTTATTACCACCCGAGCAAGGGGCAGGCTTATCAGGACATCCTCTACCTCGAAAACGACGTGCCGTTTGGCAAGCTGCTCAGGAACATGCACCGATGGGGGGCGCACCTGATGGTCATAACCACGTGGCTGCATATGTTCCGCGTGGTGCTGACGGGCTCGTACAAAACGCCGCGCGAGTTCAACTGGTCCGTGGGCGTGCTGCTGCTTGTCCTGACCTTGCTCTTGAGCTTCACGGGCTACCTGCTGCCCGACGACCAGCTAGGGTTCTGGGCCGTCACGGTCGGGACGAACATGGCGCGCGCCACGCCCGCGCTTGGGACCGAAGGGCCTTTCGGGCCGCAGCTCGGCATGACGCCTTATAACGACGTGCGGTTTGCGCTGCTCGGCGGCTCAATCGTTGACGCCAACGCCCTGCTTCGCAGCTACATCTGGCACTGCATAGCGATACCGACGATCTTGAGCGTGCTGCTGGCGGTCCACTTCTGGCGCGTCCGCAAAGACGGCGGCATTTCGGGCCCTGCGCCCGTCATGCTCGAATCCGAGATGAAAGCGCCGGGCGCGCGCGCGGTCAAGAAGGCCGCCGGTTAGGCATCGACCGGTTTTATTCGGCTTTATCCTTTGAGGGAGGAGTTATGGACTGGCACCAGCTTTGGGAAATAACAACCTTGCCCGACAACATCCCAATCGTGGCGATGTTATTTCTGATCCCTTACTTTGGCTGGCTCGGCTTTAAACAGGCGATTGCCAATGACCGGCTGATAGAGCAGCTCGAAGCCGACCCGAAGCTTGCCAAGACGCACCACCGCAAGACCTGGCCGTGGCAGCCGCACTGGGCCCGCGAGCTTCACGTCTGGCCGTTCCTGCTCCGCATAGAGTTTCTGGCCGTCATCATCGTGACCGCCATCCTCTTCGTCTGGTCGATCACGCTCAACGCGCCGCTCGAAGAACCCGCAAACCCGAACCTGACGATGAACCCGTCGAAAGCGCCCTGGTACTTTCTCGGGCTACAGGAGATGCTCGTCTATTTCGACCCGTGGATCGCGGGCGTCGTCATGCCTTCGATTATGATCGTAGGCTTGATGGCCTTCCCGTATGTCGATTCAAACCCGCTCGGCGTCGGCTACTACACCTGGAAACAGCGGCGCGTAGCGATAGGCGCGTTCCTGGTCGGTTTCGTCACGTGGCTCGCTTTGATCGTGATCGGCACGTTTATGCGCGGCCCCGGGTGGATATGGTTCTGGCCCGGCCAGACCTGGGACCACAACACGGTCATATATGAAGTCAACCGCGATTTGCCGGACATACTCGGCATCTACGGCCAGCCCTGGAAAGGGATTTTCGGGGCGGTCGTGGTCGCGATATTTTTTGTGATAACCGGCGCTATCACCCACAAGATCATCACCTCTACGACGTTCGAGCGGAAAATTTTCGAGCGAACGTCGCTTTTGCAGTACCTGACTTTTCAGCTGCTCGCGATAACGATCCTGTGGGCGCTGCCTGTGAAGCTTGTGCTCAGGCTTCTGTTTCGTATCAAGTACGTCTGGGTTACTCCGTGGTTCAATGTGTGAAGACTGACGATAAGCTTCAGTCGTGAAAGAGATGGAGGATCGGGATGGCCGAGAATGTAGCAAACGAGCAATTAGAGAAGAGGTCGCCGGACGCGCCAGCGCCTGACCCCATTGCCGACCGCTCGATGAGCGGGCCGCTCGTGATCTGCTCGCTTCTGCTGATCGCGACGCTGCTGTGGGCGCTCTTTGATGAAGTCTTTGGCCAGCGGCCCTGGAAGAATTATCAGGGAGAGTTTGCCGACGCCTACAGCCAGAGGCTCAAACAGATTCAGCCCGACCAGGCAAAGGCGGAGCAGGAGCTTCGCCAGTCGCCCAAATACCAGGAACTCCAAAGCGCAGTCGAAGCGGCCGAAGCCGAATCGCGTGACAGGCTCACTGAGATAAACCGCGAAGTCAGCCTCATCGACCAGCAGCTTATGGACATCACCGAGCCTTACCAGAACGAGCGCGCGTGGCTCGCTGCGCAGACATATAACCTTGAGACTGTAGGGAGCGAAAGCGCGCGCCAGTCCATACGCAACGCGATGGAGGAGCGGAAGAATCAGAAGGTCGATATAGAGATTCACACGACTCCCGACGATACGGAAGACAGGGAGCCGACCTTCAAAGAGCTTGAAGCCCTCTACCTCGACCTGACTAACCGCAAGGCGCAACTCACCGCAGAGACCATAGCCTTAACAAAACCGGCCACGGAAGCGCGCAAGAAACGAGACGATTACTTTCAAGCCAACCTCACGGGGCTTTCGCCTTCGCAAATCGACGGGCTGATCAGCAGGACGAAGGACTTCGATTACAGGATCAGGCAGATACACGTGGCCGAAGCCGATCTCGTCGACCGGTGCGAATCGTGCCACCTCGGCATACGCGAGCCCTTGACGCTCACCGCAGACCAGATGGGCGGCGAGCGCGCTTTTGTCTCGCACCCGAACAAGGACCTGCTCAAGATTCACGACCCCGAAAGGTTCGGCTGCTCGACCTGCCACGGCGGCAACGGTCGCGGCACTACCTCCGTTGAAAAAGCGCACGGCCAGTATAAACACTGGCTCTGGCCTCTCTACGCAAAAGAGAACGTCCAGGCCGGATGCAACTCCTGTCACAACAGCGACCGCGTCACGGCGGGCGCAGACGCGCTCAACCACGCCAAGGACCTTTATCAATCGCGCGGGTGCGTGGGGTGTCACCGTTACGAAGGCTTTGACCGCGAGTCGGAAGGGCTCGCGACCGCGCGCCAGAACATCAACACACTTGAGATGGAGCGCGAAGCGCGACTCAAAGAGATTAGGGAGACGCAAGAAGCCGCCGATAAGGCTGCCGAGGTCGAAGAGGCCCGCGCGCTGCTTCGCCGCACGAACGACATACGGCAGATGATCAGTACGATTGACGCGCGGATAGACGAAATAGACGACGAGTCGAAGTATCTGCTCCAGGATCAAAAGAAGGTCGGGCCGAACCTGAAAGAGATAAAGGCCAAGCTGAGGAAGGAATGGCTTCCCATGTGGCTTTTCGACCCTCAGGCTTTCCGCCCCGGCACGAAGATGCCTTCGTACCGCCTCAACGACGATGAGATAAAAGCGATCTCGGCTTTCTTGTGGCAATCGGCGCTCGACGCCAAAGTGCCCGCGCAGCCGCCGGGAGACGCCAACCACGGCAAGGAGCTTTTCAAGAGCATAGGCTGCATGGCGTGCCACTCGATAGACGGGCGCTCGATTGACATGCCTTCCGGGGCAATCGGCGGCGACTTTGCGGCCAACCTCTCGCGTCTGGGCGAGAAGGCAAACTACGATTACATAGTTCGCTGGGTTCACAACCCGCGCGAGCGGCTGTCCCCGTACTCGCCGACGCTCAAGCGAGACCTGACGCCCGAAGACTACGCGAAGAAGAACCTGCCTTTCGTCTTTGACGACATGCAGTCGTCAAGCCCTGTCGACGGCCACGAGCTTCAAGTCCAGAACATGACCGTGATGCCGAACTTCAGGTTGTCGGACCAGGACGCGCGCGACATAGCCACGTTCCTGATGAGCCAGAAGCTCCGCGACATCCAATACCCGGACGCCTCTTATCTCGACGACCAGTCGTTGAAGGGCGAGGGCGAAAGGCTCGTGAAGATGTACGGCTGCGCCGGGTGCCACGAGATAAAGGGGCTCGAAGAAGAGCAGCGCATCGGAACGGAGCTTACGCCCGAAGGGTCGAAGCCGATTGAGCGGCTCGACTTCGCGCTGCTGACGCACGTTGCCAAAGACGGCGAAGACCCGTTTACGGGCGAAGACCGCGAAAAGTCCTGGTACAACCACAAAGGATTTTTCGAGCACAAGCTCATGAGTCCGGGCATTTATGATCGCGGCAAAGAGAAGCCTGTCGAAGAGCGGCTCAGAATGCCGAACATCTATCTGAAGGAAGGCGACATCACCGCTCTCACTACATTCCTGCTCGGCAGCGTGACGACGACCCTGCCGGAGTCTCTGCGCTACAACCCCGGCGGGGAGAGAAAACAGGTCCAGGACGGCTGGTGGGTAATCCAGAAGTACAACTGCGCGGGGTGTCATAACGTCTTGATCGGCCAGGAATCGACGCTCATGCAACTGCCGATGTATCAGAGCGCGGACGGGTTTGAACAACTGCCGCCGCGACTGACAAGCGAGGGCGCGCGCGTCAATCCTGACTGGCTGTTGAGGTTCTTAAAAGACCCGTCGCTTGCGACAGAGCAGGAGCGGCAGGCGGCGACCGCTGGCCTTATGGCGCACCTTTCAGGCAGCCCGCCCGCAGCCCAGGCTCAGCCAGGGCAGGCCCAGCCGCATTCGGGCGCGGCGCAGGCGGCTCCAGCGCAGCAGGCCAATCCGACACGCGGCGCGGCTTCAGGTGCTTCGACTGCCGGGGCTACGCCGCAAGCGGCATCACCTGCCGGGACACCGATGACCGCGCGCGGTCTTGGGCCTCAACCGGGGGCAAACCGCAACGGCGTCAGGTCTTATTTGAGGGTGAGGATGCCGACCTTCAACTTCTCGCCCAACGAGTTGCAGGCGGTCGTCAACTTCTTTATGGGAGCGTCGGCTCAGCAACAACCTTATATCCCTGAGCGGCTCGACCCGCTGACGCCACAGGAGCAGAGCCTTGCGCGAGCGATGTTCCAATCGCCCGCCGCCCCGTGCCTGAAATGTCATATGACGGGCGACCCGGCGCACGATGTTCGGGCGACCGCGCCTAATTTCCTGCTCGCGGGCCAGCGTTTGAAACCCGATTGGACTCGCCGGTGGATAATCGACCCGCAGATGATAAGCCCCGGCACGAGCATGCCTTCGGAGCTGTTTGAGCTCGATACGACTCACAACCGCTGGGTGCTCAAAGGGACTCAGGCTCCGGGGTATGAAAAAGATCATGCCACGCTGCTTGTGCGGTACATGTTCCAGCTTTCGGGCGACGAGCAGCGGCGGCTGAGCAGCGCGCCTGCCACGCCCGCGCCCGCCGCGCCGCCTCCGGCCACGGCGGCAGCGCAAAGGCAAAACCCGCGTCGCCCGGCGAATGTTTCTGCTATCCGCGCCCCTTAGACCGGCTGCGGGTGAGCTTACGCGCTCGAGTGTAGAAGCGAGATGGCGCGAATCGCGGAAAAGTGTCAGAATAGTCAGTTTCGTCTAGCTGCTTCCAGACCATAAAGCAGCGGCAAATCTGATACGGAGAAATGTAATGATAAAGAGAATCGCATTCTATAGCCTGTTGATCGCTCTTTCGGCCTTCTTGATCGTCGGCTGCGACAGGTATAACAAGAATAAGAACGAGGGCGCAGCGGGCGGTACTACCGCCACCAAAGGGCAGTACGTTTCAAAAGGCGATGAAGCGACCGTGACCGGCGTCGTCAAATTCGACGGCACGCCGCCCGCGCCTAAACGCATCGACATGAGCGCGGACGCGAACTGCGCCGGGGGCGAGACGATGACCGATGATGTCAAGGTCGCAGACGGAAAACTCGCGAACGTCTTCGTCTATGTCAAAGGCAGCGGCGTGGAAGATTATACCTACGAGACTCCGGGCGAGCCGACCGTGATAGACCAGAAGAACTGCCGGTACCACCCCCGCGTCGTCGGGATGCAGGTGGGGCAGACTCTAAAAGTCCTGAACAGCGACTCGACTACTCACAACGTCCACCCCACGCCCAAAAACAACCAGGAGTGGAACCAGTCTCAGCCGCCCAACGGCGCTCCGATTGAAAAGAAGTTCAACCGCGCCGAGACGCTCATCCCCGTGAAGTGCAACGTTCACCCCTGGATGAAGGCGAACGTCGGCGTGCTGGGTCACCCCTACTACGCGGTTTCGGCCGAAAACGGCACGTACACGATCAAGAACCTCCCGCCCGGCACTTACACGCTTGTGGCGTGGCACGAGACGCTCGGCGAAAAGAGCCAGAGCATAACTGTCGCGGCGAAAGAGTCGAAAACGCAGGACATCAATTACGGGGCGAATCAGGCTTACGTCCCGACTTCGCTGAAGGTCGAGCCCGCGCTGATTATCCCTTAGCCAGCCCTCTGGCTCGCCTGCTATCGCGGGCGAGCCGGGGTTGTTATCATAGAAGCAAAAAGTTCGAGAGGTGAAGAAGTTTGAAGAACCAAAGGGGTACGGAGATTGAAAATCACGGAAGTCGCGGGCTCAATCTCTTCGCAATTTTTCTGGCTTGCTTGACGGTTGTGTTGTTGATCGCCGGCGCGCTGGTTACGACCAGGGATGCGGGCGATTCTGTTCCCGACTGGCCGCTTTCGTTCGGCCGCTGGCTTATTCATTCGGACTATTTTGTCGCCAATGTCCGGTACGAGTATACGCACAGAGTCATTGCGGGCCTTGTCGGCGCAGGGACTTTCGGGCTGGCAGTCTGGGCGTGGATGACCGACCGGCGAATGTGGCTCAAGCGGCTGGCGCTTGCAGCTTTCGCAGGCGTCGTGTTGCAGGCGCTGATAGGCGGGGTGCGCGTTCTTTTTCCGACTCAGAAATCGTTCATAGCCATCCCGCACGCTTTCATAGCGCAGAGCTTTTTTGCCGTCATAGTCAGCATCGCCGTCTTCACGTCAAAAGGGTGGTTCAGGCACGGGCAGGATAAGCAGGACGCGGGCAGGCCGGCGCTTCGCCGTCTGACGGCTATCACGGTCGCGGCAATATTGATACAGCTTGTGCTGGGCGCGGGATTTCGTCATCAGGCGTTCGGCATAATCCCGCATATAACAGGCGCGGTCGGCGTGACGGTTATGGTAGTCTGGACGAGCGTGGCGGTCTTCAAGCGACACGTTGAAAACGATTATCTCAGGCGACCGGCTTTGACGCTTCTGATGTTGCTGATTATCCAGGTGATGCTGGGTGTATCGGCCTATCTGGCGCGGCTCGCGTCGGTGAACGACCCGCAGCCGCTTGAGCCGATGATAACGCTCACGGTCGCGCACGTAGTTGTAGGGGCGCTTACGCTGGTCACGGCGGTCGTGCTGATGCTCAGGTCTTATCGTGTGCTCGCCCCTGTGGCGGCGAGCGCAAGGGGAGTAGCCGAAGCCCGGACAGAGATGGGCGGTTCTCCGCGCAGGGCGACGGTCTAGAATTATGGAATCACTGGCAGGACAGGTTATAAAGCACGACTCTTTGATTGTTGAGAAAGAGAATCGGCGGGGAGGAGTTTTTGCCGATTACCTTGAGCTGACGAAACCGAGAATCACTTTGCTCGTAGTGCTGACGGCGGCGGCGGGTTTCTGTCTCGGCTCTCGCCCTTCGGTCGATCTTCTTGAGCTGTTGAACATGGCGGTCGGGATAGCGTTGTTGTCCTCAGGCATCTCGACATTGAACCAGTGGATGGAGCGGGATTCGGATAAGCTCATGCACAGGACAGAGTCTCGCCCGCTGCCCTCGGGGAGGCTGGCCCCGATGCGCGCTCTTCTGTTCGGGATGGTGTTGTCTGTGGTGGCGACCGTTTATCTATGGTTTTTGATAAACCCGCTGACGGCGGTTCTGGGCGTGATCACCTTTGCAAGTTATCTGTTGCTTTACACCCCGCTCAAGACCAGGACGACGCTTTCGACTGTTATAGGAGCGTTTCCGGGCGCGATGCCGCCGCTGATCGGTTGGGTAGCGGCTTCGGGCGAGCTTACGGTCGAGGCCTGGATACTGTTTGCAATACTGTTTTTGTGGCAGTTCCCGCACTTCCTCGCTATAGCCTGGATGTACCGCGAGGATTACGGGCGGGCCGGTATCAAGATGCTCCCGGTAGTCGAGCCCGAAGGGCGCGTCACTGGCCAGCAGATCATCGTCTATACATTGATGCTTCTGCCGGTGAGCCTGCTCCCGTTTGCGATAGATATTGCGGGCGCGGTCTATCTGGTGGGCGCGATCATACTGGGTCTGGTTTTTCTGTATTACAGCGTGCGCGCGGCGGTTTCAAAGACTACGTGGCAGGCGCGCAGGCTGCTTCTTGCGTCGGTCTTATATCTACCGGTTCTTTTTGCATTGATGGTGCTCAACCAAACATAAGTGCCGAGGCTCGCAGGCCTCAGCACTTCCAAGGAGACTTATGGGCAAGGCTTTAGGTCTATTGCTGGTTGTGCTGGCGCTGGCGACCGTCTATCTTTTCATGGGTCAGAGCGTCTGGTGGTTCCCGCCGAACTATTCGACCCACGGCGGGGCTATCGACGCGCAGTTTATGCGCACGCTCGTCGTCGTCGGGATCGCATTTGTCGGCGCGCAGGTCGCGCTCGGCTACGCCGTCTTTAAGTTCGGGCGGCGCGGCAACAACCGCGCGGTCTACTCTCACGGCAGCACAAGGCTCGAAGCTACGTGGACGCTCATCACCGCCGCGATCTTCATAATCATCGCGGTCTTGGGCCAGAGAGTGTGGGCACAACTTCACCTCAATGACGCGCCGCCCGACTCGGTCAAGGTCAACGTCGTCGCCCAGCAGTTTCAATGGAATTTCCATTACCCCGGCGTTGACAACGATTTTGGCACGACCGAGCCCAAGTTTTACGACGATTCGGCGCTCAACTTCGTGGGGCTGGACCCCGCCGATCCGGCCTCGCGCGACGATGTGCAGGTGACGACGCTTGTAGTGCCTGTCAACAGGCCCATCGAGCTGACGATGAGGTCGAAAGACGTCATTCACAGCCTGTTCGTGCCGCAGATGCGGCTCAAACAAGATGTCGTTCCCGGCATGAACATCCGCGTCCACTTTACGCCGACACAGACGGGCAGGTTCGAGATCCCGTGCGCGGAGCTTTGCGGCAACAACCATTACAACATGAAGAGCTTCCTGCTGGTTTTGCCCGACGCCGATTACGCGGACCTTTCTGCAAAGACCGAAGACGACTTTAAGGCTAAAGTGGGCGAATTGCTCCAGCAGTACAAATAGATTATTTCGGCAACTGCGGGCAGGCGGTCGCCTGGCATAAAGAGACCGACCGCAGGCCCACGCTCTGTAAGGTTATTCAGCACACAAGACTCCCGAACTCATAGTTGGAGGTGGAAGATGGCAGAGGTGCTTCACCCGACTCACGGCGAGATCCACCGTCATGAGCCGCCAAGTGGCTTCATCAGGAAATACGTTTTCAGCCTCGACCATAAAGTCATAGGCATACAGTACTATTTTCTTGCTCTGTTCTCGGTCTTTCTGGGCATGTTCCTTTCGGTGCTGATGCGGCTGCAACTCGGGTGGCCCGGCCAGGAGTTCGGGTTCTTGAAGACGCTCTTCCCGACCGCCGCCGAGTCGGGAACGATCTCGCCCGACCTCTACCTGTCGCTTGTGACTATGCACGGGACGATAATGGTCTTTTTCGTGCTGACGACCGCGCCGCAAGGGGGATTCGGGAACTACTTCCTGCCCATACAGATAGGCGCGGCCGATATGGCCTTTCCCGTGTTGAACATGCTCTCGTTCTGGGTGACGTTCATCGCGCTCGTGGTGATGCTGCTGGCGATGGGCGCTGCGACAAACGTCATAGGGCCGATAGGCGGGTGGACGGGCTACGCGCCCTTGAGCGCGCTCGGCGAGCAGGCTGGCCCCGGCCAGGGGCTCGGCGTTGTGCTCTGGGTAGCGAGCATCGGGATATTCTGCGTCGCATCGCTTCTTGGCGCGCTCAACTTCATTACGACCATGCTCAACATGCGCGCGCGCGGGATGTCGCTGATGCGTCTGCCGCTGACCTGCTGGGCGTGGTTTACAACCGCGGTCCTCGCGCTGCTGTCGTTCCCCGTGCTTCTGGCGGCGGGGATACTGCTGATAGTCGAGCACACGGCCGGGACGAGCTTCTTTATACCGGGCGGTCTTTATGTGAGCGGCAAGCTGTTGACCGACCGCCAGGGTGGCTCGCCGATATTGTGGCAGCACCTGTTCTGGTTCTTCGGCCACCCGGAAGTCTACATCGCCATACTTCCCGGAATGGGGCTCGCTTCGCACATCCTCTCCACGTTCGCGCGCAAGCCCGTCTTCGGCTACCGCGCGATGGTCTACGCGATATTCGCAATCGGGCTGCTCGGCTTTTTCGTCTGGGGTCATCACATGTTTATCAGCGGGATGAACCCGACGACCGCAATCGCGTTCTCGCTCATCACGCTGACAATCGGCGTGCCTTCGGCCATCAAGACCTTTAACTGGCTGGGCACGATCTGGGGCGGGCAGATCAGGTTCACGTCGCCCATGCTTTTTGCAATCGGGTTTGTGTCGCTGTTCGTGTCGGGCGGAATAACGGGGCTGTTCTTAGGGCAGACCTCTATCGACATTCAACTGCACGACACGTACTTCGTGGTCGGCCATTTCCACCTGATCATGGGGGTGGCGGCGATATTCGGAATCTTCATGGGCACATACTTCTGGTTCCCGAAGATGTTTGGCCGGATGATGAACGAGCCGATGGCAAAGCTCCACTTCTGGATCACGTTTATCGGGGTAAACGCGATCTTCATCCCCTTCCACGTCATGGGGATGTCGGGCGCGCCGCGCCGCTATTCGAGCCACGATAATCTTCAGTACCTGCAAGAAGTCATGCCGCTCAATCGCTTTGTCTCTTACGCGGCTTTCGTGACCGCCGCCGCGCAGTTGATCTTTCTGGTCAACCTGTTCTGGTCGATGTTCAAAGGCAAGAAGGCTTCCGACAACCCGTGGGAAGCGACATCGCTGGAGTGGACAATACCCTCGCCTCCGCCGCACGACAACTTCGAGGGGGTCGAGCCTGTCGTCTATCGCGGGCCGTATGAGTTCAGCGTCCCCGGCGCTCCCACGGATTACTCGATGCAGACAGACCCGGATGAAGAGCAGCCCAGGTCATAGCCCTGGCAGTGGCAGGGACGCAAAGAGGTCAGAAGCAGATGGCCGCAGGGATAACAACAGAGGTAAAGCCGAGGCCCGGACGCGCAGGCACGGGCGGAGGCAGCGGAGGCCCCGGCGGTTCGGGCGATGGCCGGGGGCCTGCCGACGGCCCGAACGATTGGCCGCCCGGATGGTCGCGCGATGACGCGATTCAGCCCGCAAAGTATCGCATAGGCATGTGGGTAGGGCTTGCCAGCATCCTGATGCTGTTTGTCTCGCTCACAAGCGCATACATACTGCGGCAGACAGTTGTGCGCGAGGACGGGACGAGCGATTGGGTTTCGATAGACATGCCGCCCGTGCTCTGGTTCTCGACCGTAGTGCTTGTTGCAAGCAGCATTAGCTTTGAGCTGTCGCGCCGCTCGCTCAAGCGCAGCGATTATAGAATGTTCAACGCCTATATCGCGCTGACCGTTCTACTGGGGTTCGCTTTTTTGTTAGGGCAGGTCATAGCCTGGAGGCGGATGGCGGGACAGGGGATCTACCTGAGCAGCAACCCGCACAGCTCGTTCGTCTACCTGATGACGAGCCTTCACGCCATACACCTCGCGGGCGGGTTGATCGCGCTGTGTTACGTTACGGTGGCAGCTCTGAGGCTGCGCATGGGGATTCGCAAGCGGAATGCCGTCGAGATAACCGCGCTCTACTGGCATTTCATGGATGTGCTCTGGATATATATTTTCGTACTCCTATTCTTCTGGAGGTGATCGATGGCGGAAGTTAGAGCTGAGCATTTGTCGGCCACGACGACTGCGGCGGATGATTGGGCCGGGGGGGAATTCCCTTATCACGTAGGCCATAGAAAGCTTGGCATGTGGCTCTTTATCATGTCGGACTCGCTCACGTTCGGCGCGCTGCTCGCCTGTTACAGCTACGTGCGGGTTTCGAGCCAGGCCTGGCCCACGCCTTTCCCTTTCTACCCAAGCATAATCTTTTCCACCGTCATGACGCTTGCGCTGCTGTCGAGCAGCCTGACGATGGTCTTCGCCGTCTCTGCCTCGAAGCGCGGCGATAAGCGCGCGGCGCGAAAGTGGATTATCGGGACGATCCTGGGCGGTTTGACCTTCCTTGTGCTCCACCTTTACGAATGGGATCACCTGCTTTTGGAAGGCATGTTCCCGTGGGAAAATCCGTGGGGCGGCCCGATGTTCGGCGCGACGTTTTTCGCCATCACAGGGCTTCATATGTTTCACGTCTTCACAGGTATTCTCTACCTGGCATTCGTGGCCGTCAGGATCAAGAAGTTTAAGGATGAAGACGTAGAGGTTGCCGGTCTCTACTGGCACTTTGTCGATCTGGTCTGGATGTTCGTATTCCCGTTGATATACCTGCTCTCTGTCGATTTCAACGCGTAGTCCGAGGGCGACGGTTGTGAAAAGAAGTTGGCTGATTCTCCTGTTCGTTGTCGCGGCGGCGACGCTGCTGCTGGTCGCGGCTGAGCCTGCGCTGGCGCAATGCCCGATGTGCAGGCAAGCGGTCGCCGACTCCAAAGAAGGCGAATCGATGGCGAAGGGGTTAAACCTGGCCATCCTGGTTTTGCTAATACCGCCGGTCGCGATCTTCGCGGGAATCTTTGGGGTGATATACAAATTCAAAGACGTGCAGGGTAACAAAGATAGTGATTGAGGGGGATGCTGAATGGCACTGTATAAGAGAGAAAACGAGGCTGCAATCTTAAATGGTGTTCTTGTAGCGCTGGCCGTTGGAGCCTTCGGCGTGGCGGCGTGGAAGATCGCGGGCGACCAGTTCAGGTCCGGGACCGACACGCTCTTTCTGGCGATGGTCTGCCTGATGCTTGCGGCGCTGTTTGCGATAAACCCTCTGCTCTATGCGATGGAAAAGGGCTGGGTCCCCAACCCGTTTCAGAAAGCCGCTGCGACTGCGGAGGCCGAAGGCGCGCACGCGCACGCTCACGGCAGCGACAGCCAGAATGTTTTGATCTGGCTCGGATTGCTGGCGCTCACCGCAATAGAGGTCTTCCTGGCTTACATCCACCTGAACTTGACGCTGATGCTGATAATCCTGATGGGGCTTTCAGTCATCAAGGCAGCTATGATCATGGCCTATTTCATGCACCTGAAGTTTGAGAGGTTGAGCCTGATCCTGACAATCGTCCCCGCGCTTGTTGTGCTGCTATGCCTGTTTGCCATCTTCTTCCCCGACAGCTTCCGAATAATCGAGCTGCAGAGGATGAACTGAACTCGCCGGGGCTTACTAAAGATGTAAGCCCCGCGCGCAGTATTGAAGGTCTTTGACTTGCGCGTAGGGCGTCGTTATAACGATCAATATGGATTTAAGCGTTTTGCCCACGGTTAACGCGGCGCTGAATTCGACCTGTACGGTGCTGCTGGTGACCGGCTATTTGATGATTAAACGAAAGAACGTAGCCGCCCATCGAGCGTGCATGACTGCGGCAGTTGTCACATCGGTACTCTTTCTCATCTCTTACATCACCTATCACTACAACCACGGCTCGACGAGTTTCAAAGGCGAAGGCTGGGTTCGGCCCGTTTACTTCACAATCCTGCTCACGCACACGGTCCTGGCCACTGTGATCGTGCCTTTCGTGCTTGTGACCTTTATCCGCGCCCTGCGGGGACAGTTCGTGCGTCACAGAGCGGTCGCGCGCTGGACCTTGCCGATGTGGCTCTATGTCTCTGTCACAGGGGTCCTGGTCTACCTGATGCTATATCACTGGTTCCGCCCCGTCGCCTGAAGGTAGAATCGTCCTGGGTGTCAACGGCGCGGCTGATATTTCTCAGGCGTGGTATCATCTCTAACCGTTGCGCATCTGGGAAGGGAAGAGGAGCCGCATTGCAGACGAGGGTAGACAACGAACCGACATCCGCGCAATGGCCGACCGTAGCAGAGATTCCGGGCTTCCCGTTCGAATCGTTCGAGCAGTTGCAGGCGGCCGTCGCCTATCGCAGTTTCAGCATCGGGGTAGACTCGTTTGCTGCGGCGCGCTGGAGCGAAACCCACGACGGTAAATTGAATCGCGCGGTCGTCACCCTGCTTTCGCTCGTGCTCGTTCTGGCTGCGATTGCTTCTGTCATAGCTGCTTTCTGGTCGGGCCGTTACTTGCTGCTGGCCGCTCTACCGATTCAAGCTCTGGCGTTTTATCTTTCGCACCCCTCGTCGCCTTTTCGAAGATGGGTGACTCTTGCGGGGGTGGCGACGATAATCTTATTCTTGGAGATGCTGCTCTACCGTATGCCTGTAGCCGCCGTCCTTGTGGCCTACGCGGGGCTGACCTTCGCGGCCGTGCGCGCAGCCGGGTACTTGAACAACTCGGCCTTTCGCGATGCGCTCGTAAAGGATGAAGCACTGTTTCTCGAAGCATACGGCGCGCGGGCCTGTACGATTCGCAATAAAGAGACGGGGCGGGTCTACTCGGTCGGAGAAAGTTGAATATGACAGACGAGCAAGTGTTTGGCGACGACGAGCCCTCAAATCAAAAGAAGGCTGGCCCGAAGATATTCGGGGTAATACCCGCTGCATTCGCTATGCCTATCGTAGTAGTGCTGCTTCTGCTTACGCTCTTTTTATCATGGTACGGGACATGGTTTGGCCGCTCGATCTCGAATGAAAAGCTGGCTGCGTATCTTCACGATAAAGAAAAACCGCGAAACGTCCAGCATGCCGTAGCGCAGATCGGCGAGCGGATTATCAAAGGGGACAAATCGGTCCTCGAATGGTATCCCGCGCTCATCGAGACCTCAAAACACCCCTCGCCCGAAGTCCGCTTAACGGCGGCGTGGGCGATGGGGCAGGATAACAGCTATCCTGAGTTTCGATCAGCGCTGCTAGGCTTGCTCGAAGACAGCCATCCCGGCGTCAGGCACAACGCTGCGTTGTCGCTTGTCAGATTCAACGACGCGACGGGGCGGCCAGAGCTTGTGCGCATGCTGAGCCCTTACACTTTGCGCGCCGAGACTGGCGGAACAATCGAGCTGATTATCGAAGAGGAAGGCGTAGCGGTTGCCGGGGGTTCGCCCCTAGCCCGCATAACCGATTCCGGCGGTAATGCGAGCATCATACACGCGCCTGAAGACGGTCGCGTCGAGCGAGTGATGGCCTCGGATGATGCGGTGGTGGAAGCGGGAGCGGAGTTGATGGTTCTTTTGCCGTCCACGAATCAGGTCTGGGAATCGCTCAGGGCTTTGTACCTGATAGGGCAGCCGGAAGACGCGCCGCATATCCTTCGTTACACGCGACCCGGACCGGGCGTGCCTGAGCATGTGCAAAAGCAGGCGGCGGCCACGCTCGAAGCGATACGCGCCCGCTCCGAAAACGCAGCGAACGGGATGTAGTGACGCGCCATTTGGCTTTAATCGCCAAACCGGGTTTCGCGTGTTCCGCATACACGCCAGGTACTTCATCTCCCCTTGCTGCGTCGAGAGCGTGAAAGTGAAAGACTGTCAAGATGATACAGGGCGCAGGCGACAATTGAATGCGGGCGGCCCGCGCGCTATGCGAGCCGCCCGCGTGATGCATTATGAGGGTATGTCAGGGATTCAGAGTGAAGCCGGTCTTTGCTTCCCATTCGTCGGTCGGCATCATCTCGATTGCGTCCCACGGGCAGCCTTCAAGGAATGTGCCTTCCGGCCCCTTGCTCGTGCAGAGCTTGCAGCCTATGCAGAGATTCGGATCGACTTCTATGCGGCCCAGCGGGAAGTAGTCCGCGTCGGGAACCCAGAACATGCAGGCTTCGACAGGGCAGTACTCGACGCACGCGGGCGAGCCTGCACAGCCCGTGCAGTTGTCCATGATTACCGCGAGAATCTTAGGCTTTTTCTTCCTCAGGTCTGGACGTCCGTGCGACATCGGTTCCATCTTCTCAAGCAACTCGACTGTCTCCAGAACTTCAGCCATCCTTGGTCTCCTATGAGCTGGTTTGTATGAATTGAGCCTTAAACCTGACTGTTAAAATTTAACACAAAAACCGGCTCGGATGAAACTCAACCCTGCCCCGCACGCAAAAAAGGGGCGTTTGAAACGCCCCTCGTAAATAGCCGTCTTGCGCGGCGGTCAATTCTTTTGCTTGTTGGCATCCTTAAGCCGCCTTAGCCGCTTTAGCTCTTCCTCGTAACTCCTGCGCTCGGTCACGTTCATCTGCGACCCGGCCGTGTCCATATACTTTTGGAGATGCTCTGCGGCCTTGGCAAATTTCTGGTCGCTTGCGTAGGCTGAGTAAAGAGTATAATGCGCCTCCGCGTAGTCCTTCAGATCGGGCATCGTCTCGCCCGCTTTCAAAGACGCCTGCGCGTCCTTGATCGCGTTCGCGATGTCGCCGCTCAGGAAGTAAGCGAGCGCGCTTGTGTCGAGCGCGAGCACGAGCCTGCGCTTGTCCGAAAGCGACTGCGAAAGCTTCAAAGCCTCCTGGATGTGCGTGCGCGCGCGCGTCAGGTAACTGTCGCGGTTGACGATGGACTCGTCGCGCTCGTAGACCCGCGTCAGCGCCTTGGCCATTGTGTGATGGGCTTCGGCCATCGCCGCCGCGTTCACATATCGCCCGCCTCCGAAGATCACGTGCGAGATCGAAAGCCGCCTGATCGCCCGCCCGGACGAAGTCTGCTTGCGAGACACCTCGTCGAAAAGCATCATAGCCTTTTCGGCTTCGGCCACAGCGCGCAGCCGTTTCTCTTTCGAATCCTGGTAGGTCAAGACATCTGCCAGTATCAATCGAGCGGGGGCATATTTCGGGTTGCTCGCAAGCGCCCTGGTCAACTCGCGCTCAGCGCCTATGAAGTCTTTTCGGAGGGCGAGCACATCGCCGTAGACAACCCTCGCGTAAGGGAAGTTCGGATGGCGGCGGATGATGCCGCGAAGATCGGACACGATCTCTTCGACATTGTGGCCCGCGTTGAACTTTGCCTCTGCCAGAAGCGTCTGCGTCTCGAAATCCGAAGGTCTCATTTGAAGCGCGGTTTTGAAGCTGGAGATAGCCGCTTCCTTCCGCCCAAGCGATTGCTCTGCCCGGCCTTTATAAACATACGCGTCGGCGTAGGCTCCGCTGTTCGCCTGCGCGGCGCGGGTGAGCTGGTCTATGGCTTCTTCAAATCTCTGTTTGTTAAAGCTTTCGACGCCCTTCTGGAAAAGGTCTTTCGCTTCTTTCGTCGGCTCCTTGTCTTCGCGCAAAAAGACGTTGGCCTGTTCGCTCGCGTAAGAGACGAGATCGTCTTCGTCGCTCTCACTAAACGTAAGATTGACCTCGACGACTCGACGCTGGCGCGGCTCGACAGTGGTTGTGATGCTGCGCCTCATCTCGGCCTTACTGAAGGTGAGGTTGCGAGTGCCTGTCTTGACCATCACCGCCCGCTGGATGCGGCTGTCGAGCTTGGCCACGGGCTCGCCGTCGATGGCCACTTCTACGCCGTCAATGTCGGGAGTGCGCACGACAAGCAGCCCGTACTGCCCTTTACCGTCGTCCACGCCGGGGTAGCTCACGACCGATAGCGGCAGGTAATTGGCCTCGATCTCGCTCGTGTTGTAATGAGGGTGTTGTTTGTTGTCGGTGAGCTTCGGCACTTCGTCGCGAAGGTAAGCGGTCAGCTCGTTAAACGTCACGGTCCCGTCTTGATTGGCGTCGCCGTTGCCCGCAAGGGCCTGGAGCAGGCAATATGTAAAGACGCCTTGATTCAAATCGTCCTTCTCGAACGACTGCTCCAACTGGTCCGCCGCAGAGATAAAGCCGACGCCGCTCGCGACGCTGTTCATCTCGCGGATATACCGCTCGTTCGCGCGAATGGAAGTGTTGCCCGCGTCGCGCCCGGCCAGTTGCACGCCGCCGCTATGACAGGTGTCGGCAAGCACCAGCCCCTTTTTGGCGGGGACCTGCGCTACGGTTTGCTTGAAGGTGTCCATCCTGACGCCTGTCTTTAACGGGTCGCGCAAATCTGTGTCGTGGAGCACAAAGTAGGGAACGTCGACGGTCGAGGTCGCGCCCGGCTCGCGGTACGGGACGAGCGAGCCGTGAGCGGCGATGTATATGACGAAGTAATCGTTCGGCTTGGCTTGCTTGAGCTTTGCGAGCGCGGCCTCTACGTTCGCTCGCGTGGCCTGCTCGTCTTTCAGCAAGACCATATGGCCGCCTTCGCTCTCATCTCTGAAGCCGCCGCCTTCGGGGCTCCTCAGAAAATCGTAGATCGCCTGCGCATCATCGCCCGCGTTCTTGAGGTTTGCTATCTGGTAGCCGTCCAGGTTTTGATCGCCGTACTTGTAGCGGGAAACCCCTATCAGCACAGCCCACAAATCGACGGGTGTGTTGTCGGTCGTCTCCTTACTGGTGGCCCCAACTTTGATCTTCAGCCCGCGCCCGCGCTGCTCCTGTGCCTGCGCTTTCGCAGGCAGGAAGGTCGCGCCCGATATGAGGGCTGACACGATAATGGTGATTGCAAAAATTAAACCGCGCTTCATAGCTTCAACTCCCTTAGCTTCTCAAACCATACCATAGTGAACCTTGCGACTCTGGCTCAAGGGTTCACTTCCGGGGGCGGAATCGGCCTCAACGGCTCTGTCGTATTATTCGGCTGAGTAAGAGTGACGACAGCAGCGCCGCCCGCCGCAACCGCAGCGACCGTAAGCAGAGTGTTTCTCATCGACCAGAACCCTACCGATTGAACTACGTCAACCGACCAGGTGTGTGAAATATCTGTGCCCTGCACTGTAGCCGTAATCGACTGGGGCCCCGCGTTCGGCCCCGCCTGGAACGTAATGGTAGCAATACCTTGCGCGTTTGTCGTCGCGGTCACGCTTGCGCCTGACACAAGCCCGGCCGTGAGTGATCCGGCATTCGGCCCGCCCGAACCGAGCAGGAATACAATCGGCAGGTCGGGCACTCGCCTGTCGTTTTCATCCGTAACCTGAATCTGCAACTGGCGCGTGGCGCGCGCGCGAACGCTGACGGTCGCCCCTGACCCTATCGGCCTCAGGATGTAGTTTCGCTGAGTCGTTTGAGTATTGATGCTGACCCCGCCCTCGCCTGCGTCCAGCACCGCGCGCCCGTCGCGTATGCCTACCGCGAAACTCGCTCCGGGCTGAGCGGTGTATCCGGTCCCGCGCGCCTGTATGAATGCGCCCGCTTCGGGCCCTAGCTTCAACCGGATGTCGCCCGTGATGACAGAACCGATCAAGACCCTCCGCTCGCCTTCATCCGACGTGGTGAACCCGGCCGAAAATCTTGCCTGCGACCCGCGAGATAGAACAACCTGCCCCATATTCTCAAAGGAGATCAGCACGTTCGAGCTTTGAGCCTGTATGATCTCGCCACCCCACAGCGCGTGCTGCGACAGTTGAGCGCGACCGTTGATCAAAACAGGAGACGCGGATTCGATTGCTCCTATCGGGCCAAGCCCGGCGTTTGCGTACAGCCTGATAGGGCGTTCCTCGTCCTTCTTGTTGCTCGCGCCGACACGGGCAATCGGCAGGCTCGTCGTCGCGATTAAAACCAACAGGGCAGGTATGACAAAAACTCGCTTCATCATCGTCTCTCCTATTCGTAAACCTGTCACTCACTTCGCTCCGAGCTGTCGCCTCGGCAAGATGACCGTAGACCTCTGGCGGTCGCGCATCGACTGGACGGTGAGCCCTGCGGCGCTCGATCCTTCCAGCTGCCCAGTCGCCGAATCGCTCGATTCCGGATCGGAGACCGTTACCCGCACGCTCGCAATCTCCAGGTGGCTCAACGCGCCTGCGAATCGCTGAACTATGGTCGCGCTCTGGCCCGGCAGCAGACCGGAATTTTGAATAACTCCGCTCATGTCGATATCAAACGCCTGTTCTACCTGTCTTCCGCTCGCGTCAAAGAACTCGAACCGGGCGGAGTTAAAGTTCAGGTCTGGGTCGTAAACGGCGAACGTGATTCTGAACTCGTCGCCCGACCTGGTGAAGATCACGCGCTTGGCCTTCTTCGAGTTGACGGGGTTTATCAAACGAAGCTCGTCATTCGTTCTGCCGACAAGTTCGACTATTACAAGGCCGCCTGTGGATGTGAAAGTCAACTGGGCGTTAAACTCTTCGGGCAGCACCTGGCTGGCGGCAGGGTTGGCATCGCTCCCGGTAAAGCCTGGGATGACAGGCTTGAAGACCACGCGGATCGTGACAGTCTGGCCTGGGCCTATCACGAAAGAATCACTGAAATCGAGCTGGCGCTCAGTCCCGTTTGCGCCGACAAGGAAGACCATAAAGAACTTGCTCGCGTCGAGGTTTGATAGATCGTCTGTGTCAAAGAAAGGCGAGCCTGTAAAGACCAGCTGCGCAAACGACGCTGTGAATTGGGCGCACCCCGTATTGGTAATCGTAAAGGTGCGGCTGCAATCCTGGCAATTCGACGGCTTGCTCTTTCCCGCTTTGCGCACAGGCTCGCCCGGCCCAAAGACGAGCTGATTCGTGCTCGCCACGAGTGGCTGAGTTGTGGTGCCTGAAGTGACCGTAACCGTAAAGGAGCAGCTTGACGTGTTCCCGGCTCTATCGGTCGCCGTGCAGGTGACGGTCGTAGGTCCGATAGGGAAGCTAGACCCGGACGGCGGAGCGCAGACAACCTGCACCCCTACTTCATTGTCCGAAATCGTGGGCGCTGGATAAAACACATTTGCTGCGCACTGGTTGTTGTCGGGCATTAGAATTATGTTCGACGGGCAGGTTATGCTCGGCGCGGTATTATCGAGCGTCACAGTAAATGTGCAGGTGTCGGTATTGCCGGACGAGTCGGTCGCTGTGCACTCGACTATCGTGACGCCAAGCGGGAACTGCGAGCCCGATGGCGGCTGGCAGGTTATCAGCGCATCGCCGCAGTTTTCCTGGGCCCTTGGCGATGCAAAAGCGACAGGAGCGGACGTTTGACCCTGCGCTATCCGCACTACCATGTTGCCGGGGCAAATGATCTCCGGCGGGCTCAGGTCGGTGACCGTTACGTTGAAGCTGCAATTATCCCCGGCTTCCGAGGTGCAAGTCACAAGGGTCACGCCAGCAGGGAAGAACGTCCCGCTGGGCGGCACGCAGGTTATATCGCCGCACTGGTCGCCTGTGCCCGTAGGGTTGGTGAATGCAATATTCGTCCCGCAACGCCCCTCGGTCAACACCTCCGTGATATCTTCCGGGCAGTCCAGCTCGCAGATGGGCCGTGTGACCGCCGTCGACTCCGTATCCTGATCGTTCTCGGAGTTGTCGTCGTTTGACGTTGACGTAACCGTGGCCGTATTCGTTATGACAGAGTCGGGCGGGGCCGTCACATTCACGACAAGGGTTGCGCTTACCATCTGGTTAGCCGAGAGTGTCCCGATCTGGCACTGGACCTGTCCCGTGCCGCCGACAGGCGGGGTGGTACACGTTGCACCGGGGCTCGCCAGCGAGACGAAAGTCGTTCCTGCCGGTATCTGATCGGTCCACGCCACCCCCGTGGCGGTCTGCGGCCCGTTATTGGTGATTGTTATTAAATAGGTCAGGTTCGAGCCTGACGGAACAGGGTCCGGCGAGCCGGTCTTGGAGATGCCGAGATCGGCGGTCGGAAGCGGCCCGTCAACCGTGACGCAATTTGAAAACTCCGAAGTGTTATTGCTGTCGGAAGTGGCGGTGGCGGTCACTACCTGATTGCCGGGGACGCTTTGGGGCAGGGTCACGCTGAATGTGGCTCCGCCGGTGGTCGATGTATTGACCGAGGCTGAGCCCAGGAAATTTTGTCCCTCGCCGAACCCTGACGGGTCGCAAGCATCATTTGAGAAGAACTCGATTATGAAGGCATTACTCGGAGGCCCTGTGAGCGAGCCGCTTATCGTAACGCTCTCTGCGTCAGAGACGGCAGTTGTGAGCAGAGGGAAATTTTGAAGGTCGTTTGCCCCGGTGTCGCCGTCGCCGGTATCGTTGGGCGTCACCCCTGTTGGACTCAGGTCGATGCCCAGCTCGTCGTTTGAAAAGATAGAATTGTTAGAAATCAAGTTACCGGTGCCTGACAGCACCGCCACGCCGTCATCGCCGTTGAAGGCTATGATATTGCCGCCGTCTGAAAGGGCGTTAACGGTTACGACGTCTACGGCTCTGAGGTCGGGTCCGAAAAGTCCCCCGATCTGGTTGTTCGACGACCCTGTTATTGCCACCCCAAACGATTCATTCCCCAGGTCGACCGTGCCGGTCTTATCCGTCCCAATCAGGTTGCTCACGACAAATGTGTTATTCGAGTCCTCGCCCTGAATCTCTATCCCGATGTTGTTTGCCGAGATTATATTGCCAACTCCCACTTCGCCTACGTTCGTGAACGAAGAGTTGTTGATGAAAATACCGTCGCCCGTGTTGCCGAGCGCGCTCGATCCGTCTAGCGACGTGCCGATAAAGTTGTTTCTTATCTGGGTCGAGCTTGAGCTGTTTATAGAGATTCCCGCGCCGAGATTGTCGGAGATCACGTTGTTGAGGATGGTATTATTCGAGGAGCCCTGGATGTGAACCCCATCGCCGGAATTCCCGTCGCCCGCCGTCCCCGCGACGTTCGTGCCGATGAAGTTCGAGTTGATCGTGTTGAACCCGCCCTCGGTCATAAAGATGCCGTGCCCGGAAAATCCGTTTATGGCCAGCCCGCTTATGGTCGAATCACCTGTGATGATATTGAACCCGTTGCCGCTTGCGCTCGATCCGTCGATCTCTACTACCGGAGCGCTGACGAAATCAGGCTCGCTCTCACCCTCGATCAACATGGGGCTCGATATTGTCGGAAGCGGAGTCAAAGGGGTTATCGTATGAGGGCCGGTGCCCGGGATGTTAAACTCTATCTCGGTGCCGCCGCCCTCTACAGTGTTTGCCTCCTCCATCGCCGCCCGCAGCGTACACACGCCGCCAGCGGTGAGACAGACGCCGTCGCCGATGTTCGCGTCCCCCGCATCGCCTGTGCTGTTGACGACGAAGGTAGGCGGCCCGGCCTGCGCCCTGGCGGTCTTAAATATGCCTGACTGGATCGTAAGCAGACCTAATGCGATCAGCGCTATAAGAAGATAAAAGCTCTTTTTCATCTCGGTCCTCGACATGTTTGTGTCCCTTTATGACGACGCGTTAGCTAGAAAGCTCGGAAGTCTCGATCATACGTCTCGTGTATGCATCTCGTATGAGGAGTATAAACGGGCGGCATAATCTGCCGCTCCGAGGGGGTCATTATATTTCGAGGCACGCAAAGCATATTCAATCGACATGCAAAAAGCAAAGCGCGACAAGCGCCTTTATTTTCCGGCGGCCGGGCGAAGCTCAACCGTCACTTGCTCGGAATCCCGGCCAATCTCTATCTCAGTCTCATACGACTGGTACCCTAAAGCTTTTGCCCGCAGCAGGTACCTGCCCGGCGGGACCGTGTTGTTTAGCGCGAATCGCCCGTCGGCGTTCGTCCCGCCCCAACTCAAAAGTGTCTCGGACGTTATGGCCTTGCTGCCTGTCGGGCAGAGCCCCACGAGCGCGCCTGCGACAGGTCTTCTGTCGCTGAAGCCTCTCACAAACCCGCGAACCTTTAGCATAATAACAGGCTTCGCGGCCTGCGGCGCACCTTTGCTGAGAGCGACCGATTTGTCCGGCACGTTCATCTGCGCGATCATCTCGGCCACGAGGTGCGCGGGGCGGAGGAATCCTACCGCGCCGTAGTTGCGAAACTCATCCGGGAACCCGTCGCCGTCTTTATCAATCGGCTGGCTGTCGGCGATGACTTTGGTCGGAATCCCTATAAGCTTTCCGTCGCGGTCAACCGCCGCGCCGCCGCTGTTGCCGTGAATGACGCGCGCATCGGTCTTGATCCATTGCTTGAGCAGATCTTTGCCTTCGACTACCCCTTGATTGACCGTGACGCTAAGGCCCCCTTTTTCCGGGTAGCCGATTATGGTCAAATCTTCCAGCAACTGAATCGACCGCGAATTCCCTATTTCAATCGAAGGAAAAGCGGCCGGGGCCGATCTCGCTCCCGGCTGCGCGCGCGGCACGATTCGCAGCAGCGCCAGGTCGTAATCTTTACTGAGCAGTACGGGCGTTATCTTGTGCCGCGTCGGCTCCGCGCCAGAGTCAGCGGTTTCAGGCGACAGGGTAAAGTACATCTCTTCAAAGAAGCGATCACCTTTGCCGTCGACAATGACGTGGTAGTTTGTGGCGATGATGCCGTCGCCGCGCACGACTACGCCTGAGCCTCTCGGACGGGGCTGCTGATTCGGTGAATCGGCGCTGCTGCGGACAAGGATCAGCCCGACGGCCGAGATGGCCTGCCGTATGCGCGCGCGCGAGGCTTGCGAAAGCGATCTCTGCCTCGGTTCGGGTCGCTGCTTCTGCCCGGCGACCGTAACGGAAAGGAGACACAGCGCCAGCGAGACGGCCAGCATTGAGGCGATAGACTTTCGGGATTTGCTCACCCTGGTCTCCTTTCCCGTTTGCGCCAAACTCGCGGGCTTAGTTGTGCTTCAGCTTGATCTCAAATACAGCGGCTTCGCCGTCTTTCAACTTGCTCGCGCCGTCTTTATTCGAGATGGCGACTACGGACCCGTTCTGGTCTTTATCCTTGCCCGCGGCCAGGACTATGTTGCGCGAGCGGAGCGCGCTCTTGGGGATCACTGCGGTGATGTTGCTCTTGACGATGCCGCCTCTTTCGCTCGCAAGCTCGGCTGCCGCAGACGAAGCCGACTCGGCAAGGCATCCGCCAGCCTCTTTGATGGCCGCGTCGAGGTGCTCTATGCGCGAGGGCGACATGATGACTTGAAGCACCTCCGTGCCCTTCTCGGCGTCAAACGCTATGGTCGCGTCTTGCGGGAGGTCATACCGGCGGTCCGGCCGGACCGTGTTATCGGCTTCGCTCTTGTAGGGGAAGAGCACACACTTTTTGCCGCCGGGCGTGACGTTGACGATGTAGACGTAGCCTTGAAAGTTGCTTTGAAACGACAGCTTGATCTCGTCGCCTTCCGTGAACTCTGTGCTCGGATCAACGGGGACCATCGCTCCGCCTTCGGATTTCAAGATGACGACTCGCATCGCGTCGGCCTTCTTGTTCAAGAAGAGCCCGCGCGTGCGTTCTTCGTCTTTGCTCCGCTTCTCCGCCTCTTTGTCCTTATGGTCTGCGACCGCTCCTGTCGCTATCACAAAGGCGACGAGAAGGCTGGCGGCTGTTAACCGAATTAATGCTCTCATGATGATCACTCCTTTTTTCAATGCGGTCAGCCCGCATGTTTTAGGGCTATCGTCGCGATCAACTCTTCGTTGTCGTCCTTGTTCGTGTTCTGGACACGCGTAGAAAAGCGTACCGCGCTGCGCCCTGGAATCGGAAATTGCCCCGTCTCCTGTCGTACCTGCTGACGCGACTTTGCCGTAAGTTCGGCTACGACGCTCTGCTTAACACTCTCGCCCGGCGTCGTCACTTCGTTCGGGAGAGTGGTGATCTTGTCGCGGCTGAAGATAACAAGGAAATTCTCAGTCCCCGCCGGCGGAACCATCTTCCACCAGCAATCGTCGGGGTCCTCAAGCTCCGGGCAAAACGATGGGATTATATACTCTTCGTCTTTCTTTACATCGTTGCGACCATAGTTGATGCGAGGGTCGGGAAAGACAACCACTCCGTCCTGTCCCTCAGGCTGGTTGATTATGTAGAGATAGCCGTTCTGGTTGGCCGTCACGGCGAGCTTTAACTGGTCGCCGCTTCTGAATACCACGTTGGGATCGGCCGGCTCTTTGATGTTTCCGTTACCGCGTTCAAGCAAGTTCCATTGCAGCGTCAAAAGCGACACCGTCTCTTTTTTCGGCCTGAGCCGCGCGGCGACCCTGCCGGGCTTGCTGACCCGCTTGATAACGACGGGCCTTTGCCACACGAGCGGGTTTTTTGACTGAGCCCGCGCAGCGGGCAAGTGGGCCGTCAAGAAAGCCCCCGCGCCGACGAGCGCCAGAGCTAATGTCGAGACCGGTACTAGAAAGAGTCGCTTCTTCATGCACACCTTTACAAAAAACTACTTTGCCTTCTCTTTCAGGAAGGCGCCAAACCCTGGCTGGTTCAAATCGACAACGCACCTGAATCCGACAAGCCATACCTCGTTGTTATTGCGCCTGGCCTCCCAGTCGTGCGGCTGGCGGTAAGAGGTGCGCGCCTGGTCGTTATTGCTAAACAGGCTACCTCCGCGCACGACACGCTTTTCCGGGTTGCCGAAATCTTTGTCGGCGGCCGAGTTGCCCTGGTACGCCTGATAGTTAGAGTCTGTCCATTCGGCAACGTTGCCCGCCATGTCTTGAACACCGAAAGGGCTCAAATCGCCCGCGTAAGCGCCTACGCGAGCGAAGGGCGGCAGCCCCCCCGGAGGTATCTTGTTCATGTCCCTGTTGATGTTTGCGCTCGCCTGTTCGGGCTTGTCGCCCCAGGGCCACTGGCGTTTCTTTTTTGTCTCAGGGTCCCAGGAAGCGGCCTTTTCCCATTCGGCCTCTGTCGGCAGCCGCTTGCCCGCCCATCGAGCATAAGCGAGCGCGTCATCAAACGTCACTCCGATCACAGGCAAGTCCGGGTTATTGAGAAAATATTCCTCGATCCCCTTTACGGGGTGCGGGCGATTGGTCTCGTCGCAGAACTCTTTATACTGGCGGTTTGTGACTTCAAACTTGTCTATGTAGTAGGCCGGGAGCATGACCTCATGGGCAGGTTTCTCGTTGGCCTCGTTTGTGTCGGAACCCATTATGAACCATCCGGCGGGAATCAAGACCATCTGGCCTTTATAATCGATCAAAACCGGTAGAAGTGATGCCTCTACCACGCGGCTCCCGCCCTTTTCGCCGGAAATGCTCCCGCTATACTCTGCAAACCCGTCGCGCCTCACCCTGATGCTGACCTCTCCCGGCTCAAGGCCCGCTATCTCTGCTTTCCCGTCCGCCCCGACTACGCCGCGACTAGCATCGTTTATAAATATCTCGCTGCCGGGAGGCGCTCCCTGTACTACAAGGGTGAAACCCGACGCTCTGGGATAGAATACGAAGAATCCGACCAAAGAGATTAAAATAATTACTGCCGCTATCGCGGCCCATCTTAGACGAGAAGAAGTGCTGCGTTCAGCCTCTTTACCGACAATCGTCGATTGAGGCACAGGTTCGAGCCTGGTTTCAATGCGCGCAGGGGGCTGCTCGACCACGACCGGCGGCGCTTCCTTTATAGCTTTGTGCTCTGTGACGCGGACCTCGGCAGGCGGCGTCGCCCTGTTGTCCTCGCTCGTTTGATGGCCGGTCGTGCCGTTGCCGGATTTGATAGGCTCGGAAACCGACAGCGCCTCGAAGCCGACCGTCCCCGGAGGGTCTTTCGGAACAAGCAACTGGCTGTCGATGTTTGTCGACCATTCCATCGTAGCGTGGCCCTTGCTCTCTTCGGCCAGCGCGCTTGTCGCCCTCGGGTTCAGTACCTGCGTGCCGACCTGTACTGCCTGTCTCAACTCTGATGCGAAGGCTGAAACGGTCGGCAGCCGGTTTTCTGGGTCGCGCGCGAGCGCTTCCATCACCACGCGGTCGACCGCATCCGAAACGTTTGTTGACACATTGCGAAGCGGGACCGGAGAGGTCGTCAGCCGCTTTATCATGATCGAATGCGCCGTGTCGCCTTCAAACGGGAGCTTGCCGCTGAGCATTTCATAAACGATGATCGCCAGACTGTATATGTCGGACCTTGCGTCGAGCTTTTCGCCTGACAGTTGCTCTGGCGACATATATACCGGCGTGCCGAGCACAAAACCCGTCTTCGTAAGATTATCGTTGCCGTCGTCGGCTATGGTCTTGGCTATGCCAAAGTCGAGCACTTTGACATAGTCCGTTTCCGCGCCCTTGCGGCAGATCATGATATTGTCGGGCTTCAGGTCTCTATGAACGATCCCAAGCGAGTGGGCCGCTTCGAGCGCGTCGGCTACCTGTTGAACTATGTGGACGACGCGAGCGCTGCCGATAATCCGCTTGTTCTTCATCATATCGGTCAGTTGCTGGCCCTCGATAAACTCCATCGCCAGGTAGAGCAGCCCGTCTTCGGCTTCGCCAAAATCGTAGATCGTCACCGCGTGCGGGTTGTCTATGCTGCTCGCCATCCGGGCCTCGCGCTTGAACCGCTCGACTGCCGCCTCGGAATCGGTTGAAAGGGAAGTGAGCAGCTTGATGGCGCAAACGCGGTCCATCTTTGTATGAACGGCCTTGTAGATCGCGCCCATGCCGCCTTCGCCGATCTTTTCAACCAACTTGTATCGCTCGGCGAGCACACGCCCGATCATCGGGTCGGGGGCCGGAGCGAGCGTCAGCGTGGCGTTGTCGTCAGGACAGACCTGTATCTGCTTACCATATGTCTTCCCGCACTGTGGGCATATCTTGATACTTTTCTTAGACACTTGAATTGTTTATTGCTATACCAGGAACCCGGCTAGGCTTACTGCTCAAGTATGAGTGACTCTTCACTCAATCGAATTCGTGATGGCAAAGCGCCGGTGAATGGTTCGTGTTCATTAATACTATCGGAATAGATTATACCCGCGATTTAAATCGCGCAAATGCAAAGCTATACCACACCTTACTCTTTGTCAAGATTTGCCTCCCGCGCCGCCCTCCGCCCCCCTCCCCATTTCATCTGAAAAAAAAGCTTGACGAGCTTTAGTATTTCTAGTATTCTAGAAATATGAATAGAGAAGAGACGGCGGTTTATGCGGATATGTTTGCGGCGCTCGGGTCCGAGCCGAGGCTTGCGATCATAAGGTTGCTTCTCGCGGCGCACCCGGAAGGGATGATCGTCAGCGACATTCAGACGGAGTTGAACATACCCAACTCGACCTTATCGCATCACCTGGAGAAGCTCAGAGTCGAAGGGCTTGTGACATACCGGAAAGACAAGCAGTGGTTATGGTATTCGGCCAACGCGGAGGCGCTTGAGCGGCTGCTGTCATTTCTCTACGCGGAGTGTTGCACGCGCAGCCGTGTGGTCGAGCCGGTCAAGATCACCTCTGCCAAGGCAAAAGATTGAAGATTAATTCGTTTTGAAAGGAAGAAAGTCATGTCGGATCAACTCAAAGTTCACGTTGCGCTCAACGTGAATAACCTGGAAGAGTCTGTCAGTTTTTACAGCGCGATGTTCGGCCTTGGCCCGGTCAAGCTGAAGCCGGGCTACGCCAAATTCGACGTGTCCGAGCCCGCGCTCAACCTGACGCTGAACTATGTCGGGCCTGTCAGCCAGCAAGGCGCTTTGAACCACCTGGGAATTCAGGTTTCGAGCACCGATGCCGTGATCGCGGCAAAAGAGAGGCTCTCGAAAGCGGGACTCGCGACGTTTGAAGAGATGGGAACCGATTGCTGCTACGCGCTGCAAGACAAGGTCTGGGTATCGGACCCGAACGGCTACCGGTGGGAAGTCTTCGTCGTCAAGGTAGGCGACACGGAGCCGGAGCTAAAGCTGACAAGCTTACCGGTCAATACCGTGAACGCGTGCTGCGCGCCGACCCTGAAGAGCTAAGCTTTGAGGACTGAGCGGGTGCAATTCCCGCTCAGTCCTGTTTGCCTTTAAGAAAGCTTTGGCTTTGTAGCGGCTGAGTTAATCTGGCGGTCGATCATTCTATAAAGCGTCTTGCGGTCAACGCCCATAACTTGCGCCGCTCGCGACTTGTTCCCGCCTACTATGCTCAGCACGCGCAGCAGGTAGCTCGACTCCAACTGCTCAAGCGTCGGCAGATCGCCTTCGGGAATCACTTCGTTCATGACCGCTTTAGCCTTCGGAGCCGAGAATAGCTCGTCCGGCAGGTCTTCGATTCGTATGACGCCTGTCGAGAGCGCCGCCAGACTCTGCATGGTCTGCCTCAGCTCGCGAATGTTGCCGGGCCAGTTATACCGCTCTATTGCAAGCATCGCGTCTCTGGTGATTGAGAGCTTTCGCCCGCCGGGGCTGTATTGGGCGAGGAAGGTGAGCGCCATAATCCTTACGTCTTCGCGCCGCTCCCTGAGCGGAGGCAGGATGATCGACACGCCCTGCAACCGATTCAGCAAATCTTGACGAAAAAGCCCCTGCTCGGCCAGCGCGTGCGGGTCGCGATTTGTCGACGAAAGGACGCGGACGTTTACCCGCTTCCTCGTGCTTGTTCCGAGTGGGCAAAACTCGCCTTCTTGAAGCGCGCGCATCAGCTTTGATTGAAAAGACGGGCTCGTCGCCGTCACTTCATCGAGCAGGAGCGTGCCGCCGTCGGCTTCTTCGAACAGCCCGCGCCGCGCCGTCTCCGCACCTGGGAACGCGCCGCGCACGTGGCCGAACAGCTCGGATTCAAGGAGCGTATCTAGCAAAGCTCCGCAGTTGACCGCGACGAACGGGCGCTCGACGCGCGGGCTCTTGCGGTGGATAAGCCGCGCGATCAACTCTTTCCCGGTCCCCGATTCGCCGCGAATCATCACAGACAATTCGGCGGGGGCCACTCG
Organism: uncultured Clostridia bacterium; assembly: GCA_964615905.1. Taxonomy (GTDB): domain Bacteria; phylum Acidobacteriota; class Blastocatellia; order UBA7656; family UBA7656; genus DATLMR01. The sequence continues at coordinate 224,866 of CAZTUB010000008.1, forward strand.
TGTTGCGGTCCGCACGACCTCGACCATCACAGGGCTGTTGATTACAACCTCCTGCCGGTCAGCTTGCGCAGGGACTTCGATCAGCTTGCTCGGATATCGACGCTGTTCGACTGCCGATGCGATTGCCTGTAAGACGCCCGCCGAGAAAGGTTTGCAGATATAGTCATTTGCGCCGTGCTCGACCGCTTCAATCGCTGTCTCGACGAAGGCTTGCCCGGCCATCAACACGATCTCGGTCGCGGGGCCGATTGATTCTCGAAATGATCTGATCTCGTCAAGCGCGTCCTGCCCGCCCCTAACGACATCGCAAAATACGAGATCGAACGTCTCGGCGGCGGCCGTCTCAAGCCCCTCCGGTCCGCTTGATGCCAGACGCACATGGTAACCGCAGTCCAGCAGCGCCTTATGGACGTGGCTTCTAATCGCATCGTCGGCGTCAACGACCAGGACTTTCATCTTTCCCTCGCTGCCTGAATCGGTAGGCGACGGGTCGGATATCCCTTGCGACGTTTCGTCTGACATCTAAAACCACCAATTACAAAGAATTACTAAAGCCAGCGATTGATGAGGTGAGGCGAAATGCCGCACCTGGGACAATAAAGTGAGGCATCATTCACCGCTGGCAAAGCTCTATGGCGCGCAGGCCATCACTGGGGAGCGGCCCATCGCCGGATGGGTTTTAACAGTCTATGCCAAAGAGCGCGGGTTTATCAAGCAGGGTCAAAAAGTGTTGATGCTTTACATTAAGTTTCGGTTGAAAAAGGCTTATCAGTATGTTACTTTTGCCAATGTCTAGAGATTTCCGACTGGTGCAAACCTAAGCCCCCTGGACTCAAGCCAAAAGGTTGCCGTCGGTATGGACACGAGCCCGCTTTCTAGATAAGACTAGCCCTATTTCGCGAAATATTCGTTTGCCCCGTGGCACAAGCAGGAACTAGTGCTCTGGCTGGATAATTCTTTCGGCCTGAGTCGAAAATTCGGAGAGGATGAATCCTCACGGGTTCTTACCGATTTTGAGTAAAGAGATAGCCCGAAAGAAATCAACTGCGAAGGCCGAGGCCAGGCCTCAAAATTCTCTCGCTCAATGGCTGCGGCTTCAAAGATCGCTCGCAGAAAAGAACCAGATAGCCCTGGCGACGCTGGGGCGCGATAGCCTCGTAGTCGGTCGAGTCGAAAACGACAACAGCATATGCCAGGCCATGCGCCGTTCTGCCGAGCACGCGCATCTTTGCGAAGAAGACTGCACGAACGCATACGGGCGGGCCGTGAAGGCCGGTTCGACAATCGAGTACCGCTGTCACGCCGGGCTGAACTGTTTTGCAGCCCCGGTTTCGATTGATAAGAAGCAACTGGTGATCTTGGGCGGCAGGGCTTTCACCGCTTCGTCGGAATATGCCGATTTCGTAAACCGCTACAGCCACCTCACGCCGATACGGACCGGCGAAGGTTTGAAGAACGTAAAGTTTATCGCCGCGCGCGATCTTAGCGAGGCCGCGAGCCTTGTGACTTCCGCAGCCGAGTACCACTTTCAAGCGGCGAGCAGTGACTCTACCTCACCCGCCCTTGAGCCGGAGGCTCCGAAGGAATTGCTCGACGCGCATCTTGAGATCATCCGGCTGACCGATCAGCTTGAGAGCATGAACCGGTCGATGGCTCAATTTTACGAGTTTCTTCGCGGCGTCAACTCAACGCTCGACTCGCAGAAAGTGTACCCGTCTGTGCTCGCGAAGATGAGCGAGATGCTCAGGTCCGAGCGCACATCGCTTATGCTCTTGAACGAATCGTCGAACGAGCTTGCGGTCGAAGCGGCCCTGCCTGAGATGGCGGACCCCGTCCGCGTCAAGCTGGGCGAAGGGGTTGCCGGGTCTGTGCTCGCAGAAGGCGCGCCGCTCGTCGTGCGCGATGTCGAAGCCGATTCGCGCGTGCCGAACGTCAGGCGGGGGCAGTACAAATCGAATTCGTTTATCAGCTACCCGATCAGCGTCGGGTCGCGAAAGATCGGTGTGCTCAACCTTGCAGACCGCGTAGACGGGATGCCTTACGAGAGCGAAGACCTGTCGCTGCTCGAATTGATGGTCCCGCACCTCGCGCTCATCATCGACAGCACGGAGTGGCATAAAAAAGCAGAAGTCTACCAGCGCATGTCGCTCACGGACCCGCTCACGGGGCTTCCGAACCGCCGTTACCTCGAAGACAGGCTCTTTGAAGAGGTCGAGCGGTCCAAGCGGCACGGGACCCCGCTCGCTTTCATGATAATCGACGTTGACCGGTTCAAGACATACAACGACGCATACGGCCACGCAAACGCCGACCGCGTTTTGGTGAAGACGGCCCAGTTGCTTCGCCAGAGCGTCAGGGCGATTGATATGTCTGCGCGGTTCGCGGGCGACGAGTTTTGCATTGCGCTTCCAGAGACAGACCTTGCGGCGGCGGGAAGAATAGCCGAGCGATTGCGCAAGACGGTGAGCGAGACAGAGTACCGCTCGGAACAGGACGAGCTCATGGGACAGGTGACGATCAGCATAGGAGTATCTTCTTTCAGCCCTACACGACAAAGCCCTCATTCGATCATGGAAACCGCCGACCGCGCGCTTTATCAGGCCAAGACGCGCGGGCGAAATTACGTCGCGGTTTATGAGGACGCCCTGACAGCCGAATAAGTGTCGCGGCCAGGTCTACTAAATTCATGAATAATACCGACCCTGGACAGGTTCTGAGTCGGCTCCCTGACGATCAATTCTTCGACCGCGCGGTCGAGCTTAACCGCGTCTGCTCTCTGGCAACCGCGCAGGCCGCCTCTCGCTTCGCGCAGACGCCCGGCGAATCTCAAGAGCAAGCCGCCCGGCACAAGGCGACAAGCGTGCTCGTGCTTGGGCCTCCGCGCTCTGGAAAGACGGAGCTGCTGCGCAAGTGCTTCGACAGGCTTTTTTCTGAAGGCGCGGAGACGGTCCCGATCTTTTTCGCGCTCAGACCGCTTGCCGACGACGTAGAGAGATTCGCCCGCGATTACCTCTCGCAATTCCTCGCGCAGTTTATCGCGTTCCGTCGCAACGACCCGCGCTTGATCTCGATAGCCGACGAGCCGCTCGCCGCCGTGGCGCGCGTCGCGCCGCCCGAAGATTACCTGTGGGTGAGATCGCTCGTCGACGGCTTTGTTCGCGCGCAAGCATCCGGCGACAGGTCGCTGCTCGTACGCAGCGCGCTCGCCGCGCCCGCGACTGCGGCGGCAAGGACAGGGCTCGCCCCGTTTGTCATAATCGATAACTTTCATCTTTTCGCCGATGCGCTTTACAAAAAGCAAGAGGGCACAGCAGACAATCCCGATGCGCGGAGGCAAGATTTTTCACTGCGCGAGCTGAGGTCGGAATTTCTGAGGATCGTCGCGTCGCACGACAGCCCTGCCAGAGCAGGCTCTCCAACTTCTGTCACCCCAGTCTACGCGCTTTCGGGGTTGCGTCGGCTGATGGTCGAGATAATACCGCCCGACGAAGAGTTGTTCGACAGGCTGGAGCCTGTGCGCATAGAGCCGCTTGACGAGGAGGCGATTGAGCAGATGATTCGCTCGACTGCCGCGGGGCGCGGCGTCGATATGAGCGATTCGACGACAGAGCTGATGATTCAGCAGCTCAACCGCGACCTTTTCTATACCAGGGCGATGCTGCACGCAGCGGCCTCGCGGGGCAGGGGGTTGCGGACTTTCATGGAGTTCGAGCGGCTCTACACCGAAGAGGTCCTCGACGGCCGAATTTCGCACTACCTCGGCGCGCTGCTTCGCGACGTCGCTCCCGAATCCAGGTCGCGCCGGGCGGTCCTCGAAGCTCTCGGCCTTGTCGTAGAGGCCACAGCGGCCGTGCCGATTGAAGCGGCAATCGAGCGTATGAGCGAATATACTGCCCGCCCCGAAGAGTTGCTCCACAGGCTGCACGCCCGCGAGCTGGTCGAGATCAGCTACGGGTTTGTGAACGGTTCGGGCGACCCGGTCCTGGCAGACTATGTTCGCGCCGTCTACAGGACAGAGGTCGCGGGCGCGCGAAGACCAGTCGCGGGCGAGCAGTTGCTCGGCGAAAAGCTCAAGGAGTCATACCGCTTGATGATGTCGCGGTATAACCGCGCCGTCGAAGCACAGCTTGTCGAGCTGCTTTCGCGGTTCGACTTCCAGGCAATACCGTCCGTGCTGTTAGACTCCGAAGCTTTCGAACGAAGTTATAAAGGGGTCAGCCGCGTGCAGGTGCGCCGCTCGCTTGAAGAAGAACACGAGCGTGTGCGGTTGCCCCAGATCGTCCTGGTAAACGATCTTGGGGCGAACGAGCAAGCGGGCATAAGCTGGCGGCTTTTTGCCGCGAGCGGTTTTGAAGGCGGCATATATAGCGAGGCCAACGAGGTGCTATGGCTTATCGCGATGGTAAATTCAAAGGAGCCGCTCGATCTCGAAACGCTCGGCAAAATCAACCAGAGACTCGACGCCGCTATGCGCGGCACGCGCGCCAGTCAGCCTTCGCGCCTCGTCAGGTGGTACATCAGCAAGGAGGGGTTTTCCGCGCTCACGGCCGAGAAACTTACTGCGCTCGGCGCTTACCGCTCGACCTACCCGCAACTCGACCTGCTGTACGATCACCTGATAAAACTCGCGGCCGAGACCGAGCCGCGACCCGCAAGCGAGTTCGAGCTTGTCATCCCAATCGAAGATGATGCGGAGTTGATAGCCGCGCGCACAGTCGAGCAGATTGCGCGCGCAGCCGACTTCAATCCAGAAGCGATAAACCAGATAAAGACCGCGCTGATCGAAGCCTGCTTGAACGCGGCCGAGCACAGCGACAGCCCGGACCGCCGAATCTACCAGAAGTTTGCAATCGAAGATGACCGCCTCGTAATCACTGTGATGAACAAGGGCAAGGCGTTTGGCGCAACAGGCGCTGAGCCTGCGCAGCAGACACAGGGAGGGTCGCTTAAAGGAACGCGCGGGCGCGGGCTTCAGATCATACGCGCGCTCATGGACGAGGTCCGCTTCGAGCGCGCGGACGACGGGGCCAGGCTCGTTATGACAAAGTTTTTCAAACGACCTGAATCGTAGTGGCGCACACAGCCCTCCACGCTTGCAGCCCCCCGACCGCTTGCAAGCCGCAGAGACTGAAATCGCCACGCAAATTGTTAATAGCTTTCGGCAGGAGGGAGCAAGCCGTAGGGAGACAAACAATGAGCACTGTCGAAATCAGAACTAAGATAGTCGAAGGAACGGCGATCATTTACCCCGGCCCGTACCTCAACCAGTTGAGGGGCGAAGGGATTGAAAATCGCTGCCAGGAATTGCTTGCCGGTGGCATCAAGAACCTCGTGATCAATTTTGAAGAGACGGAGTTGATAAACAGCATAGGCATTTCGATCCTGCTCGGCGTGATCGAGGCGGTCAACGATGCCGAAGGCACTTTGCTGCTGTCGAACCTGAGTCCCACTAACCGCGAGCTGTTCGAGATGCTCGGACTGCTGTCGCACATACGAACGGTTGAATCGGAAGAGGCCGCTTTGGACCGCCTGCGCGGTCACGCAGGGGTCGCCGCGAGGTAGCCTGCGTAGTCGGAGAGATCGAGCACAGTTTTATCTGCCCTTACAAGGAGAACCTGATGAGCCTTACGCTGCGGAAGATGCTGCACAATCTGGGAGCGTTGACCGATCTCGGCGCGGAGATCAGCTCAACGCATAACTTTGAAGACGTAACGCGAACTTCACTTCATACACTCTTAGGGACTTTAGCCATTCCCAAAGGCGCAATCGCGCAATTCAGCGCCCGCCCGCGACAATTAAAGATCATAGCAGCGAAAGGCATCCCGGCCGCCGTGGGCGAAAAGATCGCCCTCGGACGCGACGAGGTCAAGCGGCTTGCCGCGCGCACTCGCCCGCTCGATATGCGCGGCGAGCAGAACGGGCTCGCGCAATTCGTCAGCCGCAACGGCGACATCTTCAAACGGCTGCGCGCGCACACGGCAGTTCCCATGGTAGTGCACGGCGAGCTTGAGGGCGTGATATTTCTTTCCGAGAAGTTCACCCGCGAAGAGTTCAGCGAAGAGGACCGTGAGATCATAAGCACTATCTCGCGCAGTATCGCAATCGCGTTTTATAACCACAGGCTTATGCTCTCGATAAAGCGAAAGGCCGAAGAGAACCGGCGGCTTTATCAAGAGATGCGCCAGATGTACCAGGACACGGTCAAAGCCTTTGGCGCGGCAATCGACCTTAAAGACGCTTACACAAAGGGCCACTCGGATCGCGTGGCGCGGTATTCGGAAGCCATCGCGCGCGAGATGGGCATAACCGGCCAGGACCTGGAACACATAGAGGTCGCCGGATACCTGCACGACATCGGGAAGATAACCGTAGACCGAACGATTATAAATAACCCGCGCCCGCTTACGGAACGCGAATTCCAGGAGCTGAACAAGCACGTCAATACAGGGTACGAGATCTTATCCAATATAAATCACCCGTGGAAGGAGATAGCCTATTTGACCAAGTGCCATCACGAGAAGGTTGACGGCACGGGCTACCCGCAGGGGCTACAGGGCGACGAGATACCGCTCGGCTCAAAGATAGTCACGCTGGCAGATTCGTTCGATGCGATGATGACCGACCGCCCTTACAGGTCGCGGTTGCCGCTCGACCGCGCGCTGAGCGACTTGCAACGCAACACCGGCAAGCAGTTTGCCTCGGAGGTCGTCGCCGCGTTCTGTCGGCTGCTTCTAAAAGAGATAAACGGCACGACGCGCGAGCGCGTCTTCATCCCGGTGATCGGTCTGAAATTTGACCGCGAATCTATAAAAGGCACCCTCGCCTCGATGATCGAAGAGTTCGACCACCCGCGACCGCAAGGGTGATGTCAGGAGGGTTGACACAGACTCCGTAATTTTCTGATTTTTGCGCGGTAATCCGTCCTCACACCGTCGCAGGCTCTCATAACAAGGTCACGTCTGTCTGTTTGCGAGCGCGGGGTTGCGGGCGAGCCGGTTCCTGTTCCGGGGCTGTTTCCAGGGCGCATGCCTTACACGCTTTCCCGCCTTCGTCTTCCAAATCGCCACGCCATTTCATCGCGACCTCTGTGATTGCCGAAAGGACGGGCAGCAGCTCGCGCCCCTTTTCTGTGAGCGAGTATTCGACGCGAGGCGGCGATTCTGGGAAAGACCTTCGCGCGACTATGCCTTTGCGCGCGAGGCTGCGGAGTCGCGCCGTAACGGTTTTCGTGCTCAATCCTTTGAACGCGCCCATCAGGTCGAGCGAGCGGCGCGGCCCCGCGCTGAGCTCGTGAATTATGCCGAGCGTGCACGGGTCGCCAAGTGTCGAGATGATCGGATCGAGCTTGCACAAGGAGCTTGACGGCATAATCACCTCCCGTGCGGCCTAATATACCACAGCGCCGTGAGTGTTTGGATAGCCGCCCGTTGTTCGGGTAGAATTGCGGTTTCTTTATTTGAGAGAGAGTAAAAAATGAAAATCCTTGTTTGTGACGGCCTGGAAAAGACCGGCGTCGAGATTCTTCAGGCCGCGCCTGGCCTTGACGTAGACGAGCGGCCCGACATAAAGCCGGACGAGTTGAGTCAGATCATAGGCGACTATGACGGGTTGATAGTCCGCAGCAAGACGCAGGTGACAGCCGAATTGATCTCTCAAGCTACGAGACTTCGCGTTGTGGGGCGCGCGGGCACAGGCGTCGATAACATCGATGTGAGCGCGGCGACACGGCGCGGCATAGTGGTGATGAACGCGGCGGCGGGAAACACAGTGACGACCGCCGAGCACACGTTCGCCATGCTGATGGCGCTTGCCCGCAGGATTCCACAGGCGACCGCTTCGACAAAAGCAGGCCGCTGGGAGAAGAACCGGTTCCTCGGCGTCGAGCTGCGCGGCAAGACTCTGGGCGTCATAGGTCTTGGCCGTATAGGCTCGACTGTTGCCGACAGGGCGAGGGCATTCGGGATGTCTGTGCTGGCCTTCGATCCTTACTTCACGCCGGGGTCCGTGCGCGAGCCCGGCATTGAGATGGTTTCGCTCGACGAGTTGTTCGAGCGCGCGGACTTCATCACGCTCCACACGCCGCTCACCGAAGGAACGCGAGAACTGATAAACGCCTCGTCAATCGGAAGAATGAAACAGGGCGTTCGCATAATAAATTGCGCTCGCGGCGGGCTGATAGACGAGCAGGCGCTTGCAGAAGCTGTGAGAGCGGGGAAGGTCACAGGGGCCGCGATAGATGTCTTCGACCAGGAGCCGACGCCGCCGGACAACCCGCTCCTGGCTCTGGACGATGTGATAGTCACGCCTCACCTTGGGGCTTCGACTCAGGAAGCGCAGCTCGGCGTGGCCACAATGATCGCAGAGCAGGTGCTCGATTATTTGATTGCCGGGACGGTGCGAGGCGCGGTCAACGCCGCGTCCGTCAGCGCAGAGATGCTCGCGGTCATCGGCCCTTATATCTCGTTGGGAGAGAAGATCGGGCTGTTTCAGGGGCAGGTATTCGGCCACGACCTTCGTGAAGTCAACATAGAGTATTCCGGCGAGGTCGCGGAGCACGATGCGAAGCCGGTCACGCAGGCGGTGCTCGCGGGACTGCTCGGCCCCGTGATCGAGCGCGTGAATATGGTCAACGCTTCGCTTGTCGCCGAAGAGCGCGGGATAAAAGTGACGGAGTCGCTGCAAAGAAAGGCGCGCGACTTCGCAAGCATGATCCGTGTACGCACGATCTCAGGCGGCGGCGAGAATGAAGTGGCGGGCGCGCTCTTTAGCAATCGCGATCCGAGGATCGTTCGGATAAACGGGTTTAATCTCGAAGCCATACCGAACGGTCATATGCTCTTTCTCTTCAACAGGGACGCGCCAGGCGTGCTTGGCCGCATCGCTACTTTCATCGGCGATGAAAACATAAATATTTCTCGACTCTACCTCGGCAGAAAAAAGCGCGGTGAAAGCGCGCTGGCGCTGATTCAGATAGACCAGCCGCTCGCGGGCGAAGCATTGACCCGGCTCTCAGGCTTGACCGATGTAATCTCAGTCCGGCAGGTCAGGCTGTAGCTTTAACTCTTCGGTGATTCGTTGATCTCGCCGCGCCTGAGCGCGTTTACGAGCAGGTGAGCCTGCCGCGTCGGCTCAGGGATTCGATACTTTGCAGTGGCTTCGGACGAGTAGCCTTTGGCGCAACGTAGCGTGAGATCAATCGCCGACGGCAGGTCGATCAAGTGGCCGGGCGATACGAAGACTGGCGAGACGTTATTTTTTGTGCGAACCGCCGCGCCTATCACCTCGCCTCTGTGGATCATCTCAGAATAGCTTCCGGCCTTAGGGTCAGGCTCGTCGAACTTCCCTACAAGCACCGTCTTTGCGCAGCCCATAGAAGGCAACCCTGCGAGCAACCCGAAATGACAGGCTATGCCGAAGCGGCGAGGATGCGCCAGACCTTGCCCGTCGAGCACAATAACGTCCGGGGCCGTCTTGAGCCGCTCCCACGCTTCAAGAAGCGCGGGCGTTTCTCTAAACGACAGCAACCCCGGCACGTATGGGAAGAGTGTATTTGATATGGCGGTCGCCTGATCAACAATCTCAAGTTCCGGCAGTTTCAGCACGACGATGCCGGCGTAGACGGTCTCTGAAAACTTGTTAAACGAAATGTCGCACCCGGCAATCAGACCGACGGGTCCGGCGAGCGGCTCGATCCTTACTCTCGATCTTAAATCCTTTTGAAGCTCTACGGCTTCGGCAGGTTTCAAATCCCAATCGTGCAGGTTGGTGTGTTGCATCAAGCCTCTCCTATCGTTTCGAGAGCTTCGTCCACGTCTGGTCGCGTTCAAGCTTGCGGACTATCTCAAGAGCCCTGAGCAAGCTCTCTTTCGTTTCGGCCCAGTCGGGATAAGTGGCCGTGTCGATAGCCATCTCTACCTCGACCAGCGTCGAATGGATGTGCTGGCGAAGTTTGGTCAATTCAGTCTTGTCTGCGGCCATCTTTGCCTCCTTGATAACGACAAAGCCAATGATACCACGCGATGAATTATTCGAGCTGCGCCGGGGGTGCAGGTGACGGTTTAAACGAAGTCGTCAGGTAGATGCCCGCGAGGACCAGCACGCCGCCGAGGTAAGTGGCGGGGCTTGGCCGCTGGCCAAAGATTATGAATCCGAGCAGCGAGGCGACGACGGGCTCGCCAAGAAAGGCCAGAGATATTGCCGAAGGCCGCACGTGCTTTATCGCCCAGTTGAAGACGGTGTGCCCCAGTATCGTCGGCACGATTGCGAGCGCGAGAAAATAACCCCACACGGATGGCTGATAAGGGTAGAGAGAGTTTCCGGCAGCGAGTGCCCACGCAAGCAAAAAGAGCGCGCAGACTGCATAAAGCGGCGTGACATATCCGAGCAGGCTTACTCGCGCGCGAACCTTGCGCCCGATGATGAAATAACCGACGACCGCAAGCGCTCCGACGATAGCGAGCCCCTGGCCAAACAGGCTCGACTCGATCCCTGTCAGCCCGTCCCGCCCTATTATCAGCATCCCCGCCAACCCGAGCGCAGTCCCTGAAAGATGAACCCGCGTCGGGCGCTCGCGCAAAAAGAGGTACGACGCCAGCACGACGAAAAGCGGATGGCTGTTGACCAGAACTACGGATGTAGAGATGGGTATGTACTTGAGCGAACTGATCCACGCGCCGAAATGGACTGCGAGACTGAAGCCGCCGAGCAAGAGCAACGCTAGGTCCTTGCGGGCGAGAGCCCTGATCTCGCGCCACTTAAAGAGCGCGGCGAAGGGCGCAAGCAACCCTGTGGCGAAGGCCATCCGGTAAAAGGCTATGACGAGCGGCGGGACGCTCTGCTGTTCGAGCTTCTTGATAAAGACGGAAGAGAAGGCGAGCGCAATGACGGCGAAGCTCATGCCTATGAGCACACGTGTGTGACTTTGATCGGTTGCGTCCGATTGCTTGCCGGTCTGTGTCATCGTTCACAGAGGATATCAAACGTGAACCGGGAATCGTAAACCGTGAACCGTAAACCGTGACAAGAAGGACCGGACACGCTACGTGGTACTCTCATCTGACTTGTTACGGTTTACGGTTCACGGTTTACGATTCCCGGTTGTCGCTCTTGCTTGCGAAGTCGGACAAGAGGTGTTAATAAATTCTACTTGGCCTACAGGCGCGATTTTCACGCTTACGGGTCCATGATGAGGCGTATGCCACGATCTGAAAGGACTATTTACCAGATGCGTATTTTCCCAGCGGTCGTTTTGCTCTTTGTCCTGGCGCTGGCCGGATGCGAGCCCGGCAATCAAAATGCAAACCGAACCGCGAATAGTAATTCGAACCAGAACGCAAACAACCAGCCGGTATTCACGCCCCCGCAGGAGTTAAAACCGACGGCGACCCTCGACCCGAATTTTAAGCCGTGCAACCCTTATTACCCGCTCGTGCCGGGGTCGCTTACGAAGCACGCGGTGCGGTTTTCGAGCGGGCTTAGCGCCGACGCGACTATCATCGTCGATATGGTCCAGGAAGAGGGCAGGACCGTCTTTGTCGAGACGCTTCAAATAATCGATCAAAGCGGGGGCCTGCAAAAGTATGAAAAGACTGTAAGGCGGTTTGTGTGTGATAACGGGCGGCTGCAACTACTTTCGGAAAATACCGAGAACCGTATTAATGACAAACCCAACAACGCCGAATACAGGATGACCGACCCGGCCATCTTCATGACCGACCCGGCCTCTATGTCGAGAAAAGCAAGCACCTGGTCATACAGCTTCAAGCCGACGCTGATCGTGCCCGGACGGCCGCCAACGGTCTTGCAAGAGCCGATCTACATAAAGTTCGAGGTGCTTGGCACGGAAGATGTCACGGTTCCGGCAGGGACTTTCAAGGCGACGAAGGTGAGTCGGCTGGTTGGGAAAAACCAGATATATGATTACTTCGTTCCAGGGCTGGGGCTGGTCAGGCGCACGAGCCTCGAAGGGACGAACTGGTCGTTGACAGAGTACAGCGGGCTGACCCCGACCGAGTAGCGGACCCCGAACGCTTCCCAGGAGAGCTGTCCGTATGAAGACAACCATAATCAACCCGGCTTCGCTTGCAGCGCCGAGCGGATATAGCAACGGCGTGCTGGTCGAATCGGGGTCGCTATTGTTCGTGGCGGGCCAGATTGGCTGGGACAATAGCCGCCGCATCATAAGCGACGATTTTGCCGATCAATTTGCTCTCGCCCTGGAAAACGTGCTGGCGGTCGTGCGCGAAGCGGGCGGCGAGCCGACGAACATCGCGCGCCTGCTGATCTTTGTGACCGACAAAAAGGAGTACCTGTCGCGGCTCAAGGACATCGGCTCGGTGTACAAACAGCTTATGGGCAAACACTACCCTGCGATGGCACTTGTCGAAGTCAGCGCGCTCGTCGAAGACCTTGCCAAAGTAGAGATCGAGGCCATCGCTTGTATCGACAAGAGCCGGGAGCAGGCTCCGACGGGTGAGAAGGCGTGACGATAGAGATTAAACCGACCAGTTTCCTTTACGAAGAACGCGGCGATGTCGCGTGGATAACTTTCAACAGGCCGGACCGCTTGAACTCGCTCACGTTCCAGGTCTATCGCGAGCTCACGGATACGTTCGCCGCGCTTGAGCATCGCGATCAGGTGCGCGTGGTCGTGATAACGGGGAGCGGTCGAGGCTTCTGCTCCGGCGGCGATGTCAGCGACATAATCGGGGAGCTGTTTGCCCGCGACATCACAGGGCTTCGTGAGTTCACGCGCATGACTTGCGAGTTGATCAGAAACATTCGCGCTCTGAGCAAGCCTGTAATTGCCGCGCTCAACGGAACGGTAGCGGGCGCGGGCGCTGTGATCGCGCTCTCAGCCGATCTGCGGATCGCATCCGACACGGCGAAGATCGCCTTTCTTTTCGTAAAGGTAGGGCTCGCCGGGGCAGACATGGGCGCGGCCTTCCTGCTGCCGCGTATAATCGGGCTTGGCCGAGCCACCGAACTGCTTTACAAAGGCGACTTCACGACCGCCGCAGAAGCCGAGCGAATCGGGCTATACAACAGGGTAGTGACGGCGGCAGAGCTTGAGAGCGAAGTCGAACAGTTGGCCACCCAGCTCGCGCGAGGGCCGGGTTTTGCGCTCGGCATGACGAAAGTCGCTCTCAACCGCGAGCTTAATATGAGCCTTGAGGCGGCGCTTGAAGCCGAAGCCGACGCGCAGGCCATCTGCATGCTCAACCCCGACTTTCGGGAGGCGTTCGACGCGTTCAGTGAAAAGCGCGCCCCCGTCTTTAACAAGAATCGAAAACCCGAATGAGACTCTTCGAGCCAATCAAGATCAACACGATGACCCTCGCCAATCGCGTCGTGCTTACGGCTATGGTGACGCGGCTATCGGGCGAAGACGGCAAGGTGAACCGGGACATACACGACCGCTACATCAGGTTCGCAAAGGGCGAGCCCGGCCTGATCGTGGTCGAAGCGATGGCTGTACACGGCGCAAAGTCGGGGCCGCTCCTGAGGCTTTCATCGGACGAGTTCATCCCCGGCCTCAGAGACCTTGCCAGGGAGGTCCACGACATAAGCCCATCGAAGATTGTGCCTCAGATAATCCATTTTCTGAAGATCGCGCGGTCCGGGTGGCGGCAGAAGATCTCGGACCTTTCCAGGGAAGAGATAAAGGATTTGATCGAGGCGTACGGCGCGGCTGCCGCGCGGGCGCGCGAGGCGGAGTTTGACGGCGTAGAGCTTCACATGGCGCACGCATACACGCTCTCGTCTTTCCTCTCGCGTATGAATAAACGCGTTGACGAGTACGGCAAGACGCTCGAAAACCGCATGCGAGCCGTAACCGAAGTCATCGAAAAAGTGCGAGAGCGAGTGGGCGCAGATTTCCCTGTCGGCGTCCGGTTCGACGGCGAAGAGTGTATAAAAAACGGCTACACGGTCATGGACGCGCAGGAGATCGCCTTGAGAATGGCCGAGACGGGAGTCGATTACATCTCTGTCTCGGCGGGCGGCAAATTCGAAGACGCGCTCCACAAGCCGGGCGAGCCGCTCTACCCCTACACGGGCTATTCGGGCGACCGCTGCATGCCGTCGGCCAATTACCCGGACGGGGCGAATGTATACATCGGCGAGGCCATCAAGCGGTTCATCAATTCAAAGGGGCACACGACGCCCGTAGTGACTACGGGGAAGATCATCCACTCAGAGCTTGCCGAAAGCATATTGCAGGATGAGAAAGCCGACTTGATAGGCATGGCCCGCGCGCTGCTTGCCGACCCCGACTGGCCGCGCAAGGTTCGCGACGGGCGCGAGGACACGGTCGTAAAATGCGTTTACGGGAATATCTGCAAGAACCTCGACGAGAACTTTAGAAAAGTGGTCTGCGTCCTCTGGCCCAAAGGCAGCCTGCAAGCCCCGCTATCGTTCGATACGGTCGCGCCTGCCTGGGACGGCGCGGGCGCGCGGCTTACCGCGAAAGCGCTGGTTGGACAGGTCCGGCTCGAATGGCGAGAGGCCAGCGACAACGAAGAGATTTACGGGTACGAAGTCTTCCGCAGCGAGGACGGCGGCCCCTTCGAGAGGCTGAACGCCATCAAGCGCACGCATTTTTATGATGCGGCAGTTGTGGGCGGGCGCAGCTATAGCTACTACGTCCAGGCGTATGACCTCGCCGGGAACCGCTCGGAAAAGTCCCAAAACGTGACCGTGGCGGTCCGGCGTGCCGGGCGCGATTTGAATCGAGAATGATAGAATTTGTTAGGAGTATTAAATGTCGTTCGGTTTACCAAAGACAGATGACGAACCGGGAGTGACCTACGGCGATTACCTGAAGGTCAGGGAACTGATCGCGCTGCAAAAGCTCGAATCCGACCCGCCGCAGCACGACGAGACGCTGTTCATCATAATCCACCAGGTATATGAGCTCTGGTTTAAACAACTGCTTCACGAGGCCGACGCTATAATCGGGCATATGGACCGCGACGAGCCGCTCTCTGCGCACAGGCTGCTGAGGCGGTCGATAGAGATTCAGCGCGTGCTTGTAAACCAGATAGCCGTTCTTGAGACGATGACGCCGATGGACTTCTTGAAATTTCGCGATCACCTGATGCCCGCGAGCGGGTTTCAGTCTTCTCAATTTCGAGAGCTTGAGTACGTCGCCGGTTTGAAGGAGCGAGGCTACTTGCGAAATTATACGGAAGGCTCGGAAGAGTACCGCAGGCTTGAGGCGAGGCTCGCGCAGCCTTCGATTGGCGACGCGTTTTACGGCCTGCTCAGGCGGCGCGGATTTGACTTGCCCGATGACGGATCGGACCACGAAGCGCGCATCCGAGAAGTTATGCGAATCTACGTCGAAGCGGATCGCCATTACGACCTGTTTTTGCTGGCCGAGAGCTTGATCGAGTTTGACGAGACTTTTTCGCTGTGGCGGCTCAGGCATATCAAGATGGTCGAGCGGATGATCGGCAGCAAGACCGGCACTGGCGGCAGCGAGGGCGCGGCGTACTTGATGAAGACGGTCGAGCGAAAGTTCTTTCCCGATTTATGGGAGTTGCGAAGCTACCTGGGCACAGGCGACGCCGAGGCCGGTCCGCGCGAGCCATTGCCGGGCTGCCCTGTCACAGGGGCTCGTTAACAGGCGACTTTTTTAGGAGGACTGACATGGACGATCTTTTAGGGTGGCGAAAAGAGTTCCCGATCCTGGAGAACACGGTTTATATGATTAGCCATTCGCTCGGAGCGATGCCCGCACGCACGCGCGACCGGCTTGCGGAGTACGCAGACATCTGGGCCACACGCGGGATTCGCGCCTGGGGCGAAGCCTGGTGGGAGATGCCTGTGAAGATCGGCGACCTCGTGGGCCGCATAATCGGGGCCGAACCCGGCCAGATCGTCATGCACCAGAACGTCTCCATCTGCCAGTCGATCATCGCCTCGTGCCTGGACTTTTCCGGCCCGCGAAACAAGATCGTCTCCGAGAGTCTCAACTTCCCCTCAAACTTCTACATCTTCCACGCGCTTGAGCGCGACGGCGCGCGCGTCGTCTCGGTGCCGTCGATTGACGGCGTAACCGTGCCGCTTGAAAGCATGCTCGAAGCGATTGACGAAGAGACGCTGCTCGTCTCTGTCTCGCACGTCATATTCCGCAGCGCCTTTATACAGGACTTGAAGGCGATCATCGACCGCGCGCACGAGGTTGGCGCGCTCGTCATGGCCGACCTGTACCAGTCGGCGGGCACGGTCCCCGTCAACGTCAGCGAGCTTGGAGTCGATTTCGCCACGGGCGGCTCGGTGAAGTGGTTATGCGGCGGGCCGGGCGCGGGCTACCTTTACGTCAGGCCCGACCTGTGGCCGCGCCTTGAGCCGAGAATAACCGGATGGATGGCCCACAATGCGCCTTTCTCATTCGACGTGGGGCCGAACACATACGCAAACAACATCACGCGGTTCCTAAACGGCTCGCCGAACATCCCCGCGCTGTACGCCGCGAGGTCAGGCTACGAGATCATCGCCGAGATCGGCGTGGATAAGATCAGAGAGAAGTCTGTCCGGCAGACGACGCGGTTGATCGAGCTGGCTGAAGAGGCGGGCTTCCGCGTCAATTGCCCCAGGGAATCTTCTCAGCGCGGCGGCAGCGTGGTTATCGACGTGCCGCACGGGCAGCAGGTGACGCAGGAGCTTTCGCGGCGCGATTTCCTGTGTGATTTCCGGCCCGGCGCGGGCATTCGCATCGCCCCGCATTTTTATACCAAAGACGAAGAGTTAGAGCTTACCGTAGGCGAGATAAAGAAGATTCTGGAGTCGAAGGCATACGAGCAGCACAACGCCGCGCTGGCGCATTAGCGTGAGATTTGAAATTGGTTGACAGCACCAATTTCTGTGCTATCGTAACACGCGCGGGAACGGGGTATCAGGCTTGAAGAAAATCACACGAGCGTTGATAAGCGTATCCGACAAGACCGGCCTGGTCGATTTTGCGCGCAGGCTAGCCAATCACTCAATCGAGCTGATCTCGACGGGCGGGACGGCCCGCTCGCTCAGAGAGGCCGGGCTCGAAGTCCGCGACGTATCCGATCTGACAGGCTTCCCTGAAATTCTCAGCGGGCGTGTAAAGACCCTCCACCCGAAAGTTCACGGCGGCATTCTCGCGCTGCGCGCAGACCTTTCTCACCGGCAGCAGGTCGGCGAAAACCATATAGAGT
This sequence comes from uncultured Clostridia bacterium, assembly GCA_964615905.1. Lineage (GTDB taxonomy): Bacteria > Acidobacteriota > Blastocatellia > UBA7656 > UBA7656 > DATLMR01. The sequence continues at coordinate 242,058 of CAZTUB010000008.1, forward strand.
ACATAGACATGGTCGTGGTGAACCTGTACCCGTTCGGCGAAACCGTCGCGCGTGACACGGTAGAGATCCACGATGCCATAGAGAACGTAGACATCGGCGGGCCTTCGATGATTCGCTCGGCGGCCAAGAATTTTCAAGATGTCGTCGTCGTCGTCAACCCGGCGGATTACCCTGTGATCGGCGACGAGATGGACAAAGCTGAGGGCCGCGTGTCGCTGCTTACAAGATTGCGGCTCGCGCGCCACGCCTTCGAGACTACCGCACAGTATGATGCGGCCATCTCGGATTTCCTGATCGGTTCTGTCATCCTCGACCCGGCGACCGGCTCTTTGAAGGTCGACAAGCCGAAAGGCCTGCCCGCGCGCGTGACTATCTTTGCCCGGAAAGAGTCCGACCTGCGATACGGCGAAAACCCGCACCAGCGAGCCGCGCTCTACACGACGGGGGTCGAAGGGCAGGGGATCGCGAAGGCCGAAAAGCTACAGGGCAAGGAGCTTTCTTATAACAACCTGCTCGATCTTGATGCCGCCTGGGCGCTGGTGTCCGACCTGACGGAGACCGCCTGCGTTATCATCAAGCACACAAACCCGTGCGGCGCGGCGACGGGCGCGGATACGGCAGCCGCTTTTGAGAGGGCGAAAGCTACCGACCCTGTTTCAGCTTTTGGCGGCATAATCGGGTTCAACAAGAAGGTGACGGGGCAGGCAGCTCGCATAATAGCCGAGACATTTTTTGAAGCCATCGTCGCGCCGGATTACGACCAGGAAGCGATTGAGGCTTTCGCTTCAAAGAAGAACCTTCGCATCATGCGCGTCAACGAATCGCTTTATCCATCGGGAAGGGTCAATCTTCGAGCGATCAGTGACAACGGATTACTTATGCAGGACGCGGACCGCGAGGCGCTCGACGAGGCCCGCTTGCGGGTCGTAACAAAGCGACAGCCGTCGGAAGCCGAGATGCGCGCACTGCGATTTGCCTGGGTAATCTCAAAACACGTAAAGTCGAACGCGATAGTCTATGCTGCCGAAGGGCAACTCGTAGGCGTAGGCGCAGGGCAGATGAGCCGCGTCGATTCGGTGAAGCTCGGTGCGATGAAAGCCCAGCTCCCGCTCGCCGGAACCGTCCTTGCTTCTGACGCCTTCTTCCCTTTTCGGGACGGGCTCGACGAAGCCGCGCGCGTTGGCATCACGGCTGTTATCCAGCCGGGCGGGTCTGTCCGCGACGATGAAGTCATCACCGCAGCAAACGAGCACAACCTGGCTATGGTCTTCACAGGGATCAGACACTTCAAGCACTAATTCCATCTAGGAGGACAGAGTATGGAGAACGAGGAAAAGATCAACGGGGGCGGCGAGCAAACCGATGATAGGTCGCAGGCGGGCGATAACGCGGCAGGCGGCGGGTCCGGCCTGTCAGAGACAGGTCAGACGGGGGCCTCGGCAGGCGGGGGCGAATCGTCTGGGGCTGCCTCTGGGGGTGGAAGTGCGCCTACAACTTCAAGCGGCGGCGCTGCTAAAGGTGGCGCTAAAAGCGGTGCATCGAAGCGAGGCGGCGCGGCAAAGGGAGGCGGTGCGAAGCAATCAGCGAAGGCAGGCGGCGGCGCGGGAAAAGCGACCGGCGGCACGAAAGCGGGCGCTAAAAAAGCGGGCGCTAAGAAGGCAGCCGCCAGCGGCCGTGCCGTCAACGTGGCTCGCGCAGTCGGCTCGATTGCAGGCCGCGCCGTAGGCTCTGTGACCGCGATGGTCGGCAGAGTGATGCCCGGCGGTAAGAAAGCGGGCGCGGCGGGTGCAAAAGCCGGGTCCACTAAAGGCGGCGCTGCAAAGGGTGGGTCAGCAAAAGGCGGCGCGGCGAAAGGCGCGACGGGCGCAGCTAAGAAGGCTCCGGCAAAGAAGGCCGCTCCCGCTAAAAAAGCGGCCCCGGCAAAGAAGGCTCCCGCAAAGAAAGCCGCACCTGCTAAAAAGGCGGGTGGAAATAAGGGCGCTACGAAGAAGGGAAGATAGAGAGACTGAAGCCTCGCTTCACTTGAGGCTCGGAGCTAAACCGATAAGGCCGCTGATGATATATCAGCGGCCTTCGTTATTTTACGTTTAACCTAACCGCCCGCGCTTTCGGTAGATTCTCGCAGCCACTTCAAATAGTCTGCCGACCCCTTCTCGACACGAAAACTGATCACCTCAGGGGTCGAGTAGCTGTGAAGCTCTTTCACGCGGCGTTCCAGATCGGGGTATCTCTCATCGGTGGTCTTGATGACGAGCAATATCTCCGCGTCTCGTGCGACCTTGCCTTCCCACCTGTAAACAGACTCTACGCCCGGAACAATATTTACGCAGGCGGCGAGCCGCTCGTCCACGACCGACTCGGCGATCCTGCTGGCCTCGTCAGTGTTCGCGGCGGTCACAAAGACTATAAGCTCGTTGCCCATCTTTACGCCCGCGTAAAAGTTTACCTCTTGGTCGTAACTGACACCGACGAGGCTTCATTCACCCTGTCGCCGGTCGCCATAATAAATCTCCACGCCCACTCTGTGAAAAGATAGTTCTCTTCGAGGAAAGGGAAATGGGCGCTGTGATCGAGCACGACAAGCCTTGAGCCTTGAATCCCGGCCGCAAGTTCTTCCGAGAAAGCGAGCGGCGTTACAAGGTCGTGTCGTCCCGCGATAACCAGCGTCGGCACATTGATGCGGCTCAACTCTGCGCGCACGTCGAACCCTTTGCCGTTGTCGGAATAGTTCATGCGCCGCGCAAGCATGTCGAAATAGGCCGTGTAGGTTCCACGGTCGAGCGTCGCGGCGTTCGGCATCTGGCGGAAATAGCTCGGATAAAGCAGCCTGTATCTTGAGCGCACGCGGTCGCAAACAGACCCCGCCGCCACGCTCCCTTCGTTCGACCTGTAGGCGGAAGCGTCTGTCGATGACAGCGACTTCAACAAACGGCCCTCAACCTCTGCAGGGTTTTCAAGCACCGCTGACGAGCTGACAAGGATAAGCCGCTTGACGTTATCAGGGTGCCGAAGCGCGTATGTGAGCGCGACCGCGCCGCCGAAGCTATGGCCCAGGAGCGTTACCTTATTCAGGTTGAGCGCCTTCCTCAGCGCGTCAACGTCTTCAGCAAGCTCTGTGACCGAGGCCATCTCAAAAGACGACTTGGAGCTGAGCATATCGGCACGCCTGTCGAAATAGACAATGCGCGCGTAGCGGGAAAGATTTGAAAGCCCCGGATGGAAGTATTCGTGTGGAAGCCCCGGACCTCCGTGCAGGACGATGACCGTCTCGTCGCCCTCGCCTTCGGCCTCGTAAAACAGGTGCAGCCCGTTCGATTCAAAATTGCCGTAGCTAATATGCGGCGTCCAGACGTGGTGAAACGACCTGAACCCCTGCTCGCCTGCTTGAAGCGGGCGGCTTGAAGAGTTGGCCATCAGCAGGCAGTCAAATTCAGCCTTTACCCTCTGGTCTTGCCCGCTGGCAAGCTTCGTCAGTCCCAATACCAGAAAGAGAACCAGACAAACGCGTGAAAACTTTTTCATCACAGACCCCTCTCGATCCGCGACGTAGCCAATGCGCCGGTAAAAAGCCACACTCGCGCCGCTGCCGGATTAACGGCAGCGCGCGCGGTTCAGCCTGGCTTCAGGCATCACTGCTCGCCTTCGGTTTGAGTTTCACTGGCAGGGGCAGGTGATTCGGAATCGAAGTAAGCTTCGTAAATCTCAACCGCTCGGTCGAAATCCCGCTCGTCAACCATCAGGACCACTTCTTGCGAGAAGCTGCTGGGGATGACCGCAAAGTCTCCGCCCTGAACAAAAGTGCGGACACCGCCATTGTCTAAAAGATCGCGTACCATCTCGGCTTCGGCGCTGGTCTTAAAAGACTGAAACGGGACAGGCTCGCCTTCGGCCGTATCGTGTACCTTTGTCTCTTCCGTGAGCGCGGGCACAAGCTCGAAATTGCAATCTGTACAAACCGTTACACCCTCTTTATACTCGGCTTCGCAGTTAGGGCAAAAAGCCATTCTCACCTCGCCTTTTAGCCTCAGCGTCCCCGGAGGCCGGTTGTTGGCCGACCGTTAAATGGTCCGCCTGTATATTATTACCACCATCGCCCTATGGCAATAGTTTACTCGCTCACACGGAGCCAGCGGCCTTCGTACACGACCTCGGCCGAGCCTGTGAGCTTGACAGTGTTATCTTCGCCCCAGTCCACGCCGAGCACGCCGCCGCCAGTATGCACGCGCACGCTCCGGCCTGTAAACCCGTTTAATGCAGCGGCGACGGCAGCCGCGCACGAGCCCGTGCCCGATGACAGGGTGCGCCCGACGCCGCGCTCCCAGAAAGAGACCCTGATCTGGTCGGGTGAAAGAACCTGCGCGAACTCTACGTTGGTGCGATTGGGAAAGGCCGGGTGGTCTTCAATCAGCGGTCCCATCTCGTCTATGTTTACCGAATCCAGGTCGTCGAAGAAAAGCGTGCAGTGGGGGTTGCCCATCGACACGCAAGTGACTTCGATAAGCTCGCCGCCGAGTTTGAGGTGGCTGCCGACAACCTGCGGAAGCGGCGTGTCGAACAAGACCGGTATCTCTTCGCTCGCAAGCAGAGGCTTGCCCATCTCGAACTCGAAATCGAAGCGCGTGCCTTCGTTAGAAACCCGGCGGCCTCGCTTAACACCGGCGGCGGTGCGAATCCTGACTTCGGGCTCGCGCCACAGGTTTCGGTTGTAGAGGTACCCGGCAACGCAGCGGGTGCCGTTGCCGGAGATCTCGGCTTCGCTCCCGTCAGCGTTAAAAATCCGCGACTCAAAATCGGCCGCGCCGCCCCTGTCGCGTGCGACATAGACTATGCCGTCAGCGCCCGCGCCGTAGTTGCGCTCGCACATGAGGCGAGCCGTCTTGCTCGGATTATCGAGCTTCCGAACATCATCGACCTCGATGATTAGAAAATCATTTCCGAGCCCTTGCAGTTTTGTGAATCGAATCTCGCTCACCGTCTCCTAAACCTCAAATCGAGTATGGCCTTCGCCGCTTGACCACCCTGTTTTGATATGGTACTTTCCCACTTTCTTGTTCAGTATAACAGCAGGACGTAAAAGGAGCGTAGACCGTGGCAAGCCTCCAAGGTAGAAGTCCTTCGCGCAGCATCGGTCCGTTAAATCTACTAAACAAGCTAATATCAATCACCGCCTTTACCCTGTTTCTCGGAATTGGCTGGGTGGCGTTGTGCTATTTGAAGACCGAGGTCATCAATCGCGGGACGGGGACGCCGCAGGCATCGACCGTCGCGAGCCCTGTCGAAGCCACCCGCGCCGAGCCAGAAAAGATCGAGGCAAAGAAACTCGCTACCCCTGTCAAACTCGTATACTCCTGCGCGACCGATCACGACTATTTCCACACCTCCGCGCATCTGCCTAAAGAGTGTGACCGGAGCGTCACCGGCGAAGAAGCGGCGCTCCAGCGCGGGCTCAAGCCCTGCCCCACCTGTATGAAGGAATAGCTTTACCCCGACCCGCTTATCTTGAGAGCGTGCGGCGCGGCATCTCCGCTTCTTCAAAGTGGCTGATTGCTCGCAACTCCATAAACCGGGCGTGAATCTCGTCGTAGGTCAGACGGCGCATCCTTTCGCAGCTAAACTCTTCCACGTTGAACGATGCCATGACCGACCCGTAGATTATCGCGCGCCTCACCGCCGCTTCATCCGAGGAGTTGACCGCCGCGAGATAGCCCATAAACCCGCCCGCAAAGCTGTCGCCTGCGCCGGTCGGATCGAACACGTCTTCGAGCGGGTAAGCGGGGGTGGCGAAATAAGACGATTCAGTGAACATCGCCGCGCCGTACTCGCCCCGCTTCACCACAAGACGGTTGGGGCCGAACGAGAGTATCCGCCGGGCGGCGCGGATCAGGTTTGGCTCTTCGGCAAGCGCCCGCGCCTCCGCGTCGTTGATAATCAAGATGTCGATATGTTTGAGCATCTCTTTCAACTCCGCTGGCGTGCTCTCGATCCAATAGTTCATCGTGTCTGCCGCGACAAGTTTTGCCCCGACCTGTTTGCGGACTTCGATCTGTAGTTCGGGCTGTATATTGCCGAGAAAGAGGTAAGGCGTTTCGCGGGCCGCATCTGAGAGCTTCGGTTTGAAGTCTGCGAAAACGTTCAACCGGGTGTCGCGTGTGCGCGCGACGTTGAGATCGTACCCGTATTCGCCGCTCCAGTGAAAGCTCGGCTGTCCGGCGACCCGCTCAAGGTCAGAGATGTCTATGCCCCGCTCGTGAAAAACGGCTTCGTCCTCCGGGCCGAAATCGTCGCCAACGACCGCGACCAGGCGGACATCTGTAAAAAAAGAAGCGGCGACGCTGAAGTACGTCGCCGAGCCGCCAAGCGCGCGGTCTGTTTCTCCGAAAGGGGTCTTGATGGCGTCAAACGCCAGAGACCCGACAACAAGAATCGACATGTATTAGTTCACCTCGTTATTTACCGGCTGCGCCGTTCTTCAACTTAGCGGCCTGCTCGCTCGCTTTCTTGGCGAACTCGCTGCCGGGATACTTCTTCACAACAATCTCGTAGTATTCAATCGCCTTGTCCGATTTGTTAAGCTTCGCGTTAGCCTCGCCCATCCAGTAATAAACCTCGTCGATGCGCGAGAACTCCGGGTATGTCTCTACGATCTCCTGGAACCGGTCGAGCGCGCCTTGGTAAGCTTTTCGCTTGGTCAGGTACCACCGGGCCACCTGCAAGTTGTGCTTGGCGTCGGTCTCCATAATGGGGTCGCGCGGCGGCTCGATTCGCCCGCCCGCGGGCCCCTGTGCGCGGGCCGCTCCTGCCCAAAAGACGATTGCCAAAAGGATCGTCACCGAGCACCTGGAAAAAAGTTTCACTGAGTACATAACAACTACCCCAGACTGAAAATTCCAATTAGCTGACGTACTTGCCGATGATCGCCTTGAGCCGCTCTTTTGCTTCAGGCGTGATCTTGTCCGGCGCAGTAATGATAGCATGTTGAAGCGCCCGCCCGCACTTGCACTTCCTATCGACGCTGGCTATACGTGCGACGGCTCCGGCTATCAGTTTCTGCGCGTTCGCGGAGTTGCGGTTGAGATAATCTATGACCATATCGACCGTCACGGAGTCGTGATCCGGGTGCCAGCAATCATAATCCGTGACAAGCGCCACGGTCGCGTAGCATATCTCTGCCTCGCGCGCGAGCTTGGCCTCCTGAAGGTTGGTCATGCCAATGACGGACATGCCCCAGGAGCGATAGACTTCCGATTCGGCCCTGGTCGAAAAGGCCGGTCCTTCCATGCAGAGGTAAGTCCCGCCCCGGTGTATGTCGACGCCTTCCAACTCCGTGCGCCCCGTCTCTTCAAGCACGTCCGAAAGGTCCTGGCAAACAGGGTGCGAGAAAGTCACGTGCGCGGCAACGCCTTCGCCAAAAAATGTCGAAACGCGGTGGCGGGTGCGATCAAAGAACTGGTCGGGAAATGCGATGTCCATCGGCTTGAAATCTTCGCGAAGCGAACCGACCGCGCTCGCGGAGATGATGCGCTCTACGCCGAGCAATTTCATGGCGTATATGTTCGCTCTGTACGGAAGCTCCGAAGGCAGCAGCCTGTGCCCTCGCCCGTGGCGTGGCAGGAAAGCGACGCGCGCATCGCCGAGCGAGCCGATTATGAAGTCGTCCGACGGTTTGCCGAACGGGGTATCTATGCTGACCTCTTCGACATCTTTGAGCGATTCCATCTGATAAAGCCCGCTCCCGCCGATCACGCCGATCTTTACCTGTGACACTCTCATCGCCTCCGTGCTAAGAAATTTTCTCGACGCTCAACTTGCCGCCCGACTCACGCAAATATCCGAGCGGGATTTTTGGGTCGTGATAAAAGACCGCCGCCCAGTTCTCCCGAACCGCCTGCGGGACCAATCGCTTCTTATGCTCAAGGACCTCGACCGGGTAGAGATCGAAGCTCATGACCCAGGCCGGGGGAAGGTGCGCGGTCGTCGGCAGCAAGTCCGCGAATACGAAAGCCGTCCGGCCCTGCGAGGTGATCTTCACGCATTGATGGTCGCGGTTATGACCCGGCAGCTTAAGCACCTCGACGCCTTTGACGATCTCCGCGTCGCCGTCTACGAGATCGAATTGCCCCGCCTCGGCCACGGGCTCGAAATCGCTTGCCACGTAGCTTGCGCGGTCCCGCTCGTGCGGCTGCGACGCGTGCTCGTATTCGCCGCGCTGCACCACGTAGCGCGCGCGCGGAAAAGTCGGGACAACCTTCCCGTCCTTCTCGACGGTATTCGTGCCCGCGTGGTCGAAGTGGAGATGCGTGTTGATAACGACGTCGATCTGCGACGGCTCAAGCCCGCGAGCGCGGAGGCCGCCAAGCAGGCCGGATTCGTCTTTGATCTCATACCGCTCGCGAAACCGCGAGTCCCACTTGCGGCCAATGCCCGTATCGACAAGTATATTCTCTCGCCCTGTGCGAACGAGCAGGCAGTTCAGCCCAAGCCGTATGCGGTTCTGCGCGTCAGGCTCGAAATGTCGCTCCCACACGACGCGCGGGACGACGCTGAACATCGACCCGCCGTCGAGCGCAAACGTGCCGTCGGATACGACCTCGATTTCAAATGACCCTAATCGCATAGCGTTGGATGAAGGGCAGAGAGCCGGGGGTCAAACCTTGTCGAACCCCGGCCCCTGTGATCTTATTGTCGCGGCGGCGGGGCGGGCAGCCCTTGCGGCAAGCCAGCCGGGGCCTGCGGCGGGGCGGGGATGTTGAAATCTTCCGCCACCACTACGCTGCTCTTGCTGGCAGTCTCTTCAAGGAATTTTTTCATCCTCTCAGGTTTTATCTTTGCGATAATCTGCTCGCGCACTTCTTCGCTCGAAAGCGGAGCGGTGCGCTTGTTATCAACCTTGATGATGTGAAAGCCAAAGTCTGTCTCGACAAGGCCGCTTATCTCGCCCGGCTTCAGCGCAAAGGCGGCGTTCTCGAATTCAGGGACGAGCCCGCTGCCCTTCTGAACGTATTTGCTGTCTTCCGACCCCGAATCGTCCTTGGCAAGCAAGCCGCCCATCTTCTTCGACTCGGTGTCATCGGAGTTCTCGCCCGCGAGTTTGGCAAAGTCTTCGCCTGCGCGTATGCGGTCGAGGATCGACTGTGCCTTCTTGCGGGCCTCTTCCTTGCTCAACCCCTTCGGCTGCTTGGCAACCTCTTCTTTGGTGTGGCCGTGGCCGTCGTCCTCGCTGTGCTCAGGGCCTTCCGTGCCGATAAGGATGTGGCGAATCTGCGCCTCTTCAAATTCAGCCTGGTGCTCTTTGTAATAGCTCTCTATCTCGGCATCGGAAACCATATCGCCCGACTTCTCTTTGTCCCGCATATAAGCCTGGAACAGCACCTGGCTGCGACCGAGTATGGATTTCAAGTTGGTGACTTCGTCCGTGCCGAGGTTCTCTTTGCGAGCGCGGTCGGCGTAGACGTGGACCTGCGCGAACTCTTTCTTCAGCGACTCGGCCTGCGGCCCCTGCGCCTGCGCCTTCAACTGCGGGTTAGAGTCCAGGACCGCATTCATATCGTTCGGGTTAGCCAGGTGATACGCGTTTATCTCTTCGTCGGTCACCTTGGCGTCGGGGTGGCTTTTCAGGTACGCCTCGCGCAAGGGCAGCGCGGTCTGGAGCCGTATGAGCGCCTGTACTTCAGGCTTGTTTGCATACCCCTCTTTTTCGGCAAGCTCGGCCACGGCAAGCATCTCTTTGAGCTGTTTGACGAGGAGCTTCTTCTGCTCAGGGTCGGCCGCAAGCTGCTGCGCCTGTGCGGGCGACATCACGCCGCTGATAAGCACTTCCATCTGGTGGGCGTCGAGTTTCACGGCCTTGGCAGAGCTGCCCCGTTGTTGCGCAAACAGAAGCATCCCCGCGAGCGCTGCGATTATTGCGATGGCTGCAATCACTTTGCCGGAAATCCCGCCCGACTTCCTTCTGGGAACCGGCGCGGTATTGACTGTCTTTGATTCGGCGATTGGCGCTGTGTCGGCAACAGGTGTTTCAGAGTAAGATGCCGCCTCGGTCGCTTCATCTCCCATTGTAGTTCTTATATCTGTATCAGTGGTCGGGTCTTTATCTTCACCGGTCGATATATTGTTGTCATTGCTTGAATCTGCCATTACTTAATCTCCTTCAAATTATTCGTCCCCTCGACAAGCTCGACGAGAACGCCGTTTGCGCTAGCCGGGTGCAGGAACGCAACCAGCTTACCTTCAGCTCCACGACGCGGATAGCCGTCCAGAAGACGAACGCCGCGCGACCTGAGTTCTTCTAACTTTGAATCGAGGTCTTCCACCTCGTAACAGATATGATGCAACCCTTCGCCGCGTTTGCCGATAAACCGGCCGACAACCGTCTCTTCCGAGAACGGCTCCAAAAGCTCGACACGCGTATCGCCAACGGGGAGCATCGCTACCGTCACCCCCTGGTCGTCAACCCTGTGAGTGCCCGACACGGTCAGGCCAAGCACGTCGCGGTAAAACGTGAGCGACTCTTCGAGCGAGCGAACTGCTATGCCTAGATGATCGATCTTCATAAAGCTTCTTACTAAATCCCCAGCCGCGCGATAATCTCGTCAACCACAGAGTAAGGGTCGCGGCTGCGGTCCGCCACCGAAACGGCCATCGCGCGCAACTCGTCTTTCCCGACCTGTTTTGACAGCACGACTTTCAAAAGCCTGTCCCGGAGCATCTGAATGATTCGATGCTCGGCGACGCCAGCCCGGCGGTCGCTGGTCCGCTCGCGGTTTGAAGCAACAAACTCGGCGTAGCTCTCTACGGCCTGTGCCAACGAATCGAGTCCGTTATTGTCTATTGCTACGGTTTTAACGATTGGAGGCGTCCAACCATCGGGCCTTTCAGAGATCGAAAGCAAGCTCTCAAGCTCGCGCTCGGTCCTCAGCACTCCTTCGCGGTCGGCCTTGTTGATGACAAAGACGTCCCCGATCTCCATAATCCCGGCTTTTATAGCCTGGATGTCGTCGCCCATTCCCGGAACGAGCACCACGACAGTAACATCGGCGGTCTTTACAATATCGACCTCGTCCTGCCCTACTCCGACCGTTTCAACGATGATCTTATTATACCCGCCCGCATCGAGGATGGCTACCGCGTCTACTGTCGCGCGAGCGAGCCCGCCGAGATTGCCCCGCGCGGCCATGCTCCGTATGAATATGCCGGGGTCTGTCGCCATCCCCTGCATGCGAATCCGGTCGCCGAGTATCGCCCCGCCCGTAAACGGGCTCGACGGATCGACGGCGATGATCCCGACACGCTCGCCCTCTGCGCGGTAGTGCGCGGCAAGCCTGTCTACGAGCGTCGATTTGCCCGCGCCCGGCGCGCCCGTAATCCCGACAACCAGGGACTTGCCCGTGTGCGGGAAAAGCTCTTTCAACAGAGGGGTCGATTCTGCGCGCGCGTCTTCGACCACGCTTATCCCGCGCGCGATTGCGAGCTTGTCGCCCGCCAGTATTCGGCTTGTCAGCGTCGGCTTGTCCATCAGCGTCAAGCGTTCAGGCTCTCAGAAGCTGGCGCGCGATGACCGTGCGCTGAACCTCGCTAGTGCCTTCGCCAATCGTGCAGAGCTTCGAGTCTCGCCAGTATTTTTCCGCCGGGTAATCTTTGATATAGCCGTAGCCGCCGTGTATCTGGACAGACTCCTCTGCGACGCGCACAGCGACCTCGCTCGCATAGAGCTTTGCCATCGAAGACTCTTTGGTGACGATCTTCCCCTGGTTCTTCAAGACCGCCGCCCGCATGGTCAGCAGCCTTGCGGCTTCGATCTCGGTCGCCATATCGGCGAGCTTGAATTGTATGGCTTGAAACTCGGCGATTGGCTTGCCGAACTGATGGCGCTCTTTGGCGTACTTGAGCCCGGCTTCATACGCGCCCTGCGCTATACCGACGGCAAGCGCCGCAATCGAGATGCGCCCGCCGTCGAGCACCTTCATCGCCTGGATGAAGCCCTGGCCTTCCTGGCCTATGAGATTCTCGTCCGGAACAAAGCAATCGTCGAATACCAGCGCCGCCGTGTCGCTCGCGCGCATGCCGAGCTTGTTCTCTTTCTTGGCTATTTCAAAGCCCCTGGTCTCCTTCTCGACGATAAAGGCCGATATGCCGTGGGTGCCCGCGGTTCGATCCGTGATCGCGAGCACGACCGTGGTCCCGGCGAACTTGGCGTTGGTGATGAAATTCTTCGACCCGTTTATCACCCACCCGCCGTTGCGCTTCACGGCGGTCGTTCGCATAGAGCTCGCGTCAGAACCTGAGCTTGGCTCCGTAAGCCCCCACGCGCCGAAGTATTCGCCGCTCGCCAATGGGGTCAGGTACCGCTCCCTCTGCTGGTCGTTTGCCGCAATGTAGATGTGGCCTGAACAGAGCGAGTTGTGCGCGGCAATCGCCAGACCTATCGAGGGGTCTACGCGGGCAAGCTCTTCGATTATGGTCGCGTATTCGATGTACCCCATCCCCGCGCCGCCGTACTCTTCAGGGAAGATGACGCCCATGATGCCGAGTTCGGCAAACTTGGGCCTGAGCTCGATGGGGAAGTGCTGTGCCTCGTCCCACTCCATGCGCTGCGGCAGAAGCTCCGCCTCGGCAAACTCGCGGATTGTTCTTTTGATCTGCTGCTGTTCTTCGTTTAACTCGAAGTCCATATTCCTCCAAAGCTGACCGACAGTTTCACGTGCGCATCAATAGAAAAGCCCTTTCGGGCTTATCGGAACAAGTTATTTTACACGCCGGAAAAGAAAAAAGCATGTGGATGTGTGCACAGTGGCGGGCCGAATCCTATCCGGTCTTTGCCGATCTCGCCCTCGCGCGTGGTCGCGCGCCCTTCCTGGCGTTTTTCGTGGCGGGCCTTAGAGCAGGCCTTCTGGCGGGCTTCTTAGCCGACTTCGTAGCCGGCTTTGAGGCGGGCTCGAAAAACTTTGCGACTTCGCGCGGCGTGAGCTCGCGAAACTCGCCCGGCGCAAGGCCCTGATCGGTGATGTGGCCTATCTGCACCCGGCGCAGCTTTGTGACCGAATGGCCTATGGAATCGAACATGCGGCGAATCTGCTGGTTCTTGCCTTCTCGAAGCGTGACCTCGAACCAGGTGTTGCCGCCTTCCTTCGTACGCTCAAGCAGTTTTATCTCGGCTGGCGCAGTGCGCGACTCGCCCATCTTAATCCCGGCCCGAAGCCGCTCGATGAGGCCTTCGTGCGGCGAGCCTTTGACCTTGACGTGATAGACCTTCGCGACACGCCCGCCCTGCGTGATCGCCTGCGTCAGCTCTCCGTCATTGGTAAGGATTATCAACCCTTCTGTGTTGAAATCGAGCCGCCCTACGGGGTGAAGCCCGCGCCTCGCCGAAGGCGGGAGCAGCGAAGCTACAAGCGGGCGTTTTTTAGGGTCGGAGACGGACGACAGGTAACCGCGAAGCTTGTTGATGAGGTAATACTTTTTCGGCTTTTCGGTGTTTGGCGGATTTATCAGCTTGCCGCGAACTTTGATATGATCCCGCGTCACGTCCGCGCGCGTCCCAAGCTCTGTGATGAGCTTCCCGTTCACGGTCACTTCGCCTTTTAGTATCATCTCTTCGGCGGCGCGGCGCGAGGCCATGCCCGTGGCGGCGATTATCTTTTGAAGTCTCTCTTGCATACGACCGTCATGATAACCGTACGGGTGGCGGTTGTCACCGTCGTCTGAGGTCGAAACAGACAACGCTGCCGGTTTGGGACTTCGCCTTGTGTTTGACCGAAGCGAATGTGTTGCTGATTTCGAGCGGGTGGTTAAACAGCCGCCGCGTGTTTGTCACCACGGCGATTGACAGTGTCATCAGCGGGTAATGCTCGACCCCGCCGCGACGGCTTTCGGCGGAGATGTACCCTCTTTTCAAATCTTCTTCCTTGTAAAAGCCGCGCACCCTGCGATCAAACTCCGTCGCGAGTTTCTCAAGCACGTTGCGAACATCGATTGTCGAGGCTTCGTCGGCGCGCGGAGCCTCTTTTGTAAACCCCATCAAGAAATCATCGCCGCCGATGTTTCCGACAAAGATGTCGTCGCCAAAGCCTACGGCTACGGCCGCCATGATCTCTGCGGTTGCCTTGAGCACTTCGTCGCCTTGCAGAAAACCGTAACAGTCGTTATAGGCCTTGAAGTTGTCGATGTCGATATAGGCCGCGGCCCAGTAGGTCTCTCGCTCGCCGACGCACTTTTGGAGAAACCGCTCGACCTGCCGGTTGCCCGGCAGCCCCGTCAACGGGTTTATGCTCTGAAGCGCGGACCTCCTGAGCAGCGCCCTCATGTGCGCAAGAAGCCTGTCATAAGAGAACGGCTTTTGAAGATAATCGTCCGCGCCCGCCGTCAGAAGATCGACCTCGTTGCGCTCCTCGCTCATGGCCGTCAGCATTATGATCGGGATGCGAGCGGTGGCGGGCGCGGCGCGGACCCTCGACAGCACGGACCAGCCGTCCATCCCCGGCAGCATCACGTCGAGCAGCAAGAGGTCGAAAGGGCTCCCTTCGGTCAGCAGGTGCAGCCCCTCGCTGCCGGTCGTCGCAACCGTGACCTTGAACCCTTCGCTCTCAAGCACTGCGCGCAGCGCAAGCCCTATCTCCTCGTCATCGTCGATGACAAGGATGCTCGCCGTATGGGCAAGAGCTAAAGTTGGATCGGTTAAAGATAGAACTCCCATGCCTGGTTCCTACGCGCCGGGGAGGAGTTTAAGCACCACTAGCAGGCTAGCAAAGAATTATAATCCTATACACGCACGGCGAAATTCATTGGAGGATTCCGAAACGCGACTGTGGGAGCAGGCGATTCAGCTATTCATCAGGTCTTCGAAATCTTCGAGATTCGGAAGCTCTGACAGATCACTCAGGCCAAAGTGTACCAGGAATTCTTTCGATGTTCCATACAACATTGGTCGGCCCACGACCTGTTTGTGACCCTTTGCAACTATCAACCGGCGGTCAAGCAGCGTCTTTATCGCGGAGGTCGAGTTTACGCCCCTTATCTCCATGATTTCGGGGATCGTGATAGGCTGTTTATACGCGATCACGGCGAGCGTTTCGAGCGCGGCAAACGACAGTCGTGCCGACGGCTGCGCCTTCAGGTACCTGCGGACGTATTCGCTAAACTCAGGGCGTGAGGTGATGCGGTAGCCGCCCGCGATCATCCTGAATTCAAGCCCGCCCGGCCGCTCGTTGTACTCCGCCTGAAGCTGTTCGCAGGCAGTCTCTATGTCATCGCTCGTTACGTCTTCGAGGATTGACGAAAGCTGTTTGATTGTGAGCGGTTCTTCCGAGACGAATACAAGCGCTTCGATAACGGGTTTCAGTTCTTCAATCGTCATAGTAAACGGTCTGTTACAAATCTATTTTTATGCCGTGGGTTCGGGAGCCGCCTCTTCCACGCGCCCGCTAGCGTCATCTCCCGCGCCGCCGGGGCTTGTCTCTTCGCGTTTAGAGATCATGATGTCGCCAAACGTGTCCGATTGCCGGAGCCTTATGGCAAGCTCTTTGACAAGCTCAAGGACCGCCAGAAAGATCAAGACCATCTCTCTTCTAGACCTGGCGCGCTCGAAAATATCGCGCGCGCGAACCTCTGTCGATTCTTCGACAAGGTTTTTTATCTCGACAAGCTTTTCGGCCATCGTCACTTCTTCGCGGGCTATCTCGATCTCTGTTATCGCGCGCTTGCGGTTCAAGACTTCCTGAAAGACTTCGAAGAGCCGGAAGACGGTCGCCGAAATTTCAGGGTTGTTTGTGTCGGTTTCGAGAGCGCCCCTTGTAAACGTACCGGCCTCGATTGTCGCCCGCTGGTAAAGCGTGCTTGCCGCCGCTTTGAACTTCTGGTGTTCAAGCAGCTGGTAGACAAGCTCTTTGCGCGGGTCCTCTACCTGGTCTTCTTCCAGGTCCGGGTCGCGCGGCAAAAGCATCTGGGTCTTTATCTGTATGAGCGTCGCCGCCATCATAAGGAACTCTCCGGCAACCCCTATGTCAAGCTCCTGCATGGCGCGCAAGTATTCCAGGTACTGCTCGGTGATTCGGGCGATGGGGATGTCGTAAATCGAGACCTCTTCTTTGCGAATCAAGTAGAGCAGCAGATCGAGCGGGCCTTCAAAGACCTCAAGCTTCACCTTGTACTGATCGGCGCTTTCGGCAGCGGCGGGCAGGGAAGCGGCCTGCGGCTCGGCGGCCGGTTCCACCGCGTCTCTCTTTTCTTGCTCTTTCATATTCATTCGGACCAGTCCATCTTGATTGCGCGCCATACTTCGGCCATGGTCGTTTCGGCTTCACCGCGCGCCCGCAAAGCGCCCTGTCTTAAAACGTCTAAGACGTAGTCGGGCCGTTTTCTAAGCTCGCGGCTGCGCTCGGCTATCTCGCCGTAGCGCTCGATGATCGAATCGGCAAGCGCGCGCTTGCGGTCCACACAGCCAATGCGCGCGGCGCGGCAGTCGTCGTCATAGCGGTCCGCCGTCTCCGCGTCGACAAAGAAGCGGTGCGTCTGGCACACCTGGCAGCTTTCCGGGTGGCCGGGGTCGCTCCTGCGTATGCGCGTGCGGTCTGTAATCATCATCCGCACTTTCTCTCTGATGACCTCTTCGCTGTCGACAAGGTAGATAGCGTTGCCGTAGCTTTTCGACATCTTGCGGCCGTCGGTTCCGGGCAGGACCAGGACCTCGGTGTGAAGCGATTGGGGTTCAGGGAAGACTTCGCCGTAGAAATTGTTGAACCGGCGGGCGATCTCGCGCGTCACCTCGACGTGCGAGTCCTGGTCTTTGCCGACCGGTACAAAGTTGGCTTTGTACATTATGATGTCGGCGGCCTGAAGCACAGGGTAGCCCAGGAATGCGTAGTTGCCTATATCTTTTTCGGTAATGTTTTCGCGCTGCTCCTTATAAGTCGGCACGCGTTCGAGCCAGCCGAGCGGAGTGACCGCCGAAAGTATCAAATGAAGCTCCGCGTGCTGGGGGACCATAGACTGCGCGAAGATCGTTGACCGCTCAGGGTCGAGCCCGGCGGCGAGCCAGTCGCTGACCATGTCGATGGTGTTCTGCTTTATCTTGCTCGTGTCGGCGTAATCGCTTGTGAGCGCGTGCAGGTCCGCCACGAAATAGTGGCCCCTGTAATTGCCAGAGTCTTGCAGCTTGACCCAGTTCTTGAGCGCCCCTTCGTAGTTGCCCAGGTGCAGGTTTCCCGTGGGGCGCATTCCGCTGACGATCACGTTGCCCTGCGGATTCTCGCCTGATTGGTTCTGTTCGGGCGTCGTAACGCCGTTCTCATTTGCAGCCAATTTCTTACCCTCACGCCCCCAGGATCAACAGCCACAAAAACCTCGCGGCGGGAAAGATGATGAAACCGAGCACACCGAAAAACAGCAGCGCCATTAAAAGCAAGAACCCGTATGGTCGAATCTGCTCGTAGGCCGACGCCATCGCGGGCGGAAGCAGGCTCTCAAGCACGTGGCTCCCGTCGAGCGGCGGTATCGGGATCAGGTTAAAGATGCCGAGCGACAGGTTCAAGATCAAGAATATGCTCAAGAACATGGTCAGCGGTTCCATGAAGGCCGGCTGGCCCGGCATCGGCCCCAGAACGTCATACGGCAGGCTCGCCCCGTTCTTTATCGTCAGCACGCCGCCCATGACCATAGATTTCAGCGCGATGAAGGCGATGCTCATGAGGATAAAGTTGCTGATCGGCCCTGCCGCCGAGACGGATATGTTTGCCTTCTTCTTGTCGCGCCACAGCAGCGGGTTCGTCTCGACCGGCTTGGCCCACCCTAAAAACGGTATCGAAGTGAGCATGCTCATGATGGGAAACAGCAGCGTCCCGATAGGGTCGATGTGCGCGACAGGGTTGAGCGTGATTCGACCCTGGTACCTTCCCGTGTAGTCTCCGAATTTCTCGGAGGTCCAGGCGTGCGCCGCCTCGTGAAACGAAAGCGAGAAAAGAAACACCACAAACCAGATTATTGCGAAACCGGGGTCTATATTCACTACGCGCTCCTGAAGCTAAACCTTTATGGAAGCCCTCGATGAAAGCTAACACCGGGCTGCTCGGACTGTCAAAGAGTTCGAACCTGACCGAATATCTTGAATCATCATACAGGCAGGTTTACTACCAAGCGGTCAAAAAGGCCAGTAGCCTTCGATCCCAAGCGGAAGGCGATAAATCTCGCGGGTCGTGGCCGCGATCAGGTTTCCGTGATCGTCAAAGCAGAGCCCGACTATACCAACGCCCGCCACCACAAGCTCTGCTTCGGCGTCCGGCGTTATCCTGATTATTCCGCGATGGCCTTTGCGGCTTGCGGCCACGTAGACGTTCCCCTTGCGGTCGATTGCCAGCCCCTGCGGTCTTCCGAGCCCCGTGAAAAATCTTGTGACTACGCCGTCCGGGCTGATTCTCATAACAGAATCGAAGCTCGAAAGGGTCGGCCCCGTCACATACAGGTAGCCGTCCGGCCCGAAAGCGAGGTGGAACGCGGCCATGCTCTGCTCGATGGTAGCGAATGTTGTCGCCTCGCCTATCTCGTTCACGCGGTAGATAGTTCCGCTGCGGTCGCCGACGAACATACGCCCCGACTGGTCAAAGGCTATCCCGGTGGCTACGCCGAGGTTGCGAGCGTAGACCTCCGCCTCCTTAAAAGGCGTAACGCGATAAACGGAACCGTCATAGCGGCTCGTGATAAACATCTCGCCGTCGCGGCTGAAGGCCAGCCCCGTCGGGTTGATGATGTCGGTCAAAAACGGCTCGCTCTCTCCGTCGGGCGTGATCTTGTAGACAGAGACCGGCACTTTCTGCCCGCGCGAGCCGGAAAGCGTAGTGTATATGGCCCCGTTATCGCGGTCATAAGCGGGATTGGCCACGGGGTGCAGGTTATCTGCGAGCTTTTCACCGACGATGAAACGGCGGCTCTCGCTCGAAAACCCGTCGGCTTCGAGCGTTATGCCAACTTCGCCGCTTATAAGGTCGCTTGACGGGACGGGAGCTATGACGCGGTTTGAGGAAGCGCTGATGGGCCGTGTCTCGACCCCGCCAAAGACGACGCGTGCGCGGTCATAGGTAGAGAAGACGAACCCCTTGCACTCGATAACTACCTCGCCACCTTCGATGCCTGCTGCCGGCTCCAGACTTTCAATAACTGGCTGAGCCATTCTTTTCGCTCCCCTGATCTCTCGCACGATTTCGTAAGTAGGGATATTACGATGAACACAGGGGATTGTCCACTTCCGCCTTCGGCGTGGAACCGGGGACTGAGCGTAGTAAAGGTGTGAGGTCTTCGGTTTGCGGAGGCGAGGGCCGAGGGGAGCGGTATCCACCTCGGCCCTCAGCCCTGATCGCTTACTGCTGTGGCTGGCGCTGGCGCGAACGCGAGGCAAGCTGCTTGAGCGCGGATTCGGCTTCGTCGCGGGTGACAGAGCCGTCTTTGTCGAGGTCGAGCGCCTTGAAGGTCCGCTCGTTCTCCATCTCTTCGGCGAGAATCTTTCCGTCTTTGTTCTTATCGTATTTCTCAAAGAGGTTGTTGACTTCGACGCCGCCTGTGGCAGCCGCCTGCAATTCACCCATGCCCTGGAAGAACCGGCCAAGCTCTTCTTGCGTGAGCGCGCCGTCTTTGTCCTTGTCGAGCGCGTCAAAAAGCTGCGTTATCCGCGCGAACTCTTCGCGGGTAACTTTGGCGTCTTTATCCGCATCCATGAAGCGGCCAAACATCTCTGCGAGACGCGTGTTGTTTCCACCCATGCGCTGGCGCATGCGGTTCCACTCCGCTTCGTCGATAAAACCGTCCTTGTTGTCGTCGAGCCTGTCGAAAAATTGCGGCGGCATCTGCCCCGTCTCTTCGCGGCTGAGCTTCTTGTCGCTGTTCTTATCAAGCTCGGCAAAGCTCGGCATCTGCATACGCATCCCCATGCCGCCACCCGGGCGCTGCTCCTGCGGGGGGCCGTCCTGAGCGGCGGCGGCTACTGCGCAGGCCGCCAGTACCAGCATAAGGTTTACCAGTCCAAAAAACTTCTTCATTGATATTTACTCCTGCTTTCTAGAAACTGAATCTCACAGAGGCTTCGACCCTGCGCGCCTCTCTCGCCGTAGAAGAGAGCCCGAATACGGGCGAGCTCAGCACGCCGTTGTAATTACCGAAGTTCGTGTGGTTAAAAATATTTGAGACCTGGATGTTGAAGGTCAGGTTGTACCTGTTGCGCGCGTCTCCGCCGCCGCCGAAGAACCCGCCGCCGCCGGGGCCGCCTGGTCCGCGAGCGCCAGCCCCGCCGCCACGGTTTTGATTATTACCGCGCCGGTTTGCGGTTTGCTGACCCTGCTGGCCGGTCTGCTGCCCGGTTTGCTGTCCCCCCTGTTGCGCGTTTCGAGTCCCTGCCTGGCCACGGAAGCTCGCCAATTGCGGCCCAAACCCTATCGTCTTCGACAGGTTCACGTTAAAGACAACGTAGGAAGGCCCGTTCCCAAAATTGCGCGGGATGATCTCATCACCGGGGCCGGGGTTGGGGTTGAACAGCCCGAACCTCGTTTGGATAGCGTCCGGGTCGCCGGGCATAGCAAACGAAGGGCGGTCGTTGAAGATCGTGTCGAGGTTGTTATCCCGACCCGTCGTGATGTTGAAGGGCGCGCCGGAACTGATCTGAATGTGCGGGCTGATGCGCAGCCGCCACGGGAGCCCCACAGAGCCTGTGAGGTGTATGCGATGGCGGACGTCATCCCTTGTCCTGCCCCACTCTGAAGATAGGTCGTAGCTGTCAGCCGGGAGCAGGCCCGAATCTCTCAGCTCTGCGTTGCCGCGAGTCGAGGAGAGCGTGTAGAAGCCGAACATGTTGATGTCGCGCGTGATGTTCGCCCTGAGCATAAACCGCAGCTCGTGTCTTGAGAGCAGGCCGGTCGATTCGTACTGGAAGATGGACCCCTGGCCGGGGAAAGGCAGTTCGGGCGCTTCGCCCGGCTCGTCGCCGTTTACGGGCGCGTTGATGTTGCGCGAGCGCAGCAGGTGAACGCCGCGAGTCCACGTGTATGTGACCGCGCCCAGGAGGTTCTTTGGCAGCCTGCGCTCATACCCCACGGTAGACATGATCGTGTAAGGCGCGTTCAGATCGTCGGCTTTCGTTCTGATTCTCGGCTGGCGGAGATTCGCCCCGGTAAATTCAACGGGGATGTTGTTCAGATAAAAATCGGGCTGGTCGATGACGAACTCTTGCAGCCGCTCGCCGTCGAACCTGAACGTGTTCGTGGTGATCCCCGAATCGAGGCGGCTGTAAAAGACGCCCGCCGCCGCGCGAATCACGCCCTTGCCGTTTTTGACGGGAGCCCAGGCGAGGCCCACGCGCGGGGCAAGGTTGAGCTTGTCTTCGAGATTGGTTTGAAACTCGTGCCGCACGCCGAAAGAGAGCGTCAGCTGCTCCGAAGCTTTCCAGTCGTCTTGAACGAACAGCCCCATCTCCCACTGCGTCAGGCTGATGAAGGGGTCGCCCCGGTTGACCGAAAACTGCGAAGGTCTGTAGCCGGGGACCCCTGTTATAAACCTGCGATAATGCTCAAGCGACGAGATAGTGACAGGGTTTCCGTTCCCGTCGAGGATGATCTCGCCAGCCGCGTCGCGCTCGAAGTCGGAACCGAATGTGAAAGTCCCGCCGAAGTTGCCTCGGTTGGTCGTCTCAAGGTGAAGCCCCTCGGCGCGAAATCCCGCCTTGATCGTGTGCTTCTTGTATGTGTAGGTCAGGTTATCGACAAATTCGAGATTCTGGTTTCTGTTGTCGGCAAACAGCGAGTTCTGGTTCCCGCCGGACGTGAAAGCGTCGAACACCTGAACGGCGGGCGCTTCGGTCAGCGCGCGAGTGTTTACCTGGCGGCGAGAAAGCTGTAGCCGCATCTCGTTTACCGCGCGCTCGCTGGCGATGCTCGTAAACGAAAACCTGAACGTGTCGTCGCGGGTGTCGGTTTGAAACTGCCGCTCAGGCAGCTCGAACCCGCTTGAGAGGTTTAACCAGCTGGTATCGGTGAACCGGTACTGAACCCCCAGCGTGTGTTTCGGGTTGATAAGGAAATCGGTGCGCAGCGAGAAATTCAAATTGCGGGTCGGGCTTGCGACCGAGGTCGTGAACGGGGTCGGGGCAAACGTCCCAGGCGCGAGTATCGTCGCGTTGACGACATCGTTTTCGTCTCTTTCGCGCCGGTCGAAGTCGAGAAAAAAGCCCCACCTGTTTCTGATGATCGGACCGCTGACGTTGCCGCCGTAATCGCGGACCTGGAACGGCGCGCGCGACGGCGCAAATACATCTCGCGCGTTCAGGGATTCGTCCCTGAAGCCGAACCTGAGTGCGCCGTGGTAAACATCCGAGCCCGGTTTGGTTATGATCTCGATCCGCGCGTTGCCCGGTTCCGAATACTCCGCCGAGTAAGGGTTCGCGTTGATGCGGATCATCTGTATCGCCTCTTTGGGCGGGATGCGCCCGTTTTCTCTAAACCCGCCGACGTAGATCGCCGCGTCATCCGCGCCGCCCGCAGCGCCCGCCATCTGCCGCAGCGTTTCGAGTAACTCGTCCGGGTCGTCGGGCAGGGCTTCGAGGTCTTTTTCGGTGAGAGTGACCGCCGAAAGGTTCTGGTCGGGCTCCGTAGAGACGACCGGCGTATCGTTTGTGACTTCGACCTGCTCCGTTAAAGCCACCGTCAGTGTTATGTTAAGCGGCGTCGCGCGTCTTGCGCTGAGGTCTACCTGGTCGGTATATGTGGCGAAGCCGTCTACTTCGACCGTGACGTTATAAACGCCCGGCTTTATACCTGTGATCCTATAACGGCCCTGCTCGTCGGTCTGGGCGGAATACTTCTGCCCCTGCCCGTCGTCGAGAGTCACAGGCGCGGCGACTATGAACGCGCCCGTCTCGTCCGTGATGAGGCCCTGAAGCTCGAAAAGGTTCTGAGCACTCGCCTGAGCCGGAACAAAGGCGAGCAGCAATAAAAGTATGCTTAATGAGGTTGATACAGTTTTTTTCATGGTCTTATTTATTGTTCTCGTTCATCTTCTCGCGCTTGCGGTCCTGTTCCCGCACCATCTCTTCGAACATCGGCAGTTGCTCGGCGGTCAGCAAGGCGCGCATGCGCTCGCGGCCCTGCTGGCGCGCGGCTTCAAATCGGGGCTTGTAATCCTTGATCTGCGGCTCCATCTCCTGCCTGAGCTCGCGGTACTTATCGAACGTATCGTCGAGTATCGCCGTAATACGATGCTGCTGGTCCTCGGAAAGTTCGAGCCGTTCTTTCAATTTTCTTAAAATATGATCCTGCGGCCTTACGGAATCGGCGCTCGCCTCGGCGGGCGGGTTAGCCGTGCGCTGGTACAGGTTCATCGACAATGCGCCCGCCGCAACCCCTATCAGAAATACAGCCAGCACAAGAAAGCGGGCCTTTGTTTGACTGGCACTCCTACTGTCCATTCTCTTTCTCCTCCAACGTAACTAACGTCTGCAACACGTCGTCTGAAGTCGGTTCGGGGTAATCGTACATGTCGCTGAACAAGACGCGCTCGCGCGGTATCGTGGCCACCTGGCTGGCGTTCCCGGTCGACCTCCCCCACACAAAAGTCGCGCCGATTATTATCAAAAGCAGCAAGGCCATGACGGGGATGAGCTGCCGGGCCGTGAGCATCAAGACTGCCGCCCACCCGTCATCCGCGCCCGGATGTTGCGCGCGCGCGCCGTCTGTCGCGCCTCGCTCTATGCGCGCTCGCAAAGCGACAAAGAAATCCGAGCCGGGTCTTACAGGCTCGGCCACCGCCGCGCTCTCCAAAACCGCGCGCGAAAGACGCGTGAACCGATAATCGCGGGCGCACCGCGCGCAGGACTCGATGTGCTGATCGAACAGAACGCGAAGCGACAAATCCACGTCGCGCCGAGCCATCGGGACAAACAGCCTCCGGGCGTCTCGACAACTGACCTTCGTCTTTTCATTCTTACCGTATTTCATTTTGTGTTCCTCTGTTTTCGCTCGGCGCTCAGCATCAACCTGTCCATCGCCGCCCTGAGCGTCCGCCGCGCACGGAAAGCGCGGACCTTTATCTTCGACTGACCCCACCCGGTCATCTCCGACACCTCTTTGATCGAATAGCCGTCCTTATCAATCAACACGAGCACGAGCCTGTCTTCAGGGTCGAGCTTGGCAAGCAATCGCTCGGAAATCTCAGCCGCCTCGCGCTGCCGCTCCGCGCTACGGTGTCGCGCGCTCGCCGCCTCAAGCATCTGAAGCTCCAGCCAGTCATCTTCGGTGTCGGTGTCTCGTGGCAGTTGGAACTCGATGCGCCGACGCTGAGCCCTCAAATGGTCATAGCAAGCATTGACTGCGATCTTGGCCACCCAGGCGGCAAATGACCTGCCCAGCGTAAAGCTATCCAGGGAGAAGTAAGCTCTGGCAAAGACCTCTTGCGCAATATCCTCTACCATATCCCGGCGCCGAAAGAAGCTGCCGATTATATTGAAGACTCTGGGGCTGTGACGGCGGACCAGTACTTCGTAAGCTTCGTGCGAGCCTGACACGCACCGGCGTATCAGTTCATCCTCGCTGTCGGTCCCGGCTTCCTCGTTCACTATTCGAGCTTCGACCGCGCCTTCCGAGGGCAGGACGGTATCCATATCTTCCACGGAGCTTTCGATCTCCGCTTCGAGCCGTGACGATGTCTGCGCGCTCGAAGCGCGGCCGGGAATCTGGCTCTCTGGTTTGCCTGCCAACCGCCTGTTAACCCCTTCAATTCGGTCTAGGCCCCGCAACGGGGCAGGTTCTGGTCGATTCTGCTAGCAGTCGTATTCCGGTCAACGCTTCAACATTAGCTTTGTTCGCCAATTTCATCAACCAGCACTACGCAGGGGCGCGAAGGCTGAAGCTATTCATTCAATGAGCACTTGCGGGCAGCCGGACGCCGGTTAAATCTGCCCCACGATGATTAAGACGACAGGCGGGCCGCCGTGGTTACCGAAAGATTAAGCGGCGCCGAGACTTGCCGCGCGTTCCCAATTGCCAAGCTTTGTGGTCCTCGACTACAATGCACGGGGAAGAATCTTAAGAATCCGCGTAAAACGATGCCCTTTCCCGAAGCCGCAAGACTCGAACTCCCTATTTTGCAAGAACTCGAAGCCACAGGTGGCAGCGATAACCTGCGCTATCTTTATGACAGGCTTGTGCGGTATTTCCCGCAGCTTACGGCTGAAGACCTCGACGAGCGAAGCCTCGCGGGGCGAAGCCGCTGGCGGCAAGCCGTACAGCGAGCGGGCAGGGAATTGATAGCCAGGGGCGAGCTGCGCCGCGACCGGGCGCGATGGGTTGTGACGCCGAAGGGCCGCCAGCGGGTCGCGCAGGAGGCTATGCAGGTTTCGCCCGCCGCGCCCGATGCCGGGACCCCTGCGAGGGCCGTCACTCATAAGGATGCGCAGAAGATGCTTGTCGAGATAGGCCGACTGCTTGGGCGGCACGCCGAGGCCGAGTTCGACTATTACGATGTCGTGTGGCGCGATAGCCCGTCGGCTCCCCGCCTGAGCCACGTCTTCGAGGTCCAGGTAGCAGGCAGCGTTGACAGCGCGCTCACGAGGCTGAAACACGCCTACGATCAGCAACGCTCGCGACCCTTTCTCATCATAGCCGACGAGCGTTCGGCCAACTTTGCCGGTCGCCGCCTGACAGGCTCGTTTCATGAAATCTGGGAGGCGATAACCGTCATCGGAATAGGAGATCTCGAAAGACTCTACCGCTCGCTCAAAGAACAAGAAGAGTTGCTTGTGAAGATGGTTTCCAGAGAGAGTAAACAGTGACAAGTGACGAGTGACGAGTGACAAGAAGGAGGGACCGATCAAATACCGCTCCGGTCTTTCTTGTCACTTGTCACTTGTCACTGTTTACTCTCCCCAATAATTATGACCACACCGCTTCGCAGACAGTATCTGGAGATAAAGCGCCGGTATCCCGGCATGCTTCTGCTTTTTCAGATAGGCGATTTTTACGAAACGTTTGACGAGGATGCGCAGACGCTGGCTCGCGAGCTTGGCATAGTCCTGACGCGCAAGTGGTTCGGGAAGGGCAATGTGCACCCGCTCGCGGGGATACCGGTTCGCTCGCTTGAGAGCCACCTGGCGAAGCTTATCAACCGTGGCTACAAGGTGGCCGTGTGCGATCAGGTGACGCCGCCCGGAAAAGGGCTTGTCGAGCGTGAAGTCGTGCGGATCATAACCCCCGGCACGGTCGTCGAGCCGGGGTTGCTCGAAGGGCGCGCAAACAATTTCCTGGGAAGCCTGGTCATAGACGGCAAGCGGGCAGGCATTGCTTACGCCGACGTCACTACGGGAGAGTTTCGAGCGACAGAGCTCGACAGCCTCGAAGCGATCTCGGAGCTTGAGCGAATCGCGCCGGCCGAGCTGATCGCGGCACGTAGCCTCGACGCCCCTTCGATTGAGGCCCGCGCCGTCACGCGGCTCGATGATGAGCATCTCTCTTTCGAGCAATCGCGCCGCGCTCTGCTCAATCACTTTGAGGTCATAACGCTTTCGGCTTTCGGCTGCGAAAACCTGCCGCTTGCCACGCGAGCCGCAGGGGCAATAGTCGCGTACTTGCGCGACACGCAGCCCGACGCGCTCGCGAACCTCACTAACCTTCAAAGCTATAAGACCGACAGGTTTATCCAGCTCGACCCACAGACCTTCAGGAACCTAGAGATATTTCAAGGATGGGATTTCAGCGGCGGCGCGCCGACAGGGTCGCTCGTGGCGACGATTGACCTGACTGCGACCAGCATGGGCGGGCGGCTGCTCAGGCGGTGGCTTCGTCACCCGCTCCTCGACCTTGTAGAGCTGCGGGCGAGACAAGAGGCAATCGACTGGTTCTACAAATTGACGGACGCGCGCGAGCGTGTTCGCGCACATCTCGACGACGTGCTCGACGTTGAACGGCTGCTTGGTCGAATACGCCGCCGAATCGCCGTGCCTTCAGAAGTCCTCGCGCTCGGTCACAGCCTCAAGGCCGTCTCTCAAATCCGCGCAACGCTTGAGAAGCACCGCGCTCCCGAAAGCTTCACCGCTCCGCTGGAAGCGTGCGCGGACCTCGTCGATTTCATAAACCGCGCCATCTCAGACCGCCCCCCAAGCGATTTCGAGCGCGGGGGGATCATTCGTCCTGGCTTTTCAGAAGAGCTTGACGAGTTGCGCGCGACGCTTGCCGGCGGCCGCAGCTTCCTCGCGCGCCTCGAAGAACGCGAGCGCCAGCGCACGGGGATTCGCTCGCTCAAGGTCGGCTATAATAAGGTCTTCGGCTACTACATCGAAGTTACGCGAGCCAACCTTCGCCTTGTGCCCTCTGATTACATACGCAAACAGACGCTGACGAACGCCGAGCGTTACTTTACGCTTGAGTTGAAAGAGCACGAATCGCTCATCGCCAACGCGCGCGAGCGCATAGTCGAGCTTGAGACGATCCTTTACCGCAAGGCTCTTGACGAGATAGGGCGGCACTCGGAAAGGGTCATTCGCATCGGCGCAGGGCTTGCGCTGATCGACCTGTACGCGGCGCTGGCCGAATGCGCCGAGCGGTTCGGTTATATAAAGCCGGACCTTGGCGACGGCGGCGAGATCGTGATTATCAAAGGCCGCCACCCGATGATCGAGCAGTTGCTCGAAGGCGAGAAGTTCACTCCCAACGACGTTCACATTTCAAACGTCGGCACACAGATAATGCTATTGACCGCTCCGAACATGGCGGGGAAATCGGTCTATCTCAGGCAGGTCGCGTTGATCTGTCTGCTGGCGCAGATTGGGAGCTTCGTCCCGGCCGAGCGGGCCGAGATGGGGCTGATAGACCGCATCTTTACGAGAATCGGGTTGAACGATTTCACGCTCAGGGGCCACTCCAGCTTTATGATCGAGATGATCGAGACCGCGCACGTCTTAAACCACGCGACCCCGCGCAGCCTCATCCTGCTCGACGAGATAGGGCGCGGGACTTCGACCGCCGACGGGCTTTCGATAGCTCGCGCCGTCATAGAGTACCTTCACAACAACCCCCGCCTTGGGTCAAAGGCCCTTTTTGCGACTCACTACCACGAGCTGACGAACTGCGAAGATTATTTGCCGCGCGTTCGGAACTTTCACGTGGCGGTTCGCGAAAAGAACGGCAAGGTCCAATACCTGCACCGCGTCGAGCCTGGCCGCGCTGAAAAGAGTTTCGGCACATACGTAGCCCAGCTGGCCGGGCTGCCAAAGCCCGTGCTCAGACGCGCGAAAGAGTTGCTGGCCGAATACGACGCCGGTGCCGGGCGCGGAGGCAGCAGCGAGGCGAAGGCCGCCGAGCCTGATGCCGGCCTGAAAGCGGTTCTCGACTCGCTTGCCGGGCTGGACATAAACGAGCTGAGCCCCGTCGAAGCGCTTACAAAACTATACGAGCTACAAACTCAAGCCAGGAGACTGGTGGACAGTGACAAGTGACAAGTGACAAGTGACAAGAAGGAGAGAACGATCAAGGTTCAGTCCGGTCTTTCTTGTCACTTGTCACTGTTTACTTGTCACTGCTTCAAGCAGTGGTCGTTTTCCGCCAGAACGGAGATTGCCTTTTCCAGGTCGCTCTCTTTGACGAGCAGGTAGTCTGTGTCGAACGTAGAGACTGCGAATATGCTTATCTTTGCAAGGGCGAGCGGCGCGGCCAGTGAAGAGAGTATCCCCGTCTGTGAAAAATCGAGCGGTCCTTCGACCTTAAAACACCGCCAGCCGCGCTCCGCTTTGATCTGTTCGGGAACTCTGGCCTCATTAACCACAATCGACAGCTCTTCACTCGTTCGGGTGAGAGAAACAAACGGAGCAAACAGAGCCCAGTCAGGCATCCTTGCCGAGTGGCTCAGTCGGCAGACGGCGAGTGTTTCTTGAAGCAAGGTGAGGGTCAGGCGAATCGTTCTTTTTGTCACTCGTCACTTGTCACTTGTCACTGTTTACTCGTTATGGCAGGACCAAATACAGGACTGCGAAGTAGTGGCAGATGGACCCTGCCATCACAAAGACGTGCCAGATGGCGTGATTATAAGGGACCCGCTTGCAGGCGAAGAATATGACCCCCACCGTGTAGGCGATTCCGCCCGCGACGAGCCATACGATTCCAGCGACCGGGACTGCGGCCAAAAGAGGCTTGAAAGCAACTATCCCTATCCAGCCCATCACGACATAGACGAGCGTCGACACTATCTTGAACTCGTGGACGAATACGCATTTCAAGATGATGCCGAAGATCGACAGCGACCATATTACCGCGAAAAGCGTCCAGCCTATCCACCCTCTCAGGCTAATCAAAGTAAACGGCGTGTAAGTTCCCGCTATGAGCAGGTAGATGGCCGAGTGGTCCAGAATCTTCCATATCTCTTTGTGCCGGGGATTTCGGAAGCTGTGATAGAGAGTCGATGCCGTGTAGAGCGC
Organism: uncultured Clostridia bacterium; assembly: GCA_964615905.1. GTDB lineage: Bacteria > Acidobacteriota > Blastocatellia > UBA7656 > UBA7656 > DATLMR01. The sequence goes on from CAZTUB010000008.1 coordinate 271,480, forward strand.
GACCATCGTCGCCCCAAATACGCTGCAACTGACGATCTGCCACGTGTCTCCGCGCAAAATCGAAAGCGCCATCAGAACGAGGGAGCCGATGACGCTTAATGCCAGACCGAGGCCGTGAGTGATGCTGTTGGCAAGCTCTTCGTAGACCCAGCCCGAAACATTTGGCGCTTGCTCTGCGGTCATGATCTTCTCCTACACGACTTTGAGTTATCTGATGAAACCCCGCAACTCTTCTATGCGCTGGCTCAACTCCATCGGCGAAAGATGCCTGTACTTTTCCGGGACCATATCGCGCGAAGTCGCCTCGCGCGCGGCGACGAGCGTTTGATACTCGACGGCCATCTCGTCGCGGGCGGGGCTGAACTCTGCCGCGACCGACTCGACGTCGGCCTGTGTGACGACCTTGCGCGACGCGATGCGCGCAATGCGGCGTGCGCGTATGAGCATAGACTCGATGTCAGCGCCCGATAGATTCAGCTTGTTCTTTGTGATTGCCGACCAGTCCGCCACTTCGTGCTCGATCTTGTTCTTGCCGACCATAGCAAGGATGATCGCGAGCCTGTCTTCTTCCGTCTCAGGATAAAAGAGCGATATGTGCTCTTCGGCTCGCCCCTGCCGCTTCAAGTCGATGGGCAAAAGGTCCGGGCGGCTCGTCATCAGTATCCACAGTATGCGCCCGCGATTTCGCGTGTCGCCCATCGCCGCCGCGAGCTTCGAGAAGATTCGAGCGTCGACGCCGGAATCTCCCCCGGTCTCGCGGGAGCCGAGCGTCGCGTCCGCTTCATCGACCAGCACGACAATGGGCGCGAGCGTCTGGAGCAGGTTCAAGATCTTTTCCAGGTTGGCTTCGCTCGAACCGACCCATCGCTCGCGGAAATTCTTAAAGGCCACGACGTTCAAACCGCAATCGTGCGCAAAGCATTCGGCCAGGAATGTCTTGCCCGTCCCTACGGGGCCGGAGATGAGTATTCCCATCGGCGCTTCTTCGGTGTTGCCGTGCCGGATGGTCTCGGCGATGGATTTCATAAACGCCTTGGCTTTCGACATGCCGCCCACGGAATCGAGCCCGAACCTCGGCTGTACGAATTCGACGAGGCCCACGGTTTCGGCTTCGATCAGTTCTTTCTTCTTCTGCCGCACACGCTCAAGCGTCATCGGGCTCGACTCGCTAGCCGCGCTGCGCAAAAGCGAGTTGAGGTGTACGCGGTTCAACCCCGACGTCACCATCGCGAGCTGTTCGTCGCTCACCTCGCCCTTTAGCTGCGGCAACTGCCCCTTCAGGTGCTGTATGAACTCAAGCCGCTCGTTCTCGTCCGGGTATGTGATCTCTATAGCCGCGAGCCGCGAGTTCTGCCTCAGTCGCGGGTGAAGCTCCGCGATGCTTTCGGCAATCAGTATGACGATGTTGTCTTTCTTCAACAGCCGCGAGCTTGTTATCCATCGCTGCATGGCGACGAGGTTTGTTCGGTCATCGCCCGACATGTAGCTCACGTCACCGGCAGGGATTATCGTGTCGATGAAGTTGATGATGACCGCAACCTGATCGCCGTAGAGCAGGAAATGCTCTATGAGCGGAATCGCCCGCGAAGGGTCTTTCGGAAGCTGTTTGACGGCGTCGCGCCCGGCGAGCGGGTCGGCGACACGAAGCTGAGACATGAAGGCCCGCTCGGCTTCGGTCGATCCGAACTTTATCCCCTCGCTCCGGTTGTACGTGACAAGATGTTTCGTGCCTACAAGCTCGCGCTGAAGATAGTTGAGCAGGCTTATGTACTCGTTGCCCGACCGGACGAGGTCATAGATGTTGTTATGGAAAAGAAAATGCGAGGCCTCTCCCGCGTAATACTTCCGGGCCATGCGAGCCGCCCAGCCGGGCAGCTGGCTTATATCATCCATGAGAAGTCGTGTTCTGGACATAGCCTTTATGTTCGAGGATCGTGGCTCAGATTATTGCCGCACCATGGGAGGCCGGTTCGGCTGCGAAGAGCTTCGCTCGCTCGCGTCGAGCTGGCTCAGCACGGGCGCTGTCTCTTCGAGAATCTCCTTCGTCATCTCGATTGATGAGAGAAGCGATTCGAAATCGAGTTCCGACAGATGCTCTGGCGTAGGCATCGTTATCACCTGGTCGTTGACCAGACCGAAGAAGCTCTCGATTGATTGAAGCTGCGCCTCGACTCGCTTCATCGACCGCTCGATGTCGGAATAGGTCTTGAGCCGCTTGTGAAGTATCTCAAGGTTCTTCTCATAGAGCCGCGCGGTGTCATCATCGGGCGCGCTCTTCATCGCCCGCTCGGCTTGCTGAATCTGGTTCTGAATCGTCTGCCGGTTGATCGAGCGGACGTGATTCTTGCGGCGGCGGTATATGTCGAGCAGGTCGACGTATGATTCCCAGATGGTTTCGAGCCGGTTGATGCTGTCGGGCATTACGCTTATCGAGGTGAACTTCTGATAGTTTTGATAAATCTGGTTCTTCATCCAGCGCAGGTACTCTACGGCCTCGCGCTCGCGCGGGTCGAACCCCTTTATCATCTCTTCGCGGCGGCGGTTGCGGTCGGCCAGCTCGCGGCGGCGGGCGCGGCGGTCTACGAGCCTGCGATAGCCTGTCGTCGCAGGCAGTGTCGTCAGGTATAGCGTCTCGGCCGCCGCGCCAGCCGCCAGCGGCAGCCACGACAGGTCGAACCAGCCCGCGGGGCCGGCGGTGGCGGCATAGACCGAAGCCGCCACAAAGCCGACCATCGCCCAGATGTTTAACGGTTCCTTGATCGCCTCTTTTATGTAATTGACTTGTTCGGGCATAAAAATTCCACCGACACTGCTCTCGGAAAACTACTCTATGGCCTTTGCCCTGTCGGAAGGGCCGAGCGATTTACCTGCGCTCTGGTCGCTCTCGATTGCTGGCGGCGCGGGGATAGAGCTTGGCGCATCCTGGACCATCCCCATCTGACGTTTGTAAGCCGAAAGCGTGTCCTCGACCTGGATGTTTAAGGACTCGCGCTCGATGTCCATGATCTGCGATTCGGTCCCGCTCGTGGCAAGGTCCATGCGCGCCTCGGCCTGCGCCGCGCGCCTTTGAATACGCTCGCGCATCTCGTCGAAAGTCCCCGCGTCGTCGCCCACCTGAAACGACGCCATGGTCTGCGCGAGCTGCTCCTGCATCTTGGCTGCGCGCGCCTCGTTGACGAGGTTCTGGGCCTCGGCTGTCCGCTTCTTGACTTGAAGGATGTAGTTTTGCAGGAACTTCTTTGCCTGCTCTGTGGCCGCCCGCGCCGTCTCGTGCTGAGTCTTGGCGCGGTCGAGCGCGGTCTGTTTCTCTTGAAGCGCGGTTATGTATGTGCGGGCTATGTCGTCGCGGCCCTGTTTGATGGCGGCCTTGACCTTTGAGTCGTAATCGACGATCTCTCGCTCAAGCGTTGTGATCTCTTTTTGCAGCAGCTTCTCTGTCGCCATGACCTGCGCGACGTTGTTCTGCATCTGCGGGACCTTCTCGCGCATGTCGCGAATGGTCTGCTGGAGTATCAACTCAGGGTCTTCCGCGCTTTCGAGCAATCCTCCGAAAATAGAACGGAACAGCCGTTTTAATCTATTCCACATCTCTCCTCCTAGAAAGGCCCGCCTTCGCAGCCACGAAAGCGATCTGCTTTGAGCCGATTGACCACTCCAGCTTAGCTCGAACAAGTCTCGTGGGCCGAGCCATTATTAGATTTCGTCTGTAGTCTACCATAGATAATTCCAGCCGAAAATTTGAAACTGGGGTAATCCGAGGCAGTTCATAATCTCCTGGCCTCAAGCGCCGCAGACGGCCCGTATGAGGTATTAAGGATACGACCGCTCGACCGGAAGGGTTCAACCCCCGGGCGGTTGCGCGGTTTCGCGCGAGCGGCTATAACAGGGATGAGAACAACCCGTTGGCTCATCACAGGCCCGGTTGCCGACCGGTGGCGGGTTTGCTATGATTGGCCGTCGCAAATGTGGGTTACACGAAAGATGGCAGAATAACTTAATGGCCGAGCAATCAGATGCCGGAGCTTCAGAACGGATGCCCAGTCGTTTACACATAGATGCGCCCGAAAGGGAAGACGCGCAGATGAGCCCCGAAGAGATATTTTCGCTCGTCCGGCGCGATCTTGAGCTTGTCGAGCGAGAGTTCGAGCGCGAAGTCTCCGATGCATCGCCCGTCGTCTCATCCATAGCCCGCTACCTTCAAGAAGGCGGCGGAAAGCGCGTGCGCCCCGCGCTGTTGCTGCTCGCGTCGAGGCTCGTGTCGGGCGAATTCGACGGCGAGGCCCAGCCTTCGGCCATAAGGATGGCCGCCGTCATGGAGATGCTCCATTCGGCGACGCTCCTGCACGACGACATCATCGACGAGGCGAGAGTTCGACGCGGCAGGGCGTCGGCCAACGCCAAATGGGGCAACGACGTTACCGTTTTGATGGGCGACTGGCTCTACATGACCGCCTTCGACATGAGCTTGCAGGAGCGCAGCTTCGACATACTATCGGCGCTGACGACCGTCACGAGGCTTATGGTCGAAGGCGAGATCATGCAATTGTCGCTTGTCGGCAACAGTCACATCACCGAGGCGGAGCATCTTGAGATCGTGCGCCGAAAGACGGCTTATATGTTCAGCGCCTGCGCGGAGGTCGGCGGCATCGTGGCCGGAGCGACGCGCGAAGAGCGCCGCGCACTTGCCCGATACGGGCTTTCGGTAGGGGTCGCGTTTCAGTTGATTGACGACGTGCTCGATTTCGTTTCGACCGAAGCGAAGCTCGGAAAGCCGGTAGCAAACGATCTGCGTGAAGGCAAGCTGACGCTCCCGCTGATATATCTTTTGGAAGAAGGGCACGGCCATCACCGCACGCTGGTCGAGACCGTCATTCGAGAGCGCGGCTTCGAATCCGTCAAGCGCGAAGCGGTGCTCGATCTGATACGGGAGCACGGCACGCTCGAACGCGCGCGCCGTGAGGCGCGTCGGTACTCGGACGAGGCGGTAGAGTCGCTGGTCGTCTTCCCGCCTTCGCAGTTCCGCCAGGCTCTGTTGAGCGTTCCCCGCTTTATCATCGAACGCGACATGTAAGCAGGTTAACGGTTTGTCTTGTCTTGATTGGCTCGTCAAAACTTTTAAAAGTGTTGAAGTGGCGACCCCCTTGTGTTAGTGAAAACCTCAGTGCTATAGACTTAATGATTGCTCGGTCTGTATATTTATCGCGACTGCCAACTACTTGATTGGACCTTACAATGTACTGCGAAAGATGCAATCTACAGTATCCCGAAGGGCTGCGCTTCTGTAAGTGGTGCGGGCAGACTCTCACAAAGAACCGGCGCGTCACAAGCGAGTTGCAGAGTTGTCCGACTTGCTCGGCCGCCGTCCAGGCAGGCATGACGTTCTGCAAGGCGTGCGGGTCAAGGCTCCCGACCGAAGTCGAACTTCGGCCGCGCACTGCCTGCCCGCGTTGCGGCACGCCTCAAGACCCCGGCTCGCCCACCTGCCGCGCGTGCGGCGAAAGCTTTCTCCCCCCCGGCGCTGACCCGCGCGGGACAAAGGCGGTCGGCGCGAACACGGGTGATATAACCAGGTGTTCTGCCTGCGGCGAGTCTCTCGATGCGGGGTCGATCTTTTGCAAAGCCTGCGGCAAGAGGGTCTCTCAATCCGAGCCTGCCACCGCTATCCAGCCGTCGGCGCAGCTTTGCAACGCCTGTAATAGCTTCACGCCCCTCGGCTCGACCTCTTGCAGGGTTTGCGGCGCTCTTCTTATTGAAGAAGGCCAGGTCGAGGAGACTCCTGCGAGCGGCGAGCTGAGAAAGCCTGAAAAGAAATCGAGCACGCTGCCGGACCTCGCAGAGCACCTTCCACAGTTTGAGCAGTCCGAGCCTCAACCAGTCGTCGAAGAAGAAGCGGGCGAGGCGGTGGATGACGAAATTGAGTCCGGCGCGTACACGCTTGTCTTGCCTTCGGATGATCTGGAGCCGCCGGCCAAAGTCCCCCCGCGCGAAGCTTTTAAGACGATACAGACAGAGATCCCGAAGGTCGATATTCAAAAGATAAAGACCTCGCCCGAAACGAACGTCTTACCCGGCGTGGCGGGTTCAAAGTCGGAGATGCAGGCTCCGACTGCGCACATCAAGCACGGTCGAAACACGAGCCCTGTCGAAGGGAGCACCACTACTGAAAACGAGCTCGAAGCCGTTGCTCCGTACGACGACGACAGAACGAGGGTGATGGACTCGTCCGAGCTTCCGGGCTCGGAGACTATCATTCAAGAGGCGACGAGCGACAACCGCGCGGCCGAAGCCGTCAAAGATGTGCCGCCCGGCACCAGAGAGGTTACAAGAGAATCCCATCACGACGTAGAGACCGCCCCGTTTGGGAAGGGAGTGCCGGTGCCTGCCGCGTTTCAACCCGACGATTACCAGACCGGCATGATAAGCAACAGCGGAGATAAAGCAGTCGCGGCAGATGCGAAAGCCGGTCCGGGTTATACCTCCGTCGAACACGCTTACGCGGCAGCAGCGCCCGCGCCCGGCAAAACAGAGTCGAAGCCTGTCGCAAAAATTTTGACTGTCGTCGTCGTGCTGGCCATCTTTGCCACGGCGGGTTATCTCGCGTGGAGCTATGTCACGGGTCGAGCGCCTGAGCCGCCCGCGCCAGAGGTTGCGCAACCGACAGCGCCCCCTGTGACGGCTCCTCAGCCGCCCGCGCCGCCTGCTGCGCCCGCGACCCCTGTGCCGCCTGAGGGGATGCTCTATGTTGCCGGTGGGAATTATGTGATCGGCAGAGACGACGGAGATAAACTCGAAAGCCCTATGCACTCGGTCCAGATCTCGCCGTTCTTTATCGACAAGACCGAAGTGACAAACGAAGCTTACAAGGCCTTCATCGACGCGACGAAGCGACCCGCTCCCGCGACGTGGAAAGACGGCACATACCCGGAGGGCCGCGCGAACTGGCCCGTCACGGACGTGAGTTGGGAAGACGCGACGGCATATGCCGCGTGGGCCGGAAAACGGTTGCCGACCGAGGAAGAATGGGAAGCCGCCGCGCGCGGGACGGACGGGCGCGTCTACCCGTGGGGTAATGAGTACCGGACGGGGGTCGCAAACATCCAGACAGGCGGCATAACGGACGTCGGTAAGTTTCAGGCGGGTGCGAGCCCTTCGGGCGCGCTCGACATGGTAGGAAACGTGTGGGAATGGACCGCGACCGAGTTCGACGTCTACCCCGGCAACACCGCCCAGCCGCCCGCGAACCTGGAATCGGGCAAGACATACCGTGTTATCCGTGGGGGCGCATACGACGGGAGCAAGCTCCACGCGGCCTCCTACCGTGGATACTTGATCTCGGATCAACCTTATCCAAAGGTCGGGTTCCGCTGCGCCAAGAACATAGCAGGGCAACGCTAGTGCGTGAACCGTGAACCGTCAACCGTGACAAGAAGGAGAGAATGACTACCTTTTCATCTCGTCTGGCTTGTCACGGTTGACGGTTCACGGTTCACGATTCTTCTTATGAGATTAAGCTTTAAGCTTGCATCCCTTTGCGCAGCCGCCGCGATCCTGCCTCTACTGATTGCCTCGATCCTCGTCACATCGGCTGTCTCAACAATCGGGCGGCATCGAGCGGCGGAAGAGCTTCAACGCAACGCCCGCGCTGCGATGACTGTCTATGAAAAGCGAGCTGCCGAGATGCGCTCGGCTGTCTCGCAGATAGCCGACGAAGTAGCCACACGCGCCGTCGTCAGCAGCGCCAACCCTGCACCCGACAGCAGCGCCGCCTGGGCGCGGTTGCAGGACCTGCTGCCGCGCGCTCAGAACGAATATTACCTGGACTTCGTCGTCATCACAGACCCGGCCGGGCGCGTCATCGCCCGGCACAATGACAGGCCAGCAGGGAATGAGACTGTGCTTGGCGCAGAGTACAATAACCCCATCGCGCAGAGAGCGGTCTCAGACGGCGCGCAGCTTCGCCCCGTGGCAACCGCCGCCTGCGCCGTTGAGCAGGGAGAGCAGCTTAAACGACTTGGTCTAGACCTGAGGGTTCAGTTGCGACCCGACGATTCGACCGTGACGGAGGCACTGATGATAGAGGCTGCCGCGCCTGTCATCATCAGCGGTCGCTTTATCGGGACGGTGCTCATAGGCCAGTTGTTAAACAACTACTACCCTGCGCGCGCAGGGGCAACTCCTATACAGACACATCTCGCGGGCGAAGTGCGACACACCCTGTTTCGCGGCGAAGACCGGGGGTCAGGCGCCTTGGTAGCGTTTGGCGACCGCATAATCGCTTCGAGCATTCCGGCTTCCGGCCAATCGAAAGAGCCCGCTTTGCACGGAGCGCAGCACAACCCGTCGGCCGCCGAAGAGCAGGTTCAAGTCGAAGGGCGCGACTTTATCATCGCGTGGCAGCCGCTTGTTGGGCTTGACGGGACGAGACTGGGCGACATAGGCGTGGCCCGCGCGGAGGACGAAGCGCTCTTTCCGGTCGGTCGCCTGCGCACGGTCTTTCTCGGCATAGGGCTTTCGGCGCTCCTGTTTGCTGGCGCGGCTGGCTATCTGGTCGGGTACAATCTCGCTTCAAGAGTGACCACGCTCCACGACGCGGCGACGCGCATGGGGCATGGCGAACTGAGCGAGCCTGTCAAAGACCCGCTACAGCCAGGGTCGCCGCTGGTCCCGGACTTTATCAGGCAGGACGAGATAAGCCGGTTGGCCGACGAGATGGATCAGATGCGCGACAGCTTCCGTCAGGCCATCGACCGCATGCGCAAACGGTAGCCGGGTCTTAAATTTTGCCGCGAGCTTTCCGTCAGACTGACTTTTTCCATAATTGATGTATACTTGGTTGCAGTGGTCGCTCATCAATGCACAGTAGCCAGGTCATAATCTCTAGCGCTATTCGTTCCGGGGTCGGAGCTTTCCGATCTTTTCTACACCTTAACAGCGGAGGTATTTATGAGAGCGAAACCACTGATGCTAATCATCAGCACGATAGTTTTACTCGCGGTGCCGTTTGAGCTTGTTGCCGCAATAAGCCGGGAGACGACCGCGCAGAACGCAAACTCGAACACGAACCGCAGCCCGCGAAGAAATAGAGGCCGTCGTCCGCCGCCACCGCCTCCTTCGGACAGCGTCACGCCGCCTACGGATACAGCGCAGGCCGAGCCTACGGCCGGGACGACCACACAGCAAAGGCGGCGTCGCGGAAACCGTGGCAGGGCACGGGCCAGGGCTAATACAGGCGTGCCGACCGGCGTGCAGAATTGCATAGACGCTTTGATCGAGATTGCCGGAAACGACCCGCTTGTCCCTTATGACGGACGGCCCGAAGAGATCGTCAACAACGGGCTGATGTGGAATGACCCGAAGTCAAAATGTTCTGTCGGCACGGACAGCGCGCTCAGGCTTAAGCTCTTTAACCTGTCGAACGCCTGGCGTAGAAACAACGCGTCTGAAGTCCGTTCGCTTCTGCAAGAGATCAAAAGCTCCGCGCCTCAATAAGTGACAGGGGAGGGGAAACAGTGACAAGTGGCAAGTGACAAGTGACAGGATGGAGGGAACGATCAACGCAGCTTTGGGTTTCTCTTCCTTCTTGTCACTTGTCACTTGTTACTTGTCACTTCCCTCTGTCACTTGTCACTTCCCTCTGTCGCCCCGTTTGACACAGAGTTGGCACCTCCGGTAGGCTTAACCCATCCGATATAGATCACATGGTTAACCTTATCAAATCCATGAGCAGACCTGTTCTAGTTGCGGCTTATCTCGTCACCGCAGGACTTTTTCTGACCGGGTGCAGCCTGATATCGGGCGATACCAAGATCGACGAAGGCATCGTCATCGCGCCGAAACTGATGGTTCGATCATCGACGGCGATGGTCGCGCTCGACCTTGCCGAAGTAAAACGCGGCGACAGGCTCGACATACTTGAGCAGGCGCAGGTCAAGACCCCTACTCGAACGGACGAGTGGCTGAAGGTAAGGACCAAGGGCAAGGATGAAGTCATCGGGTGGATAGAGGCCCGGTACATAATCAACAAGCCCGTCGTCGACAAGATTCAAGAGCTTTACGACAGCGGAAAAGATACCCCCTCGCAAGGCAGCGGGCGGCTGAAGGTACAGACAAAGCTGCGACTTGAGCCGGGCGGCGACCTCGTAACAAACCTGAGTCGCGGGACGACGGTCGAGATCGTCGGTAAAGCCCGAACTACGTTCAAGCCTGAGAAGCAAACGGCCGAAGATACGGACGAAGCGACCGAAGAGCCCGAAGCCCGGACAGTGCTCTGGTATCAGGTGAGGCTTCCCGATTCGGAAGTGCTGCGCGCAGGATGGGTGGGCGCGCAGCAGGTACAGCTAGACGTGCCCGACGAGATAATCCACCTCGAAGGCGACGGCCGCAGGTTTACAGGCTGGGTTGTGCTCGACCAGACAAAGACCAGGAGCGGCGAAGTGAAGGACAATTACGTCGGGATGATGAAGAGCCTGAGCACCGAAGGCCCCATCGATTTCACGCGGCTGTGGGTTTTGATGTACGCGCCCGATGAAGGCCGCTACGTCGGGCCGTACATCGAAGACGGGCTGCGCGGCGTCATGCCTATCACAATTGGCAGAAAGTCGGGCGGCAAGGGGTTCACGATTCACGAACTCGACGAGAACGGAAAGACGATAGCGGTCGAGTATGAGGTTGTCCGCCCTGACAGCAACCACCTGCGCGTCAGACGGCTCGCGCCGAAGATAATCATCAAGAAGCCGCCGAGGAAAAGAGGGGCTTAGCCTTTCTTGACAAGCTCGATCATCTCGCGCGTAGTCGCTTCGAGTGACCGGGCTATGAAGGCGACCATCGGCCCCGTGTTCATCTTAAGACCCTCGCCAAGGGCCGCTTCAAAATCGCCTCCGCGAATAATGAGCGGCGGCATTTGGTTCCTGAGCGTAAAGAGGCTTGCAGCAAGAACCGCCATCTCAAACCGCCTGTCTTCAAACGGCTGAATCTCGAACAGTCTCAAGAGCGCAATCGAAGCCTGCTCGACAGGGTGCAGCTCCTCAAACGACTCGGTTGAGAACCACCTTGAAGCGCCTTCGAGGCTTGCGAGCAACTGGTCGGGGTTTGCGCTCTTTCGCAGGTCGGGCACAGAAGTCTGGCTTGGGTCATAAAGCCGAAACAGCAACGGGGTCGAAAACCGGGCCTCGCTCCCTTTTTCAGCGACCAGCGCGCCAAGCTCTCGCAACCCGCCGAGTAACCTTCCGGGAGGGGTGTCGAAATCAATCGAAGCCGCTTCGCTCAACCGCGAAGCCTCGCGCGAATCAACCTGATGGCCCGCCAGCCCCAGTGTCGCCTGTAGAAACCGCGCCTCGGTCCAGGCGCTCAGTTCGCGCAACCTTTCCGGGGAAGGCTGAAGCTCTTCGAGCAAAGCCCGGCTCTGGTTCAGACTATTTATCGACTCGGCGGCCGAGCGCGTGAAGACGGGTAGCGGCCTGTTCTTGCCGGGCGGTCGTTGCATAGACCCAGACTAAAGCGCGGCGTGTCGCCAGTCAACCGTACCGGTTACCTGAAACGCGCCCATAAATTTCGCGCAAGTAGGGATTTGCAGCCTCGCTGGCTTGACAGGGCGGCGGGTTGCACGTGACACTTTGATGCTAAATCGCGGGCGGTACCAGCCGCCCGTTCGAAAGTGACTGGGATGCTGACAGAGCGCGAAATAAGAAAGAAGATTGTCGAGATCGGTCGCGAAGTTTATGCGCACGGCTTTGTCGCGGCTATGGACGGCAACATCAGCGCGCGGCTCGCTGACGGTCGAATTGTGACCACGCCGACGATGGTCTGCAAGGGTCGCATGACCGAAGATATGCTCGTCCTTGTAGACATCGAAGGGAAGAACCTGAGAAGGGACGAGCGCAAGCCTTCGTCCGAGTTCGCCATGCACAGGGAGATTTACAGGCTCAGGCCGGACGTGCACGCCGTCGTGCACGCACACCCGCCGTTCGGGACAGGGTTCGCCGTTGCGAACGTCCCGCTCGATAAGCCGTTGCTCTCCGAGGTGATCCTCACGCTAGGGTGCATACCGCTTACCGCTTACGGGACGCCTTCGACAAAAGAGATATCTGAGAACCTCGCGGCATACATCCCGCACCACGACGCGCTGCTGCTGGCAAACCACGGCGCGGTCGCTTACGGCCCCGACTTGCAGACCGCTTACGACCGCATGGAGACGCTTGAGCACTTCGCGAAGATAGCGTTGATTGCGCGAATGGTCGGTAGCCCGAAGGAGCTTTCGACCGACGCGATAGGCAAGCTGCTCGACGTGCGCGAGCGCGCGGGCTATATGAGCCCGGAGGCGCGAAGCTGCCAGTCTTGCGGCTATCTTCAAGGCCACGCCTCAAGCTGCCAGACCGTCGCCGCTCCGCGCGCGGCGGCACTCGCAGGCGGCGACGAAACGGTTACGCTGACCAGAAGGGAATTAACCGCGCTCATTACCGAAGCCGCGCGCCTGATCGCGCGCGAGACAGGCAGGTAGCCAGTCGCGGTCACTCTATCTTTGTAAAAGGAGAATGTATGGAAGCTCTTGGAATGATCGAGACTAAAGGTCTCGTGGCGATGATAGAAGCAGCCGACGCGATGGTCAAAGCTGCCAACGTCACTTTGATCGGGTATGAGAAGATCGGCGCGGGCCTCGTGACAGCGATTGTCAGAGGCGACGTTGCGGCGGTCAAAGCGGCGACCGATGCCGGGGCGGCTGCGGCTCGCCGCGTGGGCGAGCTCGTCAGCGTTCACGTGATACCCAGGCCGCACACGTCCGTTGACGACAGCTTGCCTGTCACTTACGAATCGAGACAAAAATAGGCCGGGCGAGGCGCGAGGCCTGCTCTATTGCCTTCACACGCCCGTCTAATCATTATGATATTAGCTCGAATAGTTGGAACAGTGGTCGCCACGCGAAAAGACGACCGCCTGCACGGGCGGAAACTCCTTGTCGCCCGTCTCGTCGACGTTGAAGGCAACGACGAAAAAGGACACCTTGTCGCGGTCGATACGGTCGGCGCGGGAGTCGAAGAGATCGTCTTGATCGTTCAAGGCAGCTCGGCGCGCATGGCCTTTGGCTGTAAAGAGTGTCCGATTGATGCAGCCGTCGTCGGCATAGTCGATACGGTTGAAGTGAGCCCGTAGCCGGCATGAACACCATCAGAGTAGCCCTTGCGCAGATAAACCCGACAGTCGGAGACCTCGGCGGCAACGTCGATCTTATACTCGATTATCTCGACCGCGCCCGCCGCGCGGGGGCAGACATCGCCGCCTTCCCCGAACTCGCGCTGACCGGATACCCGCCCGAAGACCTGCTGCTCAGACCTCATTTCGTCCGCGAAAATCGCCGCGCGCTGGAACGCATAATCGAGGCGGCGGGCGACACGATTGTCATTACAGGCTTTGTCGATACGGACGGGTCGGACATCTATAACGCCGCCGCAGTCATAGCGGGCGGTAAGCTCGTCGATGTCTACCACAAGACGTTTCTGCCTAACTACGGCGTATTCGACGAAGAGAGGTACTTCCAATCCGGCCGCCGCGTCCCTGTTTACACGGTCGGCCAGGCCCGCGTGGGGCTGAACATCTGCGAAGACATATGGTATCCGGGCGGGCCGACCAAGCTACAGGCGTTGCTCGGAGACGCGCACCTGATAGTAAATATTTCGGCCTCCCCTTACTACAAAGGCAAGAGCGCGGACCGCGAGCGCATGCTCTGCACGCGCGCGGAAGATAACGCCGTCGCGCTGGTCTACTGCAACCTCGTCGGCGGTCAGGACGAGCTGGTCTTTGACGGCAACTCGCTTGTGATCGACGAATCAGGGCACATCCTTGCGCGCGGCGCTTCATTCGCAGAGGACCTGATAGTGACGGAGATAAACATCGAGCAGGTCTTTTCAGAGCGGCTTCACGACCCGCGCCGCCGCCGCGAGAAGCTCCGCGTGCTGCCGGAGAAAGCTCTTTACTCGTTAGACCTTGGCGTAACCGTGCAGCCCTCGGCCAGTCGCGCTCAGGTGGCCGAGCGCAAAGAAGCAAGGCCCGATCATATAGCCGAGATATACTGCGCGCTTGTCATGGGGCTTGGCGATTACGTGCGCAAGAACGGTTTCGACAAGGTCTGGCTCGGATTATCGGGCGGGGTCGATTCTGCGCTCACGGCCGTGATTGCCGCAAACGCCGTCGGGGCCGCGAACGTAAACACTGTCTATATGCCGACACGTTACTCGGCTTCCGAAAGCGGGCGCGACGCCGCGCAACTGGCCGAAAACCTTGGCCTCAATTACCAGGAAATCTCTATCGAAGAGAGCTTTGAGGCCTATCTGAAGATGCTGGCCGGGCCGTTCAAGGGGCGGTCGCAGGACGTGACCGAGGAGAACCTGCAAGCAAGGATACGCGGCAACATCCTAATGGCTTTATCGAACAAGTTCGGCGGGCTTGTAATTTCGACCGGCAACAAGAGCGAAATGAGCGTGGGTTACTCGACTCTATACGGCGACATGGTAGGCGGATTCAACGTCTTGAAAGACGTGCCTAAGACGCTCGTCTACCAGTTGACCGAGTACGCGAACCGGAAGGACGGGCGGCCCGTCATACCCGAATACATCATCACGCGGCCTCCTTCTGCCGAGCTGCGTGCGGACCAGAAAGACCAGGACACGCTTCCGCCTTACGACACGCTTGACGCGATCCTCGAAGCCTACATCGAAAAAGACATGAGCGCCGATTTGATAGCCGAGCTTGGGTTTCCACCCGAAACCGTCGCGTGGGTCATTGGTCGAGTAGACGCTGCCGAGTATAAGAGGAGGCAATCGCCGCCCGGCATAAAGATTACCGCGCGCGCCTTCGGTCGTGACCGCAGAATGCCCATCACGAACAAGTTCCACAGGTAACAGACGGGGCGCAGCCGCTTCGCACCGCGCCCCGCAACTCGACTACTTCTCGACGATGTCGGCTTTCAACCCGTCGAGCGCGCCGGCCAGCTCCTGCTGCTCTTTCTGAGGCACCTTGAATTTGTTCAAAGTGTCGACAAGGTGTTTGACGGCCGTGTTCCAATCGTCGTTTGTAATGCCGAGCCCCCTGTGAGAGGTCTTCATGTCGCGGCCGATATAGACGCAAGGGCCGCCGGTTGCCGCGCATAACTGGTCGACGACAAGCTGGCGTATGCGTTTCTTCGAGTCTTCGCTTGCGCCGGTAAAGAAGCGGCCAAGTTTCTTGTCCGTTACAAGCTTGCCGATAAAATCGTCCGTGACCGCCGCGATGGCGTCATACCCGCCGAGCCGTTTATAGAGGCTGTCGCCGCCCTGCGCCTGTGCGCCCGGAACCCGGCCAAAAGCAAAAATCGAGATCATCAACGCAGTCGAGATCGAAACAATCTTCTTCTTCACAGTCAGAGCCTCCTGAATTTAGAAAAGGATGCGAGATAGCATTACTCTTGAAATTTTTTGGGGCGGGCCGAGACGGCATTCGCGCCCTTTGACGTAGATGGATACGGAGGCGAGCGACGATTGGATTTTTCGCGGAGCAAAAATTTGGCGGATCAAGAATATCGCCAGCGGAAATAAGAAGAGCACGGGAATTGGCTTGATTCCCGTGCTCCTTTTTCGAGCCCCCAGCTTTCAGGCGAAAGCCGGATCGAGGCAGGGTCGAGGCTCAGAACCCGGGAACAGAAAGGGGATAGTTTCTGTCCCCGGCAATGATGGCTGGTCAATGGAGGAACCAGCCGTGTCCGGCGGCGATGTTGCTTGAGCGGAAGGAGCCGCCGTTTATGAATCCAATCCCGTGCGGACTATCACAAGGATTGCTTCTTCTTTCCGAGCCTTAAAACCGTTGCCTTATTCCTCTATTCCTGGTAGACGTAAGACGCTTCGATCTTTTTGCAGAAAAATTCTTTTTGAGCAAAAAAAATTCAGCGCCGGGTCTTAATTATCCTTCCACTCTGGAATGCGACCGGGCGTGTGCGGCGCGCCCGCTGCTTCTAACGCCTTCTCAAGCCTCGCAAGATCGCCTTCGATGAGCGACCTCAAGCTTGCCAGCACCGACTCGAACTCCTGCGCGGCAAACGTGTACTGCGAAATCTGGGTCTGTGTCGGCCTCGAAGTAGACATGCGCTGATCGCCGACTATCCCGTTTACGCGCGCCGAGATCGAAGGCGGCGTGTTCTCGTTTCGGCGCTGCAGGAGCGTGTCGCCCCTGAGCGCGCGAAGAATTTCGTTCACGCGCTTTTCGATAGATAGCGCGTCGGCGGCAAGCTGCGGGGGAGCCGAAGGCGTCTCGCCAATCGCCCGCTTGATAAGGGCTATACGGCTGCTCAGGCTGTTTGCAGCTTCGAGCGCGCCTGTAACGGCGCGTTGCAGCCGGGCAACCTTCTGCTGGAACTCGACAAGCGCCGCGCGGTCCTGGGGCGACATCCCCGCCTGACCCGGCACGACTACCTCGAACTCCTTGGCTCCGGCTACGGGTGTAACCACGCCTCCCACCCGGCGCGCGATAGTAACGCTGTACTTGCCCGGCATGACGAGCGGGCCCGACGCGGGCTCGCCGAAAATATCCTCGTCGGCGTCGGGCGGGCGCGGCGCGGCCAGGACCGGGGCAGGGTAGCGCAAATCCCAGGTCACCCGCTGGATGCCGTTCCCCGTAGGCCCGTTAAGCCTGCGGACGACGCGCCCGGTCGAGTCTGTTACGGTCAGGATAATGGCAGGCGGGTCTTCTTCGGCCTCCTGGCGAACTTCATCCCAGACGGGCTGGAAAGTCTCGCCGCGCCGTTCGGCCTCTTTCTCTCGATCTTGCCGCAATTGCTTGCGCGTCTTGATCGGCTCTTTCAGGTAATAAGTGAAAGTCGCTCCGTACGGAGGATTCTCGGCCGTATAAAACGCCTCGCCTTGAAACGCCTTGCCGCGCCCTCCGAGCGGCTGCGCCTGTATGTACATCAGCGCGGGTTTTATGTCGAACATCACCGCGTCTTTCGCGAGCGTTTCGGCGCTGATCGCCCTGAGAGGCATATAGTTGTCGAGAATGTAAATCCCACGCCCGAATGTCCCGACAACCAGGTCATTTTCTCGTCTCTGGATAACAAGGTCGCGAACGGCGATTGTCGGCAGCCCGCTCTTTAGCTGGACCCATCGCTTTCCGCCGTCTACCGAGAAGAACAGCCCGAACTCTGTCCCTGCAAACAGAAGGTTCGGGTTGACGTGATCTTCGGCAATCGCGAGCACAGGCCCGTTCGCCGGTAGATTGCCCTTGATCGAAGCCCAGGTCTTGCCCGCGTCTGTGCTCTTTAGCAGGTAAGGCGCGAAGTCCGCGTTCTTATGATTATCGAACGCCGCGTAGACCGTGTTGGCGTCGTGCGTCGAAGCAAGCAATCGACTGACGTAAGTCATATCGGGTACGCCGGGGAACCTTTCGAGCTTGCGCCAGCTCCCGCCCGCGTCTTCTGTGATCTGTAGCAGGCCGTCATCCGTGCCTACGTAGATCAGCCCCTCGCGTTTCGGCGATTCGGAAAGCGCCGTGGCGTTGCCGAAAAACGATGTCGAAGCGTGGCGCGCTACGGCGTCGATGCCCCACGTCCTGCCCATGACGGGGAGTTTGTCGCGGTTGAGCCCGCGCGAAAGCTCGCCGCTTATGGTCTTCCAGGTATCGCCCCGGTCATCGCTTCTAAAAAGCCTGTTTGAAGCGAAATATAGCCGCGTGCGAGAGTGCGGGCTG
This sequence comes from uncultured Clostridia bacterium, assembly GCA_964615905.1. GTDB lineage: Bacteria > Acidobacteriota > Blastocatellia > UBA7656 > UBA7656 > DATLMR01. The sequence continues at coordinate 289,183 of CAZTUB010000008.1, forward strand.
ATTATGAAGGGCGAGTCCCAGTTCCACCTGAGCGGGTCTTCGCCGCGACCGACTTCGGGCTGGATGCCCATGCGCTCGCCCGTCCGGCGGTCAAAGCGTATAAGCCCGCCGTACTGGCTCTCGGAGTAAACGATATAAGGCTCTTCGGGGTCCACCTGTGTGCGGAACCCGTCGCCGCCGTTTGTCACGAACCAGTCGGAGTTTGTTATGCCCGAAGCGTTTCTGGTGCGCGAGGGGCCGCCGACGCTGAAGTTGTCTTGAGTGCCGCCGTAGACGTTGTAAAACGGCAACTCGTTATCGACCGCCACGTCGTAAAATTGCGTGATGGGGAGGTTGGGCTTGTACTCCCAGTTCGCGGCGCGGTCGTGGCTTTCGTATACGCCGCCGTCCGAGCCTATGAGGATATGGTCCGTGTTCTCAGGGTTCACCCACAGCGCGTGATTGTCTACGTGTTTCGACTTTTCGCCCAGCCGGCGGAGCGTCCTGCCCCCGTCGTCCGACACCATCGCGAATACGTTCATCACGTAAATCCTCTCAACGTCCTTCGGGTCGGCGATGATCTGCGAGTAGTACATGGCGGTCGAGTCGAACGGGTTGCGCCGCTCCCAACTCCCGCCACGGTCCGTCGAGCGAAAGATGCCGCCCCGCCCGTCGGCTGCTTCGATAGTCGCATAGAGCACGTTCGGATCGACGGGCGAGATCGCAAGCCCTATCCGACCGAGCTCGACGTTAGGCACGCCCGCGCGGAGCTTGTTCCAACTCGCCCCGGCATCGGTAGATTTGTAGAGAGCGCTTTCCGGGCCGCCGTTTATAAGCGTGTATACGTGGCGGCGGCGCTGGTAAGCCGCGGCGTAAAGCGTGTCTGGGTCTTGCGGGTCCTGCACTATATCTGTGACGCCCGTGTTCTCGCTGATCTTCAAGACCGCGTTCCAGGTCTTCCCGCCGTCGGTGGTCTTGAACAGGCCTCGCTCGCCGCCCGGCCCCCAGAGCGGACCCTGCGCAGCGACGTAAACCGTGTCGGAATCGCGCGGGTCTATCACTATCCGCCCGATGTGCTCGCTCGTCTTCAGTCCCATGTTCTTCCAGGACTTGCCGCCGTCGTCCGAGCGGTAGACGCCGTCGCCGTAAGAGACGCTTCGCTGGCTGTTATTTTCGCCTGTGCCGACCCAGATCGTGAGCGGGTTCCTGGGGTCGAGGGCGAGCGTGCCAATCGAGTATGAGCCTTCGTTGTCGAACACAGGCGTCCAGGTCGTGCCGGAGTTGGTCGTCTTCCACACGCCGCCCGACGCAGCCGCGACGTAATAGCGGGCAGGGTTGTCAGGCTCGACCGCAAAGCTTACGACGCGGCCCGAATATGTCGCAGGCCCGACGAGCCTCAGCCTGAGCCCCCCGAATGTCGGCGTAGCCATAGGGTCGGCCGGGCGACGCGCCTCTTCGGCTTTTTGCGCTTCGGTCCGCTGAGGCTGAGTCTGTGCTTTCCGGGCCTCTTCCTGTTTTGCTTTTTCGACCGCCGCCTTTTCCGCGATCTTCTCCTCTTGCGCCAGGGCCTGTAGCGGCGCGGCTAGAAGGACAAAGATCAGAAGGTGAGGCAAGATAACGCGAAATGATTTCAAGGTATCCCTCCTGAAGGGCGTAAAGGCCCGTTTTGCTCCACTGGTTGACGAGAGAGTTGACTTACGGTTTTGGAAGTAGAGACGGCGGGCAACAGGCGACCCCGTCACCATTAAGGTGAAAACTCGGTTTCAGATCGCCCGTTGCCCGTCTTAAATCTAGGGCAGGCGCTCGAAGGTAAACTCGACACCCGGATTATCGGCAAACTTGATAGAGAGATTTTTTCCGTCGAGCTTGTACTGATACCGTGTGGCCTTGCCCATCGAGGCCGGGTTGGCCTGGGCCAGTTGCGTGAGCGTGATGATGTCGCCCTGGACCTCAATGCTTCCGGCAGTCGCCGACAGCCCTTGATAAGCCTCGGCCATCTTCTTCATCTGCTCTTCCTTAGCCTCCGACTCTTCCCACGTCTTGCGGTTCGTCGATGCCCTGACAAAGGCCAGGTACTTTCCATGAACTACCAGCATCCCTTTAACATTAGCTTCGGTCTGGCCGCCGCCCTGAAATTTTATCCCCGTGAGCTTGTAGGCCCCGTCGAGTTTCGGGTCGGCCGCTACGGCAGTCGCCGCCGTCGCTAAAATCATAACCGCGCAAACCAATAACGTTTTGGTCTTCAATTTGGTCCCTCCTGATTTCGGTTGATCTTTAATAAAGCGCAGTATCATACATTCTCGAAAGATCGAATTTCAAGGACCCATAATGACCGGATTACCCTTTCCGCCATATACTCAAAGAAATTTAAATATGTATTGACTATTACAATCGATAGGAATATCCTTAGCGCCGACAAATATCGTACCGGGCGGGTGGGTAAGGAGTAACGAAGCGTGATCCGCCGGTGTGGTGCCTCATGCGAGTGCGTCAAAGCGCTCTCTCACGTTCCAGTCTCTGTCCAGAATCCGGCGGTCTAACTTCACAACAGATAACTCACCGTATGAGACAACCAACGGAGACTATTATGGCAGACGACAGAATAAAAATACTCGAAGAGCGATTAACGCGATTGGAAGCCGCCCTGTCTCAGCAGCCAGCCGCGAGGGGAGGATTTACGTCCCCCGGCGGGACGGTAGTGGACCCGGCCCCCTATCCGGGAGGGTATGGCTATCCGCGTCCTTTCCCGAGGCCGGTAGTCGATCCGGCGCCCTGGCCGGGGAGCTACACACATCCCCGGTGGCCGCCGCAGTGGATAGTCGATCCGCCGCCTTATCCGTCGTACATAGTTGACCCCGCGCCGACTCCCAATCCGTTTTTTGACCAATCTCTGTTAACGGATGCGGTGCGCGCGACATTCGGACGCGTCGGCCCCATCGGCGACCCTGCGCCAATCGACATCAGCCGCTTCAACGTCTCACAACTAGAATCCTCGCTCCACACGATCAATGCCGAGAGGGCTCGTCTTGATTCGCTGGAAAAGCTGATTACGCAGCAGCTCGACAGACTGAACCAAAAAGAAGCGGGCTAGCCGAAAATCGCCGTCCGACCCGCATACTGGCAATTTCTCATCCCGCCAGGAGAGTAGAGGTGTGCACGTGAGAATACTACCATCTGACCCGTTGCAAATACCGGCATTAGATTCGGGAGGTCGCCCGCAAAAGGTCCTGCTCGTCGGTTTCCAGGACCAGGACAACCTCGGCTTGCGCTATCTGATGTCGGCGGTGAACGCATCTGGACACAAGGCGTTCATAATGACATACCGTTCCGAGCCCGACTCGATCCTCAAGCACATCGAGCACGATAAACCGGATGTGGTCGGGTTCTCTTTAATCTTTCAGTACATGGCACCGGACTTTGGCCGGGTCATCGCGGCACTGCGGGATGCTGGCGTAACCGCGCACTTCACCATGGGCGGTCACTATGCCAGCTTCGAGCCGGCAGAGATTCTTACGCGCACGCCGGGGCTCGATACGGTTGTGCGGTTCGACGGTGAGATGACGCTCGTCAAGCTCTTGCACTGTCTTGGCACCGGCGCGGATTGGCGGAAGCTGCCCGGCATAGCGTTTCGCGAGGGTGACGGCGAGATCAAAGTCGCTCCGCTTGCGCAGGTCGTTGAAAACCTTGACGCTCTCCCGTGGCCTGATCGCGAATCGATTGATTATGAGGGACACCCTATGCCGACCGCTTCGATTCTCGGCAGCAGGGGGTGTCCCTGGGATTGCTCGTTCTGTAGCATCCGACCCTTTTATGAGGAGCAAGGCGGCCCGCTCCGGCGGCTTCGCGAGCCGCGAGCCGTCGTCGATGAGATGCTGGATCTGCACCGCAACCGTGGGGTCCCGATCTTTCTATTCCAGGACGACGACTTTCTGGCAGGCGGGAGAAAAGCGAAACAGTGGGCTATAGAGATTGCCGACCTGCTTGCAGAATCGGGGGTGGCCGGCGATGTCGCTTTCAAGATCAGTTGTCGCTCAGACGAGATTGACGAAGAAGTTTTGGAGCGGTTGATCGCAGGGGGGCTGACTCACGTATACATGGGGGTCGAATCGGGGGACGAAGAAGGGCTCCTGAACATGAGCAAGCGGCTGAAGCCTGAGGCGCATTTGAGGGCGGGCCGGATCTTGAAGCGGTTCGGTCTCTCGTTCGACTTCGGCTTTATGCTGCTCGATCCTTATTCGACGTTTCGCAGCATACGGCAGAACGTCGATTTTCTGGAAGCCTTCATAGGCGACGGCTGGACCGTCGCGCCGTTTTGCCGGATGCTGCCTTACGCGGGCACTCCTATCAAACGGAGGCTCGAAGCGGAAGGCCGCCTGCTGGGTACTGCCTTCGAGCCTGACTACAAGTTTCTCGATCCAAAACTGGACCTTTTCTACGACTGGATGCTTCAGACTTTCTATGAAAGAAACTTTACCAACCGGGGGCTTTGCCATATATTGCGGAGCCTGCTGTTTGAAGCGCGGTTGAGATTGCGCGCGCGCAACCGCGTCTCGGATGCACAGAAAGCCTATCTTCACCACCTCACGGCAGTCTGCAACCGCGTGGCCTGCTACACGATTCGTTGTGCTGTCGATCATATTGAGGCGACGCCGCTGTCAAGGCTAGAGCAGGATCGCGGCTATCTCGAACGCCTGACAAACCACGAGAAGAGGGAAGAGACACGGCTGATTAATGAAGTGTCGCAGTATTACGAATGGGTCCATCAAGATCACAGCCCCGTTCCGGGCCCAGTGGGCGGGTTCGACAAATCGTGGACCTTCAACGAGGGTGATCGCGAGGCTTCGGGCGTCGGAGCAGCCTGAGGCGCGAGACTTTTGCGGCTCAGAACAGTCTTGGAAATTTGGTCACGAGGTCTGCAATCCCAATGGACGTGGTTCTCGTCTCAATGCCTTTCGCGGAGGTCCAGCGGCCATCCATCGCGCTGGGCCTCCTTCAAGCGGCACTGTCCGATACCGAAATCGAAAGCGAAGTCGTCTATGGAAATTTCGGTTTCGCAGAGACTATCGGGCTGGTCTCCTACCAGGCGATGCAATCGACTCCGACAGACCATCTTCTAGGCGAGTGGTGCTTCGCAGGCAATCTATTCCCCGGCGCTGCCAGCAGCGATGAAGAGTACCTGAACCTGACGCTCGAAGTTCGGTGCAAAGGTTTTCCCGCGAAGCTCGAACAGAGAAAAGAGCTGATGCGTTGGGTGCGCGCGCAGAGCGCGGGTTACGTGGACCGGCTGGCCGAAGCGATTGTCGCGCGCGGGCCGCGCATCGTCGGCTGCAGCTCCGTCTTCCAACAGCACTGTGCCTCTCTTGCGCTGCTGAAGCGTGTCCGCGAGCTTAGCCCCGAAACTGTATTGCTGATGGGCGGCGCAAATTGCGAAGGCGAAATGGGGATAGAGACTTTGAGGGTGTTTCCGTGGGTCGATTGTATCGTATCGGGTGAAGCCGACGCGATGTTTGTCGATCTGTGCCGTGTGCTTCTTGACCAGGGGCGCGAAGTCGCGGCTTCAAAGCTTCCCGACGGCGCGATCTCGCAGGCGCATTTGCGGAGCGTCTTTCCGATCCTGTCGACGGAAGGCATGCAAGCGCCCCGCGCTCTGATCCGCGACATGGATGCGCTGCCCACGCCCGATTATGATCATTACTTTCAGACGCTGAGAGCTTCGACGCTGTCAAACCTGATCGAGCCGGGACTGCTTGCCGAAAGCTCTCGCGGCTGCTGGTGGGGTGAAAAATCTCATTGCACCTTCTGCGGGCTGAACGGGTCAGGGATGAAGTACCGCTCAAAGTCAGCGGACCGCGTTGTCGCTGAATTGTCCGAGCTTGCGCGGCGCTACGGAATACGTGGCATACAGTTCGTCGATAACATACTTGACATGTCATTTTTCAGAACCGTCTTACCGAAGCTGGCGGCCGCCGAAGAGAAGTACGCGCTTTTTTATGAGACAAAGTCGAACCTCAAGCGCGAGCAGGTAGAGCTTCTGGCCGAAGCGGGCGTGCGCTGGATTCAGCCAGGTATCGAGAGTCTTCACGACGGCGCGCTCGGCCTGATAGGGAAGGGCAACTCCGCTGTGATGAATCTACAGCTCTTGAAGTGGTCGAGCGAGTTCGGCATCGATGCGTCGTGGAATTTGCTTTGCGGGCTTCCCGGCGAGTCGGATGCCTGGTACTCGGAAATGGCCGGATGGTTACCGGCGATCTTTCATTTACAGCCGCCGTCGGGTGTCATTCGAGTCAGGTACGACCGCTTCAGCCCGTATCACATGCGCTCGCGTGACTTTGGCCTCGCTCTTGAGCCGAGCCGGGCCTATTCTTACGTCTACCCTTTGCCGAAAGAGTCGTTGATGCGGCTCGCATACTCATTTGAGGACAGCGGAAACCGGGGCCACGTCCATCGCGGGTTACAGGACCTGCCCGGCCAGCAGGAATTGCAGGAAGTGGTCCGGCGATGGAATGATCTGTGGTACACCTCACGACCGGTCTTGCGCGTCTATGATAAAGGACGGCGGCTACAGTTCATCGACACGCGTCCTTGCTCTAATCAAAGAAGCTGGACGGCGGGAGAATTCGAGTCTGACCTCTATCGTCTCTGCGACTCCGCACAGACGCCCGCGTCGCTGATTAAACGGCTTTCTGCCGACCGTGAAACTGAGGTTACGCGGGAAGAACTCGACCAGGCCATCAACAACCTATGCCGCGCTAAAGTCCTGTTGTCGGTCAGCGGGAGGCTTGTTGGAGTAGGAGTAAACGTCGCCGGTCCAGGCGTCGACAGATAAGGGCAAGGCTTGCCGCGCGCTCGGCCCGCGCATAGAATGAGCGCATGACGGAATCGAAAGGCGCAATCGGCATCGTGGTCGATGATATGTTCTTTGCGGCAAAGATTCGCGGGACCGCACAGGCAAACGACCAGACTGTTAAGACCGTGAACTCTCTTGCTCAAATAGAGGATGAGCTGGCCGCCTCGCCCCCTTCCATCCTGCTCGTCGACCTGAACTCGAAACGCCTTGACCCGTTTGAAGTCATCGAACGGGTAAAATCGACCGCCGGGTTGAAGCAGGTTCCAGTGATCGGTTTCCTCTCTCATGTCGAAGTCGAGATGAAACGCCGCGCCGAACAGGCCGGTTTCGATTACGTCCTGCCCCGCTCATTATTCTCACGGCTCCTGCCTGAGATCGTCACCGGCAATCTCGCTTCGCTACCTTCCAGAGCATAAAGTAGCCTGTGTCTCTTTTGAATACGCGAGTATGACTATAGAGTACGATTCTCTTACTCTTTGTGAATGAAAAAGAGTGACAGCACGCTCTTTGTTGCGTGACGAGCGGCGGAAGTCTCTGTTCGGCCTCTGGACATTTTCGGCATTATGCTTGCAATAGAGAAAGAGCGTAAGCAGGAAATTGAAAAGGTGGGAGAGGTTTTATGTCACTTTGGCAAATACTTACGAATCACAGGCACTACTGGGGCGTTCCTCATTTTGAAGGTCACGAAACGAGCAGGCTTGTAATGGTCTGCTACGGCTGTGGGAAGACTAGAGACGTTAAAGCGGACATTTGCCCCCGCAGCTAAACCAAAGTTTTTGCTTACCAGTCCCCCGCGTTTATATGATGAGCAAAGATTTTGGTTCACTGGCAGCAGGCAAGCCTTTAAACGGGCTTGCCTGCTGCCTTGTCTGGAACCAGGCTGTGGTAAAACTCAGGCCGCCTATCCCCGATCCGATCAATCTCATAAGAGCCCGCCACGTTCACTATTCGATTATTACGCGCTCCGAGCATATCTAGATCAGCAACCAGTATCTCTTCACCATCCGCGCTCGCTTCCATCATCGTGTCGCCGTTAAAGTCCACGACCTTGCTTCTTCCGATGAAGCGCCAGCCCCGCTCTTCGCCTACGCGGTTAACCGCCGCGAAGTTGACGTGATTTTCGTTCGCGCGGGTGTTGATTACAAACTCCGGGTTGCGCCACGCGCCCGGCGGCCAGTTGGTCGGCAGCACGATCAGGTCAGCGCCCAGGAGCTTGAGCGCGCGAGCCGATTCGGGAAAGCTCGCGTCATAGCAGATCAGCAATCCGACTCGACCTGCGGGCAAATCAACAACTTCAAACTGCCGGTCGCCCGGTGTCAGGAACCGGTCCACGCCCAGAAATGGAAGATGAACCTTGCGATAAGTCGTAATCGGCCCTCCGGGGCCAACTACCATCGCCGCGTTGTAATAGGCCGTGGGAGCCTTCTCGATAAAGCCGACCACCGCCGTCACGCCCGCCGCGCGACAGGCGTCGGAGATCGCGGTTGCGCTCTCGCCGTCAAGCTGTTCGGCAAAAGGGGCGGCCTCTTCGAGTGAATCGAAGCAGTAGCCGGTCAACGCGCATTCGGGAAAGATGACAAGCTCGGCCGCTTGATCGGCGGCGGCGCGGAGCTTATCGACGATCTTCTGCCGGTTCGATTTCACGTTACCGATTTCAATGTCTATTTGAACGCAGGCTATTTTCATATCATTTTCGAAGTAGGATATAGATGGCGGAGGCGTGTGGGAATCGAACCCACCCAGGCCGCCTCTCGACGACCCGCAACGGGTTTGAAGCCCGCGAGAACCACCAGGCCCCCTGCGCCTCCAC
>CAZTUB010000009.1:0-269618 GCA_964615905.1 uncultured Clostridia bacterium
TATTGTGCCTAGAAAACTCTACTTTTGAAATGTTCACGAACAGGGGAAGCTTACGACCTTCTTTGCTGATTTTTCGTTTTCTTTTATATGATCTTCCGCCAATTTTAAATACAGCTTTGCATTGCTCATTATCTGTTTTTGATATTTCTTTTGATCTTCTGGAGAGGATTTCGAGAGCAGACTGTCATTGGCTATTTGCTCCTTTACTCTTCCCTCTAATTCAGCTAGATATGACCGCTTAGTCTGAATTCCGCTGTACCAAATAGGTAATCCAAATCCTAGTAGCGGAACTGAATCAGGGCCATGACGATTAGAGCCAAATGATGAAGGACCCCACTTAAGTTGTTCTCTAAAGATATTGCGCATTCGAGGAACTAGAATAATGCTATCTTCAGAGGCTATCTCCCATTGGCTATCTGTAGAATTATTGTTTTGACTCCAAATAACTAAAGTATCAAAGGCTCTTTTACGACACCAATCGGAGTTCAATTTCCACCTGTCTGACCAATCCCACAATTGGTTTCGAAGCTCTTGAATCACAGGTCGCTGCATTGATGAGTGTTTATAAAGTACCTCATCATCCTTAATTCTTTCCCAAGTTACTAAGTCCACCTAAATACTATGTGAGTTGTCGCTTGGCGAGTTGAGACCTGCTGCGATGAAAGACTCAAGGGGGCGCTTTGCAAGAGACCTCATAACTTCAGGGACCTAATTACGAACTTCTCCAAGGAAATATTCTTGAGCGAAATGAATAGCTTGATACGGATTGAATTCATACTCGCCGGGCCTTCTTGTCATTACTTTCATTTGCCTCGATTTAACAAGCTACTTTGGAAAAGTTGTGTGCCAAATGTGTGCCAACCTGTCCAAACAAGCCCAAATAAAGCAATATACAAAAATATAGCTGAGTCCGGTAAATCCAACTAGTGCTCTGTAATTTTAGTTTGTAGATTTCACTTTCTTGTAGTGGCGTCTCAACTTCTCTCGCGCTTGTGAGACTGAGAACTGCCACTCTACTTTGATCTTCAATTCGTTTCGCTCTTTGACAATCGCTTGTATCTCGCGGTCCAGTTTCTCAATCGAGCTGATCCGCCTTGATAAACAGATGCGAGAAAGCGCCGATAACTCCAACTCCGCTATGTTCAACCACGACCCTTTCTTCGGCGTGTAGTGCATCTCGAACCTCTGCGCCAACCGGAACGCTTCTTCTGGCGGCAAATTCTCATAAAACGAACTGGTGTTATGTGTGTTGAGGTTGTCCTGCACAAGCACTATCTTGTCAGCATCAACCCAACGAGCCGCCACTCGCTTTAGGAAGCGGCAGTAGTCGGCTTTAGTTCTCTGCGGGCTTGTCTCGACCAGCCGCTTGCCCGTTAAAGGCTCAAAGGCGACAAGCAACGAAGCTACCCCGCCTCGCTCGTACTCGTAATCGAATCGCTCGGGCTTGCCCGCCTTCATCTCCAATGGCTCAACGACTTCGCCTAGCAGTTGCACAGGCAGTTCATCGAAGCAGACGACAGCGCGTGACTCATCGAAAGGTAAGCTATACAGGTGCAGCAGGTCTTCCATTCGCGCAAGGTATTCTCCAGTGATCGCGCCTATGCACCATTGCTTTTTCAAGTGCGGCTTGAGTTTGTTTTTTTCAGAATCTCTTTGACCGCGTTATGAGAGATAGTTTCTACAAAGCCGAGTTGGACTGCACGGTCGGCAAGCAGCCGCAATGTCCAGCGCGAGTGGCCTTCTGGCGCAGGGGAGCAAGCCAGGGCAGTGATCCTGGCTCGCTGAGCGCCTGAAATCTCAACGGGCCTGCCAGAGCGCGGTTTATCAGTCAAAGCTGCCTGGAAGCCTTCAGCTTCGTATCGACGCTTTATGTTATAGACGGTGGCTATGCCGCACGAGAGAGTCTGAGCAATCAAAGCGGGCGGCACTTGTCGGTCAAGCAGATCAAGAATGCGAGCGCGAGTTTGCTGGCGATTCTTGCCATTACCGGAGCGAAACAAAGTTTTCAAAGAACTACGTTCTTCACGGGTTAGCTGAATGAATTGCATTTGTCGAGCCATAGCATAACGATAGCAACGGCTATGACTATTTATCAAAACTTCAATTACAAAGCACTAGAGCAAAGTTTACATCACTCTAGCAGACTCAACCAAACTCAGCTAAAATCCCTTTTTTATGAAGGCACGTCCGAGATTCAAAAGCTCGTGATCGCCGCGCAGCTGTTGAGATAAGGCAATTATTGAGATGGACCGGAGGTTGACTATGAAGGCAGGTCTTTCTAAAAAGAGAGCAATCCCTTTCCAGTTTGTCCTCGACGAACTGCAACCGATTCGCCCGGCGATCAGACAGATGTTCGGCTTCACTCACATATACCTCGACACAAAGCTGCTTCTTTCAATTCGCAACAGCGTCAAGCAGCCGCGATTTAACGGGGTCTGGCTTTACACCCAGGCTGAACATATCGAAAGCCTCCGGCGCGAGTTTCCGTCGCTGCCAAGGCGCTGTTTCTGGCGCTCCGGCAAAAACGGCTGGGTGATTCTCGCTTCAAACGGAGAGGACTTCGAGGAGTACGCCTTCCGAGCCTGCGAGATGATCCTTCACGGCGACCACAGGCTCGGCCGTGTAAGCCGCAAGATCAATCGGTGAGCTGAAATGTAAGAGCCCTTTCTACGCTTGACCGAGCGCAAAGGCCCTCACGGGAAAGGTCCCGAAGGCTTTCACTTTTACCGGCACGGCGAAGAATTTAAAGCCGACTGAAGGGAGAGATTCGAGATTGCACAGGTGCTCGGCTATGGGGATCTCCGCCCCGAGCAGTATCGAATGGACAGGCCGCGCCGGGTCGTCTGTGTCGTCAATGTTCAGCGAGTCTATGCCGACAAGCGCGGCGCTCGCTTTGACAAGGTATTCGGCCGCATCTTTTGTCAGAAACGGGTGGCCTTTAAAGTAGCCGGGGGAGCCCCAGTTTTTATCCCAGCCCGTTTGAATCAAGACCGCTTTTTTGCGAACGTCCAGGTCTTGAAAAGTGGAGGCGTCGATTGCGCGTCGGCCTGTCATATCCACTTTGACTGCCACGCCGTCGAGATTCGCCAGCGACTCAAGCGGCAGCTCCGACAGGTCTTTCCCCTCGGCGTACCTGTGAAAAGGCGAATCGATGTAGGTCCCGGTATTTGCGATCATCTCGATCTTGCCGATATGAAACTCTGTCCCTTCACTGTACCGCCTGCGCGAATCCTCTCTGCTCAGGTAGTCGCAGATGACCGGCGCGGGATAGCCCTCAAGCGTCACAAGGCCGTGCTCGATTGTGTGGCTCAGATCGATCAGTGTAGCGGTAATGTCCTGGCGCTTCGGCATTATCAACTCGTACAACTTCAGATTCTTTCAAGGTTGGCTACTGTGCGCTCGCCTTCTACGTTTCCGGTGTTGAGCGTGGTCTTGGGCTCAAGCAATAAAACGTGCGCCTCCTGGTCTGCCACAGGGAGGTGGTCGACACCGCGAGGGATTATCACAAACTCGCCCTCTTCGAGATGGATGTCCCGGTCGCGCAGCTTTATAAGCAATCGCCCGCGCACTACCAGAAAAAGCTCGTCTTCCGACTCGTGATGATGCCACACAAACTCGCCCTTGAGCTTAACAAGCTTTACGTATGAGTCGTTCAACTCGCCTACGATCTTCGGGCTCCAGTGATCGCTGAACAGTTGGAGCTTCTCGTCAAGATTGACCTTGTCCATGTACCCTCCGCTCGGTTGATTTAGATGCCGCGCGCCAGACCTTTATACCAAGTTATCCCTGCGAGCGCCACGGCGGCGGCAAACGGGAGCCAGGCGCGAGATCTCTTCCCTCCCGCACGCTAAAGTACGGTGACGTACTGACCATATGGTGTGGTTCTGGCTATATTCATGGTGGCGCTTAGACCCCCCCAAATAAAAAAATATACGCCTGAGCGGTTAACCATTTAAGAAGCCAGACAGCTTTAGGAGAGTCCCCATGGTCGACATAAACAGGTTGAAAGAGGAGATTGCACGGCTAGAATATTCCATAGAGATGAAAGTAAGGATCGTTTCTGACAAGCTGGCGACTACGCACGCGATCCAGGACCTCGAACAGGACGCGGCGGAGTTGACGGAGCTTTTGCGAACCCGTAAGGACAAGCACGAACTCCTTGTTCAGCTAGAGCAACTTCCCTCCTATCCCTCGTATTCCAGTAGACCGAGCAAGTCATTATGATTTTGGCTCCGGGTTGACGCTGACGATTAACACATAATCCAGCACCCAGAATCGTTACCGGCAGAGTTTAGTGTTCTTCTGATCGAAGATCGAGAACCGAGGTGACGGCTAGTCGATTCAACCCTCGGCGGGGTACTATTCTCTTCCGCTTCCTGGTCGAGCGCCGGACCGTATGCTTGGGAAATCTTCTTTTACGGGGAACAAAATCAGGAGCAATTGTAGATGAGAACCGGAGCCCGTTATATTGGTCAAGGCAGGTGCGAGTTTGTCGTCTGGTCGCCTGCGTCAAAAAGTGTAGCGGTAAAGATAGTCTCGCCCCAATCCGACCTCGTGCCGATGATAAAGGACGAGTCCGGCTACTGGAGCGCGACGGTCGAAGGGGTAGAGCCGGGAGCGCGATATTTTTACCGCCTGAACGATTCGACAGACAGACCTGATCCCGCTTCGCATTACCAGCCCGAAGGCGTGCACGCTTCGTCGGCCGTGGTCGATCACGACGCGTTCGCATGGGACGACGGCGAGTGGGAGGGGGTGGCGCTCGAACAGATGATAACCTACGAGCTTCACGTAGGCGCTTTCACCCCCGAAGGGACGTTCGAGGCTATCATACGGCGGCTCGCGGAGCTTAAAGAGCTTGGCGTAAATGCGATAGAGGTCATGCCGGTCGCGCAATTTCCGGGCGAGCGAAACTGGGGTTACGACGGAGCATACCCTTACGCGGTCCAGGCTTCCTACGGCGGGCCCGAAGGGTTTAAGCGTCTCGTCGCGGCCTGTCACAAACAGGGCTTTGCGGTCATACTCGACGTGGTCTACAACCACCTGGGGCCAGAGGGCAACTACGCCGGTGAGTTCGGCCCCGTCTATACGAACAAGTACAAATCGCCGTGGGGGAGCGCGCTCAACTTTGACGACGAACATAGCGACGGCGTCAGAAACCACTTCATAGAGAACGCGCTCTACTGGCTCCGCGATTTTCACGTGGACGGGCTGAGGCTCGACGCCACTCAAACCATCTTTGACACGGGCGCGAAGCATTTCTTAGCGGAGCTTGCCGAAGCGGTCGAGTCGTTCTCAACAGAAGACGGCCGCAAGCGATACCTTATAGCCGAAAGCGACACGGATGATGTCCGCGTCATTCGCGGCGTCGAGCGCGGCGGCTTCCAGATGGACGCGCTGTGGAATGACGATTTTCATCATTCGCTTCACTCCAGGCTCACGGGCGAGCGAGGCGGTTACTACTCGGCTTTCGGCAAACTTGAGCACATGGCCAAAGCCTTCGCGGAAGGCTTCGTCTACTCGTGGGAGTATAACCCTTACAGAAAGCGGCGGTTCGGCAGCTCTTCAAAAGAGTACCCGGCCCGCCATTTCGTCGTCTGCGCGCAGAACCACGATCAGGTTGGCAACCGCATGCTGGGCGAGCGGCTTTCATCGCTCGTCGGGTTTGAAGCGGCGAAGCTTGCGGCGGCGGCGGTGCTAGTTTCGCCCTACCCGCCGCTCCTTTTCATGGGCGAAGAGTACGCAGAGAAGGCGCCGTTTCTCTTCTTTGTGAGCTACACGGACCAGCCGCTCGTCAAGTCTGTCAGAGAAGGAAGAAGGCGCGAGTTCGAAGCGTTTCAACAGGCGGGCGAGGTTCCCGACCCGCAAAGCCCTGAGACCTTCCGGGCCTCAAAGCTCAACTGGCAGCTCCGCTCCGAGGGACGCCATAAGACCATGCTCAATTTTTACAAGCGGCTGATCGAGATGAGGAATGAAGGGCTGAACTTTGAGAAGCGAGGGCTCGAAGCCCGCGCGGTTTCCGAGCAGTTGCTGATACTCGAAGGTAGATGTAAAAATGGTGGGCAGACATTCTGCGTTATGAACTTCGACAATAATCAGGTCGACCTTTCAGATGAGCATCTTTGTGTTGGACGCTGGGTGAAGGTGATAGATTCCACCGACGAGATATGGAGCGGGCCCGGTTCTACGCTGCCGGAGCTTCTGGAGGAGCGCGAAGGGCTGATTGTACGCCCTCACAGCTTCGCTCTGTATAGGACGGAGACTATTTAATGACCCGGTTCATCTGTATTCATGGCCATTTCTATCAACCCCCGCGCGAGAATCCCTGGCTTGAAGAGGTCGAGCTTCAAGACTCGGCCTCGCCTTATCACGACTGGAACGAGCGGATCACGGCCGAGAGCTACGCCCCGAATGCCGCGTCGCGCATTCTCGACGCGAACGGGAATCTGGTAGATATCGTCAGCAACTATTCGAAGATAAGCTTCAACTTCGGGCCGACGCTGCTGTCGTGGATGGAGCGGCACACGCCCGCCGTCTATAAGACGATCATCGAAGCCGACGCCGAAAGCCGCGAAAACTTTTCCGGGCACGGCTCCGCGCTCGGGCAGGTCTACAACCACATCATCATGCCGCTTGCGACGACGCGCGATAAGCGGACGCAAGTGATCTGGGGTCTAAGAGATTTCGAGCGCCGGTTTGGCAGGAAGCCCGAAGGGTTGTGGCTTGCCGAAACCGCCGTCGATCTTGAGACGCTCGACATAATGGCCGAGCACGGGATTCGATTCGCGCTGCTCGCGCCGCGCCAGGCCGCGCGGACCCGGCTGTTCGGCAGAAGGTGGAGGGACGTTTCAGGCGGAAAGGTAGACCCGACGCGCCCGTACCTTTGCCGCCTGCCTTCGGGCAGAGAGATCACGCTCTTTTTTTACGACGGCCCTATATCTCAGGACGTGGCCTTCGCCGGTCTACTGAACAGCGGCGAAAAATTCGCCAACCGCCTCCTGAGCGCCTTCACGGGCAACACAGACGAGCCGCAGCTCGTCCATATCGCGACCGACGGCGAGACATACGGCCATCACCACCGCTACGGCGACATGGCGCTGGCCTACTGCCTGTACTACATCGAATCGAACAACCTCGCGCGCATAACGGTATACGGCGAATACCTCGACAACTACCCGCCGCGCCACGAAGTGGAGATAATCGAAAACAGCTCCTGGAGCTGCTCGCACGGCATTGAGCGGTGGCGCGAAAACTGCGGCTGCAACACGGGCAGGGCCGACTGGAGCCAGGCGTGGCGGGGTCCGTTGCGCCAGTCACTGGACTGGCTGAGAGACGAGCTTGCCACAGTTTTCGAGCAAGAAGCGGGCAAGATTCTCTCCGACCCGTGGCAGGCGCGTGACGACTATATCGAAGTGGTCTTGAACCGCGACCGGAAAAATGTAGAGCAGTTTCTGCTCGACCGCGCGTCGATTGAGATGACAGACAAAGACCGCACGCGCGCGCTCCGGCTGCTTGAGATGCAGCGTCACGCGATGCTTATGTACACAAGCTGCGGCTGGTTCTTTGACGAGATTTCGGGGCTCGAAGCCACACAGGTCCTACAGTACGCGGCGCGCGCCATACAGCTATGCGAAAAGGCCGGGGGGCTTTCGCTTGAGCCGCGATTTGTCGAGCTGCTCGAAAGGGCCGAGAGCAATCTCCCCTCGCACGCAAACGGCGCGCGCATTTACCAGACACTTGTCAAACCGGCGATGGTCGACCTGATGCGCGTCGGGGCGCACTACGCCGTATCGTCGCTGTTCAAACAGTATGAGGAGACGGACACGCTCTACTCTTACACGGCGCACAGGGAGGATTATGATTTACAAGAAGCGGGCCGCCAGAAACTCGCGATAGGCCGCGCGCACCTGCGGTCGAACATTACCTGGGACGAGCAAACGATCAGCTTCGCCGTGCTCCACCTCGGAGACCACAACATAGTCGGCGGTGTGCGCGGGTTCCTGGGCGAGGAGTTTTACCACCAGATGCGCGACCAGATAACAGACGCCTTCGCCAAAAGCGACCTGCCTGAGATGATCCACCTGATCGACAAACATTTCGAGACGCATAACTATTCGCTGTGGCATCTGTTCAGAGACGAGCAGCGAAAAGTCTTCAACTACATTCTCAGCGACACGCTCGAAGAGGTCGAAGGCTCGTTCCGCCGGATATACGACCACCATTACCCGGTAATGCAAGCCATGAGAGAGCTGCGAATCCCGCTGCCGCACGCGCTTGCGACGCCGGTCGAGTACGTTATCAATTCGAACCTCCGACGGCTGCTTGCGGCGACTGAGCCGGACCTTGACCAGCTTCAAAACCTTCTCGAAGAGATCGACAAGTGGGGGTTTGACGCCGACAGCGTCTCGCTCGGTTTTGACGCGAGCAAGAAGATCACGAGTATGATCGAGCGGCTCGTCTCGGACCCGGAGAATATGCCGCTGCTCAAGACGATAGAACGCATGGTCGAGCTTTTGAAGTCGCCCTTGTTTCAACTCGACCTGATGAAGGCCCAGCACCTCCATTTTGAGATAGCCCGCCAGAACTTTGTTCGCATCCGTGACCGCGCCGAATCGGGCGATGAGGCCGCCCGCGAATGGGTCGAGGCGTTCGACCGCCTTGGAACTTTTTTGCAGGTGAGGAGCGCGTGATGCACATACCGTCGGCCACCTACAGGCTTCAGTTCAATTCCTCGTTCGGGTTCAAGGCGGCCGAAGGGATAGTCGATTATCTTGCGCGGCTCGGCATCACGACCGTTTATGCCTCGCCCATCTTCAAGGCTCGCAAGGGCAGCACGCACGGCTATGACGTGGTCGATCCGAACCAGTTGAACCCTGAGGTCGGGACGCGCGAGGAGTTCGACGCGCTGGTCGAAAAGCTTCACGCGCGGGGCCTGCGCTGGCTTCAAGACTTTGTGCCGAACCACATGGCCTACGACAGCGCGAACGCGATACTGATGGACATCTTCGAGCGAGGGACAGGCTCCGACTATCACGGGTTCTTTGACGTGGTGTGGGACCACCTCAGAGAGAACCTTCGGGGGAAGCTGATCGCGCCTTTCTTAGGCAGCCCATACGGCGAGACGCTTGAGAAGAAAGAGCTGGCGCTCGAATATAACGAGGCGGGGTTTTCGATCAGATATTACGAGACGGTCTATCCTTTGCGGATAGAGTCTTATTCGAAGATAGTCGAGCATGACCTTGATAGCTTCAAAGAGCGACTTGGCGAAGATCACGCCGATTACGTCAAGATGCTCGGCATACTGCAAGTCTTCAAGGGGCTCGAAGCCGAGCAGCCCGCCACTGAGACAGGCGCGCTTAGCGCTCGCAACGCTCAGGTGTCGCTTGCCAAAGACCTGCTGTGGAATGCCGCGCGCGAGTCGCGCGGGGTGCGAGAGTTTATCGAAGCCAGCGTCGCGCGGTTCAACCGCGATGTTGATATGCTCGACGATCTGCTCTTAGAGCAGTGGTTCCGTCTCTCTTTTTGGAGAGTCGCGACGAAAGAGATCAACTACCAGCGGTTCTTCAACATCAACGAGCTGATCTCGCTCAGGATGGAAGACGACGCGGTCTTTCACTTCATACACGGCCTCGTCTTCGATCTTGTGAAGGAGGGCCGCATCGACGGCCTACGCATCGACCACGTAGACGGGTTGTACGACCCGACTCGCTACCTGCGCCAGTTGCGAGAGGAGCTGCCCGACGCATACATAGTGGTTGAAAAGATCCTGGAGCTGTCGGAGGAGCTTCCCCGGCGGTGGCCGGTCCAGGGGACGACAGGCTACGACTTCATGAATTATGTCAACGAGCTGTTTTGTGATTCGAGCGGCGAAGACCGATTCCAGAAAATCTACGCGGACTTTGCGGGAGCGGCGGCCGATTACATGGCGATGCTCGTCGAAAAGAAGAAGCTGGTGATAGAGCGTCACCTGACGGGCGACCTCGACAATCTGACATACGTTCTGAAGAAGATTTCGATCACGAGCCGGGACGGCATAGATTTGACCTGGATAGGCTTGAAAAGGGCGCTTGTGGAGATGGTCGCCTTCTTTCCTATCTACCGGACTTACGTCGACAGCCCGTACATGACGGAGCGCGACAAACGGTATGTCGAGGAGGCAGTCGAACGAGCGAAAGAGGGAAACCCTGAGCTTGCTCGCGAGCTCGATTTTATCGAGCTCGTGTTGTGGATGAATTATCCCGAACGGCTGACGGAGTCTGAAAAGAGTCTCTGGCTCTCATTCGTGATGAGGTTCCAGCAGTTCACAAGCCCGCTCATGGCAAAGGGGCTTGAGGATACGACCTTTTATGTTTACAACCGAATGGTGTCGCTCAACGAAGTCGGCGGCGATCCGGGTTGCTTTGGGATAAGCCCCGACAGGTTTCACGACTTTCTCGAAGCGCGCGCCGAGCGCTTCCCCTACACCCTCAACGCGACCGCCACGCACGATACCAAGCGCGGCGAAGACGTGAGGGCGCGCATCAATGTGCTGTCAGAGATCCCCGACGAATGGGAGAAGAAGCTGCTCGTCTGGCACGAGATGAACCGCGAGTTTAAGCGCGAGGCTCGCAATGAAGCCGCGCCGAGCAAGAACCGCGAATACTTCCTCTATCAAACTCTTGTCGGCGCGTTCCCGTTCGACGGCCAGGTTTCAGATGAGTTCACACAGAGGATCAAAGATTACATGATAAAGGCGGCGCGCGAGGCAAAGATACACACGTTCTGGCTCGACCCGAACGAGGAGTACGAAGCGGCGCTGCTCGATTTCGTCGAATGGATTTTGAGGCGGTCGCCTGACAACCAATTCTTGAGCGACTTCGCCAAATTTCATAAGAAGATCGCGCATTATGGCGTCTTCAATTCGCTCTCGCAGGCCTTGCTCAAGCTAACCGCGCCCGGCGTGCCCGACTTTTACCAGGGGACAGAGATCTGGGATTTCAACCTTGTCGACCCGGATAACCGCCGCGCGGTCGATTACCTTCGGCGTTCGGATTATCTGAACGAGATGATAGAACGCGGGCAATCGAATTTGCCTTCGCTCATAAACGACCTTCTTTCGACCCTGGCGGACGGGCGTGTCAAGCTGTTCACGATCTACAAAGCGCTCGAAGCTCGCCGCGATAACCGCGAGCTTTTCGAGCGCGGCGACTACGCGAGGTTAAAGGCAGACGGCGCGGCAAGCGACCACGCAATCGCCTTCGCGCGGCGGCTCGGCAAACAGTGCGCGATCACAGTAGCGCCGCGCCTGCCCGCGTCTTTAATAAAGCCGGGCGAGCTTCCACTGGGGCGCAAGGTGTGGCAGGACGCGCGCCTTTGCCTGCCTGAAGACGCTCCGGCGACGATGCGCAATGTTTTCACAGGACAGGCGGTCGAAACCAGAAACGGGGTGTCAATCGCCGAGGCGCTCGCCCAGTTTCCGGTCGCAATTCTTATCGGAGAATAAAGAGGGCCGGGCGCTTTTGACGCCCGGCCCTGTCAGCCGGCTATTCACCTGCGTCGAAACCTACCGGACAGGCTCGAACATGGCCGCGCACGAGCAGAGCGTGTTGTTAAAGATATTGTCGTCTCTGATCGTGCAGATGGTCAGGCCCGGTCCGGTTTGCAGCGAGCCTTTGCCTTTCTTATAAACCAGGCTGGCTTGCAGGTTGACCCTGTGCGTGCCTGCGTTGTGGAAGAGCGTTATGTCGCCGCCCCTTCGGGTGATCGTGCCCCGGCCCGACCTGCTCGTCCCGTTGCCGCAGCAGATGATGTAATCACCCGTGTCCGAGCGGAACGCCGCCTGGCTGCCGTTCGATTCGTCTTGCAAGCTGATGTCAAAGACGACGAACGTGCTCATAGCCGTGTTGTTGCTGACGTTCATCTCAGCCACGCAACTGCCTGAGCTGACGGATGCGGTGTTGGTCACGTTCCCCGGCGGCTGGTTGGCGGGAACCGAAGCTACTATCTCCACGCTGGCCATGGTCGCGAAGGTCGTTGCGCACTGGTTCGGAGCGCCGAGCGTGCCGAGGTTGACCGTTGCCGTCCCCGTTCCCACGCCCGATGCCATGCCCTGTGTCGTGGTTATTGTCTGGATGACAAAGCCCGGCGGCAACGTGTCTGTCACCACAGTGTTGACGCTGTTGGACGGCCCCGAATTTACTACCGTGAGGGTAAACGTCACTGTGCAACCGGCGACTGCTATCTGCGGAGACGTGGACTTGGTGATCGAGAGTTCAGACCGCGTTTGAACAGTGGTTGTCGCGGTTGCGCTGTTCGGGAAGTTGCCTGGGTCGGTGGTATCTGAATCGGTCGTGGCCGTGTTTGAGATGACATCGCCGCAAGCGACTTCGGGGCATACTCTCACAATGACGGTCATGCTGCGTTGCGCACCCGGCGCAGTCGCGCCGGGGAAAGTGGCGCTCACGGTCGTCGTGCCGTCCATCTCTACGGATGAAGCGGGCAGGCCACCCATGCTGGGCGTAAACGATACGAGCCTTGTGTTGGATGGAATCGTATCGGAGATGACAACGTTTTGCGCGCTTGCGGGGCCGTGGTTTGTCACGGTGATGTTGTAGGTCAACTGCTCTCCGGCGGTGACGGGGTCCGGCGAGTCTGTCTTTGTTATCTCAAGGTCGGCAAAGCGGCAAAGAGCGGTCATTATGTCATACGTCCCCGGCCCGAAATCTATGGGGATGATAACAACGACGGGAACGCGCCTGACCCTGAGCTGGTACGTCCCAGGGACGGTAGCCAGGAAGGCGAACGACTCGGCCGGTGGTTCTACGACCACGATGCCCAGGCCCGCGGAATTGGCGGTGAAGTCGGGCGTGGTCGTGGCGTTGCCCGGAAGGAAGAAGTCTACAACGTGGTTGCGACCGACGACTGCGCCGAGGTTGACGTAGATCACGTCTCCCGTCTGGACCCCTTCAATCGAGTACCAGTCCACGTCCGTACTGGAACTGACCGCGCCCGTGCGCAACCCGAGCGTCTGGCCCGCGGGCACAAGCACGTCGGCGGTGGCGCGCGTGTTGTTGTTGGTGTTGTTTTCGGCGGTCGGGGCCGCGTTCGTCACGACGACGAACAGCCTGTACGGGTCGATGACGTTGTTAAAGAGAAACTCGTTGACCTCGATGAAGTAGTTGTTGTCGCCGGAGCCGGAAAGGACCACGCCGCCGATGGCTGAAGAGAGCCCGGTTTCGGTCGTTAAATCGAGCCCGTTGCCCGTTCCGTCGTCAAGGTCTGTTTCTATAATACTGGCGTCGCTTCTCAAGACTCTCAGCGTCGAGTTGACGGACTCCGAGCCGGGATTGGTCGGCCCGCCCGTATCGACATAAACCCACAGCCGCGACCCTGACGGAGCGTTGACTCTGAAAACGTCTATGTCGCCGTCCGGGTTGATCGCCGCGTCGACAATAGCGCAGGCCTCACCCGTGGGGGAGATGTCTAAGAATTGAGGCGTGCCGCCCGTGAGCGGGTTATTGTTTTCGACTTCAGGGATGAACTGCGGCGAAGCAACATTTAACTGAAGGCTTAAAAGCCCCTGCTGCGATGTTACCGCGTCGTTATACGCTCGCAAAGCCGCGTCGGCGGCAAGGGCGGCGTCTCGTATGGCTCCCTCGCTCTGGCCCGAAGCCTGCAATTCAAACTCATGATCTCTGGCTTGCTCAAATGCCTGGCGAGCCGCTTCGACATCTTGATAGGTCGCGCGCGCGCTTGCGGCAGCCGGGGTAAAGGTAGAGGTAAATACCGCAAGGCTTCCCACTAGAGAGATCACCGCCACCGCGATGAATATCAGGGTTCTCTTTCTGTTCTCAATGCAACTCATCGACTTACTCCTTTTTTACTTGAGTAGATCACTTCTGCAACGCGCCTCTCGAATTGCGCGACAAGCCGCGTCGCAGCTTGAGGGTTACCAAGTTTGATGTTTTTGTTCTACAGGGCCTTACTCATACACGAAACAAGAGGGCTAGCCTACGAGATGCCCGATCAGTAGCTTAGGGGTTAAACCGGGTTGGTTTCTTACTGGCATAATTTTCAAGTCAGCAGGGTAAAACTTTCTCATAGAGTGTGTCCTACGTTAAGAGCCCTCTGTTTCAAAAGTCGGCCACTATCTTATGAATCAAAGCCATACAAGTCAACCAGAAATTGGCCAGCTATAAACATATGACGTAGAAGCTTACGGGACTAATGCAAGTTTTTCAAAATCCAGAGAATAATTTAAATCCGGCCTCAACTACGCGATTATCTCGCCACTAAAATTGAGCATCACGCCCTTTATAAAACAGTAATTTTTGCCCGCACCCAGACCAGAATTATCTTGGTAATATTTATCTCGCTATGCTAGTATCCTGCACGACTCAACCGAGTCAATGAACGATCCCCTCGGGTTTTCAGGTTGTAAATTATTTCGGGTACCATCGCGCTCGTTTAGCTCTCACCGGCAGGTCGCACAGGTGAGAAGAATGAATCTCTGAACCTTGAATTCAAGCACATCTGTGCGACGGGCATTGTCTGTCTTTGTATAGCTATTGCCCGGAAGAGTAGAACGGTCCCAGTTCTAAAGGGTACTCTCTTTCTACTACATCACCGCGTTCAAACGGCGGCAGGTCGAGGAGATGTGAGATTCGGCGGGCGAAACCTTAGATAAGAGCGCTCTCGCAGTCCTTTGCGAGACTTCGGGCTTAAGGAGACCCCCATCATGCAAAGAAGAGCGAAGTTAAGCCATATCCTTATTTTAGGACTGGGTTTGGCCCTGCTAGTGCTGCCTCAGATTCCTGGATATTCAACAGCGAGCAGTCAAAACGCGGAACCGGGGGAAGGAATAACCCTCGGCCACGACGGGCTGCCAAATTACGATATAAGATTAAACAGCAGCAAAGGAGCCAAGGAGGCTGCGCTGAGGGTCGCACAGAGCGTGCGCGCGCACTCCCTTGCGCAGACAGGCGGCCGCTCGCCGAAGGCCGGGCGGATCATTCAACAAGACGATTCCGAGTTGCGAGCAGAGATGGCCAAAGCCGAAGCACGGCTCGCCAGAAACCTTCCCGGTTTGCAGGTCACATACGGCGAGGGCTCAGGGCTATCGGAGGTCGTCGAGGTAAAGGGCGGACGCCGTCAGACATTGACGCGCGCATCTCGCGAAAAGCCTGAGAAGATACTGCGGCGATTCGTGACGGAAAACGCCGCGCTTTACGGGTTGACGCGCGCACAGGTCTCAGAGCTAAAGACCTCGGCCGCCTACACAAACCCATCGGGTAATCTGGAGTGGGTGACGCTCGAACAGGAGATCGACGGCATACCGGTCTTTCAGGGCGAGCTGAAAGCTGCGTTTACAAGGCGCGGCGAGCTTGTGCGCACAGTAAGCACGCTTGCCGCAGGGATGGAGATCGAAGGCAAGCTGCGCACGAAACCTTCAAAGCAGGATCTATCGTTTAAGCGAGCCGAGATAAAGATCGGCGCTGCCGAGGCCGTGGCCAGAGCCGCTCAGTCGATTGGCGTAACAGTAGACCCTGCCGAGCTTGTAGTGCTTGAGTCTTCCGCAGACGGATCGAGCTACACCTTTGCGCCCGGCCCGTTCGCCGACAAGATAAAAGTCGATCAGGTCTACTTCACGCTTAAAGGCGGCGTCAGCTTGCTTGCCTGGTCTATGATCCTGTGGCAAGACAACCCCGCCTATTACACACTTGTCGAGGCAGAAGAGGGCGAGTTGCTCTGGCGCAAGAACATCACAAATGACCAGACGCAGCCCGCGACATATTCCGTCTATGACGCCGACAGCCCCGGCCCGCTATCCCCGACCAACGCCACCCCCGGCTCAGGGATTCAAGGCGCGGGCATAGGGCGCACACTGTTTACACTGATAAGCGAGGGGCCGGCTTTTAATAATCTCGGATGGATCACCGACGGCGGGATCACAACGACCGGCAACAACGTAGACGCCGGGCTCGATCTCGTCACGCCGAACGGAATAGACCCGGGGAGCAGGCCCGTTTCCGCG
The DNA here is from genome assembly GCA_964615905.1 of uncultured Clostridia bacterium. GTDB lineage: Bacteria > Acidobacteriota > Blastocatellia > UBA7656 > UBA7656 > DATLMR01. The sequence goes on from CAZTUB010000009.1 coordinate 16,013, forward strand.
ACGCGCACATTCAATTTCGCCTACAACCCGCCCCCGCTCGGCGCGGACTTGCCTACGGGCGCGAATTATCGGTTGGGCGAGGTCACGAACATGTTCTTCTGGGTCAACCGGTATCACGACCGCCTCTATGAGTTGGGCTTTACGGAACCGGCCAGGAACTTCCAGACAAACAACTTCGGGCGCGGCGGTCTGGGCAACGATCACGTGCTGGCCGAAGGCCAGGATTTTTCCGGGACAGACAACGCCAATTTCTCGACAGGCCCGGACGGGACGAGCGGGCGCATGCAGATGTTCATCTTCACTGGCCCGACGCCTGATCGCACTTCCGGTATCGACCAGGAGATACTCATACACGAGTTGACGCACGGGTTGTCGAACCGTCTCCACGGAAACGCGACGGGGCTGGGCACGACCATGTCCGGAGGCATGGGCGAGGGGTGGTCAGACTTCTATGCCCTCTCCTTGCTTTCACAGCCGGGCGATGACCCGAACGGTGTCTATGCAGTGGGCGGGTACTCGACTTTGCAGATAGTTACCGGGTTTACCGATAACTACTACTACGGCATTCGCCGCTTCCCGCGCGCTGTCAGATCGAATACGGGCCTGAACGGCAAGCCGCACGACCCGCTGACTTTTGCCGATATAGACGGGACTCAGATCAATCTTACAGACGGCGCATTCCCGCGAGGCCCTATAGGCTCCGGGACCGCTTTCCAGGTTCACAACATCGGCGAAGTCTGGAGCGGCGCGCTGTGGGAAGTCAGGGCGCGCATAATAGGCCGCCTCGGCCACGCGGCGGGCAATCAGCGCACGCTACAGATTGTGACGGACGGGATGAAGCTAGACCCGATCAACCCGACACTTTTGCAAGCGCGCGATTCGATCCTCCAGGCCGACTGCGCAGGTTTTAGCGGCGAGGACGAGCTCGACATCTGGGCAGGGTTCGCCGCGCGCGGTATGGGCTTTAGCGCGCGGGTCATTTCGGCCGCCACAGGCTCCGTCGTCGAAGCCTTCGATCTGCCCAACCTCGTTATGGGGACGGTCGATATCGGCGCGGCCACTGGTTGCGACAACAGCCCGTTTGCCGACCCCGGCGAAACCGTAAGCTTTACGATTCCGCTGACCAACCCCTTCTGCGCCACAACGGCTAATAACGCCAGCGCCTCTATAACCGGCGGCGGCTCGGCCAATTACGGCAACATAAGCCCTGGACAAACTGTATCGCGCGACATCTCGTTCACGGTCCCCACAGACACGCCCTGCGGGAGCCTGCTGACTATCGAGGTCAATATCACAAGCAGCCTCGGGACCGTCACAAGGACCTTTACGTTGCAGGTGGGCGCGCCGACAGGGTTGCTCTCGGCTGTAAATTACACCAGCGGCAACACGGCTGTGCCGATTCCCGATCTTGGGACCGTCGACATTCCTATCAATGTCTCTGATTCGGGAGTGGTCGGCGATGTCGATGTCAAGGTGCGGTTGAATCACACGTTTGACGGCGACCTGATCCTCAGGCTGATCGCGCCGGACGGAACATCGGTTGTGCTTGCCAACCAGCGCGGCGGCTTAGGCGATAACTACGGGACAGGGGCTAACGATTGCTCCGGGACCTTCACGGTATTTGATGATGCCTCGGCGATTCTTATCAGCGCGGGCATCGCGCCGTTCGCCGGAACCTTCAGGCCGGACAGCCCGCTCACTGCAATGAACGGCAGGCAGATGAACGGCACGTGGATACTGAGGGTGAGCGATAACGCGGGACTCGACGTAGGCACGGTCGGGTGCGCGCAGATAGATATACGTCGCCAGTTGTTCTTCTGCTGCGGCGTAGCGGGAGACCCGCTCATCGAAACCGTTCCGCCCGCGACCTTAGTTGAGGAGTGCTTCGTCCCGGCTAACGGAGCGCCCGATCCGGGCGAGCGTGTGACGATGAGCTTCACGCTGCAAAATATCGGCTCAGGCCTCACGACCAATCTGGTTGCGACGTTGCTGCCGGGCGGCGGTGTGAGCGGCCCGAGCGGCCCGCAAAGCTACGGCGTGCTCAGCCCTGTCGGGCCGGGCGTGTCCAGAGAGTTCACCTTTGTCGCCAACGGCACGTGCGGCGGCGACATTACCGCAACCTGCTCGCTTGACGACGTGGGCGGCGCAGGCAGTCTCGGTACGGTCACGTTCACGATTCGACTTGGCGCTACGCAGGTCGGTAATACCACGGGCGCGAACGCTGCAACCATAGCCATCCCAGGGGTGGGCACTGGCGCAGCCGCCGGCGCGCCAGCCAACCCGTACCCGTCTTCGATCAACGTATCCGGCGTCGTCGGGACTGTGACCAAGGTGACGGCGACCATCACAGGTTTCAGCCACACATTCCCAAGCGATGTCGACATACTGCTGGCAGGCCCGCAGGGTCAGAGGATAATTCTGATGTCGGATGTCGGCGCGGGAACCGACGCGATCAACACAACGCTGACATTTGATGACGCGGGGCCGCTTATCGGGGCAACGGTCGTAAGCGGGACCTTCAGGCCGACCAACAGTGGAACGGGCGACACGTTCCCTGCCCCCGCTCCGGCCGCGCCTTTCGGTTCTGCGTTGTCGAGTTTCAACGGCGTCGATCCGAACGGGGCGTGGAACCTGTTTGTGGTCGATGACGCTGGCATCGACGTAGGCAGCATCGCCGGAGGGTGGAGCCTTACGATAACCACCGCCGATCCTGTGTGCGTTGTCGATAACGACACGCCTGTGCTCACGTCGAGCATTGCCACAACGCAGATGGGCCAGAACAATCACGACCTCGTGAATGTCGGGTTCGTCGCGTCTGCAACCGACGGCACGGACAACTGCGTTGTGCTCTCTGTCAACGTCTTCGCTGACGAAGACGATGAAGGGGGGCCGGGTGACGGCAACCATTCACCTGACGCAAAGAACATCGCTTCCGGCACGCTCCGCCTGCGCGCAGAGCGCAACGGGGGCGGTGACGGCAGGGTTTACCTGATAATCGTCACGGCTACCGATTCGACGGGCAAGTTCCACAGGCGCGCCCATACCGTGACTGTTTCGCACAGCAACAGCTCGGCATCGAAGGCCAGCGTCGCAGCTCAAGCGGCGGCGGCGGCGGCCTTCGGTCAGGCAAACGGCACGGCACCTCCGGGGTTCTTCGTCGTGGGTGACGGGCCTGTGAGCGGGCCAAAACAGTAAAGGCAGGTCAGGCTCAAACCTCCAGGGAGGAGGCGCTGTAACAGGTGCCTCTTCCCTATTTTTTTACGCAGCTTGCTACCCCGCGCGCCGTCTCGCGGCCGTGGGCTTGATTAACATTTGGGCCGCCGCCTCGCCCGTGTTGACCGCTCCTTCCATAAAGCCCTGCCAGTCGGCCAGGTGCTCTCCGGCGAAGAGGACTTTCCCGTGAGGCTGCTGCAAGCGGGGTCGTATGGTGAACCACTGGCCCGGTCGATAAACAGCATAAGCGCCTTCGGTGTAGCGGTCGCGCTGCCACGCGTAGCTTTGAATGTTCTTTGCCAGCCGGGTAGCGCGGTCTGACAGCGGGAGCAGGTCGCGCGTGATTATCTCGGTTCGCCTTTCGTTACCCTGCGAGGCGAGCACGTCGGCTTTTTCGCCAATGGCGTAACTGCACAATATCCCCTGCGGTCCCGGCTGGTCTTTCGTGCTGTGAAAGTAGTAATGGCTTGTCACGTCCGATACCAGCGAGAAGTTTTCCGCGCCCCAGAAACGCTCGTCAAACAGCACCGAGTTTTTGATGATCCGCGCATACTGCAACTGTTCGATAGCGTCGCGATGCGCAGGGGCAAGCGGCGGGTCGAACGAGATATGCTTGAGCGCGCGCGCGGGCACGGCGCAGATGCATGCGTCGGCGGTGAACGAAGCCTGGCCGGAGCGGACAATCACCTTCCCCGCTCGCTGTCTTATCTGATCGACGGGGCTGTTGTAGCGGATCGAAGCGCGGCCTATGCGGTCGGCAAGCGCGGCTATGAGCCGCGAGTTCCCGCCGATCATCTTGAAGTCCATCTCGTTTTCAGGGCTCGACTCGAAATACTCGGCCGCGGCCGCGTATGCTGAGACTTGCCTGATCGACTCCCCGAAATCTGTGCTGTCTTGAAGGTCGCGCAGCCGCAGGTCTTCTTCGCTGAAACCGATCTCGTGAAGCTTTGTCCACCAGTCGATGCGGTCCAGCTCGCGGCGCTGTTTCGGCGTTGCCTTTTCAAACCACGTTCGTAAATCGGCAAAAGCCTTCTCGGCCGCGCCGGAGAACTTCCACTCGCCCGCGCGCGAAACCCTGCCGTCTTGCATGAGCGAGGCGGCGAAGCGGTGATCTTTCAACTCGATGCTGAACTCTTTGCAAAGCGCCTTCATGCGCTCGTGGCTTGCCCCTATCCACTCCGCGCCAAGCTCGCACACGAGGCTGCTGCCTGGGAAGCTGTAAGAGAGTACGCGCCCGCCGGAACGCTCTCTCGCTTCGAGCAGGGTAACGTCCCATCGTTGCTGCTTGAGCGCGTAGGCGGCTGCCAGTCCCGCAAGCCCCGCCCCGATGATTACGCAAGAGCGCGTTCGAGTAAAGACGGCCGGGTTGAGCGCAAGCGGCGCGGCGGCAAAGGCCACGGTCGCTGACTTGATAAACTCGCGGCGTGTCGTCGGAAGCTTTGTTCTCAATTGTTCGGCATCCGGCTTTTTCATACGCTCTTCGCTCCTTGAGGAAAAGATTTCGATTCTTAACGATGAACCAGTCGCCCGTAAACCGATGTCATCTCCTTGAGCCGCTCGGCAAGCTCCTTTGTGAGCGCACCGGCCTTAAATCGCCAGCCCCAGTTCCCTTCCTGGCTCGCCGGAAGATTCATGCGCGCGGTGGAATCGAGCCCTAATACGTCTTGAAGCTGGATGATCGCCAGGTCCGAGACGGAGGCGAACGCGGCGCGTATAAAGTCCCAGTGAATCTCTTCGCCGTTTGACTTGAGGTACTTCATCGCAAGGCTGCGCTCGCGCTCTATCTGGCTGGCATCGACGGTCGAGCCCTTTGTCGCCTTGCGGTTGAACCACCCGACGGTCGTGTCGTTATCGTGCGTGCCTGTGTAGACGACAGAATTGCTGATGTAATTGTGCGGCAGGTGCGTGTCGCGGGGGTCGCCGCCGAAGGCGAATTGAAGAACGCGCATGCCGGGGAGATCGAGGTCGTCGCGGAGCGCGTGAACGTCGGGCGTGATCGTCCCAAGGTCTTCGGCGATGATCGGCAAGCGGCCGAGCGCCCCGCGAATTGCGCCGAAAAGCTCGCGGCCCGGTACGTTGACCCACTGACCGTTTTCGGCCGTCTGGTCTTTCGCGGGAACCTCCCACGTAGCGGCGAACCCGCGAAAATGGTCTATGCGAACTATGTCCACGGTCTGAAACGCCACGCGCAACCGCTCTATCCACCACCTGAAGCCGTTCGAGCGCATCTGGTCCCAGTCGTAAATGGGGTTGCCCCATAGCTGGCCCGTCTTGCTGAAATAATCGGGCGGCACCCCGGCCACCACAACCGGCGAGCCTTCCTTGTCGAGCTTGAATGACTCAGGGTGAATCCACACGTCCGCCGAGTCATAAGCGACAAAGATCGGCATGTCGCCTACGATCTTCACCCCGCGCTCATTCGCGTACCGCTTGAGCACAAGCCATTGCTTGAAGAAAAGGTACTGGTAAAACTTCTGTGCTTCGATCTGCTCGGAAAGCTCTTTGCGCGCGCGGTCGATAGCTTCCGGGCTGCGCGAGGCAAGCCCCGGCTCCCAGGTGTTCCAGGCCTTAAAGTCGTGCGACTCCTGCAACGCGCGAAAGAGCGCGTAGCTGTCTAACCACGACCGGGCGAAACCGCAAAACTCCTCATAGTCTTTGAGGATCGGCGGGTGATCGACGGTCTTGAAATTTTCAAAAGCGCGTTTGAGCAGACGGGTCTTGAACGCTTTGACCGATTCAAAATCGACGCTGTCGTTTGAAAACTTCTTTCTGGTTTTGAGGTCGCCGTTTGAAAGCAGCCCCTCTTTGACAAGAAGGTCCGGGCTTATGAGCAGCGTGTTCCCCGCGAAGGCCGAGAAGCATTGATAAGGCGAGTTGCCGAACGCAGGCGGGCCGAGCGGCAATATCTGCCAGAGGCTTTGCCCGCTTGAGGAAAGAAAGTCTACGAATGCGTAAGCCTGGCTGCCAAGGTCGCCTATGCCGTAAGGCCCCGGCAACGAGGTCGGGTGTAACAAGATGCCGCTTGATCTGGTAAAACTCATTTCATACCTTTGAAAATTAGTGCCCACGTCTTCCGCCCACCGGCGAGCGATGATTCTATCAACTGTCGATTCGATTTTGAAACAAGCGACACAGGAAAACCGGCTTGGTTGCCGGTCACGATTCGACTACAATGCCAGGATGTGGATCGCGAGCGAGACTGTCGCCTGTAGCCATACCTGTCATGAGCGAAACCATGTCCGACAATAACCGAGAAGCGCCACGAGCAGATTTCGGCATTATAGGGCTCGCCGTTATGGGCAGCAATCTCGCGCTGAACATAGAAGAACACGGCTTCGCCGTCGCCGTCTGGAACCACTCGCCTGAGCGAGTCGATAGCTTCATGAGCGAAAACGCGGGCAAGAATTTCACCCCGGCAAAGACGCTCGAAGCATTCGTCGGCGCGCTGAAGCGACCGCGCAAGATGCTGATGATGATAAAGGCTGGCGCGCCGGTCGATGAGACCATCGAGAAGCTGCGCCCCTTGCTCGAACCGGGCGACATCATAATCGACGGCGGCAACTCTTACTTCAAAGATACGCAAAGGCGCGAAGCCTATCTCAGAGGCCACAACATCAACTTTATAGGGACGGGCGTGTCGGGCGGCGAGGAAGGCGCGCGGCACGGCCCTTCGATTATGCCGGGCGGCGCTGGCATGGCTTACGAGCAGGTTCGCCCGATCTTCGAGGCCATAGCGGCAAAGACCGATTCGGGCGCGTGCGTGACCTACGTCGGCCCCGACGGCGCGGGCCACTTTGTCAAGATGGTCCATAACGGGATCGAGTACGGCGATATGCAGCTTATCGCCGAGACGTACGACATCCTCAGGTCTGTCGCCGGGCTTATGCCGGACGAGATGGCGGAGGTTTTCGCAGAGTGGAACCGTGGGCTTCTCGAATCATTCTTGATAGAGATCACCGCCAATATTCTCCGCGTAAAAGACGAAGAGACGGGCCGCCCGCTGGTCGACCTTGTGCTCGACAAAGCGGCGCAGAAAGGCACGGGCAAGTGGACCGCCGAAGAGGCGCTCGACCTCGGCGTGGTCATCCCGACCATCGCCGCTGCAATCGATGCGCGCGTCTTATCGAGCATGAAAGCGGAACGAGTTGAGGCGAGCCGGGTGATAAGCGGCCCTCGCGCTTCCGAACCGCACGCCTCGGAGCTTAGCGGCGACAAAGACGAGTTTGTCGCCGCGCTCCGCGACGCGCTTTACGCGTCGAAGATATGCTCTTACGCGCAGGGGTTGAACCTTATTCGCAAAGCGTCTGACCAGTACAACTGGAATGTAGACCTGGCGGAGACGGCGCGAATCTGGAAAGGCGGCTGCATCATACGAGCGCGGTTTCTCGATTCGATCATGAGCGCATACACCCGCCGGAAGGATTTGCCGAACCTGCTGCTCGACACTGAGTTCAACGCCTGGATGCAGACCGCGCAATCGAGCTGGCGGCGGGTGATTCAAGAGGCGGTCGCCGCCGGAATCCCCGTGCCTGCGATGAGCGCGAGCTTATCTTACTTTGACAGTTACCGCACGGCCAGCCTGCCTCAGAACCTTACGCAGGCGCAGCGGGACTATTTTGGCGCGCACACGTACGAGCGCATAGACCAGCCGGAGCGCGGCAATTTACACACAGAGTGGGCGGATTTGTCGAAATGAATCCCACAACCGGGTTGGGTTATAAAGTTTTCAAAGTCGGCGGCGCGGAGGTCCGCGTCTCGTCTACCCCGCGAGAAGCGGCAGAGTCGGCGGCGCGGCGTTTTACCGAGCTTGCGGGTTATTTTATAAACGCGGAGGGGCGGTTCACCGTCGCGCTATCGGGCGGGTCGACGCCTCGAATGATGTTCGAGCTTCTGGCAAGCGGGCCGCTGGTCGATGCTATCGAATGGCCGCGAGTCTACTTCTTCTGGGGCGACGAGCGGTGCGTGCCGCCTGATGACGCGGAGAGCAACTATCGTATGGCGCGCGAAACGCTGCTTTCAAAGATCGGCGCGCCGGACCGGAACGTCTTCCGCATCCCGGCAGAGGTCGAGCCGCCCGAGCTTGCCGCGCGAAACTATTCCGCCGCGCTTGAGGATTTCTTTGGCGTGAAAGAGCCCGAACTGCCTGGTTTCGATCTCGTGCTGCTTGGCCTGGGGGCCGACGCTCACACGGCGTCTTTATTCCCCCACACGGCCGCTTTGCGCGTGACGGGTAAGATCGCGGCGGCAAATTACGTCGATAAGCTTGAGTCGTATCGAATAACGCTTACGGCCGAGGCAATCAACCGGGCCCGGAACGTCATCTTTCTGGTCGCGGGAAGCGATAAGGCCCCGGCGCTTGCAAGCGTTTTTGGCGAGAGCCGGGACCCCGAGACATACCCCGGCCAACTTATACGACCCGAAAGCGGCAGCCTCCTGTGGATGGTCGATGAAGCCGCTTTCACACAGTTACGAACGCGGCTTGAGTGAATATTTATTGGAGAGGAAAAATAAGTGGATTGGATATCGGACCCACAGGCTTGGATAGCTCTTTTGACGCTTACGGCGTTAGAGATAGTTTTAGGCATAGACAACATAATCTTCATCTCGATCCTCGCCGGGAAGCTGCCGGCTGACCAGCAGGCGAGGGCGCGCACGGTCGGGCTGGGGCTAGCCATGCTCACGCGCATCCTGCTGCTGTTTTCGCTTACGTGGATAATGAGGCTGACCGCGCCGCTCGTCACCATATTGGGCAAAAGCATTTCGGGTCGCGATATGATCTTGATCGGCGGCGGCCTGTTCCTGCTTGCCAAGAGCACACACGAAATCCACAACAAGCTCGAAGGCGAAGGCGAAGGCGAGGTCGCCAAAGAAGGCAAGGGCGCGAGCTTTACAAGCGTTATCATACAGATACTGCTGCTCGACATAGTATTCTCGCTCGATTCGGTCATCACCGCCGTAGGCATGGCCAACCAGATCATCATCATGGTTCTGGCGGTAGTCATCGCCGTCGTGGTCATGATGGTGTCGGCGGGCGCGATAAGCGAATTCGTGCACCGCCACCCGACGGTGAAGATGCTCGCGTTGAGCTTCCTGTTGCTGATCGGAGTCAATCTGATCGCCGAAGGGCTGGGGCAACACATACCGAAAGGCTACATCTATTTTGCGATGGCCTTCTCGGTCTTTGTCGAAATGTTGAATCTCAGGGTGAAGAGTCGAAAAACCCCTGTCGAGCTTCGCGAGCCGCACCTCTAGAAACCGGACAGCCGACGGTGAGCGTTCGCGCCACTTCTTCGCTGGCCACTGGCCACCGTCGGCTGGGCGCTGGTATAAATCTTCTTTTCGATATTCTTAATCTGAGGAGAGGGTGAATTGCCACAAAGCAGGCACAGGAAAACAAGGGGCCGCAGGTCGTCCTCCAGAAGCACGCACTCTAAAAAGAAGTCCAATCAAAAGACGCTGGTGATCGCTGTTCTGGTAATACTTGCGCTCGCGGTCGCGGGGTCCATCTTTCTATTTATGAACAGGGGCGGCGACGGCAGCGGCGCATCGGCTGGCGAGACGGTGACGACCGCGTCGGGGCTGAAATACGTCGAGCTTGTCGAAGGCACCGGACGCGCCCCGACCAACGGCCGCATGGTGAGCGTTCATTACACAGGCACGCTCGAAGACGGGACCAAGTTCGAAAGCTCTCTAGACAGGGGTAAGCCGATCCAATTCCCCATCGGGACAGGCGGCGTGATAAAAGGATGGGATGAAGGCATTATGACGATGAAAGTCGGCGGCAAGCGCAAGCTGATCATCCCGCCCAATCTCGGCTACGGGGCGGCGGGGCGACCGCCCAAGATTCCGCCCAACACCACGCTGGTCTTTGAAGTCGAGCTTGTCGATGCCCAGTGATCGCGGTGGTCAGTCGATCCCTGACCACCGCCCGCTGATATGAGCCACCTTCTAATCCTGCTTAAAGCCGCCAGTCGCTCCCAGTTGCGATGGGCGCTTCAGCATTTATACTCGCTCCTCATTCTGGGGCCGATTGTCTTCGGTCTCACCTACGCGACCGTCTCTCGGATGGCAGAGAACCTCCCGCCCGTCTCGCTGTCCGGCCCGACGCTTGGGCTCGCAAGCGGGCTGATGGTAGCCTGCGTGATAGCGATGACCCTGTCGCGCGCAAGCACGGAGCTTTATCACGCGCGCAGACCCGAATCCTACTTCGACGCTCTGCCGGTCGCCTCTCACACATTGCTGCACGTAGCGCTGATCGACCGCGCGACCCGGACGGCGATACTCGCGGCGGTGATCTTCCTGCTCCATTCGCAGCTTTTTAAGACCGATACGCCAAAGGTCGCCTCGCTTGCGCCTCTTGCCCTTTTCGTGTTGGTAGTGGCGATGTCTGAAACTCTTGCCGCGCTGAACTGGATACACTGGAGCCACAAAAGAGAGAAGCGTATTGCGGCCATAGCGCTGGCCGCAACACTCCTGGCAGCGCTGCTCGGAGGCGAGCTTCTTCTGCTCGCGCTCAGACCGGACAAGCTCCCCTTTACGAACCGCACGGCGCTGCTGGTCGCGGGGGCGGGGGCGGTGGCCCTCTTATATTGGGCCGTCAACAGCCTGCACGAGCGGTGGCGATACTCGGACATGGAGTATGCCCGCAGGCTTCAGGCTTCGAAGGAATTGAACATCTTTGGGAAGCGATTGTTTGAAAAGCGGCTCGGCCCGATTGTATCTGTGCAACTGGCGCGCGACCTGCAACTGACGATCAGAGCATTCTCGTCGGCCGTCTATGTCTCTGCGGCCATCGCGCTGTTGTTGTGCGCGGCATTGCTCGCGGCGCTTACGACCGGGTGGCTTCCGCCCGCCTTTGAGCCCGAAGGTTGGTTCGATACGACGTGGCTCCCTGCGGTTATGGCGATCAAGCTGGCCACGGCGGCCATCACGCTGTCGCTGGCCGGTCTGGTGCCGGTTCTCGTAGCATACGAGCTTCCGCATTTCTGGTTAGAGCGAGCGGCTGACGTTACGGGGCTGGACATGTGGCAGGCGAAGTTCTGGTACGCAAGAATCGTCAGCCTCGCCGCGCCGCTGCTGGCGTGGCTTGTCGGGACGGCGACAGGCGAAGTGCCAGCCAGTTACGCGCTCCCTTTGCTGCTCGAATGCCTGTGGTGCTGGTGGGCTGTTAGCTCTATCGTCGGTTCGCTCTCATTCGAGATCCCTGAGCGGACTGTTCTCTCTATCATCACTATGGTCACGGTGGGCGGGGCGGCGGGGGTATTCTCGGCGATGCTATGGCCGTTTGGGGTGATACTATATTTTCAATCTATGCACTCGCTGACCGAACGCGGACGCGAGCGCGCCAGGTACTATTTACTGATGGGGGCGGATTGAGCGAAGCACTGGTTCGTGTAGAGTCGGTCACCAAGCGATACGGCGATCTGGTCGCGGTCGCGGGCGTCAGCTTCTCTATCTCAAGCGGCGAGATATACGCCTTGATCGGCGCAAACGGCGCGGGGAAGTCAACGACGATCCGCATGATAATCGGCATCACAGAGCCTGACGAAGGCAAGGTGTTTATCTGCGGCCAGGACCTGGCGCATCGCGTGCCGAAGATAAAGCGGCACCTCGGTTATCTGCCCGAAGAGCTGGCGCTGTATGACCGCCTGACCGGCGGCGAATACCTCCGCCTTGTCGCGGGGCTAAAGGAAGCCGACCCGGCGCAGGTTCCCGAAGAACTCGATTTTTTTGAGCTGAGCAAGGTCGATAAGAAGCTCGTCGGCGGCTACTCGCTCGGCATGCGCAAGAAGCTGGGGCTTGCGGCGGCAATGATCGGCACGCCCGATGTGCTCGTGCTTGACGAGCCGCTCAACGGGCTCGATGTAGAGATGATGCGCAAGCTGAGAATGCGAATAGAGTCCGTGCGCTCGGAAGGCCGCGCGGTGCTCGTGTCGTCTCACGTTATGAGCTTTATCGAGCGCATCAGCGACCGCGTAGGCGTGATGCGCTCAGGCGTGCTGGTCGCCGAAGGCCCGCCCGCAACCCTGCGCGAGCAGGTCAACCTGATCGACGCAGACTTTGAAGACGTATTTTTCCGCCTGACCGGGCAGGGGTGATCCCGTATAGACAACCTAAGTCCGGAGTCATTCGCCCAGCCGAATGCTGTTTATGATCCTTTCGAAAGCCGGGCGGTAACGCTCGATCTCGTCTTCGGGCGCAATCGTTATCAGGTAGAACAATCTCCCGTCCGAGGTCACGGTCGTGTAGATCACGTCGATCTCGACGACCCCTGTCGCGGTAGAAGGCCCGGCGACGACCGTGCCGAATGCCTGCCGCCCGCCGAAGCTTACAGCTTCCGGGTTGCGCACCACGCGGAAGTCGGGGTTGCCTTCGATCTGCTGTTTTATGAAATTGATCGTTGCCGATTCAAGATCGCTGCCCTCCGCTTCGACCGCGCCGATGAAGATGCCGTGCGTGACCACAATCGCGTCGTTGAGCTTTCCGTAAGCGCCAGGCGGGGCAAAGATCATGTTCACTTCGTTGCTTGTGAGCCCGTCCCAGTTCTCAGGGTATTCGAGCACGAACGAGTTGTCACGCGCCTGAAATGAAGCAAACGCCTGCGCGGGCGGCTCGACCCGCGCGGCCCGCGCGTCGCCGGGGTTTTCAGGCCCGAGCCTGCGCGGCTCGCTCGAACCGGCGAGGCTTCGGCGGCCTCCCGTGAGTTTTGCCTTCACCTGCTCGAACTCCGGCGTCGTGTGTATGGGGTTAGGGCTTATGGGAAGCGACGGCAAGATATTGGTTATCGCGGCCACGCGGTTGCCGGGGTCTGGATGGTCCGACAAAAACTCTGGCACTCGCTGGCCACCCTCCGCTTGAAGCGTCTTAAAGAAGCTGGCCATGTCTCGTGGATCATAACCGGCCTCGGCCATGACGCGCGCGCCTTCGAGATCGGCTTGAGTTTCAGCCGTCCGCCCGAACTTTAAAAAGAGCGCGTTGGCTCCCGCGCCGCCGATGGCTTCTATTATCGACCCCGAATCAGGATTGTCGCCGCCCGCGATTGCGCCCAGGATGCCAAGCCCCGCCTTGGCTATGTAAGCCTTCGAAGCCTGGTTGGTTCCGTGGCGCAGGGCTACGTGGATGATCTCGTGCGCGATGACGCCCGCAAGCTCGCCTTCGTTTTTAGCCGACATGATCGCGCCCGCGTTGACGAAGATGAAACCGCCCGGCAGCGCGAAGGCGTTTATCTCTTTCGAGGCGACGACGTTGAACTGGTAAGGAAACTTTTCTCCGGGAGCGCGGCTGGCTAGCTTCTGGCCGAGCTGGCGAACATAGCCGACCACCTCTTCGTCCCTCAACATAGGGACCTGCTGAGCAATCTTTTGCGCGGACTGGCGGCCTAGCTCTATATCCTGTTCGGGCTTGAAGAGGTTGAACCCCGGTTTGAAATGAGGAGCCTGTTTCGCCGTCCCGCCGCCAAAGCGACCGCCGCCGCAGGCCGCCTGAAGGGTAAGGAGAGAAAGAACAAGCGCTATGCACGCGCTCTTATGTCGGGGCATCGGTCTATTCATCCGCCATCCGTTGCTTCAATGTCTCACGCGCATCCCGGCGCTCGTTAATCTTAGAGCCTCGATAAGCATGAATACAACTCGGTCCTCGGTGCTCGCCAAACGGCGGCAAATTGTATTAGACTTTACTGTGCCAAGTCTCGAAAGATTTTCCATTCCTCAACCGAAAGAGAGTGGCCATGAATTTATCAGGATACTCAGCAGGCCTTCTACCAAGAGTGATTACCGTCATTTCGCTGCTAACGTTCGCCGCCACGGCAGCGGCTCAGTTCGATAGGCCCGCCGTGCTCAACTGGAGCGACGGCACGCGTGATGTCTATATCGAAGGCGAGATCGACCGTTCGGCGCAGGTGCTTTTCTTAGACTCTCCGAACCGCATCGCGCTCATATCGCCACGGCTCGACCGCGCGGTGGTGCTCGACCTGACCGAACAGACCGTGAGCACCCTTGCTAAAGATTCGTTCAAATTCTCGGCCGATAGGACTTCCGCCACAACTGAAAGCGCCCCGGCGATGCAGAAGGTCGGCAGGTATGCGAAGATCGACGCCACGACGTACCTCGTAGCGGTCGATAACAAGCCTGTGCTGATACGCACACACCCTGGACTTACGGGTGAAATCACCGAGCAGAAGCTGCTCGAAACCGTACCGGTCTGGGATGCGCTGATGGATCAATACCAGCCTGCTTCCGATACCGTAGCCTCGATCAAACAGGCGAGCGGGGACGCAAGCCTGACCGTTGTGCTCGGCTCGTGGTGCCCTGACAGCAAGAACTACGTGCCCAAGCTGCTGAAGACGCTCCACCAGGCCGGGAACGATAAGTTGAAGGTGAAGCTGATAGGGGTGGACAGCCAGTTTCACGCGCCAATCGACACCATACAGAATTTGCGCGTGACCAACGTTCCGACCGTCATCGTCGAGCGCGGCGGTCGCGAGGTTGGGCGCATCGTCGAGACCCCCGCGACCGATTCGATTGAGAAAGACCTCGCGGCTATATTAAGCGGCAAATCGCTCACCCATCCCGGCAGATGGGAGCGCGGTCCAAAGATCGCCGAAGGCGTCTACTCTTACAAAGACGCTGCGGGCAAAGAGCGCGGCACGGAGCGGTGGGAGTTGTTCTCCACCTCCGAGAACGGCCGCCTGCTGCATAGCCTTGTAACTACCGGCGACGTTAAGACCGAAATCTGGCACAGGATCGACGCTAACCACAAACCGACCATGGTCGAGGTTACGCGCAGTCGCGGGCGCGGCCACATGCGCACGCGCTACAGGTTTGGCGAAAAGAACCTTTCGGCGCGGTTCCGGGGCAGCGAGTCGGGCGTGATAGAGCAGACATTGAGCGTGCCTGACCGTCTGGCCTTCACTTCGCAGGCAATCGCGGCCGAAGCGTGGGGATGGGCGCAGGGGCAAGAGCGAGGCGGCGCGCGGGAGGTGGTCAATTACGTCGCCCCGCCCGAATTTGACGACACGGTCGGCGGACTTGAGACCGTTAGCTACGAAGCAAAACCCGATGAAGTCACGCGAGTTCCCGCGGGCGAATTTCGAGCGCGTCACATCGTCCGCAAGACAGATAAAGGCGTGTCCGACTGGTGGGTGCACCCGGACCTCGGCATACCCGTACGCGGCAAGACCGCAAGCGGGATGGAATACGTGCTCACCTCCATCGAGATAACGAAGTAACCCAAGCAGGCTGGCCAGGCGCTGACTATACGCCTGGCCAGCCTCCACCTCACCCCTCGCAACCGACCGCTCATTCGCGTCAGCTTGACAACCGGCGTCCCAATCCGTTATTCGATAAGTTTGGATTAGTCACTAAATTCTCAATAGTTCTCACAAGGCATAAATACGGAGATAGATCGATGGCGACTAAATACGTTTACATTTTCGCGAATGGGAAAGCCGACGGGCGCGGTGACATGAAAGAGCTGCTCGGCGGCAAAGGCGCGGGGCTTGCCGAGATGACAAACGCAGGGCTCCCCGTCCCGCCCGGCTTCACGATTACGACAGAGGCTTGCAACTCCTACTACAAGTCGGGCGAGCAGTTTCCTGAAGGGATGTGGGAGCAGGTTTCGGAGGCGCTCCGCCGCGTGGAGACCGCGACCGACAAGAAGCTCGGCGACCCGTCGAACCCGCTTCTGGTCTCTGTAAGGTCGGGCGCGAAATTCTCCATGCCCGGTATGATGGACACCGTATTAAACCTCGGCTTGAATGACGAGACGCTCGAAGGTCTTGCACGCCTCACCGCGAACGAGCGGTTCGCTTATGATGCCTACCGTCGATTTATCCAGATGTTCGGCAAGATCGTGCTGGGCATCGAAGGCGAATCGTTCGACCACGTCTTTGACGAGGCGAAGCGCAAAGCCAAGGCAAAGCTCGACACAGACCTGACCGCCGCAGACCTCAAGCGCATAGTCAAAGAGTTCAAGAAGATAGTCAAGAAGGAGACGGGCAAAGAGTTCCCGACAGACCCTTACCGCCAGCTTGAAGAAGCGGTCAAAGCCGTTTTCCGTTCGTGGAACGGCGACCGCGCCGTCGCTTATCGTCACAGGGAGCGAATCCCCGACGACCTGGGAACGGCGGTCAACATCTGCACGATGGTCTTTGGCAACATGGGGAACGACTCGGGCACGGGAGTGGCTTTCACCCGCAACCCCGCGACGGGCGAAAAGCTGTTGTTCGGCGATTACCTGACGAACGCGCAGGGCGAAGACGTTGTAGCAGGGATTCGCACGCCCAAACACATCAGCGAGCTTAAAGAAGACATGCCCGAAATCTATGACCAGTTCGTCGCGGTCGCCGATAAGCTGGAGCGCCATTACCGCGATATGCAGGACCTTGAGTTCACAATCGAGCGCGGGCGGCTGTGGATGCTACAAACACGAAACGGGAAGCGGACGGGCCCTGCGGCGGTCAAGATAGCCGTGGATATGGTGCGCGAGGGATTGATCGACGAGCGCACAGCCGTATTGCGAGTTCCGGCGGGCGATCTCGACCAGTTGCTGCACAAGATGATCGACCCGAACGCGAGGCTTGACGTGCTGGCTCGCGGCATCAACGCCAGCCCCGGCGCGGCGGCCGGGCGCGTCGTCTTTAGCCCGCAGGAAGCCGAGAGCTGGGCCGCCAAAGGCGAGGCGGTGATTCTAGTCCGGCGCGAGACATCGCCCGAAGACGTGCGCGGGATGGATGCGGCGCAGGCCATCTTGACCTCGACGGGCGGGCCCACTTCGCACGCCGCAGTCGTCGCGCGCGGCTGGGGTAAGCCCTGCATAGTCGGCGCTGGCGAGATCAACATCAACTACGCGAAGAATGAGTTCTCCGTCAACGGCACTCGCGTGCGTCGCGGCGATTGGGTGACGGTAGACGGCACGAGCGGGCAGGTGATTCAGGGGCAGGCCCCGCTCATCGACCCGGAGCTTGGCCCGGACTTCCACCAGTTGATGGAGTGGGCGGACAAGTTCCGCACGATGCGCGTTCGCACGAATGCCGACACGCCCGAAGACTCGACCGTGGCGCGCGGCTTCGGCGCGGAAGGCATTGGCCTGTGCCGCACAGAACACATGTTCTTTGAAGGCGAGCGCATCGACTACGTGCGCCAGATGATTCTCGGCTCGCTCGATTACAAGCGGGTCGAAAACGAGTTAAAGAGCGTCGAAGACGATCTTCGCAGCGTGACATCGACCAAGCGGCGCGAGGAGCTTGCCCGCGCTCGCCGTCAGTTGAAGAAAGATATAGAAGAACCGCGCCGCCTCTATAAAGGCGGCCTGAACGAGCTGCTCAAGCTCCAGCGCAAAGACTTTGAAGGCATATTCCGGGCGATGGACGGTCTGCCCGTAACCATACGCACGCTCGATCCGCCCCTGCACGAATTCCTGCCGCACTCGGAAGAGGACACGCGCAAGCTTGCGCGCAAGCTAAAGACAAAGCCCACGCAGTTGTGGGACCGCGTCCAGTCGCTTCACGAAGCTAACCCTATGCTTGGTCATCGCGGCTGCCGACTGGGCGTGGTCTTTCCTGAGATCACAGAGATGCAGGCGCGGGCCATCTTTGAAGCGGCGGCCCGCGTGCAGAAGAAAGGCATAAAGGTACTGCCCGAAATCATGATCCCGCTCGTGAGCGATGCGGCCGAGCTGAAGCTGCAGGCAGACGTTGTGCGCCGCGTCGCAGGCGAGGTGATGGACGAGACGGGCCAGCAGATCGAATACCTCGTCGGCACGATGATTGAATTGCCGCGCGCCGCGCTGACCGCCGACAAGATTGCCGAGACGGCCGAGTTCTTCTCGTTCGGGACGAACGATCTGACGCAGACAACCTACGGCATATCTCGCGACGATTCGGGCAAATTCCTACCCTTCTACGTCGAGCACCGCATATTCAAATACGACCCGTTCCAGGTCTTGGATCAGCAGGGCGTAGGCCAGCTTATCGAGATAGGGACCGCGCGCGGCCGCGCGACCAGGAGCGACTTGAAAGTGGGCATCTGCGGCGAACACGGCGGCGAGCCGTCATCCGTTCAGTTCTGCCATCGGGCGGGTTTGAACTACGTTTCGTGCTCGCCCTTCCGGGTGCCGATTGCAAGGCTCGCCGCGGCGCAGGCCGCGCTCGGAAGCGAGCAGACCATCTCGCATACAGCCTAAGCTCTCTGCTCAAACAATAAAACAGGGGCGGCCGCAAAGGCCGCCTTTTTTGTTTGAGGCGAACCGGAATATAATCGACTGACATGGCTTTAAAGATCATACTCAATATCGCGGGGACGATCTTCGTAGGCCTGGGCGTACTGGGTATAATCCTGCCGCTCGTTCCGGCCACGCCGTTTTTCCTGCTGGCCTCCGCCTGCTACGTTCGCGGATCGGACAGGCTTCACGGCTGGCTTATGAACAACAGGTACCTCGGCCAGTACATAAAAAATTTTCAGGAGAAACGCGGCATGCCTGTCTCGGCCAAAGTCATAAGCCTGGCCCTGCTCTGGGCCTCGCTCGCCGTATCGATCTACAGGGTTGACCCGCCCTGGCTCAAAGTCACGCTCGCCGTTGTGGGCGTAGGGGTCACGGGGCTCATACTCAAGATCAAGACGTTGCGCGAGAATGAGCACTAGCCAGGCTGTCAGAGTCGCTCCATACCCATCGACCTTATGATCAACTCTTCTTGCCGGAACCGCTGCTCAAGCTCTTTGCGGTAGCCCGTCCACCAGTTGCGGTCGAGCCCGTCAGCCATCACCTCGAACATCACCACTTCATCGTGGTTGACTTTGCCGTTACATTCTTTCCAGACCCCTTTTGCCGGAGAGCGAAGGAAGGTGGTCACGCCTCCGAATTGATCTGTCATCTCGTTGCATATCTGGTCGAAGGCGTTTTTGGGAAAAGGCTGGTTGTCATTGTCGTAGAGCGGAATCAGAAATTGTATAAGGAACATTCGGACAGAGTCTCCTGTGCGCGTCCGAAATCTTTATAGCACACAGAATCACGCAGGGGCTAGACGGCGAAGCCTCGCGGCTTGAGCAATCACAAGACTCTTTGTATGCTAGTCGCGTTATGAAGAAGAGATTATCGGCTAAACGCAAATCGGAGCTGTGTCTTCAGTGCGGCAAATGCTGCATGGCGATGAGCTTCTACGGCGGCGAGGTGGACAGCGAAGCCCGCGACGAGATTCACTGGATGGAGTTGCACGGGCTAAAGATCGACTATGTCAAAAAGGGCAAGCGGCAGGAGTACTACTTCACTATTCCGCAGCGGTGCAACGCGCTTCAAGAGGCGAAGCTTGCCGACGGGTCGAGCCAGTTCACCTGCGGCGTGTACGAGACTCGCCCGCAGATGTGCCGCGACTATGACGGAAGCATCGACGGGCCGCTAGGCGTAGCCGATTGCCTCTGGCGAGTCGAGAGGGGTAAGACCTCTCCCAGGCTTGTGCAGTTGGAGTCTGCGGGCTTTCGGTAAGACGGCTCAATCGGTGGAGGCTCGCGCGGCGGTCACAACCAGAGTGCATAAAGGGTCAAGTGTAAGATCGCTCCACCGCACCTGTTTCGGCGGGCTGTTCGGGTTGTTCGGATTCTCTTCGGAGTTGTCAAAATAAGCGACGACCTCGACCCGCGTCCCTTTCGCGAGCGGCGCGACTCGCTTTAGGTAGTAGGTCGGCTGCCAGTCAAACCTGTAACCGCGCGTCCATATGAGCACCTCTTCAGAGCCGTCCGGCCTGTATGCGGACGCCTGAAGCGATACGACAAGCGGGTGCGCGCGCGGGCGCAACGCTATCGCCTCTGTATCTTCCTGAACGATATAAGAAGCCGTGACGCGATGAAGGCTCGCGCCCGCGGGTATGACGATTTCGCGGCTCGTCACCTCAATCTCTCGCGTCTGTTTGGCGGGAGGCGTTTTGGCGAAATAGAGACCGAGCGAGCTTGAATCCTTTACCTCTTCGCCCACGCCCCTGTAATGAATCTTTACTGACAGACGCGAGCCCGCCGCCAAATGCCTCGCCAGGCCTTCGGGCAGGGCGACGGCCTTCTGTCCGGGCATCCAGGTTGCAATCACTGACCGCGACGAGCGACCCTCTTTTTCAACAAAGACAGTCGCGCAGTGGACCACTCGCCCGTCACCCGGCTTGAGATCGATTGCGGTCAACCAGCGGTCCTCTTTCAAGCTTCCCGGCAGGCTTTGCACGTGATAATCGTCGTGGTCCGGCGTTACAGCGAAAGGGGCCGAGGGCTGCAACACCAGATCGGGCTTCCCAAGCGGCCAGTCGGCTGCGACCGTGCGCGGAGGCAAGTCCTTATCTTCGCCTTTGGGCGCGCCGCCTTCGACCCAGCTAACGATCACGTCGATCTCGTGCTGCGTCAGCGAGGGGCGGTTGCTAAAATCACCGTAGCCTTTTACGGCGTGCCAGGGCGGCATGCGGCGTTCGAGCAGTTCTTCTTTTATCGCCTTGGCCCAGGGGCGCGCATCTTCGTAAGTCATAAGTGACGGCGCAATGCTCGACGGGTTGTGACAGCCGTTGCAGTTGCGGTCGAGTATGCGTATCACCTCTTTGTTAAACCGCACTTTGGTCGTGATAGGCTCGTGGGCGCTGGATGAGCCGAGCAAGGAAAGCCCGACAAGCAAAAACCAAAAGGCAGAAAGCAGCAACTTTCTCTTTGGTGCTTGCTTTCCGCCTTTCGCCTTCTTACTTCCTGTCATTAACACCTGTTGCGCGCTTCCCTTTTACTTATTCCGGCTCGTCGCGTCACCGGTTTGTCCGGCGGTCTCTTTATCGCCAGCAGGGTTGTCAACCGTGTAGCCCATCCAGCCGATCATCATCTCTTCCCAGGTCTGATCGCCCCAGCGCACCTCTTTCTTAGGATCGGGGTTGTACTTGTTCTTATCCGAGTTGTCAAAGTGCGCTATGCAATCGACGCGCGTCCCTTTTGGCGCGCGGACCGCTTCTTTCAGGACGTAGTAACTCTGCCACGCGAAGCTGTATTTCGGGACAGACAGCAACACTTTCGAAGTGCCGTCGGGGAACGTGGCGCGGAAGAGAAAGTCCTTCCCGCGCAGATGCATGTGCGGCATGAAAGAGCGTATGTGGCTGTCCTCTTTGAACGTGTAGCTCGACTCGACTTTGTAATTCCCGTCGCCCGGCGGTATGACGAACCTCGTGTTCATGATTGGCCGCGTCTGCACATCAAACTCCGGCTTCTCTTTGGCGAAGACGAGCCCGACGTAAGACCTGTCCTTTGCGGCGGTCCCGTTCGGCGTGTAGTGGACCTGGAAGATCAGGTTGGCCCCCGCGGGTATCTTGCGCCCCAGCCCGCGCGTGTATATAACGGGCTGCTCGCCCGGCGCGTAACCGACAAGCAGTTTTCGCTCGCTCCCTTTAACTGTAAAGACGATTATGTGGTGGACGACTCCTCGAACACCGGGCCGAATCTCGGCCGCCTGTATCCAGCGATCTTCCGTGAAATTGGTCGGGGCGGTAAAGTATTTGTACTCGACAACGCCCTCGGCGGGCACGCTGTACTCTTCGGGCATCGATATGACCGCATCGGGTTTGCCGATGTTCCACCCCTCGGGGAATGCGGGCGCGGCGGGCATATGTTTGGGATCGCCTTCCTTCGCGCCCTGATCTACCCAGGCGATGATGGTGTCGATCTCGGCCTGGCTCAACCGGCGGTCATTAGCGAACTGGCCGTGCGAAGGGTCCGCGTGCCAAGGCGGCATCTCGCGCGTGACGACCTTCTCCTTGATCGACCGGGCCCACGGGCGCGACTCCTTGTAGCTCAGAAGCGACATCGGCGCTATCTCGCCGGGGCGGTGACACCCCGCGCAGTTTTTAAAGAATATCGGCGCTACGTCTTTGGTAAAGGTCACAGCGGACTTCGAGCCCTTAGCCGAGTCGCTTGCTTGTCCCTCGGGGCTTGCTATAAAACACAACGCCGCGAGAAAGATGAAGGTGACTGAGCGGACGAGCGATCTTTTCATTTTTCGAGCCTCCGGTTCTTCACTTGGGCCAACGGCTATCTTCTTTCAGCCGTCGCGGGTTTATTGACCTTCTGAGCTTTGATTATGCGGCCGTTCATCTCAAGTACCAACTCTACAATTTCGCCCTTGTCGTTTTTGACAAAGTTGAGATCGGCTTCGACTACCTTCAAGAAAAAGCTCGTCTCCGACGTGGGGTAGATTTCAATGCTCTGGCCACGCGACTCAAGAAAGAGCTTCTCGCCATCCCTCCTGACGTGAAACGACCCGATAGGAGGTATAGCGTACTCGCCGACGTAGGCATCGTAAACCTTCGGGTCGAGCTTTGCAATCACCCTCTCCTTTGGCTTGTCGCGGATGAAATCGACAAACCCGACCATCATCTCGTAATCGGTAGGCTCGCCGAACCTGACCGCTTTCGTCGCGTCAGGGTTCATCTTGTTGCGCCGAGAGTTGTCAAAGTGCGCGGTGATGATTATCTTCGATCCTTTCGGGACCGGGAGCGGCTTCTTTAGCTTGTAGAGCGTCTGCCAGTTGAAGTCGTACCGTGGCACGTCGAGCAAGGTTTCGCGGCGACCGTCAGGGTATTCGATCTCGTATCTCATATCCTTGCCGCGAACGTGCATGTGAGGCATGTAGTTGACAAGCTCGACATCCCGATTAAAAGTCTGGCATGCGGTCACAAGGTGATTGTCCGCGCCCGCCGGAATCTTGAACAGGAAATTGGTCACAAGCACGGTCGAGATCATCTTCTTGACGGGCTCTTTGGCGAAGTAGAGGCCGAGGATGGTCTGATCGGTTTCAGGCTTGCCCGTGGTCTTTGAGTAATGCATCTGAAAGATGATGTTCGAGCCCGCCTGTATTCGCTTGGCTGTGCCCGCAGGCCACACGTCGGCGTTTCTTCCCGGCGCGTATACGCAGAGCAGCTCGTTTCCACCGGCGTTGCCACCCGCCTGTCCCGACGGCGCTCCGCACGCGTCATCGATCACTCGCACATCCGCCTTCACGCGCTTGGTCGTCCCTACCTTTTCAAAGATGCCGCCCTCGTCCGCTTCAAATACAGAGGCCACTTCGCCGTTTGCGCCGGGCGCTTTGCCGCGCCGTTTGGCAAGAGTCCTCGCCGCATCCAGCATATCGGGCGTCTCGATAAAGACGACCGCGTGATGGACGACGCGCTTGTTTCCGGGCTTGAACTCCGCCGCCTGTATCCAGCGATCTTCCGTGAAATTGGTCGGGATTCTGAAGTATATGTAATCGTCCGGGCCCGACCCTTCCAGCTTGTAAGGTTCGGGCATCGTAAGCACGAGGTCGGGCTTGCCAAGCTCCCAGCCGTCGTCTGCCTTTGGCGCGGGCGGCAAATCTTTCGGCTCGCCTTCCTTCGCGCCCTGATCGACCCACGCGACTATCGTGTTTATCTCTTCCTGAGTCAACCGGCTGTCGTTTGCAAACTGGCCGTGCGAAGGGTCCGCGTGCCACGGCGGCATCTCGCGCGTGACGACCTTCTCCTTGATCGACCGGGCCCACGGGCGCGACTCCTTGTAGCTCAGAAGCGACATCGGCGCTATCTCGCCGGGGCGGTGACACCCCGCGCAGTTTTTATAAAGGATCGGAGCGACATCCTTGCTGAAGGTGACGGGCCTTGCCCGGTCGCTCGCGTTTGTCGCGGGCGAAAACGCGAAGACAGCTAAGGCGATGAAGGAGAGCAGAAGAGAGACGGGGAGCGCTCTTTTCATAATTCAAACCCCTTTATACAAGAGCGATGCGCCGGTCGCAGAGCGCGACCGGCGCCACTGAGGAACACCTTGGACGGGTAGCCGACTTTACTTGCCGCTGGCCTTCGCGGCAACGTCTGATTTGGCCTGGTTGGGGATCATAAAATCGACCCAGCCGATCATCATTTCGTCGTAGGTCGGGTCGCCCCAGCGTATATCTTTATCAGGCGACGGGTTGTACTTGTTCTTCTTCGAGTTGTCGAAGTGCGCGGTGATTATCATCTTCGACCCCTTGGGGATCATCACGGGCTTCTTCAGGTAGTACTGAGTCTGCCAGTTGAAGTTGAACTTCGGAACCCACAACAGCGTCTCGCGTTTTCCGTCCGGGTAGACAACCTCGTACTTCATGTCCTTGCCGCGAAGGTGCATGTGCGGCATGTAGCTTACGAGCTGTATATCTGTCTGCACGGTCTGGCAGGCCGTGACCTCGTGGTTTTCAGCCCCGGCAGGGATCTTGAACATCGCGTTCATGATACCCATAGTGTGAACGGCCTTCGCAGGCGGCTCTTTGGCAAAGACCAGCCCGATCTCCGTGCGGTCCTTCTGCGCTTCCGCAAGCTGGCCTCGGAAGCTCGAATAATGCATCTGGAACATCAAGACAGACCCGGCCGGGACCTTCTTGGCCGTGCCCGGTGTCCACACGCTCGGCCCCATGCCCGGTGCGAACCCTGCCAGCAGCGTGCCGCCGCCGCCGCCTTCTCCCTCGCCGCCGCCGCCACCGCCGCCCGCACCCTTGGGCGCGTTGCAGCCGTCATCGAGCACAGGCGCGTCCATCTTCACGCGACTGAGCGTGCCGTCTTTGTAGAAGATGCCCGGAGCGCGGTCCGCGCCCCGCCGCCGACCGCCGGCCGCTTTCATGCGGGCTATCATCTCAGGCGTCTGTATGAAGGCGATGACGTGGTGGACGACGCGCTTGTTGCCGGGGTGCACCTCGGCCGCTTGTATCCATTTGTCTTCTTTGAAATTGGTCGGGATAAAGAAATTGATGTAGTTGTCGGGCGCGTTCACCTCGACCGTGTACTCTTCGGCCATCGAGAGCACGACATCCGGCTTGCCGATCTCCCAGCCGCCTTGCGCGACCTGGGGCAGCTTGGGCAGGTCTTTCGGGTTGCCTTCCTTCGCGCCCTGATCGACCCAGGCGACTATCGTATCAATATCCTTCTGCGAGAGCCTGTGGTCGTTTGCGAACTCACCTACCTTCGGGTCGGGGCTCCACGGCGGCATCTCGCGCGTGACGACCTTCTCTTTTATCGAGCGAGCCCAGGGTCGCGCTTCCTTGAAAGTCAATAATGACATCGGCGCGATGTCGTTCGGCCGATGGCACGAGGCGCAGTCCTTAAAAAATATCGGAGCTACGTCTTTGCTAAAAGTTACTTCCTTCTTGGCTGTCGAGCTGGCGCTGCCCGTGGCAGTGCCGAACGCCGCCGCAACCAGTGCGACCACCGTGAAAAGAAGCGCGAGCGAGGACTTCTTCGACTTCATGGGCCAATCTCCTTCGAGGTAAGTTGAACGTTAAGGTGAAGGCTCAAATTCCGAGCGGTACTATGCTATGACTGACCGCTTTCGGTGTCAAGGATTTTATGAACCATCTTACAAATTTTCACTTTAAATCCTGAGTAAGACTTCAATTAGTGTTCAAAACCACAATGACTCGATCTAAAATGAGGTCTTGTCTACAGTACGGGCGAGGCGGGTCGGAGGTTACATATTTCGAGCGCCTTCACGCGTATTGGCCGGTGTGGGTTTAGCTCACCCTTCGCAAAGACGGCTCTGGCATCCGCATTGCAATCAATCATAGAGAAGCGAGGCTTTAGGCAAGCGCAGTGCTGGCGTGTACAGGTGTGACTTGCCCTAAAGCGCCGCATTTGTTTATCAGGATAAGAACGGAGGTAGTCATGTCACGCGAGAAGCCGCAGTATCAAACTTTGGACAAACACCCGGAGGAGTACCGGCGCGACCTCAATCCGAACGCTATGGCCGGCCAGAATATCGGCACAGACGAGACTGAGACAGGCGCGCCCGCGCGCACGGCTTTTGACGTAAAGCCTGTGCACCGCCGCTTGCAGACTTTTTCAGACGACGCTTTGAAAGAGATAACAATTCTGGCCGAAGGGACACGGCTGGAACAGGGCGCGACATACATCGACTTGAAAGACCAGCAGCCCCAGGAGTTCACCGCTACAGGTGACATGCAAGCGGGGCCTGACAACTGGTACGTCAACAAAAGAGACGTACATTACGAGACCTGGAACAGGCTGATCGGCGTTGACGACCCTCGGCGAACCGGCGTCGACACGGATTCACGCGAGGCAAACGAGTCGTAGCCGTCACGGGCGGCCTTGTGCAATCCTCGCGCGCTGCCTCGCGCGAGCTTCCGCCGAGTCTACTTGACGGCAAGCGGGACTACAGGCAGCACCACACGCGACGGGTAGCGGCGGCTATGATGAACCGTGTTCGTAGCCACGCGAGTCTCGTTGTCCTGGCGCAGAGGCTTCCCTGTATTCGGGTTGGGGTCGAATCGCGGGTCGTTCGAGCTTGTGACGTGAACCGCTATTCGGTGGCCTTTGTTAAAGACGATGCTCGTGTTCCACAGGTCTATGTTGAACTTGTAGACCTCGCCTTTTTTCATGAAGACTTCGCGGTTAAAGCCTTCGCGGAACCGCGCGCGAAAGGCCGAGTCAAGGACCAGCCGCTCGGTCCCGTCCGGGTAAACGTCCACGAGCTTGACCATCCAGTCGGTGTCGGGCGCGTCGCTTTCGGCCCACAGCTCTACAGTGACGCGGCCCGTTACTTCGACCGGGCGGTCAAGGCTTGCGGTCGAAAACTTCAACACGTCTTTTCTGTCTCCGATGGCCCGCTGATCCATCGGCCCTTTCTTTATGTTGAGATTCGCGCCGCCGATTGTAGGGACGGGGTTTTTGGGATCATAGCGGTACGTGCTGGAATGCGCAGCGCCGTTTGATCCCCTATCGCTTACAGCCGATGCGGGTTGAAAAGGCTCGGCAGCTTCGGGCATGCGAGGGCTCAGCACGCCGCCCGCGTTCAGGAAATAGGAGGTGAGCTTTGACGGAGGAGGCCAGGCGAGCGCAGTTCGCCACTCGTTGCCCGGCGCGCGCGCGTCTGTCACGTCGCCCATGACGTAGTACCTGACGGGAGGCTCGCTCATGATGCGGTTGTCTACGCCCTTGAGCCAGTAATCGAACCACCGCATCGCCTCTTCTCCGGCAGAGACAGCGGAGTTGGCAGGGTATGTGACCTCTTCAATACGCCCGTGCCCCCACGGCCCCATAATCAGCTTTTGATTGCCGAGCGCGAGCCCGCCGCCTTTCGACTGCAACCCGACGAAGTTCTGAACGTTGCCTTCGGAGAATATGTCGTACCAGCCGCCCCAGTTGTACGACGGCACGCGGGCTTTCTCCCAGTGCAGAGACATCTCGTTAGAGTCGTAGTAGCCGTCATAGACGTTGTGCTTGAACGTCTCGTAGAGCGCATCAAGCGCGTTGTTATTCTTGAGCCATATCTCGTTCAGCTCTTTGCGAAATACGCCGCCCATAAAGGCCGACTGGTTATAGATGCTCGAACGCGCGACCATCACAAACGTAGCGACGAGATGAGGCGGGTCCATCATCGCCGCGAGGTTTGCGGTTATACCCATCGCCGACGCGCCGTACATGCCGACCTTGCCCGTGGACCATTTCTGGGCAGCGGCCCACTCGACCGTGTCATACCCGTCCTGCGGGTCATCGACAAACGGGCGGTACTGGCCTTCGCTCTTAAACTTTCCGCGAACATCCTGGACAGCGTAGACAAAGCCGCGCTGTGTCCACGCAAGAGGGTTGCTTCTGACCGATTCGAAAGATTTGTCGTAAGGCGTGCGGACAAGCACAACCGGCCACGGCCCCTCGCCGTCGGGCAGGTAGAGGGTCGTGGCCAACCTTACCCCGTCGCGCATGCGAACCATCTCGTCGAGCTTTTTCGGAGCCTGGGGTTGTCCCGCCTGAGCCTGCGCCGGTTGGCCTTGCTGAGTCTGACCCGGCGCGGCCGCAGGTTGCGCGGCGGTCGCGGACGCTAAAACCAGGAAGGCAATAACCAGGCGAACCGGGATCATTTTGAGATAATCGGCGAGGTCGGATTTCATATGATTCCTTTGCGTAAACCGTGAACCGTAAACCGTGACAAGAAAGGTTGGGCGCAAGCGCGCTTCTTCTCTCCCTCTTGTCACGGTTTACGGTTCACGGTTTACGGTCTTTATCCCCACACCCAGCCGAACTGAGTGTTGGAAGGCTGCGGGTTTGTCTGGTACTCCTCGCGCATAGCGGCAATCCTGTCTGTCTTGATGGCGTTGCGCTTGGCGCGGACATCTATCTTGTAGATTCGCGCGGCGTTCAAGCCGAATACCTTGGCCTTTATCTCAGGCGTCAGTTTCTTGTAGCCGTGCTTTTCGGCTATGTCGTCGCGAATCTGGAAGCGCCGGAACCGCTCGATCTGGCTCTGCGGGCTGCCGTTCCAGATAGAATCGGTTCCCCAGATGATCTGGTCTTCGCCGCCCGGCAGGTTCAGCAGTTGACCGAACAGGTGCATGGCAAGCTCCGGCCGCGCCGACGACAGGATGTTCCAGGTCGAGCCAAGCTCGAAGTAGACGTTTCTGAGCTTGTTGCGTTTTACTATGTCGATCAGGTCCGAGATCCACGGCATGTAGAGCGGGTCGGTCGCCGCCCCTTCTTTGCGGCGCGCGGTCGGGTGAAAAGCCGAGTGATAGATGATGAAGTTGAGGTCCGGGAAGTCCTTTGCCGCTTTCTCTACGTCTTTCGGGTGACAGTGCTCCTCGTTGAACAGCCCCAGGGGCAGCCCCTTGTGAACGCAGATGTTTCGGATGCCGAGCTTGCGCGTCCGCTCCCAGAAGGGGTACGTGTTCTTCTCGTCGTCGAGCCACCACGCGCTCCGGTTAATCTCCGCACCGGGGTAGAGCTTCCACGAGTTGATCTTTAAAACTTTCGCCTGCCGCTCCATCTCGTCCATCTCGGACGCGCCGAGGTTCGGCCTGAGCAGCCCGTGCGAGAGCATGCGCTCGGACTTCGCCCACCGGTTAACGTCGTTGCGTGTCTTGACCATCTGGTCCGGCGGGAGGATGTTCTCTTTCCACGATCCCGTAGGCACGCCGCTTATGATCGACATGATCGTGTCGGAATCGAAGAACAGCTCCTTGACGTAATGGCCCTGGTTGAGCCGCGCGAGGCTTTCGGCGGTGCTCTTTTCGTTCGGGCGGAACCTCTGAAGAAATGCCGCCGCCTGCTTGCCTGACTCCGTGGTTTCAAACCACTTGGACTCAACGTCTATGTGATGCGTCTGGTTGTCGAAGATAAAGTCGCTCTTGGGCCAGCGCTCCTGATAAGCCTGCGGGTCGAGCGCTTCCACGGGGTCGACTTCGTACGTGCGCCCGAAGACCTCGTTTGCGCAGAGCATCCAGGCCGCCATGCCTGCCGAGGTGCGAAGGAACTGGCGGCGCGACAATCCCAGCTTTCGCGAGTTGCGGTCCGCAAGATCGCGCAGGCGGTTTTCAACTTCGCGTTCCTCGGCCGATTGCGCGGGAGGGATGAACTCTTCGTTCGATGAGATGCGTGTCTGTACGGGAGACTCTATGTCCGACTGCGCGTCCAGGTAACACTTACGAATCCACATAATGGCTCCTTACGAAAAAGTAGCGGGTGGCGGTGGACAAAGGCGCGCTCTAACTACTCGTCGATTGTCCACTGTCACCCGCTATGTCTTAAGCTTCAACGGGAGAGGGTTTTCACCCTCCGCCGATTTTAGAACGTGAAGCGGCCGCCGACTTGAATGGCGCGAGGTCCGCCCGTGCCGAACGCCTGCCCGGCCCTTTCGGTCGGCCTTCCGAAGCCCGACCCGATGCGCGTTTCGTACCCGGTAAGGTTGGCGGTGTTGAATATGTTAAAGACTTCAACAAGACCTTGCAGCGCGATCCGCTCGCCGATCCTGAAGGTCTTCGAGAGGCGAATGTCGTGCGACATGAAATTGTCGCCGAATTCGAAATCGGTCGGCAGAGTGAGCGCCCTTATCGTGGCTCCGCGCGCGTCGGGCCTGCCGGCCATCGTGGCGTTGAATTCGTTGACGAGCCGGATGAACTCGTCTTTGCTCACGCCACGGTTGAGCGAATTCCTCTCAAGACCCGGCAGCGTGTCGCCGCCGACCCCGTCGCCGTTGATGTCGTTCGTAGAGTTGATCGTCGCGTTAAACGGCGGGCGGCTCTGGAGCACGGAGATCAGCGAAGCCTGGAACCCGTACGGGAGCTCGACCACGCCGCTAAAGGTGAAGCGGTGACGCACGTCGTTGTTGAGGTTGCCGCTCGTGCCGAACCAGTCGTTGAGATTCTCCGTGACGAAGAACCCCCTGAGGCTCGACAGAGCGTAGGAGGCTGTGAACTGGTAGCGCGTGGAGAACCGCTTATCGAGCTTGAGGTGAAGCCCTCTGTACTGCTCACGGCCGTTGCTTGAGATAAAGCTGATCGGGCCGTTGGAGCATTGAGCGGTCGGGTCCGCGGCTTCCGCCCCGACGCACCTGCGAAGCTGCTGACCGCCGAACGCCTCGGGCCGGTTGAAGTAGTTGTAGTCGAGGTTCGGCGACAGCAGGTGCACGCGGTTGCGTACTACAAGGTCGGCCGATACGGCCATGTTCGACGGCAACTGGTGCTGGAACCCTATCGTGAATTGCAGCGAGTAGGGAGTCACGTTGCCCTGGTCGAGCAGGTCCGTCCCGGTCTTGAAGAAATCGAGACTGGTAAAGCCCGCGTTGCCGACCGTGTCGAGCACGTTTTCAATCAGTGGGACCTGGGTGTTGAGCAGGTCGAGGAAGTTCTGCCCGGTGAATTTGGTCGGGATTACCTGAAAGTCTACGCCCGTGCCGACCGCAGGGTTGATGCTTGCGAGCGGTTCGGGTATGCCGGGTATGCGCGGGAAGGCGATGGTGTTCTGGAAGAACGCGCCGACCACCTGTGAGCGCCCGTTGTTGGCCGGCCCGATTGCCGACCGCTCGCGCAGGCGAGTCACAAACAGCGACGTATCATAGAACATCCCGGCCCCGCCGCGAACGACCGTCTTACCTTTGTTGCCGACATCCCACGCAAAGCCGAGCGCAGGCGCGATGTTGTTTTTGTCCTTCGGCGAAGGAGAGAGGTCGCCCCCAACCAGCGGCGCGATCAAGGCGGGCTTGCTCAAATCGTGGTTGAAAAGGTTCGTCTCGTACAGGTATGAAGCGCCGTAGCTTAACGTAAAGCCCGGTCTCATCTGCCACGAGTCTTGAGCGTAGAAGCGGTAGCGGTCGCTGCGGCGAGCCACATCGCGGTTGAACGGAGGCGGCTGCAAGGGGTTGCCGATGCCGGCGACTGCGAACGCTATCGGAAGCTGAAGAATGTCGGCCAGAGTGATGGGCGCGCCCGGCGTCAGGAAAGACGCGGGCAGCGGGATGGTGTAGAGCGGGCGGACCGGCGCCGGTAAGAATGTATTCACGGCGACGTTTGTCGCTATCACGTCGTGCGGGTTGTGCAGGACGATAAGCGCGGGCGTGAGGAATGCCCACGAGCCCGTGCCCCAGTCGTACTCGTACTCGCCGCCGAAGCGCAGGCGGTGCGACCCCTTCTGCCAGCTCAGGTTGTTTATGAACTGGTGGCGGTCGTTATCGCGGTCCTGCGGCGCTTGAATCTGGTTGCCGAACCGGAGCGTGCTGCCGTTTATGCGGACCTGAACGCCCTGCAAGCCTAAACAGCCGGGGCATTCGGATTCGGTCGGGAGCAAGCTGTCGTTTTTGATGTTCTGGAAGTTGTACCTGAAGTCGTTGACTATGTTCGAGCTGAAGACCGAAGTCAGGCCGGCTTGAAACTGGGTCGAGCGGTTGCTGTTTATGCGCCAGTTTGAAGGCAGCACGTTGGTCTCGACAGGCGCGAAGGCTTCGTTGTCGTCGAGGCTATAGCGCGTGAAGAGGTTATGCTTGTTTGTGAGCTTGAAGTCCCCGCGCAGGTTGAAGACTACGCCGTCGTAAGGGCTCGGAAAGACCGTGTCGAACTGGCTCACGGAGTTTATGGTGATGCCCGGTATGGTGACGCCGCCAACCGTGACCGGGCCGCCGAACCCCGAATTCACGGACGAGAAGACCGCGTCCTGGTTGAGCCACTCGGCGTTGGCGAAAAAGAACGCGCGGTCTTTGACTATCGGGCCGCCGAACGAGCCGCCGTACTGGCTGCGGCGGAAATCGGGCGGGCCGAAACGTCCTACCGCAAGCGTCGGGACGGCGGCAAGCTCTTTGTCTCTGAAGAAGATGAACGCGCTGCCGTGAAAGTCGTTGGTCCCGGTCCGCGATACGATGTTGACCGCGCCTACCGATGTCACACCGGTCGAAAGGTCGAAGTTAAACGTCGAGATCTGGAACTCCTGGATCGTTTCGGTCGAGAAGTTCTGCCCCGCGCCGCCCGTCACGTAATCGACGACCGAGCCGCCGTCTACCGTGATGCGCGTATCGGCCGAGCTTGCCCCACCGATAGAGACGTTGAAGAGGTTGTTGGCATTGCCCGCGGCCGAGGTCGTGACACCGACTCCCGGCTCAAGCAGCGCGAGTTGAAGAAAGTTCCGCCCGTTTAGCGGGAGCGCGTCTATCTTCTGGCGCGTGACGACGCCGTCAAGCTTGTAGTTCTCTTTGTCGATTATCGGCGCTTCGGCGACAACGTCGACGATCTCCGTCGCGGCCCCGATGCGCATCTGCACGTCGCCGGTGCTGGTGTTGCCGACCTGCACGATAACCGTCATCTGCTGAGTGGAGAAGTTGGCCGCCTCCACCCTCACTTCATATTCGCCCGGTAAGAGCGTGCTCACCAGGTATATGCCGTCGTCGCCCGTGTTGGCTTTTCTCACATCGCCTGTGGCTTTGTTCGTTACGGTGACGGTGGCGTTTGGTATTACGGCCCCTTGCGGATCGGTAACTAGTCCGCGAATCGATCCGGTCGGGTTCTGCGCGAAGACTGGGAAGCTTGTTCTCACTACAAACGACAGCACGAGGACCGCCATGAGTAAGAATTTACACTTGTGACGCATACCTTCTTCTCCTTTCAACTCCTGCGAGCGGTAGGGCAAACCTCTCTTTTGAGGGTCTGTCCCTTCTGAGTCGATTCTTTTATTTAGGTGCAACAACCTGAGCTTGATGCAAAGACCTTATGAGACTTCGACGTGCAAGCCACAGCCTATTAGGCCAGATAAAGCGACGAAACTTCGAGCTAGTAGACCAATCCACTGTTTCGAATAAGATAATGACTTAGAATTAAACTGCAAGAGAGCCGGTGAACGGGCATATGATTGTTTTTTTGCGCAAGATTGTCAAGCCCATAATAAGGGTATGAGAAAAGCTGCAAACCATCTGAGATCAGAGGTTTCAAGGCGGGCTGGCAAGTTTTGATAACTGAGCCTCTTTCTCCGCGCCTGACGCAGCCATTTTCGCGGTTGTCGGAGGGAAATTGAGCTGTGCTACAGTACCAGCAGAATGCGCGGCGACGAACGAAACGATCTTGAAGCCTTTATCGACACGCTGCCCGACCCCGTATCAGCGCGCATATTCCTCGACAGGCTCGAAGCTCTCCCACCGGCCATTGACCTTGACAGCCTGCTCGTCTCGCGGCTGCTGACGCTTGCGGCCTACAGCCCTTTCCTTGCCGACACGATCTTGCGCAACCCTGAGCACATAGCCTGGCTCGACCGCGAGACCGGGCAGGCGATAGGGCGGGGCAAGACTGCCGAACAGCTTGCCGAAGACCTCGCGCGCTTTTCGGCGCGGCTCGTCGGGGCGGACGAGCGGACACGGCTCGCTCGATTCAAACGCAGAGAGTTTCTGAGGATATACCTGCGCGATTGCCTCGGCGTGGCGACGCTTTCGGAAGTGACCGAAGAACTGTCGAGCCTCGCGGACGTGCTGCTCGCCGACGCGCTCGCGTTCGCCTATCAGGAAATGGTGAACCGTCACGGCGCTCCGCTCGCGAGAGACGAGCGAGGGCGGATCGCCCCGGCCGAGTTCGCGATAGTCGCGCTCGGAAAGCTCGGCTGCCGCGAGCTTAATTACTCGTCCGACATCGACCTGATGTTTCTCTACGGCGGGGCGGGCCAGACGGCGGGCGACCGGCGCAACAAAGATTCCGTCATCGACAACAAAGAGTTTTTCACATCTGTAGCAAATCGCGCCGTACAGATAATCGGCAGCAATACGGGGGAGGGGGCCGTTTACCGCATAGACCTGCGGCTCAGACCGTACGGGCGGGACGGCGACCTGGTCTGGGAGATTGATCGCGCCTCGGACTACTATCACACGAAGGCGCAGGGCTGGGAGCGACAGGCGCTTATCCGCGCACGCGCCTCTGCCGGGAGCGAATCGCTCGTCCAGGCCTTTCTTGAAAAGGTGCGCGGCGTGGTATTCGACCCCGAAGCCATGCCCGACACGCTCGCGCAGGTGAGGCGAGCGAAAGAGAAGATTGATCGCAGCATCGCCGGGCGAACGGGCGGGTTCAACGTCAAGCTCGGACAGGGCGGCATACGCGAGATAGAGTTCATCGCGCAGGCGCTTCAACTCGCGCACGGGGGCCGCGAGCCGTGGGTGCGGTCGGCTCAAACGCTCATAGTGCTTGCGCGGCTCGCGGAAAAAGGCTACCTCTCCGAGCACGAGCGAACGCACCTATCGGCCGCATACACGTTTTTGAGGACCGTCGAGCACCGCTTGCAGATGGAGCACGGCGCGCAGACGCACACGCTCCCGCTCGCGCGCGAGCGGCTGGACCTTGTCGCGCGGCGCGCGGGCTACGCGGACGCGACCGCGTTTCTGGCCGAGCTTGATAAGCATACGACCGCCGTAAGGGCCGTCTTTAACCGAGTCTTTGTCGAAAGCTCGCGCGCGCCGCTCGCGCCGGCCAAGCAGGTTTCCGATACCGAAGCCGACCGTCTTATCAACCAGGCTTCCGCCGCGCTCGCGCGGCTTCTCGTCGAAGGCGCGCACGGCCAGGGCGAAATCGAACAGATCATCTCGGCCGCACTGCCTTCGGCCCTGGCCCCGCAACGAGCTTTGAGAAACCTTGTCGGATGGGCCGAGTCGTTCGCCACATACGATCAAGCAGAGACGGCTCTGAACCAGAGCGCGCTTTCTGAGAAGCTGCCCGTCTTTATAGAGCGGGCGCTCGCGCTGTTGAGCAGTCAATACCTTTCACACGTCTTGATCTCAAAACCGGCGCTCGCATCCGTCGTCATCGAGAGCGAGACGAAAAGAGATCAATCGACAGAGGCTCCGCAGGCCTTTGCGGATAGGATGCGCGAAGCGGTAGCGCGCGCCGAGGGCACGGGGGCAAAGACAGACGCGCTCAGGCGCGTGTGGTACAGGCTTCTGCTTGAGATAGGCTACCGCGACATGACCGGTTCATTTGCCAGCCCGCATGCCTTCCTTACACTGCGCGAGATAAACCGCGAGCAGACAGCGCTCGCCGAAGCCGCGCTTGAGATCGCGCTTGAGATCGCGCTCGGTTCAATCGGGGTGGCGGGGATCAAACCGGCTTCTCTTCCCTTCGCGGTGCTCGGACTCGGCAGGCTCGGACACACGGGGATGGATTACGGCTCGGACCTCGACCTGCTGATGGTTTATGACGAGACCCTCTGGCCGCCGCACGGGTTCGAGCAGGCAGGCGGCGCGGCGCAGGAGTTTTACGCGCGACTCACGGCAGAACTGGTCCGAGTGCTGTCGTCGCTCACCCGCGAAGGGTTTCTCTACCGGATCGACTTGCGGCTCAGGCCCGACGGCAAGAGCGGGCATACGGCGCAGAGCTTGAGCGGGTTGCTCGCGTACCTGAAAGAGCGCGCGAGCGCGTGGGAGCATTCGGCCTACCTCAAAGCGCGCGAAGTCACAGGCGATCTCGCATTGGGCGCGAGGGCGCGCGAAGAGATTTGCGAAGCGGCGTTTGATGCCGCGCGGCGAAACCCGTCGCTCAAACAGGAGATGGCGCGCATACGCGCGCGGCTCGAACGCGAGAAGGCGCGGCGCGGCCCGCACGACATCAAGTGGGGGGCGGGCGGCATGACGGATGTATATTTTATTACCCGCTACATACAGTTGCGCGACTCGATATACTACCCGGCGGGCAGCGGGACGACCGCGCTCATCGCGCATCTGGGCGAGCGCGGCGCGCTCTCGCGTCGAGCGGCAGAGACTCTGCTTGACGGGTATTCATTCCTCAGGAGGCTCGACCACTGGATGCGGCTGCTGCTCGACAGGCCCGGCCCTGTGCTTCCGGCTTCGCACAACGCGGTTGCCGACATTACGCGCGCGCTCGGCATCGAATCGACCGCAGAGTTCGAGCGACTCTACAAGCATCACACCTCGGCCATACGCGCAGTCTATGACGAGACCTTTTCGTGATTCATGGCGGCGCGGGCCGCTCGGTAGACTTCGTTTACTTCTACGCCGGTCATGCAGCGATGGTCTATAGGGCAGTCACGCAGCATGCAGGGCGAGCACTCGACATCCTTGCGCACAACCGTAGCCGTCGCGGCGAGCGGGCGCGTGGCTACATGCTCTGTCGGGCCGAATATGATAATGGTCGGAACGCCGAGCGCGGCCGACACGTGCGCGGGGCCTGTGTCGTTCGAGATGACAAGCGACGACGCGGCCAGCACGCCCTTCAACTCCGCGATTGTGGTCTGCCCCGCGATGACGGCGGCGGGGGATTTCATGCGAGATTCGACCTCGCGCGCGGCTTCGGTGTCGCTTGCCGCGCCGACGATCACCACGCGAAAGCCGTCGCGCTCGGCGAGCAGGTCGGCGGTCTCGGCAAACCGCTCGGCAAGCCATTGCTTTGCGCGGCTGTTTGTCGCGCCCGGATTTATTACGGCTATCCTGGCCCCCTCAGGCTCTATCTGGAAGCGCGCGAGAAGATTGCGGCCTTTCTCTCTGGCCTGCTCGCTCGCTCGGAGTCGGGGCTCGGCCGCGCTCATCTCTACGCGGCTTTCTCCTGTCAACCGCCGTTCGACTTCAGAGGCGATGTTGAGGTAGTAGTAGACCTGGTGAGAGGTCTTGTAATCGGGTTGAAGGGGGATTATCTCGTCGAGCAGAAAGCGGCGACCGTCGGTCGGGTATCCGGCGATTGTCGCCACGCGAGCGGCCCTGGCGGTGAGCGCCGCGCCGAAAGCGTTCTGAAGCAATACCGCGTAATCGAACCGCTCGCGGCCGAGGCGCGCGGATTGCCGGAAAAACCTGCGCGTAGATTGTATAAGCCCGCTCGCGTCTTCGACCGTGACGATATCGTCGGCCAGACCTTCTCCCTCGAAAAGCCCCGCCACCCAGTCGCGTGCTACGAGCGTCAGCCGCGCGCTCGAAAAGATTCGCCGCAGCTCCCTGAGCGCGGGGACGGCCATCACCGCGTCGCCTACCCAGTTCGGCGCGCGGACCATTACTTTACGGACCGAGGGTTGAGGAGCGTGAGCCGGGCGGCGGTCAGTTTTCATATGAGGCATGATGTGAACACCGTTCCGCTAATTCTCAAGCCCTAAGCAGTCTCCTCTGCGCTGAAAACGCCGACCTGGCTGTAATCCGCCAGCACAGACTTGTCGCCCAGCACTACGTCGCCTTCGATTGCGACGAAGCGACCGATGTGGCAGCCTTTACCGAGCACCGCGCCGTTGACGACCGCGCCCGGCCCTATTCGAGACCCGCCGCGAACGACGGCGTTTTCGATCCGCGCGCGCTCCTCGATGTAACAGTTGCGGCCCACGACCGAGTTTATTATCTGAACGCCCGGTTTCAACGTGCAGGTCGGATCGACCACGGATAAGCCGTCGATCTCGGCCGTCTCGTCGAACTTGTCGCCCGGCGCGCGCGGGTGCGGTTTGAGCAGTTTCACCTGCCCGGCCAGCACGTCGAGATTCGCCTGCCTGTAGCTGGCGGGCGTCCCGATATCGCGCCAGTAGCCGCGCCACGTGTAGCCGTAAAATCGCTCGCCCGCTTCGAGCAATCGAGGGAAGACGCCGTACTCGAACATAAAGGGCTCGCCTTCGGGGATGAAATCGAGCACGCGCGGCTCCAGAATGTAGATCCCGGCGTTTATCGTGTCGGAGGTGACATCCTTCGGGTCGGGCTTTTCGACGAACCGCTGCACGCGACCCGCGGCGTCGATCTCGACGGAGCCGTAATCCTCAGGGTTCGAAACGGGCGCAAGCACTATGGTCGCCGCCGCCTCGCTCTCGCGGTGGAATCGCAAACAGTCGCTCAGGTCGATGTCTGTGAGCACGTCGCCGTTGAAAACGACTGTCGTCTCGCTTATCAACCCGGCGGCGTTTCGATAAGCGCCTGCCGTTCCAAGCGGCGAGGCTTCGACCGTGTAATTTATCTTTACCTTGTAGTCGGTCCCGTCGCCCAGACGGTCTTCGATCTTGTGCGGCTGGTAGGAGAGCGACAGTATCAGGTCGTGAATACCTGCGCGTTTCAGCAGTTCGAGCTGGTAAAGAAGGAAAGGGGTATTTGCAATAGGAACAATCGGCTTTGGGGTGTGCATGGTGAGCGGTCGTAAGCGCGTGCCTTTCCCGCCCGCAAGTATGAGTGCCTGCATTGAAACCGGTTACTCCTTGCATTGGTGTGATCTATTCAAGAGTTTGTGAAGTTTACCATCGCCGCCGGAGCTTTGACAATTGCACGGGGGTTGGGCGAGAGCTACAATCAAAGATGACGAGTGACTTGAGGAAGGTGACAGGTAACGAGTGACAAGTGACAAGTGACAAGAAAAGGATGGGCGAGGCAACAGTTTCCTCTTTCTTGTCACTTGTCACTCGTCACTTGTCACTCAAGAAGAGGTGAGGAGCTAAGAACATGACTGACGCGGTAATACTTTCAGGCGCGCGGACGCCTATCGGCAAGCTGCTCGGCCAGCTAAAAGATTTCAGCGCGGTAGACCTCGGCGTGATAGCGGCGCGCGCGGCCATAGAGCGCGCGGGCATAGAGCCGGACATCGTAAACGAGGTCATAATGGGCAACGTCGTGCAGGCGGGCAACGGCCAGAACCCCGCGCGGCAGGTTGCGCTCCGCTCAGGAATTCCGAATGCCGTCTCGGCGCTCACGATCAACAAGGTTTGCGGGTCGGGTCTGAAGGCGGTGATGCTCGCGGCCAACTCGATAAAGGTCGGCGAGATAGAGGTTGCGGTGGCGGGCGGCATGGAGTCGATGACAAACGCGCCTTACCTTCTAAAAGGCGCGCGCCAGGGCTACCGGCTCGGAAACGGCGAGATGCTCGACGCGATGATACACGACGGGCTGTGGTGCGCCTTTGACAACTGGCACATGGGGAACACCGGCGAAGTCGTCGCCGAACGATTCAGCGTCACACGCGACGAACAGGACCAGTACGCGCTCAACTCGCACCGCAAAGCGGTGGCGGCGATGAAAGAAGGCCGGTTCGATAAAGAGATCGTCCCGGTAGAGATTCCTCAAAAGAAGGGCTCGCCGCTCATCATCAGAACAGACGAAGGCCCGCGCGAAGACACGTCTATCGAAGCGCTCGGAAAGCTGAGGCCCGCTTTTAAGAAAGAGGGTGGGACGGTGACCGCGGGCAACGCGCCCGGCGTAAACGACGGCGCGGCGGCGCTCGTCATCACCTCCGAGCAGGCGGCAGCGCGGCTCGGTCGCAAACCGCTTGCGAGGATAGTCGCGCAGGCGTCGAGCGGCGTCGAGCCCAAGCTCGTCATGATGGCTCCGGTCACCGCCATAAGGCTGACGCTTGAGCGCGCAGGCTGGGACCTTGCCGACGTCGATTTGATCGAGCTTAACGAGGCCTTCTCGGTTCAGGCCGTCGCCATCACGCGCGAGCTAGGGATAGACCCCGAGCGGCTCAACGTCAACGGGGGCGCGGTCGCGCTCGGCCACCCCATAGGCGCGAGCGGCGCTCGCATACTGGTCACGCTTCTTCACGAGATGGAGCGCAGGAACGCGCGGCGTGGGCTTGCCGCGCTCTGCCTGGGCGGCGGCAACGCCGTCGCTATGGCAATCGAGAGATAGGGCTGAGATCGCTTCTCAGATCAGTCCTCGATCACGAGAAGCGCCGAATCTATGTCACATCAAAACTTTGTCGCGCTGAGCCGGTTCGTAGTCGCAAACGATAAGACCGGCGAGGTTAAACAGGCTTTTATCGACCGCCCTCATCTGGTAGACCACGCCGAAGGGTTTCTGCGGATGGAAGTTATCAGCCCGCTCGATACACCCGACGAGATATGGCTGCTGACTTACTGGACGGATGAAAACAGCTATCGCGCGTGGCACAAGAGCCATCTTTATCGCGATTCGCACGCGGGGATTCCCAAGGGGTTGAAGCTGGTTCGGGGGAGCGCTGAGGTGAGGTTCTTCGAGCAAATCTGTAGCTAAATGTCGAGGCTCTCATGCAGGAGTTAAACCTACAGGTCTGCAATCAGATCGAGTCTGGGCGCGCGACGCTCGCCGACCGTATAACCGACCGCCAATACGCCCTGCGCCCGGAGCTTGCCCGGAGGTACGGCGAAGCTGGGCGTGAAAAATGCAGGCAGGATGCCGCTTATCACCTTGCTTACCTGTCGCAAGCCATAAGGTCCGCGCGCCCGCAGCTTTTCGCAGACTATGTTGCCTGGGCTAAGGTTATGCTTGCAGGGCGCGGCATCCCGGCCGGCGACCTCGCGCTCAACCTCGAATGCCTGCGCGATGCGATAGAGCAAGACCTAACCGCCGAAGCGACCGCCGTGGCCGCGGGTTATATAAAAGCCGCGCTCGATCAGTTGCACAGCTCGCCGTCAGAGCTTCCCTCGTTCATTGACCAGGAGGGGCCGCTGTCCGAGCTGGCCGCCCGGTACATAGAGGCGCTGTTAAGGGGGGAGCGGCAGGCGGCGAGCCGGATGATCTTGAAGGCGGTCGAAGAGGGCGCAAGCGTCAAAGATATATACTTGCGCGTCTTCCAGCGATCACAGTACGAGATAGGCCGTCTGTGGCAGTTGAACCGCATAAGCGTCGCCCAGGAACATTACTGCACCGCCGCAACTCAGTTGATCATGTCTCAGCTCTACCCGCTGATCTTCTCCGGCGAAAAGAACGGGCGGACTCTCGTTGCGACCTGCGTCGGCGGCGACCTTCACGAGATCGGCGTTCGCATGGTGAGCGACTTTTTCGAGATGGAAGGCTGGGACACATACTACCTCGGAGCCAACACCCCTACGCAGAGCATCCTTCAGACGGTAGTCGAGCGCAAAGCCGACGTGCTGGCCGTCTCGGCCACGATGACGTTTAACATAAACGTAGTTGCGGAGATAATCGCGGCAATGCGCGCGGACTCGACAACAACCGGGCTCAAGATAATCGTCGGCGGCTACCCGTTTAACGCCTCGCAGGGTTTGTGGCGCGAGATAGGCGCGGACGCCTGCGCGAGTGACGCGCTCGAAGCTGTCGCCCTGGCCAACCGGCTGGTGGAGGGCGGACAGTGATAGACGCAAACGCGCAGACACAGGGCGTGGCTTTGCTGTGCGACGACAACGGCGTCATCCTGGAAAC
The DNA here is from genome assembly GCA_964615905.1 of uncultured Clostridia bacterium. Taxonomy (GTDB): domain Bacteria; phylum Acidobacteriota; class Blastocatellia; order UBA7656; family UBA7656; genus DATLMR01. The sequence continues at coordinate 57,565 of CAZTUB010000009.1, forward strand.
GGTGCGCGACGAGATCGGGCTTGGCGACCGCGTGGCGGCAGGCCAGCCGTTCATCGCGCTCGTCGATAGCGCAAGCGTGGAGAAGGCGCTCAGCTTCCTGGCCGCGCTGCACAATCAGGGCGCGGCTTTCGACTGGATAATGAACGTCGCGTTCGATAAGCAGATCACCGCCATGCATTTCGCGGGCGGTGCGGTCGGCGGCAAGTTCTTGATCGTGGGCGCGACTTCAAGCTCCGATGTGGCTCGCTTTTATGAGGAGCTTATGCAGATAAACAGCGAGCAGGTGAACGCCTTGCGGTCCGCGACGAAGATGACGGCGGTCGAGACGAGCGGTCGAGCGGACCGCGACCACGCGCTTTATGATGAGCTGAGCCGCCTCAACAACGAGCTTGCCACTATGCAGCGCGAGCTCACGAAGAAGAACATCGAGCTTGGCAAGCTGAACGAGCAGAAGAACCAGTTCATAGGCATGGCGGCGCACGACCTGCGCAACCCCCTGGGCGTCATTCTGACTTACAGCAACTTTCTGCTGCGCGGCGGGAAAGATTGCCTGAGCGAAGAACACGTCGAGTTCATATCGATCATCAGGCGCAACAGCGAGTTCATGTTGCGGCTTATCAACGACCTCCTCCAGATCACTCGAATAGAGTCGGGCCGCCTGCAACTGGAGTTGCAACCGACCGATTTGACTTCGCTTGTCGAGCGCAACGTCGCGCTCAACCGCTTGCTGGCCGAGCCGAAACGGATCGAGCTTTTGTTCAGCAGCGAAGGCCCTGTGCCTCCGATGATGCTCGACTCGCCCAAGATCGAGCAGGTGCTGGATAATCTCGTGAGCAACGCCGTAAAGTTTTCGCATCCCGGAACCACCGTCAAAGTCTGCGTAAGCTCTTGCGACGGGTCGGCAGTGGTCGCGGTCAAAGACCAGGGACAAGGCATACCTTCAAACGAGGTCGGCCAGATTTTCGAGCCGTTCGCAAAGACAAGCATTAGAGCCACAGCGGGCGAGCAAAGCACGGGGCTTGGGCTTGCCATCGTCCAGAGAATCGTCAAAGGCCATCGCGGTAAGCTCCATGTCGAAAGCGAAGTGGGCAAAGGCTCGACCTTTACCGTCCTGCTTCCAATCGTGAGCGGGCGCGATTGATCTAAGCGGGACAGAAGACCACAAAGTGTCAAACGCGAATAAGCAGGCGGCTCTCCGGCGCGCTCTGATTACAGGCGCGGGCGGGCTGCTCGGCCGCCATATGATCGAACAGCTGCGCGGCTCCGGCTGGCAAACAATCGCGCTCGCGCATAGCGATCTCGACATCACTCGCGGAAGCGACGTGAGACAGGCAATAGAGCAAGCCGCCCCGTCTGTTGTCATCAACTGCGCTGTCACAGGCGATGTTGACGCGTGCGAGCGCGAGCAGGCGTGGGCCTACGCCGTAAACGAAAAAGGGCCGCGACTCCTGGCTGCCGCCTGCCGCGACTTCGGGGCGAAGATCGTTCATGCGAGCACAGACTATGTATTCGACGGAGAGAAGGCCGGGTTCTATACGCAGGAAGACGAGCCGCGTCCCTTGAATGTTTACGGCAAGTCAAAGCTCGCGGGCGAGCTTGCCGTACAAGCAGAGCACCCGGACCATTTCATCATTCGCACTTCGTGGATTTTCGGCGCGGGCGGGAGAAATTTCGGAAGCCGTGTGATCGAGCACGCGCTCGCGGGGCGACCGCTCAAAGGCGTGACCGATCAAACTTCCATAACTACCTACGCGCCCGACCTGGCCGCCCGTATCGAAGAGATCATAAACATCGGGGTCGCGGGCCTGTACCACGTGACAAGCACAGGGGCGACGAGCTGGTATGATTTCGCAAGGGCCGCGCTCGACCTCGCCGGTCTGGGCCACGTCGAGATAAGACCGATCAAGCGGGCCGATTTGAACCAGGCCGCGCAGCGACCGCACAACACGGCCATGAGGTGCTTGCTGTCGGAAAGGCTCGGTCTAAAACCTCTCCCCGGCTGGCGCGACCGCCTGCCGGAATTCGCCCGCGCGCAGAGAGATTGAGCGCGCCGGTAACCTGCGCATCAACGCGCGGCGGCGGCTTCGGTCTCCAGTTGCCGCCTCAGTTCTACGTAGCGGCGGTACTCTTCGTCGTTGCGGATCACCTCAACCCAAGGCTCGGCAATGAGGCGGTCGGATTGCTCTACAATCTCGCGGTCTGTGCGGACCGCCGACCTGCGCTCTTCGCGCCGCGCCCGCAACGCGGCGGGCAGGCGACCGAGCGCCTGCAAAAAGGCCTTCCAATAAATGATGTTGAAAGAGACGGTCGCTCCCAGAAGCTTCACCGCGAGCCATCCAAGATGCGAGGCCATCCACACGGGGTCGTGCAGGTTTATCCAGACCAGCAGTATACGATTGCGCTCGGTGATGATCTTCATCGGCTTGCGGAATACTGGCTTGCCCATAGTCGCGCTGCTTTTATGATGAACCAGGGCGCGGGGCTCGTAATGGACAGTCCACCCGCGCTTCCACGCGCGGTAACTTATCTCGACATCGTCCCAGTAGATCGGCGCGTACAGCTCGCAAAACCCACCTATCTCGAAGAACTTTTCGCGGTCGAACGCCGCATAGCCGGAACAGGCATAAAAGGTAGTCAACGGCGGCGCGTCTTTCGGAAGCCGTGTCGGCAGGATGTCATAGTTGACATAGACGCGCCAGAACCCTCGCGTAAATGTGCCGACCTTCCCCGCCCCGTCAAGCAACTCAGTGCCGAGCCTGAACGCTTTGCAGCAAACGGCAAAGACACGCTCGTCGTCGAAGTGCCTTACGAGCGGCGCAATCGCGTCAGGCTCCAGGCGAACGTCATTGTTGAAAAGAAGCACTACCGGGTGGCGCGCGGCGCGAAAGCCTTCGTTCGCGGTAGGCACGACGCCGCCGTTCTTCTTCCGCTCGATGAGTCGCACCTCGCCGCCGTAGTTCTCTTTTATCCACCCGACGCTCGCGTCCGTGCTCGCGTCATCGGAGACTATAACCTCGACCTGCGCCCCGTGCTCGTCGCGGTAACGGTGCGCGGCTGCAATCACCGTGGGAAGAAATTCGGGCAACAGTTTCTCGCCGTTCCAGTTCGGAATTACGATACTTACATCGCGCATCTTGCTCACTCAATCACCTCGCTCGATTATGAAACAATAAGATTTACCATATCAGAAACCGGACAAAAAGCCTTACAGGGCATCAAGCGCCGGGGCGAGCGGTCGCGCTTGCGCTGCGCGCGAGCGAAAGGCTAATCTGCTCCATCCGGGCCGGGATCACCTGAACCAGATTGCGAGGACACAAATGGCGTGGGTCTATCTTTTTTTCGCAGGACTTCTAGAAATAGTCTGGGCCGTCGGCTTGAAATACACCGAAGGGTTCACGAGGCTCTGGCCGAGCGTCGGGACGATAGCCGCGATGTGCGTGAGCTTTGCGCTGCTCGGCCTCGCGCTCAAATCGCTCCCAATCGGGACCGCCTATGCCGTATGGACAGGGATCGGAGCGGTCGGCACGGCAACGCTCGGCATGATCTTGTTTGGCGAGCCGCGCGACGCGCTCAGGCTGTTATGCATTGCGCTTATCGTGGCAGGGATACTGGGACTCAAGCTTACTTCCGCTGATTGACGCCGCCGAATCTGACCGCCCGCTTGTTGACGTAGTAGATACGGGAGTTGTCATAACCGGCCGACTACACAAAGGAGACCGCGCATGCCGAATAACGATTATCACTTTATCACGCGGTGGCGAGTAGAGGGCACTGCGAACGAGGTCGCAGACATCTTGAAAGAGGCGACAGACCTGCCACGGTGGTGGCCTTCGGTCTATCTCGCTGTAGAACAGCTGGAGCCGGGCGATAAGGAAGGGGTAGGCAAAGTGGTCAGACTTTATACGAAGGGCTGGCTCCCCTACACGCTCACATGGCAATTTCGCGTGACGGGGTCTCGATACCCACACGGGTTCGAGCTTGAGGCGTGGGGCGATTTCGACGGGCGCGGCGTCTGGACGTTCGAGCAGGACGGGTCGTGGGTGAACGTCACTTATGACTGGCGCATCCGAGCCGATAAGCCGTTGCTGAGCGCTCTCTCTTTCCTGCTCAAACCGGTCTTTTCAGCCAATCACCGCTGGGCTATGGCTAAAGGCGAGGAGAGCTTGAGGCTGGAACTTGCGCGCCGCCGCGCCGCCGCCGGGCAAGCCGCTTCCGTGCCGCCGCCGCCGGGGCCGACTTTCCCGCACAACCTGCTTCGCTCCAGAGCCGCCTTAAAGTCTTGACCGTGTCGAGCTATGATTGACCCGGCCCGGTCAATATGATAAAGGGTGATAAAAGCTCTTTTGAATAGTCGAGCAGGTGAGGCCGTTATGATCACTGAAAAAGAGATCACCATCAGACCCGATTCGTCGACGAAGCTTGCGCCGCCTATCTTTCCGTCAAATTCGGTCGAGTTCATAAACGCGCTCGCGCATTACTATAGAGGCGAGCTGTCGCGGATGATGAGCTGGCGCGACCGCCTCGACCGCACGACGAACTGGGCAATCGCCGCGGTGGCGGCCATGTTGTCTGTGTCGCTCTCGTCGTCGGAAGCGCATCACGGCGTCTTGCTCTTCGCGATGGTCCTGGTCTTTTTGCTGCTCAACATCGAGTCGCGCCGCTACCGCTTCTTCCACGTCTATCGCAGCCGCGTGCGGTTGTTAGAGAGAAACTACTACGCACGCATCTTTGCCCCGCGCGAAATGGTGGACATTGGTCACTGGATGTCGCAACTGGGCGACGACCTGCGCCTGCCCCGTTTCACCATGACGCTCACGCAGGCTATGGCCAGGCGGCTGCGCAGAAATTACATCTGGCTCTTCTCAATCCTCCTCCTCGCGTGGTTTTTGAAAACATCATCGACCGGCCTTCAAAAAGAAGCTCGCATTATCCATTCGACCGGCGAGCTTTTTACCAACGCAAGCATAGGCTATGTGCCCGGCTGGGCAGTGCTGGTCGTAATACTCTCTTTTTACGGCTGGCTGCTCTACATCATGCTCAGCCACAGAGAGACGACCGGCGAGCTTGCCTACGGCGAGGTCCACGTTTAGCCCTTTCCCGACAAACCCTGTCGCACAGCAATAAACGTGTTGCAACACGATCCTGACCGTGCTATAACTGCTGGTGTATGGGTGAAGGGTTAAAGAGAAGGATCAAGCAGGACAAGTTCGCAAGCCCTTTGCAGGAGGCGTTGCTCAACCTGATGGTTGCGGCAAGTCATGTGCGCGAGCGGATAGACCGCGTGTGCGCCGAACACGCCATCACCAGCACGCAATTCAACGTGCTGCGCATACTGAAGGGCGCGTACCCGGAAGGGTATCCGCGTTGCGAGATAGCGGTGAGAATGCTTGAAAAAGCGCCTGATGTTACAAGACTTATAGACAGGCTGGAAGACCAGGGGCTGGCCGACCGTGTGCGCTCGGACGAGGACCGGCGGCTTTCGATCACGCACATCACGCCAAAGGGGATAGAGCTTCTCGAACAGGTAAACCCGCGCGTCGAACAGGTGCATAGCTATTTCGCGGACCGCATCTCGCTCAAGGACCGGCGCGAGCTTTCGCGAATATGCGAAGGGCTTTACGCCGAAGACGACTGATTTTTTTGCAATAATATGTGTTGTAACACATAGAATGTTTAATTTGAACTGATAGACTTGATAGGAGAAAAGATGAGACGACTTATTGGTTTGACGATGTTGATGGGGTTATCGATCATATCGGCCGCTTGCGAGAACCCGGCCGACAGCAAGGCCAAGGCTTCGGTTTCAAGCGCGGCGGCGGAAGCTGCGGCAAAGCCGGCGGGGAGCGAGACGCTCGCCATTTCGCAGGCCAACTCGAACATAGGTTTCACAGGGTCGAAGGTGACCGGCAGCCACACTGGTTCGTTCCAGGGCTTTTCAGGGACGGTCAACCTCGTTGCGGACAAGATCGAAAACAGCCAGGTTTCGGTCGAGATCGACATGACGACGGTTGTGTCGGATGACGAGCGGTTGACGGGCCATCTGAAATCGCCGGACTTCTTTGACGTGGCGAAATTCCCCAAAGCCACATTCGTCACGACCGAGATCAAGCCCGGCGCGACCGGCGACGCGACTCACACCGTCACAGGCAACCTTGAGCTTCACGGAGTCAAAAAGTCCATAACCTTCCCCGCCAAGATAGCCGTAGATAACGCTGCTGCGAGCTTGAACACCGAATTCGCGATCAACCGAAAAGAGTTCGCCATACTCTACCCCGGAAAGTCCGACGACCTGATAAGAGACGAGGTCGTCATCAAGCTGGCGATCAACGCGCCTCGCGCCCGAAGCTAAACCGCTTTCGGAATTAACGGCTCCGCCCGCAATCAACGGCCGGAGCCGTTACACGCGCCGTATTCAACCGGCTAACCGCTCCGCGAACAGGCGGCTGCCACAGTAGCCGAGGTCACGCCCGCGCCTGGTCGACGGTTACCTTGCGCGCCCGGTCAAATCTAACTATTGTGTAAGTGTTGGGCTGTTCTCAGGCAGCCCGGCTCGTTTATGACCGGCAACATTGTGCTCCACTACAAGATCAGAGAGCGGCTGGGCGCTGGCGGCATGGGCGAAGTCTATCTCGCAGAAGACACGAGGCTCGGTCGCCAGGTCGCGCTCAAATTCCTCCCCGCCTCTTACCAGTACGACCCCGACCGCCGCGAGCGATTCTTCAGGGAAGCGCGGGCCGCGTCGGCCCTGCGCTCGCCCAATATCGCCGCCATCTTCGACATAGGCGAATACGAAGGCTCAAGCTTTATCGTCATGGAGTACGTCACGGGCGAGACGATCTCGCGCAAGCTGGAGCGCGGGCCGTTTGCGGTGTGCGAAGCGATAGACATTTCCAAGCAGGTTGCCGACGCGTTAGATGAAGCGCACGGGCTCGGCATCATCCACCGCGACATCAAAAGCTCTAACCTAATAGTCACAGAGCGCGGGCTTGTAAAGGTGCTAGACTTCGGGCTGGTCAAGTTCCTTCCCGTAGATAAAGGCCCGGCAAAGCTCGCGGACTCCGACCCGACTTTCAAGCTCGGACAGGAGACGGTCGCGGGCGCTGTTATGGGCACATTCTCTTACATGTCGCCCGAACAGGCGCTCGGCCGCAGCGTGAATCAACGCTCCGATCTCTTCTCGCTCGGCGTGGTCATTTACGAGATGCTGACCGGTCGCAAGCCTTTCGAAGGCGAGACGCCTACAGAGATCATGGACAAGCTCATACACGAAGAGCCTCCTGCGCTGGCGAGGTTCAACTACAACGTGCCGCAGGAGCTTGAGCGGATCGTTCGGAAGATGCTCCAGAAGAACCCCGACAACCGCTATCAGGGAGCGCGCGAGCTGTTTATCGACCTGAGAAATTTGAGGCGCGACCTGAACGCGCAAAACGCCACCTCCGGCATCAGCCAGCAGCCGACCGGGCAGCAGTCGACTACCACAATCGCGCCCAGTTCCTCGCTTGGAACGGGCGAGATTAAACCCGTAACGGTCGATAACGGCGTTGCGGTCCTGACCTTCACCAACATCACCAAAGAGTCGACGGATGATTGGATAGGGTCGGGGATAGCCGAGACCGTGACCGCCGACCTCCAAAATATTCGCGGCATCTCGGTCATAAGCCGCGAGCGCATCTTTGAGACGTTAAAGAATATCAGTTCAGGGCCATTGAAAGAGCTAGACGACCAGCTGGGCATTGACCTTGGCCGGAAGCTCGGCGCGGCGTGGATCATAAGCGGCGGCTACCAGCGGATAGGCGAGATGATTCGGATAACCGCGCGGTTCATGGAGGTCGAGACGGGCGCGCTTGCCAAGACCGTCAAGATCGACGGAAAGATCTCAGAGATATTCGACCTGCAAGACCGCATAGTCTTTGAGCTGACGCAGGGGCTAAACCTTGAGCTTGGGACTTCGGAGATAAGCGCAATCGAGCGCGACGAGACCCGCTCGGTCGAGGCTTACGAGAACTATTCGCTCGGCATGATGAACCTCCGGCTCGGCAGCCGCGATTCGCTTGATCGGGCCATATACCTTTTAGAGAAAGCCTCGGAGATCGACCCCCTGTATGCGCGAGCGTGGGCGGCATTGGGCGCGGCCTATGATCTTAAAGGGTCTTTTTTGAGCATACCTGAGCTTTCTCACAAAGCCATCGAGTTTGAGAAGAAGGCCATCGAGCTCAACCCAAGGCTGTCGCAAGCTCACCAGCTGCTGGGCGGGGCGTATAACAGCATAGGCCGGTATGACGAAGCCATCGCTTCGATCAAGCAGGCGCTGAGGCTCGACCCCGATAATTCGAGCGCGCATATGTCGCTCGCTCGCGCTTACTGGATCGGCAAAGGGATGATCGACGAGGGGATCAAAGAGCTTGAGCGCGCAGTCAGCATCAACCCCGAAGCGGGCTATGCCTACCTTCAGCTTGGCACGCTTTACGTTCTGACAGGAAAGTACGAGCGGGCCGAATCGGCTTGCCGGAAAGCGGTCGTCTTGCAGGAGCAATTCATATCGGGCAAACAGGGTTTGCAGGTGGTCGGCGCATACGCGCGGCTCGGATATGTTTACTACAGGCAGGGGCGCTATCAAGAAGCCATACGCGAATACCAGCGCGAGATGGAGTTTTTATCGTCAAGCGACCACGCGTTGCGCGACCGGTCATTGATCGAGCTTAACCAGAAGCTCGGCGCGGCTTACCTGAGAAGCGGGTCGCTAGAGGAAGCCGCGCGCTATTTCAAGCACGCGCTCAAGAAGTACGAAGAACGAGTGGCGAAAGGCGCGGACGACCCGTATACGAAGTATTATGTTGCCTGCCTGCACGCGCTAAAAGGCGACGCGGACAACGCCATCAAACAGCTCTCGGATACGATGGCGCATCTCGGCCCGCTCAACGCTTTGAGGGCGCGAACCGACCCGGACTTCGATTCAATTCGAGACGACCCCCGGTTCGTCGAGATCACGACCCGCTAACGGCTCGACTCGCCTGACTGCTACGCGCATTCAGCGGGTTATCAGCCTGCGAACGAGATGCTCAGGTCGCGGGCGACTCTTACCAGATAATGATCGAGCGAGACGGTCTTCAACCCGTTGACGCACTGTTCGAGCGGGACCGTCACGACTTCGCTGCACCGCCACGACACCATCTCGCTGAACTTGTCGGCCGCTATCGCGCGGACGGCGGCAGACCCGTAGCACGAGGCGAGCAAGCGATCAAATGCGGTCGGCGTGCCGCCTCGCTGCAAGTGTCCGAGCACGACCACGCGGCTCTCTTTTCTTGTTACGCGCGAAATCTCAACGCCCACGCGGTCGGCTATGCCGCCGAGGCGCGCCATGCGATCAGGCCCGCCCATGTCTACGTAGGAGGGCAATCCGCCCGCGGCCACAGCGCCTTCGGCAACGACGATTATCGAGAAGTGACGGCCATCGCGCTCGCGCTCTTGAATCTTTTCTACGATCCGCTCGACCCTAAAAGGGATCTCCGGGATCAGTATCACGTCCGCGCCGCCAGCCAGCCCCGATTGAAGCGCTATCCACCCGGCGTGGCGGCCCATCACTTCGAGAAGCATTACGCGGTCGTGGCTTTCGGCGGTAGTGTGCAATCGGTCTATGGCTTCGGTCGCGATGTCGAGTGCGGTGTCAAAGCCGAACGTCAGATCGGTCCCGATCAGGTCGTTGTCAATCGTCTTTGGAACGCCGACAACGGGCATGCCCATCTGGGAAAACTCATAGCCGATGCGTTGCGAGCCTTCCCCGCCGATGACGATAAGAGCCGAAAGACCGAGCGCGCGAAAATTGCCGAAGGCTTCCTCGTAGGCGGCCTGGTCTTTGACGAGCTTGCCGTCAACTTCGTGGACGGCGAAGTGGCCCCGGTTGACGCATCCGAGAATGCTTCCGCCGCGCGGCAGCAGCCCTCGCACATCATCGCAGGTCAGAGGGCGAGTACGAGGCTCACCCATCAAGCCTTCAAACCCGTCTTCAATCCCTATGACCTGCCAGCCGAACTCGTTTTCGGCGGTCTTGACGACCGCGCGCAAAACGGCGTTCAGCCCCGGAGCATCGCCGCCGCCTGTCAGCACCCCTATTCGCTTCACCTGTGCCTCCTTCTACCCCTCCACCTATCGAAGCCCGGTCATCTCTTCCTGTACTTCTCGAACCATCCGCGCAGGTGGAGTATCTGTTGAAGCCGATTCGACGGGTGGCGCGGACTGAAGTTGAAACCGTGGTACTCGTCCTGTAGCCGCACCATCATCGTGTCGACTTTGCGCAGCTTCAGCGCGCGGTAGAACTGCTCTGTCTGCTCCATAGGCGTTCTGAGGTCGAGCTCGCCCGTCAGCAGCATCGTGGGCGTCTTGACGTTGGCCACATAGGTCAGCGGCGAGCGTCTGAGATGCTCTTCCGGGTCTTCCCACGGCAGCTTTTTGAAGTTGTAATACCAGGACGAGAAATCGGTCGTGCCGACAAAGCTGTACCAGTTGACCACCGGCTTCATCGAAACGGCGGCCGCGAAGCGGTCCGTGTGGCCGACTATCCACGCGGTCAGCACCCCGCCGCCCGACCCGCCCGTCACGAACAGGTTGCGCTCGTCGACATAGCCTTTCTTGATTACCGCGTCCACGCCGTTCATCAAGTCGTTGTAGTCCTCGCCGGGGTAGTTGTTGTTGATCGCGTTGCCGAACTCTTTGCCGTAGCCTGTCGAGCCGCGCGGGTTTGTGTAGAGCACGAGGTAACCTTCGGCGGCGTGGTTCTGGAACTCGAAATCGAACCCGACGCCGTACATCGAATGAGGCCCGCCGTGGATGTAGAGGATCAACGGGTACTTCTTCGAGGGGCTGAAATCGGGCGGCTTGATGACCCAGCCTTGAATCTTTTTGCCGCCGACGGAGTCGTACCATATCTCTTCAACGTCGCCGAGCTTTCGGCCTTCGAGCAGGTCCGCGTTGACCCAGGTCAGCTGTTTCGGGCGGGGCTGTTTCGCGCTCAACGTGACGACATCGCCCGGCTCGTGGGGGCTTCTGAGCACGCCCGCCATCAACCCGTTGGCGGCCACCGAAGAGACTGCGAGCTGGTGATTGCCCTGGGTGATCTGGCGCGGCTCTCCGCCCCGTGCCTGTATGAAATAGAGGTTGTTCGTCCCTTTGTCTTCGGTCGTAAAATAGACGCCGCTCGAATCGCTCGACCATATCAGCCCCGAAGGCGCGCGGTCAAAATTTGTCGTCAGCTCGCGCTTGTCCGCGCCTGTCGCAGACATGACGTAAAGCTTCGCCACCGTGTAAGTGTCGTTCGACTCGTCGAAACCCGTGTAAGCGATCATGCGACCGTCGGGCGAGACTCTCGGATTAGAGTCCGGGCCTTTGCGGTCGGTCAAAGCGCGAATCGTCCCGCCTGAAACCGGCACGGCATAAATCTCTCCCGCGCCGCGAATATACTCGGCTTCAGGCTGGCGCACGCCGCTAAAGATTATCGTCTGCGAATCGGGAGTCCACTGTGGCGCGCCGTGGTTGTAATCGCCTTCGGTCAACTGTCGAGGCGTCCCGCCCGTGTCGGGGATGACGAAGATGTGCTGGTAGCCGTCGGGGCTAAACCCCTGCCCGTCCGCGCGATAGTTCAAATTGTCGATCACTCTGGGCGGCTCTATCCATTTTGCGCCTTCGGGCCGGGCGGGCATCTTGACGGTAAAACTCGCCTTATCGGGCATGAACATGTTGAAGGCGATCTTCTTTCCGTCGGGCGACCACTCGACATTCGAAGGCGCGCGGTCGAGCCTTGTCAGCTGGGTCTCTTCGCCCGTGTCCATCCACTTTACGAAGATTTGCGCGCCGCGCGGCTGGCCCGGCGCGACGTAAGCGATGCGCTTGCCGTCGGGCGACCACTGCGGCGACGAGCCTTTGACAAGGAAGCGGTTGCGGCTCCCGTCCGCGTTCATGATCCAGACGTCGCTTTCGAACTTATCGTTGACCTTGTCGGTCCATCGACGCGTGTAGACTATCTGGTTGCCGTCGGGCGAGATCTCCGGCGACGCGACATATTCCCAATCGAGGTAAAGGTCGAGCGTGAGCCGGTCGCGACCGTTCGCCCACGCGGTTGTGGCGACGGCTATCAGCAGGGCGAACGAAACCCATATCTTTCGTTGGCGCATAAGGACCCCCGTACTCAAAGATTTGTCCACTGGTTCAAAAACGCAGGGTGTATAGAAGAAGAGTTTGCGTTCTCGCGTGAAGTGGAATTCTAGGGTTTCAAGCGAAATCAGGTCAAGTGAGCCGCGTATTCCGGCTCACGAAATTGCGGTGGGGTTGCCGCTCGGTTATTATGAATTCAGGATTGAGGACTAACGAGATGGCGACTGAAGATTACCCGCTCGACCACGTAGCCGTAGTCTCGCGCGACATGACGGCCGACATAGCGTTCTACGCTCAGCTCGGGTTCGCGGTCGAGACGCGCTACGGCGACTGGGCGATGCTGCGCGATTCAACAGGTCGCGGGATTGCCCTGCTCTCACCCGAAGGCCACCACCCCGCGCATTTCGCGCTGCGCACAGGCTCGCGCGCGAGCGTCGACCGGCTGGCCAATCAGATGGCCGGGCGCGTCGTCGAGCACCGCGACGGCACCGTCTCTATCTATGTCAAAGACCCGAGCGGCAACGCTCTGGAGATCATCTATTACCCCGAAAAGTGACCCTTACAAGACACGACCCTGGCTTTCCCTTTTACTTCCCGGAGGAACGATGGACCATTCAAAAGGATTCTTAAACCTGGTGAACGACGCTAAGAGCCGCGTGCGAGAAACGACCCCCGAACAGGTGCGTCGCAGGCAGGAGGCGGGCGAGAGCTTTAATCTCGTCGACGTGCGCGAAGACAACGAGTGGGCCGAAGGCCATGCCTCGGGAGCCACGCACCTGGGCAAAGGGATAATCGAGCGCGACGTGGAGCGCGTGATACCCGACCACGAGGCCGAGATAATACTTTACTGCGGCGGCGGCTACAGGTCCGCTCTCGCCGCCGATGCGCTTCAAAAGATGGGCTACCGAAACGTCATCTCGATGGACGGCGGGTGGAAGCGATGGAAAGAGCTTGGCTACCCGACAGAGGTTGGTTGAGCCGGAGCCGCACGCCAGAAACGATTGAGAGATTACCGAGAAACCGATGGGTCAGATAGAGATCAATAGAGCGGGCGGGCCGCTCGCGCTGCCGCACGTCGTGTTGTCGAAGAAACGGCGATGGGCCGTCACGGCCGGCGTGATGATGGGCATGTTTTTGGCCGCGCTCGAAGCCACAGTGGTCGGGACGGCGATGCCTACGATAACGGCTACGCTTGGCGGGCTGGACCGCTACTCGTGGGTCATCTCGGCTTACCTTGTGACATCGACCGTGACCGTGCCTGTCTGGGGGCGGCTGTCGGACCTTTACGGCAGGCGCATGCCTTACCTCGTAGGGGTCGTGCTCTTTTTGCTCGGCTCCGTGCTTTCGGGCGCGTCGCAAACCATCACTCAGTTGATCGTATTCCGCGCGGTCCAGGGACTCGGAGCGGGCGCGCTAATACCGCTCAGCCTGACGATCAACGGCGACATCTACACGCTGGCCGAGCGTGCGCGCATGCAAGGCTGGTTTAGCGGGGTCTGGGGGCTTGCTTCGATAATCGGACCGCTTGCGGGCGGGCTCATCACGCAATACTTCTCGTGGCGATGGGTCTTTTACATCAACATCCCTTTCGGTCTGGCGGCGGCGGCAGTCGTCGGCGTGGCGCTGGTCGAGCCTAAACGAACCGAGCGCCCGTCAATCGATTACGCGGGGGCCACGTGGCTGACTATCTCGATCACACTGCTGCTGCTGGCGCTGGTCGAAGCAGGAGTGTCGCCCACCTGGACGAGCCCTGTCGTGGTGCTCCCCCTGGCAGGTTTTTTGATCTTCGGATTCATATTTCTATGGACGGAGCGGCGCGCCGAAGAGCCAATCGTCCCTCTCTCTCTTTTCCGCAACCGCGTGGTAACGGTCGGGTCGATAATCGGATTTCTGGTCGGGACGGCTATGTTCGGCGCGCTCACATTCATCCCGCTCTTTGTTCAAGGCACGCTGGGCGGCTCGGTGATCCAGGCGGGAAACGCGCTCACGCCTTTTCTGCTCGGCTGGGTTCTGCTTGCGATTGTAGGCGGCAGATTGATGCTCACAGTAGGCTACAGGCCGACGGTGATGGCGGGGCTTGTGCTGTTGACGATCAGCTTTGCGATACTCGCGACCTTTGATCGCGGCACACCGCTTCTCTGGCTGTTGCTCGACATGGGGATGATGGGGTCAGGGATGGGCCTTGTGATGCTCGCGCTGCTCATCACCGTGCAGAACTCAGTGGACCGCTCGCAACTGGGGATTGCGACATCGCTAAACCAGTTTTCGCGCTCGATAGGCGGCGCGGTCGGCGTGGCCGTCATGGGCACTGTGCTGACTTTGAGCCTTATCACGCACATGCCTGAGATACAGCGCACGACCGGTCTTGACGAGGCAGAGGCCTCCAGGCTGGCGCGCAACCCGAGCGCGCTGATCGAGCCTGTCTCGCGCGCGGCGCTGCCTCGCACGGTGATCGAGCCGCTCGAATCGGCGCTCAGCTCTTCGCTGCACAATGTCTTTCTGGTAGGCGCAATCTTTGCGACTCTCGCCATGATCTCCGGGTTCTGGCTTCCGGCGGTGCAGCTTGGAGCGCCGCAAAAGAGGGACGAGGAAGCCCCGACACCCGCCGAATGCGAGCGGCTGCTGATGGCAGAGATGACCACGATAGACCCTGAACACGAACCCGTCGCTACCGGGGAAGTAAACAGTGACAAGTGACTAAGAGGGTGACAAGTGACAAGTGACAAGTGACGAGAAGGGAAGAAGGTCAGCCCGGCTTCCCTCTTTCTTGTCACTTGTCACTTGTCACTTTAATAGATTGAGCAGCGTCGTAGGCTTATCGGTCTTAATCGCGTCCACGCCCAAAAGCCGCATGGCCTGCGCGATCTCCGGGCTGTCTACTGTCCAGACCCACACCTCGACGCCCGCCTTGTGCGCGAGATCGACGACTTCCCAGGAGAGTTTTTTGTAAGAGACGGAGATCGAGTGAGGCTTGAACCTCAAGACCCGTTCGAGTGAGACTTCGAACGGGACCGCGCTGTCAAAGCCGGGGTTTATCTGAAGCTGTAGCCGGGGGCCGAGCGCTTCGCGCAACAGAATCGCGGTCTTCAAGTCGGGCGGCTCAAGCACTATGCGGTCAAGCTGTCCGAAGCTTCTCAAAGCCTCGATAGTCTTTCGCAAAAGCTCGTCAAACCTGTCGCCGCGCTTCATCTCTATATTGAGCAGCCCCGTCCTGACCCCTCGAAGCAGGTCGTCGAGCGTAGCCACGCGGGCATCGCCAGGGCCTGAGCCTACGGGCGCGAGCGGCTGCGCGCTCAACTCCGCGTAGGTCATCTCAGAGATCAGCCGCGTGCGCTGCCCTGACGGGAGTCCCTCGACTCGCCCGTACCTGTCGTCGTGATAAAGCACGACGACGCCGTCGCGTGTCAGGCGCAGGTCGGTTTCGATGCCGTTTGCGCCAAGCCTCATAGCTCTCTCGAATGCCGGGATAGTGTTCTCGGTCGCTTCTTTTGCCCCGCCTCTGTGCGCGATCACCAGAGCGCGGTTGCCCCGCAAAGTAGTTTCAGGCGTCGAGCGCACTTGCGCAGGAGCGGCCGCAAACAGGATCGTCACAGACCAGACCGCAACGAGAAACCGTGCGAGCGCGCGATTGGCAGTGGGTGTTTGAGGTTTTCTTTTCATCGCTCTGAATCGAAATGCTTTTTCAGCTTGTCGTAAGTAGTCGCAAGCTCTTCCGGCAGCACGCGAGTCTCGCCAACTACCGATACAAAGTTTGCGTCGCCCGTCCAGCGCGGCACCACGTGAAGGTGCAGGTGCTCGGCCACGCCCGCGCCCGCGCTCTTGCCAAGGTTCATGCCTATGTTAAACCCGTCGGGGCGGTACTCGGCTTCCAAAGCTCTCTGGGCACGTTTGGCAAGCTCGACCATCTCGGTCGTAGTATCGGAGCTTACCTGCGCAAGTGAAGCCGTGTGCTCGTAGGGGACGATCATCAGGTGGCCGCTCGTGTAAGGGTAGAGGTTGAGGATCACAAAGTTCAGCTCCGCGCGATAGACGATGAAGTATTCGCGGTCGCTGCCCGTTTCGACTGCGCGGCAAAAGACGCAGCCCCGCTCGCTTGAGTCGTCAGCCGATGCGATATATTTGTAGCGCCAGGGGCTAAAGATGTGTTCCATGTGCGGATGACCGTCTTATTTCCAGAGGTAATTGAATTGCAGCGTAGACCCCGGCGGCTGGAGCGTGCCCGTGGAGACCATCCCCGCCAGGTCTGTCTTCAGCAGCAGGTCGAGCACAGAGCCGCGAGCAGGTTTGGGCGGCGTGACGACCTGAGGCTCGCCGCGTATGCCTGCGCGCTCGGCCGTGAGCTTGAGCGCCGCTTCGTAGTTGCCGAGGTTGTCTATGAGCTTTTCTCGAATCGCCTCTTCGCCCGTGTAGACGCGCCCGTCGGCCAGTTGCATCAATCGCTCGCGGGTGAGCCCCTTATCGGCTCGCCCCGCTTCGACGGCGGTGAGAAACTGCGAGTACATCTGGTTTATCAACCCTTGCAGGTACTCGCGCTCTTTCGGCGTCAGCTCGCGAGTGGGGGAGCCCACGTCCTTGAACTCGCCGCTTTTTATCACTTCAGACTGGAGCTGGGCCCATTTGAGCAGGTTGCCGTAGTTGACCCATTCGGCTATCACGCCAATCGAGCCGGTGATGGTTCCGGGGTTGGCGACGATCTGGTCGGCGGCGCAGGCGATATAGTATCCGCCCGACGCGGCCACGGACCCCATCGACACGACGACTATCTTCTTCTTCTCTTCGCGAAGCCGCTTGACTTCGTCGTATATCTCCTGCGAGGCGGCAACCCCGCCGCCGGGGCTGTCTATTCTGAGCAGCACGGCCTTCACTCGCGGGTCGTCGCCGTAACGCTTCAGGTGCTCGTTGGTAGCCTTTGAATCGAAGATGGCCCCCTCGATATATACGACCGCTACGCGGTCACCTCCCATACTCCATCCCCCTTCGCTCGACAGGGCGATTGCGGCGACAAGTATCACCGCGACAAATAGCACAAAGCCGAACCCCGCTATGAGGAGGATCGTCGTCAGGTTGGATTTCTTCATGGCCACCCCTTTAAGAAAGGTGACGAGTAAACAGTGACAAGTGACAAGAAGGGATAGCCACGATGCTTCTCTCTTTCTTGTCACCTGTCACTTGTCACTTGTCACTAAAAAGACCACGGATGCGAGCGGATGAGCGCGGCGGCCTGGTACGGTTAGCCGTGCGCATCCGTGCGCATCCGTGGTCTTAATTTAAAGAACCGCGTTTGTGGACTTCTATTACTCGTCGCGTTTCTTATCGTCCGACGCGTTGGTCTGGAGATTTTTGAACATCTCGCCGAGCGTCGCCATACCGCCGCCGGTCTCGTGGTACGTGCGCACGTCTTCAGGGTCGTTCTCTTTGCCGACCGCCCGCGCAGACAACCCGATCTTCTTTTGCGCCGCGTCGAGCTTGAGCACCTTGAACGGAAGCACCTGCCCGATCTTCACCGCGTCTTCGGGCTTCTCGACTCGCTCGTCCGATAGCTCCGAGACGTGGCACAGACCCTCTATGCCCTCTTCGATCTCGACGAACGCGCCGAAGTTGGCGAACCGCACGACCTTGCCCGTCACAACGTCGCCCAGCTTGTGCGTCTCAAAGAAGCGGTCCCAGGCGTTCGGCTCAAGGTCTTTGATCGAAAGCGAAAGCCTTCGGTTATCAACGTCGATGTTGGTGATGACCGCGTCGACCTGCTGCCCCTTCTTGAGCACGTCCGAGGGGTGCTTGATCCGCTTGGTCCACGATATGTCGGAGACGTGAACAAGCCCGTCTATGCCGTCTTCGATCTCGACGAACGCGCCGAAATCGGTGAGCGAGCGGACCTTGCCCGAAACACGCGACCCCGTGTGGTAGCGAACCGGAAGTGTCTCCCACGGGTCTTCGCTGATCTGCTTTATCCCCAAAGAGACGCGGCGATTATTCGGGTCGACTTCCAATACGACCGCTTCGACTTCCTGGCCGATTGAGAGAAGCTTTGAAGGATGCTTGAGCCGTTTCGACCACGTCATCTCCGTGACGTGGACGAGCCCTTCGACGCCCGGCTCGATCTCGATAAACGCGCCGTAGTCTGTAAGGCTCACGACCTTGCCGCGAACGTGCGCCCCTTGCGGGAACCGCTCCGACACGCTCTGCCACGGGTCGGGCATGAGCTGTTTGTAGCCTAAGGAGATGCGTTCTTTCTCGCGGTCGAACTTCAGGACTTTGACCTGTATCTGGTCGCCGACTTTAAGTATGTCGTTAGGCGACTGGATGCGGCCCCAGCTCATGTCGATGATGTGGAGCAGCCCGTCGATGCCGCCGAGGTCGATGAACGCGCCGTAATCGGTGATGTTTTTGACGGTGCCCTCAAGCACCACGCCCTCTTCGATGTTTTCGAGCGTTTCGGCCTTCTTCTTGCCGGTCACTTCTTCGAGCACTGCCTTGCGCGATACGACGACGTTGCCGCGTTTGCGGTTGAGCTTGATGACGCGAACCTCGATCTCCTGCTTCATGAAGGATTCGAGGTTGCGAACCGGGCGCACGTCTACCTGAGAGCCGGGCAGAAAAGCCGAGACGCCTTCGATGTTCACCTTTAGCCCGCCTTTGATACGGTCCTCGACGATGCCTGTGATCGTCTCGTGGTTCTGGTGCGCGCGGCGCAGCTTCTCCCACGACTGGACCTGCACGGCGGCGGCGCGCGAAAGTATCGCGTAGCCGTCCTGGTTCTCGATGCTCTTGATGAGAACATCGACCTCGTCGCCGCGCTTGACGGTTATGTTGCCTTCGCGATCAAGGAACTCTTCACGCTGGACCACGCCCTCGCTCTTAAAGCCGATGTCTACAAGGACATTCTGCTCGCCGATGCTCACGACCGTCCCGCGAACTATCTCGCCTTCCTGGATGGCCGCGGCGGTCTCCTTCTCGTAGTTCTCAAGCATCGCGCCGAAGTCCTGACCGGCGCCGGATTCCTGGTCCTGGTTCGCAGCGGGCTGGGCTTCGCCCTGCTCGGTTGCGGCTTGCTCGGTTGCGGGCTGCTCGGTTGCGGGCTGCTCGGTGGTCGTTTGGCCGACGACTTCGGGCGCGCCCGCGTCGTTCGATCCAATCTGCGTGCCCGACTCTGTAGTCGTGCTGTCTGGGCCGGTGCCCTGATCGAGTGTGGCGGTCTCCTCCTTGGCGCTATCGGCCGCCGTGCTCGCACCGGACTGGTTTACATTTTCTGTCGCCATTAATGGATGCTCCTCCTCAACTGCCGTAATTGAATATCATCAGAACTGGTGTCCCACGACTGATGGAACTTTTATCCCTTAAGTATGCTTCAACAGCCTGCTTCGTTCAAGCCGAGCGAAGCGCGTATGAAGAGACGTGGCAGACCCTTGTGAGTAAGGTCTTTTTTGACGCCGCGCTTGGCTCGCCGAAAAGCGAGCCCGACAACTCTAGATTAAAGGTGTCGCTTGTGCTACGGAACTCTCTTGGTGAGAGAGAGCGTGGCAGGAATCTTTGTGCACGCGCCTGTCTATTCGTCGCTTCATAATACTTCTGAGGCAAGGCACAACTCTACACTTTCACGTAAACCGTGTCAAGGAGACGCGAAGCCCGCATTCGGGATCAAAACGGAGCGAAAACGTGACCGCCAAATTCCCCGCGCCGGACCGTCGCGCATACTCTTTTGCAACACATTCGCAAATCTCTTTCACCTTGCGCCTCTTGTCGATTTGATTGTATACTCGCCCGACTCTGGAAATAATAGAGCACTGTTCGGACAACTCGATTTCCGGCGCGAACGTAGCCAGAGATTAATTGGCAAGCGATATTGAATCAATCGATGAAATAGATTATGCTGCGCTTATCCAACAAGCGCCGGGAGATGGCATCTATCTCAGACAGGATAACAGGTAGCCTGTAGCCCCAAGCGGGAGAAGTACCCCTTAAGGCAAGCCCTAATAGATTTCGCCCATACGCGGTCAAGCGCACACGGCTCGACCGCATGATTTAGAGGTTTATCCAATGCTTCGTGTAGTGTTGCTGTCGTGCGTAGTTCTGTTCGTTCTTACCACCTCAACCGCTCTGGCGCACGTTCCTTCAGATAACAATTCGCGTTCACCCGTGGCATGGATGAATGGTTACACGATGGTGCTTGTCGATGCCGACTCGGAAGCAGAGTTGCTCGCCGCCCGCGACCTTATAGTCTCCGAAGGCGGGACGGTGGCCGTGCTGCTGCCGCCTCGCGCGATCTTCGGTTGGATCACGCCGGGGGTCGGTTCTCGAATAATCGGTCGGCACAAGATACGCTCGATACACCGCACGCCGGTCGAGCAGGACTCAATCGAATACACCGACCGCGAGACTCGCGTCGCAATCCGCGCCTTCAACGACATCGCTTCGGGCCGAAGCGCGCGGCGCACGCTCAGTCAATCTTCCGAGCCAAACCTTGCCGAGCGCCCGCCGATGAAAGATTGCTCGCTCCCTCGGCCGCCGCTTGATCGGACCGCCTTTGTGCAGAGCCTCCGCTCGATGGGCGCGGAAAAATCGCTCCGCGCGATGCAGTCGTCCGTGCAGCCGCAATTCTTTTCAAACAGCGACGTGATGGACGGCACGGTCGCGGTCGCGGTCTTTCTGATCGAGAGCAACGGGCAGATAGACACGAACGTCTTCAACTGGAGCCAGGCCGATCAAGACCTTGCCATAGCTCAAGTCATGGAAGGGCTGAACTGGTGGGTGGAACAGTCGCGCGCCTTCACGCTTGGGCGACCGCTCCAGTTCTCGCTCTTTCCCTTCTTTGCCAACAACGCCGCGAGCCAGGTCGGTTATGAGCCGTCGCTGCGCGAAGGTCGTGACGCCATCCACTGGGTGCGCCAGATAATGTCGAACGTCGGCGCGAGCGGGCAGGACGTATTCTCAAGCGTCGGCGCGTTCAACCGCACGCTCAGAGACCAGCACGACGCGGACTGGGCCTTCTCGATCTTCATCGCTTACAACCCCGTGGGCACTCGCACGACCTTTGCCGACGGGCGCGCGTCGTGGGCGTACCTCGGCGGCCCCTTCACACAGATGTTGTTTCGCAGTTTCGGCTGGGACCTTAATAAGGTAATCAGCCACGAAGTCGGTCATATCTTTTACGCGTGCGATGAATACTCGCAGCCCGGTTTTCAGACTTGCAGTTGTAGCTGCGCGCCCGAAGTGAGGCCCTCGGCCACGAACGAAAACTGCGAGGACTCAAGCTGCCGGGGCGCAAACTCCGCAAGCTGCATCATGCGAGTCAACGAGTCGGCGCTCTGCCCTTTCACGGTCGCGCAGATCGGGTGGATAGCTTCGGTGCCGCGACCGGTGCCGTCAGCGCCCGACAGGCTTGTCGCAACAGCGGCTTCGCCCACGCAGATAAATCTGGTGTGGCAGGATACGGCCGCATCCGAGGACGGTTTTCAGATCGAGCGACGCGGCGGGTCCGAAGGCGACTTTGTGCCGCTCAGCGTCGTCCGTGCCGACGCCACTTCATTCAGCGATTCCTCTGTCCATCCGAACACCGCTTATGCTTACCGCGTCCGCGCCTTCAACACGTCGGGCGCGTCGGCATACTCCGGCGAAGCGGTCGTTACTACCCCGTCGACGCCTTCGGCCCTTCTGGTCACGACAGCCTCGCTTCCCGAAGCGACCGTGGGGGTCTCTTACAGCCAGAGCCTCGCCGCGGCCGGAGGCCGCCCGGACTACTCCTGGGGGGTCGATTCCGGAGCGCTGCCGCAAGGCCTGACGCTTTTGCAATCGGGGACGATCACAGGGACGCCGACAGTTGCGGGCACAAACAATTTCGTGGTGCGCGCGTTTGACGCCGACAACAACTTCGCCACAAAGGCTTTGACCATAGTAGTCAAGCCCGTCTCGCCGCTTACGATCACAACGAAGCAGTTGCCCAGAGGCTCTGTCGGCACGACATACAGTCAAAACCTCGGCGCTTCGGGCGGCCAGACGCCCTACACGTGGGCCTTGCAGTCGGGCTTGCTTCCCGAAGGGTTGTTGCTGAATCAGACAGGCTCGATAGCCGGGATTCCCGACCGCGCAGGGAGCGCGAGCTTCGTCCTCAGGCTGACAGACGCGGCGGGGGCGGCCGTGACCGAGACGCTTTCGATCACGATAAACCCTGCCAATACCGCTCTCAGAATTCAAACCGAATCGCTGCCCGACGGCATTGTGGGCGTACACTACTCCGAGCAAATATCGGCCGTCGGGGGCAGCTCGCCTTATCGCTGGGAGGTCACGAGCGGCGCTTTGCCGCAAGGGTTCTCGCTTTCAGACGCAGGCATTATATCGGGGACGGCGGTCGCCCCGGTCGAATCCGAATTCGAGATAACCGTCACAGACCAGAGCGGGCAAAGCGACACCAGAGAGTATGCGATTGATATTGACCCCGCGCCGGAACTCACGATACTGAGCCAGACGCCGTTGCCGATTGCGGCGGTGGGCGTGCCTTACCGCTTTGAGCTTAAAGCCACGGCAGGCACAGCGCCCTACACCTGGGGCAAGAAGAAGAAGAAGAAGTTCGGCGCGTTTCCCGACGGCATAACGTTATCGCCGGAAGGTATATTGTCGGGCACGCCGACGGTTCAGGGCACGTTCAACTTCACATTGAATGTGAAAGACCGCGCGGGCAAAGGGGCGACCAAGCCTCTCACGCTTGAGGTAGGCCCGCCGCCGCCGCCGCTCGAAGTCCGAACCGCTCAGCTGTCGAACGCGACTCAGGGGCTTGCCTATAACGGCAAGCTCGAAGCAGCGGGCGGCGTCGCCCCTTATACCTGGAGCCTTGAGACAGGCGCGCTGCCGGACGGGCTGGCGCTCAACGCGCAGGGCGACATCACCGGGCGCCCGACGACAGTCGGCTCTGCCTCCTTCACGGTCAAGCTAACCGACTCGCTCGGAACCGTAAGCACAAAGCAGCTTTTCATAATCGTGATCCAGCCGCCGCCGCCTCTCACGATAACGACGATTTCACTACCTGAAACGTCGGCCGAGCGGGCTTACTCTCAAACGCTACAGGCGTCGGGCGGGCTGCCGCCTTACAGCTGGTCGCTCGCGAGCGGCAACCTCGGAGCAGGGTTGAACCTGTCGGCTGACGGGCGTATCAGCGGCACCCCCGTCGCGCCCGGCGTGAGCGTATTCGTCGTGCGCGTCACGGACTCTGCGCAACAGACGATCACTCGCACGCTCGCCATCAACATCAAGCCTGCCGATAAGCTCGCGCCGTTCGGCGATCTGGAAACGCCCGGCTCGCGCGTTACCGTCACCAACACGACGACAGGGAGCGGATGGGCTCTTGATAACGTAGGCATCGATAAGATCGAGGTGCTCGTAGACGGCCAAAAAGCTACTGACGCGATCTACCGGCTGCCGAGGCCGGACATAGCCGCCACCTGGGGCAACTTCCCGAACGGGGCAAACTCAGGATTCAACTTTGCTTTAGACACGACAAAATTCAGCAACGGCGAGCACCGCATCTCCGTGCGGTTGCTCGATGCCGCAGGGAACGCGACGATTATAGGCTCGCGTACCATCATGGTGCAGAACCAGGTGCTCTCTATCGTCACGCGAGAGCTTCCGCGAGGCAAGAAGGGCGAGTCGTATATCACGCAATTTTTTGCCACAAACGGGAAACAGCCCTATTCGTGGACGCTTGTGTCGGGATCGCTCCCCACAGGGTTATCGCTAAACCTCGCTGGCGTTCTATCGGGCACGCCGACGGTAGCGGGTACGTTCACATTTGGCGTGAGAGTGACGGACAGCACGGGGACGACGGCCACCGTGACATTCGGGCTCTTAATCAGCCCCGACGTTTTCCCGCTTTCAATCTTGAGCCGGGGCGAGCTTGCTTCGGGCATGGTCGGCACGCCCTACGCGAGCCAGCTCCTTTTCGCGAACGGGCGAGCGCCTCGCATATGGGCGATGAACGGCGGGGCGCTTCCGCCGGGTCTTTCGTTAAACCCGGCAACCGGTTTGATTTCTGGGACGCCAACGCAAAGAGGGACCTTCAACTTCACCGTCCGTTTGAGCGATCCGACCCCGACCACTGTCAGTTCAGAACTGCTAACGATAGTGATAGTCCCGGCCCCGCTTTTAATCACGAGCGCGGGCGAGTTGACCGAAGGGGCACCGGGCGCGGCCTACGCGCACCAGCTCGCAGCGACGGGCGGCACGCCGCCTTACACCTGGAGCCTGCCCGCAGGCTCATCGCTCCCACAGGGCCTTTCGCTCAGCTCGGCGGGCCTTATATCGGGCAGCCCGACGCAGACCGGCACATTCAATTTCACTGTAAAGGTAACAGACCAGTTGAATGCGACCACGACCTCCGACACGCTGACGATAAGAATTATTGGGCCGCTCGTGATAACAAGCACAGGCACGCTCACAGGAGGGACAGCGGGCGCGCTGTACTCGCACCTGCTCGTTGCGACAGGCGGCAAGCCGCCCTACGTGTGGGCGGTCGACAGCGGGGCGCTTCCGGCGGGGTTGATACTCAATGCCGAGACGGGGCTGATCTCAGGCACGCCAACCGCGGCCGGCACGTTCGACTTCGTGGTGAAGGTGGTAGATTCGCGGTCTCTCCCGGTCCTGTCAGAGCCGTTGAGGATAGTAATCGCAAGCCCGCCCGCTTTAACAATAAGAAGCGGGCGCACCGCTTCTCCAGCGAAGAGAAAACGATGAGGGCGGGGCGGCCGCGCCACCACGTGCGGTGTGTATGCCGCTCCCTTGCTCAGTCCCCGCTCTTCAGCCCTCGCCCCGCCGCCGCAGGCGGTAGCCGAAGGCCGTGGTCTTTAACCCGAAAGAAGTGAGCAGGACAGGGATCGCATCTATATCGTCGCGAGATGAATGGCCCCGGTCCGAGTTGTAGTAGTTATTCAGCAGTATTGAAAAAGCCAGCCGCTCCCCGGCTGCCGTCGTCGCGTAACCCGAAAGCGTGCTCACGTAACGAAGCGTGCCTGTCTTTGCGCGGACATTAGTCTCGGCATCCGTTCCCTTCATACGATTTTGCAAAGTCCCGTCAACTCCTGCCACGGGCAGAGAGCTTCGGTAGAGGTCCGCATAGCGATGGCGGCTCATGTATCTCAAAAGCTCGACAGTGGCCGAAGGCGTTATCATGTTCGCGCGCGAAAGCCCCGCCCCCTCCTCCAACACCACCTCGCCTTTCTTGATACCGGCTTCGCGAAGAAAGGCGTTCATGGCTTCGATGCCCTTCTCTTCGGTAGTCTTGGCCTGATCCGACCCGGCGGCGATTGCGTCGAACTCTTCATGATTGACGTTTGAATGTTGCGGCCTCGACCTTGATGCGTCAGGTCCCGCCTTCTCCATCGCCGCGCCGACCACCAGCAGCAGCATCTGCGCATAGAGGTTTTGCGAGGGCTTCATCATCTCGCGGACGATCTCTTTGACCGGCATAGATTCGATTGAGCCGAGCTCCGTCAGCTTTGCAAAATCTATCGGCGTCACCTCGCGGTATTTCCAATCGGCCACTCGCGCGCGACCGGTTACGGCTATGCCGCGCCGACCGAGCACCTCCTTGAATATGCTGACAAAAAGACCGGCGGGGTTATGGACGGTAATCTTGCCGCTGTAGCCCGCGCTGCCGACAGGGAACTGGCCCGACACGTAGACGATGTTTTCGCCGACCGGGCGATAAACGGCTATGCGCGGCTTCGCGTCTTTGGGCACGGTCGCGGTCCGGTTCATGATCGTGACGAAGCGCGTAGGCGGGTCGGTCGTGACTCGGCACGGCACGCCCGCGCGCTCGGCGGGCTTTACGTCGAGGTCTATGATGTTATCGTTTAGCGAGAGGGCGGAGGTCTCGGCGCCGTCTTTCCATTGAAGGTTATGCCACTCCCATCCCCAACCGAAAGGCGAGCCTTGAAAATAGCTCTCGTCACCCACCAGGTCGCCTTCGATGCGACGTACTCCGGCGAGGCTCAAAGCGTTTGCAAGCGGCTCAAGCGCCGAATAGTAATCGCCGTTCGTGAACCGGGTTGAGATGGTCGGGTCGCCGCGACCGTAGATTATCAGATCGCCTTTGACGGTCCCGGCCGAGGTGACTCGTCCGTTTGTGTAAACAGAGGTCTTTATACGCGTATCGGGGCCGAGGCGGTCGAGCGCAAGAGCCGCTGTGTAGAGCTTTGTGTTCGATGCCGGGCTGAAATACTTCCCCGCGTTGTGCTCGAAGATCGTCTTTCCCGTGTCGAGCGAGACTATCTTTATGCCCCAGGCGGCGGGGGCGAAACGCGGCTGGGATATGTGCGCGGTTATGCGCGCTTGCAGCTCGGCAAGGCTCTCGATAGTCGCGGGCTCGTGCTGCTGATGGAGCGGGCCGCTCGCGGCCCTGGCGCGCGGCGCGGGCGCAAGCGAGGAAATAAGCGCGAGGCTGATGAGTAATGCGGCACTGGCTCGTCCGGCCCTTTTTCGCTCGCGCGTGTAGCTTTTATTCGTTGTCAATTTAGAAACCCCGGCCGGCTCGATTTAACCTCGGTTTAACTGAGGCGCGCCGCCACCTGGCGCGCGAAATATGTGAGGATCAGGTCCGCGCCCGCTCGCTTGATCGATGTGAGCGACTCCATAACTATTCGATCCTCGTCTATCCAGCCGAGCCGCGACGCGGCCTTTATCATCGCGTACTCGCCCGACACCTGGTAAGCGGCTACGGGCGTGTCGAACCGCTCGCGGACCGCGCGGATTATGTCGAGGTAAGGAAGCGCGGGCTTGACCATCAAAATATCTGCGCCCTGCTGATAATCGAGCTCGGCCTCGCGCATCGCTTCGCGGGCGTTGGCCGGGTCCATCTGATAGCTTCGGCGGTCGCCGAACTGCGGCGCGGATTGAGCGGCCTCGCGGAAAGGGCCGTAAAAACCGGAAGCATATTTGACGGCATAAGACATGATCGGGATATGCTCGAACCCCGCGCGGTCAAGCTCGCCGCGAATCGCCTCGACGAACCCATCCATCATATTCGACGGCGCGATGATGTCCGCCCCGGCTTCGGCCTGCGATACTGCCGTGCGGGCAAGCAATTCGACCGACGGGTCGTTTAACACTTCGCCGTCTTCGATGACCCCGCAATGGCCGTGGTCTGTGTACTCGCAAAGACAGTTGTCTGCGACCACGACAACGTCTTTGACCTCGCGCTTCAAGGCGCGTATGGCTCGCTGAGTTATACCGTCTTCGGCATACCCGCCCGTGCCTTCGGCATCTTTAGTCTCCGGCACGCCGAACAAAATCAACGATCTTATCCCCTCGGCGCTCGCGGCCTGAGCTTCGACGACAAGCTCGTCGATTGAGAGGTTAAAACAACCGGGCATCGAGCTTATCTCGCGGCGCACGCCTTCGCCTTCCGTGACAAAGAGCGGGTAGATGAAATCGTCCGGCGTCACTTTTGTTTCGCGCACGAGCGATCTTATCGTTTCGGTTCGCCGCAGTCGTCGCGGCCTGTTTATAAGGTCCATTCTCAGAACTCCTCGCTAAAACGCCCCTCAGCAAAAAGGCCGGCTAGTTTTCCGGGTCATGAAAGAAGAGCCGCACGCAGGCGCTCGAGCAAAACGTGTGCGCGTAGCGCCTGACGGCGCACCTCTCGCACACGGCCTTGAAACACATAGGGCATTTCAAAAGCCTGACGACATCAGAAGCCTCTTTGCAAATCGAACAGGTGGCCATATCTGGCCTCAAGTATAGCAAAACATCTAAACACGGCCATAGCCTTTCGGCTGGCAGCTATCTTTTAGCGGGGAGCTGTCGAAGTTTTCGAGCAGGTCGGACGGGTCCTCATAGACCGCGATTGCGCCTTTCAGCTCTTCGTCTCGCCAGCCACCCGACCTGAGCGCGATGACCCCCACGCCCGCCTTCGCGGCGGCTTCTATGTCGTAAGGGGTGTCGCCAAGCATCATCATCTCGTCCGGCGCGAACCCCGCGCTCGACAATGCGGCTTGAACTATGTCGGGGTCGGGCTTGGAGTTGTCCGCGTCGTCCGACGAGGTCTTATCTTCAATGAGGTCCGAGGCCCCGGCGATCTCAACAAGCGGTTTAAGCTCGTCTTCCTTGGCGGAGCTTGCGACGACGAGCTTGAACCCGCACTCGCGCAACCTGAGCAGAAGCTCGCGCGCGCCGCGCGTCGGCTTCAAATGAGGGAGGTGCTTCTCCTTAAATATCTCGCCCCGGCGCTTGCTGATCTTTTCGCCTTCCTTGCTCTCTTCTTCGATGTCCGAAACTTCGGGCATGAGCTTGTCGCCGCCCATGCCGATCAACCGCCGCACGCGCGCATACTCGACATCGATACGGCTCTCGCTAAAGGCTTCGACCCAGGCGCGCGCGTGCGCGTCATTGCTGTCTACCAGCGTGCCGTCTACGTCTAAAATCACACCGCGAATCTGTTTGGTCATTTAACTGTTCCTGAAGTGTTGGGACAAGCGTCGAGTTATTTTACCTGCCTCGATACGAGATTTGAAAGCACAAGCGAGCACGGGCCCGCTTATTGATGCTATCATCAGAGTTGTTAAACGTGGCCACCGCTGGACGCTTCCCAATTCCGGCCCTTCAACGCCAGGACAGATCTGAAAGGACGAGCAAAAGGTAGATGGATGTCAACGAAATAGTCGAAGTTTATACGTCTTACGCAGGCCATTATGAAAACGAGTTCACCAACGAGCGCAACTACACCGCTTACAAGAGAATCCCGCAGCTGGTGATTGATGAGTTAAAAAAGAGGCCCGCCCGCATACTCGACCTGGGATGCGGGACGGGGCTCAGCTCAAGGCTATTCTTCGGGCAAGGCTACGAGGTCACGGGCATCGACATCACTCGCGCAATGATCAAAAAGGCGCAGAGGCTCCCTTACAAGAAGCTCATACGGCAGAACCTGGAAGAGCCGCTCGCGGTCGACGACGATCACTTCGACGCGGTCGTGATGATAGGGGTGATGGAGCACATAGAGAGCCCGCTGGCCGTTTTTAAAGAGGCCCACAAGAAGCTGCGAAACGGCGGGCTGTTTGCGCTCACCGCCCCGTGCAAAAGCGTGTGGTTTTCCAGTTCGGGGCTGAAGTGTTACTACAAAAAAGAGATCGAGCCAATAATACGCAGGGCCGGGTTCAAACTGATCTTCTCCGAAAAGACGCTTGGCTATGAAGACGAAAAGGATGTCTATTTCTGGAATTTTCTCCTGAGAAAACAGGGTTGAGAGAGACACGGCCCGCCGGTCCTGGAGCGCCCCAGGACCGGCGGGCCGGTTGAGCCTGTAACTACTCGCTCGGCGAAACGCCCGCCTTCCAGCTGCGCTCGTCGGCAGCCGCTTCGCCGAACGCAGGCGCGTCGTCTTCGCTGCTCTTCATAGCTTCGTCACGAATGCGATGCTCGTAGGCCGCGCGTATGAACGAGACGAAAAGCGGGTGCGGCGCGAGCGGCTTGGACTTAAACTCGGGATGAAACTGGCAGCCGAGAAACCACGGATGGTCTTGAAGCTCGACGATCTCGACGAATTTCCCGTCGGGCGATTTGCCCGAAAAGACGAGCCCGCGCCTGCTCAGCTCTTCTTCGTAACGCGGGTTGAATTCGAAGCGGTGGCGATGGCGCTCGCTGATCTCGCCTGCGCCGTATACCCGTTCGGCGAGCGACCCTGATTTCAACCTGCAAGGGTAAGCGCCCAGCCGCATGGTTCCGCCCATCGCCTCTACGCCTATCAGATCGCGCAGCTTGAAGATGACAGGGTGCGGCGCATCGTCGTCGAACTCTGTCGAGTCCGCGCCTTCTAACCCCGCGACGTGGCGGGCAAACTCGATTGACGCGCATTGCATGCCGAGGCATATCCCGAAGAAAGGGGTCTGCTCGCGCCGCGCATAGTTGATCGCGCGCACCATCCCCGATATGCCGCGCTTGCCGAACCCGCCCGGCACAAGTATCGCATCGAAGTCGCGCAGCCGGTCTTCCCAGTTCGGGTCTTCCATCAGCTCTTCGGACTCGACCCAGCGAATCTGCACGCGCAACCGGTTGGCGACGCCGCCGTGAATGAGCGCCTCGTTAAGGCTCTTGTAAGAGTCCTCAAGCTCTATGTATTTGCCGACGATCCCGATTGTCACTGTCGCGTCGGGGTTCTTGATCGTCTCGACGAGGTTTGTCCAGGCGCGCAGGTCGCGCTCGGCGGCCTGGAGGCCGAGCTTCTTGACAATCATATCGTCGAGTCCCTGGCGTGCGAGCGCGACAGGGACTTCGTATATGGTTCCAACATCCTGCGCGGTGATGACCTCTTCTTCGCGCACGTTACAAAAGAGCGCGATCTTGGCCTTCATCTCGTGCGGCAGCTGCCGGTCGCACCTGCACAGCAGCAGGTCGGGTTGAATACCGATCTCGCGCAGCTCTTTTACGGAGTGTTGGGTCGGCTTTGTCTTCAGCTCGCCCGACGCCGCGATGAAAGGGACGAGCGTGAGGTGGACGAACAGCGCGTTCTCGCGTCCCACTTCATTCCCAAGCTGGCGTATGGCTTCAAGAAACGGGAGCGACTCGATGTCGCCGACGGTCCCGCCGACTTCGATGATTGCAACGTCCGTGCTGTCACAGACCGCGCGGATAGCGTCTTTGATCTCGTTTGTGATGTGCGGGATGACTTGAATGGTCTTGCCCAGATAATCGCCTCGCCGCTCTTTGTTGATGACCGAAAGGTATATTCGCCCCGTGGTCCAGTTGTTGGCCTGGGTCAACTGCGAGTGCGTGAACCGCTCGTAATGGCCTAAGTCGAGGTCCGTCTCCGCGCCGTCGTCCGTGACAAAGACCTCGCCGTGCTGGAAAGGCGACATCGTGCCGGGGTCAACATTGATATACGGGTCAAGCTTTTGAAGAGTGACCTTGAGACCGCGCGCTTCGAGCAGGCAGCCGATGGACGCGGCGGCCAGCCCCTTGCCCAGGCTCGAAACCACGCCGCCCGTTACAAAGATGTATTTGGTCATAAATCTTTCTCCTCTATCAACCTTCTTACTCGTTCGTAATCCTGCTCGGTGTCAACACCCGTAGACCGGTGCTCGACCCGTACGACGCGAACTTTATAACCATTTTCAATCGCGCGAAGCTGTTCCAGCGCCTCAAGGCGTTCGAGCGACGACTCTTTTGTGCGTGCGAACAGTTGAAGGAAGCCGCTCGAATACGCATAGATGCCGGAGTGCTTACGATAATTAGACAACAGACTTGAATCGCGGCGCAACGCCTCTTCAAGCGTGAGGCCGGGGGCGGGCCGCACGTGCGGGATGGCGGAGCGCGAGAAGTAGAGAGCGAACCCGCGCGCGTCTGTGACGACCTTGACCACGGCGGGGTTAAAGATGTCTTCTACTGAGGTGATCGGCTCGGAAGTGGTGCTGATGTCAACCCCAGTCTCTTCTACGAGCGGTCTTATGGCCGCGTCGATAGTCGAAGGGTCGATCAAAGGCTCGTCTCCCTGCACGTTGACTATCAGCCCCGCGTCGAGAGTCTGAGCGACTTCGGCAACGCGGTCGGTGCCGGAAGCGGCGTCAGGCGAAGTCATGCGGGCCTCCGCGCCGAATGATCTAACCGCTTCAAGGATTCTCTCGTCGTCGGTAGCAACGATGACCCGCGATACAAGATCAGCGCGGCGCGCGCGCTCGACGACGTGCATTATCATCGGGATTTTGTTGATGGGGAGGAGGGGTTTACCCGGCAATCTAGTCGAGGCATACCGCGCAGGGATTATCGCTACGGCTACTCCCTTCACGGGCCTCCACACTATCTGAAACCGTGCCCGATGTCAAAGGATATTACGTGGCTGTTATCTCTCAATTCGATTTTTAAGATAACCAGTGGCGATCATAAGCTGCGCCGCGTAATATGTCGCCCAGATCAGGTACGCGCTCAAGAAGACAGGCGTTTTGAACTTTCCGACGGCGATCACGGAGTCTGAGAAAAGAAACAAAAACGCGCCCGCAATTATCCGCTGCCCGTCGAAATTCGCGAGCACCGAAAAGCTGACCATAACGGTTATTGCCAGCATGTAAGCCGCGACCGCGACGACAAGCCCGCCAAGATTTGGGCCGAGCCACACCATCATCGATACGCCGTAGCCTGCGAGCAGCGCGATAGCCAGCTTTTGCCAGGGCTTTACCCTGAGCGGTCTTGAGAGATGGCGCGCAAACAGGGCGATGTAAAAAAGATGCGCGACGAGAAACGAGCCCAGCCCGTACGGGAACATCGATTCGCGGTCCAAACCGAGAAAGATGTCCCCGAGGCTGGAGAAGGCGAGCGCGAGTCCCAGCAGAAGCCCCCGGCGGTCCCGCGCCAGATTGAATGCGATGAACGAGAGCGGCGCGACTGCAAGCGCCTTTACGACGACGCTCCCCGCGTAAGGCCGAAGCCCCGTTGTGACCAGGTATGTGACCCCTGCCAGAATCGACAAGACCAGAAGCGCGCGGTCGATACCCGCGTAATCGGCGGCGATCAGTCGATCCTTATCGAGCCCGGTTACAGGCGCGCTCATCTCTTTATCCTCCCGGCGAAATCGGGCGTGGTTTAAAGCTAAGCTTTAAGCGTCGGTGTGCCGACAACTGTGGCTTTACTTTAACTTTACTTTAAAGGCGCGTATAAATTAAGCTGCTCGAAACGGCACATTAGCTTATAGTCAAGCCGACGGTCAACGTGATGATCACTCAATCAAGGACGGCAACAGATGAAATTATCGACAAAAGCCCTTTTGCTCCTCGTCTCGCTCAGCCTGCTCATACCGGCCTGCACGACTCAGAAGCAGGAAGGATCGAAACCGCCTGAGAACGCCCAGATGAATAAAAATTCGCTCGCCGCAAAGATCGCCCGCTTCGCCCCCACAGAGGTGACGGCGGATACGTCTGTCCTCACGGAGAATGACCGCAAGGCGCTCGACAAGATCATCCAGGCCGCGCGTCTGCTCGACCCGCTCTACCTGCGGCAGGTGTGGAGCGGCAACGAAGCTTTGAAAAAGAGGCTCGAAGCCGACACCACGCCCGACGGCCGCGAGCGGTACCACTACTTCATGATAAACAAAGGGCCGTGGTCGCGGCTCGATCATAACGAAGCGTTTATAGAAGGCGTGCCGCCGGTAAAGCCGCCGCAGGCGGGCTACTACCCCGACGATATAACCAAGGACGAGTTTAACTCGTGGGTCGCGGGGCTGCCCCCGGCCGAGCAGGAAAAGGCGCGCGGCTTCTTCTACACGATAAGGCGCGGCCCCGACGGCAAGCTCAAGACAGTTGCCTATAGCGAAGAATACCGCGAGTTTCTTGAGCCGGCGGCGCGGCTGCTAAACGAAGCCGCAGAGCTTACAACGAACGCGACGCTGAAGAACTTCCTGACAAAGCGCGCCAAAGCTTTTTTGTCGAACGATTACTATGAAAGCGATGTTGCGTGGATGGACCTCGATTCGCCCATCGACGTGACTATAGGGCCGTATGAGACATATGAAGACGAGCTGTTCGGCTACAAGGCCGGGTTCGAGGCCTTCGTTACGCTTCGCGACGAAGGCGAATCTGCGAAGCTCGCAAAATTCAGCGGCTACCTCCAGGAGATAGAGAACAACCTCCCCATAGACCCCAGGTACCGCAACCCGAAGCTCGGCGCGGCGGCTCCCATACGGGTCGTCGACGAACTCCTGGCAACAGGCGACGCCAATCACGGTGTACAGACGGCCGCATATAACCTGCCCAACGACGAGCGCGTCGTCGAAGAGAAGGGCTCGAAAAAGGTCATGATCAAAAACGTGCAGGAGGCGAAGTTCAATCAGGTGCTCGTGCCGATCTCGAAGACCTTGATCCCGGCCGCCGACCAGCCGAAGATCTCCTTCGACGCTTTTTTTACTCATATCCTCGCGCACGAGCTTGTGCACGGGCTGGGGCCGCAAACCATCACGGTAAACGGGCGAAAGACGACCGTGCGGCTTGAGCTAAAAGATACTTACTCGGCAATAGAAGAGGCCAAGGCAGACATCACTGGCCTGTTCGCCTTGCAGTACATGATCGACAAGGGGCTGGTTGACCGCCAGATGGAAGAGCAGATGTACACGACGTACCTCGCGAGTTCTTTCCGCTCGGTCCGCTTCGGCGTCACCGAAGCGCACGGCAAAGGCCAGGCTTTACAGTTCAACTATCTGGTCGATGAAGGCGCTATAAATATTGACGAGCAGGCGGGGACATTCAGCATAAACCCTGCGAAGATAAAGCAGGCCGTAACAAAGCTGACCGGCGAGATATTGACGCTACAGGCGGAAGGCTCTTACGAAAAGGCGAAGGCTATGCTCGACAAGTACGCAGTGATCCGCCCCGCTATGCAGCGCGCGCTCGACCGTCTAGGCAACGTGCCCGTGGACATAGAGCCCAAATTCACCGTCGCCCAGGGGGCGTGAAGCGTAAAGCGTAAACCGTGAACCGTAAACCGTGACAAGCCAGAGGAGAGTACCACGTTACGTACCTCTTCTTTCTTGTCACTTGTCACTGTTTGCTTGTCACTGTTTGCTTGTCACTGCTTTACTCCGCGTTTGCAACTGGTTGCGCAGGCTATCGAGTTCCTTTTGCAGTTGCATGTATTCGGCGTTTGCGCGCTCAACGTCGAGCCTTTTCTTTTGCAGGCCCCGCGCGCTCGCACCCCCTTTGGCCGCAGCCGCGCTCTGCCGCACGCTTTCGCGATAATCTCTTAAAACACGCTTGACGACCTCTGCTCGCTCTTTTACTCGACGCTCAAGATCGGCTGTTCGCTTCTTCAAGTTCTGTGGCACCGCTTGAAGCCTCTCCTTCAGGGGCAGACCTCTACGACCGGGGAGGCGCCCGGCCATCTAATTGCTTACGAGAAGCTAAAGATTTACTTTAACTTTCTTCTTGCAAAGGACTGAACGCTATGATATTGTCCGCGTGGTGGGAGAAACCTCCGCGTCGTGGGTGGGGCCACGACGCGGTAGTTATTCAGGTGGTGCGTTGAATCTAGAATATCGAGGCTGTGGGGGCTAAGATATTCCAAAAAACGAGTGATTTCACGCACCACCTTTATACTCCAAAGGGTCAGGGGTGTCAACAAATTAAAGCTTCAAACCGAGGCGTCTCCGGCCCCATTTTCAGACGAGAAGGTCCCACTGTGTTTTCAGACGAAGCTCTATACAGAATACTCACCGAAGCTGACCGCATTGTCCAGGATGCACAGACGCTACTTGATAAGGCTCAGGCGACAGGAGAGCAGGAGCTTGTCGAAGCCGCGCGCAATAATCTTCACCTCGTAATAGAGAACCGAAACCGCCTGGACAATTTCTTCTCATTAAGACTTGCCACCGCAGATTCAAAGGGTTACGGCTGACGAGCGGCCGCCCGCCTGCCCGGTGGCGGCGACCGATTCAAAATCTTATAATCTCTTTGTGAGCCACGAACGAAAACCCGAGCACGCCGTAAAGCTCAACGTGATACAGCCGAAGTCTGTGCTGAACCGTTCGGGCATGGGGGGCTTTACTCTAAATCCCTACAAAGGATGTCCCGTAGGCTGCTCCTACTGCTACGTAGATCACATGCCGCACATGCGCGCGGAGGAGCGGACGTGGGGGACCTATGTCGATGTAAAAGAGAATGCCCCGGAGCTTCTTGAGCGACAGTTGAAGCGGTTGCGGACGCCTGCGAACATCTTCATGTCGACGGCGACCGATCCGTACCAGCCGGCCGAGGAGCGTTACCTGATAACGCGCCGGATGCTCGAAGTGCTGGCGCGCCACCCCGAACACGGGCTTTTTATCCTCACAAAGCAGTCGCTGGTTGAGCGCGACGCGGACTTGCTTGAGAAGCTCCCCCGCGTCGGGGTCGGTATGAGCATATCGACTGTTAACGACAGGCTTGCGAAAATTATCGAGCCGTGGGCACCTGTGACAAGCGAGCGGCTGGCAATTATAAAACGGCTCGCCGCTCGCGGCATACAGATGTACGTTTTATGGGCCCCGGCCATCGTGCCACAGCCTATGACCGAAAGCTTTGTCGACGACGCTATACGCGCCATAAGCGAGACGGGCGCCGACGCGCTTTCGCTCGACACGCTAAATTACCGCGCGAGCCAGCCTGCGGGGATGATTCGCCGCCTTGCGCGCGAGGGCCACGCGCCTGCTACCGACGCCCAGGCGAGACAGATCGAGCGAGCGGCGCGCCGCAGAGGGCTTGGCAACAGGATCGACCTGATCGAGCCCGGCACGCTTGAACCGCTACAACCGCTTCTTCCCTTCTGACCACTGCGCGCGTCCTTAGACATCACCAGGCGGGGTGTGTAAAATAAGGATTCATTATGCGGGCCTCAATAAACTCTTTTAAAGTCGGGAACGTGGAAGTGGGCGGGGGCGACCTCTTCTTGATCGCCGGGCCGTGTCTTGTCGAAAGCGAGTCGCACGCGCTGAAGATGGCAGAAGCTATTCGCGCGATAACTGACCGCGTCGGCGTTCCCTACATCTACAAGTCATCTTACGACAAAGCCAATCGCACGTCGATCAGCGCGCATCGCGGGTTAGGCATCGAAGAAGGGCTGCGCATACTTGGCCGCGTGCGAAGCGATCTGGGGCTGGTCGTTCTGACAGACGTACACGAAGTCTCGCAGGTGCGCGCAGCGGCCGAGGCTGCGGACGTGCTTCAGGTACCGGCTTTTTTATCGCGGCAGACAGATTTGATAGTCGAGGCCGCGCGATCAGGCCGCGCCGTGAATATCAAGAAGGGCCAGTTCCTCGCCCCGACCGATATGCGAAACGCTGTCGAGAAGGTCACGTCACAGTCGAACCCGCGCGTCATGATAACCGAGCGAGGCACGAGCTTTGGCTACAACAATCTCGTGGTTGATTTTCGCGGCATCCCCATAATGCGCGAGTCCGGCCACCCCGTAGTCTATGACATCACTCATAGCCTTCAGCGACCGGGCGGGCTGGGGACCGCGAGCGGCGGCGACTCGCAGTTTATCGAGTACATGGCGCGGGCGGGCGTTGCCTGCGGCGTGGACGGCATTTTTATGGAAGTCCACGACAACCCCGCCCAGGCGAAATCCGACGGCCCGAACAGCTTGCCGCTCGAACGCCTTGAGCCGCTGCTCGAAAAGCTCAAAGCGATTCACGAGCTTGTGAAGAACGATCTGTAAACCCGTGCTCTGCCATCACATCTTTCAAGAAGGTTTGGTCTTAATGTTTAAGAAGTTGCTCCCGGCTCTTTTATTCTTGCTGGCCTTCACTTTCGTCGCTTACGGGCAGGAAGTCGAAGTCGATAAGTTCACGATCAATGCTCGCGTAGACACGGCGGCGAGCGCCGTCGATGTGCGCGCACAGCTTGCCGTCGCGAACCTGGGCGCGTCACCGAAGCCCAAGCTCTACCTGCGGCTTACGAATCTGGCAAAGGTGAGCGCGGCGACGGTCAACCAGGCGGCGGCGCAGATGGAGACCACGCCGGACCGCCGCACGCCTTCGCTCAACCAGATCACCATTACACCCGCCGCGCCGCTCGCGCCCTCGGCCAGGGCGACCGTCGAGGTCACCTACCGCATCGAGGTTCCAGAATCGACCGCTGTAGCGGCCGTCTATGCGGGCGAGGTGATAATGCTGCCGGAGCTTGTATGGGTCCCGCTGCCTTCGACCCTCTTTACGCTTTACGGACCGACGACCGCGCCATTCACGCTCACAGTCACTTTCGCTCCGGGCAGCAAGCTGCGCGCTGCGTCTGCGGGCGCGGCGCGCAGCGAAGGGCAAACCTTCACATTTGACCAGACGCAAAACTCGCTTCCCTTCTTCGTAGCAAGCACATACGGACAGCCGTTTGCGGCAGAGCACGGCGGCGTGAAATTCGAGATTTATACCCAGCAGGGTTTTACGGCTCAGCCCAACACGGCCAAGCGGCTGAGTGATGAAGCGGCGCGAATCATAGATTTCTTCACGCGCAGCTTTGGCCCGCCGCCGTCGGGCGCGAGCTTTCGGATAATCTCATCGGCCCGCGCCGGAAACATCGTCGCGCCGGGCGCGATTGTGCTGAACCAGCAGGTCTTGCGCCAGGAGACGCTCGACGCGACGACGATTGAAAGATTGGCCGACGCCATCGCAAGAATATGGACGGACGGACGCGTGCGCATACGAGGGCAGGAACAGCGCAGCGCGCAGGGCAGCCAGCCCGCCCAAAAGGCGCGCGGCGCGGCGCTGTTGAGAGATTCGCTTCCGCGTTATCTCGCCGCGTTATACTTCGAGGACCGCTACGGCAAGCAAGCATCGGGCGAGATGTTCTCGCGTCTTCGGTGGGCATACACGCCCGTAGCGGCGGCGGCGCGCGACGAGGCGCTGGCGTTTCAGACAATAGCGCGGCCGACCTACACCGTGGCCGTCCAGAGCAAAGGCCCTCTCGTCTTCAGGCTGCTGGCGGAGACGGCGGGCCGCGAAAAATTCGTGGGCGTGCTGCGCTCGCTCCTCGCCGTCGAGCAGACGAAGGTGGTCACGCCGGAGGATTTCAGGGCCGCTTTAGTAAAGGCCACGGGGCCGCAGCTTGACACGCTGTTTCAGCAATGGGTCGATTCCGTAATCGAGCCTGATTTGATAATCGGCGTGCCGCAACCGTCGGGCGAGCAAGGCTCGCAA
Organism: uncultured Clostridia bacterium; assembly: GCA_964615905.1. Classification (GTDB taxonomy): domain Bacteria; phylum Acidobacteriota; class Blastocatellia; order UBA7656; family UBA7656; genus DATLMR01. The sequence continues at coordinate 96,329 of CAZTUB010000009.1, forward strand.
CGGGTAAACATAAGAAACCTGGGCACAGGCGACGTAACGGTTCCCGTGCTTGCCGTGACCGCTTCGGGCAAGCAAGTCACGGCCACCGCGACCGTGCCTTCCGAAGACCTCGCATACACGGACATACAGACGACCGAAAAGATCGACTCCGTCGAAGTCGATCCCGAAAAGCTCCTAATCCAGACCAATTACGATAACGACCGAAAGCCCGTGCGCACGACCGCGCAGACGCTTCTCAACGAGAGCATAATCGCTTTCAACAAGGGTCAGCACGCCGAGGCGGAGACGAAGCTCAGAGAAGCGGCGCGAGTTGATCCGAAAAACTCGCTGGTGCGCGCGTGGCTTGCGCGAACGCTCGCCGCCGTCAACAAGATGGATGAGGCGGTAAAAGAGGCGAACGCGGCGATTGGAAACGAGTTGTCGGCAGGGGGGGCGAATGCCTGGGCTCACATAACGCTTGGCCAGATCGCCCTCGCGCGCAACCAGGCATCTGAGGCCGTCACACATTTGCGTCGCGCCGTAATCGAGGCGGAAGAAGCCCCTGCTCAATTCGCATCCCGCGAAGCGCTCGTAAAAGCCGAGCGCGCGGCCAACCTTTCGCCGCAGGTTGAAGACTCGATCCGCGCCTTTATCACTCAACTCGACACGCTAATCAAGCAGCCGTCGTCGGACAAACTCTTTACAGTCGTCACACGAAATAACCTGAAGCGATTCGTCCAGGGCCTGACCGTCACCCCGCCTTCTTCGTGGACGACAGAGATACTGAGGACCGAACAGCTCGACGCCGACCGGGTGGCGATAGATGTCGCGTTGAAAGTCCACGCGGGCGGGCGCGACCAATCGGGCACGGCGCTATTCATAATTCACAGGGTCGGCGGCGCGTGGGTACTCGAAGACGTTCAGCTTTTCAATGTGAAATAGCAGGATCAAGGGGGCCGCTCTCATAAGATCGCCGCGCGGCCCCGGCACGCCTTATGAAGAAGAACGCGAGCGCAATACTTCTGGTGGCCGCCATATTCGCCGCGCTCGTCGCGCTCAACTTCGCTTTCATAACCGAAGACAACGACGACCAGGAGAACGAACAGGCCGCCTCGCGCTCCTCGTATCGAACGACTCTTTACGGCACGCACGCCTTCTACACGCTGCTCGAAGAGAGTGGCTACACGGTCACGCGGCTTCAGATGCCGTTCACAGACGTGGCCGAGCTTTACAAGATCGGCACGCTCGTCGTCGTAGCGCCGCCCGCCGCGCACAACCCTTCCGAGGAGGAGTTCGCGCGGTTGACGGAGTGGGTCGAAGCGGGCGGCCTTCTGATAGTCATCGACAGGGAGATCGATGTCTCTTTTGGAGAGACGAGCATCACCACGTCACAATCGACCTTTCAATCAACGCTCGCCCCACTTCAACCCACCCTGTACACGCACGATGTCGAACAGGTAGAGGTCTCGAACTTCGCCACGAACGTACATATCGAAAACGGCTACTATACGTATCACGTAGGAGCGGGCGGCGACGCTGTGCTCGCCGACGCGCAGATAGGCGAAGGCCGCGTCGTCTTGCTGAGTGATCCGTTTATCGTGGCCAATAACGGGATCGCGAGGGCGGACAATGCCACCCTCGCGCTCAACCTGTTTAAGAACAGGCCCGACGGCCCTGTCGCTTTCGATGAGTTCCATCATGGTTACAGCGCGGAAGGGTCGGGCGGGCTGATCTCTTATTTCAGCGGCACGCCTATCCCCTGGATATTGTGGCAGTCGGTCTTCGTAGCGGCGCTTGTCGTTTACACGTACGGTCGCAGGTTCGCCCGCGCCATACCGCTCAAGCGCGAGCGGCGCACTACGAACCTCGAATTCGTATCGTCGATGGCGAACATAACGAGGCTTGCTCGCGCGACAGACCTCGCAGTCGAAAGTATATACTCGGAGTTCCGCAAGCGGCTCTGCCGCTACAACGGGCTTCCCGCAAAGATCGATAACGACCAGCTTGCTCGCGCGACCGCTCGCCGCGCGAGGATGGACGAAGCAGAGGTGCGCGCGGTGCTGGTTTCGTGCGAGCGCGTCGCGGCAGGCGAGCCCATAAGCGACGCCCGGCTGCTCAGCCTCGTAACGCGCGTGCGGGACATAGAATCGAAGCTAAAGATTTAAGCGTCCAAAGTTTGAAGCTCGCTACCGCTGGCCCACGGAGGAAAACCAAAGATGATCTGGCTGTTTCTATTCGCAGCTCTGGTTGCAGGTGTATTCATCACGATCCAAACAGGCGTAAACGCGCAGCTCGCCCAGTGGGTGAAACACCCGATGCTGGCGTCGCTGATCTCTTTCATAGTCGGCACTACGGGGCTTATCGTCTACGCGATTGCGCTCAGGATACCGCTCCCTTCACTAAGCTCCGTGTCGCAAGCGCCGTGGTGGGTCTGGACGGGCGGGCTGTTGGGCGCGTTCGTCGTGAGCGCGATGACGATACTGGCCCCAAAGCTCGGCGCGGCGCTTCTGGTCGGGACAGTCATGGGCGGCCAGATGGTCGCATCGCTTGTCATGGACCATTACGGCCTGCTCGGTTTTAGCGTGCGGCCAATAAACGGCTGGCGCGTGGTCGGCGCGGTGCTTCTCGTCGCCGGGGTGCTTTTGATCCGGCGGTTCTAATCTTCTGCCCGTGTCAGGCTCGCAGACAGTGATGCGTCAACGCCTATGCTAAAATGAGAGGGCGATGATCGAATAATGCCTTGACAATGATGACAAAGACGACCTCGATATGCCGGGCTTGAATACATGGATAATGGTCGGCCTCCTGCTCGCGGTTCCCGTGGTTGTAATCTTGATCGTTCTGCTGAGGCTTGTTTATCGCTCGCACAGGGCAAAGATAACGACCGGCACGGCGGGGATGATAGGTCAGCTAGGCAGGGCCGAAACAGAGATTGCCGACGAGGGCACAGTCTTCGTGCGCGGCGAGCTTTGGCGCGCGTGCTCTTACACAAGGATTGCTCCCGGCCAGACGATACGCGTCATCGGGCTCGACGGGCTCACTCTCAAGGTAGAGGTTGAAAAAGATCACAGGTTCCTTCCAAGGCAGACCTCGGCGATAGATGAGTATTAGCTTTGAAAACGGCGATACGGTGGGCGCGTCGCCGCACCCCGGCTTGAAAATGGTTTCAGGCAACGCCGCGCTTTCAGCTAGAATAGGAGGGCGTCATGGATGAGATTCTCTTAATAAAACTGATTCCGGTTTTCCTGGTTCTCGCTTACCTTTTCAGCGTGATCCGGGTGCTACGCGAGTACGAGCGCGCGGTGATCTTCAGGCTGGGCCGGTTGCTGCCTGAAGCGAAAGGGCCGGGGCTTATCTTCGTATTCTGGCCCTTCGACCGCATGGTCAAAGTGAGCCTGAGAACCGTAACGATGGACGTGCCGCCGCAGGACATCATCACGCGCGACAACGTGACCGTAACGGTCGATTCGGTCGTATATTTCAGAGTGATGGACCCGCGATTGTCTGTCGTCGAGATAGAGAACTACCTTTACGCCACCTCGATGCTTGCGCAGACGACGCTGCGGTCTGTGCTCGGCGAGGCGGAGCTGGACGACCTTTTGTCCGAGCGCGACAGGCTGAACGCGCGGCTACAGGATATTCTCGACAAGCTGACCGACCCGTGGGGGATCAAGGTGTCGATGGTCGAGATAAAGACTGTCGACCTGCCGCAGGAGATGCGCCGCGCGATGTCGAAACAGGCAGAGGCCGAGCGCGAGAAACGCTCGAAGATAATCCACGCCGAAGGCGAATACCAGGCGGCGGAAAAACTTGTGCGCGCGGCGACTGCGCTGGCCGCCGAGCCCGCCGCTTTGCAACTGCGGTACCTTCAAACGCTGACAGAGATCGGCGTGGAGCAAAACACCACGGTCGTGTTCCCGTTGCCGATGGAGATTCTCAACGGGTTTATTAAACCGGCGCAAAAACCGGACGTGATAACGGGCCTTGCGCGAGAGCCGCAAGCGCCGCAGCCTGTTGAAGTTCCCGGCCGGTTGAAGTAACCGCCCTGTTGAAGTAGTTTGAAAGGCTGCTCGTAACTTTAAGCGAGGTGCGGAAGACAGAGAAAAGATGAGCAATAAACAAGTGATAGCGATCTTCATACTCGGCATCGCCTTGTTGCTAGGGGCGTTCTGGGCCGGGCTCAACATAGTCAAACAGGACTCAAGCCCGCCCGCCCCTGCCAACCGTAACGCGCAGCCGAGCCCGCCCGCTCAAGCCAACCGCCCGGCCGCCGCAGAGCCGTCGCCGTCGCTGCAACAGGCCGAAGGGGCGCGCTTCATAGTCCGCGTGGCAGCCTTCGGCACGGTCGAGCAGGCCAACCAGCTCGCCGCCGAATTGCGCCGCAAATACATCAGCGCGCACACGCAGATGCCTTCGGGACAGGAGACGCTATTTCGGGTAAACATCGGACCGTATAACCGGCGCGAGGACGCGCAGCAGGTTGCAAACGAGCTGGCAGCCGAAGGCCGCAAGGGCATAATGATCGTCGCCGCGAATCAGGAAAATTGAAGGCTATGCTTATCCAGATCGAGAGCTTGAAAGAGAGGAGTCCGCGCGAGGGCCGTCCCGCGCCGCGACTGCCCGCGTGGCTTCGCAAGCCCGTTCGCAACGTCGAGGCGGACCACGAGTTGAAGCGCATGTTTCGCACTCGCGGGCTTCACACCGTGTGCGAAGAGGCGCGCTGCCCCAACCGCAACGACTGCTTCGCGCGCGGGGCCGCGACGTTCATGATCCTGGGCGATGTCTGCTCGCGCAGCTGCGGCTTCTGTTCGGTAAAGACGGGCCGGGGGCTTCCCATAGAGTCGCTCGCCGGCGAGCCTGAGCAGGTGGCCGAAGCCGCCGCCGAGCTCGACCTGCGCTACGTGGTCATCACTTCTGTCAACCGCGACGAGCTGCCCGACGGCGGCGCTCGCCATTTTGCGAAGACTATCGAGGCGGTCAGGCGGCGGCTGCCTCTGGCAAAGATCGAAGTCCTGACGCCCGATTTCAAAGGCGACCGCGCCGCGCTCCAAACGGTGCTCGACGCGCGGCCCGACACCTTCAACCACAACATGGAGTCTGTCGAGAGGCTTTACCCTCGCGTGCGCCCGCAGGCCGGTTATCAACAATCGCTCGACGTGCTCAAAGGGGCGCGCCGCCACGCGCCGGAGATTCTTACAAAATCCGGGTTCATGGTCGGGTTGGGAGAGCGAGCCGACGAGGTCGAGCGGTTGCTCGAAGACCTGCGCAGGGCCGAGGTGGACGTTGTGACGATAGGCCAGTACCTTCAGCCTACGCGCAAGCACCTGCCCGTCGAAGAGTATATTCACCCGGACCAGTTCGACAGGTACAGGGAGTATGGCGAGCGAATAGGTTTTCGGGCGGTCTTTTCAGGCCCGCTCGTCCGCAGCTCTTTTATGGCCGAGATGATTCACGAGCAAGCAAAGTGATCGCACGTTTTGCTAATTGCGAAGTCGAGAATGCGCGACCCGGATTTTTGCCTCACCAATTCAAGATCGACAATCGGTAACTCACATACCGAAGAGGCCGCGCCCTCTTTCTCGCGCGAGGACATGCTCGCCGCAAGGCTTCGGGTCGCGCGCGTTCTGCCTTACCAATCGGCCTCGCCCCCTTTCATAAGCAACCTGTCGCTGGCGATCTTTTCCGGGTTCCTTCTCGTATTCGCGTTCCCCGACTGGAACCTCTGGTCGCTCGGATGGGTGGGCACAGCCCCGCTCATCATGGCCATAGTGCGCGAGCAGCGATTCTTCAGGTCGGTGATGCTCGGCACGGTAACCGGCACAGTCTTTTATGCGGGCTCCTCCTACTGGGTCACGCACTCGATGAACAGCTACGGCGACATACCGCTTTGGCTGAGCTATGTGATTCTGGTCATCTTCTCGATGACGCTCGGCATATTCACGGGGCTGTTTGCGGGCGCGCTTGCGCGGATGATAAAGCGGTTCGGGGGCTGGGCGATACTTGCCGCGCCGGTCGTGTGGGCCGCGAGCGAGTGGGCGCGGTTGCAGATAACGGGGATGGGGTGGAACCCGCTCGGCTACTCTCAAGCGTTTCAGCCCGTGCTGATCCAGACCGCGCGATTGGGCGGCGTCTATATGGTCAGCGCGATAATGGTAACGGCGAGCACCGCGCTGGTCTTTTCGCTCATCTACCTTGAACGGCGCAGAGGGCTTGTCGTATTGACCGTCGCGGGGTTGATCGCGCTCGTCTCCGTGCTGTACGGGCAGGCGGTCTTGCGCGAGCCCGGACTCTCCGAGTCGCAGGTTTCGGCCGCTGTCATCCAGCCCAATATCCCTATCGCCGCTCCGTGGGACGACCCGCGTTTCATAGACCAGATGACCGCCCGCCACATACAACTCTCAGAGCAGGCGATTGACGGCGCGAAACAACAGGCGGCAAACGGGAACGGGCAACCCGATCAACCGCAAATCGCGCTCGTGATATGGCCCGAATCCCCGATGAACTTCAGTTACGACCGCGACCCCGAGCTTCGACGGCGGCTCGCAGAGTTTACGCGGCAAAAACAGGTCTACCTCCTGCTCAACAGCTGGGGCTACAAAGACGACGACCCCGAAGGCGAGACGATCTACAACAGCGCGATGGTGATAGCCCCTTCTGGTGAGAGAATCTTTCGGTATGATAAGATGGCACTGGTTCCATTCGGAGAGTATGTTCCCGCTCGCGGCTGGCTTCCTTTCATGGATCGAATACCGGCGCTCGTCGGAGACATTACTCCCGGCACGAGCTTCACGATAAGCGACGTCGCGGGAGCGCGAATCGGGACCGCCATATGTTTCGAAGCCACGAGGCCGGATCACCTGCGCGGGCTTAAAAACGAAGGCGCGTCGGTCTTCGTGCAGATATCGAACGAGCTATGGTTCGGCCCGACATCGGCAGCGCGCCAGATGATGGCAGCCGCGATCTTTCGCGCGGCGGAAAACAATGTCGAGATGATCCGCGCGACCAACTCAGGCTTATCCGCGATGATCGACCGCCACGGCGTCGTACAGGACGAGACGGCGATGATGGAGACGGCGACGCGCGTCTGGAAGATGGACACGGCCACCCAGGAGCCGACCCCGTACGCGCGATTGGGCGACTGGTTCGCCATCGCGGCGGCGGCGCTCAGCCTGATCCTGCTGGCCGCGACCTTCGCCCCGGAGAGTAGGGAGGAAACAAAGAAATGATCGAAGAATTGAGAGTGAAGTACGACGACCTGGCGCGACGCGCCGCCGAGTTGCGGAGGTTTCTTTGACCCGGAAACCAGGCGCAAAGAGCTTGCCCGAATAGAGGAAGAGACGGCCAAACCCGAATTCTGGAGCGACCAGCAGCACGCTCAGAAAGTGTCTCGCCAGCGCCGCTCGCTGGAATCAGCCATCGACAAAGCCGGCAGGTTTCAACGCTACGTTGAAGACGGGGCGGTCCTTTTAGAGTTCGCCTCTGAAGATCAAAGCTCGCTTGCCGAGCTACAGCCCTTGCTCGAAAGGTTCGAGGCGGAAGTCGAAGAGAGCGAGACGGCGATGCTGCTTTCGGGCCCGAACGACGCGCGCGATTGCATCGTCACGATCAACGCGGGCGCGGGCGGCACGGACGCGCAGGACTGGGCCGAGATACTTCTGAGGATGTACCTCAGATGGGCCGAGCGGCACCGGTTCAAGACAGAGATATTCGACGAGCAGCCGGGCAAGGAAGCGGGGATAAAGTCCACGACCTTCCGGGTCGAAGGCGAATACGCTTACGGGCTGATGTCCGCCGAAGCGGGCGTGCATCGCCTTGTCAGGCTCAGCCCGTTTAACGCCGGGTCGAGCCGCGAGACGAGCTTCGCGTCGGTCTTCGTCTACCCTGAGATCGAAGAAGACGTAGATATTGAGATTTTAGACAAAGACCTGCGCGTCGATACATACCGGTCATCCGGCGCAGGAGGCCAGCACGTCAACGTGACCGATTCGGCCGTGCGCATCACGCACCTGCCGACCAACATCGTCGTGACCTGCCAGAACCAGCGGTCGCAGCACCAGAACCGCGAGGTCGCCATGCGAATCCTCAAGTCGCGACTTTACGAGCTTGAGATGGAGAAGCGCCGCGCAGAGACTGCGCAGCTTGAAGAGACGAAGCGCGACATCTCATTCGGGTCGCAGATACGGAACTACGTCATGCACCCTTACCGCCTCGTCAAAGACGTGCGGACTAAGCACGAGACCGCCGCCGTCGACGCCGTGCTGGACGGCGACATAGACGAGTTTATAAACGAGTACTTGAAATTTAAGAGCAACGCCTCGTTGCAAACGGGCGAGTAGAACAGGGGGGACCGATGAAATCTCATAAGAACATTAGAGCATTCTTCTTAATCACAACCTTGCTTTTATCTTTGATGCCTGCACAGGCCGGGCAACAAACCGCCGCCGCTTTGCCGAAAGGGGTGGAGCGCGTGACCTCTGTCGAAGGCATAACCGAGTACCGCCTCGACAACGGGCTGCGCGTGCTGCTATTCCCGGACCAGTCGAAGCAGACCATCACGGTCAACCTGACTTATATGGTAGGCTCGCGGCACGAAAACTACGGCGAGACGGGCATGGCACACCTGCTCGAACACTTGATGTTCAAAGGTACGCCGACTCACCCGAACATACCAGACGAGCTAAGCCAGCGCGGCGGGCAGGGCGACGCGACCACTTCGTTCGACCGCACGAACTACTTCCTCACCTTCTCTGCCACGGACGAAAATCTCGACTGGGTGCTCAAGCTCGAAGCCGACCGCATGGTCAACTCCAACATCGCCAAAAAGGATCTCGACAGCGAGATGACCGTCGTGCGCAACGAGTACGAGAACGGGGAGAACAACCCCAACCTCGCCGTCTTCAAGCGTATATTCGGCACCGCCTTTGACTGGCACAACTATTCGAACCTGCCTATCGGCGCGCGAAGTGATGTCGAGAACGTGCCCATCGAGCGGTTGCAGGCGTTTTATCGAAAGTATTACCAGCCGGACAACGCCATACTTCTCATCGCGGGCAAGTTCGACTCAAACAAAGCTCTCCAGATGGTCGCCAACAGCTTTGGCAAAGTGCCGCGCCCCACTCGCGTGCTCCAGCCGATCTACACAACGGAGCCCCCGCAGGAAGGCGAGCGCGCTACCGTCACGCGAAGGACCGGTGACACGCAGCTCGTCGGCGTAGGCTATCACATCCCTTCGGGTTCTCACCCGGACTTTGCAGCAATCGACCTGCTCTCTTACATACTCGGCGACACGCCGACGGGCAGGCTGCACAAGGCGCTTGTCGAGACGAAGAAAGCCGCTTCCGCGAGCAGCTTCTCGCTTCCGCTCCACGACCCGGGGCTGGCCATCTTCAGCGCGGAGGTTCGCAAAGAAGGGTCGCTAGACGAAGCGACAGAGATCCTTCTGCGCACAATTGAAGAGGCGGCCGCCAAGCCGCCGACCGCCGAAGAGGTAGAGCGTGCGCGCACGGCGAGCCTGAAAGAGATCGAATTGACGCTCAACGACTCCGAAAGCGTGGGGCTTGAATTGAGCGAGTGGATGGCTCAGGGCGACTGGCGTCTCTTCTTTATCAACCGCGACCGCATAAAGAAGGTGACGCCCGCGGACATTCAGCGCGTGGCCGCGCAGTACCTCAAGTCGTCGAATCGCACCGTCGGCAAGTTTATCCCGGTTGATAAGCCCGACCGCACTGAAGTTCCCGCCGCGCCCGACATAGCCGCGCTCGTCAAAGATTACAAGGGCGAGGCCGTCGTGGCAGAGGGCGAGACCTTCGATACGTCGAACGCAAACATCATGGCTCGCACGACCGAGGCGCGCCTGCCGGGCGGGCTTGAGCTGGCGCTGCTTCCCAAAGACACTCGCGGAGACACCGTGATCGTCACGCTTCAATTGCGCTTCGGCGATGAAAAGAGCCTGATGAACCGCGAGACCGCCGCACAGCTTGCCGGGAGCATGCTCATGCGCGGCACGGCCAAACATACTCGCCAGCAGATTCAAGACGAGCTGGATAAGCTGAAAGCGCGCGTCTCCGTGTCGGGCGGCGTGACCACTGCGCAAGCGTCTATAGAGACCGTGCGCGGAAATCTTCCGGCCGTATTGCGGCTTGTGGCGGAGATTTTACGCGAGCCGTCATTCCCCGCCTCAGAGTTCGAGCAGTTGAAACAGGAGTATCTCGCGGCGGTCGAATCACAGCGCAGCGACCCGCAGGCATCGGCAATCGTGGCCTTCAACCGCCATATGAACCCGTACCCGAAGGGGCACGTCCACTACACGCCGACCTTCGACGAATCTATCGCCGAGATAAAGTCTGTGACGCTTGAGGACGTGAAGAAGTTCTACCAGGACTTCTACGGCGCGTCGAACGCGACCATGGCCGTCGTGGGCGATTTTGACGCGAAGGAGATCGAGAAGCTATCGGCAGAGTTGTTTGGCTCCTGGAAGAGCCCGCGCCCGTTCGCGCGTGTGCCGAGCGTTTATAAAGAGATCGCCGCCGTCAACCAATCCATCGAAACGCCCGACAAGGCGAACGCATTCTTTGTCGCGGGGCTGAAGCTCAATATGAAAGACGACCACCCGGATTACCCTGCGCTTCTACTGGCGGATTACATGCTCGGAGGCGGGCTGTTGAACTCGCGGCTCTCTACGCGCATACGCCAGAAAGAAGGTATAAGCTACGCGGTCGGCACAGGGTTTACGGCGCACCCGATAGACAGCGAAGGCAGCTTTACGGCTTACGCCATCTACGCCCCGCAGAACGCGGCGAAACTCGAAGCGGCGTTCAAAGAAGAGATTGCCCGCGCGCTCAAAGACGGCTTCGCCGCCGAAGAGGTCGAGGCGGCAAAGAAAGGCTTTCTACAGGCGTGGCAACTCGGGCGGTCGCAAGACGCTCAGCTCGCGGGCAAGCTCGCATTTTATCTCTATCTCAACAGGACGTTCGCCTGGGACGCCGATATGGAACAGAAGATCGCGCGGCTTACGCCTGAGCAGGTGACAGAGGCGCTGCGCCGCCACATCGACCCGTCTAAGATCACGATCTTCAAGGCGGGCGATTTCGCGAAAGCAGCAGCGAAATAAAGTGACAAGTAAACAGTGACAAGTGACAAGAGAGGGACCGAACAAGCTTCAGTCCTCTCTTTCTTGTCACTTGTCACTTGTCACTCGTCACCCTCCCAAAAGGGGCTGGATGCCGGGAAGCAAATCCTGTATTCTGACTCGTGAATTTCTCGATATTCCGGCGAGGTCCAGGCGAGCACTCACATGAGCAAATCTCGGTCAAAGAAAACGGGCGGCAAATCGCTCGCAAACGAGGTGGTGGCCGTGGTGCTTGTCGCCGTAGCGGTCTTGCTCTTTTTGAGCCTCATAACCTACGACCCGAAAGACCCTAGCTGGAACTCAAGCGTCCCGCCTCACGACCCGTCAAACCTGATAGGGCTCGCGGGGGCGTACGCGGGCGACTTTTTTCTACAGTTGTTCGGCATCGCTTCGCTGATTATCCCTGCCCTGCTTGTGATGATAGCTGTGCGGGCATTCTTTTCCGAAACGGCGGCCATCCCGCTGCCAAAGGCGCTCGGCGCGCTGCTGCTGCTCGTGGCCTTTTCGGGCTTCCTCTCGCTCTTCCCCAACATCGAGATAGGGCTGCTCGCCAATTCCAGCAGCAACGGCGGCGCGGTCGGCTACATCATCGAAGGCATGCTGTCGGGTGTGATGAACACGCTCGGGGCGGCAATCATATTGACGCTGGCTTCCGTGTTGACGCTTATGTTGACGATGGAGATCTCGCTCGCCACCGTCAGCCACTGGCTGCACTCGGCAAAAGAGGCGCGAGCCGAAACTCATAAGGGAGAGCCTACGATGTTCCAACGGTTGAGCGGCTGGTGGGCCGCTCGCGCAGAACGCCACCGCCAACAGACAGCAGAGCGCGAAGAGGAGCGTAGAAGAAAAGACGAGGAGCGAAAAAGAAAAGAAGAGACTGCTCGAAAGCAGGCCGCCGAAGAACGGCGCGCTAAGGCAGACGAAGGACGAAAGACCTCTCAACCGAAAGAAGACCGCCCCGCAAGGCCCGATCCTGTCATCACCCCCGTAATCACCAAGTCGGACGTAGCGCCCGTTATAGGCGCGTTCGAAGACGCCGCCGAAGTTGAAGACGAGATTGATGAGCCAGTCCGCGTAGTCTCATCGCCGAGACGCGAGGCGGCAGCCGCGCTTCGCGCATACACGGAGCGGACAAGCAAGGTCAGGTCTGCGCAAGCCGGGTCCGGGCAGTCCGGCACCGCACAGGCAACGTCGTCTCAGGCCAACTCCGCTCAAACAAGCTCCGCGCAAGCAGGCTCTGCTCAAGCCGTAGCCAACGAGATCACGATGGACCCGGAGGTGGCCGAGATGATCTCGACCGCTTCGATAGTCCGCACTGTGCCGACCGATAAACTGGAAGCCTCGGCCAAAGGGGCAAAGCCTGCTCGCGCAAAGACCGTGGACCCCGTATCTAATTATAAGCTGCCGCCGCTCGACATTCTCGAAGCGCCCGTAAGCCATCACGAAGAAGCCGAAGAGGAGTTGCGCGAGAGGGCCACGATACTGGCTGAGAAATGCAAAGAGTTTTCCGTCGTCGGCCACATACACCGCATCAACCCCGGCCCGGTCGTGACGACTTTCGAGTTCAAGCCGGACCCCGGAATCAAGTACAGCCGCGTCGTCGGGCTTGCCGAAGACCTCTGTCTCGCGCTCAAGGCCGAATCTATCCGCATCGACCGCATACCCGGCAAATCGACCGTCGGTATAGAAGTGCCCAATGCGCACCGCGAAAAGATATTCCTGCGCGACATCATCGAATCGCCAAAGTTCGTGCAGTCGGAATCGAAGCTGACCATCGCGCTCGGCAAGACCATAAACGGCGAAGAGTACATAGCCGACCTCAGCAAGATGCCGCACCTGCTGATCGCGGGCGCAACCGGCGCTGGAAAGTCGGTCACGCTCAACGCGCTGATCTGCTCGATCATCTACAAAGCGTCGCCCGACGAGGTGAAGTTCATAATGGTCGATCCGAAACGGGTCGAGCTTGGGCTTTACGAGAACATACCGCATCTGCTGACTCCGATAGTGACGGACCCGAAGCGCGCGTCGAACGCGTTGAAGTGGGCCGTAAACGAGATGGAGAACCGCTACCGCGAGCTTGCGACGCTCGGCGTTCGCAACATCGAGCAGTACAACCGGCAGGTGCGCGAGCTGACGCACCCGACGCTTTCGGAAGACAACCCGACCGCGCCAAAGCCTCTGCCTTACATCGTCATCGCGATTGACGAGCTGGCCGACCTGATGATGGTCGCGCGCTCAGAAGTCGAAACGTCGATAGCGCGGCTGGCTCAGATGGCCCGCGCCGTCGGCATTCACCTTGTGCTGGCAACGCAGCGGCCTTCCGTAGACATAATCACAGGCGTAATAAAGGCGAACATCCCCTCGCGCATCGCCTTCCGCGTCTCTTCAAAAGTCGACTCGCGTACGATCATAGACTCGAACGGGGCGGAGGCGCTGCTCGGTCAGGGCGACATGCTCTTTTTGCCGCCAGCCTCGGCGCGGCTTATAAGGGTCCACGGCTCGTTCGTCAACGAGACTGAGGTCAAGGCCATAACGGACCATACCCGCAAGCAGGCCCAGCCCGATTACAACGAGCAGGTCACGGCAGGCGAGCAGGAAGGCGAAGAATCTGACGGGTTCACGGGCGAGCGGGACGAGCTTTACGAAGACGCTCTGGCAATCGTGATTGCCATGGGCCGCGCTTCTACATCGGTCTTGCAGCGTCGGCTGTCGATTGGGTACGGTCGCGCGGCCAAGATACTCGATATGATGGAGCGGGAAGGCTTCATAGGTCCTGCCGAAGGGGCCAAACCTCGAAAAGTCCTCTCAGCCGCATACGAGTTTCGCGAGCGGTTAGAGCAGCAAATCGAGGACCGCGCAGAGTAAAAATCGGGCCATTTTCAACACGTTTTGCACAGGCGGCCTATGGCGGCGCAACCGGCGCGAGTCGATTTTGCCAAAAACCCTTGAAAATCGAACTGTCGCCTTTGTAAATGAGGCAATAATTCAGGTTGAATGTGTTAAATCAGTTTGAACAAAATGTGTGCAAACTGCTACAAGTCCGTAAAATTCTGATATTTGCGGTTTGAAAAAGCCCCTTTTCCACAGGGTTTCCCACAGTTAGCTGTGGAAAACTTTCTGGCCTTCTTAACGCTCAATTTTCCCTCGCATCCGGCAGCGGCTCTTTAAAGTAGCGCACATTTCCATCGCATACTTTTCTAATCGCCCGAGCATGGGCAGTTCCCTCTTCTTAGCCGTTTCCTTTGCGGGTTATGCATTTGTTTGGAGCCCGATGGCGTCTCTATCTATCAGGTGGCCGAACTGTCATTGCCACCGCCTTTACTTTACCCAGGTAAAGCAAGCTTCTTCGCCACAAAGGAGACAACCTATGTATTGCGATAAAATCTTCACACGCACACGAACAACCTCGCCCTTAAAGCCATCAGTCCTGCTCGTGATGGCTTGCCTTTTTTTGGCCCCGCCTGACCCGACGTTAGCCCGGCAGAGCGACGGCCCTGACAAGCCCGACAAGGTCGATAAGGTCGAGGTCATATCGAAGAGACTTGAGGAGCTTGAAAAGCGGGTCGAATTGCTCACGCGCGAGAATATTGAACTGAAAAAGAGGTTCGAGCTGAAACAGCCGCCCGCAGACGTTCTCGCATCCGAGAAAGCGGTGGAGGCGCGAGCGCTGGATTCTCGAAAAGATGACAGCCGGGAGAAGCGAGAGAAGCGCATAGAGTTTGGGGGCGAGATAAGGATTCGGCCCGAAGTGAGAGAGGACGACCTTAATAATTCTATAAGGGGCGTCGATTCTCACATCGAGCAGAGAGTTAGGTTCAATGTCAAAGCGAGGCTGAACGACGACCTCACTGCCTTCATACAATTTCAGGATTCACGGGTATGGGGTGAAGAGGTGTTGTTTAGTCTCCGCGATCAAGGTGCAGAGCTTCACCAGGCATACATCGACGTGAACCGCTTCCTGACCGATGACCTCTCGTTAAGGATAGGGCGGCAAGAACTGAGCTACGGGGATGAGAGGCTAGTCGGCGCATTTGATTGGAACAACGTCGGCAGGTCTTTCGACGCAATCAAAGCGGTCTATGCTAAAAAGAGCTGGTCGGCAGACCTGTTCGCCGCCAGAACGCTTAACTTCCGCAACGTGCGCTTCCTCATACCGGGGGAGGAAGATAATGATTTCTTCAGGCCGCCGCCCTACGAGGACTTCTACGGCGCTTACCTGAAGTTTTTTAATGATGATCCGAACCGAAAACTCGAACTCTACAGCTTCCTTTTGAGAGACACCTTTATACTCCTTGACCGGTTTGGGAGGACCGACTCGACAAGCATCTACACCACAGGAACGAGGCAGGAGTTAAAATTCGGAGGCGGATTCCATTACGTCGGAGAAGTAGCTTTTCAAACAGGTCACGTTGGGCCGAGCAATCACAGAGCCGTAGCGTTGGCTACGAGGGTGAGCAAGCGTTTCAACTTCGACAGATCACCTCGCGTGGCCTTTGAATACGATTTCGCCACAGGGGACGGGGATTTGCTGGACGGGCGATCGCGAGAGTTCATACCGCTCTTCCCAGACAATCACAGACACCACGGCTATATAGATTTCATCGGGTGGAGGAACATACACGATTTTCGACTGAGCTTCGGTTTCAACCCGGTGAGTAGACTCGATTTCGACGCAGATTATCACAGGTTCTACCTTCACAAAGGGGACGGGCAGTGGTTGAGCGCCTTCGGAGTGCCTCTCGGATTTGATCGTTTTGCAGACTCGACCAGAGAGGTCGGGCAGGAACTCGACCTCACCGTGAGCTTTCCTTACAAAGAGCATATAGAGATAGTAGGCGGCTACTCCGTATTTGTCCCTGGCAGATTCGCGAAGCTGACTAGGCATACGAACAACTCGCACTTCTCATACATACAGACACGATTTAGATTTTGACATGCCTGCTTAAGGTGCGGAACCGTGAGTTAACATTTCATGAGTTAGCGGATTACTTGGGAGCCTGATGGTGGTCATAGCTGATTGCGCGTGTGATCTTCCACGACCCGTTCTTGTATTGCCAGAGATGAATAAAGCGGGCCTCGCCGGCCGGGTTGTTTGACTTCGGGTGGAGGAAACGGTGAACCCCCAGTTGGACCGCGCCAAAGCCTTTCATGTAGTGCGCCTGGAAAGAGCCTGCGACGAGTTCTCTGCGCACGTCGCCTCCGCAGATATTGTTCTTGATGCTTTCGGTCAGCTTGCTATTGCCAAGCGTGACCCCGCCCTGGTCGTGATAGAACTCAACGTCGTCGGCAAAGAAAGAGTTGAACTTCTCAAGGTCGCAGCGGTTATAGGCATCAAAAAGCGCAGTATCGAGCGACGCGATAACCTTATCCAGTTCTTCCTGTGACTTTATGCTTTCTAAGGATTGAGCATCAGCCCGGCCAACACAGAGCACGAACAGGGACAGAAGCAATGTCACTGCCGACATAGTAATCCTTCTCATGTATGCCTCACCTTTCCGTTTATAAATAATCCATCGCCGTGTACGTCGCACATTGGATAGAATGTTCCGATAAATGAGCGGTGTCTGCCGGGCCAGGCACGTTCTATAACGTAATTGACAATCTCTACGGATTGAGGACAATAGCAGATAGGAACAGTTATGAGCCACGAAGAGTTTTTGGATCAGTTTAACTCTTTGCCACCTGAAGCGCAGCGACAGGTACTCGACTTAATAGCCCTCTTGCAGACGCGCTATGACTGCGCCCAATCTCGCCAGAGCGAAGAATCTTCCGACATAGCTGGCGAACTGTTCATTGGAATGTGGCGAGACAGAGACGATATGGAAGACAGCACAGCCTGGGTCCGCAGCAGCCGTGAACGCGAGTGGATAAAGCAAGGTGGCTGATCTCATCATTGTCGATACCGACATTTTGATTGACGCTGCGCGAGGTGTCAGCGATGCGGTGGCTTGCTTGCAGAGATTAGAAAGCCAATCGCGGCTGGCTGTGAGCGCTATCACTCAGATGGAGTTGCTAATTGGGTGTCGTAATAAATCAGAACTACAGCACGTTGAGAAATTTATTAACAGATTCCTTATTCTAAAGCTAAACGAGCAAATTTCAGATAGAGCTACTGATTTATTAAAGCAATACAGGTTGAGTCACGGGTTGCTGGTAGCCGATGCTTTGATTGCGGCGACAGCGTTAATATTCGATATCCAATTCATCTCAAAGAATCAAAAAGATTATCAGTTCATAGCAGGGTTAAAGCTACTCTCATATCCGTAACGAATGACTCACAATAATAAGCAAGCATGAGTCAACATCTAAAAAAAAGCCTTTGAATTGAGGCTTCGCGCTCAAGCTGCGCTCTGCTTGTTAAGATACTACGGGCCGAAGGTAACGCACATACAGCTAATTCTTCGCTTATGAGTCCAAACGGGAGCATGATAATCTAAGCACTATGTCAGAAGAGTTATTGAGTAAGGTTAAGAAAGCAATTGCTCAAACCGGCTATCCTTTGGAACTTAGGGTTGGTGCAACCTTAAGAAAACATGATTGGGTTCCTTTTCACTCTGTAGAATATATAGACCCCAAAACAGAAGTTTTGCGCGAATTAGACATACTTTCTTATAAGCTAATCCAAAATAGGCGAATAGAACTCCGAATATCTTGCAAATCTTCCACAAATAAACAGTGGGTGTGTTTTACGACACCAAGAACTTCTCATATGATTAGTTATCTGAAATTCATTCCTGTTAATGATAATGTGGAAACAAGAAGAGAAATACCCGATCACTTAGCCAAATTGCGTTTTTTTTCCGAATCAAAGGAGACAATAAATTATAGTGTTCTTGTAGGGAACAATGTAGATCGAGAAGGGAGATCATTACTAAGGGATGCCATATTTTCTTCACTGAGCAGCATATATCTTGACCCTATTCCTGGGCGTCTTCTTTTTGACCTTAGAGGAACTATTTACTTTTTCCTAGTTATCTTAGGGGGAAAGATGTTTGAAGCGAGCTTAGATCAAGAATCAAACGATATGATTGTTAAAGAGTGCGAATATTTCCAATGGAGAAGCCGCTTCAATATTCCGAGTAATTTTTATAAGCTTAAAATAAACAACGCGAATGCAGAACCGGTTGCTTTTTCTGATGCTATGTCTCATTTTGGAGATCACTTCGTTGTGGAGGTAGTTTCTGAGTCTTATTTGGAGACTTATCTGATTCAGCTAGAATCTGTATTTAGCTCTTTAGATGAACAAGTTTTATCATATTTTGGAAAGGGCTGGGATGATGAAAACTTTCCAAAAGTAGTAAGAAGGCCAACACTACAGCCAGTTAAGCAAGAATTAGAAATCGATGATGCTGCAAAATCTTAATTCCTTTATATCGCTGAGAGCTGCGGATAATGCTTTCCGCTTCGATGGTGACATTCTTAAAACTCTCTTTTTCTGCCGATCGATCAGTCTCTTTATCACTTGCCGCTAGGTCCGGTTGTCGCCCAAAAATCTATAATCATGCAGCTCTATCCGCGCCTGGGCTTCCGTAGCCGGTTTCGGCTACCGCGGCCGACTCAAGCGGGGCTCTGCTTGGATAAGAAATGTATGACATAATAACTCTAATGAACTTCGAAAACTGATAGTAGAGCAATAGAAAGAAATTGCAGCAACCCCATGTGAGGAGGTTTCACTTCAATGGCTAACAAGGAGCACATCAAAATTATTAGGCAAGGTGTTGAGACTTGGAATAAGTGGGTAAAGGAGAATCCTAAAGTTGTACCGGACCTCAGCCGCGCAAGCTTCATCGGCGCGAACCTCACCAACGCAAACCTCACCGACGCGAACCTCACCGACGCGAACCTCAGTAGCGCGAACCTCATCAGCGCGAACCTCAGCTGCGCGGACCTCGGCGGCGCGTTTCTCATCGGCGCGGACCTCATTGACGCGAACCTCACCGGCACCTTTCTCAGCAACGCGAACCTCAGTGGTGCGGACCTCAGCCACGCGGACCTCAGCAATGCTATAATTGGCTGGACTATATTTGCCAATAATGACCTTAGCAAGGTTAAAGGATTAGATACTCTGGATCATATAGGCCCATCAATGATTAGTATAGATACCCTGTACAAATCAGGCGGGAAGATTGATGAATTCTTCCTCCGAGGCTGTGGCGTACCTGATGAGTTTATTAGCTATATCCCGTCACACGTTGGAGCACAGCAAGCAATCCGGTTCTACTCGTGTTTTATTAGCCACAGCGCGAAAGACAAACGTTTCTGTGAGCGGCTTTATGCCGACTTACAGGCCAAACACATTCGCGTCTGGTACTTCCCCGAAGATGCCAAGTGGGGAAAATCTGTTTGGGGTGAGATAGATGAGAGTATAAAGATTTATGACAAGCTGGTTGTGGTCTGCTCAAAAAATTCTCTGCAAAGCGGGCCGGTGCTGCGCGAGATTCAACGGGCTTTGAGCCGGGAAGACCGCGAGAGCCGACACATTTTGTTCCCTATTTGCATAGATGATTACATATTCAAGACCTGGGAGCACGAGAGAAAGGCTGATGTGTTAAGCAAAGTTGTTGGCGGTTTCACTGGATGGAGTCGAAGCGCAACCAAGTATGAGGAAGCATTCAAAAAGCTGTTGAGCGGCCTGCAAGCGTCAGATAGCAAGGTTTGATCTAATCAGTCCTCATCATTCATTACAGGCATGCCCCGCGCGCTTCCCCGGCCGCTCCTGCAGCGATCAGCCCGCCGTCTGTGTCATTCATCACCGGATTAGAACGCCGCTTATAGAGCCTCTAATCGCGATTTTCAATATCAAATTGGACCCTACAGAGCAAAACCCGCCCGCCGCCGTTGTCAAATTCCCTTGATTTTTGAATGGCGACTCATGGATTATTGGACAAAATCAGTATTTTGACCAATTCGGCAGCTACCTCAACTTGAATAGAAAGCCACTGAACTCGCTCCCTGCTCTCAAATCCAATTATCCAACTCCTAAACAACTTAAATATTGGGTTTAGACCTATCAAACCCGAGTCTTAGCAAGCTCTCGGATGCTTTAAGCGGGCAGTCTTATGTCATAGGATGGCGATCTTATAGCATAAGCGCGTCGTCCTATAACATAAGATTGCGATCCTATAGACTCGGATGGCTGTCCTATAGCATAAGACGGCGATCCTATAGAGTTCGCGCCTCATCCTGAAGCATAGGACGGCCAGCTTATCTCATAATCTCTAGCTCTTATAAAACAGGATGGCTCTCCTACGGCTCGGTTACAAAATCTATCTTTACCCTGTTGAAACTCTATTTTGTTGTTGTGTTATATATATAACAATTCTATGATAGCGCCATACAGATCGGGTTAACCTGAATGTCCTAGAAAAGGAGAATAGTATGGCTAAAGACGAAACCAAGCGGTTGGCTCCGGCTACTCTTGCGCAGGATGAAGCTGCGCTGGATGCTTTGCAGAATATCGCCGGGTATGAGCCTAACAATCCTAACTATCGGGTCGAAGCGGTTGCGCAGGCGCGCGAGGCTATGCGCGCGGCTCAGGCTGCCGAAAATCAAGCTGCGGCGGCTGCCGGTGTTGCTCGTGATGCGGCTGCCAATCTCGAATGGGCTTATCATAATCTGATTCTCGGCGTTAAAGATCAAGTACGCGGGCAATTCGGAAAGGACTCTGCGCAGTTGCAGGGGCTCGGCCTCAAGCGAATCTCTGAATATAAGTCGAAACGACCAAAGGCCAGGACCGCCCCCGGCTCTTGATCGCAAACAGCTACGGGGCGCAGCCTGACTGGTCATTGCGCCCCATAAGCTCAATTCAATCTGACAGCTATCGCGCCTTCATATACGACCCGAAACCCAGCCGGATTTTGCCTCCCGGTTTTAACTTAAAATAATCTTAGACAAGGCCCAGGTTACATGATATGTACCACCGGTCAATCTCATTAAAAGGAGGGTCCAGGTGGAGAACCAATTAGAGGCGCTGAAGCTTCTTAAGGAATGGAGCATCTGGCTGGTCAGCATTCAATCAGGGGCGCTGGCCTTGATCGCTGCCGTCGTAAATCCCAGGAGCACGTTTACCTTCTCAGGAGCGGGCGCGAGGTTGACCGTCGTCTTTCCGGGGCTTTCGATAATTTGCGCTACGTGGGTTTTGGCAGCGATCCCCTCGATTGCTCAGCGCATCAAGCCGACAGACAATATTCATAAGATGTCCATTTTCGATTCCGTGCGTATCCCGCTCTGGGTACTGACAGCGGCTCAGCACTGGTTCGCGGTCATCGGTATCCTGGTCTTTGTTGTATCTTATGCAATGAACGAATAAGTGAGTGGTGAGGGAAACCGGGGCTGCTGGTATTGACCGCCCGATGACTCGTTATGCCGGAGGGCGGAGGGCGAAGTTCGTATGTACAGGCCAGCGGGCTTACCATCGCCGGGTCAACTCTGTCCGCAGGCGACGGTAATCAACTTTACCGAGGTAAGGCGCTGGCCGCAAAAGGAGGGAGTCATGAAAAGGATCGTCATAAGTTTTTTCACCATCGCTTTGACTATGATTCCGGCGTATGCGCAGGTGATGACAGGGCCGGGCGCTCAATCCGACTGCGCTTTGTCGGCAGCGAACTCCCCGGCCGTCCGGGGCATCCGGTTGGGCATGACTGTTCAACAGTTGCTCGCGTTGTTTCCGGCGAGCGGCAAGAGAAAAGAGATGGCCGACGCGGTTGAGAGAGCTAAATCGGCCACGGGCAGCGAGGTCGTCTATCTGCTGTTCTACCCCGCGACTGACGGCGGCGGCGAGCATCTGGCCGGGGTCGATTCAATCTCGGTTGGCGTGTACAGGGGCCAGGTTGTCGATTTCAGCGTCTTTTACGTTGGCCCGACGTGGAACACGGTTGATGAATGGATTGAAAAGCTCGCGGAGTCATTGGGGCTGCCGAGAGCGCAAGGATGGGCAGCAGGCCCAGGCGAGAACCCGAACAAGGTACTGAGGTGCAAAGGGGTAGAGATCACGGCGGGGATACTGGGCGGAGGAGGGTCGATCCGCGTGCGCAATACAGAGACAAGTACGGGGACTGCCGACCGGCGAGATACCGGTGAAGAGAAAAAGAGGCGAGAGTTCAAGCCGTAAAACGGGTGTGGCTCAAGATTGAATGGATACCTGTTTGCCTTCTCTGAACTGGCAAAGGACCGCTGCTCCTGAGATTCGATCTGTCGAGACGCTCGGCGAAGGTGATTTTTGCGTCTGCTACCTCATCAATCGAACTCACGTGCTGAGGCTTGCGAAACACGCCGAGGGATCGGCATCGCTCAGGCGAGAGAATAGGCTGCTTCCTCTTCTTAAAGACCACCTCGATGTCGAGATTCCCAGAATCGAAGAGTCCGGCACGCGAACCGGTACGGGCGAGCAGTTCGTCTTCTATCCTCTCGTACCCGGCGTGGCGTTAGAACCTGAGGTGCTCTCCTCGCTCGACGAGCGGTGCCGGTTAAGCCTTGTCGGGCAGATGGCGGGATTTGCCGCAAGGCTGCACAGCTTCCCCGTCGAACTGGCAGCCTCTTGCGGGTTAAAAGAGATTGATCCCCGCCGCTATTTGCCTGAAATGATCGGTCGCGCGGGCGATCTCATCTCTCACCTTATGACGGCAGACGTTTGGCGATACTACAAACGGCTCTTAGAGCTATACCTCGATACGCCTGAGCTTCACAGCTACCGGCGGGCGCTGCTGCACGGCGACCTGTCGCCGGGTCACCTCCTGGCCGATCTGGAAGGATGCGCGCTGACGGGCGTAATCGACTTTGGCGATAGCATTATCGGCGACCCGCACAGGGACTTGATCTACCTGCTTGAAGATTACGGAAAGGATACGCTCGATCTCTTTTTGACTTTCTATTCCCCTGACGCAAAGCGACAGGCGACCACGCGCGTCCAGGTCTTCCAGCAGATGAACAACGTCGAGTATTGCATATCAAAGCTGTCAGAAGGCGGGGATACGCTTGAAGAAGCGCTCGATACGCTGGCCGCGCAGGCTACGACCGAGCCTCTGGTATGAACCGCGAAGCTAAAGGTTTCAGGCGGCTTTCGATTCCGGCTTTCTTAGAAACCGTCTTGATGCCAGCAGCAATAACGCCAGGAGAAGATAGAAGACGCCGAGCGCGACCAGGCTAAACTTCGGGATAGCACACCACTTTGCAACCATCGGCCACGCATCGCCTCCGGTCGATTTCAGCATACGTATCATTGCGAAATTCTCTACGGCGTCGAGTACGCCTGCGCCGAGCACAAGCCAGCCGAGTGTCGCGCCCGCCTTCGTCAACAGGCGATACCGCGTGAGGCTCGCGCCGGCCACGATGCAGGCCAGAGATATTGCGAGCGGGTAGACGCACAAAAAGAGGTAATCTACGCCTATGCTCAAGAACGCATCACGGCGCGCAGCCTCCGGCCACGAGCTTACGATCTGTTCGGCGCGCGACCCTGAGCCGGCAAGCTCGAAAGAGATGATCCCCTGTGGAGCTGTCTGGTTCTTCAACGATTGCCCGATTGACGAAAGAACAAGGCTCAGAGCAATTGTCGCGGTAATCAGTATGATAAGTAGAGGAACCCTTGCTCTCTCTTTAACCCACGAGTAGGGAGTCAGTCCCATCACAGGCCTCCGCTTCCGGTTTTATCGCGGCCTGGCGTGATCGATTTAGTGCCGCGCGCGAATCGAGTATAGTATATCTTTCTTGAAACCCTTTATGCTGTGATTCGATGCTGAAGAACGATTCCACTTTCGGAGGTCTGTGTGAATAACTATCTAGACTATACGGGCCGCGACGATCTGCTCGGCGGCGGCGTGAAGATGATACCCGTGGAGACGCCAAAGGGGACCTTTCGCGTATGGACAAAGCGAGTCGGCAACAACCCGACCGCAAAGGTGCTGTTGCTGCACGGCGGCCCCGGCGCGACTCACGAGTATTACGAGGCGTGCGACAGTTATTTCCCCGGCGCGGGGATCGAGTATTACTACTACGATCAACTCGGTTCGGCCTACAGCGATCAGCCGGACGATGCGGAGCTGTGGGAGGTGCCTCGTTTCGTCGAGGAAGTCGAACAGGTCCGCTCGGCGCTCGGTCTGGACCGGTCGAGCTTCTTTCTTATGGGCCACTCGTGGGGCGGGATACTGGCAATTGAGTATGCGCTCAAGTACCAGCAAAACCTCAAAGGGCTTGTGATCTCGAATATGATGGCAAGCATACCCGCTTATAATCAGTACGCCGAAAAGGTGTTGATGCCGACTATGGATCAAGCTGCGCTTGCAGAGATCAAACGGCTTGAGTCTTCTGGCGAGTACGAGGACCCGCGATATATGGAGTTGTTGATGGAGCACCACTATGTCTATCACGTGCTGCGCATGCCGCCGGAGCAGTGGCCGGACCCCGCCACCCGAGCGTTCAAGCACATCAACCCGGCTGTCTACGTCCTTATGCAGGGGCCGAGCGAGCTGGGCGCGAGCGGCAAGCTGTCGGATTGGGACCGCACTGCCGACCTGGGAAGGCTTGCCGTGCCGACCCTCGTGATAGGGGCGCAGTACGACACTATGGACCCGGCACATATGGAGTGGATGGCCGGTCAGGTGCAGAAGGGCCGCTACCTCTACTGCCCGGAAGGCAGCCACATGTCGATGTACGACGATCAGAAAACCTACTACGACGGCCTGATACGGTTCATCAAAGATGTGGACACGGGCCAGCTCTGAGTCTTGAGAGCAGTCGCCGGTTGCGTGATTTAGGAAAGGGCGGCCTTCGCGCCGCCGCTTCCTAAACCGAGCTAGGGTTGTTCTTCGCCGCCAATAAGTTTTTTGATCTGGTTCACCTGTTCGCTGCTTATCGATATAAAAGCAACGCCCATACCTGAGCCGGTCTGGCGGTGCGCGACCACTCCATATGTTTCGATCTGCTGGCCTCTTTCCAGACTGAACCTCAGTTTCAGGTGTAATCCGACTGTTAGTGGAGAATCTGTCTCGATGAAGACGCCCAGCGTGCCGAGGTTGGTGATGCGGGCTTTCCTGCGAACACCTGCGCTTTCAAACTCCACGTCGATAAGTAGGGGTATACGCTCTGATCGCCTCTGGTCTTGCACGGGGATACTCTCCTTTAAGACTAGTCTATGTGATTAGAGGGCAACGAAGGTGACGCAGGCCAGATGATAACAGCCATTATCTCAGGGTTCAATTCTTCTGACAGCGAAAGTGGCAGCTTCGATTCACTCGCCTGACGACTATGGCTCGCGGCTATATCGGCATGGCACAATAGTTCCTCGCAGGTTCGGGGGAATGCTGATGAATGATAAAGAAAACAGACCCGGCTTTAGCTCGATGGCCGTTGTGGGGTTCGGGTTCGGCGTGCTTACCGTTATAGTCGTTCTCTTCGCGTTGAAGGGGTGCTAAACAGGGCGGGTAGTTTCAGGTAAGACTTTTCGGTTCTGCCCGGCCCGTGGAGCGCTCGCCGGAGCTTTGCTTCAGGGACGATTTTGAATACTTATGACCAAACCTTATATCGCCGCGTCGAGCTACCTGAACGCAGCGCCGCTCTGTTACAGCTTCATCGAAGGCGGCCAGAAAGATCGCTGCGGGTTTCTTTCAGACGCAGCCCCGTGGCGTTGCGCAGAGCTGCTGGTCCAGGGCCGCGCCGACGCCGCGCTTATCCCTGTCATCGAGTATCAAAGGATCGCCGGTCTCAAGATCTCGCCCGGCGCTTCAGTTTCATCAAAAAAGAGCGTCCGCAGCGTTATACTGGCCTCGCGTGTTCCGATTGGTGAGGTCCGCCGCGTTGCGCTCGACACCTCTTCGCGCACTTCGGCCGCGCTCATTCAGATCATACTGAGCCGGTTTTACGGGCTGGAGATTGAGTACAGTACCGCGCCGCCAAAGATCGAAGAGATGCTCGAAGCCGCAGACGCCGCGCTTATCATCGGGGACCCGGCGATGCTCGTAGACCGTTCGAGCCTGCACGTTTACGACCTTGCCGAGGAGTGGCGCAAGCATACAGCTCTCCCTTTCGTCTTCGCATTCTGGGCGGTCAGAAAAGACTCGGTCGCGTGGCCCGGCGGCGTCAATTTTATCGAAGCAAAACTAGAAGGGATCGCCCACACGGACGAGATCGCCGCCGCTTACGCAGCGAGGCTCGGGCTTACGAGGGATGATCTGGTTACTTACCTGACGGAGAATATCAGCTACGACCTCGACCCTGAGAGCTTGCAAGGTTTGAGGCTTTACTATGACCTCGCGCACGAATGCGGGCTTATAGAGAGAGTGCGCGAGCTTGAGTTCAGCGGCGAATGATGAGTTTTGAATCCTGAGCTGCTTCTAAGCAAACGCTTGCGAGCGACGACCTCAAGAGTCAAAACCCAGGATTCGACCGCGATCAAAGTTACTGTTGAGATTCGCCCTGCTGGGCAGCTTGAGCAGAGTCCTCCCCGCCGCCCGTGTTTGCGTGTTCGCCCGCTTCATCGACTGTATGAGAGCCGAGTATATGCCGCCCCTCTTCGCTGCGTGGGTCTATAGTGCGGATATGCTTTCTGCCGCGCATCTCCCAGATGGCCGTTACCACGCCGTCTTTTTCAACCGCGTGATATGTAGTCTCATTCTCACCTGCCTGTGCTTCCTGCTCCTCCATCGAGTCCTCCTAATTGGTTTGTCTTCTATAATGCAGCCTCAAAGTTTAATAGCCGCGACCTGACTCTGTCCAGTAGGGCTAGAGCAGGCAGCGGCTATTGAGGCAGTTAACGAAGCGAGGGCCAGTCGGATTCAGTTCTGTTGTTTGGTCTCGTTGAGCCTTCGCTCGCGCTGCTCACGGCGAAGTTTTCGTTCCAGCTCGTTAAACCGTATGACCTGCTCCGTCGTCAAAACTCCGCGCACCTCTGCGCGCAGCCGCGCCTGAAGCCGTACGAGATCGGCCTGCGCGCGCGCCAGGTCTTCAGCCCTGGCGTTGAACTGAGCTTCGTCGAACTGTTCGGCCATGATGGCGCGGTCGAGCCCGCGCTTGGCTTCGCGCACTCTACGACCTGTCGCTATAAGCTCCTCGTCATAGTTGCGGCGTATATCTGCCATGCGAAGGTGTTGATCTTGAGTAAGGCCGATAGCGCGCATGACCTCTTGCTGCAGGCGTTGCCGCTGGTTTCGATTGAGCGCGCGGCGATTTCCAAGCCCGCCCAGCGGGGGGCGGTTTAGCCTGCGCCTGCCGCCGGGAAAAGGCTCCTCGCGTCGGTTTCGTTCTCCCTGAATATCGACTTCGCGCGGGTTTTGTTGCGGAGCATCCGGCCCTGCTCGCCCGGTTTGACGGCTTTGTGCGGCGGGCTGCCGCTGGGCGTACCCGCTCGCGGTGGCGAGCGGCCCTGCCAGCGCGAGCGTTAACAGCCACGCAGTTATGGAAAGCTTCTTCATCACTGCTTCAACCCCTTCTCGAAATAACTGCTCCCGTTTAATTAAGGCGTAAGTATAAGACAGAACAGGCGGCGCAAAAGTTTGAATAAATTGCGCCGCCCTGCCGGCCTGTCTTAATTGTCGCGCGGGACCGCCAGCATGCGCTCAAGCGATTGGCGCGCGCCTTCGAGCACGTCCGCTTCGACCGTCACCTCGAACTTGTCTTCCAGAAGCGACCGCTTGACGTATTCGAGCGTGATCATCTTCATGTAAGGGCAATGCAGCCGGCAGCCTATGCAGCCGTCAGCCATCACAAACTCGCGGTCAGGATAACGCTTCTTCATCTGGTGGATGATGCCGCTTTCGGTCGCCACGATAAAGGTTTTGACATCGGGGTGCAGCGCGATGCGGTCGAGCATGGCGGTGGTCGAGCAGACTTCGTCGGCCAGCGCGATTATGTCTTCGCGGCATTCGGGGTGCGCGATGACGATTGCGTCCGGGAATACCGAGCGGGCTTTCGTGACGTTCGCGCCGCGCAGCACGTCGTGAGTCGGGCAGGCTCCGTCATAGACGACTATCTCTTTTTCGGGGACCTGTTTTTTGACCCAGTTGCCGAGGTTGCGGTCGGGCGTGAAGAGAATCTTGTCCGAAGGCAGGCTCCGGACTATCGAAACGGCGTTGGCGGACGTGCAGCATATGTCGCTCATGGCCTTCACCTCGGCGGTCGAGTTGACGTATGTGACGACCGTATAGCCGGGATACCGCGCCTTCCACTCTTCGAGGCTTTCAGGCGTGATCGAATCCGCGAGCGAGCAACCGGCCGACAGGTTCGGCAACAGGACACGCTTTTCGGGGTTCATGATCTTGGCGGACTCGGCCATGAAATGGACCCCGCAAAAGACTATCAAGTCGGCGTCGGTCTTCTGCGCTTCGATAGCCAGACCGAGGCTGTCGCCTGTGAAATCGGCCACGTCCTGAACTTCGGCCACCTGGTAATTGTGCGCGAGAATGATGGCGTTGCGCTCCCTTGCAAGCTCGCGAATCTCCTGCATGAGCGCCGCGCGGTCAACGCCGAGCGCGGGCGCGGGCGGCGTAATTATGTTCGTTATTTGAGTGCTCATCTATTCCTCTACCTTCGCCCCGCGATCCGGCTTGATCTTATCAGTGCCCGCGGGGAAGACCCTCCAGAACTCCTTGCGAACGAGACTGGTGATCGTCGCGCTCTTGTTGAGCCCGTGATACCGCGCGATGGCCTGAAGCATCAGGTCGTCGCGGTCGCTCGCCGAAAATGTCCTCACCTTTTTATTCTGCATCTACAACCTGTCTCACCGCCTATATAAAATTTATATAAGATTTATACACGACCGCACGAGTCAAGTCAAGGCTGCGAGAGCGGGGGGGGTATAGCTACAGGCGGAGGGATGAACATTTCAGGCAGCACTAAACTGGTATAATCCTGTTAAGCTCTGGCGCTATAAGCCAAAAACATACAGGGAATTTTCTTCTTGTAAGATAAATTGCCTTGGAATATAGTTAGCTCACTTCTGCATAAGATGAGGCGAAAACCAAATGAGGAAACTCACTGTCCTAGCTTTAGTCGTCCTGCAAATGACGGTTACTCTTTTTCAAGTTAAAGCGGAAAAGCAAAGACCTTTTCTTACTGTGCTGTCCTCGTCTGAACAAGTATTTAACGAAGTGCCATTTATAAAGGATGTGGCGGTTCATTCCTCTAATGACGATCACTTTTTCTACATTCTTAGTACCAGCGGGCAAATAAATGTTTATAACTCCCAACATAAGCTCTTACGCAGAGTTTCGTCTCATATGCTATCTCCTGACTCTATTGCGGTAGACCCTGAAGGCCGTATTTACATCGCAGATTCCAAAATGAGTCAGGTTAAAGTGCTTAGCTCCAAAGGCGAATCAACTAAAACCATTTCCGTTAATCGTCCGTTTTCTATTGCTGCGCTTAGTAATGGAAATATAGTTATTGCGTCTACTTCCAATTCTTCGCTTTTACATATTTATGATTCATCTGGACGAAAACTCAGGAGCTTTGGACGAATCAAACGATTCATTCAAGACAACGAATCGCAGAACAGATTCCTCAACAGGGGTAAAGTTCTAGTTGATTCATCGGATACGATTTACTATGTATATAAGTATTCTCCTACTCCAATCGTTCAAAGATTTTCTAGGAAAGGCAAGCCCCTGTCAGAGTTTATAGTCACGGGCGATTCGATTGATCTACAGTTAGAAGTGTCTCAAGAGTTTTTGAGAAACAGGCACGGCGATAAAGTGGGAGGAATAAGTATCATTAACTCTGCCTCTATCGACCCGGCGACCGATCACCTCTGGCTTAGTATGAATGGGGCTTCGGATTCAGGAGTAGTGTATGAATACGGCCCTGATGGAATGAAGCTACAAGAATATAGTTTTATTATTAATCCTCGCACGCAATCATCTAAAGTGATTACTGGCGTAAATCATGTCATAGTGAGAGCACCTTCAATAGATATTTTTACGCTTCAAGATGCATTTCACTTTAATCTTAACCAAAGCGCACCGATTACCCAAATTCAACCTCAGGCGGCCACTTGTCCTGCGACAGTGGAGTTCGGTGACTGCAAAACGCCATGTGGAACAACTACCAGCAGCGATGATAAGGATTGTAAAGCAGAGCTTTTGGCATCAGTGAATCTGACTGGAAGACGTATAATTGAGACGGTTTGTAATACAGACTCATCTAGTTGTACTGCTCAAATAAAGGTATGCAAAGAATCAGATGGAGTACAAACCACGCATAATATTACCCTGACTTGTGGTAGCAGCGGGGGCGGTGGGGAAGGTGGAAATGATAGAATCGAGACTATCCCTCTGCCTCCCAGCCCTATAGTGATAGATACACAGGGAAATGGGTTTGATCTTACAAATGCCGCTAATGGAGTTGATTTTGATATTGACGGTGATGGAACTGCCGAACGGCTTGGCTGGACAGTTAATGGATCAGACGATTCGTGGCTCGCTCTAGATCGCAACGGCAATGGCTCTATTGATGATGGTACAGAGTTATTTGGCAACTTTACTCTACAACCTTCTTCGGCCAACCAAAACGGATTTATCGCGCTCGCTGAGTACGACAAACCTATTAATGGCGGCAACAACAACAGCAAAATAGAAAGCGGCGATGCTATTTTCTCTTCACTGCGACTGTGGCAAGACACAAACCACAATGGCATTTCCGAAACAAGTGAATTAAACACGCTACCTTCACTAGGCGTTAGTGTTATTGACCTTGATTATAAAGAGAAGAAACGGCGGGATGAGAACGGCAACTGGTTTCGCTACCGAGCCAAAGTATATGACTCGCGAGGTGCGCAAGTCGGGCGCTGGGCCTGGGATGTTTTTCTAGCCCTGTTGCCTTGAATTGAGTGCGGAATACAGAGCCTTCATTTTTAATTACGCAACTAACGATCTTCTCTTTAGAGCAGATTCCAATTTATGAAAGGGCACCTGATCGGTCGTCAAAGCCCTTCAATATCCAAATAAACCAGATGATTAGTTCCTGATTTTATAACCAGTATCTAGCCTTCACTTACAACCAAAGAGATATAACTTCCAGATTTCTAGCTGGACAGAGATGAAAGTATTGGTTTCATCCCAAAATGTCAACTCTAAAGGAAAGAGGGTATCGGCAATATATACTATTTTACGTAACCTCTTATTGGAGGGAAGTTCCCGCCCAAGTCTAGCTGCAGACTTGTTATGGCCACAGCTAACTGCTAGCCGAATCCCCTTAAAAAGACTTGCCAAAAAGTAATTACCACCTTTCCCGTCGTCTCACGGGGAGTAAGCACTTTGCGAGTATTACTATACCAACTCCGCAAACAAGAGTAGCCGCCCCTCCTCAATCCATCGCGGGCGTAGTGTAGACATTTCCGGGGTATAGAGATACCCCGGCTGCGAGGGTGAGTATAGTGATGCGCAAAGCGCGACGCTGCCGGGTTAGCAAGGGCCAGGGGAACAAATTTGGCCGGTGAGATGGGCTCGGCCCCTATGATTACCTCAGTCATAAAAAGTTATGACAAAGTCCAAATACGTTGCGCAGAATCGGTCTATCTCGTCGTCTGCGTCTGGTATAAAGACTTTTATAAAGGCTCCGAATTTGGTCTTCATCATAGCGGCAAGCCATTGAATGGGTGTTAGATCAGGCATCTCCATGCCCTTATAAAATTCTTTGGCCTTTGGTTTTGGGAACTGGAGTATCTTAGCAAGATTCGGCTCTTGCGCAGGTTTTGGCTTAGCTTTGACCTGAGGCTTGGATTTTGGAATAGAAACAGCGACAGTCGAACGGCTCTTATGTAACTTTTGATTTACTTCCGATTGAGTCTCTTGCCAGGCTCTATCGTAGGGCGCGAATGGAGAGTTGCATACCAACGTTGATATATTCCTGGCTTTTTCTAGTTGTCCTGTTTCACTTAATTCAACCGCGTATGAGTTAAGGTAATCGAAATAGGCATAAGGCGAGGCATGCTGAAACATTGGGAATAGCTTCTCAAGATCGTTTAATGCTGAACGATGCGAACCCTCTCTGCCTTTCAATACCGCTATACCTTTTAAGGCTTTTATAGTCGTGTTGAGATTTCCTGCTTTAGTTGCCTCTAGGCAATAACGAATAGTTTCCTCTGGCTGTTGCTTTACCCAAAATATAGCTGAAAGAGAGATCATAGCTTCGGCCCTGTAGATCATCGGACCATTACTAGCCACTTTCTCCAAGATCGTAGCTGCCTGCTCTAAATTTCCTTGCCCATCACGGCAAATACTTAAAGCAAGATAATACTGACCAATTAGCCGATAGTGTTCTATTGGGAAGTTAGAAAGTATAAGGGCCAGTTCTGAAAGAGAGTCTATCTGCTTGAATGATTTTGCCTGTTCGGCAAGGTGAATCAGCCTTTCCCCGAGTTGATGGTAATGAGCAATCCCTCTAAATAACTCCTGGTACAATCGCTCCTGAATACCGCTAGGAGGAACTATGAAACGACTGGTAGCAGTTTGTTCAATCATTCTTTTACTGTCCTTACCTGTTATGGCAGGCCATAACACTCCGGGATTTGGATGGTGCGATTGCAATGACCCTTCATCGCATTATCAAGGGCTGGTCTTGCAGAATGAAGACGAACATCATCACGAGACTCCTGAAATAGTGACTGGGCTAAAGGCGTTTGCGTTTTGGCTTAGTGTAAGGGCCTAAGCTCTTATTAAAAACTGAGCAAACTAGACTGCACTTGTGGCGGCTGAATATCGGTGTGCAATATATCACAGAACAACCAACGCGCAATGACATGTTATTTTGAGCAATGAACCATTATTATGAGCAAGAACCTATGCCGGGGCGATGAGAGCGGGCTTATTGGATTGACCGCGCGCGGGCGAGTGGGTAGAATTTGCGCCTCGGTTGATTAATCCGGTTAGAGTCGATTGGAGACGAGATGAGAGAAAGAGATCGCGAGATAAAACGCCGCCGCAAACGTTATGAGAAACGAAAGAAGCTGCGGGTCAAGCTCGCCGCTTCCACAAACGACGGCGAGCGCCAGCAGATACAGGCTAAGATTCTAAAGACCTTCCCGCTCTATACGACAGAGATTTGATCAGCGCCCACGGGCTGCGTCGCCCCTCAACACCATGCAGGTGCTCACGGAGCGCGCTATCAGTCTCCCTTTTTCGTCCGTCACGTCGCATTCGACAAGCCCGACTGCGCGGCCTCGCTCGACGACGCGCGCCTTCGCCGTAAGGCGCGCACGCCACACCGGGCGCAGGTAGTTTATCTTCAATTCAATCGTAGTGAACGATTCGCCGTCCCCCAGAGTGCTCGCGAAGGCGTGGCCCATCGCCGCGTCGGCCAGATCGCAAAGCACTCCGCCGTGCAGCGTGCCCATTGGGTTATGGTGCCTCTCGTCGGCATCCATCTCAAACGTAGAAGTCCCGGATTGGTCAAAAGCTACCAGCCGCAGCCCGATTAGCTTTGCTATGGGCGGAGGCTCGGCTTCGCCTTTAAGTAACGCTTCCATGTGATCGCGAATGCTGCTCATCGACTTCCCTTTCAAGGCTTCGCCAATAACGTGTTGATAAAAACCGGGCCAGCGGCAAATCCGTTACGCCGCTGGCCCGGTCTGTGTGGCTGGTTAAAAATTACCCCGCTAGCACTCTGAATAACCGCAAGCGTAGCAGCTATGACAGCCCTCTATGCGGACGAAGGCCGAATCGCCGCAACTCGGGCAGAGGTCGGCCGACGTTGCCTCGATAGCTTTGGCCATCTGTTTGGACTGGCCTTCAACAGCGCGGGGCTCGACTCCCATCTCCGCGCCCTGGCCGTCCTCTTCGCTGCCGAAAGATACGTCGAGGTAGTTTTCGCCGAGCGCCTGGCCCACGGCGTCCGGGAGCGACAGCACGCGTCGTTTGCCAAAACCGTAAGAGCGCGCGCCGCCGATCCCGCTGATCTGTTTGACTATCTCGCGCACGCGCTCGCGCGGCGATACGGGCGAGGCCATCCTCAGGATGAGCGACATCAGCCGGCCCATCGCTTCGGCCATAGCCTTGATGTCAGACCCGGCCTTCCCTATCTCCAGGAAGACCTCAAACGGCTGGCCTTCTTCATCCTCGTTCATCGTTATGTGAGCGGTCCCCGAAGGCGTCGCCTTGCTGACGGTGTAGCCGCGCCGCTTGTACGGGCGGGGGCGAACCTTCGGCTGTAACCCGCCGTCACTTTGAACAAGGTCATCCGAAGACGGTGCCTGCTCTGCGGCTGCGAGCTTATCGTCGCGGCGGGCAGGCTCGGCCGCCTTCTTGTCATCTTCTTTGAGATTGAGCACCTGCACGTCGCGCGAGCCGTCGCGGTAGATCGTGCCGCCTTTGCAGCCCAGCCTGTAGAGCAACTCGTAGACTTCGCGCGTCTGATCGACCGTATAGTTGCTCGGCAGGTTGCAGGTCTTCGAGATCGAAGAGTCAACCCACCGCTGGATTGCCGCCTGGACTTTTACGTGCTCTTCAGGCGCGAGGTCCATCGCGGTGACAAAGTAGTTGGGGACCGGCTCGCCCGGGTTCGCGGTCTGCCACTCTTCCAACACCTTCACACGCTCTTCGTGCTTGCCCAGCCGGGACTTGCGATAGTAATTCCAGAAGAAGAACGGCTCGATGCCCGTCGAAGTGCCTACCATAGTGCCGATGGTCCCGTTGGGCGCTTGCGTCAGCAGCGTTACGTTGCGAATCCCTTTTTCCCGAACGGACTCGCGCACCTCTTCGGGCATCGCTTCCATGTAGCCCGATTGCAGGAACTTCTCTGCTTCGAACATCGGGAACGGCCCCTTTTCGGCGGCCGTGTCGGCAGAGGCGAGGTAGGCTTCGGTTGAGATAAAGCGATAGAGCTGGTCTATGAACTTGACCGATTCATCCGAGCCGTATCGTATGCCGAGACGTATCATCATCTCCGCGAGCCCCATGGTGTTCAACCCGACGCGCCGCTCGGCTTTCTGCTGCGCAAAGTTCTCGTCAAAGAAATAAGGCGTGGCGTCTATGACGTTATCTAAGAACCGCACGGAATAACGGACGGTCTTGCCGAGGTCGTCCCAGGCGACTTCGCCTTCGTGGACGAACTTCGACAGGTTGATCGCGCCGAGGTTGCACACGCCAAAGCCGGGCAGCGGCTGCTCGCCGCAGGGGTTCGTGCAGCCCAGGTAGCCCGAATCGTAGTACCACGAGTTGCTCATCTTATTTGCGCGCTCAAGGAAAAAGACGCCGGGCTCGGCAGAGGTCCACGCCGACTCGATTATCGAGTTCCAGACTTCGCGCGCCTTGACGGTCTTATAAACGACCGTCTTCTTGCCTGCCGCAAGCCATTTATCGAGGTTGCCGTCCCACATGGTCTCATAATCGGGGTCCGAGGTGTCCGCGAATACGAGGTCCCAGTCCCCGTCCGCGTGAACGGCGTCCATGAATTTGTCTGTTATGCCGACAGAGATGTTGGCGTTTGTGATCTTGCCCATCTCTCGCTTGGAAGTGATGAACTCAAGTATGTCCGGGTGCCAGCAGTTGAGGATCAGCATCAGCGCGCCGCGCCGCGAGCCGCCCTGCTCGATCAGCCCCGTCACAAACGAGTAGAGCGCGCCCCACGAGACAGACCCCGAAGAACGACCGTTGACGCCTTTGACATAAGAGTGGCGGGCGCGCAGAGAGCTGACGTTGATGCCGACGCCGCCGCCGCGCGACATGATCTCCATCATCTGCGAGAGCGTGTCGACGATACCGCGCCGCGAGTCCTTCGGCGACGGGATAACATAGCAATTATAAAAAGTGAGTTGCTGATCGGTCCCGGCGGCGGCGAGGATTCGCCCCGCGGGCACAAATTTCCACCCCTGAAGAAGCCAGCGAAATCGCTCGTACCATTCATCCGCCTGTTCGCCTTCGACCGCAGCCACCCCGCGCGCCACGCGCTCCATCATCTGATCGGGCTCCGTCTCGATGGGCTTCGAGACGTGCTCCGTGAGCCGTTCGACGATGCTGCCGTCGCGCAGTTCTACTGAAACTCGCCCTGACTCCATAGCTCGGACAAGCCCTATCTCGCGCTGCCCTGTCTTATCATCGACGCAAACGATAACCATATCGCCTACGGAGAGCGTGCGCTTGTGCATGTCTTTCAATGCGTAGCGGTCGAGGAATATCTTCTGGCCAAGCTCGTTCAATTCGTTGGTGTCAGCAGTCGGGCTTGCGGTGCGCAGGTCCGCGCGGGGGATGAGAGGCGAAATCGAGTCTTCAAGTGAGGTCTGGCCGTTAGACTTCTTTAAATCGCCGAAACTACGGGTAGCCATCGCTTCTTCTCCTTAAGATTATTTTTATTCAATGCAGGCACGGCTCACGCGCATTAGAGAAACCGATCCTACGCCCTGCGCCAGCCGGGTATCAGGGGGTAATATCTTGCCTGCTAACTTTGATTTGTCTTTACAACCCGGCCTCTCGACCTCCTGCCGTCCAGTCGAACCGGGCTGTGTCTAGGCGTGAATGGTAAAACTTCCGTTTCTGACCCATTTGACGGCGGCGCGCATTGCGCCACATTGCTCTCCCAGATCAAGGCCCGATCCAACCCGAAAAATCATAATAACTCGCGGGCGGCTTGACCACAACGCCTTCTCTGCTCTGTTTTGCTTTCTATTGCAGCGGTTTCGGAGTTTACCCTATGTATAGGCATGTGTCAATCGAAAAGTACAACATATTGTGGTCCAGCGCCTATCTGACCCCGGCTATCTTACGGCGCAAGAAAGACTTTTTGGGCAGTTAATTTTTCACTTTAGGGTGTGATCGGACCGAAATCATACAGGCCGGTTTTTACCCGGCTCCAGGCGTATGACCGGAAAAAGGAAAGAGATTAACCGGGGCGACAGGTTAAAATAACGCTCTCGATTGGGTTGATGGAATGTAGGCCCTGTTCAGGGCTCAGGCCACGGCTCTCGTCTGTGACGAATCGCGTCGCCTGTTCTTTTTAATTACGAAATCGATGCTCACGTCGCGCTCGGCCTGCCCGCTCGGCACTATCGAATACTCAAGCGTCAGCACAGACCCGCCGACTCGCCACCCGGCCTGCTTTATCTCGCTTTCGGTCCGGTCGAGCTTGGCCGGTTCTCCAAAAACCGCCGTCACCTTGTTGACTATAGACTCAAACGTCTCGCTGCGGCTCGAAAGGTCCGCGCTGCAATTAAGCTCAACAAGCTGTTCGGGCCTGCGCATCGGAGAATCGAGCGTGCTGAACTTGAAAGAGGCGCTCCAATTCGAGTTGTTTGGAAGGTCTATCGTAAGCACGAAGACTTCATCCGTCACTATGTAAGAGAGGATGTCCTGCTCGGCACCCTTCGGCAGAGCGTTCTGCACCTCCGTATAGCTCATGCCCATTTTAAAGCGGTGGAGAAACTCTATGGGGTCGAAAGGCGCTTCCTGCTTGCCGCTTCTGGTCTGAGCCTGACCGGCGTTTGGAAGCATCAACAAAACGAGGAGCAGAGACAAAAAAGCCGGAGACAATCTCTTTACTAAATACATCATTCCCACCCTCTACATACACCCGTTCGCCGTCTGAGACCAAAGGGGGCGCAGTCCCAACCAGCGAGCTTTCCATATCAAATTGCCTGAGTATGGGGGCCTGACCGGCGTCAGTCGTGCGCGTACTATAACACCGAAAGCTCAAAAGTCAATAATGCGAAATTGTTGCGTTGTCACCGCATCTTACTGAACGAAGGAGCGCGCAAGAAGTTTCGGTGAGATTGGTTTTGTTCAAACCCGGCCCGTGCGTTCAGCCATCAGCCGCGCGAGTTCCGAGGGGGAATAGAGGCCCGGTTTGAGCCCCTGGCCAACCATCCGGTCGATTATCTCAAGCAGCGTCGAATTATAAGGGGTCGCAAGCCCCGCTCTTTTGCCGAGCTCGACAATCTCGCCGTTTAAAAACCGCGCCTCGTTCGACTGGCGGCCGAGTTCCAGGTCTTGCCACATAGAGGCGTACGTGCGGCGTTCGGGCGGAAGCTCCCTTTCGGCTCTTCCCGCCTCGACAGGCTCTCTTAGCTTCGCGGTCATCTGGCGAATCCTGATCGGCGAGGGCTCGCCCTCGGGCGGCTCAGCCTCTATGCCCGAGGCGTCGAGCACGCGAAGCCCTTCTTCGCGCACTTCGAGCATGAGGCGGCGCATTTCAGGGTCGGCCATAGATTTTTCAAGCCAGTAGCCTGTGATCGCGTTCGTGGCGTTGTTGAGGTTGGCGATAAGCTTGCCCCACTTCATCGCCATGACGTGTGCAGACGCAATCGCATCAAAGCCCGCGCGCCGCAGGTCCGCGCACATCTGTCGCGAAAGGTCGTCGACCCCGGCAGGGTAGAGGCCAATCGCTATGTCCCGGCCTCGCGGCAGCGTGATGATTTCAGGGTCGAGCTGCACGGCGCTCAACATCAGCAGCCCCGCGTAGACGTTCTTAAATTTCCGCGCGATGATCTCTTCATTCCGAATGCCGTTTTGAAGAGAGACGACCGGCGTGCTCTCGTCATAAACGGTCGAAAGCTCCTCGATTGCCGACACGGTAGCCTGCGACTTGGTGGTGATAAAAACAACGTCCCCCGAATCGGGCAACAATTGGCGCACATCCGTCAGAGCCTCTGCGCGAGTCTCGATCTCGTCGCCCTCGAATATGATCTTTACCCCCGCGTCGAGCGCGCGGGCCTGCGCTTCTCTGGCCACAAGCACGACTCGCGCGCCGGTGTGGGCAAGCAAACCGCCTACCGCGCTCCCTACCGCGCCCGCGCCGAAGATGACATATCGCGTTGACTTTTCCTTGCTCATAGCTTTCGATAATATCGCACCGCGACAAACACAAATCAAAGAGAGAATCTCGATGATCGAAGAAAGAGCCGTACGACAGCCAATAAATCTCTACTACGACCTTTATGTGCCTTACGAGGAGATCAGAAAGCCTATGCCGCTCATCATCGGCCTCCACGGGTACGAGGGTAACAAAGAGTCTATGATGGCGATGCTAAACAAGTTCACTTCGCGCGACTACATAAAGGCTTCGCTTCAAGCGCCGAACGGCTTCTTCGTTCAGGGCGAAGACCGGGCCAGGCCGCGAATCGGCTTCGGGTGGATGATGCAATACAAGGCCGAAGAGACCATAAAGCTTCACCACCAGACTCTGCTCGCGATGATCGAAGACATATCGAGCAAGTACGCCGTAGACAGGCAGGCCGTCTTTCTCATCGCCTTCTCGCAATCGGTCGCGCTGAACTACCGCTTCGCTTTCACTCACCCCGGCGTCGCGCGGGGCATAGTGGCGGTGTGCGGCGGCATTCCCGGCGACTGGGACCAGGATAAGTATCACAACAGCGACACAGATATTCTGATAATCGCGGGCGAAACCGACGACATATATCCGCTTGAGCGCACTCGCGGCTTCAAAGATGCGCTCAGGCGCAGGGCGCGCGAAGTTGAATACCGCAGTTTTCCCGTAGGCCACGTCTTTCCGCGCGAGGCATTGCCTGTCATCGACCAGTGGATTGCCGAAAGGGTGTCGGACTAACCGCGTTCAGTTCTCTTCTTTTCTGCGGAAGACTACAAAGGGGCGGTTAGGGTCGGGGCCGATCCTGCCCTCACGATGGTAGTTCTCCTCGATGAACTCTGTCAGTTCCGCGTAAGGCAGCGACAGAAGCCCGCCGTAAACATCCAGGATCAGGCGCGGCCTCGTGCGTTTCAAGTCTTCGATCAGATGCGCGCGGTTCTCCTGCCAGAAAGAGTCGCCGGCCTTTTCGACGCTCGGCAGCTCTTCGGAAAACTGCCCCGTGATGTAATAAGGCGTGAGGTAACGCGACGCGGGCCGCGCGCCTGTGCGCCAGTAGACATCGCCCGCGTAGCCCCAGATGTAAAGCGGCTCGCCAGCGCCGACGCGGCCCTGCAACCGGGCTGCGACCTCTTCCGCCTCGCGCTCGCGCACAGTCATGCCCCAGCGCGCGCTTCTCTCTGTGCTGCGCCCGGTCAAAGTCTCGTAGACGAGCACAAGGGTCCGCCCGTGAAATCTTACAAACCCGAAAAGCGATAACACGACGAGCGCGGCCAGGGCTGCGCGCGCCTTTTGCGCCCGGCGTGGATCGCCGAGCCGGTCGATTAAGACCTCGACCGCTCGCGACGCGAGCAGAGCAAGCGCGGGCAAGACCTGTATGAAGTAGTGTCCGAAGAAACGCCCGCCTGTAAAAACTGCCGCAAGCGATGCGGCTCCCCACAGCGCAATCGCAAGAGTAAAGCCCCTGGTTTCGCTCTGCGCGCCACCGTTTTTGAGACGGCCTTTTATCGCTCTCGCGGCCGCCCAGACAGCAAGCGACCAGAGCGCCGCGTTGAATAAGATATAAGCGAGCACGCGACTGGTCATCAGCTTGAGCCACAGCTCAACAGGCATCGCGTCAACATAGTATTTGCCCAGGACGACGGTGTTTCGCCAGAACGCGGCCGCGCTCCCTTCGGCTACGAGCCATAGCGCGAACACAGCCAGCACAACCGAGACTCCCAGGGCTGTGAAAAACAGCCGGGCCGCCGAACGCCGCAACTCGATCCTTATTATCGCTCCTGTGCGTCTTCGAGCGTCGTAGATGGAAAAGGCTTCGTACAGCGCGAAGAAGGCGAGGTTGAAGACCCCGACCTGTTTGAACAGGATGGCAACGCCTGTCAGAAGGCCCGCGACAAACAGGCAACTAACGCTCGCACGCTTAGACGGCGTCGCCGCTCGCATGAAAAAGTAGAACGAAGCCGCGTAAGGCAGCAGCATAAGAAGCTCTGTGTTTGCCGCCATCATGTCTTGCGTGTGATAGTTCGTGCTGAAGTAGACGAAAAGCAGCGCCGCCCACAACCCTGCTCTTTTCCCGTAACCCCGCGCAGCCGTCCAGTAAAGGATCATCGCCGTGGCAAAGTTCCAGATTGCCGCCGCGATGTGAACCGCTTGCATGCTCCGACCGAACAGCGCGAAAACCGCCGCATAAAAGAAGGTAGCGCCCGGCGGCTTATCCGTGACTATTCCCAGGTAAAGCCGCGCGCCGTCGAGCAGGCTCGCCGCCGTCAGGGCTCGCACAGTCTCGTCGCCGTTGACGAACTGGTAGCGAAGATAAAAGAGCCTCAAGCACAGGTTGAGTAAAAAGAGCGCGGCCAGCCATCGGAAGATGCACGCAGGTCTTATCAGCTCGGCCGCCGCGCTCTCTCTCGCAGTTTTTAGTTCGCGCCCTCCGATCAATCTGCCTCCCCGCACGTTTTTGTGAATGATAGCAAGGAACCGGAGATTGTACCCCGAAATCCTGTCGGTCTTGAATCCCCTCCAACTTGACTCTCGGCTCGCGGGTTTGCTCTAATTCTTTTACAGGAAAAATCTATGGATAAAAGCGAGTTGATTTACGATTGGAACCAGATAGGTGTGGAGCACAGGGCGGCGCGACGAGTTGAGCTGAACGACGAATCGCTCAGAGACGGGCTGCAATCGCCGTCGGTCATCGACCCGCCGATAGAGAAGAAGATAGAGCTGCTTCACCTTATGGACTCGCTCGGCATCCATAGCGCGGACATAGGGCTGCCGGGAGCGGGGCCGCGCGCCGTTGCCGATGTGACCAGACTGGCTAAAGAGATAGTCGATTGCAAGCTCGACATACAACCTAATTGCGCCGCGCGGACCGTTCGCGCGGACATCGAGCCGATACTCGACATCTCCGAGAAGGTCGGCGTGGCAATCGAGGCCTGCACATTCATCGGCTCAAGCCCTATACGCCAATACGCGGAAGGCTGGTCGGTCGAGATGATGCTTACCGCCACCGAAGACGCGGTGAAGTTCGCCGCGTCGCGAGGCGTGCCGGTTATGTATGTGACGGAAGATACTACGCGCGCTCACCCGGACACGATACGCGCGCTCTATACGACCGCGATTGAAGCCGGAGCCAGGCGCATATGCGTGTGCGACACGGTGGGCCACGCTACCCCCGAAGGCGTGCGCGCACTGATAAGCTACGTAAAAACGGTTGTCGAAGCGACCGGCGAGGACGTGAAGATCGACTGGCACGGCCATCAGGATCGCGGGCTCGGCGTTATAAACTCAATCGCGGCCTTCGAGGCCGGGGCCGACCGCCTCCACGGCACCGCGCTCGGCGTGGGCGAGCGCGTGGGCAACACGCCTATGGATCAGCTCCTGGTCAATCTTCAATTGAAGGGTTATATCAGCCACGACCTGTCCAACCTGATGCGCTACTCGGAAACCGCGAGCGAAGCGACGGGCATCCCCATACCTGTCACATACCCTGTCGTAGGCAGGGACGCCTTCCGCACGGCCACAGGCGTTCACGCGGCGGCGGTGATAAAGGCTTTCCGAAAAGGCGACGACTGGCTCGTCGATATGATCTATTCGGGCGTCCCTGCCGGTATGTTCGGGCGCGAGCAGCTGATCGAGATAGGCCCGATGAGCGGCAAGTCGAACATAATCTTCTGGCTTGAGCGCCATGGCATAGAGGCGACCGAAGAGCGCGTCGAGCGGATATTCAGCCACGCCAAGCAGTGCAACTGCGTTTTGACAGACGAAGAGGTCTCGGCGCTCGCCTGAACAAATTTTGCTTGCCTGAGTAGTTTTTGATTCCAGAGGACTGGTTTATCTGATGCAGGAATACGCCCGTGGCAGCGCCGACTATCTATTGATCCAAGACCTGCTCGTTTCAGAGGAGATACGGCTCGCCTTTATATCCATAGACACGACCGACGACGAAACGCACGACGAGCTTATACGCATATGCGAGATTCCCGCCCCGCCGTTTAAAGAAGACGAGCGTGCGCGCTATATCAGCAGGCGGTTTGAAGAGCTTGGGCTTGAGCGCGTGCGCGTAGACCGCGAAGGCAACGTCATCGCGGAGCGTCCGGGGAGCCGCTCGCGCGCGGGCGTGATTGTGTCGGCCCACCTCGACACGATATTTCCTGAGAACACCGACGTGAGGGTTAAACGCGAAGGCCGCCGCCTTTACGCGCCCGGCATAAGCGATAACACCTGCGGCGTTGTGAGCCTGCTTGCGCTTGCGCGCGCGCTCGACCTGGGCGACGTGAAGACGGACTCGACCATATATTTCGTAGCGACGGTGGGCGAAGAGGGACAGGGCAACCTGCGCGGCGTGCGTCACCTGTTCACCGAGGGCGAGTTTAAAAACGGCGTGGACGCGTTCATATCTTTAGACGGTCCGGGCGTAGAGCGTATCACGCACCGCGCGCTCGGCTCGCGCCGCTACCGCGTCACGATGAGCGGGCCGGGCGGCCATTCGTGGGGTGACTTCGGCGTCGTAAACCCCGTTCACGCGCTCGGTCGCGCCATTGCTAGATTCGCCGCTTACCCCGCGCCGCTCGCGCCGCGCACATCTTATAACATAGGCGTCATCGAAGGCGGCAGTTCCGTAAACGCCATCCCTGAGCAAGCGAGCATGACGGTCGATATGCGCTCGGTTTCGAGCGAGGAGATAGAGAAGCTCGAAGCGTTCCTCAGGCGCGTAGTGGAGCTTGCCGCGCGCGAAGAGAACTCGCAGCGGGCCATGTCAGGCACCCGGCTGACGTACGAATTGGAACAGGTAGGCGACCGCCCGTCGGGTCAAACGCCTGTCGAGTCGGCCATAGTGCAGACGGCGATCATGTGTTCGAGGGCGCTTGGTATAGAGCCGCGACTCGACTGTTCTTCGACCGATTCGAATATCCCCATCTCGCTCGGCATCCCCGCAATCACAATCGGCTGCGGCGGCGTGTCGAGCAACTGCCACACGCTCGGAGAGTGGTACGAGCCTCTTGGCCGCGAGCTGGGGTTAAAGCGATTGCTGCTGCTTACGACCGCGCTCGCGGGGTTTAACAGATAGGGCCTTGAGCCCGTAACGTCTGGTTATTCGATGCGGGGTTAAGGAGCGGGCGGAGGGGTCGGTTTCGGCTGCGGAGGCGCGCCGTCAGCGGGCGGAGAGTGCAGAGCGTTTATATAGCCTTCGATCTCCTGTCGCACTTCCGAATAAGGTTTGTCCACGGGCTTGTTGTTTTTATCGCGCCAGCCTTTGACCATCTCGCCGACTATGGGGAACTGCCCGTACTGGAAATTCAGCGTGCGAAAAAGCCCTTCCTGTAACTCAAGAAAGACCAGCATCTCTTGATCTTTCGTGTAGTTGTCTTCGGCGCACGG
Source organism: uncultured Clostridia bacterium (assembly GCA_964615905.1). Lineage (GTDB taxonomy): Bacteria > Acidobacteriota > Blastocatellia > UBA7656 > UBA7656 > DATLMR01. The sequence continues at coordinate 140,544 of CAZTUB010000009.1, forward strand.
GACGTTCGATCTTGCAAGAACGTTGATTTCTTTCAAGGTAAAGTCGCCCTCGACGACATCCGAAGGGCGTATGACCGCGAGCTGGCCGAACATCCCCTTGTAGTTCGCTTTATCCGTCTTGTGAACACGCACGCGCCCTATCAACACCGCATTACGGGTCAACTCTTCGACAGGCATTATGCGCAAGCAGGCGCGGTTCTGCGCGAACCCCGGCAGGATGAGAAGGGGCAGCGCGATCATCAGGAAAAGCTTATTCATGTAAGATCAAATCACTCCTCTGGAACTTGTAATGCTACCACACGCCGCCTGCAGGCGAAAAGAGACTTTTATATCATAGCTTTCGAGGTTTCGGGCCATGTGCGGCTTAACAAATCAGATGCCGCCCGAACGCTCGGCGGTTTGCTCGTCACTCGATTTCGTCAACCGCCATCGGCTCGGCGGTGCGCGAGCGCTTCCTATAAAACTTGAAAGCCAGGCTCAGAATCAATATCACTCCGAGCACAATAAATATCTTCCAGCCGTGCTGGCGGATTATCGCGCCCGCCTCGTCGCGGAACTGTATGGCGAGCCAGCCTTCGAGCAGAAACCGCGCCGCCCGCCCTATGAATATAGCCGCGACAAACCGAGAGATCTTGAGCTTGAATACGCCCGCCGATAGCACAAAGGCCTTGAACGGGAAAGGCGGCGGCAAGATCGAAGGGACCATCACCGCGAGCATGTCGTAGCGCCCAAGCAGGTTCTCTATGCGCTCGCGTTTTTCGACGCTTACTCGCTTGAGCGCCCGCGCGCCCGCGCGCCGCGCCGCGAGGTAGAGGAACGCGCACCCAATCGTCGAGCCGACCGTCGCAGCGAGCGCGTAAACAGGCATCATCGAAGGCGTGCGCGCGCTGAGCGCGATCATCGCGGCGTCGGGCCCGCCCGGCAGCGGCACAAACGCCGAATCCAACAGCGTTATCCCGAACAACCCGAAAGCGCCAAAGGCTATGAGCCACTCGCCGAACTGAGCGAGCTTGTCGCCGATCTTGAGATAAATTGCTACGAGCGGGTGACAGGCGACGAGTGACAGGTGACAGCTGAGGCGGCTTTGCAAATCTCTATTCATCTTAAATCTCTCTTGTCACTGTTTACTTGTCACGCTCTCCGGGTAGTAGTAATCGAGGATTTGCCTGTAGCTGCGGCCCGCCGCCGCCTGCCTGGATGCGCCCGCGAGGCACAGCCCCACCTGGCTGCCAAACCCTTTGCCCCGGAATATGAAAGACGGCCCGCGTCGCTCTAGCTTAAACGTCGGGCTGATGACTGTGTTCCAGCCAAGTCGCCTGCCTACGGCGCGGCGAAACTCGTCGGCGCTCAATTTCTGCTCTCGCCCGCGATCTCTTATCACGACCGCGCGCACGAACCCGCTTTCGTCATCGCTTTCGACCGTCACCTCAGCCGATTGCGAAAGGCGGAACCCGGCTGCGCTGCTGACCGCGTTGAGCACAGAGACTGCGCTCGCCCGGCGCTCCCATCGGGCATACTCCGACGGCTGGCACCACCGGCAGGCGACGCGCCTGTATCGATACCCCGCGCTTGCACCGCCCCAGACCATTTCAGGCGTTGCCGAAAGCCCCCCGCAGGCGGCCGTGTAATATGTCTCTATCTTCCGTCCGCCGTAGCTCAGATATTCACCACGGGTTTCCGAGACGGCGGCGGCTATGACAGGGCGGCGCGACTGTGCCGCCAGGTCGGATTCGCCTCGATAGACCTGGCAATGCGTCGTATCGCAAAAATCGAACCCCTCTCCGGCGTGCCTTGACACGTGCGAGAGCATGTAAGCGCGCACGACGACCGCCACGGCCTTGAGAGCTTCGGGTTGACGCTCGGAGGTCATCTCGGCGGCGACGATTGAAGCCACCGCCGCTTCGCGGTCGGTCGTGAGCGCGATGGTGAGCGTCGACTGGCTGCTTCCTGCGCTCACGCGCAACCGGCCTCTCACGTCGCGTTTGATCTTGCCGGTTATGCTCAACTCGAGCTTGCCGCCGTCTTTTGGGATGATCTCCAGGCGGTCTGTCGTAAGCGACCGCCTGATTCTGCCGTGCGAATCTATATGGGCGACGCGAACCCTTCCGCCCGTCAGGCGGAGTTGTAACAGGTCGCCCGGCGCGACATAGCGGTCGCCCGACGCCCGGCTTGCTTCAAACAGAGCGCCCTCGCCCGCAGGTATGCGAACCGTTATTGCGTCGGGTCTGAAGAGGCTGAAAAGGCCTATGCGAACGGTCGCGGCCTCAAGCGTAGCAAGTGAAGGCGAGACGAGCAGGGTTAAGATGGCGAGCGCGTTCGGCATAAGCGAAATCAGCCGTGGAGTGCGAAAACAGACCACGACCCTGTGAGAGTCGTTTGAGCTTTCGGCGTCACACGGCTGAGTAAAAACCCTAGCTCTCGATGGCCTTGAGCGGGGCGGTTGACAGCCCGCCTTCGGAGGCTTCGGCGGCTATGGCCTTTTCATCGTCACCGCCGCCGTCAAACATATCCCCGAACTTATCGCGATAGGTGTCGATCAACGCGCCGCCTTCTTCCTTGGTAAAGATGAGCTTGCCCGCGCCGCCGTCAAAATCTATCACGACCAGATCGCCCGTCTTGACCTGATCGGTCGCCACGAGGTTCGAGATCGGGTAGACGAGGAAGCGTTCGATAGACCGCTTCAAGTGACGCGCGCCGTACTTGAAGTCGATCCCTTCGTCGAGCAGGAACTTCTTCGCCTCGTCCGTGCAGGTGAAGACGAACTTCTCCCCGCTCCCCTTCATGACGCGGTCCTGGACGTGCGCAAGCTCAAGCTCAAGTATCTGACGCAGGTGGTGCTCTTTGAGGCTGCGGAAGACCACGACCTTATCGATGCGGTTCATGAACTCCGGCGAGAACTTTCGCTTGGCGGCTTCGGACGCCGTGCGATAAATCTTCTGGTCCACCTCGTCTTCGATAAGGCTCTTGCCGCGCGCCGGGGCGAACCCAATCGAGCCGGTTATCAGCTCGCTCATCTCTTTCGCGCCGAGGTTCGACGTGAGACATATCAAGCAGCGCGAGAAATCCACCTTGCGGTTGTCGCCGAGCGTCAGCGTGGCCTTGTCGAGTATGCCGAGCAGAAGTTGCCACAAGGCGTCGGACGCCTTCTCGATCTCGTCGAACAGCACAAAGGTGATCTTGTCTTGGTCGGTGTGGTATTTATCGAGATTCTCCTGCGTAAGCATCGGAGCGGTCTCGCGGTGGCCGAGATAACCGGGAGGCGAGCCGATCAACTTGGCGATCTCGTGCGAGTGCTGAAACTCCGCGCAGTCGATCTTGACCACGGCATTCGGGTCATCGAACAGGACTTCGGCGGCGGCTTCGACGACGCGCGTCTTGCCCGACCCCGTGGGGCCGAGAAAGAGCATCGTCCCGATGGGTCTGCCCGGATGCTGCATCCCCGCAAGGTATATCTGGTACAGGCCCGATATGCGGCGAACCGCGCGCTCCTGCCCGACTATGAGCGAGCCCAGTTTGTTTTCGAACTCCTGGGCGCGCGGGCTTTTCATGTCGGGGTTGAGAGGAACCCTCTGCTGGGCGTCGTGATTATTTGAGCGATCCTGTATATTCTCCACGTTCAATTACTCCAAATTTGAACAGCGGGCCAGCCTCTCGCTCTTCTGGCGTCCCGGGCCGTCGCGCTGTTTAAGAAAGAACAAGCCATTCTATAGATGAACTATAGCCAGAAGGCGTTGGATAACTCTTCAATGAATAGGTAATTATAACCTTGAGTCGCGCGGCTCGTCACGCGCGTTCGTCCTGCAACCTAACGGGGGTACATTTTCTATCTGCCCTTTTATGCCAATGGGATTTGTTTGTCAAGCAGATAATTTTGGAACCGCCCTTCCCTTCGCGCTCAGGCCGTTTACGGAAGAGGCCCGCGCGGCCATAAAAATACGGGGTTAAAAAGGTTGTTATGCGCCGTGAGTCTTTCTTATAATGCCGTGGACAGCTGACCGGGCCGCAAAAATATTATGATAAAGATATTTAGAACCATCAAACGAACGGCGCTCGATTTCGCGCCTTCGGCAATCGTGTTAGCGATTGTCGTCGGGGTTGCCGCGCCGCAATTGCCTAAATCGTCAGAGGCTTCGGCTCAAACGGCTTTAGACCCCAGGGTTTACCACTGCGGGTTTGACCCCGTGGGCGCAGAAGAGCACCGCTTCACGCACAAGCTGAACCTGCTCAGGGCAAAAGAGATCGCGGCCAACACTGCTCGCGCCGCCAAACTGCCTGGCCCGCGCGCGCTGACGGTTGGCGACGTTGCCGTGATCGAAGACGACGGCTCGATAGTGATGCCTCCCAGCAAGTTCGATCTGAAAAACCGCTCGTTTCTCTATATCCCCGAAGAGGGCGGCTATCGAATTTCCGGCGAGCGCGTGCCCTACAACACAGAGGTCGGAGCGCGGCTCAATTTCTTTTTTGGAGTAGACGGCGAGCTGGGCGCGGGCAAAAACGACGGGTACCGCCAGATAAGCGTTCCGACGACCCCTTTTACGTTTTACGGCGTCTCTTACGACACGATAAACGTTGGCATTAACGGCTATATAACCTTTGGCGGCGGCGACACGGCGGCGCGCGGCTCCGTCGTATCGCTCGCCTCGGGGCCGCCGCGCATCGCGGCGCTGTGGGCCGACCTCGACGTATCTAGCAAGGGGGCTATCTATTACAACCGCTTCTCGGACCGCCATCTTATAAGCTGGGAAGGGGCGAAAGAGCTGCCCGCGGGAGGCGCGAACACCTTTCAGGTCACGCTCTTTGACGACGGGCGAATAGGGATCGCTTATAAGAAGATCAAGTCGCGCGCCGCCCTGGTCGGTCTGGCCCCCGGCGGGGCTCCTGAAGAAGCCGAGCCAATCGATTTTTCAGACCCGCCCACGGAGGTCTTGACCTCGGCTTTCTATGAAACGTTTTCAAAGCAGAAGCGGCTCGACCTGCCGCAGCTTACGCGCGCCTTTTACAGCGAGCACCCGGACCAGTTCGACACGCTTTTCGTCTGGACGGATTTCCCTTTCGATAACGGGTTGGGAGTGGCTCGCGCCTTCAACGTGCGCAACGACATACGCGGTATCGGGCTAAGGCTATTCGACCGCAGCGGGACTTACGGAAGCTCCAGGCTTTCGACGCTTCTGTCGATGGGCGACATAGCTAACAACTGGCCGTCCGACCCGCAGGCGCACGTCGTCGGGTTGAACTCTGCCGTCAGCATAGTCTGTCACGAGCAGGGGCACAGGTGGCTCTCTTACGTTCACTTCGACGCGGAGCACGATATAAAAGACGACCTTCTCGGACGAGAGCGAGCGCACTGGAGCTTCCTTATGGACACGAGGACCGAAGACAACGGCAGCTTCTCTTCGCTGATGGAGGGAAACTCCTGGCGCGAGAACTCAAGCGGCACCTTCACCACTGTGCAGACGGCGGTCAACTACTTTAACGCGCTCGATCTCTACCTGATGGGGCTCATCCCTGCCGAAGAGGTCCCGCCCATCACTTTTCTAACCGTAGAAGAAGAGGTGAAGCAGATCCTGCGGTCGAAATCCCCCGTCTCTAACTTCTCGCTGTCGGCCGCGCGCAAGACCACGTCGGTCGCGCAGATAGTCGAGCGCGAAGGCGCGAGGGTTCCCGATTCGACGACCGCGCCAAAGAAGATACGCATAGCTTTCATCCTGCTCACAGAACAGGGGGCCGCCCCGTCTAACGCGACGCTGGCGAAGGTCGAGCGTTACCGCGAGGCGATAGTCCGATACTTCGCGGTGGCGACAGGGCGCAGGGGCTCACTCGACAGCTCGCTTGAGCCAGGTGACGAGCAGTAACCGGTTGCGCGGGGTAAAATCGAGTAAAAGATGTCAACGATTTGTAAAATCGATAAGATATACGGCCAGGTATAGAGAGCACCGGGTGTAATATATTCGCCGAAGGCGGGTCAAAATTGATGGCAAGGCTAAGAATCTTTCTAAAGCGGCACATCCTTCTGGTGGGGCTGCTGGCGGTCGTAGCGCCGCTCGTCATAATACTGCGGTTGCAGTATAACTCGCTCACCGAGCTTGAGCGCACTTCAGCCGCAGACCATAAGATGACCGTAAAGACATCGCTCGAAGCCGTAGCCAACGAGATCAAGTGGTTTTATCAAAACAGTGCCGAGCAGCGATTGAACGTATCCCCGCACGCGCTCGACGGTGACTCGCTTTGCCCTTCCACCTACGTAGGCAAGAGCCTTGCGGCCGGAGGGGCCAAGCGGCTCTTTGTCGCGGACTTCTCAAAAAAGGGCCGTCCGGTCGTCTACCTGACCAACGGGTCGAACAAGATGGAACGGGCCGCGAACGACTCGGACGAGTCGCGCGCGGTAAACGTCGCCTGCGCGCCGTGGAAGTTTCTGGCCGCCGAAGGCACGACTATCGAATCGAAGACGCTAACGGTTGACGAGCGCGACCCGGAGAACCGGATCTTGCTCAAGCCCATAATCGACAGGGCGTCGAAGGTGCTGGGGGTCGCAGGGATGATAGTCGATAACCAGCACTTCAAAGAGCACGTGCTCCCGAAGGCGATTGATAAATATTTCCCCAGGCGCTTGATCGAAGACCGGCACAAGGGCGTGATACTGACCGTGCACGACCGCGCAAACAACGTGTTGCTCTCGACAGGCCCCGCCTCCGAGCACCCGGAAGAGATGAGCCTGCCCCTGCAATTCATCTTCAAAGACTGGCAGCTCAGCATACACAACCGCGACCTGACGCCCGAACAGCTCGCGCATCAAAACTTCGCGATAAACATGTCAATGTCCGTAACGATGATGCTCGTGCTTGTGGCGGGCGTCTTTCTCGCTCTGAAGGCCGCCGCCCGCGAGATGAAGCTTTCAGAGATGAAGACCGATTTCGTATCGAACGTCTCGCACGAGCTCCGCACGCCGCTCTCCTCGATACGCGTCTTCGGCGAGTTCCTGACGCTCGGTCGCGTGCGCGAGCCGGAAAAGATTCGCGAGTACGGTCGCTACATCGAAAACGAAAGCCGAAGGCTTACGCAGCTCATAAACAACATACTCGATTTTTCCAAGATCGAAACGGCGCAGAAGAACTACCAGTTCGAGAAGGCCGACGTGGCCGAGGTCATACAATCGACGCTGCGCATGTTCGAGGTGCGGCTTAGACAGAACGATTTCGCGGTAATATTCGAGCCGCCGCAGCCGCCGCTCCCGCGCGTGCGCATAGACCAGGACGCGATAGCCCAGGCATTCGTCAACCTTGTCGATAACGCGGTCAAGTACTCAGGCACTGCCAAGGAGATAAGCGTGCAGCTTGGCGAGCGTGACGGATTTGTCACCATCGCCGTGACCGATTACGGGATAGGGATACCGCGAGCGGACCAGGAGAAGATCTTCGAGAAGTTCTATCGAGTAAGTACCGGGCTTGTCCACGACGTGAAGGGCAACGGGCTGGGGCTGTCGATAGTAAAACATATCGTCGAGGCGCACCAGGGCAAGCTAGAAGTCGAAAGCCAGCCCGGCCAGGGGAGCACATTCACAATATACCTGCCCGTTGACGAGGGCCTTCGGTCGAGCGCCACGACCGAAGATACGCGGCTGAGACTTGGGGTGATCGAGAGATAGCCTGATATGAGAAGAGTATTAGTTGTTGAAGACGATCAAGCGATGGCGGTCGCGCTGCGCGACGGCTTCGAGTACGAAGGATACAGCGTGCTTGTGGCACGCGACGGCGGCGCGGGCCTGGAGCTTGCGTCGGAAGAGAAAGCCGATGTCATCATACTCGATGTCATGCTGCCAAAGATGAGCGGGCTCGACATCTGCAAACAGCTTCGCGCGTCGGGCAACAATGTGCCGATCATCATGCTCACGGCGCGGGGCCAGGAGATAGACAAAGTGCTGGGGCTCAAGACCGGGGCCGATGATTACGTGACAAAGCCTTTCTCCTTCATGGAGCTGATGGCTCGCGTCGAAGCGGTGCTCAGGCGGGCTTCCAACAATTCCGAGGAGGTCGAGATGTACCAGCTTGGCGAAGTCGCCTTCAACTTCAAAAAGTTCGAAGCGACGCGAGCCGGGAAACCCATAGACCTTTCGCCCCGCGAGCTCAAGATCATGAAATACTTCATCGACCACAGGGGCGAAGTCGTCACACGCGACCAGCTCCTCGACGCCGTCTGGGGCTATGACAGCTTCCCGCTCACGCGCACTGTCGATATGCACATAGCGAAGCTGCGGCAGAAGATCGAGCAAGTGCCGAGCGACCCCCGCTATATCATCACGGTCCATCGGGTCGGCTACAAGTTCATCGGCTGATAGTCAAAAGAGCCGACTTCTTACAGCCCTCCAAATCAAAAGGCCCGCGATTACACTTCAGTAATCGCGGGCCTTCCGGTTAACGCCTGGCGGTTCTTTATGAATCAGCCGTCCGTCCTCGTCTTGCGGGCCGGGTCCGCTTTGGCTTTGCTTCGACCCAGCACTTTTATCTTTATCCGCTGCCGCCCAAATTGCTTTGCTTCTTTGTACGTGGGAACGTAGACATCGACCTTCCGGCCTTTGATCCGGCCTCCCGTATCGAGCACTGTGTATGTGCCTGTGTAGCGACCAGCCTTTATCTCGACGACTGTGCCGATAGGCAAAACGCGTGGGTCCGCCGCTATCACTCCGCGCCGTGTGTATTGGCCCGAAGCCGTGCGGCCCTTGAGGCAGTAAGCTGTCGCGTGAAAATCTTGCAACTCGCTCTCGTCTTTCTGCTTGGTCAACCGGGGCGTCACGCCTTTGTTTGAATCTACGTTTATAGACTGTTCGGTTGATGCTTTGCCGTTGGCCGCGTCCGGGGCTTTAGCGTCCGTGGTCGTCTTAGCCGGGGCTTCGTCGAGTTGCTTTGATGTAATCGTGTTTGATGTCTCAGGAAGGTCTTTGAATTTACCTTGGGTTGATTTGGTGGCTGTAACCTGAGGGCCGTCGGCGGCAATCGCCGTCTCGATGCCCTGACTGATTGAGTAACCTGCTGCAAAGATCGCCAGGATTGACAAACTTGAGGAGAGGCTATTTTTGAACCTCCGGTTTGGCAATCGATTCATTCCTGCCTCCTATTTAGCTGTTAACAACTTGCGCCGCGAGAGCCAACGAAACAAGGAGTCTCACCTCGCCCGTCAGTGTTTATACTTCAAATGCTCTTCGCGCCGCGCTCCCTTAAAGCGAGCGGCAGTATACCATGCGAGGTCAATAACTCTGTCTATACAACCCGGCGGTTTTGGCCCAAAAAGCCCCAATTCAGCCCGTTTCCGGCCTGCTTAATTACCACCTCACAACAGCTTGCCCGGAGTTCTTGCGAATTTCTTACAAAGCCCCGGCACCCGCTAAGTGTTGATAAACGCTCGTTACCATAAGAAACGACTATAGTTGGGTGAAACCGGCGGCGGCTTCTGCTAACATCTCACGGGCCGAAACAGACGAAAGGACTCCGACATATGAAAGCCGAGATAAATGGCATCAACATCGACTACAGGGATGAAGGGAGCGGGCTCGCGGTTATCTTTATTCACGGGTTTCCGCTCAATCAAACGATGTGGGACGAGCAGGTCGCCGCTCTCAAGGACCGCTTTCGCACCATCACGGTCGACCTCAGAGGCTTTGGCCAGTCGGACGTGCCCGGCGGTCCGTATCTGATGTCTCAAATGGCCGATGACGTGCGCGAGTTGATGCGCGTGCTGAGACTCGACAGGGCTGTGCTAGTCGGGCTGTCGATGGGCGGCTACGTCTCGCTCGCCTTTTATCGAAAGTACCCGGAGGCGGTCGGCGCTCTGGTGCTTGCCGACACGCGCGCGGTCTCGGACAGCGCGGAAGGGCGCGAGCGCAGAATGAAGTCTGCCGAGAAAGCCCTGGCTTCCGGCTCAAGCGCGATAGCGGATGATATGGTCCCGGTCGCGCTCGGCGCTACGACGTTGAAGGACCGCCCGGAAGTCGTCCGAAGGATGCGCGAGATAGCAGAATCGAGCCCGCCCGAAGCTCTGGCCGCAGCGCAACGCGGCATGGCCGAGCGTCTCGATTCACGCGACCTGCTGGCTGCCATCGACTTCCCTGTGCTCGTAATCTGTGGCGAAGAAGATACGCTCACGCCGCTCGCGGAATCCGAAGCGCTCAACCGCGCAATACGCGGGTCGAAACTGGTAGTAATACCCGAAGCGGGCCATCTCTCAAACATGGAACAGGGCGAGTTGTTCAACGCCGCCTTGATCGAGTTCCTGGATTCGATTGAGAACCGCGTGCAAGCTTAAAGAGCATGTCTTGGGCGCGATGCCCGCGAAAATACTTGTAGACAACAGGCGTCTATTCGCATACAATCCGGCCGCATTCTCTTAGCCCGGTTTAACGATCAACAGGGTGGTTTACTTCACAGGGACGGGCTTTAATAACCTATAAATTTCGCGATAGTCGAGGCTGCGAGCGACCACGCCGGGCCCAATCACAAACTGCACACTCCGATCACAAGCAGCGCCCACCCGCCCGGCGGATACACGCCCCTGCTGTGAAAGGCTTTGTTGAATCAGGAGGACTCTAAGCATGAAGAAAATTTCCATCCTTGCCCTGTTTTTTCTCTGTGCGCTGTCGTGCACCAAAGACGACGGCAACCGGAATTCGGGAAACTACAACACCAACTCGAACGCGAATACCCCTATCGCCCCTCTGGTAGGCACAAGCGACCCCCGGCTGAAGACCGTCGCAGTCGTGATCGTAGACCCCGCATCAGATGCGGAGCAAAACAACGCGACGACTCAGATCATCATAGCCCCGCCCGACATCAAGCTGAAGATTGACCGCGCAAACCCTGATAACAGTCAACTGGTTGAATGGGACGTTATCAATAACAAGAACTCGGATGTGAAGGTGATGGTAAACGGCTTCAAAAACGTAGACCCCAGCAGCCCGTCCGACCCGTTCACAGACCCGGGGGCTCCAAGCTCTCAGTTCTCGTCAAATTTCCTAAAGCCGGGGCAGGAGGTTCGCCTTGGGGGTTTGGGTAAGAGCACAGCGAAAAATGCAGGGACGTACAAGTACAACGTCACAATCCAGCTGCCCGACGGGAGATTGATTGTGCTCGACCCGAGAGTCATCATCGACTTTTAAGCGAACAATTGCGCGTAATCGGGCCTGCCCCTTAACGAATCGAGGTCGGGGTCGCGTTGCGCTTCCGAGCGGCTGTAGCCGCGTTCGAGCGCCTGACGCAAATATTCAATCGCCGTGTCACGCTCTCCCGTAAGCGCGTAGACGACCGCGCGCTGGTACATGAGGTTTGTGTTATTTGGCTCAAGCGCGGTCGCTCGGTCGATCCGCTCACGCGAGTCCTCCGCATCGCCGACCTTCGCGTGGCATATCGCAAGGTCGGCCAGACACTGCGCCCCATCGGGGTTGACGCTCAATTGCTCGCTCAAAAGCTTTATCGCGGTCTGAAACTGCGCGAACGCTTCTGCCTCTTTCCCTATGCGCAGGTACGCATCACCAAGGTTGCGATAGAGCACGTCGTCGCGCGGGTTCAGCTCGATTGCAGAGCTGTAAGCGAAGACGGCATCCGTGTAGCGTTCGAGGTAAAAGTAGGCCGTGCCGAGATTGCCAAAAGAGGTTTCATTCGGGCATATCTCTATGGCCCGCTCGTGCATGGCGACCGCCTCGCGGTACTGGCCGAGCAGTATGTAAAGCCCGCCGAGCTTGTCATAGCCCTGCCAGTTATCGGGCTGGATCATTATCACGCGGCGGAACTGCTCTGCCGCGTCCTGGTATCTTCCAAAGACAAAGTAACACGTCCCAAGCCAGTTATAGTTGTCCCAGTAGCCGGGTCTTATCTCGATAGCCTTCTCAAAATAATCGACCGCGCGCTCCATCTCGCCTTTGCGGGTATAGCACTGTCCGAGCCACCTCAACGCCGCGTCGCTCGAAGGCTGAAGAGCGAGCGCGTTCTTAAACTCCTCTATCGCGCGATCAATCCTGCCCGTGCCGTGATAGACGATGCCGAGCGAGATATGCACTCGCTCCTGGTATGGGTCGAGCACCAGCGCGTGATCGCAGGCGGCTATGGCCCGCTCGACCCATACCTGGTCGCGCGTATCTTCGTACTTGATCCAATAGGCTTCGCCGAGCCCTGCGTAGGCGAGCGCGAACGCCTGGTCGAGCGCGAACGCCTCTTCAAACAACTGAATCGCGGAATCGACGTTTGCCTTCACGTCTCGGCGGTCAAGCAGCGCGCGGCCTTTCGAGTAAAGCTCGAACGCGTCGATATCGATTGTCGCGGGCCGCGCTATCTGGTCGCGCACTTCGCTCGATATGCTCACCTTCAAAGCGGCGGCCACGCTTTCGCAGACGGCGTCTTGAATGCTGAACAGGTCCGACGCGTCGCCGCGATACTGAGAGCCCCAGATGACGCGACCGGTCTCAACGTCCGTCAGCCGAGCCATGATGCCTAGCATCCCCCCTGCGCGCATCACCTCGCCTTCGAGCAGTATGGTTGCGCCGAGCGAGCGCGCAACGTCGCGCGCCCCCCGCCCCGTCTCATCCTTGCGCCCCGCCCCGGCGGCTTTCGACAAGACCGCCAGGCCGTTGATCTTTGCGAGGTCTGTCGTTATCGCGTGCGCGAGCCCTATGCCTATGAAAGAGCTTTCCGCGCCCGCGTCCATCGCCTCAAGCGGCAGCACGAGTATTGTAGGCGTCTGGCGACGCGCAGCCGCGCCCGACACAGATGCGTGAGCGTAGATGTCGCCAAGGCTGTCGGCCCAGTTCATCTCGACAGTTATCTCCTGAGTCAGGACTGGCGAGGTCAGGTTTTGCTTGATCGTTTCAAGCTCGCGTCTTATCTCTGCGAAAGAAGCGGGCCGCCGCTCGCGGTCTTTTTCAAGGGTGCGCAGGATCATTTGAACGAGCGCGTCTGGAAGCCCGTACATCGAGCCGCCGGGGCGCACAGGGTCATTTTTGAGAATCGAGGCCGCGATCTCGAACTGGTTTGCGCCTTGAAACGGCAGCCGCCCTGTGATCATTTCGTAAAGCACTATGCCGAACGAGAAGATGTCCGTGCGGGCGTCGAGCGGCTGGTTGCGCAACTGCTCCGGCGACATGTGCGAGAGCGTGCCCATAACCACGCCCGACTCTGTCAGGTCTTCCTGCGGGCTAGACTCGCCGCTCTTGAGGCTCAGCCCGCCAGAGTTTTTGGCCAGCCCGAAGTCAAGGAGCTTCGCCCGCCCGCGCGCCGTGACCATGATGTTTTCGGGCTTGATGTCGCGGTGGATGATCCCGCGCGAATGGGCCTCGGCCATCGCGTCGGCAATTTGCAGGGCGATCTCGACGACGGTGTCGGGCTTGAGTTCGCGCGCGGAGATGAGGTCGCGAAGGCTGCGGCCTTCAACGTACTCCATCACGATGTAAGCGTGTTCCTCTGTCTCGCCCACTTCATAAACGGTTACGATGTGCGGGTGGTTTATTTGAGAGGCGAGCCGCGCTTCGCGCAGGAACCTGAGATCGGCCGAGGGGCTGTCGTTTTTTATCATCACCTTTATGGCGACGATCCTGAGCAGCGCGAGGTCTTCGGCCATGTAGACCTCGCCCATCCCGCCTGCCCCGACCTTTTCGATTATCCTGTATCTTGTAAGCCCGCTGATCACATCTGCACCCGGACTTTCTCGTGAAACCAGAATTGCAGCCTCGCGAATGGGTGACTCTTTGTCACTTGGCAGACATTATATCCGATTAGCAGGGAATTTAAACCAGGCGGGTGATAAGAGGTGGTGACAAGTGACAAGTGACAAGTGACAAGAAAGATCCGACTGCACATTAGTCGGTCCCTCCATCTTGTCACTTGTCACTTGTCACTGTTTACCCTTTTAGGGTTCGGGCAACTGGACTACAAATATGCTCCCGTTGCGGCTGCCGCTTGAGAGGCCGTTTTCGCTCACGACGGCGCGGTTCGACAGGTGGTCGATGGCGACGCCTTGCGGCCGGGTGCCCGGAGGCAGCGGAATCTCTGCCATGACAAGGTTGGTTGCGAGGTTGATAACCGTAAGCCGCGAAAGATACCAGCTCGTGACTACCGCTTGATTCGTAAGCGGGTTCACGCTCACGTCCGCCTTCGGCTCTGTGACGGTCCCGGTATTTATGGGGATGCGCGCCACCTGCTGACCGGAAGCCAGGTCAAAGACAAAGACCGCGCGGTCTTGCTGGTTGACGGCAACGGCCATGTTTGTCTCGGTATTGATCGCAACCTTTTCAAAAGCGCTGCCTGCCTGCGCGGTCGAGCTTATCTGCCGGACGCGCTGGAAAGGGGCTTGACCTGAGTACACCAGAAGCGACGGCGAAGAGTTCGCCGCGCCCGTGAAAATAAACTGGTTGGTCGCCGGGTTGAAAGCGAGCGAGGTGAGCGCAACGTTTTCCTGGCGCGTGGCGAGCTCGCCCGAAGCGAGGTCTAAGAAGAAGGCGCGGCGCGCTCCTCTCGCAAAAAGCGCCGTGAACGCGGCCACGTTGTTATTTGAGTTTACCGCGACGTAGTAGGGGTTGATCGAGCCTTCGGAGTCGCTCAACGGGAAGGTCTCAACAGACTCGCTATCCAGATTTACAATCGCGATGCTGCCGCTCGTATTGTCGCCCTGGTTGGCGGTGACGATTGTCCCGGCAGCGCGGTTGACAGATACCCCGGCGGTCCCGCCGTTGCCAACCTCAAAGTCTCCGTCGAGCCCGGAAAAGCTGCGCGATATGGTTGCGCTGCCGATGTCGAACTCGAATACCGTGTCGTTGTGCCGGTCGGCTATGTAAGCGCGGTGCGTCGTTTGATCTACCGAGACGCCGAGCGGTACGGCTATACCGGACTGGTCGTCGGGGTCGTTGAGCACTGTCGAAGGGGTCGGCTGCACCGACAGCCTTATAAAGTCGCCCGCCGAGCCGCCTTTGATCGTTATGCGTATCTCGTTTTGCCCTGTCGGGTTTAAGGCCAGCGCCACCCTGCCGAACCGCCTGTTGACGAGCGGCTTGCCGAAGACCGTCACGCCGTTTAAGGTCACGGTCCCTTTGGCCACACGATTCGCGCCGTCGCCCTCGCCGTTCTCAAGCAGGAGCGTGTAAGGGATAGAGGTATCATTCAGCGTAAAAGTACGGGTGAACTTGTTCTTCCCCTTTGTCGTGCGTGCGAAGGTCTCAGGGCCGAACCCGTCTTGAGCCGAAGCGGTGCTGAATCGAGCGTCGAGCGCGGGCAACAAGCATAGGAGCGAAGCGGATAACAGAACCGTGCGAAAACCTTTTCGCGACCACATAGCAAAGACTCCCCGGAATCCGGCAGGATTCGATTTAAGATAGGACATTAAGGAGCGACCACCGGGTCAGTCCCCTCTCTATGGCCATAAATCGCTAATGGTCGTCGGATTCCAGAGTCTGCAAAGCAAAACTCTTATCTCTTACCGGATTATTGCAGGCAGGCGTAGCCGCCGCGAAAATAGATTAGCGGCTTGTTCTCTCGGACGGCTGTGGCTTCGACTTCACCGACAAAGATCGTGTGGTCGCCGCCGGGGTAAGCGTTCACGACGCGGCATTCGATGTGCGCAAGCGCCCCGTCGAGCAGCGGCGCGCCGTTCGCGCCCTCCGTATAGCCTACGCCGTTGAAACGGTCAGGGTCTTTCGAGGCAAACCGCCGCGAGACGGCCTCCTGCCCTTCTGAGAGGATGTTGACGGCGAACTGCGAGCCTTCTTTCAACTCGTCGTGGATCGATGCCCGCAGGTCTATGCAGATGAGGATGAGCGGCGGGTCGAGCGATAAGGAAGAGAACGCGCTCACGGTGAGGCCGCGCGGTTGTTTATCGGCGCCCTTTGCGGTTACGACCGTAACGCCGCTGGGAAAGTGGCCGAGCGTGCGGCGAAACTCTTCGTTGCTTACTCCCATCCTACCTCCTGGCAGAGCCTGGCATTTGAGCGGCATTTGAGCGGGCGGCGCGGCGAAACTTAAAGGCGCGCCGCCCGCTTCGGCAGCTTTTCGAGTTTACTGCTTCTTGTACTTCGCGATTATCTCTTGGAGCCCGTTCGTCGAGCCGTTATGACGGTACTTGTAGTAGGCGGTCAGGTCTTGCATAACCTGCTCGCTTACGCGCTGCAACTGGGGGTTGCCTTCCGACAGCGCGACCACGCGAGCGTAAATCTGTATGACCTCATCCATCTTGGCCTGCGCCTGCTTTAGCATCTCGTCTTTCATAGGCCCAGGACCGGCCGATTTGTGCTGTTCGGCCAGCTGCTGGTACTCCTGGTTCAAGAGGCTGCCAAGATAAAGAAAGGTGACCGCGTCGTTGGCGTTGAGGGCGGCGGCCTTTTCAAGCCGGGCCTTCGCCTCGTCCGGTTTTTGCGTGACGATGGCGACCAGCCCCAACGACTGGTAAAGCTGCGGCAGCCAGCGCGTCTTGTACTCGCCCCACCGCGCAACGTCCATAGCTTCGGGCCGCTTGTCGGCCTCGATCAACTCTATGGCCTTCAACCCGTACTGCTGGCTCTGCTGGATAAACTTCGGGTTCTGCGCCTTGATCTGGTCTACGCCGATCAAAGACATCTGCGTCAGCATCTGCACGTCGCCGGGGTTCTTCTCAAGGTGTGTCGTGGCAAGACGAAAAGCGTCGTCGATCCGCTTCGCCTTTATATAAGCGTCGATCAAAAAAGGCATGACCAGACCGGCCTCGGCGGGCTCGGTAAAGACGGTAAGGAAGCTTTCAGCGTGCGCAGTCTGTTGCGCGCTGTCGGTGACCTTGGCTATCTCGCTCGCGAGGTAGTTGACGACCTCGCTGCGCTTGCTGCTCTTGGGGTACTTCTTGACGTACTCGCCCGCCGCCTGGAGCTTGGCCGGGAGGTCAGCCGCGTCCTGAATCTTCTTCAGCGCCTGCCGCTCGCCTTCGGAGATTTGCGCCGGTTTGGCCGGCTGTTGACTCTTTTGCTGCTCAGGGGTCTGCTGGTCCTGCGCGTAGGCAGACGCTCCACCAATCATGAGTGCAAACGCGCACAACCCAAGCGTTCGCAGTAAGGGGGAAAATGCTAGTCTCATGGCTGACCTCTTCTCTTTGGGATTGTATTACTCGGTTGCGATTACTCCGCCACAACGCTCGTTCTATTTTGCTTGATCGGCAAGAGTGTTGGCAAGGCGACATAGAATTTGCTCTGCCGGACGACTCGCAGGCAACCCGCCCGCAGGGGTTTTGACATCTGAACTGCTGGAGAGCGCAGCCTCTTGTTTGTCCGGATGCAAGCGGCTAGAATTTGACAAGAAGAAAGTGACAAGTAGAAAGTGACTGGTGACAAGATTAGAGCCGTCCGGCTGCGAGTTCCTCACTCTTTCTCGTCACTCGTCACTCGTCGCTTGTCACCCTCCCTGGAAGATGGAGATACAGAAATGTTAAAGAAGATGACGGCGACCGCAGCCGCGTTTGCAATGATCGCAAGCTTTGCCGTGTCGGCGCTGGCTCAGGACTGGGACCGGGCGGTCTCGCTCTTCAACCAGAAGCAGTACCGCCAGGCCGCGCGCGAGTTCCACGCGGTCCTAAAAGCAAACCCCGATTATTGGCAAGCGTGGTATTACATCGGAGCCAGCCACTTTCAGCTTCAAGGGTATGAAGACACGATAGACGCTTTTCAAAATTACGTTCGCGGCGCGCAAAAGGATGAAAAGGCGCAGGCGCTGGGAAACTATTTCATAGGGCTTTCGCATTATCAGCTAAAGCAGTATGACAAGGCGATACCTCCGCTCGCGAGCCACATAGCGATCTCTGAACGGCTAAAGCAAAAGGTCGAGCCGACGGCGCGGGCGGCGCTGGGGCGGTCATATATCTTCACCGAAAAATTCAACGAGGCGATCCCCGTGCTCACCTCGGCTACGGGCGATATGAAGACCAACGCCAACAACTATTACTACATAGGCTACGCGCACCAGAAGCTTGGCCGCAGCGATCAGGCGATAGCCGCGCTCAACCAGGGTCTGGCCCTCGACCCGAAAGACGTTGATGCGCTGACACTGCTTGGCGACATATACATTTTGCAGTCGAGGCAGAGGCCGACGGCAGTGAAGCAGGCCATAACGGTCGGCGAGCGGTTACTGGCGGTGCAGGACACCGAGCGCGCGTGGGGGATGCTCGGCCAGGCATATCTTTTCGATAAGCAGTATACGAAAGCGGCCCCGTTGCTTGAAAAGTTCGCGCGCGCGCACTCGGATTCAGCCGGGGCGTGGTACAACCTCGGCCTGGCCTACTCGCGGTCGGATCAATGGAAGCCAGCCGCGACCGCGCTTGAGCAGGCGGCAAAACTCGCGCCGACGAGCCTCGGCGTACTGCTTGAGCTAGGCTACGTCTACGAAAGCGATAAGCTGTACGATAAGGCGCTGCCCGTCTACGAGCGAGCATTTGAAGCCTCTGGCCGCAAGGACGAAACCGCTCGCGAAGCCATTCAGCGACTGAAACCTAGCAAACCTTAGAGGGACGTGAACCGTAAACCGTGAACCGTGACAAGAAAGAAGAGGCGCGGCGCGGCTGCTTTTCTCTTTCTTGTCACTTGTCACTTGTCACTTGTCACTCTCTTCTGACTTGTCACGGTTCACGGTTCACGGTTTACGATTTACGATCCTCTCACCACTTTTCCTGACGGCGTTATCCCGCTGACGCCTTCCGCGCCTTCATAAGCCACCGCGAGTAGTTCTGCCTCGCGGCTTTCGCCTGCTCCGAGTTTTAACGCATCACCCGCCGCCGCCGCTTTTGCAAGCACGGGCAGCGTCGCGCAGGGTTCGAGCGCGATGTTATAAGTGGCGCTCCACCACGGATAATCGCGGCCGCCCCTGTAGACCTGCCAGAACCACAGCACCTTGAAAAGGTCGGCCGGATAACGAAGCCCAAAGCCGACGCCTATGGATGTATTTGTCACGGCGTACCAGCCGTCGGCGATCCCTTCCAAAAACGGCATGTCATGCGCGGCAGTGTCGAGGCCGGGGATTTGTGACAGGTCGATAGTCTCGCCGTTTAAGCCCTGGGCAAAAGGCCAGTCGCTCGTCTGGTCAGGCTTCAGGCGCGAAGTCGAAGGCGTCAAATCGGCAAAGGTGCGTATGCGACAAGGCGGCAGGTCGACGCGGCAATGCTCATCTATAAACGGGTGGCCGAATGCCGGATGATGCCCCCAGGTAAAATCGACCTCCTGGCCGCCCTCGTTCGTCACGCGCTCCGAAATCTTCAGAACGGCTTCGTTGCGGCGAAGGCTCAGGGTCTTTACAAGATGAAACGGCGTGCGGACGGTCCTGACTTCAAACCTAACTTCGATCTCATCGGGGTCGTCTTTTGTGATCGTGTATCGCCACGGAAGCAACAGCACTTCACCGTGCTGGCCTACCTCTGCCCCCTGATGCAGCGACAGCGCGCCGCAGTTCGGGAACAACTCTTGCCACCCGCCTTCGTAGTAGTCCATGTGTGCGCCCGGAGCCCGCGCGCTCGTCGGGACAAAATGATCGCGCTCGCGCAACCCGACATAGCTGCGCCACATGAAGTCTACGTCGCGCGGCTTGTACAAAAACTCATAGATGTCCGTACCCTTGTCGGCGATGATCGTGACGCGGAGCTTTTCATTCTCAAGCGCGACACAGCGGTAGCCCTGATAGACGAACTCCGTCAGGCGACACCCGTAATTGCGATTGTGATTGTATGTTTGATAGCCCATAACGCTCCCCAGTGTATACTGGGGAGCGTTATGAATGAAAAGAAAAGAGCGGTTGTGTTACTGAGCGGCGGGTTGGATTCGACCACTGCGCTCGCGGTCGCGGTCGCGGAAGGCTATGCGCCCTACGCGATGTCGTTTCGTTACGGTCAGCGCCACACAATCGAGCTTGAGAGCGCATCGAGGGTGGCCGGGAGCCTGGGAGCAGTAGAGCATAAGATCATCAATATCGACCTCGCCTCGATTGGCGGGTCCGCACTCACAAACCTCGCCGAAATCCCAAAGTCGCGATCTCTAGACGAGATGGAATCCTCTATCCCCGTGACATACGTTCCGGCCCGAAACACGATCTTTCTCTCACTGGCGCTGGCGTGGGCCGAAGCGATTGCCGCCGAGGATATTTTCCTCGGCGTCAACGCGCTCGATTACAGCGGCTATCCCGATTGCCGCCCCGAATATATCGAAGCCTTCGAGCGGATGGCGAACCTCGCCACAAAAGCAGGGGTCGAACAACGGCTTCGATTCAAAGTCCACACGCCGCTGATTCATATGACTAAAGCGGAGATTATAAAGACGGGCCTCGCGCTTGGGGTCGATTACTCGTTGACGCATAGCTGCTACGACCCGTCACACGGGGGGCGGCCCTGCGGCGAGTGCGACAGTTGCCTGCTGCGAGCAAAAGGGTTTGCGGAAGCGGGCACGGTCGATCCTTTAGTCGCGGAAACGTGATCGGATGCGCTGCTGTCGCTCGATCTCTTCGAGGATGGTTTCAGCCGGGTGCTGGTCAGGGGCTATCCCTAGCTTTAAGGCCAGGGGGTGAGCGATGCGCGTTGCAAGCTGCGTTCGGTTGGTATCGGTAAGCTCGTACCTGCGCTTTAGGAATGTCTCGACCGCGCGCAGCTCTCGCTCTGTAAGCTGGCGTATGTCCGCGCTAAACGGCGCAACTCGCTCGGCGCGCTGCTGCTCGATCTCGGAAATCTTTATGATCTGATCGAGCGAGGGGGCCTCTGTCGCGCGCTCTTTTACGACCACGGTTCCGGCCACATAATCCCCAACGCGTTTCGAGCGCGGGCTGAAGATTATCGCAACCACCCCGATGGCGTAAGAGAGGAAAGGCTGGAGGTCGAGCGCCACGCGAAGCAGGTTTCGCACGAAGACTTCGAAGAACCTTACGGGTCGCCCGTCTTCGCGCACGACGCGCAAACGCATGATCCGCTTGCCCGGAGTCTGGCCGCTCCAGATTGTCTCGAAAAAGACGAAGTACCCCCAGTAGATGGTGAACACGAGCAGCACCGTGAGCGCGGCGGTCCAGGTGTCCATCCCGTCGAGCAGGCTCCAGCTGCTCATAATCCCGGCTATGACGAAGACCCCCAGCCCCGCGCCCAGTTGTATCAAGTGGTCAATAGCGGCAGCCAGAAACCGGTTGCCGACGTTGGCGAGCACATAATGAATCTCTACTCGCTCAGGCGTTTCGATTACCAGTTCATCATCTAGCATGTTTTCTCAGAGCTGCAGGGGCGTGAACCGTGAACCGTAAACCGTGACAAGAAAGTCAAGATGCCGGGCGTGGCACTCTTCTCTGGCTTGTCACGGTTTACGGTTCACGGTTCACGGTTTATGGTTTACGCTTCACGGCTTTCCAGTCTTTCAATGACCAGCGCGAGCGCGCGGCGATGTGTATCTTCGAGCGACCCGGAAGCGTCGATGACGCGGACTCGCTCAGGGTGTTGGGCCGCGATCTTCAGGTAGCCTTCGCGAACGCGGCGGTGAAAGTCCATCCCTTCTTCGTCAACCGCGCCAAGCCACCCGCCGACAGGGCGCGCGTTCAACCGCGCGCGGGCGATCTCAGGGTCTACGTCAAACAACAGCGTCAGGTCGGGCGCTATATTGTCGGTCGCGTAACGGTTCACCTGCTCGACCATATCCAGGTCGAGCCCGCGCCCGTACCCTTGAAACGCGACGGTCGAATCGGCGTGCCGGTCCGAGATTACGATTCGCCCGGCGGCCACGGCGGGCTTTATCACGCTGGCTATGTGCTGCGAGCGGGCCGCCGACATCAAAAAAAGCTCCACCTCCGGGACCACGTCGACGCTCACGTCGGCAAGCATTATGTCGCGAATACGCTCGCCGACGGCGGTCCCGCCGGGCTCGCGCGTCGTTATACAGTCGAGCGCGCTCGCTCGTAGCGCCTCCGCGATAAGCTTGAGGTGAGTGCTCTTCCCGCAGCCGTCGATGCCTTCAAGCGTTATAAACATTCCGCGCATACAGTCACAGGCTTATAAAAAATCCGCAGGTAAAAATGGTCAGGCTGCCGTATCGATGAACGGCAGCCCGGAAGTGCATAAGTGTTTTCGCAAGGCGAGAAGCAAAGCGTCAGGAACGCTCCTGTCCGGCCGACGCGCCCGGCGGCCCCGACTGCTGGTCCTGGTGGTGTTCGCGGTCGGGTATTGTACGAGGTGCGTGGTGAAAATCGCGGCCTCCGCCACGAGGCAGCGACACTGTAGAGATGGCGTGCTTGAAGATTAACTGCTCCTGCGACCCGGCCTCCAGGATCACAGAATACTTATCGAAACTCTTGATCCGCCCCGTCAGCTTGACCCCGCTCATCAAGTAGATAGTAACGTTGCTTCGCTCCTTGCGGGCACTATTTAGAAAGCTGTCTTGGATTGTATTTTGTTGTTGTGTTGGTTTTTCCATTTAAGTGACTCCCCAGGCAAAAGTTTATAGGGTGATTGAAACCTAACATAATCAACTCTGTGCAAGCAAGGCTATGAATATTAAGAAAATAGCCGGAATTTCAGAACCGGCCCCGTAACCAGTTCTCGCCCGGCAGGCGGCCCCGTTTATGACTTTCAATTCCTGCCTTCTGCTTGACACCCGCCTGTCGATTGCCTAAAAGTTTAAGTTTGATCTTTAGCCGAAGGAGGCCCCCGCTTGTTTATCCTAAGACCTTCGTCTCCCTTCAAACTCGGCGAGCCTGCAACCGAGCCCGCGCGCGATGCGGAGGAGAGGCCCGAACAAGAGGTACTGGCCGTCGCCGTCCCTGTCGAAGAGAAGCCTGACGAGCCCTACGTAGACCTGGGGCTGCCTATACCGGAGAGCTACAACGTGGACATACTGCGGGCGATGATACAGGACCCGTTCCACATCTTTATTTACTGGGAGGTCCGCGACGAGAACCTCAAGGCGCTGACAAAATATTTCTCGCCGGAAGAAGCGGCGCGGTTTCAAACAACGCTGAAGCTCACGGAACTGACGGGCGGGCACGAAGCACACTTTAATGTTGCGGCGAGGGGCCGCTACTGGATGATGGTCTTCCCGGACCGCGAGTACGAGTTCGAGATGGGCGTGCGCTCGCGCGAGCACGGCTATATATCGCTGCTGCGGTCGAACCGCGTCCGCACGCCGCGCGGTACCGTGTCGCCCGTGACCGCAGACGAGCACGAGTACCGCATGAGCCCGCCGGTCTTTGCCGGCATCATAGAGGCTTCGGGTTTCGGGGCCGATCAGTCGATGAACTTGACCGTGGCAGGCGCGACCGGCGTCGCGCCGCAAGATAATCTGGTGAAGAGGTCGATTTCGATGCTTCCCGAACCGGTTCGACAAGCCGTCTTTGCCGCGAGCACCGGCGAAGAATTGACGCTTGAGATGATCGGGGAGTTTAACGAACCGCTCAAGAGCGAGCTTATGAAGCTTTTTGAAGCGACCGACGGGCGCATCGCCTCTGTCGGGTTGATGCATTACCTGCCTGAGCTGTTGCGCGAGGTCATAGACGATGACAGGGAGTGGATAGGCGACCACCTTCACCCTGTACATTTCACGCCGCGATTTATTCAGGGCTCATCGGAATTCACGACCTGGCTCGAAGAGCTTCGCTGGCCCCGACAACCGCGCCTGCCGTCTAGCCCGACTTTGCTTCGTGGGCAAAACCGGACTGCCGACCGACGATAATCGATAGTGACAGGGCGGGTGCGGCTACCCCGGCCGGTCATTCATCGCGAGGATTATGGAACAAGGACTGCTCGCCATCATACTGCACGCGCATCTTCCTTTTGTGCGCCACCCGGAATACCCGGAGTTTCTCGAAGAAGAGTGGCTCTTTGAGGCCATAAGCGAGACATATATCCCGCTGCTCAGCGTGCTTGAGGGCGCGGCGACAGACCGCATCCCCGCGCGCATAACGATGGGGCTGACCCCGCCGCTTTGCGAGATGCTAGCGGACCCGTTGTTGCAGCAACGCTACCTGAATCACGTCACAAAGCTTGTCGAGTTGTCGGCCAAAGAGATCGAGCGGACGCGCAACCTTCACCCCGGCATGCACGAGACGGCACAGATGTATTTCCGCCACTTCACGGCCGCACGCGACAGGTTCGAGAACCGCTATAACCGGAACATCTTGAGCGGATTTCGCGCGCTCCAGGACGAGGGGGTTATAGACATCATCACTTCGGGGGCGACGCACGGGTTCTTGCCGCTCATGACGCGGCCGGAAGCGCGGCGCGCGCAGATAGAGGTCGGACGCCGAAACTACATCAAGCACTTTGGACGCGAGCCGCGCGGCATATGGCTGCCGGAGTGCGCATACACGGAAGGCATAGACGAGCTGCTCGCGCGTGCCGGGATACGTTTTTTCATAGTCGATGCGCACGCCATAATGTTCGGGCACCCGCAGCCGCGTCGCGGCATATACGCGCCGACCGTGACGCCCGCGGGCGTGGCCGCCTTCGCGCGCGATGTCGAGACGAGCGAGCAGGTATGGTCGGCGGAGGTCGGCTATCCGGGCGACCCGGACTATCGCGAGTTTTACCGCGACCTAGGGTTTGACGGCGATTACGAGGACGTAAAACCCTACCTGCACAGCGACGGGGTCCGCCGCAACCTTGGGATCAAATATTACAGGGTGACGGGCAGGGTCGATCTCGGCGCAAAAGAGCCCTACGTCCCTTCGTGGGCCGAGATAAAGGCCGCGTCTCACGCAGGCCACTTTCTTCAAAATCGCCAGGAGCAGGGCCGCAAGCTGAACACCGTGCTTGGGCGAAAGCCTCTTATCGTTTCGCCTTATGATGCGGAGCTGTACGGCCACTGGTGGTTTGAGGGGCCACAGTTTTTGAACTTCCTGATTCGCAAGATTCACTTCGATCAATCGGAAATCCGGCTGGCGACGCCGCTCGACTATCTTGCGGAGTACCCGAATAACCAGCGCCAGCACCTTGCCACCTCTTCGTGGGGGGCCGAAGGGTATTACAGGGTCTGGATCAACAACGAAACCGAGTGGATTTACCTGCACCAGCACATAGCCGAAGACCGTATGATAGAGCTTGCGCGGCGGTTTCCGAAGGCCGAAGGCGCGACAGAGCGGGCGCTCAAGCAGGCGGCGCGCGAACTGCTGCTGGCAGAATCGTCCGACTGGGCCTTTATCATAACTACAGCCACCTCCGTGCAATATGCCAAGAAGCGTTTCCGCGACCACATACACCGCTTCAACAAGCTTTACGATATGATACTGAGCCAGGAGATAGACACCGCCTGGCTCGCAGAAGTCGAGGCGATGGACAACATCTTCCCTGAGATCGACTACCACTCTGCGTACGGCTAAGCGTAACTCTTTTGCAATAACTTCCCGAATAGTTTCTGTTGTATATTGCACCAAGCATTTTGGGTGGGTAGTGAAGGGGGAAGTGGACGCCCTCCTTCCGCCTCTTGGCCGAATCGAAAGAAAAAAACAGCACTAATACTGAGGACTGAGCGTGGATGCCGGTTCTCAGTTTTTCTTTTTCACAGCGATATTCGTTCGATCAAAGTTCACGCCGATGTACTGATACGCGCCACACACGTCTCGAAACACGCCAATTTTCAAGCTAAAACCCCCTCGTGCCTTAGCAACCGGTGGCACTCTGTTTGCAATTTTCATATTCGATGAAGCAGAAAAAGATCAAAGCAACTGTTTACGTAGTCAGCGTGTGGCTGGCGCTCGGTTTAGCCTTCTCGACGGGCGCGGTTGTGTACGGCCAAAGCGGCGCGTCGAACAAGCAAACACCGCAGGTCAAAGAGTTTGAAGACCGCGTGAAGCAGTATGTGAAGATGCGCGAGCAGCTCGAAGAGAAGTTGCCGAAACTCTCAAAGGAAGCGAAGCCCGAAGAGATAGAAGCGCACAAGAACTCTTTTCAAGAGATGGTCCGTTCGGCCAGGACTGGCGCGAAGCCCGGAGCGGTCTTCACGCCGGAGATTGCCCGCCACATACGCGCAATAATCAAGAGTGAGTTCAAAGGGAAAGACCTGAAGGATTTGCGCGAGACTGTCTTCGAGGCCGAGAACAAAGGCGTTCCCCTGCGGGTCAATTACCCTTATCCCGTAACGAAAGAGGCGGTCGAGATGCCGCCTACTCTCCTGCTGGCGCTTCCTCAATTGCCAAAACAGATGAGATACCGCTTTGTCGGCAGGAATATGCTGCTGGTCGATAGAGAGAACGGATTGATTATCGACTACATGGTTAACGCGGTGCCTTAAGACGCCCCGCGAAGGAGAAAGATTATGAGACGTCCCGTTGTTTCAGCCGTCACAATCGCTTTGATGATTCTTTCGAGCCTTGCGGGCGTTGCCTTGAGTC
The DNA here is from genome assembly GCA_964615905.1 of uncultured Clostridia bacterium. Taxonomy (GTDB): domain Bacteria; phylum Acidobacteriota; class Blastocatellia; order UBA7656; family UBA7656; genus DATLMR01. The sequence goes on from CAZTUB010000009.1 coordinate 166,856, forward strand.
AAAACAGCCTGTCGGTTAAATCGAAAACCGCGCCGACGCTCGACCTGCCCGTAAAAGACGGCTCGGTCCGGTTCATGGTTATAGGCGACACGGGTTCCGGGGCCAAAGAGCAGTTGCAACTGGCCGATGTGATACTTCGTTACAAAGAGGCATTCCCGTTCGAGTTTGCGCTGATGCTTGGCGATAACCTCTACGGCGGCGAGACCGCCAAAGACTACCAGAAAAAGTTCGAGGACGTTTACAAGCAACTGCTAGACTCGAAGGTCAAGTTTTACGCCGCGCTCGGAAACCACGACGAGTCGAACCAGCGTTTCTACGACCACTTCAACATGAACGGGGAGGAGTATTATAACTTCAAGAAAGGCAACGCCTCGTTCTACGCGCTAAACAGCAACTACATGGACAAGAAACAGATCAAGTGGTTTGAGGATCAGCTTTCGCGCGACGAAGCTCCCTGGAAGATATGCTTCTTTCATCACCCGCCCTACTCGTCCGGGCGAAAGCACGGCTCGGACACGCAGGTGCGAGAGGTGGTCGAGCCCATCTTCTTGAAGTACGGCGTTGACGTGGTCTTTACCGGCCACGAACACTTTTACGAGCGCATCAAGCCGCAGAAAGGGATTCACTATTTCATCTCCGGCGCGGGCGGCAAGTTGAGGCCGGGCGACGTTAAGGCGTCGAACATTACGGCGAAGTCGTTCGATAAGGACCTGCATTTCATGCTTATCGAGATCGTCGACGACCAGATGCACTTTCAAGTCATCTCGCGCGCGGGCGCGACAATCGATTCGGGCGTCCTGACGGGCCGAAGCGGTAACGGGCTCAAGGCCGCAAACTGAGCTTCGAAACATTGAGGCGTTACGAGGGAAGGGCGAGACCTAGGTCTCGCCCTTTTTCTTGCCTTTTCCCGGATTTTTCCGCATAGACGGCCTTCCATTTTACAGTGTAATTTTTTCCATTGCTGTATTGAATCATTAGCCTCGAAATTACCGGACTGTCTCGTCACGCCCTCTCGACGGCAGGAAGGCGATTTGAAAACGGTATGGTGGTTGCTGAATAACTGTCGGTGCTTACATAATCCGGCGATCTCAAATGTTAAGATTTGCCTTTCTCTGTGAACGCTGTAAGCACTGCAAGAATCGAATACGAGCGATCAAGCGGGCGGGTACACAGTCAAGGGGGCCCACAAAAGCGCCATCTTCTCTAATGTTGAATTCGCCCTGCTTCAAGGGCTTCAAACAGCCTCAACAAGCTATTTGCAATTCATGGGGGCAGGTCCGCCCCGAAATACAATTTGAAGACGATCAGAGGAGGTATTCCAGATGTTGAAGCGAGCAGTTCTGTTTCTTACTCTTTCCAGCCTGTTGTTTCTTGCGCCGGTGATGCCGCTGGTGGCTCAAGACAACGGCGGCTGTACGTTTACGCTCGAAGGCGCTATGCAAGACGACCAGGACCCGACGAATCCTAGCAACGACGTCGTCTCTGTCAATACGTCCGGTGGGGCGATTGGCTCGGCGACCGTAGACGTTCCAGACGGGATAAAGGCGACGGACCTCGATAACCAGGTCAACCTCATGTACTTCTTCGTTGACCGCACCTGCGCGGGCGGGTCCCCTCGCATCCAGCTCTCGATAGACGCGGATGGCGACGGCGATCATGACGGCAACGCTTTCGGCTACGTGGGCAACCAGGCCTTCGGCGGCGGCTGCCCCGCGGGCTCGTGGCAATTCAACGATCTGACGGATGACGTGCCGCGATGGGACCTGTCACAACTCGGCGGTTCGATGACTCTCACCTGGGATCAGATGGAGACGTTCCTCGCCGCACAGTTCCCGAACTATCAAGTTCGCAGCGCCACGCTTGCCGATGATTCCGGCGGCTTCGCGCCGACCGCCGCCGGTCGCGCCTTTTATGACAACGTGACCGTCGGCAATTGCGTCTTGAACGACAGCAGCGACACGACCCTAGGCGACGACGACGACGACGGAGTGCCCAACGAAGAGGACAACTGCCCGGACACGCCCAACCCTGACCAGAAGGACACAGACGGGGACGGCATAGGTGACGCTTGCGACGAGCAGACCGGGCCGCCCACGGCGAAATCGCAGTGCAAAAAGGGCGGGTGGCAGCAGTTCAACAACCCGACGTTCAAGAACCAGGGCGACTGTGTGAGCTTCGTCGCGACAGGCGGGCGCAACCAGGGGAGCGGCGGAACCGGCGGCGGTGACGACGGCGGTAATTCAGAGCCTGACTCCGACGGCGACGGCGTAGCCGATACCAGAGACAATTGCCCGTCGGTTCCAAACCCGAACCAGTCCGACCTGGACGGGGACGGAATAGGGGATGCCTGTGATTCGCAGATCGGGCCGCCCACAAGCAAGGACCAGTGCAAGAACGGCGGGTGGCAGCAGTTCAACAACCCGACGTTTAAGAACCAGGGCGAATGCATCCAGTTCGTAAAGGATAAATGATCCTACAGCGTTCGGGCGCTTGTGAGTGCAAGGCAAAGCTTCACCGGGTAGCTTTGCCTTATTTCTTTTTGGCGTGTTGGTCGCTAAAGAGTATGTTGAATACCAGCAACAAGCCGCCCGACGCAGCCGCCAAGAAAAACAGTATCGCGAACCCCGGATAGCCGAGTATGCGAAACGACGTGGGCACGTCCATAAGCATGGCCGCTCCCACGATGAGCGCGGCCAAGATGAGCCCCATCGTTATGCGGTTGGCAATCTTTTGAAGCCCTTCCATCAACAGCTTCTCGTCGAGCGCGTCAACCTTGATTTCGATCTCGTTGTTGGCGAGGCGGTCTAAGATCTTGTTGACCCTTCGCGGCATGGTCTCCGCAAACTCTTTCATCTCGACGAGGCTTGCAAAGATATTGCCGGGCGAAAGCGACTTCGTGACCCGCTGCTGCATGATCTCTGAGGCGTTGCGTCTTATCGCCGCGTTCGGGTCGAAATCGGGGTCGAGCGTGTGGCCGACCTGGTCGAGGTTGAGAAGGGTCTTTCCGAGCATGGTCAATTCGGCAGGGAGCCGCACGCCGCACTCGCCGGAAAACTGCGTGATCTCGATAACGAGCCGCCCCACCTCGATCTCTTGAAGGCTTGCGTCCTGGTTACGCGCGACGAGGTCGGTGACGCGGCGGCGAAACCCTTCCTCGTCAAAATCGTTGCGCTTTTCTCCGATCCTGATGGCGAGGCTCGCCGCGTCGTCGCCGCGACCTTCGCTGATTGCAAGCAGCAGTTGGAGCAGTTTGTCCTGAAGCGACGGCGATATGTGCGCGACCATCCCAAGATCGATCAACGCGAGGTCGCCGTCGTCGGTGATAAAGACGTTGCCGGGGTGCGGGTCCGCGTGAAAAAAGCCGTCAACCAGAATCTGCTTCAGGTATGCGCGAAACAACTGCTCGGCAAGCACAGTGCCGTCCAGCTCGATCTGTTCGAGCGGGCTGAGCGATGTGATCTTCTGGCCCTGTATGTAATCCATCGTCAGCACGCGCGAGGTCGTGTAGTCCATGATGGCCTGCGGCACGATTACACGCTCAAACTCTCTGAGGTTGTCGCCGAGCTTTACGAGGTTGTTGGCCTCCTGCCTGTAGTCGAGTTCAAGCATAAGGCTCTTGCGAAACTCTTCGAGCATCTGGCCGAACTCGTACCGGCGGCCCATCTCCGTGTGGCGGTCCATAAACTCCGCGACTTCGGCGAGCGCTTCGAGGTCGTCAACGATAACCTCGCGCACGGCGGGGCGCTGCACCTTGACCGCGACAGGTCGCCCGTCGCGCATGCGCGCGCGGTGCACCTGCCCTAGCGATGCCGCGGCCATCGGGGTGGACTCAAACTCCGAGAAGGCTTTAGAGATTCGCACGCCAAGCTCGCTGGTAACTATCTGCTCGACTTCGGCAAACGTGAACGGCTCGACCTGATCTTGCAGCCGCGCAAGCGAGTTCATGTAAGGGAGCGGCAACAGGTCCGCGCGCGTCGAGAGCAGCTGGCCGAGCTTGATAAAGGTAGGGCCAAGACGCTCAAGGTCTGCGGCGAGCGCCTCGGCTTCGGGCGCGACCTCTTCGCCTATGGGCGCATCCTCGTCTTTCAGCGTCTCTTCGAGCCCTGCCTGTTTTACAAGGTCCGAGCGCCCGTATTTCATGAAGAGCCAGGTAATGTCTTTGTAACGCTTCAGATGCCGGGGATTCAACGAGATTCCCATTTACCCTCCAGTGCGGTACTGCGGCCAACTCTGTCCATGCTCGCATTATGTTGGAACGCAAACGAGGATGTCCAGACCCGGAGGCGGCAAAGCCCTGCCTCGCTGCGGTCTACAATTCTTTATGAATTACTTCCGATCTTGATTACGTCCTTTATCTTTAAGGAGGAATTGGAATGGCAAATCAGCAGATACAGACATACGCAGTCTTTACAAAGCCCGGCGGCAGCTACTTCAGAGTCGGGCTGAGCCTGGCTTCTGGAATCGTCCACTACCGAGACTTGACGGGGCCGGAAGAGTTACTGGCGCTCGTCGACGTGCTTAGAAATGAGAAGCCCTGCTGGTACGACCCGGACAAGAACCTTGTGACCGTAGGCTTTGAGCCGGTCGGTGAGAAAGAGTAAGAGCGATCACGCGGCAGGCGGTTTTTCAGTCGCGGGTTTTTCGGCCGGCTGCTTGTCGGCTTGCGGTTTATCCTTTTCGTCGGCGGGCTTATCGGCGCTCGTTGCGGCTGTATCAGGCGGCGGCTCGACAGTGTTCTCTTGCGTGCTGGTGCCTTTCAGCGATATGCCCATGATCTTCGGGTCGTTTATAAAAGCGATCAGTCTTTCGGGGCTGAATTTGAACTGCACGACGAACGCCTCGTGCTGTTGCACGGATACGGCAAGCACCTTGACGTTCTCTTTCTCTTCCATGACGTATATGTAGCTCCACTGCTGGCGGTTGCGCCCGTTGTACTGGACCAGTGGCCGCCAGTCGCTGTGGACTATGTTTCTTATAAAGTTGTGGAACTCTGGCGAATCAGGGTTCGGGTTCTCCGAAAAATCGAGGCTGTGCAGCATAGAGACTTTAAAGTTCTTTACCCCGGCCGGTTTGACAAGTTTGACGGCAAATCTCGCCAGGTTGATAAATCCGAAAGTGCTTCTTCCTTTCGCCCTGTAGTTCGATTTCAGGTGCTTGACGATAGAGCTAAAGCTCTTATCGTCTGCCGAGGCCGTGGCGGGGACGGCCCCCAGGAGCGCGACGACTATCAAGAGGCGAGTGAGGGTTCTCATAACTTTTGCTCCTTCAGACTTTCTACTTCTCAGGCGGCTTGCCGGTCTTTTCCGTGCCCTGCTCGTCCGTCTTGCCCGACTGCTCAAGGTTGAGCGACGGTATGCCGAAGCGGCCTTCGAGCTGCGAGAGCTTTTCGATGTCAATCGGCCCGACAATATTGACCACCGTCACGGCCTTCGACTCCGTGGCCAGGACGGCCAGCCCCCGTATCACGTTGCCCTCGCTCATAAGGAAAACATCTACGTTTATATTCTTGTCGCGCTTACGGCTTCGAACGCCCACGATGCGAGCCCATCCCGGCGCGGTCAGTTGCGCCCGTATCGGGTTCACGTCCGCGTCTGTAAACTCTCCCGTGTTTTCAAAGACGTACCTCTTGACATAGATGCCTTTGAGCCCTTGCAGCAGTTCTTTTACCTTTGCCTCGTCGGGCGACCTCTCAGGCTTGAGAAACTTTGCGCCGAGCTGAATAAGCGCTTCGTCGACCGTGACATCTATCGACTCGATAGACTTCGCCGCGAGGCTCGACAGGCTTTCGATGTCCACCCTTCCCTGCTGCCCGTGCGCAGAAGTAGCTGCGAACAGCAAGAGCAGTACGGGAAGGCAAGTCCATCTTATCGATTTAACAACTGGTTTCATGATCTCTCCTTATGAATTACCGATTACTGACCGGCTCACGCCTGGCGTCATCGTGAATAATTCGCTGAGCCTCGCCGAGCGTCGAGCTTGCAATCTGTAGGGCTAGCATCAATCGCTGCTTGGCGGCTTCACCCTCTGCAATAAGGTTCTGGTCTTGCGGCGCAGGCTTCTGTCGCTCTGTGATCCTTTGAGCCGGGCGAATATTCTTCTTCGCGGCTACGGGCCGTCTTGGCGCAATCACCGGCTCTTTGTGCGGAGCATCAACGGCCAGCTTTCCGCTCGCGCCCGAAGCCGCGCCGCTATTTGCCGCAGCGGTATTTGCCGCAGCGGTATTTGCCGCGCCGTTACTTGCGGTGACCGGCCCGCCCTGCTCGCTTGCAGTCTGAGGCGTCTTGCCGTACTGGGCGATAAGGACCGCGATCACAAGCGAGGCGGCAACCCCTGCGGCTGCCCAGCGCACTTTCGGGACCGTGAACATCTCCGCAAGCTGCTGCCACCACAGCGCGCGCGGGCGGCTCTCGCGAGCCATACTCTCGCGAGCCATGCTCTGCTGAGCTATCCGCTCCATAACGCGGTCGGTGAAATCGTGTGACGGCTCCTTGCGACCGTAAATTAATCTAAGCTCATCATCAAGGCGGCTCATACTTGTACCTCTCCAAAGCAGCGGGTGAGCTTTTCGCGTAGTATCGCGAGCGACCGCCGCAAATGACTCTTAACCGTGTTGATCGGCATGTCGAGCACCTGTGCAATCTCGGCCGGTTCGAGGTCTTCCTGATACCGGAGCAAGACGACCATGCGGGCCTTTTCCGGCAGCGTTGTCACAACGCGCTGAAGCGCCTGCGACAGCATAGGGTCGGACGTCTTTGAGATCGCCACAGGCTCCGGCACATCCTCAAGGCTGACCTGCGGGCGTACTTTCTGTCGCCGCGCTTGATCTATGCAACGATGGCCCGTGACCTTGCGAAGCCAGAAGACGAGGTGAGCGGGAGACTTTATCGCGGACAGGTTCTGGTGAAGATGCAGGAACACTTCTTGCGCAAGCTCTTCGGCAAGCCCTCTATCCCTTAAAAAATGGTAGGCCATGCTGAAGACCATAGACTGGTGCTCGCGCACGATCTCTGCGAAGGCTAAATGGTCGCCCCTCGATGATCGCGCCAGCCTCTCCTCGGCCTGCTCTTGTGTAGCCTTTTCCAATCTAGAAGGTCCCTTCTCACCCCACCATGCACTAGTACGCAGCAAAGCTGTCGGGCGAATGCAATTATTTTCGAGAGCGCAGAGGGGTTGGTAGCGTGGAATGATACAGGCAGGGTTATGATAGTGACAAGAAGGAACGTGAACCGTGAACCGTAAACCGTGACAAGTCAGAGGAGAGTACAAGGCCCTCCTCTTCTTTCTTGTCACGGTTTACGGTTCACGGTTCACGATTTGCGGCTCAGTGGGTGCGCCTGCGCCAGCCGATAAGCCCGGCGACCGATATGACAGCGCCGATCCCTGCCGCGACCAGAGCGCCCGGCTGAAATGAGTTTGCGGGGGCGGTATTCATCTCAGTTTCTGTCTGGCCCACCTGCGTTAATCGGCCTTTGAGGGCGTCCACGATCTCGGAAGGCGTAAATTTGCGCGCAACCCTGCGCACGCGGGACTGTTTTCCCTCCTTGAGAAAGTTGGCCTCGATCTTGCCGTCGCGCCCCGTGTCTACGAGCAGGCTGCTTGTGATGCCGTGATAGTTGCCCGTGATTGCGACGACCCAGCGGCCTTCGGAAGGCCACTGTTGCCTGACGGTGTATACGCCTTTCGATGTGGCCCTCAATTCAAGCGGGAGCGATTGCCGCTCGCCACGAAGCATGCCCTCGGCGGTTGCGGTGACGTTGGCGTCGGCGGGAATCTGGCAGCCGAATGTGCGAATAACCAGCGCGGCGTCTTCCATCTCAGGGTCGGCGCTGTTTGGAAACTCGACTGAAAGCTGGAACCCTCCCGCAAGCGCCGTAAAAGATAATGCGAACAATACGACGAATGACAAAGAGGCTGCGGTCTTGATCGTTCTAGCGAGCATAATACTTACTCCTTTTAGCTAATCTTGATCGTTAGACGCAGCACCTCGATGGTTTCTTCCCTTCTACTGACGACCGCCTCGGCCGCGACCTCGCGTGCGACCTGACGGTTCGCCCTCGCCTTTCTTTTCACCTTCCTGCGCCCCTTCGACGCGCTCGCGCTCGGCGTCCGTCCACTCGCACAGAGCGCGCCTGTCTGCGTCGGAAAGCTCGGCCTCCGGGTGAGCGAGAACGTAATTCCTGATCGGCATCGAGCCTTTCTCGACCTCTTCGCATATCTCTTCGAGCAGATCGGCCCTCTTTTCCGCGTCGTATCTCCCCCACTCGGACAGGTTCATATGCCCGCGCGCCTCGTTGACGTCGTGGACGACAAGCCACGAAACGGGGGCGATATTTGAGTACCACGGCCAGACGGTTTCGTTCGAATGGCAATCGAGGCAGGCGCGTTTCAAGATCGCTTCCACTTCGGGAGCAGCCTGTACATGCGCCCTGTAAGAGATAGCTTGGTCGGCAACAGGGTTGGTTCTTTCGGGTCTGACAAACTGCACGAGCACGAATCCCGCGCCTAAAACGATAACGGCCCATTTTAAGATTCTAAGCATATCTCTACCCCGGCGTCGTTTATCATATGAAAACAGACCACACGATCACCCGCCCCAGACGTTTCGCCACGCCTTCTTCCAGACAGGCACGTCCTGGCGAAACCATATATGCTCAAGCTGGTCTCTCCACGCTTTCAGCACCTGATCATCGAGGTTGATTACGCCCTCGCGCGTCACCCCTTCGGGCGGGGTGGCGAGCGCGGAGATGCGGTCGTATATGCGGCCACGGTCCTCTTCGCCCACTTGGCGAACAAGGTGCCACAGCGTAAGAGTATCAAAGGCGCGCGCTTCCTTGAGCACCGTTTCGATTGCTAAAGGGGTATATCTTTCAAAATCTATTTCGACAAGCGCCGCCTTCAAATCATCGGTCGCGTCCTCGAAATAGGGCGTGCCGGGACCGACGCCGGGCCGGGTCGCGCAGGCGGCCCCCGCCGGGACCATCGACTCCCTGTCCTTGTGCTCAAGCGCGACATAACCCATCGTCACATGAAGGAAGGTCGCGCCCGCGTCATCGACTTCGAGCGTGTAAGCGCAGCCGTAATCGACGGCGGTCGCGGACGGCGTATCTACGAAGAAAAGTCGCGGCGGCGCAAAGATCATGGCGTGCACGGTCCCGCGCTTCAGCTCAAGGCGATGCTCCGTCAACCGCGTCCGCACAAGGCGAAGGCTCGTCTGAGGCTCGACCTCGACAAAGCCTATGTCGGCCACGCTGATCCGCGCGCGCGAAGAGCCTCCGGTTTCGAGCCACTCGCCTACGGACAGGCTCCCGATCTCGTCTACGCGGTCTGAATCGACCAGCACCGTCCCTTCAAGACTTGTAACTTCCCACGGGGCATCGACCGAGCGAAAGTAATACCAAGATAAAGCCGTTATGAGACCGACAACTAAAACTGCGCTTACGACGGCCAGCGGGTTATAAGCGAAAGCGGGCAGCCAGCCAAATAATCTTTGCGATGCTCGCGGGCGCGCCGCCTGCGTGCGGGGCTTTGCGTCGAGCAGGGCTTCGATCTCCCCCCAGAGCGTGTCGGGCGCTGTGAGCGTGGGCAGTTGCTCGGCAAAGTGCACGCCGAGCTTTATCTCTTCGTACTCCTGGCTGCACCGGCGGCAGGCGTCGAGGTGCGCGCTGACGCGGTCGGCCTGCGAAGCGTCAAGCTCTTTGTGGCAGTAGGCCGAAAGCAATTTGGAAACGTGCTTGTTGAACATCCTCATTCCCCTGATGCAAAGCTTTCGCGCAGGTGCGCGAGCTTACGAGCCAGAGCCTTGTGGCCGCGATTGAGCCGCGAGGCGACGGTGCCTTTCGAGCAATCGAGCACGCTCGCTATCTCTTCGTAAGAGAGGTCCTCGACGTACTTGAGCAGGATCGGCATCCTCAGCTTCGGGCTGAGATCGGCGATGGCGGCCCTGACAGACTCTGCCATCTGACTCTTTATATATAGCTCCTCTTGAGAGCCTCTCGCAGTCATCGCGCTTACCTCCCGCGCGTCGTCAACCGCGACGAACCGCTTTCGCTTCCGGTGCTCGTCGAGGCAGGCATTAGCCACCACCCGATAAAGCCAGGTCGAGAACTCCGAGTCCTCGCGGAACTGGTTGATGATCGTAAAAAGCTTCAAGAAGACCTGCTGGCTGATGTCTCTCGCCATAGACTCGTCGCCGCTGTAATGAAAGGCTATCGAATAGACCTTGTCTTTGTAAGCTTCAAACAGCAACTGAAACGCCGCCCGGTCTCCTCGGCGGCAGCCATCAATTACCCGGTCAAGGTTTTCGCACTCTCTCATCAAAGCCATCTTTCGTGAGCCGTAAACCGTAAACCGTGACAGGAAAGGCCAGACTCTGACCTGCCGTGGTTTACGCTCTGTTTGTCACGGCTGACGTTCTTCAACCATTAGACGCCCGCGCAAAGGGCTTTCTTCCCTTAAATCCCCAATAGCCTTTTCGGTTAGAAGCATTGTATAATTTCGGACCTTGGGAACATATAAGCAAGAGGGTTCATGAGCAATAATAGAAGTTTGCGCGGAATCGTTATTCTCTTAATAATCGTGCTCGTCTCGCTCGCGGGCGTCGAGATACGGTCGACGGCTCAGGTCAACACGGTGGAGCTGGCCGTAGACACTCGCAACAAGGACCAGGACGGGCTGCTGGTGCTGCACGGCGGAATAGCTCGCGGCGGCGAGCGAGGCTTTCCCGTCGGGGCGGGCGATATAAACGGCGACGGTCGCGACGACGTGATCTTCTGCGGGATGTATGCCAACAGCTTCGGCACGCAAAACGGCCACGTCAATTTCTACTTGAGCGACGGGCGCGACACGGGCGCGGTCGATGCGGGGCAGCTGCCCGCGAGCATAGGCTTCCTTCGCGGCGCGACTTCAGGCGATCTGCTGGGCACTTCTGTCGCCACAGGCGATGTGAACGGCGACGGGATCGCGGACGTGGCGCTCGGCGCGTTCGGAGACGACGGCCCCGGAAACTCAAGGACAAATTCAGGCGCGGCATACCTCGTCTTCGGCTCTCCGAATTTTAATATGAGGGCCAGCCTCGCTACGGGAACGGGCCTGCCGCCCGCGGGAGTCACGGCCATCTACGGGGCTCAGGCCAACGGCAGGTCGGGCATATGGGTCGATATAGGAGACCTCGACGGGGACGGCTTTGCCGATACCGTAGTCGGCACGGACCAGTTAAGCACCCAGACCGAAAGAGGGTCCCATCGCGGCGGCGCATTCATAATATTTGGCGCGGCCAATCTGCCGCAGGTGATAGACCTAGCCTCGCCCCCGCAGGGCGTGCGAGTCACTCGCATACTGGGCGTGGACAACGAAGACCACTGGGGGTCGATGCTCCACATAAACGACATCAACCACGACGGCGTGAGCGATCTCGCGATTGCGGGCGCGATCTTCCGGGACTCTGCCTCTTACATAGACCCTCAGAACGAAGAGGGCGGGCACGATGCAAGGGCCGCAAACTTGAACGGGACGCGCCGAGGCTGCGGCGAAGTCTTTGTGCTTTACGGCAATCAGAACTGGCCGCAGACGGTCGATCTGAACAACCCGCCCGCGAACTCGACTCACGTCATAGGCGCGCATACGGACGACCTTCTCGGCTCGCAGATGCATAGCGCGGACCTGAACGGCGACGGGCGAAGAGAGTTCATCGTCGGCGCGCTCAGAGCGTTGTCGCCACGGCGCGGGCGGACCGGCGGCGTCTATGTCATCTACGGCGCGCCGGAGCTTGAGGGGGCGGTCATAGACCTTTCGCTGGCGCCACCGGCAGGGATTCGAATCACAGAGATTTACGGCGAAGATCATCTGGACTGCGCGGGCGATTCAGTTCGCTCGTACGATATAAACGGCGACGGGCGGGCAGAGCTATTCATCGGAAGCCCGGAGCACAACCTCGATGTAAACGGCGAGCACCGCTATGACGCGGGCGACACAAAATTTATCTACGGCCAGGACGATTTTCTTCCCGCCCTGATCGAGCTTCACGACCTTCCGCAGGGGCTTCGGGTGTTCAGGCTGGCCGGGGCGTTTGGCGAGGAGCAAAGCTCGGACGGCGACGGCGACGAGATGTCCTACAGGCTGGCGGGCGGCGATGTTGACGGCGACGGCTTTGTCGATTACATAGCCAACGCCATGCACGGCAACGGGTTTGGCGAGGCGGCGGCGAACGCCGGAAACGTTTTTGTTTTCAGCGGCAAGAAACTCTCTATGCGGCTTGGGATGCTCCCGCCGGAGCAGGACCCTGCTCCGGTCTTGACCTCGGCTTCGCTCTCTCTGAACGGGCAGACGGTCGAGCAGGCCGCCGCGGGCCAGTCGGGGCTTATCATCACAATCACAGGGACGGGGTTCAGGGCAGACACGCAGGTGCTTATAAACGGCATGATCGCGACCGCAATCATACCGTCGAACCCTGACCTTGCCGCGACCCGGCGGACGGTCGCGCTTGACGACAACCCTTCAATCAGAAACACCGTCGGCCAGCTCATCATCAGGGTGCGAAACACAAACCCCGCATCGAGCCTCTCAAACGAAGTCGCGGCAGGGCGTCTGGCAGGCCCTGAGATTCAAAACGTCCGGTTCAAACGAAAGTCGGGCGGCGCGCTCATAATAAAAGTCGACGGGGCGAACCTCCTGGCAGGGTCAACCCTGGCAGTGGCGACCGTTGCGGGCCAGCCCGTCACGGTTAAAGGCGTCTCGGTCACAGGCGGCAATTTCGCTCAAGGGAAGATCAAGGCCAGCCAGGTCCCCGCACCGGGCACACAACTGCGCGTACAGATAACAAGCCCGACGAATATACTGTCGAACCTGTTCACCGTCTCTGTGCCTTGATAAAAGGACCGAGGACTGATGACTGCGCCTGAAAGCCGGTCTTTAGTCCTCGGCTCCAAATCGAACATCCATAAAATAAGTTTTCCCAACTCGGTCCTCAATTCCATGCCGCAGGCGGTAGTCCTTAAAGAGTTGTTGACACGCCGCAAGTCGGCGTGTAGGATGTGCGAGTTTTGATTTACCAGTAGTGTGAGGAGGACTGAAGTTGAAGTTAAGGTTTTGCGCGTTTGAAAGTTGGACCGCGAACGCTCTTTGCTTTAGCTCCGATCATCACTACGTAACACTGAATAGATGAAAAGGAGAAAAAGCTTTGAGAGAAACCGGTACAGTTAAATGGTTCAACGCCACAAAGGGCTACGGCTTCATCACCCGCGCCGGTGGCGATGACGTTTTCGTGCATTACTCGGCCATCGAGTCTGAAGGGTACAAGACCCTTAACGAAGGCCAGACAGTCGAGTTCACGATTACTCAAGGTCCAAAAGGACTCGCGGCTAGCAACGTCACTGCTGCATAGCCTTACAAGATAGAGGCGAGCCGTGGTCCCACAGGGTCGCGGCTCGCTTCCCTCCTCTTAACCCCCGCCTTTTATCTCACCCTCATCAAACGCTAACAACACCGACCGCGCGCGCAGGGGTTTAGCCACCCTCTCTACTGTGTTAGACTTATGTCGCCTTCTGTATTGAGGCAACAACCGAAGTGGGGAGAGAGGGTTTATGGCAGACAAAGATAGAGAGCAGTTCATAGACGCGGGCCGGGCCGAAACAGAGGAGTACGTGCCGGACGAAGAGGTTCAGCAGGAATTTGCCGAAGCTCAGCGATTGGGCTCAAACAATGAACAGTTTGTCCGCGAGTTGCGCGAGCATCATTCGCGCACGCCCGATATTTCGGCCGGCGACATAGACGCCGACTGGGCGCGCGCCGATGTTGGCGAAGAGACAGTGGGCGGCTCAACCCCTACGCCCGACCAGGACATTGTCGATGAGATAGGCGAGGCGGTCGGGTTGACTTACGAAGACAACGAGCCGCTGCACACGACCGAAAAGGTCGAAGAGCGCGACCGAAAGCGATGGGAGCTCGACCCCGCCTCTTCCGAGGATTACAACAAGCGTGTCAACCACGAGGGCGAGATAGAATAGCCCGCGCGGGCACCCCGTGGCGGGGCGCGGCCGATTTTCGACTCAAGCAGGATTTTCCGGCCGGGGGTCATCTGGTATAATTCGCACCCGTAAAATATCTACGGGCGGAGGCGCAGCAATGAAGAAGATCGCGTCGTTTCTCTTTATAGCATTTCTACTAACATCCACAGCCGGGGCCGACACCATCCATCTAAAAAACGGCAGCGTGTTGAAAGGCAAGGTCGCAAGCTTCAGCGATGACCAGTTCGTTGTGATGCTCGACACGGGATCGGGCCGCTACATGAGCCGCGCCATGATCTACACGGGCGATGTCGCGCGTATAGAGTTCGACTCCGCGCCCGCCGCCTCCGCCGAATCGACGACGTCGCGCGAAGTCGTCGCGCCATCCTCCTCGACAACGGCCAGCGAGACCCAGCCGCGTGACACGCAGCCGCGAGATACCCAGCCGCGTGACGCGCAGCCCGAACCTCAGCCTGAGAGGAACACGGAGCCCCCGCCTGTCGACAGGGACTCGACAATCGAAAGGACATCGACCACTGCGCCCGCCAATGTAGAGGTGACGGAAACGCCGCGCAAGTTGACCGGCCCTGTAAAGACGACCGTGATCGACGTTGTGGCAAAGCGCGACTGGACGAGCACGGGCCTGATTATCAAGCGCGGCGACCTGATACGCATAACCGCGACCGGCACCGTGACGCTCGATCCGGTGAGCGGCGCGTCGAGCGGCGCCGAGGGGACCGATCTGACGGACCTCAAAAAGCTTATGGGCGATAAGCCCACGGGCGCGCTCATAGGCGTGATCGGGGCGGACAACGACGACTTCATCTTTGTGGGCCGCTCGGTCGAGTTTGAAGCGCGCAGGGACGGGCTGCTCTTTCTGTCAGTAAACGAAGGCGTGCTTGCCGACAACACCGGAGCATACAAAGCGACAATCGAGTTGCAGTCGAAACGATAAGCGGGCTGCGCGCCTGCCTGGACCACCGCCCCGGAAGGCTTCCAAGAGCGAAGCTTCCGGGGCGGCTCTATTTAAGAATCGCGTCACACCGTGTTAACCCCTATTTCCCTTGACTTGATCGGGGGCGTTCAAGTACCTTTCCCTTCTCCGCCGGGTTGTTTTTACTTTAAAAAACCGAGGGCCAGATGATGCAAGCCAGGTAGCCTTATATTATCTCGACGTGCATCGATAGCCACCCGTACGTTTTTAGATTAGAAACAGGACCGGCGAGAGAATGCTCATTTCAGGTTCCGTCATGAATCCTCACCCCGCAGAGGCAGGAAAGGATTGACGATAACGAGGAGGCGAACAAGCTCAAGGCCGAACAAGCCAGCTACGCGCCGCCCTATATAACTGAGGCAAGACGAGGTGAGCGACTGTAAGTGAGGACCGAGCGCGCGGCAAACCGCCTGCGCGGTCAGAAGTCGCAATCACACTTTATAATCTATAGAGAGGCAGAGAGATGTCAAAAACAAGACCATACCAAGCATTCTGTGCACTGGTAATGGCGCTCTGTATGGCCCTCGGCACCGTCCCTGCAATGGCCCAGTCACAGGCCAGTTCCGGCCAGATTGCAGGATCAGTGACCGATAGCTCAGGAGCTGCCGTCGCCAACGCTACAGTCAAAGTCACCAATACGCAGACAGGGTTGGAGCGCACGGTGACCTCGGACGATGCCGGACTGTTCAATATAGTCCTGCTCCCGCCCGGAGTCTACACGATAACTGGCGAGGCCAGCGGCTTTTCTACCGTCACAGTGACCAACGTCGAGGTCGTCGTCGGCCGCACGGCCGATGTTAAGTTGACGCTGGGCGTCAGCGGCGTGCAGGAGAGCGTTACCGTCTCGGCGGGCGCTGTGCAGGTACAGACCACACGGTCGGAAGCCGACGCGGTTATTAGCGAAAGACAGATTGAGAATCTACCTATTAACGGTCGCCGCTTCCAGGATTTCGTCACGCTGACGCCGGGGGCGCAGGTCGACCCGCGTCGCCAGCAGATATCGCTGTCGGGGCAGCTCGGCATCCACACCAACGTCAACGTGGACGGCGTGGATTACAACCAGCCCTTCTTTGGCGGCATTCGCGGCGGCGAGCGCTCGAACAGCGCTTTTACTATCCCGCAAGAATCTATTAAAGAATTTCAGGTCGTCTCGGCAGGCTACACGGCAGAGTTTGGCCGCTCAACCGGCGGCATCGTCAACGCAGTCACGAAGTCCGGCACGAACGAGTACCACGGCTCAGGCTTCTTTCTTGCTCGACCCAAGAGCCTGGCTAAAGACAACCTCTTTATAGACGAGATCGAGTTCAGCCTCAGGGACAACCAGATCGTAGGGCCAGGCGGTCCTCTGGCACAGACCGACCGCGACGTGTCGGCCGCGCCCACACAGTACCAGTGGGGCGGCTCTTTCGGAGGCCCGATCAAGAAGAACAAGCTCTTCTTCTTCGGCTCCGCAGAGATGCAGCGCCTCCGCCAGGACCGCGAAGTCTTCTTCCCGAACCTCGGCGGCATAACACCCGGACCGACGACTCAGGAAGCTTTCGACTTCTACACAGGGCTCCAGCAGACATACGAGCAGACCAACGACGCGCTCGCGATTCTGGGCCGAATCGATTACGAGATCAACTCGAATCACCGCATGAACATTCGCTATAGCTTTAGCGATAACGAAGCGTTGAACGCGGTATCGAACGGCGTGCCGCTGTTTCCGACGCTCAACAACGCGCTGTCGAACAACGGCACCGAGAAAGACCGCTCGCACACAGTCGTGGGTCAGGTGGCAAGCTTTCTGACCACGTCGCTCGTCAACGAGTTCCGTGGCCAGTATTCGCATGAAAGACGCCCGCGTCTTGCCAACGAAGAGTCTGTGCTCGTCACATCGACCTTCGGCAACTTCGGCACGGTCAACTTCCTGCCGACGACACAGTTCGACTGGCGCGTCCAGCTTGCCGATAACATCTCGTGGACTCGCGGCACTCACAATGTGAAGGTCGGCGGCGAGTGGAACCACGTCTTTGCCGATCAGACATTCGGCTTTAACCAGTTTGGCCGGTTCACCGTCGGCGGGAACGCCGCGCAGGTCCTCGACATACTGACGCTTTCGCCCGGCAGCGGAACCTTCCTGAACCGCCTCGACGCGCCGCGCACAGGCTCTGCGGGAAGCGTCACATATGACCGCCAGATCGGCAACCTGCTCGCTTCTTTCTCGACAAACGAGTTTGCCATCTTTGCGCAGGACTCGTGGCGTATTCGCCCGAACTTCACGCTCAACTACGGGCTGCGCTGGGAAGCCCAGTACAACCCCAACCCTGAGACGGGCAACGATAAGCTGATCGACCTGCTTACCAGCACAAGGTTCCCGTCGGGCCACGTCTTAGACCCGACGCAGATCTTTGACGACACAAACAACTTCGGCCCGCGCCTAGGGTTTGCCTGGGATCCGGGTAACGACGGCAAGACGGTCATTCGCGGCTTCGGCGGCATCTATTATTCGCGCACGCCGCTGCTGCTGCTGGCCGGCCCGTTCAACAACTTCCGCAAACCGGCGGGTGACCTTTCGGTCCGTCTGCCTATCACGCCCGCGCCCGCGTCGGCTGATACCGCTTACGAGCAGCTATTGCTTATCGGCATAGACCTCAACGATTTCTCGCTCGGCAACCTGCCTATCATCACGGCAGAACAGATAGCGCAGATCGCCGTTGAGCTTGGTCTTGACCCGGACATCGCTGGACAACAGCCGATAATGATGGCCCAAGAGTACCAGAATCCGAAGTCTGTACAAGCAGGCGTCGGCGTAGAGCGTGAGGTCGTTCGAGGCTTTACGCTCGGAGCGGATTTCACATACGTCCACACTTCTTACCTTCAGCAGAACCGCGACGTGAACCTCCCGCTCCCGATAGTCCTTGCGACCGATCCGGCGCAGCGCCCGCGCTACACCAACCCGCGCCCGATCCCGCAGCTTGGGACGGTTCAGATACGCGAATCGACGGGCAGGTCGCTTTACAGAGCCCTGACGCTGCGCAGCAAGTTCCAGCGCAGCTGGGGTCAGTTCTCAGCGTTCTACGTCCTGTCAAGCTCGCTCTCCGATACGGATAACGAGCGCGAGGCGGGCGGCGTGCAGTACGCCGATGCGTTCGACACAAGCTCCGAGTACGGGAGGTCGAACCTGCACAGGCGGCACCAGTTCACCGCAAGCCCCGTGTTCTTCCTGCCCTGGAACATAGATTTTTCCAGCGCGATACGTCTACGTTCGGGCCGCCCGTTCAACGCGATCCTGAACGCGGACGCGAACGGCGACGGCAACTTCAACGACCGTCCGTTCAAGGCTCCGGGCGTGCCTTTCGAGCGCAACGCGTTCGACGGCAAGCCGGTCTACGACGTTGACGTTCGCATACAGAAGAGGTTCCAGTTGAACGAGAACCATCGTCTGACGTTCTCGTGGGAAATCTTCAACATCTTCAACCTTGAGAACATAGAGTTCGGTCTGCCTCCGAACAGCCTCGTCTCGTCATACTGCTCGTCGCCGATCCCGGCCGATTGCGGATTCCTCGCTCCAACCAACCCGAACTTCCTCTCCTTGAGGGAGAACCGTTTGGGGAACCGCCGAGCAGGGCGTTTGCTCACGGAGAATAACTCGGGCTCACCTTTCCAGATGCAGTTCGGCGTGCGCTACCAGTTCTAGTCGCGCTCTACATCTGAGATTTTGCGGCGGCAGCGGGGATAACTCGCTGCCGCTTTTTCTTGTGCGCTGCAAGTCTTTCGCCTTCACCCATTCTGTTAACAAGAGTTTTTTTGGAACAAGGGTCGCTGTCGGGTGTCTAAAGATACAGAGCCGACTCTAAGACCCGGATTAAACGCATACCGTGCCGTGCGCTAATTCTAAGGATAGAGGACTGAGAACCGGGCGATGGCCGTGCCAGCCAGCCGGGCTGCCGTAGCTTTGCTCGCTCAGTCCCGAAAAAAGAGGTAGAGATGCCGTTAAAGTTTGTATACCCTTTTGTGCTCCTTGTAGTAGTTTCCGCTTCCGCGTTTTTCCTGCTTCCCAGAACTGCCGCGACCGTTTACACAGAGGTCCCGGCCGATCCGGCCTATCCGGCGACTCAGGGCTCGCTCAACATTATCAACAGCGAAGGCAAGCCGGCAGGCGTCTGCCCGCTCAAGCACACGGATGTTAAGGCAGAGATCAGCGGCGGGCTTTCGCGCGTTGTGGTGACTCAGGAGTTCGAGAACCCTTTTAAGGATAAGATCGAGGCGGTCTATACGTTCCCCTTGCCGCATAATGCTGCGGTCGATGACATGACGATGCGCGTCGGCGAGCGCGTAGTCCGTGGTCGCATCAAGCGGCGCGAAGAAGCTCGCGCAGTGTACGAAGCCGCTCGCGCGGCGGGCAATGTGGCGAGCCTCCTCGACCAGGAGCGGCCGAACATCTTCACACAGTCGGTTGCCAATATCATGCCCGGCGAACAGGTCAAGATTAGCATCAGCTATGTCGAGACTTTGAAATACGAGGACGGCTCTTACGAGTTTGCCTTTCCGATGGTCGTCGGCCCGCGTTATATCCCCGGCGCGCCGACTGGAAGGCAGGGCGGCGGGTGGTCGCCCGATACTACGCGCGTCCCGGACGCTTCGCGCATCACCCCGCCCGTCGCTCAAAAAGGCACGCGAGCGGGCCACGACATCGCTATCGAGGTAGCGATTGACGCGGGCGTTCCCATCGATTCGATCAAGTCGACCCTGCACGAGGTCGAAGTCGAGCGGCTGACCGCGCACAGCTCGATTGTGCGGCTCAAGAACAAAGGCGAGATACCCAACCGCGATTTCATACTCAAGTGCGACGTGGCGACTCGCCAGATACAGGATGCTGTGCTCACGCACCGCTCCGACAAAGGCGGCTTCTTTACGCTGATGCTTCAGCCGCCCGACCGTGTGACGGTCGCGGACGTGACGCCCAAAGAGCTTGTATTCGTCATCGACACGTCGGGCTCGATGAGCGGGTTCCCAATCGAGAAGGCCAAAGAGACCATGAAGCTTGCGCTCGACGGGCTAAACCCCCAGGACACGTTCAACCTGATAACTTTCGCGGGCGATACCTTCATACTGTTTCCAGAACCGGTCCCCGCCACGCGCGCAAATCTCGAAAAGGCGCAGGCGTTTCTCGCCTCGCGCAGAGGCGGCGGCGGCACAGAGATGATGAAAGCGATTAAAGCCGCTTTAGACCCGACCGATTCGCAAAGACACGTGCGCGTGGTCTGTTTTATGACGGACGGCTACGTCGGTAACGAGTTCGAGATCGTAGACGAGATCAAGAAACACCCGAACGCGCGCGTCTTCTCTTTCGGGATCGGCAGCTCTGTCAACCGCTTCCTGCTCGACCGCATGGCCGAACAGGGTCGCGGCGAGGTCGAGTACGTGACGCTTTCCGATGACGGGTCGGCTGCGGCCAAAAGATTCCACGAGCGAGTTCGCAACCCGCTGCTCACCGACATCTCGATTGATTGGGGAGGGCTTGAGGTCGCGGACGTGTACCCTGAGCGCATACCCGATCTTTTCAGCGCAAAGCCTGTCGTCTTGTCGGGCCGCTACAAGGCGGGCGGGCGGGGGACAATTCGGCTCAAGGGCAAGATGGCCGGGCAGGAGTTCACGCGCGAGATAGCAGTTGAGCTTCCCGAATCCGAGCCGCGCCGCGATGTGCTGGCGACGCTGTGGGCGCGCGCGCGCGTCGAAGACCTGATGAGCAAGAATTACGCGGGTCTTCAACAGGGTGCGCCGCAGGGCGTGCCGCAAGACGACATCAACGAAGCCATCACACAGCTTGGGCTTGAGTTCCGGCTGATGACGCAGTTCACTTCGTTCGTAGCGGTCGAAGAGATGACCATCACCGACGGTGGCCAGCCGCGCCGCGTCGAGGTTCCCGTCGATATGCCAGCAGGCGTGAGCCACGAAGGCGTGTTCGGCGAAGCCGAGTCGTTCTCAACTCAGTCCGTGAGCGGAGCCGCGACCGGCGGGATTGCATACAACATGGGAGGCGGCAAATCCAGTGCAAGGATGAAGAGCATTCCGTCTCCTTCGGCTCCGCCGCCGCCGCCCATCGCTCCCGCAAACCGGCCTGCGCCCAGAGAAAAAGTGGCGAGATCGGCCGGCACACAGGCCGATGGACTTGACGCAAGCGCACGACCCGTCTCTCCCGAAGAGCAGCGGCGGATGGATATGCAGGCGAAGCTGCACGCGTCTCTCGCCAAAGTGGTCGCGCGGTTGAAGGACAAGACCGCCGCGCCCGCTGCCGACGAGTCGAAATTTGTCCGCGACGGCAAGGCGACGGTTCAGGTCTGGCTCACGGATAGATCGAAAGAGACAATCGAGCAGCTCAAGCGGCTCGGCTTCGAGATAACGCTTGAGCCAAAGAGCGCGTCTCTTTTGATCGGTCGCATCCCGGTTGAAAAGCTCGAAGCGATTGCCGCGCTCAAGGCGGTGCGTTACATCGCTCCTGTGACATAGAAACAGATTTTCCGATGCCCCCTCCTTATTCGGTTCTTCGGGCAAGCTCACGCGAGCTTGCCTTTTTTTTCCCCCGTCACCGATAATTGCTCGTTATGGCCGATCAAGTTAGAGTCCGCTTTGCACCCTCGCCAACCGGTTACCTCCACGTTGGAGGCGCGCGCACGGCGCTCTTCAACTGGCTGTTCGCCCGCAAACACAAAGGCGTTTTTATACTTCGCATAGAAGACACCGACACGCAGCGGTCATCGGAAGCGATGGTCCAGGGCATACTCGAAGGCATGCGGTGGCTTGGGCTTGACGCGGATGAAGGCCCGTTTTTTCAATCCGCGTTCGTAGAAGAGCACCGACGGGCCGCGCTCCGGCTTGTCGAGGAAGGCAAAGCATATTACGACTTCACTCCGAAAGCGCAGGCGGACGACCGGACGGTTAAAGAGAAGATCGTTGATCGCGCCCGCGCGCAGGCGCAATCGGGGCGCGAGCTTAACCCGTTTCGCGACCTTCCGCTCGAACAGGCGCGCGCGCGCCTAGAAGCGGGCACGCCGGCCGCCATCCGCCTGAAGGTTCCCGAACGAGGCGTCTCAAAATTTGACGACCTTATCTTCGGCCCGCAGGAACGCGATTACTCGGACATCGAAGACCTTGTGTTGATCCGTTCGGACGGCCACCCGCTCTACAACCTTTCGGTGGTAATCGACGACATCAGTATGGGCATCACACACGTCATACGCGGGCAGGATCACATGACGAACACGCACAAGCAGGTTTTGCTTTATGAAGCGATGGGCGTGCGCCTTCCGCAATTTGCGCACCTGCCGCTCATCACCGCGCCGGGCCGCGAGAAGCTCTCAAAGCGCAAGCACGGCGAGGTCGTCTCCGTCACCACATATCGCGACCGTGGGTTTGTTCCCGACGCGCTGGTCAATTTCCTGGCGCTGCTCGGCTGGTCGCCCGGCTCCACCGATCAAGAGATATTCTCGCGCGACGAGTTGATCGAACAGTTCTCGCTCGAAGGCGTGACCAAGTCAGCGGCCGTCTTCAACTACAAAGAGGCCGACCCGCGCGACTGGACCGACCCGAAGGCTTTGTGGATGAACGGCGAGTACATCAAGTCGATACCGCTTGACGAGCTGGCCGACATGGTAGGGGAGCAATTGAAAAAGTCCGGCCTGTGGCGCGATGAATTCGCGGGCGACAAACGCGACTGGTTCAGGCAAACGGTCGATCTTTTGCGCGCGCGTTATCGCACGATCATGGATTTTTCGGAATACGGGCGGCCCTATTTTTCCGACGAGTTCGAGATGGAAGAATCGGCGGTCAAGAAGAACCTGAAGGACGAGCGGCTCAAAGAGCTGCTGCCGGGGCTGGCAGACAGGCTTGCCGGGCTTGACGAGTTCACGCACGCTTCGGCCGAAGCCGCCTTGAGAGCTTACGCCGATGAGCATAATGTTAAGGCAGGCCTGTTGATAAACGGGGCGCGCACGGCGATGACGGGTCAGTCGGTCGGCCCAGGCATGTTCGACATAATGTTGACGCTCGGACGCGAGCAAACCGTCGAACGGCTCAGGAAGGCGATGGATAGGGTCGCGTGACCAAATCCTGGTAAATTCCGACTATTATTCATTTCATAAGGAACGTAACTTGAAGAAGATGACAAGTGACGAGTGACAAGTGACAAGAAAGACCCGGTAATGCTTTGATTATTCCCTTTTTCTTGTCACTTGTCACTCGTCACTTGTCACTATCTTTGTATTGACCGGTATGGTCTTCGCTCTTATCCTACGGGGGAGGCCCTGCGGCTAACACCGTTCGCGTGGTCTTAAGATAATGGAAACAAACTCGCAAAATCTTATACCGAGTGGCATCGAGCCGGTAGACAAATTGCTCGGAGGGCTCGAAAGGGGCCAGCTCTACCTGGTACACGGGGACGCAGCCGGAAAATCGCTTTTCGGTATAAAGTTTCTCATAGAAGGGTTGAAGCGCGGCGAGCACGGCGCGCTCGTCATACGTTATTCGCCGGAAGACTCGGTGCGCCGTTTTGCGAGGCTCGGCTACGATTGCCTCGAAGACATTTACAGCGGGCGGTTGGTCATCCTCGAATACTCGGACGACATAACGCAGCAGATTTCGCGGCTCACAGAGATCACGCCCGTGCTGCGCGAGCTTGAGTGGCTGTTTGGCGAAACCAAACCGCAGCGCATAATCTTCGACCCGGTAGCAAATCTCGTAAAAGGCGAGCAGCAACCGCTCGAACCGCGCGCCAGAGAGTTTGCCGACTGGGCAACGACTTTTGGCGCAACGGTTGTGATGATCGCAAACGGCGAGAGCGAAGAGGTCGTAGAGAAGTTCAGGCCGCTTGTCGAAGAATCGTTCAGGTTCGGGGTCCGCGAGACGGCAGACCGCGCGACCCGATTCTTCTCTTTTGAGAAGTCCGCGCAGATCCCCGACCAGGCCATCGAAGTCGATCCTTCGCGCGGCGTCTTTTTGCTGGGGCGCGTACAGCAAGAGCCTTCGGCCACCTTCTTTCACGTAGTCAACCCTGCGACCACAGAGCGCGTCCCGCTTCAAATCGAGCCGGGCGATGCCCAGCCGGTCGCGCAGGCGGAACAGCTTTCGCTCGCCTCGGCCGTCGAGCTTGAAGAATTGACCGAAGCGCTGCTTCGCGAGACAGAGCAGTATAACGAAAGCAAGCCACCTGCCCGCGCCGAAGAGCTTGAGCCTGTAATTGAGCAGCAGGCCGAACAAGAGCCTGAGCAGAAACAGGAGCCTGAGCAGGAAGCGGAAGCAGAGCCGCGAACGGTGCGAGACACTACGCCGCTCGCGCCATCTATCGAAGCTGAGTCGCTGCTGCCCCAGCCCCAAGAAGATAACGGTGATGAAGCCGCCGCGGCCGTCGATGAATCGACAACTGGCTTCGAGGGAGAACCGGACGACCTGCTTTCGAGTTTGCTCGGAGAGATAACCGATCCCGATTCGCCGCTTGACCTCGATATTTTCGAGCCTCCCGCCGTCGCTGATGCGCCCGGACTACTCGAAACCGTGTCGGTCGCTGAGCCTGAGCCGGTTCAGGAAACGGAAGTCGATCAAACGGTTACGGACACCGACTTCGCAATCGTTGAACCCGAAAGTGTAGCACCCGACGAAAGCGCGGAAGCGGTGATGGGGCAGGAAGAGACTGCCGAACCGGTCATCGCGGAGCCAGTGAGCGAAGAGCCTCTGAGCGTCGAGCCCGCAAGCGTGGAAGCTGTTAGCGAAGAGCCTGCAAGGGAAGAGTCTGTAAGCGAGGAGCCTGTCAGTGCGGAAGCCGTGATTGCCGAAGACGCAACCGAGCCTGTCCTGGCCGAAGCGGCCGACGAAGCAGGCGGTCTGGAACTTGCTGCCAGCCCCGAACCAGTCTCCGAAAGCGAAAGCACCGAAGAGGAGCCGACAGCAGCAGGAGAATCGACAGAGGCCGAAGAACCCGAAGAAGCTGAGGAACCGACAGAGGTTGAAGAACCCGTGGCGCAGGCTCTCGATTCGAGAGTAACGGCTAGAGCAGTCGAGATACTCTTGCGACCGCCCGACAGCAAGACAGAGATACCGCTTTCGATACCGTCATTCGCTTCGTCCGCAAGCGAGGAAGCGGCTCTCACGCCTGTTCGCCCGAAAGATTTTAACGTACTCGTAATCGACGATGATTTCGCGGCGTGCGAAGTGATAGCGCACTCGCTCGACGAGTACACGCTTGAGATCATGCACGACGGCGTCAGCGGGCTTGCGAAACTAATATCGTTCAAGCCAGACCTGGTCATCCTTGACGTTGACCTACCGATAGTAGACGGCTTCAAAGTGCTCGCCCACATACGGTCGAGCCTGAACATGCCTGTCATCGTAGTCTCGAAGTCGCGCGTGCGCGCAAGCGACCGCGTGCTTGCCGCAGAGCTTGGCGCGGACTATTACATGACAAAGCCGTTCAGTGTCAAAGAGCTACGTCATAAAGTCAGGCAATTGATCGCGCGCTATCGCGGCATAAGCTCGTGGATAGTCACATCGCAGACCGCGACAGAAACCGCGACAGCAAAGCCTGCCCCGCAGCCGTTCGAGCCTGCCAGGGAGGAGTCCGCACGACCTGACCCCGACAGACAGGAGGCCGGGAGGCAGGTCGCGCACGTAAACGATCAGTTCATGCCTTACCAGGACTTTGTCGCGCACGTCGAAGGCCGCGTGCGCGCGGCAATCGACAACGGCTCATCTTTTTCAATCGCGGGCTGCCGCCTTTCAAATATGACCTCGAACGGGGGCCGCTCGGCTGTCAGGTTGTATGAGATGATGTGCTCGGTTGTTCGTGACACGGACCTTGTATCGACAAACCCGCGAAATGATCTTGTGGTGCTGCTGGCGGATGCAGATGTGACCGGCGCTCGCGCCTTCGTAAGCCGCCTGCGCGAGCGGGTTATGAGCGAGATGAGCCAGGAGCCTTCGGTCTGGATACGCAGCTTCCCCGATCTTGAAGAGACGGCGGAATCCTACCCGCAGACCGAGACGATAGAGAGCCTCCATCCGTACCGGCGCGCAAGCGACAGGCAAAGCCAGGGGGATAGCCCGTCGGACGAGGCGTCCGCGCTCGAAGCTTCGGCTCCAGTGACCACGGCCACCGCGACCGCCGATATGCCTGAAAAGGATGACGACGATCTCTATTTAGATTTGTTCGATCAGCTCGAAAGGCCATGACCTGAACGCGGCTCAATCCGTGATTCGCTTGTAGCGGCGCGACTTGAACTCGTAGCGCGGAAGGGTCCCGGCGGCTGATTGTTCTACCTCGACGCGGATATTGAAGCGGGAGCGGAACTCTGCGAGTACCGCTCTCGCAGCCTCTTGAAACCCGCTCGCATCCTCAACCTCTATCTTGATGAACAGGTCGTCCAGGCCCGCGACTTTTCGTATTTCGACTTCGTACTCGACAACGTGCGGCAGTGTTCGCAAGAGATCGTCAATCGCGCTCGGATAGAGGTTCACGCCGCGCACGATTATCATGTCGTCGGCGCGCCCAAGCACACCGCCTTTTATCTGCGCAAAGCTTCTTCCGCAGGCGCAAGGCTCGCGGCCGATCTCCACAACGTCGCCCGTGCGATAACGAAGCACTGGCATACCTGCGCGGCCAAGATTTGTTATCACAAGCTCACCGCGCGCCTCTTGACCGGCTCCCGCGTCTATCAACCGGGTCGTCTCAGGGTCGATTATCTCAAATATGAACTCCGCCTCGTTCAGATGAATAGCCTCGCTCTGAGCCTGACACGCGAAAGCCCACGCCCCGACCTCGGTCGCGCCCGCGTGATCGAAGCAGACCGCCCCCCACTCCTGCTCGATCTTCCGCCTTACGGCAGGCAGGCTCGCCCCCGGCTCGCCCGCGTGTATGCTGACACGCACAGCAGAGCGGCTCAAATCTATGCCGCGCGCTCGCGCCACTTCGGCCAGATGGAGCGCGTACGTCGGAGTCGATACGAGCACCGTCGCCCGATTCTCTAAAAGAAGCGACAGCCGCTGTTCGGAGCTTAACCCGCCGCCTGAAATCGACATCGCCCCCGCGCGCCACGCTCCCGCTATGGCCGTCCAGTGGCTTATATACGGCCCGAACGAAAAAGCGCAAAAGACCACATCATCGCTCGTCACGCCCGCGCCGCCGTAGACGTATCCCCAGCAGCGCGCCCACCAGTCCCAGCTCTCCTGCGTGTCGAGCCACTTGAGCGGCCGGCCGGTTGTGCCGGAAGTCTGGTGAAAGTAGCGGTAGCGGTCCGGCGCGTATGTCAGCAGGTTGCCGTAAGGCGGCGCGGTCTCCTGCTCCGCCACAAGGTCGCTCTTGGTCGTGAAAGGCAAAGCGGCGAGATCGTCTATGCGGGAAACCTCGCCGGGAGCGATACCCGCCGCGCGCAGTCGCTCGGAGTAAAATCTGTTCGCGGCTATCTCTTTTAGCAGGCCACGCAGCCGCTCGTCCTGCAAGCTGCGCAGGCGCGCGCGGTCAAGCGTCTCTATCTCGCGGTCGTAAAAAAGCGGCTCTGGCATAATCAAGAATAATCCCATCAAGACTTCGCGCTTACAAGAACCGGCGGAGATAAAATCATAGAACCCAAACCGGCCAGGAATCGTTTTTAAAGTTTTAGAATGGTAGTAGAAAGAGATTTCGAGAAAGGATTTGCGATGACAAGTCAACGTATGGAAACTGAGCAACAACTTCCGCCGCAAGCTGCAATGCTTCAGATGATAGCCGGATTCTGGCTGTCAAGAACGATCTACGTCGCCGCCAAGCTTGGCCTTGCCGACCTCATAAGCGAGGGGCCAAAGACGGCGGCTGAGCTGGCCGAGGCCACAAACACACACGCGCCGTCGCTTTACAGGGTGGTTCGCGCGCTTGCGAGCGCGGGAATCTTCTCCGAAGACGGCGAGGGGCGCTTTCATATGACCCCCCTTGCCACGACTCTACAAACGGGAGTGCCGGGGTCGCTCAGGTCGCTCGCGCTCACAGAGCTTGGAGAGGAGCACTACCCCGCATGGGAAAACGTGCTTCACAGCGTAAAGACCGGCGAGATCGCTTTCGACCACAAATTCGGCATGCCGATCTGGGAGTTTTTTGGCGAGAATCCTGAGAACGCCGCCATATTCAATGACGCCATGACGAACCTGACCTCAGGCGTCATCGACGCGATTATGGCCGCGTATGATTTTTCGGGTTACAAGACCATAGCAGACATCGGCGGCGGGCAAGGCAGCCTGATCACCACTATCCTGAAGGCTTATCCCGATGCTTCGGGCATACTTTTCGATATGCCCGTCGTAGCCGAAAGCGGCAGAGAGCGCATACGAGCCCAGCACCTCGAAGAGAGGTGCGAGGTCGTTGGCGGCAGCTTCTTTGATGAGGTGCCGGCAGGCGCGGACGCATACATCTTGAAGTGGATAATCCACGACTGGGAAGAAGAGCGGGCCGTCGCGCTACTCAAAAACTGCCGCAAAGCGATGAAGCTGGACTCGAAGCTGCTGCTCGTCGAGGTGGTGCTTCCCGGCGTAAACGAGCCGCACTTCGGCAAGTTCATCGATTTGAACATGCTGGTGATGACAGGGGGCCGCGAGCGGACCGAAGAGGAATACCGGGAGCTTTATAGAGCCGCGGGGTTCGAGCTGACTCGCGTAGTCCCTACCGAGTCGCCCTTCTGCGTGATCGAAGGCGTGCCAATAAAGTAAACAGTGACAAGTGACAAGTGACAAGAAAGACGAGAAGGCGCGCCGGTTCTTGCTCCCTTTCTTGTCACTGTTTAATTATCACTTGTCACTTCTTCCAGGCTTCTCAGGATCGCGGCTATCTCTGGGCGCTCGGATTGATCGCTCCCGACGTGAGACAACCTGAGCCTGCCCTTGCGGTCAATCACGAAATCTCCGCCGCGTTGTAGCGTATCGCCGTCCGGCAGGTTAATAGGTTTCCCCTGGATCATCCATTTCAAGTATTGCCAGACGATCTTTGGCCCGTAAGCAGCGAGCGGCGAATACCTCCCCATGCCGTAGGCGTGGTAGACCGAAAGCGCCGGGTCGGCCAGGAAGCGTGTGCGCGCGAGAAGCGAGCGCGGCAGGTCGAGATTGTTCGCCCTGTAATCGTTTTCGACGAACTGTTTCTGCCAGTAAGGAACCCAATCTCTTAACCTTTCGAGCGGCGCAAACGACACGACGAGCATTCGGGCATCGTGTGCCTCGAAATGGTCTAAAGCTTCGGGCCGGTGCAACTGCACCAGGTGCTCCGCTCAGAACACTCAGGCCAGGTGGCGCAGAAAGACAAGCGCGACGGGCTTCGCGCACTCGGACAATCGCACCGCGCCTCCGTCCGTAGCAGGCAATGAAAAGTCTGGTGCGGGGTCGCCTACTCTCAGCTTCGGGAGTCTCTTCGTCTTCATAAAGTTTCCATTCAGGTTTAAGGATCAATTAGAGAGGTCGCCGAGCGCGTGCTGCAAAAGCGCGAGCGCGACGATTGCTGCCGTTTCGGTCCTGAGCACGCGCGGGCCGAGCGTGACGGCCTTTGCCCCGCGCTGTTCGAGCAGCAGCAGCTCCGCATCGCTCCACCCGCCTTCGGGTCCGACGAGCGCGCTGATTCGCGGCCTGTCACATTCAGCGAGAGCTTGGCGGAGCGTGACCCCGCCCCTTTCGCTAAAGACTATAAGCAGGTCCGAGCCCGCGTTTTCATCTATGAACTCGGCAACGGTCGCGGGCGGTCTTATATCGACGAGTCTGCGCCGACCCGATTGCTTGAGCGATTCGAGCGAGATGCGCCGCCAGCGCTCGACACGTTTATCGGCCTGCTCGCTTTTCAGCTTCACATCGGTATTTTCGGTCAGAAGCGGGGCGATGCGGCTTACCCCAAGCTCCGTGGCTTTTTGAACGACGAGGTCGAACTTCTCACCTTTTGCCACCGCCTGCGCGAGGGTCAGCTCAAGCGGCGATTCGACCGTGTCGGCGAGCCGCTCGATTATCTCAAGCTCTGCCCGACCCGCTTTGGCCGACAAGACACGGCAGCGGTACTCGTTTTCAACGCCGTCAAACACGAAGACCTCGTCACCCGTTTGAAGGCGCAGCACTCGGACCAGATGGTGCGTTTCGTCTGAAGACAGGCTGACACGCGGGGGCGTGATCCGGTCGGGGCTTGCGTAGAACCTGCGGCGCGACATCAGCAGCCCTCGCGCCTCGCGACAAGCGCCGACCACTCGCCCGCTTCCAGTCGCTCGCAAATTGCCAGCCCTTCTTCGCGCAGGCGGTTTTCAACGTCTTCGCGCAACTGTGTAAGAATGCCCGAAAGAATCATCGTCCCCGCATCACTCATACAGGCCGCCAGATCGCCTGCCAGCGCGATAATCACCTCGGCCGTCAGGTTTGCGACGACAAGGTCGAAGCCAGAGCCTGCGAACCGGGCCGGCTGGCCTTCGAGTGATTCGATTGATTCGTGCTCTTTATTTATGAGTATGTTTTCGCCCGCGACCTGGGCCGCGAGCGGGTCCACGTCTATGGCAGTGATGCGCGAGCCGGGAACGAGCTTTGCAGCGGCGATGGCCAGTATGCCTGTGCCAGTGCCGACATCTATCATGCGCCCGCCGCGCCAGTGATTCTCTATCGCTTCAAGGCAGAGCCGCGTGGTTTCGTGCGTGCCAGTGCCGAACGCCATTCCGGGGTCTATCTGGATTACGAGGCGATTTGACGGACCGGCGGGCAGTTTCCAAGACGGCGAGATGAGCAGCCGCTCGCCAATCTCAAGCGCCTCGAACCCTTCTTTCCATTTCTGCATCCAGTCCTGGTCGGCGATTGTCGAGACCGATACTCCGCGCAAAGCATCCTTGAGGCCCGCGCGGGTGAACGCAGATTCGATGTCGCGTCTTATATCGTCGGGGGTTGACTGCTCGTTAAAATATGCGCCGAGCGTCACACGGTCCGCGCTCTCATCAAGAGTCACAAGACCGGTAGTGCCCATCTCAAACAGAACCGCGCTGGCCGTCTCTTCGGCCTCGCGCGGTGTGTCGAGCGTCAGCAGATACCATCTCTTTGCTTGATTGGCAGAGTCGACCATGCAGGTTTAGCGATTCCGGTTCAGATGCCCAGCTCGTCGAGCGCGCGCTCGTCGTTGCGCCAGTGCTCGCGGACTTTTACAAAAAGACCGAGGAAGATGTGGCGACCGAGAAGCTTCTCGATATCCGCGCGCGCCGCCGTGCCGATCTCTTTCAGACGCTGGCCGCCGCGCCCTATGATGATCGCGCGGTGCGACGCCCTCTCAACATAGATCAAACAGTTGATGCGGGTCATATCTTCGGCCTCTTCCCATCTCTCGACGATGACCGCTGTAACGTAGGGAAGCTCATCGCCCGTCGTCTTGAGTATCTTTTCCCGCACAAGCTCCGCGACAATAGCGCGTTCGGGCTGATCCGTCAGCGCGTCCGTCGGGTATAGCGGCGGCCCCGTGGGAAGGTACTCAAAAGCTTTTTCGACTAGCAGCTCGACCCCGTCGCCCGTGAGCGCGCTCGTCGGGACGACTTCGGCAAACTCGCGCTCCCCGGTATATGATTCGATCAACGGCAACAGGCGCGACTTGTTCTTGATAGCATCGACCTTGTTGGGAACGAGAAAAGCGGGCGTCTTTACGCGCTTGAGCATATCGAGCACAAAGCCGTCTCCCGCGCCCTTTGGCTTAATCGCATCTATGACGAGCAGTATAAGGTCCACGGTCGAGAGCGCGTCGGTGACGACATTCATCATTCGCCGGTTAAGGCTGTAACCGGGCTTGTGTATGCCGGGAGTGTCGAGAAAGACGATCTGGCCTTCGGGCCGCGTCAGCACACCGCTGATTCGAGTCCGCGTAGTCTGCGGCTTGTCCGACACGATTGCGATCTTCTCGCCCACGACCTGATTGAGCAAGGTCGACTTGCCAGCGTTGGGGCGGCCTATCAGCGCAACCACGCCCGACTTCTGCGCGGGCGAGTCGCCGTCAATAGTTTCAAGTTCCGTCACTTTTTCTGACATTCTCCGATGCCGTCTTATTCACCCGGCCCCGCAGACTCGGCTTCGTCCGAGTCCAGCATCCTGAGCCGCACGCGATTCACGCGCTTGTTATCGGCGTCCACAATCTCGAACTGCAAGCCCTTAAACTCCAGCTTCTCGCCGATGGCCGGGACGTGACCAAGCTCGCTTATAATCAACCCGGCCACGGTTGTGAAATCGTCCGCCTCGACCTCTTTATCATATAACAGCTCGATCTTTCTTATCTCCGCGCTTCCATCGACGAGATAAGAGCCGTCCTCGGCCATCATTATGTGAGTGGTTGCGGGCGCGGTGTCTTCGTCTTCTATCTCGCCCAGAATCTCTTCGATAATGTCTTCGATTGTGATGAGCCCGGCCACGCCGCCGTATTCATCAATCACCATCGCTATCTGCACCTTTGCCTTCTGCATCTCTTCGAGCAGCTCGCGGATCGACTTGCTTTCGGGGACGAAGTAAGCAGGCCGCATGCATTCGGTTACGGGGAGCTCGGCTTTCTCGCCCTCGCAAAAAGCGAGCAGGTCGCGGACATAGATCAAGCCCTCTATGTTGTCGATCTGGTCGCGATAGACCGGCAGGCGCGAGTATTTCGACTCGATCATCAGCAGGCGCGCAGAGGCGACCGTCTGGTCGGCTTCGATGGCCACGATCTGCGGGCGCGGGCGCATCACGTCGCCCACGAGCGTGTCACGGAATTCGATTATAGACTGGATCAATTCGCCTTCGGACTCTTCGATTATGCCTTCCTCTTCACCCACGTCGATGAATGCCTGTATACCTTCTTTGGTCTCGTCGTCGGTGTGCTCTTCAAACTCTTCGGTCTCAGGCTCAGGCCTTTTCCTGCGCTCAAGCAGGACGCTGATCGGCCATACGAAGGGCAGGGTGATGCGGTAGAAGATGCGAAACAGCGGAAGCATGGACCAGAAGACCGTTTCGGGGTCGTTGCGAGCGATGAGCCGGGGCAATAGCTGGCGAAAGATGGCGACCACCAGGTAGACAGCGCCTGCCGCGAGCAGGAATGTATTTGAGAGGTCGAGCCTCGTGATGAAGCGGTAAATCAGGAGCGCTATCACGACTATGGAGAGCTGCGTGCCCAGAACGAGGACCAGCTCGAATCGCGGTCGGTGTTCAAGCAGCTCCCTGAAGAAGCGCGCGCGCGGGCTCGTCTCGTGCTCTCCGACCATCACCCTGAGCGCCACTTCGCTCAGTGATTCGTATGCGCTCTCTATAATTGATAAAAAGACCAGCACCACCAGCGCGACGCCGGCCAAGACTAAATCACTAACCATAGTTTTAAGGGAAAGTGACAAGTGACAAGTGACGAGTGACAAGAAAAACCGGGCCAGACATTGATCGTTTCCTCCTTCTTGTCACTCGTCACTTGTCACTTGTCACTTTCTAGAAGCTTTCGCCTGAGCTTCAATTCGAGGCGGTTCATCTCGCCGCCGTCGGTAACGTGATCGTACCCGCACAGATGCAATATGCCATGAATGAGCAGCTCGCTCACTTCGCGCTCGAACGAATGGCCCGCCTCCAGGGCCTGGCGCAGCGCCGTGTCTGTAGAGATTACCACATCGCCAAGATAGATGTTGCCGGTTTCGTCCTGGGCGTCTGCCGGGAAGGATAAAACGTCTGTCGCGCGGTCTTTGCCTCTGAAGCTGCGGTTCATCTCGCGGATGGGCGAGTCGCGCACAAAAGCCACTGCCAGTTCCGCTGCCGGTCGGTCGAGCGCCGCAAGGGTAGCGGCGGCCAGGTCCGAAACTTTTCGCCGGTCCACTCGAACCAATCTCTGTCGGTTTACTACGTCAATCACCGGTTTGCCTGAGCGTGGTGGCGGGCGATTCTTTCGATTCTTTAACAACCGCCATGGCCGCAGGGACCGCGCCCGCCGTGTCGGTCACGAGCCCGCCGTTGCCGCCCTGCGCGGCGGGCGCGGCTGTGCGGTTGAAATCAAAACCGGGATAGGCTATGCGGTGATGGTGTATGCCCATCAAGACCTTGACGAACGCCTCGGCCACTATCCTCAGCTCGCGCAGCGTTATATCGCATTCGTCGAGTTGTCCGTCTTCGCGTATGCGCGTGATTATCATATCGATCATGTTGCGCAGCTTGGGAGGCGACGGCTCTTGCAGCGTGCGCGCGGCTGCCTCAGATGAATCCGCGATCATGATAATGGCGGCTTCCTTCGTCTGGGGCTTCGGGCCGGGGTACCGGAACTCCTGCTCAAGCATGGTCGAGTCCGAGTTGTCCGCTCTTTGTCGCGCCTTGTAGTAGAAGAACTTCATCAACCCCGTGCCGTGATGCTGCGGTATGATGGCGATGATTCGCGGCGGCAGCTTGTACTGCTTCGCCATCTCGACCCCCTGCTTGACGTGGTTTGCCAGCACTATCGACGACATCTTCGGCGTCAGCTTGTCGTGCCGGTTCTCCATGTACGTCTGGTTCTCGATAAAGTAAGTGGGGCGGACGGCCTTGCCGATGTCGTGATAGTAGCAGGCCACGCGCGCAAAAAGCGCGTCCGCGCCTATCGCCTCCGCGCCCGCCTCGGCCAGTAGCCCCACCATAATCGAATGGTGGTATGTGCCGGGCGCGCGCTCCGCCAGTTGTTTGAGCAGAGGCAGGTTGAGGTTAGAAAGCTCGAGCAGCTTGATATTGGTCGTGATCTGAAAGATCCATTCGAAAAGCGGCAAAACTATAGACGCCACCATCGCCGCGAGCACGCCGCTCGCAAAACCGCATAGAGCGTCGAACAAGACCAGCCACAGGTTCGGCTCGTTCGCGCCGAGCAGGTCGAGCGCCAGCGCTGTGGCGGCGTTGACAAGCCCTATCCATATCCCCGCCCGCACGAGCGCCGTGCGGTCACGGCAGTTCTGCAAATAATATATCGCGCTGACGCTCGACATAAGCGTGTAAGCCGCCAGGTGGACGTTGCCCGAAAGCACGCCCACAAAGACCGCGAGTATCGCCGAAAAGACAAACGCCGCGTGCGCGTCTGTCAGGATCGTGACCAGGGCCGCCCCGGCAGCTAGCGGCGCGAGGTACCTGTAGGCCATCTGCGAATCGAACGGCGCGCTATCTGTCCACTCGCTCATTGCGAACGCGAGCGCGAAGAATAACCGCGCAAGGCCGAGCGTTATGCCGAACGTAGCTATCTGAAGCAGGAAATGGCGGCGCACGCGCAGGTGGCGATTTTGATACCGCATGAGGTATTGCCACAGCACGAGCACCAGAAGCATCACGATGACGACGGTCCCGGCAAATTCGATTGCGCGCTGGCCGATGGGGCGGCTCACGGCAGCGGCGTTGAGCAGCGCGGCCTTGGCTGGCGAAACCGTTTCGCCGCTCACAACTATCGGCTTCCCCTTCTCGACGGCTATCGTGATCGGCGCAATGTTTTTAGACGCCGCAGTCTTTCGGGCTTCTGTCTCGGCTTCGTTGTAAACGAGGTTAGGGATGACGAGCGAGCCGAGAATCTCGCCCAGCAATCTCCGTTCTGCGGGGTTATACTCGGCGGGCCATACGAGGTCTGCGGATCGCAACTGCGCGCGCGCCACGATCATATCTCGCGTAGAGCCGAGGTCTGTGACGGTAGTCTCCTGGTGAGTCCGCTCGTCGCGCCGCGTGATCCCTTTCGAGCCGACCCTTGCAAGCTGGGTGCGGCTGCCGATCACCCCCGGCATCATCACCCATTCGAGATGGTCTTTCATCAACCGCTCAAGCTCACCGTCGAATTTGTGTCTTATCAGCACATCGAGCTGTTGGTCATCTAAAATGAGGCCGCTCGCTTCTTTTATCTTGTCGCGCCATTGATCAGGGCTGGCCGCCGGGTCAACCTCGCGGCCCGCCGCGAACAACTGCTCTATGCCCTTGCGGACCTCCTTGTTGACTCCGGCCTTAAAGTCAAAGACCGGCAGGACCGAAAAGGCCGCCTGAGCGCGAAGCCGCTCGGTTTCGGCCGCGTCAACTACTTTGAGGTCTTCGGGGGCGATTATATCTGCGACGGCGGTCTGGCCTACGTCGAGCGGCTCGACCTGCGGGCGGTTGTAGCTGCGCAGCAGCAGCATCGAAAGAGCTACGATGATAAACAGGCCGACACCCGCATCAATGACGGCCTGGTCCGAGAGGCTCGAAGAGAAACTCTTCACCCCTTTAAAGAGCCGCGCGCTCGAATTGGTCCGCGATGTGGAAGAAGGCTTGGGCATCTTGATCTCAGAGCTGAGGGCTGAGCGAAAAGTCTATGCACGTTTAAAAAGTTTCGCCGCCCGGTCCTCAGTCCTTAATTATAGTTTGTCCTCGAATTTTGTCTTTGTGTGCTGGTCGTAGGCCTGGACGATCATCTGAACAAGGTGATGGCGCACCACGTCTTTTTCAGTGAAGTAGACGAACTCTATCCCCTCGACGCTGCCTACAACGCGTTGAGCCTCGACCAGCCCTGAGCGGCGGCCCGCAGGCAGGTCAATCTGCGTCACGTCGCCTGTGATTACAGCCTTGGAACCGAACCCTATTCGCGTCAGAAACATCTTCATCTGCTCGGAAGTCGTGTTCTGCGCTTCATCGAGTATGATGAACGCATCCGCAAGCGTCCGGCCGCGCATGAATGCGAGCGGCGCGACTTCTATGACGCGCTTTTCCAGAAGCCGCGTCACCTTCTCGTAATCGACCAGGTCGAACAGCGCATCGTAAAGCGGGCGCAGGTAAGGGTCAACCTTGTCCTGCAAATCGCCCGGCAGAAAACCTAGCTTCTCTCCCGCTTCAACTGCGGGCCGCGCCAGTATGATGCGGTTGACGCGCTTCTGCATCAGCGCCTGCACCGCGAGCGCTACCGCAAGATAAGTCTTGCCGGTCCCGGCAGGGCCTATCCCGAAAACGATGTCGTGTTTTTCAATAGCCTCGATGTAGCGGCGCTGGGTCGCAGACCGCGCCGTCACCTGTTTTTTCCCCGTCGGGTTAAGGCGCGACTTTGTGAAGTAGTCGCGAAGCGTGTAGGCGCGGTCTTCGGCGATCTGTCTGAAGGCCGATTTCAGCTCGTCGTTCGACATCCGCCGCCCTTCTTCAAAAAGCGACGCGAAGTCTTCCAAGATGCTCTGAACCAGCTCGACATCGCCCTGCTCGCCTTCGACCGTAAGCTCGTTGCCGCGCAGGTGTACGCGCACGCTCACAAGCCCTTCGAGGTACTTGATATTCTCGTCGTAAGGGCCGAACAGCGCCCTTATACCTTCTTCCGGTAGATTAATCTTCTTCAATATTGCCGAGTCATCTCCCATAGAAAAGCGTCCGTTTCCTAAAACGAAAACATGAATACTTTAGCATTTTTGCATTGTGACCGCACAATTGATTGGCCGGGCGACGCAGAACATGCTGGAAAGCTACTACAGATGGCTCGCCTGTTGCAAATAAATATATAGCAGATATAACCAGTCGAATAACAGACACTTTGCCCGTAACTTGACTGGTTTGGAGGTCGAATTTGATACGGATAACAAGGACAACACCGCGCCGCGCCGCCCTTATGATAGTAATTTGCGCCCTGGTGATCATAGGCACGGTCTTGCTGATAAATCTTGAAGCGCCGCCCGTGGCGACAGATACATCCAGGCCGGTCGCAGAAAAACCCGGCCCGGTTGCGGCCGAACCTGTCGAGCCTCGCGCGCCTGAAACGAGCCCTGCTGTTGAAAAGAGGGCTGCTTTAGAAGGTACCGCCGAAGGGCGCGCCTACGAAGCGAGCGGCGCGGCCAGCGCAGCCGCGCCGGTTGCCGCCGTACCTGCCCCCGCGATGCCTGTGCCGCCCGTGCCTGAGGGAGTCCCGCCGCCCGAGCTTTCAAGCCCGCTTGCGACTGCCGATCTCGATTATCTGAAATCGCGGGACTTGCTGATACCTGTCGAGGGCGTGAGCCCCAAACAGTTGCGCGACTCTTTCTTTGACGGGCGCTCGGAGGGCCGCCAGCACCAGGCGCTCGATATAATGGCCGCGCAAAACACGCCTGTCCTCGCCTCGGCCGACGGCACAGTGACGAAGCTCTACAGCAGCGACAAAGGCGGCATTATGATCTACCAGCTCGACGAGTCGGGCCGCTACTATTATTACTACGCGCACCTTGCGCGATACGCCGACGGCCTCTTTGAAGGTAAGCAGATCAAGCGGGGCGAGGTAATAGGTTATGTTGGCGACACGGGCAACGCGGGCGCGGGCAATTTCCACCTCCACTTCGGCATATCGAAGCCGACCGCTCCGGGTAAATGGAGCGGCGGCGCTCCCATAAACCCTTACCCGCTTCTGATCGAATAATCACCGGGAATAAAAAAGAGCGGGAGTGGCAAGACCTGTCTTGCCACTCCCGCTTCGGGTTACTCACTGTCGGCCTTATTGTTTGCCGCGCGAGGAGGCCGGTTGCTTCTTTTGAGCGGGCGTCTTGGTTTGCGCCGGTTTAGTCTGAGCGGCCTTGGCTATCAAGGGCTCTGTCTTTCCTGCCTGAGCCGCGCGACCCGCCTGCAAATCCTGTATGCTGACGACGAACGCTTCTTTCCTCGTCACACGGTCCATCATCTGCTTGAACGCGTTATTGTCGAGGCTCGCCACGTCTACGCCCACGCTTTGAAGCTCTGTCCGCAGGTTATCAACCGTGTTGGTCTTGCGGTCGTAAACGTCAGGATAAAGGCGCAAGCTGCCCCCCTCGACCACCTGCGTGTCGTAATTTATGTCGATGATCAGAGGTTGATCGAGCTTTGCGACAAGCCTGTCGGTCCCTTTTTTCGCCTCCTCGATCTGAGCTTCCGTCACGGGCAGGTTGCGCGCTCGAATGATCTTGTCCGCAAGGTCATAGAGGTCTTCTTTGAGCATGCGTATACACCCGTGCGAGACGAGATTACCGAGGTCCGAAGGCCTGGCCGCCTGGTGAATCAGGAAGGCGTCGCCGAGCGGAATCTTGACCTTGCCAAGCGGGTTGCGCGGGTCGTCTGCCTCTATGCGCTCGCCCGGCTCCACGTCCTTTTTCGATTCGAGAACCCACTCGCTGTCGGGCGGAATCCATTCGGGGTTGTAGATTACCTGCGTAGCTTTCCGCTCGCCGATGACGATAGGAAACTCCTTCTGGCCTATCCCGATGTTGTATGTCCTCACCTCTTTGTTGTCCTGCCAGAAGGTCAGCTTAAACGCGGGGACATCGACCGTGATCTTTATGTTGGGGTTGCCCGGTTTGAACTCGGCCGTCTCGATCTTTCCGCCTGTTACCCGGTCCGAGCGGACAGACTCGTTGTTCTCGGCCGCGCTCGCAGTCGTGCCGGAAACCTCCGCGCCCTTGGCGGCCAGAACTATCGGCTTTGTCTCTTTCTTCTTCCCGCCGGGGTATGTGACTTCTGCCCAAACGTCTCCGGCGAAATCGACGACCGGCTTGAACTGAGTCGAAAACTTTCCGCTTGCCCGGTCAGCCGGAGTGTCAATCGTCTTGAGCGACAGGTAGCCTTCCGTCGCGGCGATGGGCCTGTAAAGAATCTTCACCTGTTCGGCGCCGGGCGCAACCACCGTCAGCGTCACGGTATCGTCAGCGGCTATCTTCACATCACCGTTGCCTTGCTGTAACGGCGCAGCTTCTATGACTGGCTCGGTTGAGCTGCCGCCGACCTGGCCGGCCGGCCCTGCGGCCGGTTCGCAAGCAACAATCGGCATCACGAGCAATAAAGCCGCGAGCGCGATATATAGTCTGTCCTTTATGATGACCAATTATCTTCCCTCCTCTGTTGACACGTATTCCATAGGTGCTCAGTAGAGTTCCTACAAATTCAGTACCAGAAAAGCTATGCGGATTTAATAGCCTTAGGCGGTGTGATTGATTTACATCGGTACGCAGCCACGTACCCTTTATGTACAGCCAGGAGGTAAAGCAAAAGCCCGGCAGGTTTATCCGCCTGCCGGGCTTGAAATCTCTCGCGGTGACCGGTGATTACCAGTCGCCCTGTTTTACGCGCCTCTTGATCTTTCGTTTGGTGAGGTCGCGTTTGAGCGGGCTCAGGTAATTGATAAACAGCTCGCCGTCGAGATGGTCGGTCTCGTGCGTTACGCAGCGAGCTTCGAGATTCATCACGTCGAGCGAGAACTCGGAGCCGTCAAGGTCATAAGCGCGGACGACGACGCGCTCGGGGCGCTTCACGTCGAAGAAGATGCCGGGAAAACTCAGGCAGCCTTCGTCGCCTATCTGCTGGCCCTCTTCCATCTCGATCACGGGATTGATGAGAGCAAGCTTCTGCTTCCTGTTCTTCCCGCTGCTGCAATCCATAACGAACAATCGCTTGAGCACGCCGACCTGCGGGGCCGCAAGCCCCACGCCGGGCGCCGCGTACATCGTCTCGAACATGTCGTCGATAAGCTTGCGGAGCTTTGCGTCAAATTCTACGACTTCTTCGGCGCGTTTTGTAAGGACAGGGTCGCCGTACTTTACAACAGGCAATATCATCGTTCTATCTCAAACTCCTTTTGTCTTGCTTCAAGCTGTCGCCGCTCGGCGAGTTTCTCTCCCAACAGGTGCGTCAGAACCCCCGTCCGCGCTTTAAAACCTGTCACTTCCCGCCAGGCTACAAGGGCCAGCCCGATAAGTATTATACCAGCGCCGACAAGGCTGTGAGTAGCATAACCTATGGCGAAGCCGAGGAAGATAATCATCACCAGCAGCAGGTAATACAATATGCCGTGCGTGCGCGTCGCGATTATCGAGCGCCGCAACTCGTCGATCTCGCGGTCAACTTCATCGAGTTGTCTGGCTGGCCCCTGACGCTCAAGTCTACCGGTCACGCGTTCAGCTCCAATCTTTAGATCGTCAATACTGGCCGATCTGTTCCAGAAAGCCCTGATAATTCCGCTTTGTCTCTTTCAGGCTGTCGCCGCCAAACTTTTCCAGCGCGCAGGCGGCTAAAACTATCGCCAGCATCGCCTCGCCGATCACGCCCGCCGCCGGGACCGCTACGATGTCCGACCGCTCGAACGCGGCAGCCGACTCTTGCTTGGTTATTACGTCCACGCTCGCGAGCGGTCGTCTCAAAGTGGAGATGGGCTTGAGATGAGCGCGCACCCTTATC
Organism: uncultured Clostridia bacterium; assembly: GCA_964615905.1. Classification (GTDB taxonomy): domain Bacteria; phylum Acidobacteriota; class Blastocatellia; order UBA7656; family UBA7656; genus DATLMR01. Next base: position 207,941 of record CAZTUB010000009.1, read on the forward strand.
TCTTCCCCGTTTGTTATCCCGCCTTCGATTCCGCCCGCGCGATTTGTTGGACGTGTGAATTTATGGTCGCTTTGATTATACCCGATTTCGTCGTGAATCCGCGAGCCTGTCGTCCTGCTGACCTCACAGCCAGCGCCTATCTCGACCGCCTTGACGGCCGGGATCGACATGAACGCCTGAGCGATCAGCCCGTCAATCTTGCGGTGCCATTGCGTATGCGAGCCCAGCCCCGCGACCACGCCGCGAGCTATCACCTCAAACACCCCGCCGAGCGTGTCCTTTGCTTCCTTAGTCTCGTCGATAAGCGAGACCATACGCTGCTCGGCCTCGCTGTCCACACATCTGAGATTCGTGTCGTCGGCGATGGCCGCCACCTCGTCCCACGCAGCTTCGGCGGGCTTTTCGGGCACGCCGCCAATCGACACCGTATGGCTTGCTATCTCGACCCCGAACTCTTTTAAGAGCAGGCGGGCAACCGCTCCGACCGCGACGCGAGCGGCTGTTTCGCGCGCGCTGGCGCGTTCCAGTATGTCGCGCAGGTCGTGCGTGTCGTATTTGAGCCCGCCCGCGAGGTCCGTATGGCCGGGGCGCGGGCGAGTGACGCGGCGCGCGCGCTTCTCTTCAGAGAACTCGCGGGGGTCGGCGGCCATCACGTCCTGCCAGTTCTCGAAGTCTTTGTTGCGGATCAGAAGCGATACGGGCGAGCCGAGCGTGTGGCCGTGGCGAACGCCTGACAGGATTTCGGCCTGGTCGCTTTCAATCTTCATCCGCCCGCCGCGCCCGTAGCCTTGCTGCCGCCGCCAGAGCTGGTGATTGATCAAAGCAGCGTCGACGCCGAGCCCCGAAGGCAGGCCCTCTATGACCGCGACAAGCCCTTTCCCGTGTGACTCCCCGGCTGTGACAAACTTGAAGTGCATAATTCGAAGCCGATTTTATATGGAGCGGAGCCGATTGTCACCACACTCGGCTCGGCTCAAGCCATCTCGATCTGGCGGCTGCGCAGGTACTTGATCTTGTCGCGGAGCTCGGCCGCGCGCTCGAACTCGTAGCGAGCGGCTGCGGCGCGCATCTCCATATCGAGGTTGTGTATCGTCTCTGTGATATTTTCAGGCGTGTACTCTTCGATCTGGTCGAGGTCGAGCGGGACTTTGAAATAGTCCGCCTCGACTATCGAAACAAGCGTCGAGTCAATCGCCTTGACGATTGTTTGCGGCGTGATGCCGTGCTCCTGGTTGTAAACGGCCTGTTTCTCGCGGCGGCGCTCGGTCTCGCCTATCGCGCGGCGCATCGAATCGGTCATGCGGTCCGCATACAGTATCGCTTTGCCGTTTATGTTGCGCGCGGCCCGGCCAATCGTCTGTATCAGCGACATCTCTGACCGGAGGAAGCCTTCCTTGTCGGCGTCGAGTATCGCAACGAGCGATACTTCAGGCAGGTCCAGCCCTTCGCGCAACAGGTTTATCCCGATGAGAACGTCGAACTCGCCCTTGCGCAGGTCGCGCAGAATCCTTATACGGTCGAGCGTGACGACCTCAGAGTGGAGGTAGCGCACTCTCACGCCTAGCTCGGCGTAATACTCGGTCAGGTTCTCGGCCATCTTCTTTGTGAGGGTGGTGACCAAGACGCGCTCGCCCTGCTCGACGCGCTGGCGAATCTCGTTTAGCAGGTCGTCGACCTGCCCGCGCACGGGGCGAACGTCAACTTCCGGGTCTATCAACCCCGTTGGGCGTATGACCTGCTCGATCACCTCGCCGCCTGTCTTTGTCAATTCGTAAGGGCCGGGCGTGGCCGACACAAAGATTCTCTGGCCGATTCTTCGCTCCCACTCGTCAAAACTCAGGGGGCGGTTGTCCATGGCCGAAGGCAGCCGGAAGCCGAAGTCTACAAGCGTCCGTTTGCGCGACTGGTCGCCCGCGTACATGCCGCGCACCTGCGGGACCGTTTGATGGCTCTCGTCCATGATGACCACGGCGTCGCGCGGCAAGTAATCCAGAAGCGTCGGCGGCGGCTCGCCCGGCAGGCGTCCCGTCAGGTGGCGCGAGTAATTTTCGATGCCGTGACAGTAGCCAAGCTCCTTGAGCATCTCTATGTCGTACATCGTCCGCTGGTGAAGACGCTGCGCTTCTAACATCTTGCCCTGCGAGACAAGCTGCGGCTCCCACTCGTCAAGCTCCTGCTTGATGGTCTTGATGGCCCGCTTTATGGTGTCCTGCGGCATGACGTAGTGTGTCTTGGGGTAGATTGGAAGGCGGTCGTGTTTTTCAATCACCTCGCCGAGCAGCGGGTCGATTGTCGAGATCGAATCGACCTCGTCGCCCCAGAACTCTATCCTTATAGCCTTGTCTTGATAGACGGGGTAGACTTCGACCACGTCCCCGCGCACGCGGAAGCTGCCCCGGTCAAAGGCCACATCGTTTCGCTGGTACTGTATCTCGACAAGCTTCTTGAGCAGCGCCGTCCGCGACAACTGCTGGCCGCGCTCGATAAACGCCACCATGCCGTAATAAGCGTCAGGGTCGCCCAATCCGTATATGCAAGAGACCGACGCCACGATGATGCAATCGCGCCGCTCGAACAGGCTGCGGGTGGCCGAGAGCCTCAGCCGGTCGATCTCTTCGTTTATCGTCGCTTCCTTCTCGATGAAGGTGTCTGTCGAGGGGATATAGGCTTCCGGCTGGTAGTAATCGTAGTAACTGACGAAGTATTCAATCGCATTATGCGGAAAAAACGATTTGAACTCCTGGTACAACTGGGCCGCGAGCGTCTTGTTATGAGCCATGACGAGAACCGGGCGGTTTATCCGCTCGATGACGGCGGCGAGCGAGAAGGTCTTGCCGCTCCCCGTGACCCCAAGCAGCACCTGCTCGCCAGCGCCCTCGTTTAGCCCGCGCACGAGCTGTTCTATGGCCTGCGGCTGATCGCCCTGCGGCACATAATCCGAAACTAACTTAAAATCCATCGGCCACCCTTTTTATGCTGAAACAGAAAGGCTAATTATACAGCCTGCTTTCGCTGCCAGGCAACGAAGGCGAAAATGCTGGCGCGTTTATAAAAAAGGAGCCGGAAGTTTGATCGTTTCACACTGAAAGCTTGACATTAAAACTGGTCCTGCCGAATAATGCGTCTTGCCATCACATAGCCCATTGGGATCGCACAGAACCACCAATTGACTTAATAATCCTGGCAGAAGAGGTAGGGCCAATTAACGTAATTGTTCAAACGAACATGCCCGGCGTCGATTTCTTTCGGCGCGGTAAGGTAAGAGATGTTTACTCGATTGACGATAGCCTTTTGATCGTAGCGACCGACCGCATCTCAGCCTTTGACGTCGTCTTGCCGAGCGCCATACCCTACAAGGGGGCCGTGCTGACGGGGCTCTCTCTCTTCTGGTTCGACCTTTTGAAAGACGTTGTCCGAAACCACCTTATCACTACGGACGTGGCCGATTACCCGGACGGGCTTCACCGGTACCGCGACCAGATAGAGGGCCGCTCGATGCTCGTCGCGCGCGCGGAAGTCTTCCCCATAGAGTGCGTAGCGCGCGGGTATCTCGCAGGGTCGGGGTGGAAAGAGTACCAGCAGTCGGGCGAAGTCTGCGGGGTCAAGCTGCCCGTGGGGCTTACGGAATCGGACCCGCTGCCGGAGCCGATCTTTACCCCGGCGACAAAGGCCGAACAGGGGCACGACATAAATATCAGTGAGCGCGAGATGGCGGACATAGTCGGCACTGAGGCCACGCGCAGGCTCAAAGAGCTGACCTTGAAGATTTACGAGGTGGCCAGCGGGCACGCGCGCGCGCGCGGGATCATAATTGCCGACACAAAGTTTGAGTTTGGCGTCAAGGACGGTGAGATCATCCTGGTCGATGAAGTATTGACGCCCGATTCGTCGCGGTTCTGGCCGAGCGCTGCTTACAGCCCCGGCCGGCCGCAGCAGTCGTTCGATAAGCAGTATGTGAGAGATTATCTTGAGACTCTTGATTGGGACAAACGACCGCCGGGGCCGGAACTGCCACGGGAGGTGGTCGAGCGGACGAGTGAGAAGTACCTTGAGGCATACAGGGTATTGACTGACAGGGAGCCTCTGGTTGCGGCTCAGGATTCAGGTTTCAGGATTCGGTGATAAAAGACGGTCTTGTCTTGCGCTAGCGAATCTTGAATCCTGACTTCTGCGTCTCAGACCTATGACTCTTCTAGACTATTTCGTTCTGATGGTAGTAGTCGTATCAGTCGCCTCAGGGTCCACCAAAGGGATAATCAAGGGAATCATTTCCGTAACCTCTGCGGTAGCGGGGTTGATCGCGGCTGCGCACCTTTATGAATACGCAGCCTCGCTGTTCGGCACTCTTGTATCGACTCCGAGGGCCGCGAACTTGCTGGGGTTTGTAGCAGTCTTTCTGTCTGTGCTCGTCGCAGGGGGGCTTGTGTCGCGGTGGCTGCGAGGCAGGCTCAAGCGCGCGCGGCTGAGGTGGGCAGACCGTATGCTGGGCGCGGGGTTCGGGCTGTTGCGCGGCTGGCTCGTCTGCTCGGTGGTCTACCTTGCGCTGACCGCTTTTCCCGTGCGACTCGAAGCGGTCGAGCGGGCGATGTTCGCCCCGCTGCTGCTTGAGGGCACGCGAGTGATCGCTTATTTAACGTCGAGCGAGCTGAGGGAGAGTTTCTTTAACGGCTATGAACGCGTGCAAGGATTATGGGACGAAAAGGATTGATTATGGAGCAGGCCTACACTGAATTCCCCTAGGAGACGCAGGAGATGAAGAGTCAGCTAGAAGACCTTGTTACGGAGATGGTAGAGCGCGGAATTCTATTCGAGGATGCGGTAGAAGAATTCGAGAAGCATTTTATACTGACCGTTTTAAAACGAACTAAAGGGAACCTGTCGAAGGCCGCCGAAGAGCTGCGCATCCACCGCAACACACTCTCGAAACGCGTCGAGAAGTATTACCAGAACGGGCGCATGGCGGGCGCGCGTCATCGCCGCCCTCGACCGCAAACGGGCGCGCAACCTGCCAAAGCCAAAAAGCCCGTAGCAGCGGCTGCGCGCAAACGTCATTGAAAGCTTTTAAGCACGCCCTTAAAAAGCGAATGCCCCTGAAGACAGGCTCCAGGGGCACGATAATGATACCGAATCGACCCGCTACTGTTCGAGCAGCTTCTTTATATCGGCTTCGAGTTGTTGAGTCTTCTTCGGACCCGCGCCGACGTACTTGCGATAAATCTTCCAGTCTTTTGTCAGCAGATAAGTGGTCGGGAACCCTATGATGTTGAAGTCATAGGCCTGGTTGTCGTCCCCCATAAAGATCGCGTACTTCATATTGTGTCGCGTGACGAAAGGCTTGACCTCTTTGGCCTCTCCCGATGCCATCGTGACGCCGACCACCTTTAAGCCTTTGTCCGCGTATTTCTCTTGCAGCTTGTTATAGTGAGGAATCTCGGTTATACACGGCCCGCACCACGTGGCCCAGAAGTCCAGCACAACAATGTTGCCCTTCAGCTCAGCGGTATCGACCGTCTTGCCGTCGAGCTGTTTCAGGCTGATCTCGGGCATGGTTTTAAGGTTAACCGAGGCTTCGTCCACGCCTGACGAGACCGATTTCGAAACGGCGGTTTCGGCCTGAGCGACTTTTCTGCCTGATTGAACGGCAAGGACTGGAGACACAAAAGCAACAAGAGCAACAAACATTAAGAATGATTTCATACTGACCTCCGAGGGTAATGCGCGGCCCGGCTTCTCCATACAAAAACTGCAAGGTGAATGACCGCTCGAAGATTCTAACCCATTCGCCACCCGTGAGCAATATACCGGCGGTCAATGTAACAGAAGCGTAAGAAAGCTGTTTTCAGCGCCAAAAAAGGAGGCCGGGATTACCAATCCCGGCCTCTCTGAGAAGTGAACTCCGATGCCGCCCTTTATATCAACGTCATCAACGACATCAACGTCGGGTCATCAAAACCTTACGTGGGGCGGTTCGGCGCACACGCAGCTGTTATTCCTGATGTCGCGGTCTGTGATCGTGCAGACCGTGTTGCCAGGAGTCAGCTGTATGCTGCCGCTGCCCTTCTTCACCGTGAAGTCTATCCTCGCCGTCACCCTCCATCCGGGGGCGTTGTGCTGGAGCGTGTAGATGCACCCCTGACGAGTGACCGTGCCCTGGCCTGCGACCCTGGTGCCGGTGCCGCAGCAGGCGCGGTACTCTCCCGTGATGGTGTTGAACAGGATAACCTTGCCCGGAACCGTGTCGTCTTGTATGCAGGCGTTAAAGACGGTCACGGTAAACGAGCAGGTTATGGTCTGGTTCGCGGCGTCCGTAGCCGTGCAGGTTACTGTCGTCGTTCCCACGGGGAAGATCGCCCCTGACGGCGGGTTGCATACGACAGTGACCGGACAATCGCCCGCGTCCGAGGCGGTCGGGGTCGGGAAGGTCACGATGGTGCCCGTCTGAACGGGACAGGTCGGCGCCGTCACGGCGGTGATGGGCGCGGGGCAGGCCTGTATGAACGTCGGCGCAGGGTTATTCACAGTGGTAGTCGCCGTGCTCATATTGTTCATGGTGTCAAGGTCTGTGGTCGTGGTCGTCACCGTGGCGGTGTTGGAGATTATAGCGCCGTTCGGAGCCGAGCAGTTGACCGAGACAACTATCGAGAAGGTGGCCGACTGACCCGCCGCGAAGGTGTCGATGGACCAGGAGACAGACCCGCCGCCCGACGCCGGGTTGAACGTGGGGCCTGATGTCTGCATAGCCGAGCTGAGCATAGTGTTGGCAGGAATGTTGTCATTCAAGAACACGTTCTGCGCGTCGCTCGGCCCGTTGTTCGTAAGCGTTATTGTGTAGGTGAGGAGACCGCCCGCCTGCGCCGGGTCGGGCGAGTCCGTCTTTGTCACCGACAGGTTTGCCTGAGCGCCGAGCGCATCCGTGTCCGTCGACGAGTTGTTATTCGTATTGGGGTCACTCGCATTGCTTGAGACCGTGGCCGTGTTGCTGAGCGTTCCTGTTGCCGACGGCGAGATTGTCCCGGTCGCGGTGTAGACGATGGAACTGCCCGCGGGCAGGTCTACGGTGTCGCTGATGTTGCCCATGCCCATCGTGGTGTTTCCTGTTGCCCCGCCCATCGCCATCGAGGTAAAGGTCACTCCCGTTATCGTCGAGGGGAACATATCGGTCACAGTCGCCCCTGTGACAGCGCCCGGCCCGGCGTTCGTGACGGTGATTGTGTAGGTCACGGTGGTCCCGGGGACCTCAGTGTCAGAGTTGTCGGTCTTGACTATCGACAGGTCAGCCAACGGCGTGATCGAGTTCGTGTCCGTAGCCGATTCGGCCTCATCGTCTGTCAAGGTTTCGGGAGGTGTCACGGTCGCGGTGTTGCTCACGGTGCCTGTCGCGGTGGTCGAAAGCGTTCCCGTAGCCATATAGGTGATGCTCGACCCTACGGGCAGGTTTACGGTGTCATTGATGTCGCCTACACCCATCGTGGTGTTGCCCGTCGCGCCGCCCGAGGCCATAGAAGTATAGGTCACATTCATCAGCTGGGGAGGGAAGACGTCTGTTACAGTCGCTCCGTTTGCTTCGAGCGGGCCCGCGTTGCTCACGGTGATCGTGTATGTGACCGAATCGCCCGCCACCACGGTCGTCTGGTTGTCCGTCTTCGTTATCGTGAGGCCGGTCTCGCGGCATTTGCCGATGTCTTCATCGGCAAGTGCTGCTATCTCTTCGGCCGACAGCGCGCGGTTAAAAATCTCCACCTCGTCGATCAACCCGGCGAAGGTAGAACCGCACGTGCCAGACGCGCCTATGCGGAACGGGGCCGTGTTTACCGGGCCGAGCGTGCCCGTCCCTGTCGCCACCTGAGTCCCGTCTATATAGAAAGTGAAAGTCGTTCCGTCGAACGTCGCCGCCAGATGCACCCACTGGTTCATGGGTAGTTGCACGCCCGTGAATACACCGCCCGACGAGCTGTTAAACTGGAGCCCGTTCGCAGTGTCGAAGGCCATCTGGTAGTTGAAGCTTGAGCACCCGTCGCGCTTGCCGAGTATGTGCATGACCGAGGCCGAGCCTGTCCTGAATACCCAGGCGTCTACGGTTATCGGAGCGGTGGGCGCGAAGTCGAGGTTGTTGGAGTCGGGGACGTTTACGAAATCGTCTATGCCGTCGAGCTGGAATGCCTGGCCCACCTGGCCGGAGCCGAATGTAGCGCCGTTCGTAAGCGTGCCTTCATTGTTGCCGACAATGTCTTCGGCGGTGCCGTCTGCCGGCCACCAGCTAGTCATGTTCAGCGGCGGCGTGATGCAGGTCGGGAAGTCACAGAAGGTCACATTCCCCGCGAGGTCTGTGATCCGTATCTCGATCATCATCGGCATGGACTGGTCGATCTTCGTCGAAGTGATCGTCACCGGGTCGTTTGTGCCGACGGTAAAGGGGGGCACAACAGTGTCCGCGTTTTGCGACTTCGTCACCAGGATTTCCGCAAGCCCCGAGCCTACATCCTGTGTTGTTGTAATCAACTGCGCTGGCGGGCCTGAAATGAACTGTTGATCGCAGGTCGGGGGCTCCACGTCCAGTTCCCCGAGATAGAGCACCGCCGCCTCCCACAACAGAGCATCCGGGTTCTCGCCCGCGGGGGCCGATACGAACTGTACGGTCGTTGAGCTGACATTCGCCGGTATGTCAATCGCGCGCCCGTCGGTGTCCCAGGAATTCCCGTCAGAGCTGTTTAGGGAGTTAAAGACGGTCGGGTTGTTGCTGATCGTCAACGAGTCCGGCCTGTCGGCCTTGCCGTTTCCGACCACCGTAATCAAGGTCGCGGTGCGCGCCGCCATGTCAGCGCCGTGGTTGAACGTTACAGGCGCGGTCACGCGCGCATCACCCGGCGTGGGGTCGTCGGCAAACGCGTAGTCGAGGTTGTCCCAGACGATTAGCCTGTGAGTCTCGGGGTCGGACGCGTCGGTATAGGCGACGATAAGCGACGCCCCGAGCAGTGGGGTCAGATTACTCATCAGGTTATCGTCGGCGAAAGTAAAGGTCTGCAATCCCGGACCGGCGGCGCTTACGATAGATGTCACGTCCGCAAAATAACCGATGTTATTCACCTTCTGGCTCATCGCGTTGGTGCTCGTCTCCGTGCCTATCACAGTCCCTGGGATGTTAGTTCCCTCAAAGGTGATCTGCTGGTCCTTGTAAGGCTGGCTGAAGGGCGCACAGTTCATGCTCATATCCGTCGGGCAATTGACATCCTGCCCCGCCCAGTAGAGCAGCGCGAACCGGACCGGGCCGCCTATGTTGACGGTCAGGGTTGCCGTGCCCGCGCCTAGAGATTCCAGCCCTACCCCGTCGTAATCGAGGGTCAGCCCCGCCTCCTGAAGGTCTATAAAAGGGGATAGAGGGGTCTGCACTTCGACCTTGTCTTCTTGTCCGGTCTCAGGCCGCGCGATGGTTCCGGGAATCTCTCTGTTGCGCCCTGCGTCCTGCTGGGACGGGGCCCTGCCGGTCTGCGCCCTGTCGGTCTGCGCCCTGTCGCCGTAAGAGATGGTAGTCATAAACATTGCTGCCGACACCGTCAGCAAAAGAAAGAGGCGGAACTTAAGAGATGTCTTTTTCGGGTGTTTCATATAGATCTCCCAAACCATTAAGATCAGTCAGAACAGGTTAGATACAGGGATATGCACATAAGCTGTGCGCCATTTACAACGCTCAGATTGCTTGAGTTGCGTCCTTTGTGAGCACGAATCCTCGGATACGCGACACGCCGGGCAGTATGATATTTGTTATGCATTCGTGCGTCAACAGATAAGGGCGCGCTTGCCTGGCGCGGCTCAACTTGAGAATCTCGTTTTGATGTAGTAGACTTCCCGTGAAAGCTATGGAGGACACCTGTGGGCCCAGAATTGAGTCAGCTCATTGAGCTCCAGGAACTCGACGTAGAGATGCTTAGGATCACCGAGAGGCTTTCGGCGATACCTGTAGAACGAGATCAAACCGAGAACGAGTTCAAAAAATACGCCGCTGAGTTCCTGTCATTAAAGAGTAGATACGACCAGAACATCGAAGACCGGAAGCAATTGGAATCCGATCTTACCGCCGCCCAAGAGCACCACGATAAATACAAACAAGATTTGATGCGCGTGCGCAACGAGAAGGAATACTCGACCGCCCTGCGCGAAATCGACGCGACCAAAAAACAGATAGGCGTGCTCGAAGGCGAAATCCTCAAGCGCATGGAAGAACTCGAAAAGCTTGAGGCAGAGCTGCAGACGGCGACCCCGGACGTTGAGCGGAAACGCGGCGAGGTCGATCAAATCCTCGCAGGGTTCGAGCACGAAACCGCGCAGGCCGACGAGCGGCTGGTCGAGCTTGGCCAGAAGCGCGCAGAGCTTACGGCGCGAATCCCGCGCCCGTTGCTCTCAAGCTACGAACGCATGTCGCGCACGAGACGCGGGCAGGCGCTGGCCGAGATAAAAAACGGCATATGCGTGGCCTGCCGCGTTAAGGTCCGGCCCAAAATCTTTAGCGACGTGCGCAAGGGCGATCAGTTGATTACCTGCGAGAGCTGTGGCCGCATCCTCTACTATAAGCCTGACAACCCTCAGTCGACCGAAGTCGCGGCAAGCCAGCAAGGTGGCACTGAGCAATAAGAACAATAAGCAAGAAAGGATTTAAGACTGGCTGACGCGCAAAGAGAGCGAGTGGGAGAAAGGGTTTCAACCTCGCGCTTTTCGCTCGCCGACGCTGTCGCCGGTTTTAATTAACTAGCAGTGAGCGTAGAAGCCCCAAACCGTCTTCACATCGAAGGAATATCAGAGTCCTGGTTCCGGCCCGCTGCCCCGCCGCCCGGAGACGAAGCGGCCCTTTACAGGCCCGCCGCGCTGATACAGTGCAAGATAAACTTTCGCAGCCTGCGCGCAGGGCTCAATCATTCGGAGGAACGTACCTTTACGGCCTGGCTGCCGGAAGGCGACCTGCCGATAGACTGGGACACGCCCGCCACGCTCGTCGACCAGCACTCGCAGCTAGCTTTTCAGCCGGAACCGGGCATCGGGTATAAAGAGGGCAATTATCAAACGACTCTCGAAGGTTTTGACCAGTACCAGGCGGAGTTGATCGACCTGCTCGTGCGCAAGGAGCGGCTCCGAATCTTTTTCAACCCGGTCTTCGGCCTCTTCTCGGACCCGGCCGACTCGCTCGAAGATTTCCTGCCGCAAATAGCCGAGGCCGCGCTCGGGCGCGTCGAGCCTGAGATGAAGCGGTTGCGCAACCGTTTCGAGCTTCAATTAGAGCAGATTCGCGAGGCGCATCGCTCAAAGGTCTCGAACCTCGACGAGATAAATCTCGAAAAGTTCATATCTCACAGGCTGCACCTGTTTATCAGCGAGAACCGCTTGGCCGATATGTTTTCGACGCTGGCGGGCTCGGTCTTTGGGACGACAGAGCCGCGCTCGGAGCAGCCGTCTGCCGATCTTCAAGAACACGAAACCGAGCTGCGCGAAGACCTGGAACGCGTCGAGCAGGAAGCGAGCGAGGCGTTGCGCGCGCTCTATAGCGAATACCTGACCCTTGCAAACGAGCACGACGTATTCGAGATAGGGCTCCAGCCCGACAACATCAAGGTCATTCGCCGGATGCTGCTGTGGGTCCCCGAAAGCGGCGAGTAGCCGGTTCCCTGTGCCACGCTCTATGATTGTTGCTTTCTCAATAACAACGCTAAACTATTGGCTGACTATTTAGGGCTGGCTACTGATATGATGCGACGACCACCGGCGCGAGTCGGTATCATCACCAAGCCGAACGAGCCTCGCGCGGCAGAGCTTGCCGCTCGCATTGCCCTGTGGGCCGCCGATCACAACACGAACCTCTTTGTAAACGACAGGGTCAAGAAGTTGCCTGAGGGGACCTTTTCCGCGTCCGAGACAGAGATAGCCGAGACGTGCGACCTGCTGATAGTGCTGGGCGGGGACGGCACGATGATCGCAGCCGCGCGCCTTGTCGGAGGTCGCGGCACTCCCGTCCTGGGCGTCAACCTTGGCACGCTCGGTTACCTGACAGAGTTTACCGTCGACGAGGTGATACCCGCGCTCGAATACGTCACGCACGGCGAGTACGAAGTCGATTCTCGAACGATGTTGGATTGGCGCGTCGTGCGCGAAGGGCGCGAAGTCGCCTCGGCCTCCGCGCTCAATGACGTGGTCGTAAACAAGGCCGCGCTTGCGCGAATTATCGAGATAGATTTTCTGATAGGCTCGCATTACGTGACGACATACCGCGCGGACGGGTTGATCGTCGCTACACCCACTGGGTCGACTGCTTATAACGTCTCGGCCGGTGGGCCGATTATCGCGCCGGGCACGCCCGCTTTCTCCGTATGCCCTATCTGCCCGCACACTCTCACAAACCGCCCGCTGGTCTTGCCTGACACCGCCTTGATAAAGCTTCAGATGAACACTCGCGACCAGGAGGTGATGTTGACGGCGGACGGGTGGACGGGCGTGCCGCTCGTTGCCGGAGATCAGGTCGAGATAAAAAAGAGCGCCAAGACGTTGAACACTGTGCGCGCGCGCGACAGAAACTATTTCCAGATTTTGCGCAATAAGCTGAGGTGGAGCGGACGCTAGAAGAGACCCTGAGAGGTTCAATATGCTAATTCCAATCGCCGACGATAATGCTTTGAGGAGGTCAACTCCTTACATCGTCTATACGATCATTGCCGTGAACGTGCTCGTGTGGTTCTTGCAGCTAAGCGGCGGCGACGATTTCACCGCCGCCTACGCAGCGATCCCGGCTGAGATCACCACGGGGACCGATCTTGTTACGCCCGTGCGTGTCCCCGGCGTCGGCGTGATACCGCAAGCTCCGGGGCCTTCGCCCATCTACATAACATTGCTCACGTCGATGTTCATGCACGGCGGGTGGATGCACATCATAGGCAACATGCTATACCTCTGGGTCTTCGGCGATAACATCGAAGACAATTTCGGCCACACGAAATTTACCATCTTTTACCTGGTATGCGGCGTGGCCGCCGCGCTTGCGCAGATAGTCGTCAATCCCAGCTCGGTAATCCCGACGGTCGGCGCGTCGGGCGCAATCGCCGGGGTCCTTGGCGCATACCTGCTCATGTTCCCGCGCAACCGCGTCAACGCCATCCTGCCGCTGGGATTTATCTGGACGACAATAGAGCTCCCGGCAGTCGTTGTGCTCGGTTTCTGGATAGTGATTCAGATAATCAGCCAGTACACGGCCTTTACCAACACGAGCATGGGACAGGGCGGCGGCGTGGCTTACATGGCGCACATCGGCGGCTTTGTCGCGGGGTTGATCCTCGCGCTCATATTCAGACGCCGCCCGCCTGAGATTCGTCATTACAGGGAGTAATAAGGATTGAGGAGTTACGATTATGTCTGAGATTTTAGAGCATTCGGGTCTGGTGATCGAAGAGACGCCGCCCGGCGAGATGCAGCTATTCCAACTCGATACGTTCGAGTACAAGTACAAAGGCAAGGAGACGCGCGTTTCGTTCACCTGCCCTGAATTCACCGCGATCTGCCCGTTTTCCGACTTCCCGGACTTTGCTACGATCAAGCTGGAATACGTCCCGAACGAGTTATGCATAGAGCTGAAATCTTTGAAGCTCTATATAAACTCGTTCCGCCAGGTGAAGATATTTCACGAGCACGTGGTCAACCGCATACTCGATGATTTTGTGCGCGCCTGCGACCCGCTGGAGGTCCACATCGAAGGCGATTTCCACGTTCGCGGGAACATCAAGACCGTGATACGCGCCTCTTACAGGCGAGACGCGCGGCAGGAGCGATAGCGCATTCGTGGTTCGAGAGATCAGATTATGGAGATGGAGAAGTCATATTACGTCGTCGGCTACAAGCCCGCTTACCTGGAGCTTGAGCGGGCAAACATTGCGCGTGGGGACGCCGACGGCCCGCTAGAAGGGGACGAGCCTGTAGCCGAGCGCGTCGTTGTGGCCGTCACGCAGGGCGGCTTTGGGCAGGACGTAATCGACGACGAGCGGCAGGTCAAGGAGCGTTTTCTGGAGTACCTGTTCTACGCGCGCGGGATAGATTTGCCGCGATCAGTCGAATCTTTTGACCACTATTTCGAGCTTGAACCGGCGGACGAGTTTATAGACCTCGATGAAGAGGTTTAGCGTCTACGTCAAACATGGAAATCAGAATACCCGTTCCCGCAAACTTCAGCTTCAAGAGGACCGCGCGCAGTCACGGCTGGTGCGGCCTCGCGCCGTTTGCGCTTGACGAAGAGACGTGGGCGCTCACAAGGGTGCTGAGCCTCGGCGACAGCGCAGCCGTCACCGTGACCGTAAGCGAAGGGCCGGGCTGCCTGATGGTAATCGTTCCGGGCAAGCGCAGCCGCCGGGTGCTGGAACAGATCGAGCGCGACGTGCGCCACATGTTCAGGCTCGACGACGAGATGGAAGAGTTCTATCTTCTGTGCAATCTCCACCCCGGTTTTGAATGGATAGGGCAGGCGGGAGCGGGTCGGCTGCTTCGCTCGCCGACGGTTTACGAAGACCTCGTAAAATCTATCTGCACGACCAACTGCTCGTGGGCGCTGACGGAAAGGATGGTAAACGGGCTTGTCGATTCGCTAGGCGTCTTATCGAGCGACGGCCGCCGCACTTTTCCGACTGCGGAAGCGATGGCGCGCGAGCCCGAAAGCTTCTACCGCGACACTGTGCGCGCGGGTTATCGCTCGTCCTACTTCAAGGAGCTGGCCGAGCGCGTCGCATCACGCGAGATAGATGTCGAAAGCTGGCTCGCAACCGATAAGCCTACGCCCGAGCTTAAACGAGAGATGAAGCGGGTGAAAGGGGTTGGAGATTACGCCGCCGAAAACCTCTTGAAACTCGTCGGCCGGTACGAAGGGCTTGCGCTGGACTCGTGGCTGCGCGGAAGGTTTACACGGGAGCGCAATAACGGGCGCGCGGCTCCTGACTCGAAGATCGAGCGATACTACTCGCGGTTCGGCCACTATCGCGGGCTAGCCATCTGGTGCGATATGACCCGCGACTGGCTTGAGCAATAACCGAAATTTTATATCTCAAACTTTATATACCTTGCCCGGCCTCTGCCTTGATCCGCGATGAAGGGCATAGGTGCTCAACCACGCACTCTTCGCAAAGCGGCGTGCGCGCCTTGCACGTCGCGCGGCCGTGATAGATTAGCAGGTGCGAAAAATCGACCCACTCTTTTTCGGGTACAAGCTCCATCAAGTCGCGCTCTATCTTTTCGGGATCGGTCTGCGTGGTCAGCCCGAGTCTTTGCGACAGGCGCGAGACGTGCGTATCGACGACAACGCCTGAGGCGACGTTGAAGGCGTTGCCGAGCACGACGTTAGCCGTCTTTCGAGCAACGCCCGGCAGAGCGACCAGCTTCTCTAAATCGGCAGGCACAAGGCCGTCGTACTCCGTCGATATTATCTTGCACGCGCCTTGAATGGCTTTCGCCTTGTTGCGATAAAAACCAGTGGAGCGGACGTCCTGCTCAAGCTCATCGAGCGGCGCATTCGCGTAGTCTTCGGCCGCACGGTATTTTCTGAACAGGTCGGCGGTGACTATGTTGACCCGCTCGTCCGTGCACTGGGCCGAAAGTATCGTCGCCACCAGAAGCTCAAGCGGCGTCGAGTAGTTCAGACTGCAATGCGCGTCCGGGTATTTTCGCCTGAGAAGCCGGATTATCTGCGCGGTCCTTTTGCGTTCGGTTGTCGCCAATCGTCTCCCTCATTCGCCCAGATGAGCGCCTATCATCAGGCCTTCGATCTCGTCGATTGTCTTAGGCACGCGCGCCGACAGCACTTCATTTCCGTCGGCGGTCACAAGCACATCGTCTTCGATGCGCACGCCTATCCCACGGTAGCGGGGGTCGACATCGGTCAAATCTTCCGCAATATAAAGCCCCGGCTCGATGGTCAAGACCATTCCGGGTTCGAGCCTTCGCCATTCGTCGGCCACCTTGTAAGGCCCTGCGTCGTGCACGTCCATCCCCAGCCAGTGGCTTGTACGATGCATATAAAACTTCTTGTAGGATTCCTCTTCGATAAGCTTATCGACTTCGCCTTCGAGCAGCCCAAGCCGCACCATCCCTTCCGTAAGCACGCGCACAGCGCGGTCGTGCGGCTCTATGAAAGTAGCGCCAGGCCGGACCGCTTTGATCGCTTCCATCTGGGCGTCGAGGACTATCTGGTAGACGGCTGCCTGGTCTTGTGTGAAGCTGCCGCCCACAGGGTATGTCCGCGTGATGTCGCCCGTAAAGTAGCCGTACTCGGTCCCGGCATCTATCAACAGCAGATCGCCTTCTTCGACCCGGCGGTTGTTTGTGACGTAGTGAAGCACAGTCGCGTTAGCCCCCGAAGCGACGATGGGCGGATAGCCTGCGCGCGGGCTGCCGTTTCTGCGAAAGACATAGCGCAGCGCCGCTTCGACTTCGTACTCGTTAACGCCCGGGCGTATGGCGCGAAGCGCGGCCAGATGGCCTTCGCTCGAAATCTCTACCGCGCGGCGGAGCAATTCGAGGTCCGACCCGGTCTTGATAAGCCTCATCTCGTGGAGAATCTCGGCCGGGTCAATCACCGCGCTCGGCCCTCGCCCGTTGCGCTGGCGCTCGCGCTGGCAACGTCTGAGCAGGTCTACCATCCTCAGATCGAACGAAGGATCGCTGCCCCAGCGATAATAGATGCGGTCGGCGTGCTCGACGAGCGAGAACAATTTTTCGCCGAGCTTATCGGAGGTAAAAGCCGCGTCCGCGCCGTAATCTTTAATGGCCCCTTGTTCGCCAGCCCGCCAGCCGGTCCAGACTTCGCGCTCGCGGTCTTTCGGCTGCACAAAGAGGACGAACCTGTGGTCGGGATTTTCGGGCGCGAGCACCGCCACCGAATCGGGCTCTTCAAATCCTGTCAGGTAATAAAAGTCTGTGTCCTGCCGGTATTCGTGCTCCACATCGTTGTTGCGAACGGCAGTAGGCGCGCTCGGAAATATCGCCACGCCTCCTGCGATCCGCTGCATAAACTCTTCGCGTCTGTCTCGCGTCTGGTTTCTCAAGTCGTTGGTTGTGGTTGTCATCCGCTACTCGATTCGATGTTGATTGTCCACAAGTTTCCGCCCGCCGCTAAAGAACCCGTGAACAACTGGGCCCTGCTCGCAAGCGCCACGAGGTAAGGCTGCTATGGGTTCCAAGATAGATTCTGCCGGTTCCACTAATACGTTCAACTGACTTTAAAGTCAAAGCCTGGAAAGCCACTGGCTATACTTCTCTTTGACTGCGCCCGTCCAAACCTTAAAATCATTTCTCCCAGGCGATTCTTTATAGGCTTTCTCAAACCTGCCGATCTCCTCTAGAAAGTCTTTCTTGACGCGATGCATCACTACTTGGAAACTGATCCTGAGATCATTTTTAGGGAGGTCTACATTAGGAAACTCTGCAAGCAATCCTTCAACGACAGCCATGTCTACGTCATCTTTAAGGGTTGATACTTGCTGCTTCAGCGTCTCAAGCGTCGCATTCTCTTTCAGCTCGTCAATTTCTGTGAGGTTACTCAATATCACGACAATCTGCTTGAGCTGTAACCTTTGTGCCATTATTCGCGCCTTCATCTGGGCGGCCATCTGAGCATCCCCCTCGTAAGACCCGTCTTCAAATACGGCAGTGCCAATCAGGATGCTTTGTCCTCGCGGCGAGTTGGGCGTGTACCCGTGTCGTGTCATCATCACTTCTCTTGCCGCATGCACATTGGTTTGAAAATCGCCGCCAGCTCTGATTAATGGCAGCCCCTCTTTGCCCGATGGTTGGCTTAAAAGCTTCGCCTTGCCGTCGACCAGGACGTCGATCTGTAGTGCGACAACATTTTTGCTTGAGATATTTCGCAAGGACAATGTGTATGACGGGAGGGTGGAATTATTCGGCTCGATACCTTCTATGACAATCGATTCAGTTCGGTTTATTATCGAAGGGATTTCAGGAACTAATTGCGGCACCTTAACTACCGTTATTTCAAAAGGCTCAACGCCAACCCTGGCCAGCTCATTTGTAGTCACCTTCTCATTCTCCTGAACGAGATAAGTAGCAACCTGTTCTTCTTTTTCATGGAACTTAACACCAAGAAAGACTGAGACATTTACCCTGACGGCCTCGCCTTCTTTACGCGAGACTATATTGACCGCTCTAACCGGCAGGGTCCCTTCCGGTTGTTGCCAATTGTGGACACGGCGAAAGCGCGCAAACCATGCCCCGCTAAGTTTTGAATTTGACGGGGGAACCGAATGGTAAGCCGGAGGAACACCCTTATGAAAGATTATTTCAAGCGCGAGCCCTGTTGGCCCGGCGACCGCCTGTTTTTGTCGAGCAAGTGCCGAATGGCTGGAAAGGACAAAGGTGAGGAGCGTGGTAAGAAAGATTGTTTGTAATGTTTTCATGGTTTCCCCTCTCATCTTTATAGGGTGGACCTGGATTACTACGGACAAAGTAATACTTATTGAGAAATAGAGACACAGTCAATAGCAACGACCCGGCTCAACTGCCAGAGACTATCCTAATCGGATTCTCTGAGTCGTGCCAATCCATAAGACAATACCGACACTGCTTGGCTACGGGCGTCCTCAGTGGCTGACCACAATAAGGGCAAGGCGCTGTCTGCTCTCGGTCCCACTCCGGCCTGCCTCTGTGATCTACCCATAACTTCGCCCAAGGTAAAGAGCATCCCGTCGCTGCACAAAGCTCTTGCATTGCCATTATTAAACGCTGGTTGTTGATCAGTTCTGAGATTCGCGCTCTGTCTTTGTCTTTGAGGTCGGCGAACTGTGGAATACGCGCGTTACACTTTAGGCAGAGCGCTCCCCGTCTTGGAGGTTGTCCGGTGTGGCGCAGCACCTCTTCACGAGTATAGGGTGTTTCATCATCCAATTAGCTTTACCTCGTGAATTGAGCCATCGGTCTAAAGACTCGCGGCTACGGTTCATGCGCTTATCAGACTTCGTAGCTATCCGGCGTATACAAAAACGAGATCTCATCGCCACTCGCGTCGGCTGTACCACCTGTTGTTTCGTACAGACCTGCCGCAGCTAAATTCGACCTGTTTGTATGAACCCACATCTTCATAACGCCCTGCTTTCGGCAAAAGGACTTGAGCAGTTTAATCATCGCAGCGCCTGCCCCGCGCCGTTGATGCGACTCGGCAACACTGATCTCGTAGAAGAACATCATCGCCTGTTTGCGGTCAACGCGGTCCAACAGGTAAGCGACAACGTAGCCAATTGGCATACTGCCGTCTGTTGCCACAATCAAATAGTTCTCCGGTCGGGACAGAAAATAACTCAGGTAATCAGCGTCCAGGTTGCGGGCCAAGGTTCTGTCTGTGATCTTCAGTGTTGCTATTGCATCGCGCGCGAGCGCCGCGTCGGAACTTTCAAGTCGCCTGATCTCCATACTCGCTCCACCGATTCAATAAGACATCTAACGCTTCTCATGACCCGGCCCGCACATACCGCCGGACGTATCCTACAAACTCTGATTGCGGGCCCAGGTGTACAGGCTTATTAGACCGCGTCTTGATCCATGCGGGTTTCACCTGACCTTTTATCGCTAACCTCTCTGCGCCGCTTCATATAGCTGCGCATCGCGGCGATGCGTTCCTGTGCGTCAGGCATTCTCGTCACTACCTTTTCAAGCTGGGCTAAATAAAGATACGGCGGCACTCCCGGCATAGACCTGAATTCGGCAATAAACGGCTCCAGCTTGGCGTATACAGCTACGTGTTCCGTGTTCATGTCGTTGAACATCTGTTCATCAATCGCCCCGTGGTTGACTAATGCCGCGGCCATGTCCCAATAAGACGCTACCATGCGAAAGTCCGCGCTGTGTTCGCCCATCAGCGTTTCCAAAACATCCTTAATGTTCTCCGGGTGGAAAGCGACTGTAAACCAGTCGCGTGCTTTACGCATGGTCTCTTCACGCCTGATCTCGTAGAGGCGAAGGATAAGATTAGCGCCATCTTGTTTTTCGTTCATCAAGTATCTCCTTTCAACGGGCAAGACCTTAAAGTATTCACCTGGAAATGTGCAAGCGCGCACGTTCAGAGTTTCGGCAGTTGCCGCTGCTTCAGTTTAAAGACCATCCTGCAATAATTGTTGAGATTGCAACAAATCCGCCCCAAGAAAGATTTTATCTATGGTTTCCATATCTGTGTTCGCATGAGGATTAGAGAGCTTTTCCAGCATTCTTGATTCGGGAATAGGTATTGCAACAATCTTTATAGCTTCCCCCTATCGGGCCTGCGGGCCTTAACTATTTACCTGTAATGACATTAAGGAGGAAACCAGAATGTCAAGGAACAGAGATGACGAGATGACGAATAGCAGTGGCGGCCAAGGCGGTGGTCAAGGTGGCCAAGGCGGCGGTCAGGGCGGCTCTGGCGGAGGCCAGGGTGGACAGGGCGGAGGCCAAGGTGGCTCTGGTGGCGGTCAGGGCGGAGGCCAGGGCGGTCAAGGTGGTGGACAGGGTGGCGGCCAAGGTGGTCGTGGAGGCCAGGGCGGTAACGAAGAAGGCGGCGGCTCTGGTGGCGGTCAAGGTGGCGGCCAGGGTGGCGGCGGAGATCAAGGTGGCGGCCAAGGCGGCGGCCAAGGCGGAGGACAGGGCGGCTCTGGCGGAGGCCAAGGTGGCTCTGGTGGCGGTCAGGGCGGAGGTCAAGGTGGTGGCCAAGGCGGCGGCAACCGCTAGAAGACTTTCACCGTTTACATAAGGTATTGATAAAGGCTCCGGTAGACTGCCAGAGCCTTTATTTATTTTAGCTGCTTTTCAAAATGAGAGGACATGCCAGATAAGAAAGGTTCGAGCGCGAAGGAGCTAATTAATACCGGAAAAGATATACGGTAAGTCCGCCGAGAGAAGCATCGATCTAAGAAAGAATCGATAAAGCCCATTCCTACCCATTGAGCGGAGAGATCGGCCAACAGAATTGTACGACGTGCGCGCCTGTTAGACGCACTCTTTAACGCCCGGACGAACTCCCTTAGCCTTGTCCTTCTTAGCCTTGTCCTTACAGCAAACGGAATATGTAGCCGGGTGTTGCCCGCTTTACTAAGCGAATCAGGAAGCAGGGTTGATTGTCCACACTCTTGATGCGAGAATGGTCAACTAAATCGCGCGGGCGTGACTTCTTCAACCGGGGCCGCGCACGCGCCTGAAGGAAGTTCGAAACTTTTGAGCGCTACACCTTACACACTGGTTACTACCGAAGAAGGCGTGCGAGCCGCCGCCCACGCGCTGGCAGGTCAGGCCGTCGTGGGGCTCGACACAGAGACCACTGGGCTCGACCCCTTTCGCTCGCGTGTTCGCCTGTTGCAGCTTTCCTCTCGCGAACAGAATTTTGTCATAGACCTGTTCGAGACGCCCGCGCTCGAAGTTCCCGAGCTGCGCGAGTTGATTGAATCTGCGTCTATCACAAAGGTCCTTCATAACGCGAAATTCGACCTCAAGATGTTGCTTCATCACGCGGGGCTTGAAGTGCGCGGCGTATTTGACACTATGCTTGCAAGCCAGTTGATAAGCGCGGGCCGAAACGACGGGGGCCACTCGCTGGCCGCGGTCGCCACGCGCTATCTCGACCTGGCGATAGATAAATCGATGCAGGTAAGCGACTGGTCAGGCCGTCTGACAGGTTTGCAGTACGAGTACGCGGCGAAAGATTCCGAGCTCATGCTCCCGCTTTATGACCGCCTCGCCGGACGACTCGACGAGCTTGAGATGTGGGACGCCGCGCGGCTTGAGTTTGAGTGCGTGCTGCCGATTGCCGCGATGGAGATAACGGGCGTCGCTATGGATAAAGAGTGCTGGCGCGCGCTGGTCAAGGATGTCGAGCGAGCGCACGAAATACTATCGGTCGAGCTGAAGCGCGAGCTATCGGCCGGAATACCGCAGCTTACGCTTTTTGACGAGCCGCCAAACATCAACCTGGACAGTCCGACTCAGATCACGGAAGCGCTCGGCCGCATGGGCATAAAGGTCGAAGGCACACGAAGCTGGCAGCTTCAGCCCCTCGCAAAAGAGAACCCGGCCGTAGCAAAGCTGCTGGAGTACCGTGGCGTTCAGAAATCGCTTTCGAGCTACGGCCTGTCGCTCCTCGAACAGATTCACCCGGAGACGGGGCGGCTGCACGCAGATTTTCGACAGATAGGCGCGACCGGAGGAAGGATGAGCTGTTCGGACCCGAATCTTCAGCAGGTCCCGCACACGCCAGAGTACCGCAAGTGCTTCTCCGCACCGCCGGGCCGTAAGCTCGTCATCGCCGACTATTCACAGATCGAGATAAGGATACTGGCCGACTGGTCGCAGGATACCGCGCTTGTCAAGGCGCTGCTTTCGGGCGAAGACCTCCATTGCGTGACCGCGAGCCAGATGTTCGGCATCCCGCTCGACACCGTATCGAAGGACCAGCGCAGCGCGGCAAAGCAATTAAACTACGGGATCATGTACGGGCTGGGAGCGCCGGGGCTTGCGGCGCGCATAGACTGTTCGGTGGAAGAGGCCGACGGTTTGATCCGAAAATATTTCGCCGCATATAGCGGCGTGGCCGCGTGGCTTCGCGAGGCGGGCGACCGCGCCGTGCGCGAGCGCGAGAATCGAACAAGGTCCGGCCGCTTGATTAACTTTACTTACGACGCAAACGACCGCTCGCAGGTCGCGGCAACTCAGCGGCTGGGGAAGAACGCGCCCATACAGGGGTCTTCGGCAGACATCATCAAGCGCGCGCTTGCGCGAGTTTATGACGGGCTCAAAGGGTTAGACGCGCGCGTAATAAACTGCGTACACGACGAGATAGTCGTAGAGGCGGACGAAAAGGACGCGCGCGACGCGGCCCTCGTGCTTGAGCGCGAGATGGTCGAAGCCGCGCGCGAGTTCATCAGCAGCATACCGGTCACGGTCGACACCACCGTCTCCGATGCCTGGATCAAATAGTGTTGAGAGCTTAAAAACGGGGGCAGGTTTAATTCCTGTTGAAACAGTCTTAATCCGGTTAGCGCCTGGGGGAATCTTGCAGGCTTTCAAGCTTTCGCTTCGCTTCGTCCGTCCAACCCTGATCGGTCGATACTTTTATAAACTGCTCGAAATCTTTTCGAGCCCCTTCGCGGTCGAACCCCTGTCTCGCCAGAGCCCTGTTGAACAACGCCTCGTCAAAACCCGGGTCGCTGTCGAGCGCGCGGCTAAAGGCCGACGCGGCCTCGACCGGGTTATCAAGCCCCAGAAACGCCACTCCGAGATCGTTTAAAACCTCTGCCGAGCGGTTTCCGTCGCCGACCAGTTGCTCAAGAATCAGCCGCGCCTTCTCAACCTCGCCGCGCTTGCCCCGCGCAAGATAGACGCGAGCAAGAATATGTTTCGCCTCGGGGGTTGGGGATTGCTCGACCGCCACGCTCGCGTCGTTGAGCGCTATATCGAACTGAAGATCGTCGTCTTCGTCCATTCCGCGAGTAGTCGAGTAAGACGAGTATTTCAGGTCTCCAGATATTCTCGGCTCGATGCGCCTCTTTTTGCTGGATGCCACCGCCAGCGCCTGCATAGCCTCGCCTCTGTGCGCTTGCTCTCTCGTCACCCAAAAGAGCACAGACGCGGTCACAGCGCATACGAGCAATGCCGCCACAGCCAGTTGCCGAAACGATATGTAAATCCCTGCGCGGGTCGCCGTCCCCGCCGCAAGCGCCTGTCCAGCCATTTCCTGCCCGGCCTGCGCTGTCTGCCCGGCGATGGGTCGCCGTATCTTCCGAGCCTCTTGCTGCTCCGTATCCTGATTGATATATGCAAGCACGCGCGCGGCCTGTTTGGTTATCGCGGCTTCGGACATCTGCTCAAAGCTTGAATCGGGTGCGTCGTCGCTCGAACAGTGGGCAAACAGCGCGAGCGTGTCGCGGCAATCATCACAACCGGCAAGATGCTTTTCCATCAAACCACGGCGGGATTCGGATAAACGGTCTTCGGTAAGGGCGAGAAGATCGGCTTCGTCCGGGCATGCCTTACCAGGCGACAGCGCAGACCCAGGGACCCTGTTGCCGCCTTGCCCAGAAATATATTCTATTATTTCGCGTAAGTTCATTAATTCAAGTATCTCCCCAGAAAATCTGAGCGTCACGGTAGTGATTGCTCGGAGGCTACTGAGGCTTTTTACAGAACTGTGTCTGTTACTTGCCGGCCCTGCTCTGCCGAAACAGACCGGCGATTGAAGGTTGTGCGGCCTCTCTTTATCCCTTCAATGGGTATAGACGAAAGCCCTTCGCGAAATAATGCAAAACATGCCAAATATGGCGAATTTCCAACCCCGCCCGTCAACGCTTGTGAACACGCGCCTCGGCACACCCCTTCGAGCAAAACTCTGTGCCTCCAACCATTAAGGCGCTCTTTTCGGTAATAAACATGCCGCAGTTCTCGCACCTCACGGTGCGCGATGAGATCGTATTTTGACGGCCCCTCGCCTGGCTACGGCGGTAGCTTCTCGAACCAGCCGCGCGCGTCGGCGAGAGCACGCGCTTGACGAACCGCAATACCATATAGGCAAGGACTATGTATAAAATGATCCTAAAAAGCGACATCAAACAGACCTGTTATTCCTTGGGAATAGTTACGGCACGCCCGGCTCTGAGATCGGCTATCAAGCCCTGATACAGAGATATACGGTTATTGGCGGGCTCGGCAGCACGAAGACGCGCGAGCGCCTGATCGGCGGCTTCGGCATCTTTCCTTAGCAAGTGCGCGTCGATCATATGCGCGAGCGCGTGCGCGTTTCGAGGATCGAGCTTGACGGCGCGGTCAAGCTCCTGAAGGGCCTTGTTCGGGTCTGGCGACTGGCGCTGAAGCAACGCCGTGGCGATCTCCACATAAAGTTCCGGCTCGTCGGCCTTGATCGCCACCGCGCGCCTGTACCAGGTTTCGGCTTCGGCGTAATTCTTCTGGTCGAGGTAGAGGTTGCCTATTGTGGCGGGGATGCCGAATTTTTGAGGCTCAAGCTCGGCGGCCCTCTTTAAGAACTCTATAGATTCGGGGATCATTCGGATCTGGTAATAGAGCCCCGCGGCTTCGATCTGCGCTTGCGGGTCTTTCGGGTTGTTCCGCGCCTTTGCGATCACTTCCTGGACTTCGGCCATAGAAGGCTGGCCGCCGGGCGCCGATTGCGCGCCTGGACCCGCCGGTTGCGCGCCCGCTTGCGAGGCGGTAGCCCGCCCGCCCTCGCTGTTGTTATAATACTGTGTCGCGAAATAGCTGACGATGAAGCCCGCCACAACCCCTATCAGACCATACAGGTATTTGTTCTTAGCCACACTGGCCACCTAAGAGAGATTTTGGATTTGAAGTGGGTCTGTAAGCCGAATTCTGTCCCTGCGTTGCCCGTCACGCCTCGGCGTAAAGGGCCGCGCAAGCGATGATCATTCATCTAGGCGGCGGATTGCTCCGCGCGCTCAAGCGACCTACCCGGAGGCTGTAGCAAACAGCCAAGCTGTCTGGCTTCGGACGAGCAGCCCTGTGTGACGCCTCCCTATTTGGTCTTGCACCGCGGAGAGTTTGCCTAGCCGCAGATGTTACCACCCGCGCTGGTGGGCTCTTACATTAAGCCTCGCGGCCCCACCGTTTCACCCATCACCTGTGCTCTGCGAGGAGCCATCGGCTGGTCTGTTCTCTGTTGCACTTGTCGTCGGGTTGCCCCGCCTGGCCGTTAGCCAGCCCGCTGCTCTGCGGTGTTCGGACTTTCCTCTCGCCCGCGACCGGCTCAATTTCTCGATGCGGTCGCGAGCCAGCGATCATCCGACCCACTCCAAAAGACCACCGTAATTATAACATAGCCTCGCGGCTTAGCCTAACCGCGCGTCGGGCTGAATTAACGGATGAATTAATGACGAGAGGGCGCACATTTCGCGCGCCCTCTCGTTTGAGCAAGCTTTTTCAGCCGGCGACTGGTCTACCCTTCCGTCGGGGGCGTCTCGCCCTGGCGCGTGCGGCGTACAGGCGCAGACCTCACGTTGCCGGGGTTGACTACGCGCACGCTGAAATTGCCCATGCCTGCGATGCGGTTGGTCGTCAGCGTGATGATGATCTTTTCGCCCTTGACCTTGTTAGGGACGCGGAGCCGAACGCCGCCGTCAGCGGTCAGGAACTCAACGACAGCCCCGTTGCGGAAGTGGCTGCCCGTGATGACAACCTGCTCGTGGGTGTCGTCGCCTTCGATTGGAAGAACGAGCACCTCTGTTACCCGCGGCCCTGCGGCCGTAAGCTTGAACTCGTTTGACGGCACGCCGTTGCCTTCGTTCGGATTGAAGACCTGGAAGGTCAACTCGCCCGGCTGTTTTATAAGCTCGTTAAGCTGTCCGCCCAGGCTGACCTGTATGCGAGTCGAGGACCGGAACCTTACGCGCCCGCGAGCTACTTTTATGGTGTTCCCGTCCGGCCCTTTTATCCTGACAAGCGCGCCCCTGCGGAACCGCTGGCCCTGAATGCCGATACGGACATTAGACGAACCGGCGAACAGCGTCCCCGGCTGTATAGTGTCGATGTGCGGGCCGACCGTCTCAATCTCTTTCGCGGGCGAGGCGTGGTTGCCGGGGTTTCGCACGACGACAGCGAGCTTCCCCGCGGTCTGCGCGAACTCGCCGGGCACGGTCAGCTTGATGACCCTGTCGGTCATAGATCGTATGCGCGTGGCGGGTATGCGGTTGCCGTTTATCTCGACTCGCGCGCCGTCGCGGAAGTTCTCGCCTAAAATCTTCAAAGCGAATTTGCTGCTCCCGGCGATGACGCCGCCGACACCTGTCTTCAGAGAATCGATGCGCGGCCCAAATATTTCGAGCGACCGCTCGTTCGATACAAGCTCGGAGTCGTCTCTGTTTTTAACCTGTATGCTGCGCGTGCCGACACGCGCAGCGATATTTTGCGGCACGCGGGCCTCCAGATCGTCTCCGATGCGATCTGTGTTCAGCTTCTCGCCGT
This sequence comes from uncultured Clostridia bacterium, assembly GCA_964615905.1. Lineage (GTDB taxonomy): Bacteria > Acidobacteriota > Blastocatellia > UBA7656 > UBA7656 > DATLMR01. The sequence goes on from CAZTUB010000009.1 coordinate 234,914, forward strand.
CGATAAAGATCGCCGAGCTATCGCGGAAGTTTCTTCCCCGTATCCTTATCGTGAAAGGCTCGGCCGGGCCGGGAACTCGCGCGGGCTTTAGCTTCTCGATCACGGGGCCAAGCGGTCTTACGGGTAGAGCCTTCGCCGGCGAATCTGAGCCGCCCGACCTCACTTGAATAGAAAGGTCCGCATTCCTCTGAAGCCGCGATTTCGGTACGATGACTTTGAGCGTGTCGCTCTCTTTCAAATCGGCGGCGAGTACTTCGCCGTCAACGACTACCGACGCGCCCGGCGCGAAGTTCTGCCCCTTGATAATCAGCCGGAGATTTCGCGGGCGGTTCTGCTCGACGACGTCAGGCACGAAGGCCGTGATAAGGGGAGCGGCTGAATCGGCTTCGCTCTCTTTCGCCTTCTCCACGTCGAAGCCTATGATTACTATCTCGTCCCCAGTCGGCGCGGACCTTATCGCGGTCACGGTTCGTGTGACCTCGCTCAAAGCGATTCTGCGAAGCTCGCTCCCGACCGCCTCGTGCGATTCAAGCTCGCCCGTTTCGGTGTTGAAGGCGAACAGCATCCCCGTCGCAGAGCCTAAGAAAGCCACCTCCGCGTCTTTACCAAAGACGACGTTGTTGGCTCTGGAAAATTTTATTCCGTCGGGCGGGGTGAACTCGCTTTTAACCGAAAGGCTGCCCCCGCTGTTGACGGCGATGACGGCTCCGCCCGGCTGGTCGTCATCTTTTTGCAAGCGCGTGATGCCGATCACCTCGCGATTGTCGGCGGCGAGCGCTACCGTGACCCGCTTCGGCGATTTGACGGCGAGGCTTGCAGTTTCGCCGCCCGTTTCGACGTCGATTGCGAAGAGCTTTTCGCCGCCGGTCGCGGCGATGTAGACGGTCTGCCCGTCAGCGCCAAAGGCCGGGTTGTTTGCTTGATCGAAACGCGCGTCGGCCGGGCTGAAGTTGATGCCGGAGCTAAGCTCTCCCGTCTCGGCGATCTTGATGAGCGAGAGGTTATTGGCCACGGCGCTCGCGACGGCCATCACCCGCCGCCCCTCGTGATCGTAGAGAGCGAGTTCCGAAGGCTGCCCAAGCAGCGGCAGCCGCGAAACCATCTGGCCGGTCTCGACATCGAAGGAAAAGAGCGCGGGTTCGTTAAAGCTAGAAGCTATCAAACAGAACCTGCCGTCAGCCGTCAGAAAGGGCCGCGTCGCGGGGGTGATGATTGCGTCCGTGGGAAGTATTATGAGCGAGCGCAGATCGAGCCTGCGCGCTCGCGTGGCGTCGATTATGCTCACGGTCGCCGGGTGGCCTGAGCCTGGATCGTTCGCAGCGGCGACGGCGACGAGCCTGCGCCCGTTGCCTTCGATCATAGAAACAGGGCCGACCATTTCACCCACGACCGTAGTCGATAGCACCTTGCCGGTCGAGACGCTGAACGAGATGAGCGAACCGCTTGTCACAGACGAGAGGAACCCGACCTTGCCGCCCGCAGAGATGACAGGGGCGGCGTTCTCATCGAGCACGGCAAACGACGGCAGCGCAACGCTGCGCTTCTCGCCAAGCTGCGCGCGATTACTGCTGGCCTGGGCCACCGTAAGAGAGGCAACCAGCAAACACGCGAGCATGGTCGCAGGCTTTCTTCTCAACCTCATCAGCTTCTACTCCTAAACCGCCGGACTTCAACGCGCTTCTAGAGGGGAGGGCGCTAACTGCTTGAAATCTTAATATTATTGCTATACCAATTCAAGCGGATAATCTGATATATGACTTGAATTACTGCTCCTGGCATTTCCCTCAACGCGCATGGCAGAATAGTTGTTCCAGATTAAGCAGGAGAAAATTGTTATGTTAAAGATAAAGTGGTCAGTCTCTGTATCGGTCGCCGTTCTGCTCGCGAGCGCGACAATTACGGGCGCGGGACAGAAATCGGCAAAGGCGGGAAAGCCAAAAACGGCAAAGACCGTCGCCGCAAAGAGCGCGACGCCCGGCGAGATCGAGCGGATTTCGGTTGACGAGCTGATAGTGATGATGGCAAAGAACAGGCCCGTCACAATCATAGATGTTCGCAACACGGACTCGTATGAGACGAAGATAAAAGGCGCGCTACAGATTCCCCACGACCAGATAGCCTCTCACCTGAAAGAGATTCCGCGCACCCGCGAGATAGTCACATACTGTGCCTGACCGAGCGAAGCTACAAGCGCCGGTGCGGCGCAGACGCTCATCGACAACGGCTATAAACGGGTCCGCGCGCTCAAAGGCGGCTGGGACGCCTGGCTCCAAGCTATGGGAAAGACCGAGCCTAAAAAGTGACAAACATCAACTGGCGCTCAACCGCCTGCCCGGATTAAACGGCAGGGCGAGTTGACAACACCTGAGTATTCAAATAGAGTTTTTTATTCGGTCATGGACGCTTGAGCACAGCAGTAAAGTAGTTGAACCTGACGAACAGCGATTAGTAGCGATTGTTACCAATCGATTGTGACCGTCACTGAACTGCTCGTCGATCAAATAGGGCTGGGTAACTTCAAGCTGGCTTGATTTAGCAATTAATCCACCAAAAGTGCTGGTTTCAGCTCTTATGCTGGAGACTTTTTCTGTCTCCTCAATCCGCATAACTTTGCGCTGCAGTAATTCGCAGCCGCTTAACTCTCTAGGAGGTGCATCGAATATGAAAGCAGGAAAACCGTTGACTTATCTTCTTATGGTGGCTCTGGCAGCCATCGTACTTTTCGCCCCCAACGTCACGACTACAAGGGCCGCGCAAGCCGCGTGCGAGACAGTCGTCATAACAGAGGATGATGTAGCAAGGCAGGCAGAGAACACTCCGCCGACCAGAAACTGGGTTCTCTACACACGCTTAGCAGGTAACGGGTTATTCAGACTCGGCCCCGCCACGCCGCCTCTGGGCGTCGGCAGCTTTGAGACGGTGACCCCGACGGGCGCGGACAAAGTAACCCTCTTTAATTTCGATCATATCGGTACGTCGCTCGCAGAGATTGACAGGATCGGTTATGCCACATACAGGGCAGCCAACGCGTCGGACAATGACGCCCAGTTGCCCGCGATCAACATCCAGGTCGACGTAAACGGCGCTGCGCCGGGCGGGTTCACCACGCTCGTCTTCGAGCCTGTATACAACGCAACTCAAGGTGCAATAGTCGACAACACCTGGCAGACGTGGGACGCATTCAACGGCGGCCAGGCCATCTGGTGGTCATCAAACCCGATCCCCGGTGCGCCTAACAGAGACACCTTCGTCACCTGGGAGACGATTGTCGAAAACAACCCCGATGCAGTAATAGTCGGCGGGTTCGGCGTCAACCAGGGCAGCGGCAACCCGGCGCTGACCGCTTCTACCGACGCGCTTGCAATCGGCTACGACGGCGAATGCGTCATTTATAATTTCGACCCGTTCGAGGTCGCGGCCAGCAAAGACGCCTGCAAAAACGGCGGCTGGAAGACGCTGAGACGCGCCGACGGCTCAACGTTCAAGAACCAGGGCGACTGCATCCAGTACGCGAATACTGGCAAGTAAGCTCGTCACCATCTTAGCTTTTAAACTCAAAAGGCGGGGCCGAACGAATCGGCCCCGCCTTTTGCTTTTAAGTAGACGCCCTTCAGACTTCCTGCACCGCCTGCACGAGCCTCGTAAGCGAGGCCTTTGCGTCGCCGTAGAGCATGCCCGTGTTCGATTTGAAAAAGAGCGGGTTCTCGATCCCTGCGAAGCCTTTGCCTTTGCCGCGCTTTAAGACCACGACCGAGCGCGAGCGGTCCACTTCGAGAATCGGCATCCCGGCAATAGGGCTTGTCGGGTTATCGCGCGCGTCCGGGTTCACAACGTCGTTCGCTCCGATGACGACCGCCACGTCTGTCGCAGGAAACTCCGAGTTGATCTGCTCAAGCTCGTACAGCGCGGAGTAAGGCACGTTCGCTTCGGCGAGCAATACGTTCATGTGGCCCGGCATACGGCCCGCCACCGGGTGTATTGCATACTTCACAGTGACGCCTCGCGCTTCGAGCAGGTTGCCAAGCTCGCGCACGGCGTGCTGTGCCTGCGCCGTCGCCATGCCGTAGCCCGGAACAAAGACCACCTGCCTTGCATAAGCCAGTTGAACCGCCAGGTCTTCGGCTGCGATCTCGCGCATAATGCCCTGCTCTTGCGACGTGGCCGCCGCCGACTCGCTCCCGAACGCGCCGAACAGCACGTTTGTGATCGAGCGGTTCATCGCCTTGCACATCAATATTGAAAGGATAAAGCCGGAAAAACCGTCGAGCGTCCCCGCAATTATCAGCACGTTGTTCGAGATGGCAAAGCCTGTAGCGGCAGCCGCCAGCCCCGCGTAAGAGTTCATCAAAGACATGACGACGGGCATATCCGCCGCGCCAATCGGCAGCACAAGCAATATGCCGAATAGGAACGCCATACCCACCATCACATAAAACAGGTAGGCGGCGGTCGGCACAAAGATCAGGTAGATAAATATCCCCGCCGTCGCGACGAACAGCGTCATGTTTATGATGTTCTGCCCCTTGTAAGTGACAGGTGTCCCGCGCATGAGGTCTTGCAGCTTTACGAACGCCATGAGGGAGCCGGTTACGGTGATGCCGCCGAACATGACTTCGAAACCAATCGCGGTCATCTTGAACGACCCTAGCTCCGACCCGTGGCGGTAGAACTCGGATATGCCCACGAGCGCGGCGGCAAGCGCGCCGAACGCGTGCGACAACGCCGTCCGCTGCGGCATCGCGGTCATGGGGACCCAGATCGACATCGCCCCGCCTATGAGCGACCCGATAATCAACCCGGCGATGATCCATTCGTAGCTTACGATCTCTCTGTGAAGCAGCGTGCCGACGATGGCCATCAGCATGCCGACCTCGGCCATGATCATCCCGCGCCGGGCCGATTCAGGATGGCTCAGACCTTTCAGACCAAAAATAAAGAGGATCGAAGCGACAAGGTATGTTAGCTCGATGGAGTAATTCATCCCTGTTTGCCTTGCTCCTTTGCCAAGGAGTCTTGCTGTGGTGCGGGGTTCTTCTTCTTAAACATTCTGAGCATGCGGTCGGTTATCATAAACCCGCCGACTACGTTGATCGTCGCGCAGGTCACGGCGATAAAGCCGAGAAGGGTGCTTACGCTGTTGTAGTCGGCCCCGGCCGTGACTATAGAGCCGACCAGGGATATGCCCGATATGGCGTTGGTCGCAGACATAAGCGGCGTGTGAAGCAGCGGCGGCACGCGCGATATAACCTGATAACCGAGAAACGCCGCAAGCGCGAAGACGTAAAGAGCGGCGATAAAGGTTTCCGAACTCACGACTGTGTTCCTCCTGTAATTGCGGCTGCGACGCGCGGGTGTGTGGCAAGCCCCTGGTGCGCGACCGAGGCGGGGCCTACGATATCGTCTGTCATATCGATGTTCAACTCGCCTTCTTTTATCAGCAGAGTCAAAAAGGAGGTCACGTTGCGCGAGTACAACTGGCTTGCGTGGACAGGCACGCTCGACGCCAGGTTCAACGGCGCGATGATTGTGACGCCTTCCCTGAGAATGGTTTCGCCCGGAACTGTCGCCGCGCAGTTGCCGCCCGACGCCCCGGCCAGGTCGACTATGACCGAGCCGCGCTTCATCCCCGAAAGCGCCTCTTCGGTGACCATCAAAGGCGCGGGGCGGCCCGGAACCTGCGCCGACGTTACGATGACATCTGCCGTGCGAGCGTGCCTGGCTATAAGCTCGCGCCCGCGCCTGAGCGCCTCTTCCGACAGCTCGCGCGCGTACCCGCCTTCGTCTTCGGTCTCGATCCCGCCGAGGTCGACTTCGAGCACGCTTGCGCCGAGCGAGCGTATCGCTTCGCCGGCGGCGGCGCGCACGTCATAGCCTTCTACGACCGCGCCGAGCCTTCGGGCGGTAGCAATCGCCTGGAGCCCCGCGACTCCCGCGCCCAGCACAAGCACTCGCGCAGGAGGGACCGTCCCGGCCGCAGTCATAAGCATGGGAAACATGCGTGGTAGACGCTCTGCCGCCATCAGCACGGCTTTGTAGCCGACGATTGTCGCCATAGAAGAGAGTGCGTCCATCGCTTGCGCACGCGTTGTGCGCGGGATCAGCTCCATAGCAAAGGCCGTGTGACCGCTCGCGATCATCGGCTGTAACCCTGCCGGGTCGTCGAGCGGGCGCAGGAAGCCTATAACGACCGCGCTCTGTTTGAGCAAGTTGAGATCGTCTGTGACAGGGCGGTTGACCGAGGCAAGCACATCGGCTGAGGCGAGCATCTTTGAGCGGTCGGCCGAGACTTCGGCCCCGGCGGCGCGGTAATCTTCGTCGGAAGCGCCCGCCATGACGCCCGCGCCCGATTCAACCGTCACTTTGCAGCCTGAGGCGGCGAGCTTTTTTATCGAATCCGGGACCAGAGCCACACGAGTCTCTCCCGGCTCTGTCTCCCTCAAAACAGCTATTTGCATGTCAAGACGGTCTCCCCGGTTGTATGAATTGAATATTGAATGAGCCGAACAGGTTTACCCTCGAACAAACGCGTCTCTGCTTGAGAGATGGAATATAACATTTTTGATCTCTACGCGGCAGCCACAACGCCGGACAGACGGGATTCTAGCAGAAAAATTTCGCGGGGGCGGTGACAGGGCGCACAAAGAGCACCGGTTTAGAAACCAGACTTGCTCGGATTCAAGATCGAGCTTTTAAGCTACGCGCCGTGCGCGAAACCGGGCGGCACATAGTGTATGTAAGTGTTCAGCATGCGGATTTCGTCCGCTTTCTCGTCCGCATCCACTTCGAGCAAGTCGCGCAGCGAGACAAGGCCGAGCAGCTTGTTGCTCTCCAGGACCGGGAGATGGCGGCAGCGCGCCTGACGCATCTTGCTTATGCCGTCTTCGCAAGTGTCGTCGGGCGAGGCGATTGTGAGGTCTGTGGTCATAACGTCGCGTACCTGGACTTCGGCGGGAGTGCGGCCTTCGGCGACCACGCGCTTCATCAAGTCGCGCTCGGAAAAGAGCCCGACCACGCGGTCTCCTTCGACAACCGTCACCGCGCCGATGTTGCGTTCGGTCATATAGAGCACCGCCTCGTGGACGGTGTTGTCAGCCAATACCATGTAGAGGTCCCTGTTCGAGTCCTTAACGATTGAGCCGAGAGTTTTCATACTTCCCTCCTGCGCAGCGTTTGGATTATTACTGAAGCAATTAGACGGTCACGGCCCGCCTGTGAGGAGAGAAAGACGAGCAGGTAGAGCCGCCCCTTTGATTCCTGTTTCCAGTTTCAAACTCGGAAACGCACTACCACAAGCGAAAAACTTATAAGTGCAAGTTGGGGAAAGTCTACCCGGCTGGCCGAGCCGTTGTCAATTCCGCCTTCGGCGCAGGACCGAGCAGAGTAAGGGGTTGAGGTCTTCGGCTTCCATAGGCGGCGACTGAGGCGGGTCCCGCCCCGGTCGGTCCTCATCGCTTAGAAAAGGCTTATCCACTCGCTTATGGGGACGAACTTTCGCTTTTCCAGGTCGAGCAGGACTATGTATGCGCCGAGCGCGCCGATCCTCCGGTTTGGGCCGTAGGTCAGGGGAGGTATGAGGTCAGTTTTGAAATCGTATAACCCTTCGAGCGACAAGATAAGCTTTTCGCGGCTCAACTCTTTTCCGGCTCGCTTCAAGCCCTCGACAAGCACCTTCGCCGCAGCGTATGCCGAAAATTGCGCGGGCAGGTGGCGGCGCGGAATCTTGTACTTCGCGGCAAGTCTCAGGTAGTCGGCGACTCCCTCCTCCGTGTGGTCCGAAGGCAGGCTTGGAAACGCAAGCAGTATCTTCTCTTTGAAACTTCGCGGGAGATCGAACATATCGCGCCCGGCAACAGAGCCTGAGACAAGCATGTGCGGAGCCCACCCCAGCCTGTCCAACTCCGCGATGAAAGCTTTCGCCTCGGCCTGCTCGCCGAGAAAAAAGACTACGAGGCTGCCTTCTTCTTTCACCCTCCGGGCAAGGCTCGCGGCGTCGAATCCGGCGGTCGCATAGGAGAGCTTTATCAACTGGCCCCAGCCGCTCGACACCGTTTGGGCTTCAACCGCTTTGACGACCTCAAGCGGGGTCCCAGACTCCGGGTAGATGACCGAAGCCCTAGGGTTTTGCGCCTGCACATACTGTCGGGCAAAGCGCGCGAGCGCGAGCGCCTGTTCTCCGAGCCCCGACAGCAGGTAGAAGACCTGCCTGTTGACGGGGAACCCTTCGCCGGGAAGAAGAGTCAGCGGGCCTACCATCGGCACCTCTTCCGATTGCATAAGCGAAGCTATCTCTTTATCCGCGCCGGCCGTCCACGCGCCCGCGAGGGCAAAGACCTCCTCGCGTTCTAGGAATCGCTTTACGCTCGCGCTCGACGCGACCTCGTCCGCCGCGACCTTCAGCTCTATCTTGCGGTTGAAGACTCCGCCACGGCTGTTGACTTCGTCGAAGTAAGCCGTCATCACGGCCTTCATGTCGCCGCTCACATCGGCGAGCGCAGGGGCCGCCGGAAGAATCGTTCCTATCTTCAAGACCGTCTCGCCGATGCCGGGGTCGCGGTCATCTCCGAGCCGCTTCAGATACGCCAGGAGGTCTGCGGCGTCTTCGCGCGACATCTTATACCTTGGCATCGCCGTATGGAGCGCATTGGCCGACGGGTCGAGCCCTTCGGTGATCGCGCGCTCAAGCAACGCGTCGGTATAGGGGGCGTGTTTTCGACCCGACGCGGAGGTGACGGCGTAAGGCTTCGTCAAATTATTCCAGGTGATGTCTGTAGGCGTGATTCCGCCTTCGGGCTTGCCGCGCCCGTCAAGTCCGTGACAGTTTGCGCAGCTGAAGGTTGAAGCGTCTACTTCGAGCGATGCGTTCGCCAGAGCGGCCGTTATAGGCCTGCCCGACTGGCTCGCGCCGCGCAGGTATATCTGCTTGCCGCGTCTTTGTTGCGGCGTCAAACCCTGAGCGGCAGGCGACTGTGCCAGCGCGCTGCCGAGCCCGCCGAGCGCCGCCAAAATAGAGATTAAGAATCGAGCGCGTCTCATATCACTTTAACGCGACGGGCTTGTCGTCGAGCACGCTCTCGATGACCTTGATGAGAGCGTCGGGCCGCGCAAGCCCCATGGCCTTCTTCCACAGGCCTGTGCGTTCGTTGCCTATGATGATGATTGTGCTGTGATCTTCTCTGACCTCGACCTTTTGCCCAAGCTTGTAGAGAGCTAGCTCGACGTTCTCCCTGCTGCCCGTGATGAAGAACCAACCCGGCTTCGCGTGAAAGCGCGGCGCGTACTCTTTGAGCTTCGAAGGCGTATCGACTGCCGGGTCGACGCTTATCGAGACGATGTATGCGTCTTTATTCAAGCGCGGTCCGAGCCACTCCTGAACCTTTTCGAGAGTCTGATTCATGGCAGGGCATACGCCCGTGCAGCTTGTAAAGAACGCGTTGATGATGACGACCTTGTCTTTGAGCAGGTCGCTATAAAATTTCATGCTCTCGCCGTTGTGGTTGATGAGCTGTACGTCTGTGAAATATTTCAGCGCGGCCGATCTTTCGCCTGCTCGCGATTTCTCACCCGCTTGTGATTTCTCACTCGCTTGTGCTTTCTCGCTCGCTTGCGATTTCTGGCCGTCTTGGCCGGGGCGCGATTGGGCCGCCGCCTGCTCTACCGGTACGGTTAGCAAAAATAGCCAGCCGAGCGTTGAAATAATCAACGCAGCCTTCTTTGAAAACCCGATCATCTTTGCGGTCATATCTCACCTCCGGTCCTGCCTACCGTGCAGGCCGCGTCGTCGCCTCAAGGATCATGTAAGGCAGTTGCCGGTACTTCACTTTTAGCGAGGGGCTTTCGATAAAGACGTAATAAGGCCCGGCTTCGGGCGGGACGAACTCGATCTCGTAGATGCCTTCGCCGCTCGACCGGGCAGTTTGCCGCTTGTTCCACAACCCCGGCGCGAGAAAAGTCAGCACGCCGACGTCTTTCAGCCCTACCTTCGGCAGGTTCGTAGCGGGGTCTGTCAGCTTGAACCTGAGCTTTGTCACCTGCCCGACCTGAATGAGCTTCTCCTTGTATAGCGGCTCGACCCGAAGCGCTGTCTGTCGGCTCCACTTCTCTGATGCGGGGTTCGACTTAACCGCAAGGTCGAAGCAATGTGCGATGCGCGGCGCGCCGAGCAGGAATGCCACGTCATAGTTTCCGCCTCTGGCAAACTTTACGCTGGTCGAGTAGACCCCCGGCGATGTCTCGCGGAGGCTGCGGTCGACGACCATAACGCCGCGCGGCTCTCGTTTGTAGTTCTGGAAGTTTCCCATGGGCGCGGCCATGCCTTCCATGTAGTAGTAGATGATCTTGTCGGCCGGGTTCGCCACGAGGACCGACGCCTGGTCGGGCGCGGCTACAATCGTGCCTGAGATGTTCAGCCCCGCCGCGTTCATCGGGGGTATCTGGCCGCCGGGAAATTTCGAGACGCTGGCCCCCTTGCCTATGCTTGCGAGCGCTATCGAGTGGACAATCTCTGTCCCGATTGAACGCACGTAAGCGTAGCCTGCTGTGAAAGAGATCTGGTCTGGCAATTGTCCGACCGGGACCGTTTCGATAATACGATTCGTGGACGAATCTATTATGTGGACGAGGTTCTCTTTCGCGTTCGCGGCGAACCCCCATCGCCCGTCGGGCGAGAACCTGACGACCCTCACCCCGCGCCCCGCCTCTATGCGCCCGATCTGCGTATGATTGTCGCCGTCGAGAATAAAGATTGTGCCGTCACCTTCGTTCGCGACGTAGACGGCTTTGCTCAGCTTCGAAACCGCGATTGACGAAGCCGTGTCGCCCGTCTTTATGTCCTTTATCTTTACAAGCTTTTGCACGTCGATGACAGAGACGGTGCCGTCTTGCCTGTTGGTCACAAAAGCCGCGCGGTCGTCGGGCGTAAATCCGATCTCGTGGTGGCCCGCGCCGGTCTGTATGCGCGCCGCGACCTTGAGCGAAACCGTGTCGATAACCGTCACCCCGCTATCTGCCGTGTCGAGCGCATTGCTTCCGACCCACACGTACTTGCCGTCGCCTTGCAAGGCGATTCGCGTCGGCTTCATGCCTACGTCGATATTTTCCGTCACCTTCCATGTGGCAGTGTCGATAACCGCGACCTGATTTATAAGAGGAAGCGTCACAAATACGCGCTTGCCGTCGCGGCTCAATACCCAGTCTTCGCCCGGACTCTTCAACAAGACGAGCGTAAGAAGCTTGCTTCCGCCGTATCCGAGAAGCGGGTCGATCACAGAGACTGTCGGGTCGCGGTTGAGCGCAAGTATGTAGTAGGAGTTCAAGTCGAGGTCGGGCCGGGTCTTCAAGCTCCCCTGAAGAAAGCTCTGTATCTTCTGCTTGCATGCCTTGTCGTCGGCCGCCTTGCCGTCGGCTTGCATGTCAATCCACGACGCGGGCCTCAGTCCCGTTATGGCTGTGCCCGTCTCTTTGTCCGACACCTTGAACCGAACAATCGCGTCCTCTTCGCTCTGTAACGCGTCGCTTTTGTCGCCGCCTTCCGCGCGCCGTTCTATAGTGAACTCGACCGAAATCCCTTCGCGCACAACCTTTCGGGGTCCAACTTTCGCTTGCTCCGGCTGAGTCTTGACGGGCTGAGCGGCGGGTTGAGCTTCGCCAGTCTTTTTGCCCGCCTGTTGAGGGCGAGCGCTTGCGGTCGCGACCGCCAGAAAGATCGCGAGGACAGCTATGATTCCGTGTGAAGCCAAAAGCGTCGCGTGAATCTTTTTCATGACTTTCTCCTGTAACCGGAAAATCTCAAAAGCCGCGACGAGTGATGAGAAGATCGGTCGCGTTATCAATTCTCATCACTCGCCGCTGTCAGTTGTCGTCGTTTACTTCACAGACCCCTCGCCTCGGCTTCCTCGCGCGAAAGGAGCCTGACGGATTTGATTGTGAGTTTCCCCTGAAGCGTGCTTTCGCTTGTCGTCACTTCAAGGATGTTTGAGAAAGCCGACTCAGCGCCCGTCTTAAAAGCCCTGACCCGGTAGAAGTATGTATTTCCCGGCGCAATCGTGTTGTCGCCGAGGCTTGTGCTGTTGGCGGGCGCGTTAGCAAGCAGCGCGAAGTTGGCCGTCGAGCCTATACTGCGCTCGACCCTGAACCCAAGCTCGTCGCCGCTGTTATCACCCCATTGGATCACGATAAAGTTGGTCCCCTGCGAGAAGAGCGTGAGCGGGCCCGGAGCGCCGAAGGCGGGGATGACGCCTATCTCAGGTTCGAGAGTGCTGCCCGCGCCGCCCTCCGAGCTTTCGATTACGGCTCCTTCTTTATCGAGCGCCTCGACGATGTACTCGTAGGAAGTATCGGCTTCGAGTCCTCTGTCGGTAGAGCCTCTCTGAGAGGCGTCGACAGTCTCGACCTCCTGGAACCCCTCGGCAATGCTCTTGGACTCGGTATCCTCGACCGCGTTAAGCGAAGGATCGTCTTCGCCGAGCGGCCCGCGACGGGTTACGCGGAAGCTCGCCGCGCTCAGGTCGTCATCTACGTCCCACTCGATCTTGATTTCGGAAGCCGATATTCCGTACGCCCTTACCACTAGACGCCTGTTCGGGGTCACTCGGAACAGCCCCCAGATACCGGCGTCGAACTGGAAGGACTGCTGTGTGCGATAGAGGTAATCGCCTTTGACTTTGAATTTTCCTCCCGCCCCGTTCTTCGGAAGCGCGTTGAAGTGGAACGACGGGCCGACGCCTGTCTGCGCGCCTGTCCATTCGGAAAGAGCGTTCGCGCCCTGCATGGTCGAGTTGTTGATCCAGGGCTCGTGCTCCCAGATGTGGCCGTGAAGCGTCCAGACGTTATTGCGCGCGTGGCCGCCGGGTTGCAGCACGCGGAAGCGGACCTGCTGCCCGATCTTTGCAGTGAAGATAGGCGTTTCGGGGTCCGCGAAGACCTGAACGTTGTGAAGCGCGAAGGTGAAGTTCTTCTCCCGCGTCTCTTCAAGCTTGAGGTCAGGCTCAAACCCCTTGCGGAACCATATCGGCTCCGTGCGGTAATTTATCGCCTTCTGTGCGGAATCTTCGGGGTCTTCGGCTTCGGCAAGGTTCGGGACGGGCTTGTTGCCCCGGAACCTCAGGTTGATGTCGTTTTGAAAGATCGAGACGAACTCGCGGAACCTGATCTCAGGCCCGGTGATGTCGGAAGGCTTGAAGATGTCCGCGACCGCGCGCATCTTCGCCGACTCGGTCCAGGTTGAGTTGCGCGGCTCGATTATCAGAGCGCCGACAGCGCCCTTGTTGCTGTGCTTGATCGGGTCTGCCGATACGAGGTTTGTCGCGCCGAACTCTATCGGCACGGCGACGCCTGACCCGTCGGTTATCTTCATCTCGCCCGCGTACCACTGGTATGTGAATACGCCGTTGGGGGCAACGGTCGAAGGCGGGTTCCAGCCTACGTTCAGCCCGTAGCTGCGAGTCGGGTCGAGGAAGACCATCTGCGGGTGAAGGCCGACTACGTTCGACGGCTTGACCTGATTGGCGTTGAAAAAGTCGATTATCATCGGCATCGTGTTGAAGCCGTCCAGGTCGGGCGGGACGGCCGGGAGCTTGTTTCTCAACGTGACCTCGATGCAATCGCCTGCGTTCGCCCTCAAGATCAGCGGCTCGACAGGCACGCCAGGTCTGAGCGCGGTCCCGTTCAAATCGGCGGTTCTCACAAACAGTATCCCGGTCGGGTCGTGCAGCGGCCCATCGTTATTGTGGCCCGCCCGGCGGTTGTAAATGAGCGTGCCTCCGTGATTGGGCAAAGCGTTTGATGCCGAGATCGCCGTCACATCATAGAGTCGCCTGGGCGCGTTCTTCGGGCACACACCCGTCCAATCGCCACGGTTCTTGATGTCTACGACGCCTGTGTCGCGGCTCGGCAGCTTCGCCAGATCCTCCACGTTGTTGTTGTAGGCTCTGAGTAGCCCCCACAGCCCGTTCCACAGATCGTCAACCGCCCAGCCCGGTGTGTAGAGATAATCGGTCGAGTTTCCCAGACCGTGCTTCGGCAGCGGCGGGATGACGAACTCGAAGTGCTCAGAGATTCCCATCATCTGGGATGACTTGAACCCGGAATTCTTGAAGTCGGGCTCGAACAGCCACTTCAACCCGTGAACGCTGAAGTTGTGCCCTTCTTCGTGCGCGCCTACGAGTATGCGGACCTGTATGCGGTCATTGATGAAGGTACGCATGAGCGGCGTGAACGGGTCTGTCGGGCGCATGTCTTTCGTCAGCGGCGGGTAGAAGTTCGGCTGCACGTTAAAGTCGGGGTCGCTTCGAGTGATGCCGGACTGGAAGGCCGTCGAGAGCGGGTGCGCCTGCTGGTTCGTGTTCGGGTTGCGCACGCGGAACGGTATGGGCTCGTTGCGGTAGTTGACCGTAAACGTGCCCGAATCGTCAGCCGAAATGGCTTCGGGGCAGGGCGGCGGCTCGTTGCTGATCGGGCATCTTTCGGGCCGTTTCAGCAGGAAGGGCAACCCTATCTCTTCTCGCCCCGGCGGGTTGATCGCGTTTGGCGGGTCGGGGATCGGGTTTTCGACCGTCCCGCCTCCGTTCTTCTTGTAGGCGATGGTGAAGTCGGCGAACTCTATAAGGAATTCGCGGTAGCTCTCTTCAAGAACCTGCGTCTTGATGATGGCCTGCCAGCTCGTAGGCCCCATGTCGTCGCGGATAAAGCCGAGCGGCGCGCCCGTCTCGTTGTGGAACCACGACGAGAACTCAGGCTCTATGACGAGCCCTGCGTACAGACCAGTCTGTTGATGAGTCGATGGGCCGAAGTGATCGTGCGTGAAGGCCGTCCTCAGCGTGCGGTCCACGTTCTGGCCGTTGGTGACGCGGTCGGCGAACCACCGCTGGACGCCCGTCTGCGCGCCAAGCGTCCCGAAGAACGGGTGCGGGCGGGGCGTAAGCTGTGTGCGCGTCGTGCCGTCGGCCGAAAGTATCCCGTTGAACGGCGGCCCGTTTATCGCCTCTATGCGCGCCACGACCTCTTCGGGGCTGAATACGCCATCTTCGTAGTTGAAGCCGTTGGCCGCGCCGTCTGACGATGTCACGTCGAACTTCACGAGGTGTATGTGCTGGCCCATGATGTCTGTCGGCGTCGTCACCTGGAAATCATCCACCTTGTAAAGTTTCGGGACCAGATTCGTGTGCCTGAACTCTACGCAGTCGTTCGAGTTGGCTCGGAAAAAGAGCGGCTCAGGCGGCTTTGTGTTGTTTCGTATCGCGGCCACGTCGTGCCAGAGCGCGCTGATGCGAGCCTGCGGGTGATGCCAGCCCGCCTTGTTGAACTTCAGATCGATCTGGATATTGGCGACCTTGTAAGGCGGAAGGAACCTGATTGCCGTGCCGCCCGTGCTGATGCAGGGGTCGGCATAAGGCGCTCCGGGCTTGCGCGGCGCGCCGTTTGTGACGAACCTTCCGGGCGCGCCTTCGGGCGTGAAGCTGGAAAAGCCCGACTGCTCGTGGAAAGTCATCGCGGCCTTTTCGTCGCGCGTGCCGTCTTGAGGAACTACTTGCGCGTTGGCGGTCAGAATCTCCTTGCTGAAATCGAGCCTCGTGTGGTGCTCTTCGGATAAGCCGTCCGTGATTATGTGACGCGGCAGCCCGCCGTCGTCGATCAGGTCGAGCGGCGGCTGCGGGACGCGGTGGCCCGCAACGCCGGGGACAAAGAAGGGGAAACCGGGGTTGCCAATCGTTCCCGGTATCGGCGTGACCTTTACCTGGCCGCCGGGCAGGCCGGGCTTTTGAACTATCTCGACCTGCGCCTGCGGGAGCGGGGCCATCGGAATAGTCGGGACAGGCACTATCCCCGGTATGGGCGTGCCGCGAACTATCTCGCCGTCGGGCAGAGCGCGCGAGCCCACAACAGGCCTGCCGTCGCCGTCGAGCGGGGTCCCTTTTTCAAATACGTCGTGCACACGCCACATCCCCCACATGCCCATCGCAAAGTGCGGGTAGAAATGGCAGTGGAAGATCGAGTCTCCGACTGTGCGGTTCCGGTTGCCGCTCCCGCCCTGGAGAATCTCAAGCGTGTAATCAGAGCCCGGCCCTATTGCCTGGCTGTCTAGCGCCGTAGAGTCCGGGCTGTTCGGGGTAAAGAACCACTGGTGCGCGTGCTGGTGGTGTATGTGATGCTCCTTCGGACCGGCGTGCAGAATCCTGAACTTCACGTGCTCGTTCAGGTAGCTGTGATAGACATTCGACGGGTCGTCCGGGAAGAAGGCCCTTGTGGCCTTCGGGCCGCGCTCGGTAAGGCAGGGCCGCCCCTCTCTTATGTCGTCGATAGTGCAGGGGGCGTTGGCCGGGCGGTCGACGACCATCGCCGGGTCGCCCACGGTCCAGGCAGAAAGAAAGAACTCTTCATACAGACATTCGTTGCAATCGTGCATGGGGCCTACGCCAAAGCGGTTCGCAAGAATCTCCGCGCCTATGCCGCCCGACCCGTAATTTATAGCGAAAGCGTCTCGGACGCTGTGCAGCGTGTATTCAAGCTGCGGCTGGTTGAATTCGGGGAACGCCTGAACCGCGCCGATCTCGTCGTGATAGATGATTGTGAACTCGCGGAAAGGCTGGTCGCGGTCCGGCAGCGAAGGGTTCGGCGGGTAAGTTCCCGTGGCGAACCTCCCGGCGTTCGGCCCCGTGATGATCGCGTTCAAATCCGAATGGACTATCTCGTTGTTATGAAGCATCTTCAGGACCGGAAGCCCTGCGCGCGGGTGCGGTGGCTCATACAGCTTTTGATAATTGTACCGCTCGCGCGACTCTGCGCCGGGAGGCGGGGGGAGTGTGATCATCTGCATCTCTGCTGCGGTCACCTGAGACCGATACCACTCGGACTGCGCGGGCAGCACGTTTATCGCGCCGAACAGCCCCGGCGGGATAGAGCCGCCGTCGCCTTCGCCGCCCGTCATCGCGGCGGCGCTGTGCATCAGGTGCGTGCCCTCTTTCTCCGCATAAAGCTTGTAGGTTATCGACCGGCCGGGCCTGACAAGACCGCCCGGTCTTGAGAAGCTTGTCGGGTTTGCTCCGACGTTTGAGCCGTCGTCGCGTATGGTGTTGACAATCTGCATCCCGACGACGTGAATCGAGGCCGTGCGGGTGTGCGGCTGCTCCTCGTCTCTCGGCTCGTGAGCGAGCAGGTTCTCGAAACGTATCTCAAGACAATCGCCGATGTTCATGCGCAATACAAGAGGTCGCGGCCGTTTCCCGTCGCGCAGCTTTACGTTGCCAGGGTACAGGGACGAGCCTTCCCTCGGGACAACATCCCGCCTGAGGGCATAGATCATGCCCTGCGGCTGGACCGCGCCCAGGCGGTTCCAGAAGAAAGGCTGGTCGAAGGCTACAACGTCCGCAAATATCGTCCGCTGGCAGAAATTCACGACCGGCGGGCCTATAGGCCCTGGAACTGCCTGGGGCGAGACGCTCTCTTGCGCCGCCGCCGAGCCGCCGATCAGCAGGAGCATAAGGGCCGTGGCGCCGATGACTGCAAACAGCCTTTTCGGCCACCAGGAAAAATGGGTCAGGGTCATAATGCGCTCCTTTCTTGGGAAGGAAACAGTGAGTTTTGGGTCAGGCGGATTCAGTAAGCGCTCAAGACGTGCGCTACCGGGACGATACAATCGCCCTGAGAGACATACCTGATCGTATAGCTCCCCACGCCCGCCGGGATCGTCCCGTTTATGAAGTCCGAGTGCGTGTCCCATAACTGGTTGAGCGGCTCGCCGTCAGTCCCGTTCCAATCCGAGCTGAGGTTTCTGCCAGACCCCGCCCCCCTGATCTGTGTGAGCGAGGCGAGAGTCGGGCCTATGAAAGTCCTCTCGTCGGTTATTCCAACCCACGGCATCAGGCTGCCTCCGACCTGGCCGTCGGCTCCCAGCCGCGTGTGTTTCAAAGTGGTGTGAGTTGGGATGACCGGCGAAAAGTTGAACGTCAGGTCGAGCGTCCCTGCGAAGAAGTCTGCGCCGTGAAAGAGGTAAAACTGCGCCCCCACCGGTATCTGGCTGTGCGCGTAGATTACGACGAGGCTCGCCCCCTCTGAAAGCGGTAGCGTCGTATTGACAGGCGACCACGGGTCGCTTCCGCCGGTGGCCGAACTTGGAAGCCCCGAGACGAGGTAATCGCCGTTTATGCCGGGCTGCACGAGGCTGGTCACGACTGCGCGGTACGCGGCGAAAGTCCCCGAAGAGTTCCAGCAAGGCTCCGTGGTCGAGCCTATGAGCGTGCCCGTAACAGGGGTTCCCTGGAAGGTCGCCGTCCCGTTAAAGGGCGCTTGCTGTATCTGGCCCCAGTACAGGTATGCGCGAAAGATCTGCGCGCCTGCCGGTATGCCTCGCAACCTGATCGTTCCGTAACCAGTATTACGCGTTCCCGCGCCCGCGGCCGCGTGCGTAAGCCCGCCGCTCAGGATTATCTTCTCTTTGGTTGTAAATGAGCCTTCGCGCGCCTCTTCGTTCAGCGCCTCCTCGGCAGACTCTTTGTTGAAGCTCTCTATGGTTTCGAGGCTTTGGCCGCTCTCCGTCATGGCGAGCCTTGCGTTGAAGCCTTGCCCGACCAGCGGCCTCTCTGCTTCATCTGAGGTGTTGAGCGGCGCGGATTGCTGCGCGGAGGACAGGACGCGCCGTTCCGGTTGTATGAGTGCTGCCGCCAGAAAAGCAATCACGGAGGTTAACAGGATCAGAGTCAGGTGGTGTCTCTTCATCTCGGTCGCTCTCCTTTCACTTCCGGGTCCGTTTCTGTGATTTGAATGGGCGCGCACGCTCACGCGCGGCGGAATGTAGTCAATTCAAGATGGAGCAGGCAGAACCTGCCGTGTGCGATCCGGTTTAGCGTCGGCTTCGCGCAAGCGGCGCGAAGTTCGAGCAATGATACTCAGGCGGCGCTGCTGCGTCATCGGCGGATGAGACCATTTTTGATGGGAGGATTCGACTAATTTCGCGCGGGTTAGTATGGGAGGAAAAACCCCTCCTACCCGGCACAATTGTGCCGGGTAGAGCCGGTATAACGAGGGTTAGCTATCATACAGCGACGCGGCGGGTGCAAGCGGTCTCCAGCGCGGTTGATCGAGGTACGTTCTCACGGTCTGCGCTCCAGCTCGGACCCTGTTTCAAACTGCGGCAGCTTGACCAGCCCGCGCTTATAACAGTAGATCACAAGCTCGAGGCGGTCCGAGACGGCCAGCTTGTAAAATATCGACGTGAGGTGGTGCCGCACGGTCGTCTCGCTTATAAAGAGCCGGTCGGCGACGTACTTATTCTTTAGCCCTTCGGCCACGAGCGCGATCACTTCCCGCTCGCGCTCCGTAAGCGAAGCTATCTTGTGCGCGTCGGGGTCGGCCTTTTGCGGCGCTTTCGCGTGGAGCATCTCGCCGAGCAGGTTTGCCATCATCAAACCGTCGAGCCACACTTCGCCCGCGTGTACTTTTTCTATCGCTTTTATAAGGTGGTCGGCCGGTTTCGACTTTAGCACAAGCCCCCTGACGCCGAGCCTTATCGCTTCCATGCACATCTCAAGAGAACGACCGCTCGTCAAGATCAAGACCCGCGCGCCGTCTGCCTGGCGGAGCAGCTCGGAAAGCGAGTCGATACCGCCGTCGTCCTCCAGGTCGAGCACGATGATGTCTGCGCGCTGAAACGCCGCCCCGTATAGACCACCGTGGTCGCCTCCATCGCCTATCACCGTCAGGCCCGGGTGGCTCGCTATCAACATCTGTAACCCGCTGCGGATTACGCTCTGCCCCCCTATCAGAAGAACTTTTATCGTTTCCACGGCTGGTGAGAGAACCGGTTTCATATATATCCTCTTTTATGGCATATGGCCGCACCGTGCTACAGGTGCTACTAGCACAACAATTCCACTGATAAAACGGTGTGCTTGAGATCGAAACGTCGCGCCCACAATCGAAGACATAACTCGGCGGGATACGGGACAATCTGGTTCACTGACCCGATCTACATCGGTTCGCGCTATCGAAATCATTCAATCTAAGTTGGGAAGATCGACTTCTGAATCGAGTGAGGAAATACCGCAGGTTGATTCGCGAACGTATCATCTTGACTTATATATCCCGTCAGCCTGAGTTGCCGGACTTAATAGCTCACAGGCTAAATTGATCGTCTTAACCCTTTGACTTCAGTCCACAGCGGTGAGTGATTATTACTCCCGATCTGACGGTGTATTTATTATCACTTTTGCGAATTCAATGCAAGACTCTTCCTGTTCGGCGTGCGTAAAAATAACAATTCCTGGCCGCGCCGTCTTTAATCCTCTAAAATCAGGGAGGTGAACCGTGAACAGATCAAGCGACTGATCGAAGAGGCGCGCGCGGGCCGGGTCGAGATCGACCAGGTGGTCGACAGGCTGGCCGCGCTGCCTTATGAAAATATAGAGTTTGCGCGCATAGACCACCACCGCGACCTGCGCGCAGGCTTTCCCGAAGTGATCTTCGGTCAGGGGAAGACCGTCCCGCAGATCGCGAGCATAGCCGCGCGGATACTTGAGCAGAGCCGTAACCTCCTGATTACGCGGACTTCCGAAGAGGTCTTCGCAGAGATTGCCGCGCTCGCTTCCGAGGCCGAGTTTCACCGCGAAGCTCGTATGATTTCGGTCGTGCGCGACGCCACAGAGCGAGGCGAAGGCCATATAGCGATAATCTCTGCGGGCACGTCCGACATCCCCGTGGCCGAAGAAGCGGCCGTCACCGCGCAGGTCTTAGGCAATCGCGTTCGGCGCGTATACGACGTGGGGGTAGCAGGGATTCACCGCCTGCTCGGCGCGCGCGAGGAGTTCGAGACGGCCCGCGTGATTATCGTAGTGGCCGGGATGGAAGGCGCTCTGCCTTCGGTAGTAGGCGGGCTGGTCGGCGTCCCTGTCATTGCAGTGCCTACGAGCATAGGCTACGGGGCATCGTTCGGAGGGGTCGCCGCCTTGCTCGGCATGCTCAACTCGTGCGCTTCCAACGTAACAGTGGTCAACATCGACAACGGCTTCGGCGCGGGCTTCGTCGCAAGCCTGATTAATCGTAAACCTTGAGGAGTAAACAGTGACAAGTGACAAGTGACAAGAAAGAGCTATTGCAATGCTTGTTCTTCCCTCTGACTTGTCACTTGTCACTTGTCACTTGTCACTTGTCACTGTTTACTTGTCCCTAATCTGGCTTTGACCATTTCGCTCAGCGCGCGGCCGTCGACCGTCTTGCCTTCGAGGCGGGGGCGAACGGCCTTCATCACCGCGCCCATCTCTTTAGGCGAGCTTGCGCCTGTCTCTTTTATCGCTTCTTCGACCGCTCGCAGTATCTCTTCTTCGCTCGCGGCGGCGGGCAGGTATGCTTCCAGCACGCGCGCTTCGTTCTCCTCTTTTTCGGCAAGGTCACTGCGGCCGGCGTTTCTGTACTGCTCGGCCGCGTCGCGGCGCTGTTTGAGCAGGGTGTTGAGCACGCGGGTCGCTTCCGCGTCGTCGAACGAATCTCGCACTTCTGTCTCGCGCTGTTTGAGCGCGGTCTTGGCCATCCTGAGCGCGCTCAATCGCTCTGCGTCTCTCGCCTTCATGGCCTCTGTCATGTCGCGGTTTATCTGATCTACTATAGGCATAATCGGCTCCCGTTACTCGCCCCGGCGCGGGTTGCGCTCGTTACCGTTGTCGCCACGGGCTTTTGTGTCTTCCTGCTCAAGCTTGTAGAAATCGAGCATGACGTCAGACTGTTTTCGCAGGTCCCGTTCTAGCCTTATGAGAGCCACGCGAACCACGTCGCGGTGATGCACGCGGCGGCGGCTCGGCACTTTGCTCACGTTCAGCCAGATCTTATGAATCAAGCTGACATCATCATCCGTAAGGCTCGGAGCGTGCGCACCGAGGTAGACTATCTGTTCGTGGTCGTCCGGGTGAATCACCTTGAAGGCGACCTGGCGGCGGGGCTTCTCTCTCATCGACTCCCACGACCGGCCAAGCTCTCGCGCCTGCTCCTGCGCGGTCATCTTCGACGACAGCCCCGCGACTATCTCGGCCGAATCCAACCGCAAGGCGGTCTGCGCCACCGCGTCGAAGATGTTTGTTGCGGGCACGACGACCAGGTCGACCGGCTTGCCGTGCTTTTCTGCGAGCGCGACTACCCTTGTGAACAGCCGCTGCTCGTAATCGTCAAAGACGCTCTCGTCATACAGATCGCGCTCGCCGCCGTCGGGGCCGCTCACGAGCCGCGTCGTCATCACAACTATGTCCTGCAACTCCGTGTCCGTCTTTTTCAGCGCGTGTTCGAGATGCGAAAGCGTGTTGTAATCGCGGACCGCGACCAGCACGTTCCCCGGCCGCGACCCGACCGACTCCTGGTCGATGATTTCGTTGTGCTGTAACTGGAACTGGTCGAGCATCGCCGACGACCTGTCGAGCTTTCGCCGGTTGATCCGCTCCGAGATTGTAAAGAGCGTGAAAAACAGCGTCGTCAATATGATGCCCGCGATGGTCGCAACCTGTTTCGTCATCAGGTTGGTCACGGCTATCGATGACAAAACGAGCGCAATCAGGATCAGCCCGACAGGTATCTCGGTCTTTCCGACGCGGATATTGCCTGGAACCTTCCACTCTCGCGCTTCGGGGCGCTTGAACCTCAGGACAAGCGTCGCCACGGCGTTAAACGTAAAGCTCCAGATGACGCCGAACGCGTATGCTTCGCCCAGTATGAATATGTTCCCGCGCGACCCGATGATCGTCAGAAGCTGGAGCATCACGATCAAAGTGACTATGCGGTAACTGGTCCCGAATTTCTTATGCGGCTTGCGAAACCAGTCCGTAAGCACGCCGTCTTCCGAGACGCGATTGAGCACTCCGTTCGACCCGATAATGGCCGTGTTGACCGCGCCCGAAAGCATCAGGAAGCCGACGATGACGACGAACCCCTGAAACAATATCTTCAGATAATCGGGGCCGATGAAACTCAGCGCCAGCCCGGAGATCAGGTTGTCCAGGTATCCCGTGCGGGTGCCGTCCGGGATGATCATCACGGCGTAGAACGAAACCAGCGTGGTGAACATCATCGAGTAGATGAAGATGACGAGCGCCGCACGCTTCAAGTTTTTGAGCTTCGGGTGTTCAAGCTCGCGGTTGACCTGCGCAAGCGTCTCCTGCCCGCTCATCGCCAGCACCGAGTGGCCAAAGGCGATCATTATCCCGACCGCGCCTATGAAGCTCGGAGCGCTGGGCGTGATCACAATACGCTCGCCCAGGTCCTGGAACCACTTCAACGGCTTCAACCACCCTAGCGCCTCCTCTGAATAGTTGAGGTTGCTCGGCACAGGCAGGGGCGGCAATAGCCCGCCGCGCTCGATCAGCGTGACTGCGCCCCATAGGATCAGTATCACGACCATCGCGGTCGTTATATACATGATCTTTAGCGCATCCTCGCTCGACTCGTGAAGCCCCTTGATGTTGCGCCGCCAGAAATAGAGCGTGACCAGTATGGCGAAAGACATCGCCGTCAGCTCCATCGGGAGCTGAACAGGCAGGCCCGCGCGCCGCATCAACTCGTTGGCCAGCCCCGTCAGGTAAAGCCCTGCCGACGTGCCGGAGATCGGACCGGTAAGCATGTAGTCGAACAACAGCGCGGAGACGCTGAGCTTGGCCATCACGCCGCCCATCGCCTCTTTAACCACGCGGTAGACGCCGCCGCGCGTGAACATAGACCCCGATTCGATGTAGAGCAGGCTGACGGCCGCGCTCAAAAGCATCACCGCGAGGATGAACCAGGGGGCCGACTTGCCGACGGCCCTTTCGGCAATGCCGCCGACGTAAAAAGCCGACGAGCCGAGATCGTTTAGCACAATGGCCGCCGCCCGCCAGAAGGAGATGAATGACAGCATCACCGACGTGGCGACTACGACTCGAACGCGGTTTGAAGTTTTTGGAGTATCCATTCTAGGTTCTTGATTGAGACGTGCGGGAAGATGGATGATGCGGTGATCCTGATTGATTCATAACTATGCCGGTGCGCACCTCTACTGGATAGGATACGCCCGCCTGCCGGGTTGTCAAGCTGAGCACTTCCCGCGCGCGAGCCGACAAAGATACACAACCGCGCAGGCGAGCACAACCGCCCGTGGTCAATCGAGCGGTTCTTCGCCGGGCAGAATGAACCCGTACTTTCGCATACAGGCTCGGCCTTCCGGCTCGTTTATGAAAGAGGCGAACTGGCGGGCCTCGCGCTCGCGCTCCGTCCTGCGGAGAACGGCGAGCGCCTGGTCGAGCGGGCGGTGCAATTCGTCCGGCACTATCACCCACTTCCCGTCGCTCAGCATGCTCAAAGACAAAGCCGCTATCGCCACGTCCGCGTTGCCCGTCTCGGCAAATTGCAGCGCCTGTCGCACGTTTTCGCCAAAGACGAGCCGTGACTTTACCCGCTCGTAAACTTCGCCCGACTCAAGCGCCTCGCGGGCCGCGACTCCGTAAGGAGCGTGCTCGGGGTTGGCTATAGCGATTCGCCGCACGTCATCACCGGCAAGGTCTTTGACGCTTTCGATCCGCAACGTCGAATCCTTGCGAGTCCACAATGCGATCCGCCCGCGCGCGTAAAGCGCGAGCGAGTCGGGAAAGATCAAGCCCTTCTTGTTCAGCCTCTCGACGAAAGAGACGTTCGCGGCGGCAAACAGATCGACCGGCGCGCCGTGCTCTATCTGGTCGGCAAGCTGCCCGGTAGAGCCGAACGAAAATATTACTTTCGTCCCGGTCTTCTGCTCGAATAACCTGCCAAGCTCCTCGAAGGCCGGGCCGAGGTCGGAGGCGGCGGCCACGATGATCTCTGGTTTGGCGGCCTGTTTTTCGCTTGAGCAAGAAGCGAGCGCTAGCAAGAGGGCCGCCGACATCATCGACACGAAAGCCTGTAAGAAGCTAGTCCGTCGAGCGGTATTCATATTAAAGCCTTCTGTGACAGGGCCGTTCCCCACTAAACAATCATATTTTTAATCCACGGAATTGGCTGGCAGCCGGGGGCCGATTGTATACTCATTCGATGCTGGTTGAAAAGATTACTAGCCGACAGAACCCGCTCGTAAAGCGATTCCGCCGCGTGCGCACGGGTGCGGAGCGCCACCTGCTCTTTATCGAAGGCGTGCGGCTCGTCGAAGACGCGCTCTCGGCGGGCGCGCACTTTGAGAGCGTGGCCTTCAGCCCTGCCATCGAGACGACTGACCGTGGGCTTGCCCTGCTCGATTCGCTCCAGATGGTCCCGTGTCGCGGCGCGGCTGTCTCTAAATCGGTGATGGACGCAATCGCCGACACGGAGACGCCTCAAGGGATAGCCGCGCTCGTCTCTCGCCCGCATTTTGAGATCGAAGATGTTCTGGGCGGCCTCCCACAGCTTGTCGTAATAGCCGACCAGTTACAGGACCCTGGCAATCTCGGCACGCTCATACGAACGGCAGAAGCGGCCGGGGTCACAGGTTTTATAGCCACGCGTTACACCGTCGATGCGTTCAATTTGAAAGCTCTCAGGGCTTCGATGGGCTCGGCCTTCAGGCTGCCGCTGGTCACAGACGTAAAGCGCGCGGAGGTGGCGAGACTTTGCCGCGAGCGAAATATAAAGATAGTCGCCACGCGCCCGCCCTCGCGTGACACCGCTCCTGTAATCGAAGATGTCGAGGTGCTCAACCAGATAAAGACTTACGCGGACGCGGACTTTCGAGGCCCTGTCGCGCTTGTGCTCGGCCGCGAGTCGACGGGGATCAGTGACGAAGCATTGCTTGAAGCCGACCTGTTTGTCGAGATCCCCATGGCCGAAGGCGTCGAATCACTCAACGTAGCCTCGGCCGGGGCCGTCTTGCTCTATGAGGCAGCACGCCAGCGCGGCTTCGGCTTTCCTGTCCGTCAGTGAGGCGAATCGCTCTCGGCCTCTTTTCTGAAAAAAGACCACCGAGCCCCTGCCACTATTCTGTAGCCAAGAAGGACGGCGAGCGCGAGGCCAAAAAGTATCGGCTCTCGCGTGTCCGCTTTCACAAGCATGTAGTAATGGACCACGCCGCCGATTGCCGCCACGTAGACGGCGCGGTGCAATCGACGCCAGCGCCTCCCGCCCAGGCGCTTGACCATCCCGTCCGTAGATGTGAGCGCGAGCGCGACGAGAAGCAGAAAGCTGACCATGCCGAGCGTGATAAAAGGCCGCTTCAACGTGTCTTCGATCACGGCCCCGGCCTTAAAAGATTTATCGAACCATATGTAAGTCGTAACGTGGAGGAACGCGTAGAAGAATGCGAACAGCCCGAGCATGCGCCGCAGTCTTATCATCCAGGGAAGCCCCAGAGATTTTCTTAGCGGCGTGACGGCAAGCGACAACAAGAGAAAGACGAGGGCGAGCGCGCCCGTCGTGCGCAGGAGAAACTCTACAGGGTTTGCGCCGAGGTTGCCGCGATACGCATCCCAACAGAGTAAGGCCAGCGGAACAAGGCCGTTTGTGAATACCAGAAGCTTTGCAAACCTGATCTCTTTCATCAGAAGTTTACCGCCAGGTCCATGCCGTCATAAAGATGCGCCACCTGATCGCCGTAGCCGTTGAACAACAGCGTCTCCCGCGTTCCGAACTCGCCGATGCGCCGCTCGCGCGCCTGGCTCCATCGCGGGTGCGCCACCTGCGGGTTGACGTTCGAATAGAAGCCGTACTCGTCGGGCGCATACGCGCTCCACGTGGTCACAGGCTGCTCGTCGACAAGCCTTATGGTAACGATAGATTTGCCGCTCTTGAACCCGTACTTCCAGGGCACGACGAGCCTTATGGGCGCGCCGTTTTGCGCAGGCAGCGTCTCGCCGTAAAGGCCTGTCGCGAGGATAGCGAGCGGGTGCAAGGCTTCATCGAGTCTCAGCCCTTCGACATAAGGCCAGTCGAGCACCGCCGTTCGCTGGTTGGGCATGCGCTCAGGGTCGTGAAGAGTCACAAACTCGACGTAGCGAGCGCGCGAGTTCGGCTCTACGCGTTCTAGCAGCCGGGCCAGCGGAAACCCCGTCCACGGAATGACCATCGACCACCCTTCGACGCAGCGCAAACGATAGACGCGCTCTTCCACGGGGCCGAGTTTGAGAAGATCGTCGAGGTCAAAGACTCTAGGCTTATTGACAAGCCCTTCGACCGCCACCTGCCAGGGTCGCGTGACAAACTGGCTGGCGCGGCGCGCGACCGCGCGTTTGTCTGTCGAGAACTCGTAAAAGTTGTTGTAGTTCGTTATGTCTTCAAACGGTGTAAGCGCCTCGCCCGCAACTGCCACGCTGGGCGGCGCGGCAGCAGGCGCGGAGGCAGGCGCGGCAGGCGAGCCGGGGCGTGTGAATGCGCGGTATAACAGACCCGTCGCCGTCGTCGTCGCCGCAAGCGCCGCCGCTTTTATAAACGCGCGACGGTTGAGATAGAGGCTCTTATCGGTAATCTCGCTGCTCTTTATATCATCAGGCTCTTTTATTAACATAATCGTTTCGCTCTATGGGTATTACGCGATAGCGACGGGCAAAGGATTGCTCGGACCTCCTCCCCATGAGTTTACATCAAAACTTCGAGCAGTTTTATTCCGTACTCGCGCACAAGGCGCGGCTGGCGGTATAATTTCGGGGTCGGCAGTTCAGGTTGGGCGTTAAAAGAAGCAGTGCTAAGGACTCTAGACAGATATATCGAAGAGCAATCGACGGCAAGCCGGGGCGGCTCGCTTCTGGCTGGACTTTCCGAACCGGGCCGCGACCACCGCTTTCCCAGGATAGTGGCGGGCTCGATCATCGCGCACCTGCTCTTTTACGCGGTCATCGTAAGCGTCGATTACCGCTCGATACACCGACTCCCCGCAGCGCAGGGGCGGCGAACAGAGCTTGTGAAGCTGACAGACCTGGCTTCGCCGCAAAACCGTTTCCCCGTGCGCTCCATGCCGGAGACGCTTGAGCGGGCCGATTTGAGCCGCACAGAGCTCGACCCGAACCGCTCGGACGACGTGCTGGTTCCGCGCTCAACGCGACCCGCGCCCGAACGCGGCCCTGGCGGCAGGCTTTTATCGGCAATCGAGATCGAAAACCGGTTGCGACAATCGCGCGCGGCGGCAGGCAGCCCCGCCGCACAATCCGAGGCCGCTCGCCCGCAGCCGCCGGCCGCGCCGCCCGTCGTTACGAGCCACGTTCCCTCGACAGGCCCGCTCATCAGTCGTTCAACTCTGCCCGAATCGCTCACACCCGCGCCCGCTCCGCCGCAGCCGCGCGCGCCCGCCGCCAATCAACCGGGACAGGGCGCGGCGCAAACTGGCGCGCGGCGAGGCGAAGGCAGCGAGCCTCGCGCGCTCGGCCTCGAATCCGTGCTGACGCAGTATCACGCGGCTGTGCGCGCGAAGATCATCGAGCAGAACGAGAAGATCATGCCGCGCGAGTGGATCATGGATATGCTGACAGAGAAGGTCGCGGCCGTTTATCAGGTTAAACTGGTCCACAGAGGCGACGCCGGACAGATAGCCTCCGTCCGTCTCATCAGGACGTCCCGCCACACTCTTCTTGACGACAGAGCCCGACAAGCGATATTAATAGCGCAGCCCTTCAAAGGATGGCCCCAGAACGCAGGCGACGAGATCACTTTAAACGTGACGGTCTACTATACGCCCTTGCGGTAAGCTGTTATGCAAACAATCAAAGAACGGATGCGGCGAGCAGTTGCTCTCGCGTCGGTCGCGCTCGCGTCGGGCTGGATCCAGACGGCGGCGCTGGCTCGTCCTTTCAACCCCGCCTACACGGATCAGCAAGCGGTCGGGTATACGCGCCCGCGCAGGGTTGACGCCTCTGATAAAGACGCCTCTGACAAAGAGGACGACGAGCGATACGGGGAACAGGGCCCTATGGTGAGAATCGGGCTCGCGGTCGATGCGGCTTCAGCATCGCTCACCTCAAGCGCGGGGCTTATAGTTCGCCGCTCGACCGACGAGCAGACAGAAGGCAAAAGGCTCGCTTCGACGCGCCTTCGCGCAGAAGTCCGCCAGCAAAAGAGCGCGGTCGTCGCCGCTAAACCGGTCTATCGCGCGGAGGTCGCGACATATCCTGATTCGCGCCAGGCTCGCAAGGCGACGGACGATCTGAAGAAGAAGTTTTACGAAGCTCCTTCGACAGTCTATGACAGCAACGCGGATCGCTATCAGGTCTTCATCGGGCGCTTCACAAACCGCCGCGAGGCCGCCGAGATGGTTGACCGTCTCGCGCAGGCCGGTTACAGCGCGGCGCGTATAGCCATAGAGCCCGCCGCCCCCGATTCGAAATCGATAACTAGTCAAGCCGCATCAGCTCAGGGCCGCTCAATTCAAGGGCGGACAGGAGCCGTGGCCCGTCCCGCGACTTCGCAATCGGGCGAAAAGACCGTCCCGACCGTAGCGGCGTTTGATGCGGACAAGATGATAGCTACGAGCGATACGGTGTTGATCGTTTCGACCGCGACCGCAACTGCTAACCGCGACCTGCTCGATTACAAGCCCGCTACTTATAAATCATCCGATGAGCGCGCGACCGCTAAAGAAGCGGAAAAACCCGCGAGCATTCGCGTGGGCAACAACGATTATCGAGGCGAGATTCATCTGGTCTTAAACGAGCGCGGGCGCATCAACATCGTAAACGTGCTCCCCCTGGAAGTGTACCTTCGCGGCGTCGTGCCGCTTGAGCTATCGCCCGGCGCGTTTCCCCAGATCGAGGCGCTCAAGGCTCAGGCTATTGCCGCGCGCACCTACGCCGTCTCGCACCTGGGTCGCAACAGCAAAGAAGGTTTCGACCTCCACGACGACCCGCGCTCGCAAGTTTACGGCGGGCTTTCGGCCGAGCACCCTGTGACGAACCGCGCAATCGAACAGACGCGAGGGCTGATAGCCTTTTACAAAGGCGAAGACGGGCGCAAGGAACCAATCGAGGCGCTCTACACATCTACCTGCGGCGGACACACGGAATCGAACGAGGCGATCTTTTTGACAAAGCCGCTCGCGTACCTGCGCGGCGTCGAGTGCGCGCCCGAGCGCAGCGCCGCGACCGTGAGCCGCGAGCTTGTTTCGGGCGTGGCGATGGAGCCGCTCGTCACCTCGGAGGGGCGCGAAGTTGCGCGCGACGTGGCGTTGATCGAAGTCCTCGGGTTCAACCTCCCGCGCCGCGTCACCAACCAGTACCTCAAAGGCTCTATTGATCAGGACGAAGCGCGAAGCTGGATGGAGCACGCAGCGCGGCTGCTTCGCCGCGACAAGCCGCAGCCGCAGCGCGGACAGGTCGCGCGGCTTCCGGGGTTCGCTTCTTACCTCGCCGCCGCGCTTTACGGCGAGGGGCGCGCAAGCCTCCTGCTATCTTCGGCCGACATTGCATACATACTCGATGGGATCGAAGGCGACGATCTGCCTAAACAGATGCGCGCCGATATTGCCCTGCTCTTAAAAGAAGGCGTGCTCAGGGTTCCGCCCGGCGGGCTTTCGGGAGCAGGAGCGGTCGTCACTCGCGCATACGCGCTTGAAACGCTTGCGCGAGTCTTCTCTATGAAATTCGACCTGGCAAGCGCGAAGCTTGAAAAGGCGGTGGCGCAGGCTGCGGAAGATAACCGGCTGATAGTCTCGGATTCAAAGCTGCGCAACTCGCACATGACGCGTATAAGCTCGCCAAAACCCGCGTCGGACTCTAAAGCCGCTGCTAATTCACCCGGCGCGCGCAACACGAAAGAGTCGTCCGAAGGGTTTGAAATCGCGCGCGGCGCGTGGCTGTTTCGCAAGTACGGGTCGGAGAGCTACGCGGTTGACCGGCTGACCCTGGTCGGCGGCGAGCGCATCACTTACCACCTGAACGCAGACGGGCGCGTAGATTTTCTCGAAGCCGAAGCCTCGGAGCGGGGCGCATCGAGCGACCGCTATTCAAGCACTTCTCGCTGGCAAGAGCGATTGAGTGTCGCGGAGGTCGAGCAGCGGCTTGCGCGTGCGCGCACAAACGTCGGACAGATACGAGATCTCGTACCCCTGACATACGGTTCTTCGAATCGCGTCCTTGAGCTTGAGATAATCGGCGCTAAATCGACAGCGCGACTGCGCGGCTTTCAGGTCCGCACAGGGCTTGGGCTGAAAGAGAGCCTCTTTGTGATCGAACGCGAGCGCGACGACGAAGGCCGCGTGACCGCTTTTGTATTCACGGGTCGCGGATGGGGTCACGGCGTAGGCATGTGCCAGACAGGCGCTTACGGGCTTGCGCGCGAGGGCTACTCTTACGCGGACATACTCAAGAAATATTACACGGGAATCAAACTCGACCGAGCGTATTGAGAGAAGTAAACAGTGACAAGTGACGAGTGACAAGAGGAACAGGCGAAACTCTGATCCTCGCCTCTATCTTGTCACTTGTCACTGTTTACTTGTCACTTCCTATTTGCCTTTTTTGCAGGCGTCGAGAAACATTTTAGTCTCAAAGGCGGCGACAACTGTACAGGACGGATTATGGTTGCCGCCGCAAGTTTTTTGTCAAAGAAATTTTACATCCGTATAGAAGGTTATACTTCTATTATTTAGGAAGGCCTGCCTGCGCAAAGTAAGTGACCGGGCGATAAATGCGCGCTCGAACCTGTAGCATTGGAGCTTTTGTTGCATAGCCTCTCGTGACAAAGCTTGCCTGGCGCAAGCTCAAGATTAAAGGAGATAACCGATATGCGTAAATTCATGATAATTTCTGCGTTCATCCTGTTGGTATCAATCCCGGCACGAGCGCAAGACAGCTATCCGACGGTAGAAGTTTTCGGCGGCTACTCGTACTTCAGCGCAGACGTAAGTCTTGACGACCCGTTTGATGATGACGGAGACGATTTCTTTGACCAGCGCGAGGGTTTTCACGGCGCTGGTTTCAGCCTCGCGGGCAATTTTTCAAGAAGCGTCGGCCTGGTAGCCGATTTCAGCTATCACAAAAAAGAGCTTGATGTCCCTTTCTTCGCTGACGAGATTGACAGGAGCGCGTTCACGTTCTTGTTCGGGCCGCGATTTACGGCTCGCGGAGACAGGGTCGACGCCTTTGGCCACATCCTGATCGGCGGCGTAAGAACAAAGACTGAAGATTTCGACTCCGAAACCGACCTCGCATTAGGCGTAGGCGGCGGCATCGACATCAAAGCGACAGACAAGTTCGCCATACGCCTGATACAGCTCGACTACATACCTGTCCGCGCCGAAGGTCCTTTCGGGGACAAAGAGTGGTTCCATAACCTCCGCTTCCAGATAGGCGGCGTCCTCCGCTGGTAACTTTGGGAAGTGACAAGTAAACAGTGACAAGTGACAAGAAGGAGACGGGACAGTTTATGGCTTCTCCTCTCTTGTCACTTGTCACTCGTCACTTGTCACTTCTTTTTGCATTCCGACGTGTGCGGCCGGCGTTAATAGATTGTATACTGGCGGTCAGTCATTAAAGATGCAGATGGGACCGAAACAACTCCTAAGGAGATGAAGATATGCGAAAGGTGTTTATGTTTTTAGCGGCGCTGTTTTTGGCAGCGGCTCCGGCTAAAGCTCAAAGCGACTACCCAAGCTCGGAAATCTTTGGCGGGTATGCCTACATGAGTTCGGACACCGGGTTTGATCGAGAGAACATGCACGGGTGGGGCGTAAGCTTTGCGGGCAACGTAAGCGAGAAATGGGGTTTCGTAGCGGAGTTCAGCGGTCTTTACGGAGAGACGCAGTTTATCGCCACTGACCTCGACCATAATGTAACGACCTTTATGTTCGGGCCTCGTTATTCCGGTCGATCAGGCGCGGCTACGGGGTTTGCGCACGTCCTCGTAGGCGGGGCGAGAATAAGGATTGAAAACACGTCGGCCACAAAACTCGCGCTGGCCGTAGGCGGTGGCGTCGATGTCAACGTGAGCGACAACATAGCCATCCGCGCGGTTCAGGCCGACTACCTGCCGATTCGCAGCTTCTTCGACGGGTGGACGCATAACCTTCGACTACAGACGGGCGTCGTCATAAAGCTGGGCCAGTAGAAAGTGGCGGCCCGTCCGGCGTGATTGAAGGGGAGGCTTATTGCCTCCCTTTTGCTTTATGTCGCTTGACATCGAGTAATCAGAATCATATAAGACGCGTGAAGAAAATCACGGAGGAAAAGCCATGTCTTCAGAAGGAGCGAAAGGGGCGAACGCGCGAGGGATCGACGTTTCGCATTTTCAGGGAACAATCAACTGGAACGAGGTGAAACAGGGCGGCATCAGTTTCGGGTTCGCCAAAGCGACAGAAGGTCTAAATACAAACGACGCCATGTTTCAAACTAACTGGGCGGGGATGCAAGCGGCGGGGATAATACGCGGCACGTACCACTTCTTCCACGCTTCCGAAGATGCTACGGCGCAGGCGAACCATTTTTTGAGCAAAGTTCAGATCGGCCCCGACGACCTGCCGCCCGTGCTCGACGTGGAGCAAGGCG
Organism: uncultured Clostridia bacterium; assembly: GCA_964615905.1. Taxonomy (GTDB): domain Bacteria; phylum Acidobacteriota; class Blastocatellia; order UBA7656; family UBA7656; genus DATLMR01. The sequence continues at coordinate 268,315 of CAZTUB010000009.1, forward strand.
GGCTCGATCACGTCACAAATCAAGCCGAGATATTAAACGGCGTAAAGACATGGCTCGACGTGGTTGCAACCAAGGTCGGACGCACACCTATCGTCTACGCAAGCCCCGCCTTCGCCAACGAATACTTTGCAGGAGAGCTTGGAAGCTATCCCCTATGGCTTGCCGAATACGGCGTGTCACAGCCCAAGATACCGACGGGCTGGAAGACCTGGACCTTCTGGCAATACTCGCAATACGGCAAGGCGACCGGCGTCGCGGGCAGCGCCGACCTCGACTACTTCAACGGGACTGTAGACGACCTGCTCGCTTTTATAAAAGTCGGCGAATGATAAAACGGGGCGGTCTGTAGGAGCAAACGCCGGGCTTGTAAGAACAAAAATCCGGGCGGGGGCGTGGCCGCGAAGTTTGGCAAGGACAGCAACGAATACGAGATGGCGGGCGGCACTCGTAAGAGCGAGCGGAATCGGGCAGCGCGCCCAACCGAAGCCGGGTCTACTCCCCCGGCATGATCGAACACGATTATCAAAGGCGACTGCGCGCGGCGTGATGTCCGGGATTCAACGCCGCGCGCATTTACTATTGCGAGTCCAGCACTGCTGGTCCCCACGAGTTGTCAACAACGATGCGCCACCCGCCGTCGGTCTGCTTGCGTAAGATCACCGATGCGTAGGACTCTCTTTTTATCTCCGCTCCGTCCGCAGTCGTGCCGGAATATCTCCACTTCGATGTAAACAACGCTATGTCACCCGTCTCTATGACATGGGTTTTCTCTTGCTTAGCGGTTCCCCTGATGTTGGCGAGTATCCATTCAAATGCTTCTCGCAACTCGGTCTTCCCTCTCGCGAGTCTCCCCGGCTCAAGTACGACTGTTGCCCCGTCTTCGTAGAAACCCAGGATTGCATCAATATCGCCGCTATTAAACGCCTGATCGAGCAACTCTACGGCTTCCAGTGGGCTTTGCGCAATCATTGTTTCCTCCGCTATTGATAACCGTCAGGCACGCCGTCAAAGAAATCGACGAGCCCTGTCTCAAGCGAGTATTCCGCGCCCACAACTACCAGCCCCTCTCTCTGTATCATCTGCTCGATCAGCTGCGAGCCGTGTCGAAGATGGCTTGCGGAGGCGCGGATGTTTGCGCGGACGGCGTGCCGGACCAGGGCGTCGGGGTCGTGACGGAACTCTGTCGCTAGCAAACCTTCCACCGATGGGCGAACACGGTCCACGATTGAATGGAGGTTTGGCGACTGGCTCGTGGTAGGCCGCTGAAGCTCTTCAAGCGTCGCCTGGATGGCCCCGCACCGTGA
>CAZTUB010000009.1:269628-281567 GCA_964615905.1 uncultured Clostridia bacterium
GCCCAGGACTACCACGAGCCGCGTGCTGAACCGCTCGGCGGCGAACTCGACGCTGCCGACTTGAGAAGGAGCGACGATATTACCGGCAACGCGTATGACAAACAGATCGCCCAGGCCCTGGTCGAAGACTATCTCTACAGGCACCCTGGAGTCGGAACAGCCTAAAATGACGGCGAACGGCTCCTGGCCTGCCGCCAGCTCGTTGCGGCGCGTACGGCTCATTAGCGTGTCGCGGTTCGGAGCGTCCGACACGAAGCGGCTGTTTCCGTCTCGCAAGCGTTCGAGCGCTTCTCGCGCTGAGATCATCGATCTTTTATCCTTATCCGGTTAAGGCTGCCAGGCTCACTGGTCAGACCTGGTAGATTTGTATGAGGTTTCCGCAAGTGTCGTCAAAGACGGCGATGGTGACCGGACCGGCTTCTATCGGCTCCTGGCTAAAGACCACGCCCAGCTTTTTCAGCCTTTCATACTCGGCCTGAATATCGTCAACGGCAAGCGCTGTTAAAGGTATCCCGGCCTTAAAAAGAGCTTCCTGGTAGGTCCGTGCAGCCGGGAAGCGGTTTGGCTCAAGAACCAGTTCAATATCGTCCCCGCCTTCGGGCGAGACGACCGTCAGCCACCTGTCTTCACCAACCGGCACCTCTGTCTTTTTCACAAAACCAAGAACCTCTGTATAAAAATTAAGCGCCTTGTCCTGGTCGTCTACCAGAATGCTGCTCAGTTTTATCTTCATAATTCCAGCCTCGGATTGCGGGCGGGCGCTTTCAAACCCTCCGGCCTCGTGTTCGCGCGGTGATTCTTCAGGGCACAGCCGAGCGGTGTGCCCTGTGCTTCGACTGGCTAAAGGCTCAAGCCGATGCGCCTTCGCGTATCAGCGCGCGCCCTATCACCATTCGCTGTATCTGGTTTGTGCCTTCGTAAATCTGCGTGATCTTGGCGTCGCGCATGAACTTCTCAATCGGGTATTCGCGGCTGTAGCCGTACCCGCCGAAAAGCTGGACGGCATCGGTCGCCACTCGCATCGCGGTGTCTGTGGCAAAGACTTTTGACATCGCCGAAATCTTCGACACGTCTTTGACGCCCGCATCGACCGCACGCGCGGCGGCGTAGACAAGGTGGCGCGCGGCTTCGACCTGAGTGGCGAGGTCTGCGAGCATAAACTGTATGCCCTGAAACGAGGCTATCGACTGGCCGAACTGCTGTCGCTGTTTTGTGTACTCAAGGGCGAGATCGAGCGCGCCCTGCGCTATCCCCAACCCCTGAGCCGCAACAAACGGACGGGCCACGTCGAGCGTCATCATGGCGTGTTTGAAGCCGCGCCCTTCTGCGCCGCCGAGTAAGCTGTCAGGCCCTACGCGACAATCTTTGAAGTGCGTTTCGTTGACGGGCACGCAGCGTATCCCCATAAGGTCTTCGCGCTTGCCTACCTCAAACCCTTCCGCGCCGCGCTCGACTATAAACCCTGTCACGCCGCGCGTGCCGCGCTCCGGGTTCACGGTAGCAAAGACGGTAAAGACGCTCGCGGCCGCGCCGTTGGTGGTCCACTTCTTGTCGCCCGTTATGCTGTAATCATCCCCGTTGCGGACGGCGCGCGTAGAAAGGCTGCCCGCGTCCGACCCGGCGTCTTTTTCCGAAAGCGCGAAAGAGATCAGCTTGTTCCCCTGAGCTATATCGGGCAGGTACTTCTTCTTCTGCTCCTCGGTCCCACCCATCACTATGGGGAGCGACCCTAACGCGTTGACCACGTATGTGCATCCGATACCGCCGCAGATGCGCGAGATCTCTTCGACCACCAGGCAGAGGTTCAAAAGCCCCGCGCCCGACCCGCCGTAATCCTTGGGGATCCAGACCCCCATCAGCCCTTCTTTCTTAAGAGCCTCGATGACGCTCCACGGGTACTCGCCCGTGCGGTCAAGCTCCGCCGCCACGGGCTTGACGTACTGCTCGGCAATCCCGCGCGCGAGATCACGATAACGGATGTTCTCTTTAGTCAGTAGCTCGTCCACTCTTCAACCCTCCTTCATGATCATGACTGGCGGATTGTATAAGCACGCAACGGCGAGGTCAAACGAATGATCAGAGATCGTAAACCGTGAACCGTAAACCGTGACAAGTCAGAGGGACCGATAGTCTCGCCTGCTCTCTCTTGTCACGGTTTACGGTTCACGGTTCACGCAGAGAGTGTCAGTCCTCAATACTGAGTTCCGAGAGAAGGAATATATTGTCGGCAGACATGACGTAGAGTTGCTCTTCTACGTGCTCGCGCAACTGGGCGGGCGTCATTCGCACCATCTCTTCAAGGCTGAGCCCCGCAAGCAGCCGCTTTGTCACCTCGTAGCCGAGCAGATAACCGCCGCGCGGCGGCAACTCTTCGAGCGAAGCGTTTGTAAACCACTGCTCGTACCTTTCCGGCGGCGCGTCGTCCCTGATTAGCTCAAGGAACTGCTGGCAGTTCCCAACAAGCTCTTGCTGCTGACGGGCCAGCTCCTCGTCGGAAAAGTGCAGGTAAAGCGTCTGCGGACGGTAAGGGAAAAGCGCCTCGGAGCCCGCGACGGCCATACCCTCTACGATCAAAGGCAGGTGCGGCGTGCGAAGCTCTGACCGGTCAGGGTCCGCGAAGAGATACCCGAAATGATAGAGGTGGAAAAATTCGTGCGCGACGGCGACTTGAAGCTGCTCAACCGGATAAGCGGCAAGCATCTCGGCTCCGAGACAAAGCGTGTCGGGCAGGCCCTCCGCGTTGGCGACCGGCCGCACGGAGCCGTCAAACCTGTACAGGCTCAAGCCTATGTAAATGTCTGTGCGCTGCCTGTAATCTTGAAAGCGGAGCTTGAAATGGGCCAGCGTCTCGACGACTATGTCTTTGATCCGCAGGTTCAGGTCGCGAAGCTGGTCGATCTGGTCCGGCACGCGCGCCAGAAACATATCGAGCAGGAATCGACGCTCCTCTTCGCTGGCGTCGCGATATACGGCCCGGTCGAAATAGTCCTGATGCTTGCTCTCGACCATCCGCTGCCACAGCCTCCGCTGCCGTCGCGGGCTCTTGCCTTTAGCCTGTTCCCAGAACAGGAAAAAGTCGTCGAGCACGTTTACGACTTTGTGGCCTTCAAGCAGGGTCTGTTCAAACCTTGCCCAGTCCGGGCGGGCGTAGGCGGCGGGCACATTTCCCAGCAGGGCGACAAGGGCGACCGTCAATGTGATCTTCTTAAAAGCTTGCATCAGTGGCTTCCTTTCAGTCGGTCCACTTTGCTCAGGATCAGCCATTTTTATTGATGATCGGAAGCGCCGCCTCATTCGCCGACCGGCGCTATCTGGAAGAACGCCCAGTTGGTGGAAAAGTTGCAGCCTGATTACTTTAATCCAAAATTGGGGAAACTCAAACGAAATTTTAAGGGAAAGGCATGTTCGGGCCGGGGGCGGTACTGAGATCGCTCCCTTTGAACCGCTCATACAGGGTGAACTCGATGTCCGCTTCGTCGTACATCTCAAGCCTTCGGTATGCGCGGCTCAGGTGATAATGGGCCAGGGCGTGTTCGGGCTGCGCGACCAGGGCGCGTTTCAGTTCCGCGACGGCCCGCCGTGTCAAAATGTCGTCGAGCGTGCGCGAAGACAACCTCTCGTAGACCGCGCCGAGCTGATAGTGGCCTTCCGGGTCGGCGGGCGCAAGCCGCGTGTACTCTTCGAGCATCTGAACGGCTTCTTCAAAAAGGCCGAGCGCGACAAGCGACGTCCCGAAGTTGAGATAGAAGGTCGGGATGCTTCGCGTGTAGGGCCCGTCGGGAAGCGTCTTGCGGTATTCGACGGCGGCGCGGGCGGCATCGCCCCCGGCCTGGTATGCCAGCCCGCGCAGGTGATGGCCTCGCGCGCTGTCCGGCTCTGCCGCTATCGCCTTGTCGAGATAACTCGACGCCCGCGCCAGGTCCTGCTTTGTCAGGTATAGCTTGCCCAGGTTTATCAGGGTGTAGTAATGCGCCGGGTTGATCGCGAGCGCCTGCTGCCACGCCTCAATTGCGCCAGTCTCGTCATTACGTGCAAACCGAAGCTCGCCGAGCACGCTGCGGGCGCGCGCCGTCTGTGAAAGCTCAAGCGAGTAGTTGACCAGCTGCTCGGCCCGCGCCGTGTCGTTGCGCTTGATCGCTCCGAGCGCCGATTCGAGCAGGAACCCCGCCTCGTCGCCCCCGCCTTTTATGTAGCGCGAAGGCGCGGCCGCTTCGTCGAGCAACGCCGCGACGTTGCGCTGCACGGTCTCCTCATCGAGGCCGACGCGGCGCGGCGCGTTGAACTCGATCAGCGCGTTGTCGTCGGTGTTCAGAGGCGCATTGCTCGCAAACCTGTTGACCTCTTCCGGCCCCAGATAAAGCCGCGATATGAGGTCGGAAGGCAGCGTTGTGTTTATCCGCTTGTGGTCCGCGCCGATCTTCGGGTCGTTGAAGTGCGCGCTCATGGCGGCAAGGTCCAGCCGGCGCTCGCTCTTGCTGCCAAGCAGCATCAAGTCGCCTTCCGCGCCTCGAAAAACGTAGACGTAAGGGAACGCCGCGCGGAACGTGGCGACGAGCGTCTTCAAATCATCGGGCGACATCTCGTATATCTGAAGCCACTGGCTAAAGACGCCGTCGTCTTTCAAGCGGTCCGCGCCGCGCTTGAAATATTCGAGCGTGAAGAGGTTCGCCACCCCCGTCAGCCACGGGTTCGACGGCTCCGAAACTATCACGTCGAACTTCTCGTCGGTGGTGAAGATAAAATTCCGCCCGTCGTTTGAGATCAGCCGCAGGCGCGGGTCGTCGAGCGGGCGGTTGTTGAACTCGTTGAAGTAGTGCGAAGCCTCGACAATCGCGGGCTCAAGCTCTACGCAGGTGACGCGCTTTACGGGAAACTGCTCGATAGACCCTAAAGTTATCCCGCTGCCCAGGCCGATAACAAGAACGTCGTCGGTCTGCTCGCGGACAAATAGCGGAAGCGTCCCTATCAATATCTGTGTCGGCATATCGCCGGTCGTCGACGCTTCGGGCTTGCCGTTGGCCTTCAGCACGCGGTTCGCGCCTACCTGCTGCACGACCACCGTGGCCGTGATGCCTTCCTTATAAAAGACTGTCTCGCCCTGCCCCCGCTTGAGGTACTGGTCAAACTCCTGCCGGTTCATCTTGGCAAGCGACGGCGCGTAGCGATAGACCGCGCTCGACATCACATCCGAATCCCACGGCGGCTCGAACAAGACGACGACAACGATAAGAGCAGCCGAGACTGCTGCGGCAACCAGTCGCGAGCGGGCGGGCAGAGCGAAAGCCGCCCGGCCTTTGCTTGAAGCACCTTTGTTTGAATCGCCTTTGATCGAGATGGCTTTGCTTGAGCTATTTTTACTCGCGCGCTTTTTGGGTTTCGCTTCGGCGCGACTCTTCGCGGGTTCGCTCCGGGCGAGAAAGAAGAGCGCGGCTGAGACGACAAAGTTGAGCGCGATGCAGACCCTCAAACTCCCAAGAAGGCCGAGCCACGGGATCAGAATAAACCCGCTGGCGAAAGAGCCTATGATCGAGCCGAGCGTATTGGCGGCGTAAGCGTCGCCGACCGTCTGGCCCGTCGTTCGATTGCGCGGGCCGCTTGCGACTATCTTGACCACGAGCGGAAAGAGCGCGCCCAAAAGGAGAGTCGGCACGATTATCACAAGCGCCGCGACGAGAAATCGCACAAGCAAGAGCACCGAAAAAGCTGTCGGGTCTATCCAGCGGTAGAACTGCACGAAGATATAAGGCAGGTCGTTGAACAGGTACGCCCCGGCAAAAGACGAAATCCCCACGCCGACTTCGAGCAATGCGAATGTGAACACGGGCCGCGTTATCCTGTCGACGAAACGTGACGCGACCGATGCGCCGACCGCGAGCCCTATCAAAAACGTCGTCAGCATGATAGAGAAGGCGTATACGGACGAGCCGATGATCAGCGCCAGCACGCGGCTCCATATCACTTCATACGAAAGGGCGATGAAGCCGCTCAAAGCAAACGCGACCAGCGCTATTACAACCTTGCGCCGGTCGAGCGGGACCGCTTGCTCCGGGGTCTTTGGCTCATCCTGCGCGCGCGTTTCGCCATCGGTTTCGGCGGCCGGATTGCCCGCCTCTTCGACGCGAGAAACCGACAGCGCCACAAATCCAAGCAGTATGTTTATAGCGGCGGCAGTGATCGTTGCCGCGCGCATCCCAAGCGTCGGGATCAGGACAAAGCCCGTCGCCGCCGCGCCGAGGACCGCGCCGAACGTGTTGAGCGAGTAGAGCGAGCCTACGCGCAAGCCTATGCGCTCGCGCTCGCGCGCGTAGTAATTTGCAAGCACGGGCAGGGTCGCGCCCATAAGCGCCGTAGGCAAGATCAAGACCAGCGCGGCGAAAAAGAACCTAACAATGCTGATCGAAAAGAACGAGAGGTGGAACCGCTGCCAGAACGGCTGGTAGATTGAAGGGAGCAGGGCGAAGATGAAAGGGACCGCCAGGCCGTACAGCCCTATGCCTATCTCGATAAATCCGTAAAGTCGTAGCGGGCGGCGTATCCTGAGCGAGCGGCGGCCGAAGTAGTAGCTGCCGAGCGCGAGCCCGCCCATGAAGGCCGTCAGCACGGTGCTGACGGCAAAGGTCGTCGCGCCGAAGACGAGCACAAGCTCGCGGACCCAGACAACCTGGTATACAAGGCCGCTCATCCCCGAAGCAAAAAAGCAGAGCCAGATGGCCCACGCCGCGCTGCGCCGGTCGATAAATCCTGCTGCCGTCAATGTGGCCATCCAAATTTAATAATGAGGGTAAACAGTGACAAGTGACAAGTGACAAGATAAAGACCAGATGCGCTTCTTTCTGTCTTGTCACTCGTCACTTGTCATTTGTCACTTTCCCAAAGTTAGTTGCTCGATAACTTTTCCGCTCTCGTCAAAACAGACTATGCTGCGCGGCGGAGCAGTAAGGTTCATATCGCGGCCGCCGACCGTTACGCGCTTTTTGGCGGCAGAGCCGCTATCGTTCAACAGTGTGACGACCAGCCGCCCGTCGTCTGCTTTGACCGCCCAGTAGCTCTGCTTGCCGCCCTGATACGCGACGATCTCGCCGTTCCAGGCCAGGTCGGAATAGAGCTTATAAACCTCGCCCGTGGGCGTTATGTGCCAGCCGCGCGTGTACGCCTCGCGCGGAAGCTTCGGATCGTAATGGCCCGAAATCGTCGCCACTCGCTTGCCGCTGGCCCAGTACATGACCGAATGGTACGGGATGGCGTGCACGTACAGAGCGTCGATTTCGGGCTGGGCCATCAACTCTGCTAACTTGCGCGCAAACTCCATAGCATACTCGTTCGTCAGGTGCGGGTTCCCTTTCAGGCTCAGCCTGATATTGAACTCGGTGACGAGGTAACGCATGTTCGGCGCGAAAGGTTTCACAAGCGCGTTGAACTGCTTTATCGTCTTCGCCTGAACGCCACGCGCATAAAGATGTATCACGCCGTAGATGTCCGAACGGTTCCGCAAATCTACGCGAGAACTGAGCGCGCGCATCATGCGAGTGTTCCATTCGTTATCGGAGAGCTTTGTGGGGGTGTTGCGCTCTTTGCCCACGGTGAGCGGCAGGCCGAATTTCACGCCCGTCGGCGTGAGCCGCTCTATAACGTCGGCGGCGCGAGCGGCATACTCTTCCGGGAGCCACGGCCTGTGGTTGAGCCAGGGCTCGTTTGAAAGCTCGACCGCGACCAGCTTCGAATTCAAGCCGCGAGCTAAGAACTTGTTTATCACGTCCGAGGCCACGTCCGGCCCTTCCTCGACGTTGATTCCGACCACTGTGGTGAAATCGTGCTCGGCGATATAGTCGACAAAGATGTCTATCGGAAACCACGGAAACTCGTTTTTCCATTTATTCTCTGCTTTGACGCGGGCGGTCGCTTCCGGCCCAAGCGGGCTGTAGAGCCCGCCGAAGTTGAGCCTGAGACTGCGAAGCCCCGCGTCCTTGAAAGCCTGAGTCATGAGAATGCCGAGCGGGCGCTCCTGCCACCCGTAGATCAACTGGTGAGGCCCGTCGGCCCAGACCATATCGGCCCCAAGAAACGGCGCGCGACGCCCGGTCTGTGCGAGGCTCGCGCCGCCAGTCGTCAGGATAAGGGTGATGGATATGAGCGCGGATAATGACCGTTTTATAAATTTCATAACAACAGGATAGATTCTAACACGGCAACCGCACGTTGCTCAGGCCGTCGGCCGGGCACAATGTCAAAACTCGGCAAGCGCGAGCCCCGCGTCGTGCCCTTCGTAGACGACCTGCCAGCTTACGGCGCGGCTGCGGGCTTCACTCAGGCTGTTGACACAGAATTCCGCGCCCAGATGGCTCCACAAAATCCATACCTTTTCTCCGCGCTTAAACTCGTCGAGATCGGAGGCGAGCAGCACTTCCTGAACCGGGAACGGTTCGGGAAGGCTGCGGGCCTGCGCGACCGAGCACGTATGCACCCAGACTTTACTGGCGAGGTCTGCTTTCATATGAACGAGGGCGGGCCGGAGGTTTTCTGCCGCGTCCGAGGCCACAAATCTCTTGTACTGGCGACCGGAATAGAAGATTACCACGCCAATAAATAGATAGAGAGCGATGCGGCCCCACCGAACATGCTTCCACCGGGTCAGGATCAACAAGGCCCCTTCAGCCGCAATAATCTGCGTGTGAATTTGAGCGAAAAGCACGAAGCGCCCCGCGCAGATCGGGTAGCTTGCGATCACGCTCGCCGCGAGCATGCTCGCGAGCAATACGAGCGAGGCTAATGACCGCGACCCCCACGCGGCCTCGGACCCGGACCGGTTCTCAACCGTCGAGTTCTCTACCGTCGAGTCCTCGACCTTGCTCGCGTTCTTCCACAACTTTATCACTCGATAGACGCCGAGAATGTGGAGCGGGACCATGCCTGCGGTCACAAGCGACTGCTTACCGTGCCACCCCCAGAAGAATTTCGCCAGCAGCTTGAGCGTCCCCGCAAAGCTCTCTTTGAACTGCGAAACCAGTATGCAATCGTGCCAGTAATTGAGGTACGCGGTTCTGTCTCTCAGGTTGAACTGGTGGTCGGTCAAGACGATGACGGCAAGGGCCGCAACCGTCGCCAGGGTTGCGACCGCGAGCGCCGCGACGCTTAGCCCCCACCCGCGCCGCTTCCCGCGATAGAAGTACCACCCCAGGACGCGCGCGCCGTATGCGACAGGGTATGTGTAAGAGAGAGCGCAGGGCAGCGCAAGCAGCGCGAGCCCGGCTTTGCGCTTGCCTTCGCCGAAAGACTCTTCAAAAAACCGGTCGCTCACTAAAAAAGGGACGAGCGCCAGCAGGACTTCGAACGTGTACTGCTTTAGCTGAATCGCCTGCTCCAGCCAGAAGCTCGCCCCGACCAGCAGAGAGCCTGTTAAAAGCGCTACCGGCAGCACTCCCCGCGATTGCTTGACCAGGAGCCGTGCCCACAGGCAGGTGGCCGCCACAAAGCTCGCGAAAGGAAACAATCGCAACACCCATATCTCATAACCGAGCAGCGTTCTAAACGCCGCGATCAGACCGAGGTATAGTCGCGGGAAATACTGCCCGTACTCAAGCTGCGCAAAGATGTTTGAGGCTGACGGGTACCTGAGCGAGACGGCTATAAAAGCTTCGTCGAGCCAGAACGAAGGGGCCTGAAAGTAGCGGTAGGCGGCGGCTGCGATAACCAGGGCTGCCGCTATCCACATGATTGATGAAGACGATATTTTATCGCGCGAGGCCGCAAGCGTAGGGGCTTCCAAATCAGTGAATCTCCTGCAAGCTTATACGTGTCTCCCGCGCTCGCCGGGCTGGCTGGACGGAGCCGATGCCGGTTGCGGCAGGGCTTTATCGATTGCGCGAGCGGAGACCTTGCGGCTCTTGATCGAGTATTTCAGTATGCACCACAGCGCCTGCACGCCGTCTCGCCAGCCGATCTTCTTGCCCTCCTCGTAGGTTCGCCCGTAGTAAGAGATGCCGACCTCGTAAATCCTGAGCTTCATGCGAGCGATCTTGACCGTCACCTCCGGCTCAAACCCGAACCGCTCCTGTTCAAGGTCGATTGCTTGAATCACCTCTCGCCTGAAGACCTTATAGCCCGTCTCCATGTCGGTAAGGTTGAGGTTTGTGAACATATTCGATATGAGCGTGAGCAGCCGGTTGCCGACCGAGTGCCAGAAAAAAAGGACGCGGTGCTCTTTCGTAGTCAGAAACCGCGAGCCGTAAACCACGTCGGCCTTGCCTTCTAAAAGCGGCTTGAGAAGTACGGGGTAATCTGCCGGGTCGTACTCAAGGTCGGCATCCTGTACGAGGACGAAATCGCCTGCGGCCTGCTCGAACCCACGCCGAAGCGCCGCGCCTTTGCCCCGGTTTGTCGGTTGAAGAAAGACGCGCAGGTTGTCGTGCTGCTTTTCAAGGTCGGCAAGGACCTGGCGCGTGCCGTCTGTCGAGCCGTCGTCGACGACGATGATCTCTTTAGAGACGGCGACCTGTTGAACACGGCCTATCAATTCGGCTATGGTCGCCCGCTCGTTATAAACGGGGATGACTACTGAGAGATTCATCCGGACCTTACGCTTTCACCTAGATTGCCCGGATCGAGCCCAGGCAGGCAAAAAGCGAGGTCATACTAAACGGCTCGTCGTGCAAAAGTCAATCGTTGCGCCGGACCGCATCATACGCCGCCCGACAGGTCCGGCCGCTTTTTCAACCCCCGCGCAGGGGTAAGGCCTTGCTTTACCCCGCGCGACTGTGGGCAAAAACCTCGTGCGGGTTCTAATTATGTTCGCCGCGCGGTTTCTCCTTTTTTAACCCGGTTCGGTAGCGCAAACCGAGAATTTTCCGCGCCCGCGAAGGGAATCGTTTGGCGGTTGCGCGGCCACGGGCGGGCTCGCCCTGCGCGGCCTGAATTTACGATTGACAAAGGTTTTTTCGTATGTTTGAATTCGCCTACCGAAGCTATTAGAGCCCCTTGAGTATCACAAAAAATAGCCAGGTCCAAAGTTTATTAGAGCCCCGCTGTTTCGAGCCCACTACTCGAAGACGGCAAGATTTGTGATAACGCTCCTGGCTTGAGTTCGCAGGCTTGCCCCTAGCCCCATGAATCGAGCATTTGCGGTCAAGCAATGGCTGTACAGTACGAGAAGCGACGCCGGCCGCCCCATAAATAGACGAACCAGGGCTGCCCGCGTGTGGGAACGCGTCGAAGTGCTCTTGCAGGAATCCGGCTTAGATCGGTTGGAGAAAATGATGAGCTGCCTCAGCCCATCTGTAGAGGAGGATATATGAAACGCGTTCTACATCAGACGTGGTTAAAACCAGTCTTCTTATTTATCTGCCTGTTGGGGCTGTCCAACCCCGCATCTGCCAGCACATTTATTATCCCGGCAGACGACGACATGATCGTCGGCGCGCGAGCCATCGTCACGGGGCGAGTACTTTCCGTTGGCTCAAGCTACGATCAGAGCCAGGACCGAATTTATACATACATCACAGTTAAGGTGCAGGAGGTGATAAAGGGCGAGATCACCGAGCGCCGCATCGTATTAAAAGAGCTGGGCGGCGAGGTCGGTGATAAGGCCATGGTAATCTTCGGCAATCCTCGCTTCAAGACTAACGAGAAAGTGCTGCTCTACCTGGACACCTGGGCGGACGGCAGCCTTCGCGTCCACCAGATGTTTCTCGGCAAGTTCGAGATCACAAGGGATGAGCTGACCGGCCAGGAGATTGTCACGCGCGGCGCGCCGGGTGAGAACACAAACGTAGTGCAGAGCCGGTCTCACGACGCGAGTTTAGACGCTACATCGACAGAGAGGATGGAGTTTGCGGCCTACGTTCGTATGCTCAGAGAGAGGCTTGCGGTGAATCGAGAGCGAGCCGCGCAGTTCGAGCAGGAACACTACGCGGGTATTGCTTTGAGGGCGCAGCCCGAAGAGTTCA